>NZ_JACSQV010000001.1:253610-263988 GCF_014836445.1 Cellulomonas avistercoris
CCCCCCCCCCCCCCCCCCCCCCCCCCCCCCCCGACGCGGTCTCAGCCCGCCAGCCCGCCGGGGGCGGTGTGGCGCACGTACCGCTCCTCGGTGCGGTCGGGGTCCCGCGGCAGCACCTGACGTTCACCCGTGCGCGTGAACCCCGCACGCACGTAGAGGTCGACCGCTGACGCGTTGTCGTCCACGACCCACAGCGACACGGTCGCCGCGTCCTGGTCGGCTCCCCCGCGCACCGCCGCGTCCAGCAGGGACCAGCCGATCCCCTGGCGCCGCACCTCCGGTGCCACCCACAGCGACACGACGTGCCGGTCGTCCTCCGGTGAGCCGGGCTCCTGCACGAGCGAGACCAGGCCGCGCGGCTCCCCCGACCCGTCCAGGGCCACCCACGTGGTGCTGGTGCGCAGCCGCATCCGCCAGTGCGACTCGGCAAAGCGCTCCTCACGGGCGAGCGACGACCCGAACGCGTCCGACGACTCGCGCAGCGCACGCAGCCTCACGTCACGAACGGTCTGCCAGTCGTCCTCGTCGACGCGTCGGATCTGCACCGCCTCAGCATGCCGCATCCGCGTCCCGCCACTCCTCGTGACGCGCTCAGTCGACCCGGTGGGCCGTCGGCAGGTCCGTCCCGACGCCGTGCGAGTCCGCCTGCAGGACGTCGTCGCCCGCGGTCAGGGCCGCGTCTCCCCCGTGCCCAGCGGGGTCGGGGGTGGCGCGCGCGGCGTCGGCGACCTCCTCCTCGGGTCGCGGCGGGATCGTCTCGTCGTACTCCAGCTCGGGCACCTGCGCGTCGTCGAACGACTCGGTCATCTGGGCCTCCTCACGGCGCGACCACGCTAGCCGCAGCCGTGCGGACCGGCGACCGGTGCCGACGTGGCCGGGGCGGGGCCGGGTGAACGTCATACCGCCCGTGCCGGTGCAGATCAGGGCACCGGGGTCCGGAACCATGAGCCGTTCGTGGCGCCGGGAGGCACCGGGGGCGCGCCGTTTTCGTGAGCGGCGCCTCACCCCGCTACGGTTGCCGCGTGCTGGTCGTTGGTGTGTGCAGCCTCAAGGGTGGAGTGGGCAAGACCTCCGTGACGCTGGGGCTCGCCTCGGCCGCACTGGAGCGCGGTCTACGGACCCTCGTCGTCGACCTCGACCCCCAGGGGGACTCGACGATGGCGCTCGGGACGGTGGCCGCGCAGGGCGACGTGGCGTCCGTGCTGGACGCACCCTCCGCGCAGTCCGTCGCCGCCGCGACCGTCCCGTCGACGTGGGCCGACCACGGCCTCGACGTGCTCGTCGGGTCCGAGCGCTCGGTGCTGCACGACCGGATCGACGACTCGGACGCCGACCGGCTGCGCTACGCGCTGTCCTGGGTCGAGGGGTACGACCTCGTCCTCGTCGACTGCCCGCCGTCGCTGGGTGGGCTCACGCGCACCGGCCTGACGGCGTGCGACCGTGCCGTCGTGGTGACGGAGCCCGGGCTGTTCGCGGTCATGGCCGTCGGCCGGGCGATGCGCACGATCGACGAGCTGCGCCGCGGACCCGCGCCCGCGCTGCAGCCGCTGGGCATCGTGGTCAACCGGGTGCGGGCGCGCTCGGTCGAGCAGGCGTACCGCCTGCAGGAGCTGCAGACGCTGTACGGGCCCCTGGTGCTCACCCCGAGCATCCCGGAGCGTGCCGCGCTGCAGCAGGCGCAGGGCGCCGCCCAGCCGGTGCACGTGTGGCCCGGTGCCGCCGCGGCGGAGCTGGCCGACGTGTTCGACCAGCTGCTCGACCGCGCGGTGCGCGCACCGCGTCGCTGAGGGCCCGCTCCCCCGGTTGCCGCCCGGCCGTCCCGGTGCGGGCACGCCGAGACGAGCCCGGAAGGGGGCCGGGACCGCGAGTCAGCCGGCCGTACGAGCCTGTCGGCGCAGCGCGAGCTCGTCGGGCGCCGTCGAGGCGACCGGTGCGTCGTCGTCGGCGCGCTCGTTCGGGAGCGCGGCCAGCGTCCCCTCGACCTCGCGCCACACGCGGCCCACGGCGATGCCGAACACGCCCTGGCCGCCCTGCACCAGGTCGATCACCTCGTCCGGGGACGTGCACTCGTAGACGCTGGCACCGTCGGACATGAGCGTGATCTGCGCGAGGTCGTCGACGCCCCGCTCCCGCAGGTGGCCGACCGCCGCGCGGATCTGCTGGAGCGAGACGCCCGTGTCGAGCAGCCGCTTGACGACCTTGAGCACGAGGATGTCGCGGAACGAGTAGAGGCGCTGCGTCCCCGAACCCGTCGCGGGTCGCACGGAGGGCTCCACGAGCCCCGTGCGCGCCCAGTAGTCGAGCTGGCGGTACGTGATGCCCGCGGCGCGGCACGCGGTCGGGCCGCGGTACCCCGTCGTGACGTCCAGGTCCGGCAGGTCGTCGTCGAACAGCAGGCCCTGCGCGTGCTGCGGGATCGTGCCGGACTCGTCGGCACTCTCGTTGCGGATCACGGGGCCCTCCCTCGGCGACACCCGTGAGGCGCCGCACTGTGCTGGTTCTTCCGCCACGCTAGGCCTGCGGGGTCGGGGGCGCAACGAGCGCGCCCCGGCGTGTCGGTCGCGAGCGTCTCACCTTCAGGTGGAGGTCGAGGTTCTTCACCCGATCGGATCAGACGTCCTGGGCCCCGTCGTCCGTCCCGGGGTCGTGCCCCGTCTCGAAGTCCTCGGCCGACACGTGGTCGAGGAACTCCCGGAACTGGGAGATGTCGTCCTCGCTCGCCGCCGGCCGCATCTCGACGCCGGCCAGCGCGACCACCTCCGCCGAGCACAGCACAGGGCACGCGAAGCGCAGGGCCACGGCGATCGCGTCCGACGCGCGCGAGTCGACGTGGCGCCCGGACGCCAGCACCAGGGCGGCGTGGAAGACCCCGTCCTCGAGCCCGTTGATCTCGACGTGGTCGACCGGTGCGCCGGCCGCCACCAGCGCGTCGCGCAGCAGGTCGTGCGTCATCGGCCGCGGCGGCACGATCCCCGCCTGTGCCGCGGCGATCGCCGACGCCTCGGCCGGCCCGATGAGGATCGGCACGAGCAGTGCCGCGTCGGGGTCGAGCAGCAGCACGACGATCTCGTCGTCGGCCAGGTGCGTACGCACACCGACGACCTCCACCGGCACCATCTCGGGTTCGACGCCCACGTGGACACGCTACGTCGTGCCGCCCGCGGCGTCTGCCCGGGACAGCGCGCGTCGGGCGCGAGGGCGGACCGACGTCAGGGGGCGAGGTCGTGCACCGCCGAACGCACCAGCGCCGTGTGCATGCGCGCGCACAGCTCGCCCACCTCGGCGGCGAGCGTGCCGGCACGCGCGCGGGACGAGACGCTGCGCTGGCCGCGCCAGGGTGCGACGACCTGTTCGACGAGATCGGCCTGGCGGTCGGCCGCCGCACGGAACGTGCGGAGGTGGCGCGGGTCGATGCCGTGGTCGGCGAGCGACGCCGCGACCGCGACGACCTCACGCGCCCACGGGTCGAACACGCCGCGGGGACCCGGGCGCAGGACGCCCTGCGTGACGAGCTCGGTGACGAGGTCGACCTCGACGCCGGCATCCTGCGCCAGGCGCTCGGCCGTGAGCCGGTCGGCCGTCGGAGCGACCCCGTCGCGCGTCGCGAGGCGCGCGCGCACGGGCGACTCCTCGTCCTCCCCCGCGTCGAGCGCCGCGAGGCGCTCACCGATGACCCGCAGCGGCATGTACCGGTCGCGCTGCTGCGCGAGGACGAAGCGCAGCCGCTCGACGTCCGCCGGCGAGTACTGGCGGTAGCCGGAGGGTGTGCGGACCGGGTCGACGAGGCCCTGCTCCTCGAGGAAGCGCAGCTTCGACGTCGTCACCGCGGGGAACTCGATGCGCAGCGCCGCCAGGACGTCCGAGATGCGCATCGAGGCACGCCGCGAGATCCCCCGGGGCCAGGGCTCCGACCCGCTCGCGGCGGGAGCCTGCTCGGCCGCCGCGCTCACGGCGCGCTCAGGAGGCGTCACGGTGAGGGCTGGGGTGGAACGTCATCCGGTACTTGCCGATCTGCACCTCGTCCCCGGGGCGCAGCGTGGCCGCGTCGATGCGCGCCCGGTTCACGTACGTGCCGTTGAGCGAGCCGATGTCGCGCACGACGAACTGCTGGCCGTCGCGCACGAACTCGGCGTGCTTGCGCGAGACCGTCACGTCGTCGAGGAAGATGTCGGCGCTGGTGCTGCGGCCCGCGGTCGTCCGCTCCGCGTCGAGCAGGAACCGTGCTCCCGCGCTCGGGCCGCGCTGCATGAGCAGGAGGGCGGACGTGGGGGGCAGCGCGTGGACCGCTGCGGCCTCGTCCCCCGTCAGACCGACCGGGGGCGCCTCCGGGTCGGTCGGCTCCAGCGAGCCGAAGCTGACCGTCGTGTCCGGGCCGTCGCCCCGGTAGGCGGGCAGAACGCCGTCCGGCGCCCGTCGTTCGTCGCTCATGCGCACACCTCCCGTGTCGGTCGCGGGCACATCGTGCGAGCGCGCTCGCCGTCGACCCAGCCTTGCGGGACTCACCCTATGCGGTGTCGGCGCGCATGCGCAGCACGCGGGCAGCGCTGGTCGGGTGACAGCGCACCGGGAAACCGCCCGGCGGCCGGCTGCAGGACGCGCCCCGCGATCAGGGCTCGTCGGCGACCGGTGAGGCGTGCACGGGCTCCGGCAGGACCCGGACGGCCGTGACCTCGACGCGGTCGGACTTCTCGACCGTGCCCCGCCCGCCGTCCTTGCGCACCTGCGCCATCGCCCCGCCGGGGATCTCGAGCGCCGGGGCGATGGTGTCGGGGTCACCGATCACCGTCCACCGGTACGGCGACTCCAGGGTCACGCCGTCGAGCTCGATCGCACCGCGCGCGCCGGTGAAGGCGCTGCTGGCGATGATGCGCCGGCCGTTGAGCTCCATCGCCTCCGCACCCGCGTTCCGCAGCTCCTCGAGCACGTGCAGCATCGTCGCGGGCCGGATCTCGGCGTCCGGCTCCGTCAGGGTGATGCGCACTCCGGGGCCCGTCGCCGGGAGCCGGCCCGTGAGGATCCCCTGCATCGCGGCGGTCCGGCGCGCGGCGTCCAGCGCGGCCTGCTGGCGGTCCGAGCCCGACAGCAGCTCGTCGCGCTCGCGCTGCAGGTCGAGGGACTCGCGCTCGAGCTCGTCCGTGCGCGTGCTCGTCTCGTCGAGGAGCCGCACGAGGTCGTTCTGGCGCAGCGCACCCAGCTGCGTGTCGGTCGCCTGGCGGACCTGCACGACGAGGGCGAAGCCCAGCAACGCGCACAGCCCGGCGGTGATGAGCTGGCCCTGCGTGGTCCGCGGCCGCATCGCGTGCCCGAGCCTCGTCCAGCCCGACCGTGGCGGACGGACGGGCGTCGCCGCGGGGGCCACGGCGGGCTCGCGGCCGACGGCAGCGTCCTGCGGCGGCGCGCCCGGTGCCACGACGGCCGTCGGGTCCTGCTCGTCAGGGCTCGGCGCATGGTCGGGCTGCGGGTGGTCGGTCGGCTCGCCGTCGCGGGCCTCGTCGGGCTGCGACTCGTCGGCGACGGGGCCGTGGTGGTTCTGCTCCTCGTCGCTGTGGACCTCGTTGCTCTGTTCCTGGCTGCTGTGGACCTCGTCGTCACGCGGCTCGCCCCCGGGCTCGTCCACGACCGCCCCGTGACCCGGCGTCACCTCGGCCTGCGGCTGGGCGGACCGGCCGGCCGGTTCCTGCGCGTCGACGTCCTCCGGCGGGTCGACGTCCTCCGGAGAGGCGTCACCCTGCTCGGGCTCGTCGGGGGGCAGGTCTCCGATGCCCAGCGGGTCGCGCGGGTCGATCATCGGCCCGTCGTCGGGCAGGCCGTCCGGGTCGGACGGTCCGAGCGGGTCGGGGCGCGTGCCGTCCTCGTGCGTCATGCCTTGAACAGGTGCCGGCGGATCGACGCGGCGTTGGAGAAGATGCGGATGCCGAGCACGACGATCACGGCGGTCGTCATCTGCGACCCGACGCCCAGCTGGTCGCCGAGGAACACGATGAGCGCCGCCACCACGACGTTCGACAGGAACGAGGTGAGGAACACCCGCTCGTCGAAGATGCCGTCGAGGTAGGCGCGCAGCCCGCCGAAGAGGGCGTCGAGCGCGGCGACGACGGCGATGGGCAGGTAGGGCTGCAGGTTGGCGGGGACGGTCGGCTCGATGAGCAGGCCCGCGAGCACACCGAGCACGAGCCCGATCACTGCGATCACCGGGTCTCCTCTCCGTCGCGTCGCCCTGACACTGCCACATCCCCCGACCTCGCCCCAAGGTCCTGCGCCCCCGACGTCGTCGTGGAGGCCGGGGGCGGCTCCGCCTCACCGGCCTGCGGACCGTCACCGAGGACGTCGGCGGAGCGCAGCACGAGCTGGCCGCGTCCCGCGAGCAGGAGCTCGCGCTGCGCGGTCACGCGGACCTCGATGCCGTACTGCGAGAGCGACGCCAGGTGCTGCCCCGCGGGCAGCCGTGCCAGACGCGTCTGCATCGTCGCGGCGTCGCCGATGGCCTCGACCCGGTACGGGCTGCTCAGCGCGGTGCTGTCCACGAGGACCGCCGCACCGGCGCTGCGGATCGCGGTCGTGGTGGTCAGGCGCTCGTTGTTGACGGCGACGGCCTCGGCGCCGGCTGCCCACAGCCCGTTGACGAGTACCTGCAGGTCATGGTCCTGGACGAGCTCGCTGCCGTCGTTCGGTGCCGTCCCGCTCCCGGGGTCGCCGTCCGTGAGCTCGATGCGCAGGCCGGGGCCGGTGACGGCGACGACACCCGCCCCCACCGCGTCGCGCTGCAGCTGGGCGAACAGCTCGGGGTCGTCGGTCGAGGCGGCGTCACCCTGCAGCTGGGCGATCTGCGCGGACATGGCCGCGTTCGCGCGCCGCAGGTCGTCCGCGCGCGAGGTGCCCTCACGGATCTCCGCCTCCAGCAGGGTCCGCGCCTCGAGCACGGCGGGCGCCGGACGGCGCAGCGCGACCGCGGCGGTCGTGGCGAACGCGCCGAGCAGCACGGCCAGCACCAGCAGCGCGGCCCCGCCCCGGACCGTCCGCGCCGGTGCGGTCCCCGCCGCGCGGCGTGCCGCGACGTCCTGGTAGCCGGGATCGAGCGGGCGCCGGTACACCTCGTTGATCAGCGTCATCGACTCGTCCGCCGCACGCTGCGGGGCGGGGACCGCGTGCCGGGGGTTCACGCCGCGCTCGCCGTCCGCGCGGCCCGCGCGTCACGACGCATGATCGACGCACCCTGGGCGAGGTACAGCGCACCGGCGAACCAGTACAGGCCGACCCCCCACAGCGCGCACGCCCAGCCCAGGACCCCGGCCACGAGGCCCACCGGGGCGGGCCACTCCGAGAGCAGCAGGAGCGGGAACGCGTACATGATCGCGAAGGTGCCGGCCTTGCCTGCCAGGTGCACGCGCAGCGGCGGGTAGCCCGATCGCGCCAGCACGACGAGCATCACGGCGAGCACGACGTCGCGCACGACCAGCACCACGAGGAGCCACAGCGGCACGACGCCCCGCCACGCGAGGCCGACCAGCGTCACGAGGATGAACAGCCGGTCCGCCGCCGGGTCGAGCATCTGGCCGAGCCGCGTGACCTGGTGCATACGGCGTGCCAGCACGCCGTCGAGCCAGTCGCTGGCGCCCGAGAGCAGCAGCACGGCGAGGGCCCACGCGTCGTGGCCCTGCGCGACCAGCCACGCGAACACCGGCACCATGAGCAGGCGCACGAGGCTGATCGCGTTGGGAACGGTGAGCACACGCGTGCTGACCGGTACGTCCTGGCTCACGCCCTCCCCCGTCGTCGTCCTGGTCGCGATCCTATGTCGCGGTGTCCGGGCCCCCGGCTCGCGGCGCGGGCCCCGCGACGGCGGGTCACCCGGACGTGCGGCCCACGGCGGTGCCGGCGCGCCGGTGGCAGGCTCGTGCCATGGAGGACACCGAGGCCGTCGACCAGCTGCTGCGCACGCCCGCCACGTGGGCCGTCGTCGGGCTGTCCACCAACCGCGCCCGAGCGGCGCACGGCGTGTCCGCCTACCTCCAGGCGCTGGGGCACACGATCGTGCCGGTGCACCCGAGCGCCCCCACGGTCCACGGTGCCCGCGGCTACGCCCGCCTCCGCGACCTCCCCGCCGCGCCGGACGTGGTCGACGTCTTCGTCAACAGCGCACGGGCGGCCGCGGTGGTCGACGAGGCGGTGGAGGTCGGCGCGCGGGCCGTGTGGCTGCAGCTGGGCGTGCACGCCGACGAGGCCGTGGCGCGCGCACGCGCAGCGGGTCTCGTGGTCGTGCAGGACAGGTGCCCGGCCATCGAAGGTCGCGCCCGCGGCCTCGGGTGACCGCCGGGCCCGGCGCCCCTGTGCGGGAGGTCACCCCGGCTCGCCGCCCGTCGGGGTCCAGCAGCAGGTACTGTGTCCAGGACATCTGGAGTCGTGTCGCATCCCCTCTCGTAGGGCGGTCTGCCGGTCGTACGGCAACCACCTCCCTTCTCGTTCACGTGCACGCGCCGCTGACAGCAGCGCGTGGTCTGGTTCGGGGTGAGCGACGTCCGGGTCGTCGTCATGACGCCCGGCTCTCCCCCGCTGCCACCGAACGGTGATCCATGAGCACCCCCATGCCTGCTGCCCTGCCCACGACGACCCCTGCCCCCGCGGCCAGCTTCGCGGACCTGGGCATCGACCCCCGGATCCTCTCCGCGGTCGAGCGCCTCGGCTTCACCGCCCCGACGCCGGTCCAGGAGCAGACGATCCCCGCGCTGCTCGCGGGCCGCGACGTCGTCGGTGTCGCCCAGACGGGCACCGGCAAGACGGCCGCCTTCGGGCTCCCGATCCTCCAGTCGATCGACCCGGCCATCGCCGCCGTGCAGGTCATCGTGCTGACCCCGACGCGTGAGCTCGCGATGCAGGTCGCCGACGCCATCACCACCTTCGCTGCCGACATGCCGGGCCTGCAGGTCGTCCCCGTCTACGGCGGGTCCCCGTACCTCCCCCAGCAGCGTGCGCTGGCACGCGGCGCCCAGGTCGTCGTCGGCACCCCCGGACGCGTCATCGACCACATCGAGCGGCGCACGCTGCGCCTCGAGGACGTGCGCTTCCTCGTCCTGGACGAGGCCGACGAGATGCTGCGGATGGGCTTCGCGGAGGACGTCGACAAGGTCCTGTCCGGCACGCCGGCCGGCCGTCAGGTCGCCCTCTTCTCCGCGACCATGCCGACCCAGATCCGCCGCGTCGCCGACAAGCACCTCGTGAACCCGGTGTCGGTGTCCGTCACGCGCCAGTCGTCCACGGTCGACTCCGTGCGCCAGACCTTCGCCGTCGTGCCCTACCGCCACAAGGCAGGCGCGCTCGCCCGTGTGCTCGCGGTGAGCGACGCGGACGCGGCGATCGTCTTCGTGCGCACCCGCGAAGCGGCCGAGGAGATCGGCAACGCCCTGGTGCAGCGCGGCATCGCCGCGACCCACATCAGCGGTGACGTCGCCCAGTCGGACCGCGAACGGATCGTCGAGCGGCTGCGCTCCGGTGCCCTGGACGTGCTGGTCGCGACCGACGTCGCGGCCCGCGGCCTCGACGTCGAGCGCATCGGCCTGGTCGTCAACCTCGACCTGCCGCGTGAGCCCGAGGCCTACGTGCACCGCATCGGCCGCACCGGTCGCGCGGGGCGGTCCGGCGAGGCGCTGACGTTCGTCACGCCGAGCGAGCGTCCGCGTCTGCGCCAGATCGAGCGCACCACCCGCACGCCGCTCATCGAGATCACCATCCCGACGCCCGCGCAGGTGAGCGCGCACCGAGCGACCGCGCTGCTGAACCGCACCGCGGCACGCATGGAGGCCGGCCGTCTCGACGTCGTCGGCGAGGCCGTGCGCGAGCACCTCGCCGCGCACCCCGAGCTCGACCCGCTGGACCTGCTCACCGCCGTCGCAGCGCTCGCGGTCGGCGACGAGGGGCCCGCGGCGGCCGCCGAGCTCGAGGACCTCGACGACGCGGTGCGCCGCGCCCGCGAGGCCCGCTCCGAGGACACCCGCGGTGGCGCGGTCGCCGGCAACCGCCGCCGACCCGGCACGACGGGCCCCAGCGGACGTGCGCGCTACCGCGTCGCCGTGGGCGAGCGCGACGGCCTGCAGCCGGGCGCGCTCGTGGGCGCGCTGACCGGCGAGGGCGGCCTCACGGGCAAGGACGTCGGCAAGATCGACATCTTCGGCAGCTTCGCGCTCGTCGACATCCCCGACGGCCTGACGCCCGAGGTGGTCGACCGCCTCGGACGCACGCGCGTCGCGGGCCGCCCGCTGCGGATCCGCCTCGACACCGGCCCCCAGGCCACGCGCGGCCCGTCGCGCGGCGAGCGCGTGCACCGCACGCACGCCTGACGCCTCTCGTACGACGAAGGGGGCCCCCCCCCCGGGGGGGGGCGCCC
>NZ_JACSQV010000001.1:263998-418138 GCF_014836445.1 Cellulomonas avistercoris
CCACCTCACGGTGGTGCCCCTTCGTCGTCCCCGGCGCCGTCTCGGCCCACGCGGTCAGCGCACAGGTTGAGCGCAGAGGGTCAGCGCACGGCCGTGTTGCGTGGGTCGCTGCGCATCTGGCCGCGCAGCAGCACGATGTCCGCCTCGCGCAGGACCTCGTTGACGTCCCGCATGCCGCGGACCGACCCGAGCACGCCGATGGAGATGCGCGGACCGATCTCGCGACGCAGCCGCTCGAGGAGCTCCGTCAGCCGGTCGGGCATCCCCCCGGCGCCGACGTCGTCGACGAGGATCGCGAAGTCGTCCTCACCCGTGCGCGCCGTGGTGTCGCCCTCGCGCAGCGGCCGCCGCAGCTGCCGCACCACCTCGCGGTGCACGTCCGGCGCGTGGTCGTCGTCGCGCGAGACACCCCCGCCGTCCACGACGCGCACCAGCGCGATCGCGCAGTCGTAGCCGGCCGACCGCCGGCAGCGCAGCAGCGCGGCGCCGAGCCGGTCGAGGAACAGCAGCCGGTTGACCAGGCCGGTCTCGGGGTCGTGCAGCGCATCACGCTGCAAGGCGATCTCCGCCTCCTTGCGCTCCGTGACGTCGACGAGCGTGCCGACCAGGCGGGCGGGGCAGCCGGCGTCGTCCAGCACCGTCACGGCACGGCACATCATCCAGCGGTAGTCCCCGGACTGCGTGCGCACGCGGTGCTCGAGCTCCAGCGGCGTCCCGCAGCCCGCGAGCTGGGCCGCGATCGCCGCCGAGAGCTCGTCACGGTCGGCCGGGTGGACGCGCTCCAGCCACTCCGACGGCTGGTCGCCGATGACGTCCTCCGCGTAGCCGAGCGTCTGCTTCCAGCGCGGCGAGTAGTACACGGTGCCCGCGGACACGTCCCAGTCCCACGTGCCGTCGTGCGCGGCCATCGACGCCAGCGCGTAGCGCTCCTCGCTCTCCCTGACCGTGTCGGCCAGCGCACGCTCACGAGCCGCCGCCTGCTCGAGCGCCTTGCGCTGCTCGCGCAGCGAGCCCAGCAGACGCTCCTGGTCGAGGGCCACGGCCAGCAGGGCCGCCCAGTGGTTGAAGCGGTCACGCGGCTGCGTCGCGCGCGTCTCGACGGTCCCGTCGATCGCCAGCAGACCCCAGTCGCTGCCGCCGAACGTCACCGGCACGACGAACGTCAGCTCGTTGGAGCCCACGGTGCCCGCACGCGTCAGCGCCGCGGGCGGGAACTGGCTGGCGGTCGTCCGGACCCCCACGAGACGCGAGAGCGTCCCGCTGGTGTCGTGCACGCCGACGATCTCCATCTCACGGTCGCCGGGTCCGCGGTCGGTGCCGACCCACAGGCCGAGGCACGCGTGACCCCGCACGCCACGCGGCAGCCAGCCCAGCGCGCGCGGGCTCGCACCGTCGCCGCGCAGCAGGTCCATGTCGACCTCGTACTGGTCGACGATCGTGCGCTCGAGCTGTCCGCTGCGCGCGAGCATCGCCCGCGTGCAGCCCTTGGTGACCGCGAGCAGCACGTCCGTCACCGCGCGCCGCACCGCGGGGGCGTTACCGGCACGGGCCTCGCCGAGCGTCTCGACGCGGCGGCCCTCGACCGTCCGCAGCACGGTGACCATCTGCTCCAGGGCCTCCGGGTGCGGCTGCAGCGCCGCCGTGAGGTCGGAGAGCCGACCGAGCGCGGCGGGGGCCGGCGAGATGCCACGCTCGGCCGCGACCTCCACGGGCTCCTCCACCGCACGCCACCACGCCTCGCGCGCGTCGGGTCCGGCACGCCGCGACACCGCGGATCCCGCCGGGCCGGCGAACGCCGACTCCGCGAGCCGCCGCAGCAGCTCCTCACCCGCGACGTCGCCGCCGGCGGCGGCGTCGCCACCGGTCGACGTGACCTCGGTGCACCCGCACGACTCGCGCACGACGAGCGACGAGGGCACGCGGTGCTCCCCCGGCATGACGTCGTCACCGCGCATGCGGGCGAGCAGGAGGCCGACGGCGTGCTCGCCGACACGCCCGAAGTGCGCGTCGACCGTGGACAGCCGCGGGCTGACGCGCGCACCGGAGTCGGCGTGGTCGAACGCCACGACCGCCTGGTCGCGCGGCAGGACCAGCCCGTGCGAGCGCAGGGCGCGCTGGAACCCGACCGCGTTGCGGTCCGTCGCCGCGATGACCGCGGTCGTGGGCGTGCCCGCCTGGAGCATGCGTGCCGCCGCGTCGGCGCCACCCTGCTCCTGGTTGTCGGACGCCTCGTACCACCACGAGTCGTCGGACTCGATCCCGTGCTCGGCGAGCGTGGTGCGGTACGCGGCGAAGCGCTCGCGCATGTCCCGCTGGCCCAGGTTCCCGAGGAAGCCGATCGCGGTGTGACCGTGCCAGATGAGGTGCTCGACGGCCGCGCGCACGCCTCCGACGTTGTCCGGGACCACGACGGGGTCGTCCGGGTGCGCGGGGTCCTCGCTGATGAGCACGACCGGCACGCCCCACTCGCGCACGGCGGCCAGCCGCTCGGGGCTCAGCGCCTTGCCGACGACGACGAGGCCGTCCACCGCGCCCAGCGCCACCGGCGTGTCGAGGACCGACTCCTCCGGGTAGCGCTCGCGGTCGAGGCCCGCGGGATAGGTCTGCACCGCCACCACCCGGTGGCCCACGCCACGTGCGGCACGTGCGACTCCCGCGATCACCGCCCCGAAGTAGAAGCCTCCGACCACCGGAGAAAGTACGCCGATCGTCCGACGCACCGTGGCGGGCACCCCGCGTCGGACCGTCATCATTTTCCACACCTCGCCCACGCCGTCGGAGTCGAGCTGATGCTTTTCACCCACATCGGGCGCAACACTAGGTGATCGTGGTCACTCCTGCACATGACACAGGCAAAGATGCTGTCTCTCCGACGACCGGGGCGCAGCCCGTCCTCGGCGGCCCTGGCGCCCGCCGACCGACGATCACCGACGTCGCCAAGGCCGCGGGGGTGTCCATCGCCGTCGTGTCCTACGCGCTCAACGGACGTCCCGGCGTCTCCGCGGCGACCCGAGAACGCGTGCTGCGCGTCGCCGACGAGTTCGGCTGGCGGCCGAGCGCGGCGGCGCGCTCGATGCGCAGCGGGCCCCGCGCGGTGGGGCTCGTCGTGGACCGCGGCCTGACCGGTGCCGTCGGCTACGGCGCCCACGTCCTGGAGTTCGTCGTCGCGCTCC
Source organism: Cellulomonas avistercoris (assembly GCF_014836445.1). Classification (GTDB taxonomy): domain Bacteria; phylum Actinomycetota; class Actinomycetes; order Actinomycetales; family Cellulomonadaceae; genus Cellulomonas; species Cellulomonas avistercoris. The sequence continues at coordinate 267,172 of NZ_JACSQV010000001.1, forward strand.
AGGACGTCCTCGCGACGCGCGGGCTCGCGCTCGTGCTCCAGGTCGTCGACGACCTGCCCGCGGCGGTCGCGCTGTACGGCGAGTGGTGGGCGGAGCGTCGCTTCGACGTCATGGTCGTGACCGACGTCCGGACCGAGGACCCCCGCCTGGACGCCCTGCGTCGCCTGCGGATCCCCGCGGTCGTCGTCGGCGCCGGCGACGTGCCCGGCGAGGTCGCGAACGTCCGGGTCGACGACGAGCAGGCCGCGGAGCGCGTCGGGCGCTACCTCATCGAGCTGGGGCACCGGCACGTCGGTGCGGTCACCGGCCCCGCGTCGCTGCAGCGCACACGCTCACGCGTCGCCGGCATGGAGCGCGCGCTGGACACCGGCGGCGCCTCGCTGGTGCACGAGCCGACGGGCGGCTCGCCGGAGGAGGCCGCGGCGGCCTGCCGTCGTCTGCTGACGGGCGACCGCCCGCCGTCCGCCGTGGTCTTCGACACCGACCACATGGCCGTCGCGGCGCTCGACGTGGCGCGCCGCACCGGCCTGGCCGTGCCGTGGGACGTGTCCGTCGTCGCGCTGTCCGACTCTCCCCTGTGCCGGCTCGCGACGCCGTCGATCACCGCGCTCCCCTCGGTCCAGGCCGACCTCGGCACGGCCGTGGGCGAGGCGGTCCTGACCATCCTGGACTCGCAGCCGACCCCCGTGCGGCAGATCGAGGTGGGTGGTCTAGCGGTCCGTGGCAGCACCGGCCCACGCTCGCGCTGAGGCGGCCTCGGCGCGTCGACCCTGGGGCGGTCGCACGACCGCCCCAGGGCTGCGATCCGGGCACGATCGGCCGCTGACCTGCAGCTCCGCCGCTTGTGGCAGGGTCGTGAGAAGGTCACGATTTGGTAACGGGCGCATGCCTAAACGATTTGCGCAGATCCCTCGCGACCACGCACGTGATGGATTCCGCAGCAGTCGTCGTGGACTGGAGTCCGCGGCGGCTCGCACCCGTCGCCGCCGAGGGCCGGGTGCGACCGACCGACCCCCCGGAGGACACCCGTGTCCACACACGGCAATCGAACGGCCGCACGGCGTTGGCGCGCTGTCGCGACCGCCGCGACGGCAACGGCGCTCGTCGCGGTGCCGCTGACGCTCGCGAGCACGTCCGCGAACGCGGCCGAAGCTCACGTCGACAACCCCTACGCCGGTGCCAAGCAGTACGTGAACCCCACGTGGGCAGCAACGGTTGAGAGCGCTGCCACACGTGCCGGTGACGCCACGCTGGCGGCGCAGATGCGCACGGTGGCGAAGCAGCCGACCGCTGTCTGGATGGACCGCATCAGCGCCATCGCGGGCAACGCCGACGGCAACGGCCTGAAGTTCCACCTCGACGAGGCGGTCAAGCAGAAGACCGGCAGCACGCCGCTCGTCTTCAACCTCGTCATCTACAACCTGCCCGGCCGCGACTGCTTCGCGCTGGCGTCGAACGGCGAGCTGCCGGCCAGCGACGCGGGGCTCGCGCGCTACAAGACCGAGTACATCGACCCCATCGTCGACCTGCTCTCGGACTCCAAGTACGCGGACATCCGGATCGCCGCGACGATCGAGCCCGACTCGCTGCCGAACCTCGTCACGAACATGTCCGAGGCCACCTGCCAGGCCTCGGCGCCGTACTACCGCGAGGGCGTCAAGTACGCGCTGGACGAGCTGAAGACGCTCGACAACGTCTACACGTACCTCGACGCGGCGCACTCGGGCTGGCTCGGCTGGGACTCGAACTCGGGCCCGACCGCCAAGCTCTTCGCCGAGGTCGCCAAGACGACGAAGAAGGGCTTCGCGTCGATCGACGGCTTCGTGACCAACACGGCCAACAGCACGCCGCTGGCCGAGCCGTTCCTCACGGACCCGACGCTGAACATCGGCGGCAACCCGGTCCGCTCGTCGAAGTTCTACGAGTGGAACTCCGACTTCGGTGAGCACGCGTGGACGACGCAGCTGCACCGTCTGCTCGTGGCCGAGGGCTTCTCGTCCTCGACCGGCATGCTCATCGACACGTCCCGCAACGGCTGGGGCGGCCCGGACCGTCCCACGAAGGCCTCGTCGAGCACGAACCTCGAGACCTACGTGAACGAGTCGCGCATCGACCGCCGCACGCACCGCGGCGCCTGGTGCAACCCGCTGGGTGCCGGCATCGGGGAGCTCCCCGTGGCCACGCCGTCCAGCGCACCCGCCGCTGCCCACCTCGACGCGTACGTCTGGATCAAGCCCCCGGGCGAGTCCGACGGTGCGTCGAAGGAGATCGCGAACGACCAGGGCAAGAGCTTCGACCGCATGTGCGACCCGACCTACGTCGCGTCCAAGCTGGCGAACAACCTGACCGGCGCCACGCCGGACGCCCCGCTGGCCGGCCAGTGGTTCGAGGCGCAGTTCAAGACGCTCGTCAAGAACGCCTACCCGGTCATCCCGACCAGCAACGACCCGGGCCCGACGTCCACCCCGACGCCGACCCCTTCGGTCACGCCGACGGTCACCCCGACGCCGACGGTCACCCCGACGCCGACGGTCACGCCGACGCCGACCGTGACGCCGACGCCGACGGTGACCCCGACGCCGACGGTCACGCCGACGCCCACGCAGAACCCGGGTGCGTCCTGCTCGGTGAGCTACACGGCGAACAGCTGGAACAACGGCTTCACGGCCTCGGTGAAGATCACGAACCGTGGGACGGCCGCGCTCAGCGGCTGGACCCTGAAGTTCGCCTTCGCCAACGGTCAGCAGGTCCAGCAGGGCTGGAGCGCCAAGTGGGCGCAGTCCGGCTCGGCCGTGACGGTCACCAACGAGGCCTGGAACGGCTCGCTGGCGGCCGGTGGCTCGGTGGACATCGGCTTCAACGGTTCGCACTCCGGGACCAACAACGCGCCGACGTCCTTCACGCTGAACGGCGCCACCTGCTCCTGAGGCTGACGAGCCGGGCGTCCTGAACGCCTGACGTGACGAGGGGGCCCTCCTGGACCAGTCCGGGAGGGCCCCTTCGGCAGCCCCACCCCCAGCCACCCCTCACGTCCACCAGGAGAAACGTGTCCAGCTCACGCGTGCGCAGCCTGCGCACCACGCTCGGCGGCGTCCTCGCCGTCGGCGCCCTCGCACTGCCTCTCGCCCTGTCCGCAGCTCCGGCGCAGGCCGCCGCCACGCCGGACTGGCTGCACGTGCAGGGCAACAAGATCGTCGACGCGTCCGGCAAGGAGGTGTGGCTGACCGGCGTCAACTGGTTCGGCTTCAACGCCACCGAGCGTGTCTTCCACGGCCTGTGGTCGGCCAACATGCGGACCCTCACGCAGGACATCGCCGCGCGCGGCCTCAACGTCGTGCGGGTGCCGATCTCCGCCCAGCTGCTGCTGGAGTGGAAGGCCGGGACGTTCACCAAGCCCAACGTCAACGAGTTCGCCAACCCGGAGCTCGCGGGCCTCAACAGCCTGCAGGTCTTCGAGAAGTGGCTCGACATGTGCGAGGAGTACGGCATCAAGGTGTTCCTCGACGTGCACAGCGCCGAGGCCGACAACTCCGGGCACGTCTACCCGACCTGGTGGAAGGGCGACATCACCACGGAGAAGGTGTACGAGGGCTGGGAGTGGGCCGCGACCCGCTGGAAGAGCGACGACACCATCATCGGTGCCGACATCAAGAACGAGCCGCACGGCACCCAGGGCGACACCGAGCGGGCCAAGTGGGACGGGTCGACCGACAAGGACAACTTCAAGCACTTCGCCGAGACGGCCTCCCGCAAGGTGCTCGCGATCAACCCCAACTGGCTGGTGTTCGTCGAGGGCATCGAGATCTACCCCAAGCCGGGCGTCTCGTGGTCGTCGAAGGGGCTGACGGACTACTACGGGACGTGGTGGGGCGGCAACCTGCGCGGCGTGCGCGACTTCCCGATCGACCTGGGCGCCAACCAGGACCAGCTCGTGTACTCGCCGCACGACTACGGACCGCTCGTGTTCGAGCAGTCGTGGTTCAAGGGCGACTTCGACCGTGCGAGCCTCGAGCGCGACGTGTGGGACCCGAACTGGCTGTACCTGCACAAGGAGAACATCGCTCCCCTCCTCATCGGTGAGTGGGGCGGGTTCATGGACGGCGGCAAGAACGAGAAGTGGATGCTCGCGCTGCGCGACCTCATCGTCGACCGGCGCCTGAGCCACACGTTCTGGGTCCTCAACCCCAACTCCGGCGACACCGGTGGTCTGCTCGGCTACGACTGGGCGACGTGGGACGAGGAGAAGTACGCGCTGCTCAAGCCCGCGCTCTGGCAGGACGGCGGCAAGTTCGTCGGGCTCGACCACGACGTGCCCCTGGGAGGTGCCGGCAGCACGACCGGCGTCTCGCTCTCGCAGGTGAACGGCGGGGGCCCGAGCACCACCCCCACGGCCACGGTCAGCCCGACGCCCACGCCGTCGGTCACGCCCACCGTCACGCCGACGCCGTCGGTCACGCCCACGCCGTCCGTGACACCGACACCGACACCGACGGTCACGCCCACCCCGGCGACCGGAGCGTGCACCGTCACGTACAGCGCCAGCTCGTGGAGCTCGGGCCTGTCGGGTTCGGTCCGGCTGACGAACACGGGCGCCGCGCTGAGCGCGTGGACGCTCACGTTCACCGCACCCGCGGGCGTCGCCGTCACGCAGGGCTGGGGCGGCACGTGGTCCCAGTCGGGCAGCTCCGTCACGGTGACGAGCGCCGCGTGGAACGGCGCGCTCGCGGCGGGCGGCACCGCCGAGATCGGGTTCAACGCCTCCCACGGCGGGACGGCGGGCACCCCGACCGGGTTCGCGCTCAACGGCGCGGCCTGCACCGTGCGCTGACACGACTGCTCGCAGGTCCGGCCGCCGTACCCGCCCGGGTGCGGCGGCCGGACCGCGTTCAGGCCGGCGTGCCGCGGGTCCCGTCGTCGTCCGCCAGAGCGTGCCGCAGGGCGTCGAGCAGCTCGTCGACGTCCTGCGGGGTGGTGTCGAACGCGCACATCAGACGCACCGTGCCGTCGGTCGCGTCCCAGTCGTAGAACCGCCACCGCCGGCGCAGCACCTCCACGACGGGTGCGGGCAGGCGGACGAAGACGGCGTTCGCCTCGGTCGGCTGCGCGACCTCCAGCACGCCGAGCGCGTCGATGCCCGCCCGCAGGCGCGCGGCCATCGCGTTGGCGCGCTGCGCCGAGCGCAGCCACAGGTCACCCTCGTACAGCGCGACGAGCTGCGCCGACACGAACCGCATCTTCGAGGTGAGCTGCATGTCGCTCTTGCGCAGGTACTCCACGCCGGTGACGGCCTCGGGGTCCAGGACGACCACGGCCTCACCGAGCAGCAGGCCGTTCTTCGTGCCGCCCAGCGACAGCACGTCCACGCCGCAGTCGGTCGTCAGGGCGCGCAGCGGCAGGCCGAGGTGCGCGGCCGCGTTGGCCAGACGCGCACCGTCCATGTGGACGCGCATGCCGAGCGCGTGGGCCTGGTCGCACAGCTCACGCACGGCCTGCGGCGTGTACACGGTGCCGAGCTCGGTGGCCTGCGTGAGCGACACGACACCCGGCTGCGCGCGGTGCACGTCGCCGAAGCCCCAAGCCTGCCGCGCCACGAGCTCGGGCGTCAGGCGGCCGTCCGGCGCGGGGACCGTCAGCAGCTTCAGTCCCCCGACCCGCTCCGGTGCGCCGTTCTCGTCCGTGTGGATGTGCGCCGCCTCCGTGCAGACCACGGCCCCCCACCGCGGCAGCATGGCCTGCAGGGCCACCACGTTGGCGCCGGTGCCGTTGAGGACCGGGTAGGCGACGGCGTGCTCACCGAGCTGGGCGCGAACGACGTCCTGCAGGCGGGCCGTCCACGGGTCGTCGCCGTAGGCAGGCACGTGACCGACGTTGGCCTCGGCCACCGCGGCAAGCACCTCGGGGTGCACGCCGGCGTAGTTGTCCGAGGCGAAGTGGCGGACGGCGGGAGCGTGCGGCTGGGTCACGCCCCCAGTCTCGCCGATCCCGCGCACCCACCACGGTCGCCGTCGTGCACGTCGGGCCCGTGAGCGGCATGATCCGTGCAGCCGACCGACAGGAGACACCCCACGATGGACACCACCGGCGCCGCCCGGCACGCTGCACCGCAGCACGCACCGAGCGAGGACGGTCGCAACGAGACGTTCATCGAGCGGATGGACCGCAACTGGGAGGAGCTGCTGCAGGAGCTGCGCGTGACGCAGACGGGGGCGCAGATCCTCACCGGCTTCCTGCTGACTCTGCCCTTCCAGTCGCGCTTCTCCGACCTCGACGCCTACCAGCAGGACCTGTACCTCGTCCTGGTGGCGCTCGCAGTCCTCGCCACCGTGCTCATCATCGCGCCCGTCAGCCTCCACCGGCTGCTCTTCCGTCGTCGCCTCAAGCCGCAGCTGGTCGACGCGGGGCACTGGTTCGCACGTGCGGGGCTCGCGGCCCTGGCCCTCGTGCTGACGGGCGCGACGATGCTGCTGTTCGACGTCGTGCTGGACCGCACGGCGGGGCAGGTGGCGGGCGGGTCCGTGCTGGTGGTCATCGCCCTGATGTGGCTGGTGCTCCCCCACGTGATCGCCCACCGGGCGGAACCCGAGGCCGACGCGGACTGAGGCGTCGCGCACCCCCGGGTACGACGACGGCCCCGTGCCGCACCCCAGGGGTGCGGCCACGGGGCCGTCGGTCGTCTCAGCCCTGGACGGCGCGCTTGAGCGCGCTGCCGGCCGTGATCTTCACCCGGTAGCCCGCGGGGATCTCCAGCTTCTCGCCCGTCTGCGGGTTGACGCCGGTACGCGCCGCACGGTCGGCGCGCGCCACCGCGAGGAAGCCGGGGATCGACACGCTGCCGCCGTCGGCGAGCTGCTCCACGACGACCTCCTGCAGGGCCTTGATGGCCTTGTCGGTGTCGGCGTTGGTCAGCCCGGCCTTCTCGGCGACTGCCTGGACGAGCTCGGTGCGGTTGACGCTCACGACGGGTGCTCCTCGGTGCTCGGTTCGCAGCCACGGCACGGTACGCGCCGCGGCGGTGCCGCACGACGAGCGTGCGCACGGTTTCCGACCCTAACCGCGCCACCGGGGCGTGGCGCGCCGACGCGCCCCGTGTCGTCCGTCACCGCCGTCCGCGTTCCCGCACCTCCGCGGCACTGCGGGCCGTCACGACACGGTCCGGTCCGATGCCGTGCGCCGCGGCGCGCTCGCACCCCACGCGCAGCCAGTCGAGCTGTCCGGGGGCGTGCGCGTCCGAGTCGATCGTGAACTCGCAGCCGGCGTCGACGGCGACCTGCAGCAGCGCGTGCGGCGGGTCGAGCCGGTCGGGGCGGCAGTTGATCTCCACGGCGACGCCGTGCTCGGCGCACGCGTCGAACACGGCACGGGCGTCGAACTCGCTCGGTGGCCGGTGCTTGCCGGCCACCTGCCGGCCCGTGCAGTGCCCCAGGACGTCGGTGCGGGGGTTGCGCACGGCCGCGAGCATCCGGCGTGTCATGGCGGCGCGCTCCATCCGCAGCTTCGAGTGCACCGAGGCGACGACGACGTCCAGCTCGTCCAGCAGGTCCGGGTCCTGGTCGAGCGAGCCGTCGTCGAGGATGTCGACCTCGATGCCGCTGAGCACCTCGAAGGGCGCGACGGCGGGCCGCAGGGCGTCGAGCTGGGTGAGCTGCGCCCGCAGCCGCGAGGCGGACAGCCCGTTGGCGACGGTGAGCCGCGGCGAGTGGTCGGTGACCGCCAGGTAGTCGCGCCCCAGCTCGAGCTCGGCCAGGACCATCTCCTGGACGGGCGTGGCGCCGTCGCTGGCCTCGGTGTGGCTGTGCAGGTCACCGCGCAGGGCCGCGTGCAGCTCGGCCGCCGCCGGCGTCGTCCCGGCGTCCTGCGCGGCGGCCTGCTCCTCGAGGTCGACCAGCGCGGGCACCGGACGCCCCGACCAGGTCCGCGCGACCACCTCGGCCGTGCTGCTCCCGACCGCCGGCAGGTCGGTCAGCGCGCCCGCGCGCACGAGGGCCGCCAGACGCGCACCCTCCTGCCGCTCGACCGTGCGCGCCGCCGCCCGGTACGCCTCGGCGCGATAGCGGCTGGCTTGCGCACGCTCGAGGAGGAAGGCGATGCGTCGCAGCGTCGCGACGGCCCGGTCCCGGTCCTCCTCCGCGCTCACGACGCCTTGGTGCGGGCCTTGCGGCGCGTGGGCGCCGACTCCTCACCCGCGTCGTCGTCCTTGGCGCTCGCCTTGGCGGCGGACCCCTTGCCGGACGCCCCCTTGCCCGCGGCCGACCTGGTCGCCGGCTTCTTCGTCGCCGTGCCGCCCTTGGTGGAGCTCTTCGGGGGCGCAGCCTCGGGAGCCTCCTCGCCACGCGCAGCACGGGCCTTGTCGACCGAGCGCTGCAGCGCCGCGAGCAGGTCGACGACCTCCCCGCCACCCTCGGACGCCTCCTCCTCCGGCGGGGCCGGGGGCGCCTGGGTGTCCCCCGACGACACCTTCGCGGCGATGAGCTGCTCGAGCGCCGCGACGTACGCGTCCTCGTACTGCGACGGGTCGAAGTCGCCCGCGAGCGACTCGACGAGGGACGACGCCATCGTCAGCTCCTGGGGCCGGACCGTGACGTCGTCGTCCAGGACGGGGAAGTCCGCCTCCCGCACCTCGTCGGGCCACAGCAGGGTCTGCAGGACGATGACCTTGTCCCGCACCCGCAGCACCGCCATCGACTCGCGCTGCCGGATCGCGACCTTGACGACCGCGACGCGGTCCGTCTCCTCGAGCGCTCCCCGCAGCAGCGCGTACGGCTTGGCCGCGGTCTTGTCGGGCTCGAGGAAGTACGTCTTCTGCAGCAGGATCGGGTCGACCTGCTCGGCGGGCACGAACTCCAGGACCTCGATCTCGCGCTCCGTGGACAGCGGCAGCTGCTGGAAGTCCTCGTCCGTCAGCACGACGAGGTCGCCGTCCTCCGTCTCGTACCCCTTGGCGATGTCCGACCACTCGACGCTCTCGCCGTCGATGCTGCAGACCTTGCGGTAGCGGATGCGACCGCCGTCCTCGCGGTGCACCTGGTGCAGCCGCACCTCGTGCTCACCCGTCGCCGCGTACAGCCGCACCGGCACGTTCACCAGACCGAAGGCCACTGCGCCCTTCCAGATCGCCCGCACGGCCGTCCTCCTTCGTCGTGGCGGCGTCGCCCACCCCGGCCGCCCACGCGGCTCGCTGCACCGTCCACGGGCAGGATGGACCCGTGGAGCCCATGCTCGCCACCCCGGCGCCTGCACCCGCGGCGCTCCCGCACGGCCGCGACTGGGTGTTCGAGGTCAAGTGGGACGGCGTCCGCGTCCTCGCCGACGTGCGCGACGGCGCTCTGCGCCTGACCAGCCGCAACGAGCGGGACGTCACGCCCGCCTACCCCGAGCTGGGCGGGCTCGCGGCCCTCGGCGACGTGCTGCTCGACGGCGAGGTGGTGCTCATGGACGGCGGACGCCCCTCGTTCTCGGCCCTCGCCGAGCGCATGCACGTGCGCGAGGCACGCCGCGCCCAGGCGCTCGCCGCTGCCCGCCCGGTGACCTACCTCGTCTTCGACGTGCTGCGCCACGACGGCCGCGACCTGACGGGCGTGCCGCTCGAGGCGCGCCGCGCGGTGCTCGACGCGCTCGTGCTCCCCGAGCACGTGCAGACGTCGCCCTGGTACGACGACGGCGACGACCTGTGGCGCGTGACGGCCGCCCACGGGCTCGAGGGGGTCGTCGCCAAGCGACGTGGCGCGCCGTATCGACCCGGACGGCGGTCGCCCGACTGGGTGAAAGCCGCGCACCGCCGTACCCGGACGGCCCTCGTCGGGGGGTGGCGCCCGGAGTCGACCGGCACGGGGCGCCTCGGCGCCCTCCTGCTGGGCGCGCCCGACGAGGACGGCGGCCTGCGCTACCTGGGCCGGGCCGGCTCCGGGCTCGGGGGCGGCGCCGCACGCGTGATGCGCGACCTCCTCGCGGCGCACGAGCGCGACACCTGCCCCTTCGTCGACGACGTACCGGCCGTGGACGCGCGCGGCGCCGTCTGGTGCGAGCCCGTCGTGGTCGTCGAGGTGCTGTACCTGCTCCGCACACCGTCCGGCCGGCTGCGGCAGCCGGTCGTGCGCGGGGCCCGGACCGACGTGGCCGTGGACCCCTGGGGGCAGCCGTGACGCCGCGCGGGGGCGCAGGCGGTGCGGGCCCCGAGCGGCAGACCGTCGACGTCGGCGGACGCCCCGTGCGCCTCACCCACCTCGACAAGGTCCTGTACCCCGCGACGGGGACCACCAAGGCCGAGGTCATGGACTACCTCGTCCAGGTCGAGCCGGCGATCCTGCGCCAGCTGCGCGACCGGCCCGTGACGCGCATCCGGTGGCCGGACGGCGTCGGCGGCGAGAAGTTCTTCGAGAAGAACACGCCGCGCGGTGCGCCGTCCTGGCTGCGTCACCAGCGCCTGCCGGCGTCGCCCGGCACCGACGACGAGGGCACGATCCTCGACCTGCCGTTCCTCGACGACCTCGCCGGGCTCATGTGGGCCGCGAACTCCGGTGCCCTCGAGCTCCACACGCCCCAGTGGACCGTCGGCCCCCGCGGCGGCCTGCGCGACGCCGACCGGCTCGTCGTGGACCTCGACCCCGGGCCCGGCGCGGGCCTCGACGAGTGCGCACGCGTCGCCCACCTCGTCGCCGACCGCCTGCGGGACGACGGCCTGGAGCACACCGTGCCGGTCACGTCGGGCTCCAAGGGCCTGCAGCTCTACGCCCCGCTCCCCCGGCCGCGCCCGGCCACCGCGGTCCGCGAGGACGCGCGCACCCTGGCGCTGGCGCTCGCGGGCGATCACCCGGACCTCGTCGTCGCCGTGCAGCGCAAGGACGCGCGCGGGGGGAAGGTGCTCCTGGACTGGTCGCAGAACCACCCCGCGAAGACGACGATCACGCCCTGGTCGCTGCGCGGGCGCGAGCGCCCCACCGTGGCCGCCCCCCGCCACTGGGACGAGATCGGGCCGGGTCTGGCGCAGCTCACGGCAGGTGAGGCGGCCGCGCGGCTGGCGAGCGACGGCGATCCCTTCGACGTGTGACCGGGGCACGTCCGCCGGTCGGCGGCTGCGCCTCCGATGGCGGGGGCCCGCGGGGCCTGGCAGCGTGGACGTGACCCGGGCCGGACGAGCCCGGGACGTACGCGAAGGAGTGGTCATGGCCCGCGATCTGCCGAAGTACACCGTCCCGTCCCTCACACCCGAGGACGGCGCGAAGGTGGCGGCGATCCTGCAGGAACGTCTGCACGCGCTCAACGACCTGGCGCTCACGCTCAAGCACATCCACTGGAACGTCGTCGGGCCGCACTTCATCGCGGTCCACGAGATGATCGACCCGCAGGTCGACGCCGTGCGGCTGATGGTCGACGCGACGGCCGAGCGCATCGCGACGCTCGGCTCCGCACCGGTCGGCACGCCCGGCGCGCTCGTCGCGGCCCGCACGTGGGACGACTACTCGATCGGGCGTGCGAGCACGGCCGAGCACCTCGGTGCGCTCAACGAGGTGTACGTCGGCGTGATCACCGACCACCGGGCGGCGGCCGCACAGACCGAGGAGCTCGACACCGTGACCAACGACCTCCTGGTCGGTCACCTGCACGAGCTCGAGCTCTTCCACTGGTTCGTCCGTGCGCACCTCGAGTCCTCCGGTGGTGCGCTGTCGACGGCCGCCGAGTCCACCGAGAAGGGCGCGGCCCAGGCCGCCGAGGCCGCGGCCTCGCACACGTCGTCGTGACGACGGCGCAGCGTCCCGGCCCGCGCTCGCCGCAGCCCGGTCCCGTCGGCGCGCCCGGCGAGGACGAGCTGCGCGCCGGCCGCGTCGCGCCGCGGCTCGAGAACCCCGACGGGACCGCGGTCCAGCGACCGCACGTGGCGGCGCGGCTCGAGGACCGGTTCGACTCGGCGCTCGCGCACGTGCTGCGACGCCGTGGCTGGACCGTCCGGGTCGTCGGGTACGCCGGGTACGGGTCGGGCGGGAAGGTGCGCGTGCTGGCGCGCACCCTGCTCGCGTCCCCGGCCGTGCGGCAGCAGGACCTGCCGGACAGCGGCGCCGACGCCCAGACGGGCGAGCGCCCCGCGGACGCCGTGCGCGGGTGGCGGTCGTTCTTCACGGCGCCGGTCGCGGGCGCCCCCGTCGAGGTCACCATCGGCGGCACGTCCCATCGCCTGACGACGGACCGCGGCGGGTACGTCGCCGCGCGCGTCGCCGCCGCCCGGGCACCCGGGGGGCACGCCCAGACGCGCACCGCGCGCGACCGCGCCCGCCCCACCCCCCGCGTGGTCGTCGTGGGTCCCGAGCCGACCGTCGGGATCGTCAGCGACATCGACGACACCGTGATGGTCACGCGACTGCCGCGACCCTTCGTGGCGGCGTGGAACGTCTTCGTCCGTCACGAGAACGCGCGTGAGGCCGTGCCCGGCATGTCACGGCTCTACCGGGAGCTGAGGTCCGCGCGGCCCGACTCCCCCGTGGTCTACCTGTCCACGGGGGCGTGGAACGCGGCGCCGGCGATCGGCCGGTTCCTGCGACGCCACGACTACCCGGCGGGACCGATGCTGCTCACGGACTGGGGGCCGACGAACACGGGCCTGTTCCGCAGCGGCCAGCGGCACAAGGTCGCCCAGCTGCGACGGCTGTTCGTCGAGCTGCCGCAGGTGCGGTGGATCCTCGTGGGCGACGACGGCCAGCACGACCCGCAGATCTACGCCGGCGCGGTGGCCCGGCACCCCGAGCGGGTCGAGGCCGTGCTGATCCGCCAGCTCACCGCGGGCGAGCACGTGCTGTCGCGCGGCCTGCCCACCGCCGCCCCCGAGCAGGAGGAGGCGGAGGACGACGCCGACGATGCCCCCGGCATCCCGGTGGTGCTCGGTGCGGACGGCGAGGAGCTCCTGGAGCGCGTGCGGGAGGCGGGGCTCGCCGGCTGACCCGTCGGATCAGAGCCGCTCGGGGTCGTCCCAGTCGTCGCTCGAGGCGATCGCCTCGTCGTCGGGACCCAGCTCCGACGCACGCAGCGAGCGCGGCGCCCGTGCGGGGTCTCCCCCCGTGCGGGCGTCCGCGGCGTCCAGGTCGGCCTGCACGACGGGCTGGTCCGCGAGGCCGTGAGCCGCGGGGTCGGACGTCAGGTCGGGCGTGCGATTCGGACTCATGCACCGGTTCTACCAACACCCGGGCGGTTCCCGCACCCGCTCGCGGGCCCGGGCGCGCGTGTCGCGCGCGGATGCCTCGGCGTGTCGCGCGTCGTGACGGAGGCGGCCGTTCGGTCGGCGGCGGGTGCTGGCGCCGATCGCTTCGTCGGCCGACGCCCGTCGAAGCGCATCAACAGCCTGCCGCGCCGACGCCGACGGTGACCACGGACCTGACGCCCGGACGCGCCGTGACGCCGGCCTCCGCGCTGCCGGGCTACGCACCCCGTGCGCCGTGTCGTGACCTGGCAGGACGTCCGACGCGGTGCCCCGGCAGTGGCCGTGCCGGGCCACCGCGGTGCGTCCGGCCAGGTCAGGGCCACAACCTGTGACGTAGGTCCCAGGAGAGAAACATCACATGACTTCGCCTGGGGTGTCGTGTCGACGTCGACCTAACATCGCGATCGTGGCACCTCGGACGAAGGACTCCGCAGCAGACGTCGACGTTCTCCTCGTGGGCGGGGGCATCATGAGCGCGACCCTGGCGTCGCTGCTCAGCACCCTCGAGCCGAGCTGGAGCATCGAGATCCACGAGCGCCTCGACGCGCCGGCTCTCGAGAGCTCGAACCCGTGGAACAACGCGGGCACCGGGCACGCGGCGCTGTGCGAGCTGAACTACACGCCGCAGCGTGCCGACGGCACCGTCGACGTCACCAAGGCCGTGACGATCAACGAGCAGTACGAGCTCTCGCGCGAGCTGTGGCACCACCTGGCAGCCGCAGGGCGCCTCCCGGGCGCCGAGAACGCCGTGACCACGACGCCGCACATGACGTTCGTGCGCGGCGCCGCGGACGTCGAGTTCCTCCGTCGCCGCTGGGAGGCGCTGCGTCAGCACCGTCTGTTCGCGGACCTCGAGTTCACGACCGACCCGGCCGTCATCGGCCGGTGGGCGCCGCTGCTCGTGGCCGACCGGACCGACGACGAGCCCATCGCCGCCACGCGCGCCGCGTGGGGCACCGACGTCGACTTCGGCTCCCTGACGCGCGCCATGCTCGCGGACGCCGCCACGCGCGGCGCCGAGCTCCACACCAGCAGCGAGGTCACGGGCCTCAAGCGCCTGCGGGACGGCCGCTGGCGCGTCACGGTCGCCGACCGCCGGTGGAACGGGCGCCCGCCGCGCACCCTGACGGCGCGCTTCGTGTTCGTCGGTGCGGGCGGCGGCGCCCTGCACCTCCTGCAGCGCTCGCGGATCAAGGAGATCCGCGGCTACGCCGGGTTCCCGATCAGCGGCCAGTTCCTGCGCACCACGAACCCCGAGATCGTCGAGGCCCACCGCGCCAAGGTGTACGGCAAGGCCGCCATCGGCGCGCCGCCGATGTCGGTGCCCCACCTGGACGCGCGTGCCGTCGACGGCGGCAGCGCCCTGATGTTCGGCCCGTACGCCGGCTGGAGCATGAAGTTCCTCAAGAGCGGCTCCTGGACGGACCTGCTGCGCTCGATCCGTCCCGGCAACCTCGTGCCGATGATCGCCGTCGGTCTGCGCAACATGAGCCTCGTGACCTACCTGATCAAGGAGGTCACGGCGAGCGACACCGCACGTCTGCGGTCGCTGCGCGCCTACATGCCGTCCGCGCACCCGCGCGACTGGGAGCTCATCACCGCCGGCCAGCGCGTGCAGGTCATCAAGCGCGGCAAGGGCGGGGGCGTCCTGGAGTTCGGCACGGAGCTCGTCACGTCGGCCGACGGCTCGATCGCCGGGCTGCTCGGTGCGTCGCCCGGAGCGTCCACCGCGGTGGCGACCATGCTCGACCTGCTGGACCGGTGCTTCCCCGAGCAGTCCGGCACGTGGCGTCCGCAGCTGCAGCGCCTGATGCCCAGCCTCGGCGGCGGCGAGTGGGACGAGGCGCTCGCGCTGCACCAGCTCGTGGACGACGGGACGCTGACGGGCGGACACTGACCCTCGTGCACCACGAGGAGACCACCGAACCGCCCACCGAGGACCTGCCCGTCCCCGTCAGCGCGCCCATGCGGCACGCCAAGGTCCGGGCGTACACCGACCACACGACCGTCGGTCAGGTCGTGGTCGACGCCGACGGCGGCGTGACGATCGGCTGCGCGTGCGGCATGACGCTCACCAACGGCCCCGGCTGGTCGCTCGACGAGCACATCCGGCTGCACCGGGCCGAGGCGAGGTTCCTCGCCCTGTCGGCGGTGGCACCACCGGGCATCCCCCGGCTGATCGGCCACCCGGGGACCCCGAGCACCGACGGCGCCTGACGCCGCTCAGCCGGCCTCGCGGGCGGCGATGCGTGCGGCGACCTCCGGGCGGCGCAGCGGCGGCACGGTCGCCGGCGGGCGTCGGCGCTCGGGCAGCTCGTCCAGCAGGTGCGCCGTGATGTGCGCGATCTGCGCGACGGCCCGCTCGAACGGCTCGCGGGTCGCGTCGGAGAGCTGCTGGACGCCCGTCACCTTGCGCACGTACTGCCGGGCGGCCGCCTCGATCTCGTCGTCGGTGGCGTGCGGCTCCAGGCCGCGCAGCGTCGTGATGTTCCTGCACATGCCAGCCGAACCTACGCCCCGTGGGCGGGCGGGGCCAGAGCCCCCGCCGTCGCGCGCTCGAGCGCGAGCAGGGTGCGCTTGGCCTCGTCGCCGCCCGCGTACCGTCCGCTCGACCCGTCCGAGCGCACGACGCGGTGGCAGGGCACGAGCAGCGGCACCGGGTTGAGGGCGCACGCCGTCCCGACCGCGCGCACGGCCGCAGGTCGCCCGACCGCGGCGGCGACCTGCGTGTAGGACGCCGTGGTGCCGTAGCCGATGCGCGGCAGGGTCGTGACCACGTCGCGGCGGAAGCCGCGTGCCAGCCGCAGGTCGAGCGGCACGTCGAAGCCGGTCCGCCGGCCGGCGAAGTACTCCTCGAGCTCGCGCAGCACGGGGTCGAGGCGCGGGCCGCCCTCGAGCACCCGCGGGCTCACGCGGACCGCGAGGTCCTCGAGCGCCGCGTCGTGACCCTGGACCTCGAAGGCGACGCGCAGGACGCCGCTGTCGGACGCGGCCACGAGCACGCGGCCGACGGGTGAGTCGACGACGCGGTAGGCCACGTCGAGCAGCCCCTCGTCCTGCGCCCGTGCCACCAGGCGGCCGTGCAGGGCCTGGAGCAGCCCGTCGGCGGGCGCCTCGTGCGCTGTCTCGGCGTGCCGATCCTGTCCGGTGCTCATCGCTCGTCCGCCTCCTGCGTTCCGTAGGTCCGGCGCAGGGCGGCGACCCCGTCCGCGCCGGCGCGCCGAGCCGCGGCGTCCGTACCGCCCACGAGGCCCGCGACCTCGGCGTAGGGAAGCCCGCCGAGGTGGTGCAGCACCACGACGCGCCGCTGCTTGTCCGGCAGCGCGCGCACCGCGCGCCACAGGTCGAGGTCCCGCTCCCCCGGTCCGTCGACGCTGCCGAGCAGCAGGACGCCGGCCGTCGCGTCGGGTGCCTCGACGGGCACCGCGTGGCGGGCGCGGCGGCGCAGCTCGTCGATCGCCTTGCGGCGCGCGACCGTGACGAGCCACGCCTCCACGTTCACGTCGGCGGGCAGGTCCGGCCAGGCGTGCAGCGCCGCGAGGAAGGTCTCGGACCACGCGTCCTCGGCGTCGGGCCCGCGCAGCACCGCGCGGCACACGCGCAGCACGGTGCCGCCGTGCACGCGCACGACGTCCTCGAACGGTCCGTTCATCCCCACAGTGTGCAGACGCGCGCCCCGCCCCGGACGTGAGGTCCGGGACGGGGCGTCGTGGTGCGTCGTGGTGGCGGCGGCCGCCGCGCGGCCCCTGTCCGCGGTCAGCGCATCTGCGAGAACGCGGCCGTGGCGGGGTCGGCGCCCGTGCGCTCGTCGGTGTCGAGCGCGTCGACGGCGGCGACGTCCTCGGCCGTGAGGTCGAACGAGAACAGGTCCAGGTTGGACCGGATGCGCGCGGGCGTCACCGACTTGGGGATGACGACCCGGCCGGCCTGGACGTGCCAGCGCAGCGCGACCTGACCGGTCGTGACGCCGAGACGCTCCGCGACGGCTGTCACGGCGTCGGCCTGCAGGTCCTTGCCACGACCGAGCGGCGAGTACGCCTCGACCGCGATGCCGTGACCCGTCGACGCGTCCTGGGTGGGGCGCTGCTGGAAGGTCGGGTGGACCTCGACCTGGTTGACCGCCGGCACGACGTCCGTCTCGCGGACCAGGCGGTCGAGGTGCTCGGGCAGGAAGTTCGAGACGCCGATCGACCGGACGGCACCGTCGGCGAGGAGCTTCTCGAACGCGCGCCACGTCTCGACGTACAGGTCCTTGCTCGGCACGGGCCAGTGGATGAGGTACAGGTCCACGACGTCGAGCCCGAGCTCGCGGCGGCTGTCCTCGAAGGCACGCAGCGCCTGCTCGTAGCCCTGGTCGCCGTTGCGGAGCTTCGTCGTCACGAAGACCTCGTCACGCGGCAGCCCGCACGCGCGGACGGCGGCGCCGACGCCCGCCTCGTTGTAGTAGCCCGCGGCCGTGTCGATGTGCCGGTACCCGACCGCCAGCGCGTCCTCGACCGTCGCCTGCGTGTCCGCGGCGTCGACCTGGAAGGTCCCGAAGCCGACCTGCGGGATCTCGACGCCGTTGTTGAGAGTGATCGTGGGAATCGTCATGGCCCCACCTTCGCACCGCCGACCGGGACCACGCCCGCACGCGCGCGCAGGGCGCACCGCCGCACGCCTGGTCAGGTCGCCGGCAGCACCCGCTCCGCCCGGCGCGACACGACCAGCACGACCACGGCCGCGAGCACCGCGACCGCAGCCGACACCGCGTTGAGGCCCGCGTACCCCACGAGCGCGAGCACGACACCGGCCATCGCACCGCCACCCGCTCCCGCGAGCGACATCGCCGCGTCGGACAGCCCCTGGATCGCGACGCGCTCGGGCCCGGGGACGTCACCGGCCACGATGGCCGAGCCCGCGACCGTCGCGGCGGACCAGCCGAGCCCCAGCAGGCCCAGCCCCACCGTCACGAGCACGTGGTCGCCGCCCGCGACGCCGCACACCGCCGCGGCGAGCACGACCAGCACCATGCCGGCGACGAGCACGCGCAGCGGTCCCGCCGCGTCGGCGACCAGACCGACGAGAGGAGAGAACGCGAACATGGCCGCGAGGTGCAGGCTCACCGTCAGGCCCACCAGGTTCACGCCCGCGCCGTGGCCCTGCATGTGCACCGGCGTCATCGACATCACGGCCACCATCACCGCGTGCGCCGCCAGCATGCCGAGGACGGCCCCCGCGGACCGCGGGTGGCGGCGCAGGGTCGCCAGGGCGACGCGCAGCGGCACGTGCCGCCGCTCCCCCGTCGTCCCGTCCCGCCGGCCCGCGACGTCGAGCGGGTCCGGCCGCAGGCCCACCTGGACGACCACGAGCGCGGCGAGCAGCCCGAGTGCCGCGAACACGAAGACGCTCGCGAGCTCCGGGAGGCCGGTGAGCCGCATCGCCGAGGCGTCCAGGTGGACGAGGTTGGGCCCGACGACGGCACCGACGGTGCTCGTCCAGACGACCAGGGACAGGTCCCGCGACCGCGTGGCCGACGTGGACAGGTCGGTGGCGGCGAACCGGGACTGCAGGTTCACGGCCCCGCCCACGCCCATGAGCACGCCCCCCACCAGCAGCAGCGGGAAGCTGGGGAGCACGGCCGCGGCGACCACGGCCACGGCACCCGCCGCCGCCAGCGCCAGCCCTGTCGACAGCGCGCGCCGCCGGCCGCGCGCGACCGCCAGGCGCGCGAGCCCGAGCGCCGCCAGCGCGGCACCGAGCGTCGACGCCGTCGTCACCGAGCCGGCCCACGCCTCGGTGCCCGACAGGCGGACCGCGAGCAGCGACCCGACCGTCACGACCGAACCGGCCGCCAGCCCGCCGAGCACCTGCGCCGCCGCGAGCACCACCACCGTGCGGCGCCGCAGCCGGTCCAGGTCGTCGGGGGCGCCCGCCTGCTGCCCGGCCGGCTCCGGGACCGAGGGCACCCGGTCGGTCGGCGAGGTCACGCCGCGACGCTAACGCACCCGGGGGCGCGGCCCCCCACGCTTTCGCCGGTCGCGCAGGTCAGGTCGCGCGTCCCCGCAGGAACGCCCGCATGCGCTCCTTGCCGACCGCCGCGATCGCGCTCAGCGGGATCCCCGCCGGGCACACGACCGCGCACTCGCCGTACGTCGAGCACGGACCGAAGTCGTGCTCCATCTGGTCCACCATCGCGACCGCACGCCGGCCGCGCTCGGCGCGGGTCTGCGGCAGCGACGCCAGGTGCGTGAGCTTGGCACCCGTGAAGAGCGAGGCCGAGCCGTTCGGGCACGCCGCGACGCACGCACCGCAGCCGATGCAGGCGGCGAAGTCCAGCGCCATCTCGGCCGTCGCGTGGTCGATGCGCGTGCTGTCCGCGTCGGGGGCGGTGCCCGCGTCGACGGCCACGTGGCCGCCCGCCTGGATCACGCGGTCCAGCGCCGACCGGTCGACGACGAGGTCCTTGAGCACCGGGAACGCCGCCGAGCGCAGCGGCTCGAGGACCACGTGGTCGCCGTCGGCGAACGAGCGCACGTGCTGCTCGCACGACGGCGTGTTCGCCTGTGGCCCGTGCGGGCGACCGTCCACGTTCACGCCGCAGCACCCGCAGATGCCCTCACGGCAGTCGGACTCGAACGCGACGGGCTCGCGGCCCTCCTCCACGAGCTGGTCGTTGAGCCGGTCCAGCAGCTCCAGGAGGGTCATCTCCGCGGTCGCGTCGCTCACGACGTACGTCTCGAACGCACCCGCCGACGTCGCGTCCGGCTGGCGCCACACCTCCAGCGTGAGCCTCATGCGTAGTTCCTCGTCTGCAGGGGCACGGCCTGGAACGTGAGCGGTTCGTCGTGCCGGACGAACCGTCCGTCCGCCGCGCCAGGGGCGGGTGACTCCCACGCGGAGACGCGGCACCCCGTCGCGTCGTCGCGCAGCGCCTCGCCGTCGGGGGTCTGGTGGTCGGCACGGAAGTGCGCGCCGCAGCTCTCGTCCCGGTCGAGCCCGTCGACGCACAGCAGCTCGGCCATCTCGAGGTAGTCGGCCACCCGGCCCGCACGTTCGAGCTCCTGGTTGAGCGCCGCACCCTCACCGAGGACCCGGACGTCGCGCCAGAACTCCTCGCGCAGGGCGCGGATCTCGGTGATGCCCTGCGCCAGCCCCTCCGGCGTGCGCGTCACGCCCGCGTACCGGTAGAGGATCTCCCCCAGCCGCCGGTGGAACCGGTCCGGACCCTGCGTGCCGTCGTTCTTCAGGAGGCGCTCGGTCCGCGCACGGACCGCCTCGAGCGCGTCGAGAACGGCCTCGTCCTCCTGCCGCAGGACCGGCGACCCCAGCAGGGGTGCCAGGTAGCCGGGGACGGCGTACGGCAGGGTGAACCACCCGTCGACGCACGCCGAGAGCAGCGAGTTCGCCCCCAGGCGGTTGGCACCGTGGTAACCCCAGCCGACCTCTCCCCCGACGAAGAGCCCCGGGACCGACGTCATGAGGTCGTAGTCGGACCACAGCCCGCCCATCGCGAAGTGGGCGCCGGGGGCGATCCGCATCGGCGTGCGCAGCGGGTCGTCCCCCGTGGCCTGCTCGTACATGTGGAACAGGTTGGAGTAGCGCGTCATGACCGCCTCGCGGCCGAGCCGTGCGACGGCGTCCGCGAAGTCCAGGTACACGGCGTTCCTCAGCGGCCCGACCCCGTGGCCGGCGTCGATGCGCTCGCGGGCGGCGCGCGAGGCGACGTCCCGCGGCGTGAGGTTGCCGTACGTCGGGTAGCGACGCTCGAGGTAGTAGTCGCGCTCGGCCTCCGGGATGTCGGCGGGCGCGCGGTCGTCGTCGGCCCGCAGCGGCACCCAGATGCGTCCGTCGTTGCGCAGCGACTCGGACATGAGGATCGTCTTGGACTGCCACTGGCTCGTCAGGGGCAGCGCCGTGGGGTGGAACTGGATGAACGCGGGGTTCGCGAAGTGGGCACCGCGCCGGTGGGCCCGCCAGGCGGCGGTGGCGTTGGAGTTCCGCGCGAGCGTCGACTTGCAGTAGATGTTGCCGTAGCCGCCCGTGGCCAGCACCACCGCGTGGCCGGTGACCGCACGCACCTCGCCCGTGACGAGGTCACGCACGACGATGCCCTGCGCCCGCCCGTCGGCGACGACGAGGTCGAGCATCTCCTGGCGCGTGTGCAGCGCGACCGCGCCGCGCGCCACCTGGCGCAGGAGCGCGTTCGCCCCCGCGACCTGCAGCTGCTGGCCCGTCTGCCCGCGCGTGTAGTACGTGCGGGAGACCTGGACGCCGCCGAACGACCGCGTGGCCAGCTCGCCGCCGTACTCGCGCGCGAAGGGTGCGCCGATCGCGTTCATGTGGTCGATGACGCGGACCGACTCCTGACCGAGCCGGTACGCGTCGGCCTCGCGCCCGCGGAAGTCCCCGCCCTTGACCGTGTCCTTGACGAACCGGTGCACGGAGTCGTTGTCGACCTTGCGGGCGCGTGCGGCGTTGATGCCGCCCTGCGCCGCCACCGAGTGCGCGCGGCGCGGCGCGTCGTGGATGGTGAAGCACTCCACCTGGTAGCCGAGCTCGCCGAGCGCCGCTGCTGCGCCCGCGCCCGCCAGTCCCGTGCCGACGACGATCACGGTGAACTTGCGGCGGTTGGCGGGTGCGACGAGGTCGTAGTGCAGGCGCCGGTCGTCCCAGGCCTGCTCGGCGGGCACGTCGGGCACGTGGCCGTCGAGCGGGCACCCGACCACGCGGACGTCGTCGGGTGCGAGCACCGGACCCGTCCCCGCTCCGGGCGTCCCCGCGGTCACGCGACGACTCCCGTCAGGACCGCGACCGGGATGAGCAGGTTGCCGACGAGGACGAGCAGCCCGACCACGCCGGCGACCGCCGCGCCCGTCGCCCGCAGCCGTCGACCCGTGGCGCCGAGGTCGTTGACCACGCTCCACAGACCGTGGGCGAGGTGGAGCGTCAGGACGCCGATCGCCAGCACGTAGAACGCGGCCACGGCGGGCCGCTGGAACGAGCTCACGATGTTCGCGTACGCCTCGCCCGGGACGAACGCGTCCGTGGCCGCAGGGCGCGTGCCGGTCGTGATGTCGAGCACGTGGAAGACGACGAAGAGCAGCAGGACGGTCCCCGTCACGAGCATGCTGCGGGCCTGGAAGCTGCGCAGGCCGCGCAGGCCCTGGCGCCGGTGGGGCCCGCGTGCGACGCGCGCCCGCCGCCGCAGGACGACCCCCGCCGCGACGTGCGCCAGCAGCGCCGCCAGCATGACGGCCCGGAAGATCCAGATGAACCAGCCGTGCGGCACGAGCGGCGCCAGCAGGTCCTCGTGCAGCCAGTGCGCGTACCCGTCGAGCTGCTCGGGTCCCAGGAAGATCTTGAGGTTCCCGACGAGGTGCACGACCGCGAACACCACCAGGACCGTCCCCGTCACGGCCATCACCGCCTTGAGGACCCAGGTGGCGGGTCGTGGCGGTGGGCTGGTCACCGGTCGCTCGACCGCAGGGACGCGGTCCGTCCCCGGACGTGTGCTGGTCGGTCCTGCCACCGCTGCTCGACCTCCGTGTCGACCGGCGCCACGAGGTACGGGCGTCCGGCATGCCGACACTCCCACCGCCGGCGGTCCCCGACGTGGGACCGGAGTCCCGGCCGCTGCTCCCGGGCCTCATCCCCCGGCCCGTCAGGGCCGGGGGTGCTGTCGTCGTGCGCCGGGATTGGCGCTAGGTTCCGTTATCTTGCGCACTCTCCTGGAACCCGTCGCGGCCCTGCGGAGACGGACGACCCGTGAGACGCTCGACGGCGACCAGGCACCGTCGCCGACACGGAGGTCCCGATGACCCGCACCGACGACCAGTCCCCCGCCCTGCGAGCGGTCCGCGCCCTTGAGGACAGCACTGCCCTCGACCCGTCGTCGAGCGCGTGCGGCCCGTGGTGGCCGACCTGCTCGAACGCCGTCCCGGGCTCGCGGCGCTCCTGCACGGACGCCCCCTGGGGCACGCGCTGCACCCGCTCATGACGGACGCGCCCATCGCGCTGTGGTCCAGCGCCGTCGTGCTCGACCTCACGGGCGGCCCGTCGGCCCGCCCGCACGCCGATCGCCTTCTCGGGCTGGGCGTCCTCGCGGCACTGCCCACGTCGCTGACGGGTCTGGCCGACTGGTCGGCGTCGGGCCGGCGGACGCAGCGGGTGGGGGCGGCCCACGCCGTCCTGAACTCCGCCGCGCTGGCGCTGTACGCCACCTCCTGGGTGCTGCGCCGGCGCGGCTCGCGCGGCGCGGGCGTCGCGGCCTCGCTCGCGGCCACCGGCGCGGTGGGTGTGAGCGGCTACCTCGGCGGTCACATGACGTCGCGTCTCGGCGCACCGCCCCGCGGGCTCAGCGGACCGCCGACCACCCGCGCGACGCCCGACGGCGACGAGGCAGAGGTCGGCGCGGACCCGGGAGACGGCGCCGTGACGACCGCCTGACGCGCCGCGAGCGCGACGTCACGCCCGCAACCGTCACACCCCCCGGTCCGTGGCCCCTGCTCCCCCGCCCCGCGCGAGCAGCGCGCGGACCTCGTCGTCCGACGGCGGGTCGAAGTCGGCGTAGGCCTGCCCGACCGCACGGAACGGTGCCGGTCGCCGGACGCACACCACGTCGTCGGCGACACGTGCCAGCGCCGCGCAGCCGCCGTCGGAGCCCACGGGTACCGCGACGACCACACGAGCCGGTGCGAGGCCGCGCACGGCAGCGACTGCGGCACGCATCGTCGCACCCGTGGCCAGACCGTCGTCGACCAGCAGGACGACCCGTCCCGCCAGCCGCGGTGCGGGGCGCCCGCCGCGGTACGCGGCCTCCCGGCGGTGCAGCTCGACGAGCTCCCGGCGGCGGGCGCGGTCCAGGTCGTCGAGCGTGACGTGCGCACGGGCCCGGACGCGCTCCTCGTGCACCAGCTCGACCGTCGCGCCGATGCCCGCGATCGCACCCATGGCGACCTCGGGGTGTCCCGGCACGCCCAGCTTGCGCACCACCAGCACGTCCAGCGGGGCGCCGAGCCGCGCCGCGAGCGGTGCCGCGACGGGCACGCCGCCACGCGGCAGCGCCAGGACCACGACGCGCGGGTCGTCCTCGTACGCCGTCAGGTGGTGCGACAGGACGACGCCCGCCGCGGCACGGTCGGCGAACGGCGCGCTCCCTGCCGACACGTCCACCGTGCACCCCGACGCCGGCGGCGGCATCTCGGGGACGTCAGTGGTGGTCGCCGTGCCGGCCGAGCGTCTCGACCGGGCCGGCACCCGGGCGCGTCCACTGGGGTACCGGTCGGCCGGTCGGACCCCAGGTCGCCTCGCCGTCGGCGTCCGTGCGCCAGTACCAGCACGGGCCGTTCCCCTCGGGCCACCCCTCGGGGCTCTCCTGCCAGGCCTCGCCCCGTCCGTACGGGGTCAGGTCGAGCAGCGCGAACGACGGCCCGGCGACCTCGGTGCCGCGACCGGTCGTGGAGTACGTGAGGTAGGCGCGGTCGCCGTCGCGCAGGAAGCACGTGAGCCGGCCCATGTCGCCGCCGATCGGCGGCGCCACGTCACGCACCGAGTACCACGGCTGGGTGTAGCCCATGAAGTCGAGGTACGGCTTGACCTCGCCCCACCGACCGGTCGTCAGGATCGCGAACGAGACGCCCCGGGCCTGGAGGTAGACAGCGTCCTTCTGCTGCCACGCCGTGACGGTGCAGCCCTCGCACTGCCCCTGGTGAGGGGCGCCGTCGTGCCACATGTGCTGGTAGACGAGGAGCTCGTCGCGGCCCTCGAAGAGGTCGAGGAACGGCACGGGGCCCTGCGCGCCGACGACCTCGACGTCGCCGTCCACCTCCACCATCGGCAGGCGCCGACGTGCGGCCGCGAGCGCGTCGCCCTCCCGGGTGTGCGCCTTCTCGCGGACGAGGAGCTCGTCGCGCGCGGCCTGCCAGGTGGCGAGGTCGACGACGGGGGGCCGCCCGGTCGCGGGGGCGGTCGGGTGCTCGTGCGTGGTGGTCATGGTCTCTCCGCGACGTGGGAGCGGACGCCGGGGGTCCGGCGTCCTGGGTCACCTGTACTGACGCGGCCCGGTGCCCGAACTCATCGCGCGGCACCCGTCGCGAGAAGCGGTGCCGCGACACATGCCGGACACGAAGTGCGCAAGACGTCACGAGATCGTCTTCCCGCCGGAACCAGGGCGAAAGAGACGCCCTCTTCACTGGTCGCATGTCGCCGACCGACCAGCTCTCGACCCGGGTGAGCATCGCGCTCCTCGGGGTGCGCAGCGAGGCCCCCGTCCGCCGTCAGGGCGGCGCGGGGCCGAGCGACGACGGACACTTCGTCATCGGTGGTGCCGGGGCCGCGATCCCGATCGACCCGACCAGCCCCTACGTCGTCCGCGCGGGCCGGCTGACGCTCGACGGTGCCGACCTGGGGATGGACGTGGCGCCCGTGGCCCGCCCGCGGTTCTACGACCTGTCGACGTCCGACGGGACGCCGTACGACAGGATCGCCCGGCTGCACGGCAAGGACGTGCTGGCGACCACCGTCGTGCAGACGTGCGTCCGGTACGACGAGAGCGAGCGCTGCCGGTTCTGCGCGATCGAGGCGTCCCTGGCGTCGGGGAGCACGGTCGCGGTCAAGACGCCGGCGATGCTCGCCGAGGTCGCACGCGCGGCGCGGGACCTGGACGGCGTGTCGCAGATGGTCATGACGACCGGCACGTCCAACGGCCGTGACCGCGGCGCCACGCACCTGGCGCGGTGCGTGCGGGCGGTCAAGGAGGCCGTCCCCGAGCTCGAGATCCAGGTGCAGTGCGAGCCTCCCGGTGACCTGCGGACCCTGACGGACCTGTACGACGCGGGTGCGCGCTCGATCGGCATCCACGTCGAGTCGATGGATGACGACGTGCGACGACGGTGGATGCCGGGCAAGTCGACGGTGCCGCTCGAGGAGTACCGCACGGCGTGGCGTGAGGCCGTGCGGGTGTTCGGCCGCAACCAGGTCTCGACGTACCTGCTCGTGGGCCTGGGCGAGGACCCCGACGACCTGGTCACGGCCGCCGCGGAGCTCGTGGAGATGGGCGTGTACCCGTTCGTCGTCCCGTTCCGACCGCTCGCCGGCACCCTCGCCACCGAGGTCGACCACGTGCCGGCGCCGGGCCGGGGGGTGGTGGCCGACGTCACCGCCCGCGTCGCGGGGCTGCTGCGGGCGGCGGGCATGCGGGGCTCCGACCAGGCGGCCGGGTGCGCCGCGTGCGGCGCGTGCAGCGCGCTGTCGACGGCGGGGGGCTGACGTGCTCGACGTGCCCACGCTCTCCGGGTCCGTGCTCCCGCGGACCGTCCCTGCCGCTGCGTGGACCGTGCGCCGGGCCGCGGCGCGGCACGTCGCGGCCTACCGCGCGCTGCGCCGCGAGGTCTTCGTCGACGAGCAGGGGCTCTTCGCGGTCGACGACGCGGACGGTGTCGACGACGACCCGCGCACCGAGGTGCTCGTCGCCGTCGACCCCGCGGGGCGGGTCCTGGGTGGCGTGCGGCTGGCGCCGGCGGCCGAGGCGCTCGCCGCCTCGGGGCGCGACCTGGGCTGGTGGACGGGGAGCCGGCTGGTGGTGGCTCGCGGTGCCCGCGGAGCCGGTGGGATCGGTGCGGCCCTCGTGCGCGCCGCCTGCGTCCGGGCCACGGAGCTCGGCGTCCTGCGGTTCGAGGCGACGGTGCAGGTGCGTAACCGCGTCCTCTTCGAGCGCCTGGGCTGGCAGGCCTGGGCGGCGTGCGACGTGCAGGGCAGCCCGCACGTCCGCATGCGCTGGCCCGTCACGCGGGTCGCCGACCTGGTCCGCTCGACGAAGTCGGCACTCGCCTCGGTGCTCGGCCCCCTGGCGGCCGACGTCGGCACGGTCCTGCCGGTCGGCACGCT
Source organism: Cellulomonas avistercoris (assembly GCF_014836445.1). GTDB lineage: Bacteria > Actinomycetota > Actinomycetes > Actinomycetales > Cellulomonadaceae > Cellulomonas > Cellulomonas avistercoris. The sequence goes on from NZ_JACSQV010000001.1 coordinate 294,221, forward strand.
CGGCGGTGCGGGCTTCCGCGGTGACGACGGCGCACCGGTCCCCGGCACTGACCTGGTCGCCGCGTGCGACGCGATCCTGCCCGCGCTGCTCGAGCGCGACCCGGAGTGGGCCGGCTGGTGCGCGGTGCTCGTCAACGTCAACGACCTCACGGCGATGGGGGCGCACCCCGTGGGTCTGCTCGACGCGCTCGGGGCCCCCACCGAGTCGTTCGCCCGCCGCGTCATGAACGGTGTGCGCAGCGCCGCCCAGGCGTGGGGGGTCCCCGTCCTCGGCGGGCACACCCAGCTCGGCGTGCCGGCCGCGCTGTCGGTGACGGCCCTGGGACGGACCGACCGTCCGGTGCCCGGCGGCGGCGGCCACCCCGGCGACGCGCTGTCGCTGACGGCGGACCTGACCGGGCGGTGGCGTCGCGGGTTCGAGGGGCGGCAGTGGGACTCGACCTCGGCGCGCGGCGCCGCCGACCTGCGGCACCTGGCCACGGCCGTCGCGCGCGCCGCACCGCGTGCGGCCAAGGACGTGTCCATGGCCGGGGTCGTGGGGACCACCGCGATGCTCGCCGAGGCCTCGGGCACGGGTGCCGAGATCGAGGTCGACCGCGTCCCGACGCCCGCGAGCGCCGCCACCGGCGACTGGCTGACCTGCTTCCCCGGCTTCGGGATGCTCACGGCCGACGAGCCGCACACCTCGCGCATGCCGGCCGCCGTCGGGGCGCTCGCGGCGTCCGCCGAGTGCGGGCGGCTGACGGTCGAGCCGGGCGTGCGGCTGCGGTGGCCCGACGGCGCCGTCACGACGGCCGTCCCGGGCGCCGCCACGGGCCTGGGCGCCGCCTGAGCGCCCGACCACCTACCCGCCGGTGGCGTCCGCCGCCGGTCGTCCCCCCGCCGTCCCCACCCAGGAGGAGCACCATGCCGTTCGACGAGCAGATCCAGGCCAACATCGAGGCGTCGCTCGCGGAGATCCCGCACCCGTCGTTGCCGAAGGGCACCAACCTGTACGGCTCGACCAAGATCTTCCCCGACTACCAGGCGCAGGAGGGTGAGTCGTACTTCACTCTCGTGCACGGCATCCCGCACGAGTCCTCGGTGAGCTTCGTCGCGATCCTGCAGGCGACGCGTGCGCTGCGCAAGGGCTTCGAGTCGGCCATCTACTTCTACGGGCCGGGCACGCTGGCGTGCGCGGCGAACCGCGGCTTCCCGACCACGGGCGACGCGGGGTTCCCCGGTGAGCTCAACATGAACGGGTCGCTGGAGACGTTCATCGCCGAGGGGGGCACGGTGTTCTGCTGCCGCTTCGGGATGGCGCTGCACGGCATGCGCGAGGAGGACCTGCTCGCGGGTGTCGTCCCGGCGCACCCGCTGGACGTCCAGGACGCGCTGATCCACTACGCGCGCAAGGGTGCGGTCATCAACTCGACGTACAACCTGTGAGGGGCGCGTCGTGACCCTCACGGTCGCCGCGGTGTCGGCGAACTTCACACGGGACCTGGAGCAGAACTTCGCGGTCGTCGAGCAGACGCTGGCGGACGCGCGCGCGGCGGGGGCGCGCCTGGTGGTCTTCCCGGAGGCGTCGATCGGCGGCTACCTGTCGTCGTTGGGCAACCACGGCGACACGGCGGGGGCGGAGCCCCGGTCGCTGCCGCCGGCGGTCCGGCTGGACGGGCCCGAGATCGCCCGCGTGCAGGCGCTGGCCGGGGACACGGTCGTCGTCATCGGCTTCTGCGAGCTCGGCGAGGACGGCGTGACGCGCTACAACGCGGCGGTCTGCCTGGACGGGACGCGCGTGTACGGCTCGTACCGCAAGGTGCACCAGCCGCTGGGCGAGGGTGCGTCGTACGCGGCGGGTGCGGGGTACCGGGCGTTCGACACCCCGGTGGGGCGTCTCGGGATGCAGATCTGCTACGACAAGGCGTTCCCGGAGGCCGCGCGCGTGCTGGCCCTGGACGGTGCGGAGATCATCGTCTCGCTGTCGGCGTGGCCGGCGGCGCGCACCGCGACGGCCCAGGACCTGCAGGAGGACCGGTGGACGTACCGGTTCAACCTGTTCGACAGCGCGCGTGCGCTGGACAACCAGGTGTTCTGGATCGCGTCGAACCAGTCGGGCACGTTCGGCTCGCTGCGCTACGTGGCCAACAGCAAGGTCGTGGACCCGGGCGGCAACGTCCTCGCGACGACGCTGCTGGGTGCGGGGCTGGCGGTCGCGGAGATCGACGTGGAGGGCACGTTCCGGGCGATGCGGGCGGGGATGTTCCACCTGCGCGACCGGCGGCCCGACGCGTACGGCCCGGTCACGGCCGTCGCGTCCCCGACGACCGTCCGGCGGGAGCACGCGCATGCCTGAGATGACGTTCGAGCTGCGCTGGCCCGACGGCACGGGGACCTCGTGCTACTCCCCCAGCCTCGTGGTGTGGGACCACCTCGAGGTGGGTGCCGACTACGCGGTCGCGGAGCTCGTGGCGCGCACGTCGCGGGCGCTGGCGGAGGCGAGCGACCGGGTCCGCGAGCGCTACGGCCTGCGGTGCACGTCGGCGGCGCAGCAGCAGGCGCAGATCGAGGGGCTGGCGGCGCGGTTCGCCCCGGGGGCACCGGTGCGGGTGGTGCGGATGGCCCCGCCGCTGCCCGGTGCGGTGCGGGGCGTCGTCGCGGGTGCGCGTGGGGGTGCGACGTGATCCGGGTCCGCGTCCGCGGGGGCGCGCACCACCGGGTGGTCGTGGTCGGTGGGGGTCAGGCGGGCCTGGCGCTGTCGCACGAGCTGGTGGCCCGCGGGGTGGACCACCTGGTGCTCGAGCGTGAGAGCGTCGCGCACGAGTGGCGTGACGGCCGGTGGGACGCCTTCACGCTGGTGACGCCGAACTGGCACTGCCGCCTGCCGGGCTACGCGTACGACGGGCCGGACCCGGACGGGTTCATGCGCCGCGACGAGGTCTACCGGTGGGTGCGGCGGTACGCGGACACGTTCGACGCTCCGGTGGCCGAGGGGGTGGCCGTGACGCGGCTCGCGCGGCGCGAGGGCGGCGGGTTCGTCGTGTCGACGTCCGCGGGGGTCGTCACGGCGGACGTCGTGGTCGCCGCGGTGGGCGGGTACCACCGGCCGGTGACGCCGGCGTGGGCGGGCGCGCTGCCGCCGGGGGTGGTGCAGGTGCACTCGCACCGGTACCGCAGCGCGGACCGGCTGCCCCCGGGCCCGGTGCTCGTGGTGGGCACGGGGCAGTCGGGGACGCAGATCGCGGAAGACCTGCTGCTGGCGGGCCGCGAGGTGCACCTGGCGGCGGGGCGCGCGCCGCGGGTGGCGCGTCGCTACCGGGGCCGGGACTGCATGACGTGGCTGGCCGAGATGGGCGTGTACGACGTGCCCGTCGCGGCCCGGGGCCTGGCCAAGCGCGAGTCGACGAACCACTACGTGACGGGGCGTGACGGCGGGCGGGACGTCGACCTGCGGGACTTCGCGCGGCGCGGCATGCACCTGTACGGGCGGGCGACGGGTGTCGGGCTGGACGCGTCGGGTGCGGCGGCGGTGACGTTCGCGCCGACGCTCGCGGCGGACCTGGACCACGCGGACGCCGTGGCGGAGTCGATCAAGGACGACATCGACCGGCACGTCGCGGCCCATGGCATCAGCGCGCCGGTCGAGGCGCGGTACACCCCGGTGTGGCGGCCGGACGAGGAGCCCTCGTCGCTGCCGGTCGACCGGCTCGCCGCGGTCGTGTGGTCCGTCGGGTTCCGTGCCGACTGGTCCTGGCTCGGTCCGCTCGCGGGTGCGGTGCTGGACGACGAGGGCCACCCGCGGCACGTCCGCGGCCTGAGCCCGGAGCCCGGCCTGGCGTTCCTGGGGCTGCCGTGGCAGCACACCTGGGGGTCGGGCCGGTTCCTCGGGGTGGCGGACGACGCGCGGCACCTGGCGGAGCAGGTGGTCGCGGGCGGCTGGGCGGGCCCGGAGCCGCCCGCCGGGGCCGTGTCCGTGCCCGCGGGGGCGGTGGGCGGGTGAGCGAGCACGGCGCGGGCGTGGTGCGGCGGTGGTGACGATGGCGGCGGTCGCGGCGCACTTCGGCCGTGACGTCGAGCGGAGCCTGGCCAAGATCGCGGGGATCGTCGCGCACGCCCGCGAGCGCGGCGTCGACCTGCTGGTGCTGCCGGACGCGACGATCGGCGGGTACCTGCACGACCTGTACCACCCCGAGGGGGGTCCGCTGCCGCCGGTGGTGGGCCTGGACGGGCCGGAGGTCGCGGCGGTCGCGGCGCTGGCACGGGACATGGTGGTGTGCGTCGGGATCGCCGAGCGGGCCGGCCCGGGTGCGGGGGCGCGCTACAACACCGCGGTCGCCGTGCACGGCGACGGTGTGCTCGGGGTGCACCGCAAGGTGCACCTGCCGCTGGCGGAGAACGAGGCGTACCGCGCGGGTGACGGGTTCGCGGCGTTCGACACCCCGCTGGGTCGGCTGGGGATGCTCATCGACTTCGACAAGACGTTCCCGGAGTCGGCGCGCACGCTCGCGCTGGACGGTGCGGTGGTGCTCGCGTGCCTGAGCGCGTGGCCCGCGAGCGTCACGGACCGCTCGGACCGCATCCGCAACGACCGGCAGGCGCACCTGTTCGACCTCTACGACTGCGCGCGGGCCGCGGAGAACCAGCTGTACGTGGTGTCGTCGAACCAGACGGGCGTGCTGGGGGGCCTGCGGTTCCTCGGGCAGGCCAAGGTGGTCGACCCTGCCGGGGAGATCGTCGCCAAGACGTGGGCGAAGGGCGGGCTGGCCGTGGCGACGGCCGACGTGCACGGGGACGTGGCCCGGGCGCGGCGGAGCATGCACCACCTGCGGGACCGTGCCGTCGGGGCGTACGCGCTCGGCGCGTACGCGCGGACCTGAGGGGAGGCGGCGTGCGGATCGCGCAGATCACCTACTCCACCCGCCCGCGCGGCGGGGTGGTGCACACGCTCGCGCTGGCGGAGGCGCTGGCGCGGCGCGGGCACGACGTGACGGTGTGGACGTTAGGCCGCGGTGGGGACGCGACCTTCTTCCGTCCCGTGGACCCGAGCGTGACGGTCCGCGTGGTGCCGTTCGCGCCGCGGGACGACGAGACGGTGGGCGCGCGCATCGTGCGGTCGATCCGGGTGATGGGTGCCGCGCTGGCCCGCGAGCGCGGGGCCGGTGCGGCGGACGTCGTGCACGCGCAGGACTGCATCTCGGCGAACGCGGCCGCGGCGGCCGGGGTGGACGTGGTGCGGACCGTCCACCACCTCGACGAGTTCACGACGCCGGAGCTGGTGCGCTGCCACGACCTGGCGGTGACGGCGCCCGTGGCGCGGCTGTGCGTGTCGCGGGCGGTGGCGCGCGAGGTGCACACCGCGTACGGGCTCACGCCGACGGTGATCCCCAACGGGGTCGATGCCGCGCGGTTCGCGGCGGCGGCCGGTCCCGCGGGGGCGTCGGCCCGGCGGGCGTGGCAGGGGCGGCTCGGTGCGTACGTCCTGGCGCTGGGCGGCATCGAGCCGCGCAAGGGGACGCTCGACCTGCTGGAGGCGTGCGCGGTGCTGCGTCGCACGCACCCGTCGGTGCGGCTCGTGCTGGGGGGCGGGGAGACGCTGTTCGACTACCGCCCGTACCGGGCGCGGTTCGAGCAGCGGGCGGCCGAGCTGGGCGTGGAGCCCGTGGTGCTCGGGACGCTCGCCGACGACGACGTGCCCCCGCTGGTGGCGGCGGCGTCGGTGCTGGCGATGGTGTCGACGAAGGAGGGTTTCGGGCTCGCGGCGATGGAGGGGCTCGCCGCGGGCGTCCCCGTGGTGGCGCGCGACCTGCCGGTGACGCGCGAGGTCTTCGGCGAGCACGTCGCGTACGGCAGCGACGTGCCGAGCATCGCCGCGGCGCTGTCCGACGCCCTGGACGGTGCGCGCGCGGCGGGTGCGGACGGGGGTCGTGCGCTGGCGGCGGGTCACTCGTGGGACGCCGCGGCCGCGGCCCACGAGCGGTTCTACCGGGCCGTCGTCGCGGAGGGGGGCGATGGTGGCGCGCCTGTCGATCTCGCGGGTCGTCAGCCGGCTGGCCGACGCTGACCCGGACCGCGTCGTCCTCGTCACGGCCGAGGAGACACTGACCGCGCGCGAGCTGGACCGTCGCAGCAACCGGTACGCGCGCCACCTGCTGGCGCACGGGGTCGCGCGCGACGACCTGGTGACGGTGTCGCTGCCCAACGGCGCGGCGATGGTCGTGGTCTGCGTCGCGATCTGGAAGGCCGGCGCGACGCCCCAGCCCGTCGCGCCGGGTCGCACGCCGCGGGAGCTCGCGGCCGTCGTGCGCGTCGCCCGCCCGGCGGTGACGGTCGGGTGCGCGGTCGAGGGCGTGCCCGCGCTCGGCACGGAGCCCGGGGACGACCTGGACGACGGCCCGCTGCCGGACGCGTGGGCCCGGGCGTGGAAGGCCCCGACGTCGTCGGGCAGCACGGGCGCACCCAAGGTGGTCGTGGCTGCGGCGCCCGCGCTGCTCGACCCCGACGTGCCGGTCGCCGCGTTCCTGCCGCTGACCGCGACACAGCTGGTGAGCGGCCCGCTGACGCACTCGGCGACGTTCACGTACGCGTTCCGCGGCCTGCTGACGGGGCACCGGCTCGTGGTGCTGCCGCGGTTCGACGCCCGTGCGTGGCTCGACGCGGTCGAGCGCCACGGCGTGACGTGGGCGATGCTCGTGCCGACGACGATGCACCGGCTGCTGCGGCTGCCGGCGGCGGAGCGCGACGTGCGCCGGCTGGCGTCGCTGCAGAGCGTCCTGCACCTGGGGTCCCCGTGCGCGCCGGACCTCAAGGAGCGGTTCCTCGACTGGCTGGGTCCCGAACGGGTCGTCGAGGTCTACGCGGGGTCGGAGTCCAACGGGCTGACGATGATCCGCGGCGACGAGTGGCTGCGGCACCGCGGCAGCGTGGGCCGACCGGTCGGCGGCACGCAGGTGCGCGTGCTGCGCGACGACGGCACCCCGGCGCGGCCCGGCGAGACGGGGTTGGTGTGGCTGCGCCGCGGCGACTCCCCCACGTACCGCTACCTCGGCGCGCCCGGGCGGCGCACGGCCGACGGGTGGGACACGCTCGGGGACCTCGGGCACGTCGACGCCGACGGGTACCTGTGGATCACCGACCGCGACGACGACGTCGTCGTGCGGGGCGGCGAACGGGTCCACCCCGTCGAGGTGGAGCGCGTCCTGGAGCGGCACCCGGCGGTGCGGTCGGTCGCGGCCTACGGCGTGCCCGACGACGAGTACGGGCAGCACGTCGAGGCGGTCGCGGACGTCGGCGCGGCGGACGTGGACGGTGCGACGCTGCGCGCCTTCGCCGCGGCGCACCTCGACGCGCCGCGGCGCCCGACGGTCGTGCACGTCGTGCGCGTCCCCGTGCGCGACGACGCGGGCAAGGCGCGCCGGCGTGACCTCGCCGCGCGCGGACCGGCGGCTCTCGGCGCCACCGGTGGGGCGGCGTGATCGGTCACAGGACGCTGCGGCGCGCCGGGGCGACGGCAGCGGCGTCTTCCGGACGCGACAGCAGCCGTTACCAATGGTTAGGTGCTGATCCGATGGTAACGTCGTCGCGTGGCAACGGATCGGGCGAGGTCGACCGGCGGCTGGCCCACGTTCTCGACCGAGACGGTGCCGTGGGAGCCTGCGGACACGGGCTACGGACCGCGCGCCTCTCGCAGCGCCCACGCCGGCAGCTACGAGGCCGCCGTGCCGCCGCGCATCGCCGACGCCCCCGTCCATCTGCCGTCCGCCACGGCCGCGCTCGTCGCGGAGGCGTCCGCCGAGGTCGCGCGCTTCGACGGTGAGACGCACGCCGCCACCACGTCGTTCGCCGCCCTGCTGCTGCGCACCGAGGCGGCCAGCTCCTCCCAGATCGAGAACCTCACGTCGTCCCCCCGTGCGGTCGCGCTGGCCGAGCTCGGGCGACGCGGCCGCGCGAACGCGGACGAGATCGTCGCCAACGTGACGGCGATGACCCAGGCGCTGCAGGTCGCCGACCGGCTGGACGGCGCCGCGGTCCTCGCGATGCACCGCGCCCTGATGATCGGCCACCTGCCGGCCGCTGCGGGACGCTGGCGCGACCAGCAGGTCTGGATCGGCGGCACCTCGCGCAGCCCTCATGGCGCCGCCTACGTCGCACCCGTGCACCACCGCGTCCCCGAGGCCATCGACGACCTCACCGCGTTCATGGCCCGCGACGACGTCCCGCTGCTCGCGCAGGCCGCGCTGACGCACGCCCAGTTCGAGGCGATCCACCCCTTCCCCGACGGCAACGGCCGCACCGGGCGCGCGCTCCTGCACGCCCAGCTGCGCCACGGGGGCCTGACGCGCGAGGCGATCGTCCCCGTCTCCGCGGGGCTCCTCACCGACACCGACCGGTACTTCGAGGCCCTCACCGCCTACCGCGACGGGGACGTCGAGGCCGTCGTCACCGAGGTGGCCCAGGCGGTGTTCCCCGCCCTGGCGAGCTCGCGCCGCCTCATCGCCGACGTCACGGAGGCGCGCGCCGCCTGGGGCGAGCGGATCCGGGCACGACGCGGCGCCGCCGCGTGGGCACTGGCGGACCTGGTGACGACCCGTCCGGTGGTCGACGCGCGCCTGGCCGCCGAGCGGCTCGGTGTCTCGACCGTCAACGCCCAGGTCGCGATCGAACGCCTCGTCGAGGCCGGCGTGCTCGAGCAGATCGGCAACGGCACCCGGGACCGGGTGTGGCAGGCCGGTGACGTGCTCGCCGCGATGGAACGGTTCGCCGACAGGTCGCACCGCCGGACCTGGTGACGCCCGGGCCCGGTGCCCCTGGCCTGCCCTGCACCTGGCCTGCCCTGCACCTGGCCACGCCGTGCGCGTGGGCACAAGGTCCCCGCCCGCGAGCGCCCCACGGAGAGACCCTGGAGAGGAACAGGACATCAGGGACTCGACCGAGGAGGCGGTCATGGCGGAGAACGGAACGGTCGTCATCGCGCTCGACGGTGGCGAGCACAGCAGGGCGACCCTGGACTGGGGCCTGAAGGAGGCGGACCTGCGCGGCGCGGACGTGCTGCTCGTCCGCTGCTGGCAGGAGCCGAGCGAGATCACGCCGTGGGGCTACTACCCCGTGACCGGCGACTGGGGGTTCGGCGAGGAGGCCCAGCGGTACCTCGAGAAGGAGCAGGCACGGGCCGTCGCCGAGCGGCCGGGCCGCCGCGTCGCCGCGCGGCTCGTGCAGGGGCCCGCGGTGCCCGCGCTGCGCCACGCCGCTGCCGGCGCGCAGCTGCTGGTCGTGGGCGCGTGCTCGCTGCGCTCCGGCGACCGCCTGGGTGGCATCGCGTCGCACCTCGCCGCGCACGCGCCGACGTCCGTCGCCGTGGTGCGCCGGCAGGTGAGGGAGTCGCACGCACCCGTCCTCGTCGGCGTCGACGGCTCCGCGACGTCCTTCGTCGCCGCCCGTGACGCCGCGCGGGAGGCCGCGCTGCGCGGCGCGCCGCTGGTCGTGCTGCACGCGCGGCGGACCGTCGCGGACCCGTACGGCACGCACACCCCGGCGCCCGCGGCCGTCGGGCCGCAGGACCCCGTCCGCGTCGCGGCCGACATCCTGGCCGCCGAGCTGCGCGCCGAGCACCCCGACCTGCAGGTCGACGTCGAGCTCGTCGACGACGACCCCGCGCACGCGCTCGTCGAGCGGTCCAAGGACGCCGGTCTGGTCGTCGTGGGGTGCCGCGGTCTCGACGCGTTCCGCGGCATGCTGCTCGGATCCGTCAGCCACGAGGTGCTGCGCCACGCGGCGTGCCCGGTGCTGGTCGCGCGCGAGGCGTCCTGAGGCCTGCGGCTCCTCCGGCCCGTCCGGGCCCTGGACGTGCGAGAGGCCGTCCGCGATCTCGCGGACGGCCTCTGCTACGTGGTCGACGTCGGGCTGACAGGATTTGAACCTGCGACCCCTTGACCCCCAGTCAAGTGCGCTACCAAGCTGCGCCACAGCCCGTCGGCCCCCGCAGGAACCTCGAAGACTCTATCGCACCCGACGCCGCTCCCCCGACCACATCGCGGTGCCGGGCGCGTCACGCGCACCTCGTCGCACCTGCGTCACGCGCTCGCGTCGCGCTCCTCGCGCCGCCGCCGCAGGACCTCGAGCTCGGCACCGACGACCCCGAGCACCAGCAGGTCGACGAGCAGGCCCCACGACGCGTCCCACTGCGAGAGCCGGAACAAAAAGAATTGCGTCACCAGCAGGCTCACGAGCACCGCGCGGCGGAACCACAGGTAGCCGTCGACGGCGTCGTGCCGGACGCGCACGAGCCCCACCCCGGCCAGCACGACGCTCGCCGCGCCTGCGACGAGCGCACCGGCGACCACCCAGCCCGGGGACCGGTCGCCGCCCCACCACCGGACCACGGCGCCGGTGACGGTGACACCGGACGTGCCGACGAGCACCGCGACGGCCAGCCACGGCACGAACCGCGCCCGCACCATCGTGTGCAGCACGCGCACGACGGCCGAGGCGACGAGCCCCACGGGGTCGGGCAGCTCGGCGTGGTCCTCCTCGATGCTCCGCAGCAGCGCGCGCGTCTCCCGCGCACCGGGGACGTCGCCCGCATCGGCCAGGCGCGCCTCCGCACGGTGCCGGGCCGTGGGCGTGAACCCACCGACGACGCCCGCCACGGCCTCGTCCACGGCCCCCGCGAGCGCCTCGCGCGGATCGCGCGGGCGCCGGCCGTGCAGCGTGTCGGCGACGAGGCCCAGACCGACGACCGTCGCGTAGATGATGGCGGCCGTCGGCTCGTAGAAGTAGTCGTTGTCCGACGTGACGAACTTGCCGACCTCGTCGACGAACAGCCCGAACCCGATGCCGCCGACCAGCGCGCCCAGCGGACGCAGCGAGGGTCCGACGAACGACAGCAGCAGCACGAACGCCACCGCCATGAGCAGACCGCCCCACAGCACGTGGGCGATGTGCAGGCCGGAGCCGCCGAGCTGCGGGTAACCGGTCGCCGCCAGCAGCGCCCGCGTCAGCAGGACCGTGGCGGCCGTCGCGACGAGGAACGTGGCCAGGTGCCGGGGGCCGCGAGGGTCCCGCGGCAGGCCGAGGCGCAGCATGGCGTGCGTCGCCGCACGCGCGGGGTCCTCGGGCGCCCGGGCTCTCACCCTCGCGTCACCTCTTGCGCTTCTCGCGGACGCGCACCGAGATCGTGATGGGCGTGCCCTCGAACCCGAAGGTCTCGCGCAGGCGGCGCTCGATGAACCGGCGGTACGTCGGCTCGAGGAACCCGCTGGCGAAGATGACGAAGCGCGGCGGGCGCGTCGAGGCCTGGGTGGCGAACAGGATGCGCGGCTGCTTGCCGCCGCGCAGCGGGTGCGGGTGCGCCGAGACGAGCTCGCCGAGGAAGGCGTTGAGACGTCCCGTGGAGATGCGGGTGTCCCACGAGGCCAGCGACCGCTCGAGTGCCGGCACGAGCCGGTCGGTGTGCCACCCGGTGCGCGCCGAGACGTTGACGCGGGGCGCCCACTGCACCTGGACGAGCTGCTGCTCGATCTCGCGCTCGAGGTAGGGACGGCGGTCGTCGTCCATGAGGTCCCACTTGTTGTACGCGACGACCAGCGCGCGGCCCGCGTCGATGACGTGCTGCACGATGCGGATGTCCTGCTCCGTCATGGGCGCCGAGGCGTCGACGAGCACGACCGCGACCTCGGCCTTCTCGATGGCCGCCTGGGTGCGCAGCGAGGCGTAGAAGTCGGCGCCGGACGTCTGGTGCACGCGGCGGCGGATGCCGGCGGTGTCGACGAAGACCCACGGCTTGCCACCGAGCGCGACCAGCTCGTCGACGGGGTCACGCGTGGTGCCGGCGACGTCGTCGACGACGACGCGCTCGGAACCGACGACCTTGTTCAGCAGCGAGGACTTGCCGACGTTGGGGCGACCGACCAGCGCGACGCGGCGCGGACCGTCCGGCAGGGGCGTGGCGTGCGCCGAGACCCTGGGCAGCGCGGCCATCGCGGCGTCGAGCAGGTCACCCGTGCCGCGGCCGTGCAGGGCCGAGATGGGGTGCGGCTGGCCGAGCCCCAGGGACCACAGCGCGGCTGCGTCGGCCTCGACCGCGGGGCCGTCGACCTTGTTGGCGACGAGCACGACGGGCTTGCCCGAGCGGCGCAGCAGGCGCACGACCTGCTCGTCGGTGTCGGTGGAGCCGACGGTCGCGTCCACGACGAACAGCACGGCGTCGGCGAGCTCGATCGCGACCTCCGCCTGCTGGGCGACCGCCTTGTGGATGCCCGCGACGTCGACCTCCCAGCCGCCGGTGTCGACGAGCGTGAAGCGCCGGCCCGACCACTCGGCGGGGTAGCTGACGCGGTCGCGCGTGACGCCGGGGTTGTCCTCGACGACGGCCTCGCGACGGCCGATGATGCGGTTGACCAGGGTCGACTTGCCGACGTTCGGGCGTCCGACGACGGCGAGGACCGGCAGCGTCGTGGGGATCTCGCGGTCGTCGCCGTCGGTGCCGTCACCCTCGAGGAGGGCGAGGTCCTCGTCGGCGAGGTCGTACTCGGCGAGGCCGGCGAGCAGGGCCCGCTCACGCGCCGCGTCGTCGACGCCGTCGGCGTCCGACGCGTCCGCGGCCGGGGCCGCGGCGGGGTCGGCGGGGTCGACCCGGTGGTCGTCCGAGGCGTGCGTCGTGGTGGCGTCCGGCTGCTCCATGCGCCCATTGTCCCCCGCCGCGCGCGCCCGTCCTGCCAACCGCCGCCCCGCACGCCCCCGTGCGCGGTGTCCCGCGCCCTCAGACCGTCGCGCGCGGGTCGTCCTCGGGCAGCCGCACGCCCGTGCGCGCCTGCGCCGACGCGAGCAGCTCGGACATGGCGTCGCGGATGACGAGGGCCGCGTGGTCGACGGCGGCGCGGCGCGACAGGCCCTCGGTGCGCACGTCGACGGGGTGCCCGAACTCCACGACGAGGTCCCGCCGCAGCGTCGGCAGGCCGCGCGCCGACTCCCCCGTGCGGCGCGTGCCGAGGATCGCGACCGGCACGACCCGGGCCTCGCCGTTCACCGCGAGCCACGCGGCACCGGCGCGCAGCTGCTCCGCGGTGCCGCGCCCGCGCGTCCCCTCCGGGAAGATGCCGACCGCACCGCCGCGACGCAGCACACCCACGGCGGACTGCAGCGCTGCACGTGCCATGGTGCGGTCGACCGGGATCTGCCCGGCGGCCCGCAGCACTGCCCCCAGCGGACCGCGGAACATCTCGGCCTTGACCAGGATGTGCAGACCGCGCGGCGAGGTGCCGGCGAGCAGCGGACCGTCCAGGAGCGTGACGTGGTTGGCCGCGAAGACCACCGCACCGGTGCGCGGCACCCGCTCCGCCCCCGTGACGTGGGTGTCCCACACGACCCGGGCGAGGAACCGGCCCACCCAGCGCGACCAGCGAGGCCCGTGCACCGACGGCACGTGCGGCTCGGACCGCGCCGCCGCGCGTGTCACGCGCGGGCCGCCCGCGCGCGCTCGACGACGTCGAGGACGGCGTCCACCGTCTGCTCGAGGTCCAGCTCCGAGGAGTCGACCGTGACGACGCCGTCGGCCGCGACCTGGAACTGCACGACCGTCGAGTCGTCCGCGTCACGCCGCACGACCTGGTCGTGCGTCGCGGAGATCGCCGCGGCGTCGTCGGTCCCGTGCAGCTCGCGGGCCCGCCGCGCGAGGCGCGCCTCCTCCGAGGCCGTCAGCAGCACACGGACGTCGGCGTCCGGGGCGACGACGGTCGTGATGTCGCGTCCCTCCGCGACGACGCCGCGCCCGCCGGACCACCCGCCGGTGCGCTCCGCGTCGATGACGGCGCGCTGGCGCCGCCCCAGCTCGGCGCGTGCGTCGAGGTTGGTCGCCACCGCGCTGACGCGCGAGGAGATCTCGGTCGTGCGGATCGCGACCCCCACGTCACGCCCGTCGACGACGACGGTGGGCGTCGACGGGTCCACCCCCACCACGAGCGGCAGGTCGCGGACCGCGTCCGCGACCGCGGCCTGGTCCGTCAGGGGCACGCCCTGGTCGAGGCACCACCACGTCGCCGCGCGGTACATCGCCCCCGTGTCGAGGTACGCCAAGCCGAGACGACGCGCGACCTCACGCGACACGCTCGACTTGCCCGACCCCGACGGTCCGTCCACCGCCACGACGGTGCTCACCTCACCAGCCTCCAACCCCGAGCGGTCAGCTCGGTCTCCAGGTGCGCCGCCCGGGCGGGCAGCACCGCGATCGACGCCATGCCGACGGGCCGTCCCGCCGCGTGCTCGAGCTCCAGCTCCTCCAGGTTGACGCCCGCGCCGCCGACGTCGGCCAGCAGCCGCGCGAGCTCGCCGGGACGGTCCGGGACCAGGACGGTCACGACGGCGTACTGCTTGCGCGCTCCCCCGTGCTTGCCGGGGATCAGCGCGGCGCCCGTGCCGCCGTCCGCGATGGACCGGGCGATCGCCGCGAGGGCGCCCAGCTCGACGTCCTCCGGCCCGGTGGCCGACGCAGCCAGGTCGAGCGCGCCGAGGACCACGTCGAGGTCGGCACGGAGCGCGACCAGCACGTCGCGCACGGCGGCGGCGTTGGCCGCCAGGATCGAGGTCCACAGCGCCGGGTCGGACGCGGCCAGGCGCGTCACGTCGCGCAGGCCCTGGCCCGCGAGCGCGAGGGCCTGCTCGTCGACACCGCGCAGCCGCGCCGCGACCAGCGACGACGCGAGCTGCGGGACGTGCGAGACGACCGCGACCGCGGCGTCGTGCTCGTCGGCGTCCATCGCGACGGGGACGGCGCCGACGTCGACGGCCAGGTGCCGCACCGCCAGCAGCGCGTCCTCGCGCGACGTGCCCGAGTCCGTGAGGACCCAGGGCCGCCCCAGGAACAGGTCGGGGACCGCGGCCGAGGGCCCGGAGCGCTCCCGGCCCGCCATGGGGTGCGAGCCGACGTAACGCGTCAGGTCGGCGCCCGCGGCGCGCAGCTCGGCGAGCACGTGCCCCTTGACGCTCGCGACGTCCGTCACGACCGCGTCCGGGTGCTCCGCGAGCGCGGTCGCGACCGCGTCGGCGGTGACGTCGGGCGGTGCGGCGACCACGACGAGGACGGGCTCGGCCGAGGAGCCGTCGACGGGTGCCCCGGCGCCCACGTCGCGGGCGAGCGCGAGGGCCGTGCGGGACGGGTCGGTGAGCTGCACCTCGACGCCGTGGCGCCGCAGCGCCAGCCCCAGGGACGCCCCGAGGAGCCCGGTGCCGACGATGCGGACCGGGCCCGTGGTGGCGATGCTCACATGCCCACCGCCGTCATGAGCGACCCGACCTCCGTCTTCGACAGGACGCGCGTGCGCCCGGGGCGCAGGTCACCGAGGCGGATGGGGCCGATGCGGGTGCGCACGAGGCGCGCGACGGGGTGACCGACCTCCTCGAACACCCGGCGCACGACGCGGTTGCGGCCCTCGTGCAGCACGACCTCGACGAGGCTCGCGTGGCTGGCCACCTGGACGATCTTGAACTCGTCGACCTGCACGGTGCCGTCCTCGAGCTCGATGCCGCGCTTGAGCTGCTGCCCGAGGGCCTCGCGGACGCGACCCTCGACCTCGACGAGGTAGGTCTTGGGCACGCCGTGCGACGGGTGCGCCAGCCGGTTGGCCAGCTCGCCGTCGTTGGTGAGCAGCAGGAGACCCTCGGAGTCGGCGTCGAGGCGTCCCACGTGGAAGAGCCGCTCCTCGCGGTTGGCGACGTACTGCGCCAGCGAGGGGCGACCCTCGGGGTCGTGCATGGTCGAGACCACGCCCACCGGCTTGTTCAGCGCGAGGGTGATGATCGAGGAGTCGAGCTGCACGCGCATGCCGTCGACGTGGATCACGGCGGTCAGCGGGTCGACGCGCACGCCGAGCTCGGTGACGACCTGGCCGCCGACGCTGACGCGGCCCGCGGCGATGAGCTCCTCGCACGCGCGGCGCGAGCCGAGGCCCGCGGACGCGAGCACCTTCTGCAGCCGCACGCCCTCGGGGTCGTGCACGTCGATCGGCTCCGCGACCTGCGCGGGTCGTCGCGACCCGCGCTGCGGACCGCGCGGCCCCCGTCCGCCGGTCCCGCCGCCCGGGCGGCCCGCACCTTCCGCGCGCCCGCCACCTCGGTGGCCACGCGCTCCCGTGCCGCTCATCGTCCGTCCTCTCGTCCGTGGGTGTTGCTGTCGATGCCCTCCAGCGACTCGATGTCCGGCAGGTAGGGCGCCAGCGGGGGCAGCTCGTCGAGGCTCGACAGGCCCATCCGCTCCAAGAAGTATCCCGTGGTCCCGTAGAGGACTGCACCAGTCGCCGCGTCCTGCCCCACCTCGGCGACCAGCCCGCGGGTCGACAGGGTCCGCATGACGCCGTCCACGTTGACACCGCGGACGGCCGAGACCTGACCGCGGCTGACCGGCTGGCGGTACGCCACGACGGCCAGGGTCTCCAGGGCGGCCTGCGTCAGACGCTGGGTCTGGCCGTCGACGACGAACCGCCCCACGACGTCGCCGTAGGCGCCGGCCGAGTAGATGCGCCAGCCCTCCCCGGCGCGCCGCAGCTCGAAGCCGCGCGGGCGCGTGCCGCGCTCGCCGCGGTACTCGGCAGCAAGCTCGGCGAGCAGCTCCTCGACGCGGTCCGTGGGCAGCGCGAGCGTCGTGGCGAGCCGCACGGCGGGCACCGGCTCGTCGACGACCATGAGCACGGCCTCGAGCGCGGCGAGCGCGCCGCCGGGCAGCGTGTCGACGTCGAACGCGAGCTCGTCGACGGCCGGGTCGTCGACGGGCGGGTCGTCGCCGGCCGGGTCGCCCGCGGTGGCGTCGGGTCTCACGTGCTCGTTCATGGTCCGGCCTCCAGCTCGGCAGGTGCGACGACGTCCTCGACGGGCAGCGGGCCCGCCGCGTCCTCGCGGTCGAAGTCGTCGGAGACAGCGATCTCACCGTCGTCGGTGCCGGTCCAGCGCACGGTCAGCTCACCGAGCGGCTCGACCTGGTCGAAGGACACGGCGCCCTCGCGGAACAGCTCGAGCAGCGCGAGGAACCGCACGACCACCACGACGGGCTCCGCGGCGTCCGCGGTCAGCGCCCGGAACGTCGTCGCGCCGTCGCGGCGCAGCCGGTCGACCAGCACGGCCGCCTGCTCGCGGACGCTGACGAGCGGCGCGTGCAGGTGGCTGATGTCGACGCCGGGCGGCGGCGCCTTGGGTGCGAGCGCGCGCGCCGCGAGCACCGCGAGCTGCTCGGGCCCCATCTGCCACACCAGCTCGGGCAGCAGCGCCGCCAGGTGCGGCTCGAGCTCGACGCTGCGCCCGTGGCGGCGCGCACCCGCCTCCAGCTGCGCGCCGAGGTCCGCGGCGACCACCTTGTACGCCCGGTACTGCAGCAGCCGCGCGAACAGCAGGTCGCGCGCCTCCAGCAGCTCGAGGTCCTCGGCGTCCTCGACCTGCGCGGACGGCAGCAGGCGCGCGGCCTTGAGGTCGAGCAGGGTCGCGGCGACGAGCAGGAACTCGCTGGCCTGGGACAGGTCCCAGTCCTTGCCGCCGAGCGCGGCGGCACGCTCGCCCGCACGGATGTGCGCGATGAACTCGTCCGTGACCTGCGCCAGCGCGATCTCGGTGATGTCGAGCCTGTGCTTGGCGATCAGCCCGAGGAGCAGGTCGAACGGGCCGCTGAACACGTCGAGGTGGACCTCGAACCCGGACGACCCGGCGGGTGCGCTCTCCCCCGGCGTGCCCCGTCCGGTCGTGGCGTCGGGCCCGCCGTCAGGCGGCGTCGCCACGCGCCACGAGCTCGCGGGCGAGCTGGCGGTAGGCCTCGGCGCCGGCGTGCGTCGGTGCGTACTGCGTGATCGGCTCGGCGGCCACGGTCGCGTCGGGGAACTTCACGGTGCGGCCGATGACGGTGTGCAGCAGGGTGTCGCCGAAGGCCTCCCGCACCCGGGTGACGACCTCACGGGCGTGCAGCGTGCGCGAGTCGTACATCGTCGCCAGGATGCCGTCGACCTCGAGGCGCGGGTTGAGGCGGTCACGCACCTTCTCGATCGTCTCGATGAGCAGCGCGACGCCGCGCAGCGCGAAGAACTCGCACTCCAGCGGGATGAGCACGCCGTGCGCCGCGGTGAGCGCGTTGACGGTCAGCAGACCCAGGGACGGCTGGCAGTCGATGAACACGACGTCGTAGTCGTCCATCACGGGGCGCAGCACGCGCGACAGGACCGACTCGCGCGCGACCTCGCCGACGAGCTGCACCTCCGCCGCCGAGAGGTCGATGTTGGCCGGCAGCAGGTCGAGGTTCGGCACGGCCGTGTGCCGCACGACCTCGTGGATGTCCGCGTCCCGCTCCATGAGCAGGTTGTAGACCGTGCGGTCCAGCTCGTGCGGGCTGATGCCCAGGCCCACCGACGCAGCACCC
Organism: Cellulomonas avistercoris; assembly: GCF_014836445.1. GTDB lineage: Bacteria > Actinomycetota > Actinomycetes > Actinomycetales > Cellulomonadaceae > Cellulomonas > Cellulomonas avistercoris. The sequence continues at coordinate 312,582 of NZ_JACSQV010000001.1, forward strand.
TGCGGATCGAAGTCGACGATGAGGACGCGCCGGCCGTACTCCGCGAGCGCGGCGGCCAGGTTGATGGTGGTCGTCGTCTTGCCGACGCCACCCTTCTGGTTGCACATCGCGATCACGCGCGCCGGCCCGTGCGACGCCAACGGCGCAGGCACGGGGAATACCGGCAGCGGGCGTCCCACCGCGTCGAGCGGCTGCTCGGTCGTCTCCTGGCTCATCGGCTCACCATCTGCTCCCCGTCGCCCGTCCGGGCCCACCTCGCGGACAACCTACCCGAGCAGGGCACGTGAGCCGCCGCGACAGACCGGGCGGCGTGCGATCCGCGTCATCTCGCGCGCGGGTGGCTGGCCGCGTACACCTCACGCATCGTGTCCGGCGTCACCATCGTGTAGATCTGCGTCGTCGTGACCGACGCGTGCCCCAGCAGCTCCTGCACGACCCGCACGTCGGCACCGCCGGACAGCAGGTGCGTCGCGAACGAGTGGCGCAGCGTGTGCGGGGAGACGTGGTCCGACCCGAGGCCCGCGCGCTCGGCCGCCACGCGCAGCACGGCCCAGGCCGACTGGCGGCTCAGCGGTGCCCCGCGGGTGTTGAGGAAGACGGACGCCGTGCCCCGACCGGCCGCCGCGAGCGCGGGCCGACCGCGCACCAGGTACGCCTCGACCGCGCGTGCCGCGTAGGAGCCGACCGGCACGACGCGTTCCTTGCGGCCCTTGCCGAGCAGGCGCACGGCCGCACGGCCGGGGGTCAGGTCGAGGTCGTCGACGTCGAGCCCGACCGCCTCGGAGATGCGCGCGCCCGTGGAGTACAGCAGCTCGAGCAGCGCGCGGTCGCGCAGCGGCACGGGCCCGTCGCCGAGCCCCGCGGCGTCGAGCAGGCGGCCCACGTCGTCGACCGAGATGGCCTTGGGCAGGCGGCGCGGCTGCGCGGGCGGACGCACCTCGGCCGCGGCGTCGGTCGGCGCCAGGCCGTCGAGCGCGAGGAACCGGTGCCAGCCGCGCAGCGCGACCACGCTGCGGGCGGCGGACGCCGGCGACAGCACGGCGCGCCCGTCGGAGCCGGTGCGCAGCACGGTGACGTAGTCCTCGGCGTCGCGCTCGGTGATCTGCGCGGGGTCCGTGCGTCCGGCGGCGCGCAGGTGCTCGACGTACCGCGTCAGGTCGCGCCGGTAGGCGGCCAGCGTGTGCGCGGCCAGGCCGCGCTCGACCGCGAGGTGCGCGAGGTAGCCCTCGAGCGCGGAGGTCAGACGGTCGGCCACGTCCGCCGTGTCACAGCGGGAGGAAGACGTCCACCGCGACGGCGACGGACAGGAGCGTCAGGTACGTGATCGAGCCGTGGAACACCGTCATGGCGCGCAGCGGAGGGTGGCGCGGGTCGCGGGCGCGACGCAGCAGGCCGACGCACAGCCACAGGAACCAGGCGCCGAGCGCGGCCGCGACCGCCGCGTAGACCCACGTCATCCCGCCGACGGGCACCAGCAGCAGCGAGCACGCGATCATCGCGAGGGTGTAGAGGATCATCTGCCGCGCGACCCGGGTGTCGGCGGCCACGACGGGCAGCATGGGCACCCCGGCGGCGGCGTAGTCACGCCGGAACTTCATCGACAGCGGCCAGTAGTGCGGCGGCGTCCAGAAGAACACGACGCCGAACAGCAGCACCGCCTCCCAGGAGATCCCGCCCGTGACGGCGGACCACCCGATGACGACCGGCATGCACCCGGCCGCGCCGCCCCACACGATGTTCTGCGGCGTGCGTCGCTTGAGGATCATCGTGTAGCCGACGACGTAGATGAGGATCGCCGAGGCGGTCCACATCGCCGACGGGGGGTTGACCACCACCCACATCCACGTGAGCGACACCGCGCCCAGGACGAGCCCGAACACCAGCGCGGCGCGCGGCGTGATCCGGCCCGTGACGATCGGGCGCCGCCGCGTGCGGTTCATCACCGCGTCGATGTCGTGCTCGAGGTACTGGTTGAGCGTGTTCGCCGCGCCCGCGGCGCCTGCGCCCCCGACGAGCGTCGCGGCGACCAGGGTGAGCGAGGGCAGGCCACGCGCGGCCAGGAACATCGTGGGGATCGTGGTGATCAGCAGGAGCTCGATGACCCGCGGCTTGGTCAGCGCGACGTACCCGCCGACCGTGCCCAGCGCCGTCGACCACGCGCGGGCGAGGCGTCCGCGCGGCGTCGCGGTCGCGTCGTCGCTGCTCTGCGGCTCGCCCCCGTCCACCTCGGCTGCCGGGCCGACGACGGCACCAGGGCTGCTCACGTCGGGGGACGCGGGGGTGGACAGGCGCACGCGCTTCGGTTTCCGTTCGGGAGGGCTGACCGGGGCTGCCGCCGACCTGACGGTGGGGCAACCGGGACCGAGGTCCCGTCCGCCATGGTACGCACCCTGCCCGTCGGGCGGGCGGGCGCCACCCCCGCAGGACGGGTCCCGGCGCGTGAGATCCGTCGCACCGCGGCTCACCGAGCGGCGCCCAGGCCCGCCGGCACGGGTGGCAATCGATTGCCGTGCCGGTGGACCGGGTGAGCATGACCACGTCGGTGCGCTATAGGCTCGCCACCAGCAGACATCCCCGTCCGACGATGCGACGGGGTCCCAGCCGGACGCACCGCCCTCGCGCGGCCGCTGACCGGAGACGCTCGGAACGACGCCCCGCGCGTGCGGGACGGGAATGAGGTGCGGTGAACGCGAAGGCTCCCCTGGCCACCAAGGTCGGCTGGTCCGACCTTGACCTGCGTGCGGTGGACACCACCCGCGTGCTCGCGGCGGACGCGGTCGAGAAGGTCGGTAACGGACACCCCGGTACGGCGATCAGCCTCGCGCCGGCCGCCTACCTGCTCTACCAGACGGTCATGCGGCACGACCCGACCGACCCCCACTGGCTCGGCCGCGACCGGTTCGTGCTGTCGGCGGGGCACTCGAGCCTCACGCAGTACATCCAGCTCTACCTGGCCGGTTTCGGCCTGGAGCTCGAGGACCTCGAGGCGCTGCGCACGTGGGGCTCCAAGACCCCCGGCCACCCCGAGTACCGGCACACCGCCGGCGTCGAGATCACGACCGGCCCCCTGGGCCAGGGACTGGCGTCCGCCGTCGGCTTCGCCATGGCGGCGCGTCGCGAGCGCGGCCTGCTCGACCCCGAGGCCGCCCCGGGCACCAGCCCGTTCGACCACCACGTGTACGTCATCGCCTCCGACGGCGACCTGCAGGAGGGCGTGACGAGCGAGGCCTCGTCGATCGCCGGCACGCAGGAGCTCGGCAACCTCGTGGTCCTGTGGGACGACAACCACATCTCGATCGAGGGCGACACCCAGATCGCCTTCACCGAGGACGTGCTCAAGCGCTACGAGTCGTACGGCTGGCACGTCCAGTTCGTCGACTGGACCGCGGGCGGCGAGTACCGCGAGGACGTCGACGCGCTGCACGCCGCGATCGAGGCCGCCAAGGCCGTGACGGACAAGCCGTCGTTCATCGGCCTGCGCACGCTCATCGCGTGGCCCACCCCCGGCAAGACCGACGACCACTCGTCGCACGGCTCGAAGCTGGGCGGCGACGCGATCCGCGGCCTCAAGGAGATCCTCGGGTTCGACCCCGAGAAGAGCTTCGAGGTCGCGCCCGAGGTCATCGCGCACACGCGCTCGCTCGCCGACCGCGCCGCGACCCAGCGTGCGGCGTGGCAGGAGTCCTTCGACGCGTGGGCCGCCGCCAACCCCGACCGCAAGGCGCTGCTCGACCGCCTGCGCGCCGACGCGCTGCCCGAGGGCTGGACCGACGCGCTGCCGACGTTCCCCGCCGGCAAGTCCGTCGCGACGCGCGCCGCGTCCGGCGAGGTGCTGTCCGCGCTCGCGCCCGTGCTGCCCGAGCTGTGGGGCGGCTCGGCCGACCTCGCGGGCTCCAACAACACGACCATGAAGGGTGAGCCGTCGTTCCTGCCGGCGCACCGCTCCTCGCACGAGTTCGCGGGCGACGAGTTCGGCCGCACGCTGCACTTCGGCATCCGCGAGCACGCGATGGGCTCGATCCTCTCGGGCATCCGCCTGCACGGCCTGACCCGGCCCTACGGCGGCACGTTCTTCACGTTCTCCGACTACATGCGTGGCGCGGTGCGCCTCGCGGCCCTCATGGGCGTCAACGTGACGTACGTGTGGACGCACGACTCGATCGGCCTGGGCGAGGACGGCCCGACGCACCAGCCGGTCGAGCACCTCACCGCCGTCCGCGCGATCCCCGGCCTCGCCGTCGTGCGCCCCGCGGACGCCAACGAGACGGCGGCCGCCTGGCGCGCGACGCTCGAGCGGACCGACGGCCCCGTGGCGCTCGTCCTCACGCGGCAGAACGTGCCGACGTACCCGCGCGGCGAGGACGGCTTCGCCACGACCGACGGCGTCACCCGCGGCGCGTACGTGCTGCTCGAGGCGTCGTCCGGCACGCCGGACGTCGTGCTCATCGGCACCGGCTCCGAGGTGCAGCTCGCGGTCGAGGCGCGCGAGACGCTCGAGGCGGCGGGCGTCGCCACGCGCGTCGTGTCGGCGCCGTGCCTCGAGTGGTTCGCCGAGCAGGACGAGGAGTACCGCGAGTCGGTGCTGCCCTCCGCCGTGCGTGCGCGGGTGTCGGTCGAGGCCGGCATCGCGATGTCGTGGCACAAGATCGTCGGCGACGCCGGCCGTTCGGTGTCCATCGAGCACTACGGCGCCTCGGCGGACTACCAGACGCTGTACCGAGAGTTCGGGATCACCGCCGAGGCCGTCGTGGCCGCGGCGCACGAGTCGCTCGCCGCGGCGCGCGGGGACGACCGGTCGGCCGGCGCCCCCGGCACGCCGACGCAGTCCGGGACGGGCGACCTGCCCGCCTGACGATCGAACGTGGCGGAGCCGCCCCCGGGCGGCCCCGCCACGCGCAGGACGCGAAGGACCTCGTGCGACGAAGGGGAACGACCATGACCTCCATCACCACCCCCCTGCACGCGCTGCGGGACGCGGGCGTGGCCGTCTGGCTCGACGACCTGTCCCGTCAGCGGATCGTCTCGGGAGGCCTGAGCGACCTCGTCGCTCGCGGCGTCGTGGGCGTCACGACGAACCCGACGATCTTCGCCTCCGCGGTCGCGCAGGGCGACGCGTACGACGCGCAGCTGCGCACGCTCGCGGCCGACGGCGCGGCGGTCGAGGAGGCCGTCCTGCGGATCACGACGGACGACGTGCGCGACGCGTGCGACGTCCTGCGGCCCGTCTACGACGCGACCGACGGCCTCGACGGCCGCGTGTCGATCGAGGTGGACCCGCGCCTGGCACGCGACACCGCGGCCACCCTCGCGTCGGCCGAGACCCTGTGGTCCGAGATCGAGCGACCCAACCTCTTCGTCAAGATCCCTGCGACCGTCGAGGGCCTGCCGGCGATCACGGCCGCCCTCGCGCAGGGCATCAGCGTCAACGTCACGCTGATCTTCTCGCTGCAGCGCTACCGCGCGGTGCTCGACGCCTTCCTCGACGGGATGGAGCAGGCGCACGCCGCCGGGCTCGACCTGGCACCCATCACCTCCGTCGCGTCGTTCTTCGTCTCGCGCGTGGACGCCGCGATCGACCCCCGGCTCGACGCGCTCGGCACCGAGGAGGCCGCCGCGCTGCGCGGCACGGCGGCGATCGCCAACGCGCGCCTCGCGTGGGGCGTGTACCAGGACGTCGTCACCGGTGAGCGGTGGCAGGCCCTCGCGGCCGCGGGCGCGCGCCCGCAGCGGCCCCTGTGGGCCTCGACCGGGGTCAAGGACCCCGCGTACCCCGACACGCGGTACGTCGACGAGCTCGTCGTCGCAGGCACCGTCAACACCATGCCGGAGAAGACGCTCGACGCCGTCGCCGACCACGGGAACGTGCGCGGCGACACCGTCAGCGGGACCCAGGACGCGTCGGCCGCGCTGCTCGACCGGATCGAGGCCCTGGGCATCTCGGTCGACGACGTGACCGAGCAGCTCGAGACCGAGGGGCTGCAGAAGTTCGAGGCCTCGTGGGCCGAGCTCCTGGGCACGGTCGAGGCCGGCATCGCGCGCGCCGCCGACGCGGCCGAGGCCGACAGGTGAGCCCCGCGAAGGTCGGACCGCACGAGAACCCGCTGCGCGACGCCCGCGACCGGCGGCTGCCGCGGATCGCGGGACCCTGCGGCCTCGTCATCTTCGGCGTGACGGGCGACCTCGCCCGCAAGAAGCTCATGCCTGCCGTCTACGACCTGACGAACCGCGGGCTGCTGCCCCCCGGGTTCGCGCTGACGGGCTTCGCCCGTCGCGACTGGGAGACGCAGGACTTCGAGGAGGTCGTCCACGACTCCGTCAAGCAGTACGCGCGCACGCCGTTCCGCGAGGCCACGTGGCGTCAGCTGTCCGAGGGCATCCGCTTCGTGCAGGGCACCTTCGACGACGACGACGCGTTCGACCGGCTCAGCAAGACCGTCGAGGAGCTCGACGTCACACGCGGCACCGGTGGCAACCACGCGTTCTACCTGTCGGTGCCGCCCAGCTCGTTCCCGGTCGTGTGCCAGCAGCTGGCGCGCTCGGGACTCTCACAGCCGAAGGAGGGCACCTGGCGGCGCGTCGTCATCGAGAAGCCGTTCGGCCACGACCTCGAGTCGGCACGTGAGCTCAACGACATCGTGTCCCAGGTCTTCCGGCCCGACGACATCTTCCGGATCGACCACTACCTGGGCAAGGAGACGGTCCAGAACCTCCTGGCCCTGCGCTTCGCGAACCAGCTGTTCGAGCCGATCTGGAACGGCAACTACGTCGACCACGTGCAGATCACCATGGCCGAGGACATCGGCATCGGCGGCCGCGCGGGGTACTACGACGGCATCGGCGCGGCGCGCGACGTCATCCAGAACCACCTGCTCCAGCTCCTCGCGCTGACCGCGATGGAGGAGCCCGTCTCCTTCGACGCGGCCGCCCTGCGCGCGGAGAAGACCAAGGTGCTCTCGGCGTTGCGGCTCCCCCGCGACCTGGGCCGCAACACCGCCCGCGGGCAGTACACCGCCGGCTGGCAGGGCGGGGAGAAGGTCGTCGGGTACGCCGAGGAGGAGGGCTTCAACCCCCACTCCACGACGGAGACCTACGCGGCCATCCGTGTCGACATCGACACCCGCCGGTGGGCCGGCGTGCCGTTCTACCTGCGGACCGGCAAGCGGCTGGGCCGGCGCGTCACCGAGATCGCAGTGGTCTTCAAGAAGGCGCCCCACCTGCCGTTCGAGGCGACCGCGGCGTCCGAGCTCGGCAAGAACGCGCTGGTCATCCGCGTGCAGCCCGACGAGGGCGTGACGCTGCGGTTCGGCGCGAAGGTGCCCGGCACGGCGATGGAGGTGCGCGACGTCACGATGGACTTCGGGTACGGCCACGCGTTCACCGAGTCCTCCCCCGAGGCCTACGAGCGCCTCATCCTCGACGTCCTGCTCGGCGACCCCCCGCTGTTCCCGCAGCACGAGGAGGTCGAGCTCTCCTGGAAGATCCTCGACCCCGTGACCGAGTACTGGGCCTCCAAGGGCACGCCGGACGAGTACCGCGCCGGCACCTGGGGGCCGGCGTCGGCCGACGAGATGATGGCGCGCGACGGTCGCGCCTGGAGGCTCCCGTGATCATCGACCTGCCCGACACCACCACCCGGGACATCAACAAGCGCCTGATCAAGGCGCGCGACGAGGGCGGTGCGATCGCTCTCGGCCGGGTGCTGACGCTCATCATCGACGCCGACGCGCACGACCCCGAGGAGGCCATCGAGGCCGCCAACGCCGCGAGCCGCGAGCACCCGTGCCGCATCATCGTCATCACCGAGCGCACGGGCGAGCGCGAGGCGGGCCTCGACGCGCAGATCCGGCTCGGCGGGGACGCGGGTGCCAGCGAGGTCGTCATCCTGCGCATCTCCGGGGGCGTCACACGCCACGTCGACACCCTCGTGATGCCGCTGCTCCTCCCCGACGCCCCGATCGTCGTGTGGTGGCCGTACGACGTCCCGGCCAACCCCTCGGAGCACCCCCTGGGCCGCATGGCGCAGCGCCGCATCACCGACACCACGACCTGCCCGCGCCCCAGCCGCGCGCTGCGCGACCTGGCACGCGTCTACGAGGACGGCGACACCGACCTCGCGTGGACGCGCGCCACGCTGTGGCGCGGCCTGATCGCGGCGACGCTGGACCAGCCGCCGTTCGAGCCCGTGCACCGCGCCGTGGTCATCGGCGAGAGCACCCACCCGTCCGTCGACCTCATGGCGGCCTGGCTCGCGCAGTCGCTGCGCTGCCCCGTCGAGATCGAGCGCGTCCCCGGTGCGCCCGCCATCACGCAGGTCCGCCTCGAGCGCACGTCGGGCGACATCGTGCTCGACCGGCCCGACGGCAAGACGGCCGCGCTGCGCCAGCCCGACCAGCCCGAGCACCGCATCGCCCTGCCGATCCGCCAGCTGCGCGAGTGCCTGGTCGAGGAGCTGCGCCGGCTCGACGCCGACGAGGTGTACGGCGACGTCCTGCAGAAGGGTCTCGCCCGCATCGACGCGTGAGACCGGCCCGGGTCCGGGCTCCGGCCGGACACCCACGACGCCCGGCGGCGCCGGGCACAGGAGGAGACGCATGACCCCCGCCCCGCTCGAGGTCCTCGTCCACCCCGACGCCGAGGTGCTCGCCGCCGCGACCGCCGCCCGGCTGCTCACCCGGCTCGTGGACCTGCAGTCGCACCGCTCGCCGGTCCACGTCGTCCTCACCGGGGGCACGGTCGGCATCGCCGCGCTCCGCGAGGTCGCCGCCTCGCCCGTCCGCGACGCGGTCGACTGGACCGGCGTGCACCTGTGGTGGGGCGACGAGCGCTTCCTGCCCGACGGCGACCCGGACCGCAACGAGACGCAGGCCCGCGACGCGCTGATCGACGCGCTCGGTGACGCGCTGCCGGCCGGCAACGTCCACCCCGTCCCCGCGCTCTCGGACGACGTGCCGGACGGCGAGACCGCTGCACGCCGCTACGCCGCCGAGCTGCGCGCCCACGCGGCCGGCAGCGGGCTCGCGCCCCGGTTCGACGTGCTCCTGCTCGGCATGGGGCCCGACGGCCACATCGCCTCGCTCTTCCCCGACCGGACCTCGCTGTTCGAGGCGAACGCCATGGTCGTCGCGGAGCACGACTCCCCCAAGCCGCCCTCCGAGCGCGTGTCGCTGACCTTCCCGCTGATCCGGTCCGCACGCGAGGTGTGGGTCGTGGCCGCGGGGGCCGAGAAGGCGCCCGCGGTGGCGCGCGCACTCGCGGGTGTCGACGTCCGCACGACGCCCGCCGCCGGCGCACGCGGCACCGAACGCACCCTGTGGCTGCTCGACCTGGCCGCCGCGCCGCCGGTGCCGGCCGCCGGCCCGGCCGGCGCGACCACCCCCGGTGAGCACGCGGGCGACGAGGGCCTGCGACCGCGCAGCGCCTCGAACGCCGCACGCGCGTGGGCCGCGGTCGACGCGTACGTGGCCCCGCTGGTCGACGAGCCGGACGTGGCGCGCGACGTCCGGACGTCCGCCGCCGACGCCGGTCTGCCCGACATCGCCGTGAGCGCCGCCCAGGGGCGCCTGCTGGAGATCCTCGCCCGGTCCGTCGGTGCCCGGCGGGTCCTGGAGATCGGCACGCTCGGCGGCTACAGCACCTGGTGGCTGGCACAGTCCCTGCCGCCGCAGGGCAGGCTGGTCACCCTCGAGCTGAGCGAGGCGCACGCCGACGTCGGCCGGGCCTCGCTGGAGGCTGCGGGGCTGCAGGACCGCGTCGAGCTCGTCGTCGGTGCCGCGCTGACGTCGCTCGACGACCTCGTGGCGTCCGGCACCGAGCCGTTCGACCTCGTGTTCGTCGACGCGGACAAGGAGCAGCTCGCGCCGTACGTCGACCGCGCGATCGCGCTGTCGCGACCCGGCACGCTCATCGTGGTCGACAACGTCGTGCGTGACGGCGCGGTGGTCGACCCCGAGCACCCCGACACGCGCGTGCAGGGCGTGCGCGCGTTCTACGCCCGGGCCGCCGCGGACGACCGCATCGACGGCACCGTCGTGCAGACCGTGGGCGAGAAGGGCTACGACGGCTTCGCGCTCCTGCGGGTGCGCTGACGCGCCAGCCCCGCAGGCATGCCTCGGGCGCCGCCCCCGGAGGGGGGGGCGCCCGCGGTACGTCCAGCGCCGTGGCGGTCGGGTCGCGACGCGTCAGCGCCCGCGTCGCGCGCGCAGGGAGGCCAGCGCCTCGTCGAGGATCGCCGCGCCGTCCTCCTCGCTGCGCCGTTCCTTCACGTACGCGAGGTGGGTCTTGTACGGCTCGTTCTTGACGGGCGCCGGTGGCGCCTCGGGGTCCTGGCCCGCGGGGTACCCGCAGCGCGGGCAGTCCCACGTGGTGGGCGCCTCCTCGGCGGCCTCCTCGGCAAAGCTCGGCCGGGTCTCGTGGCCGTTCGCGCACCAGTAGGAGATCCACACGCGCGGCGCTGCGTCTCCGCGCTCCGCCTCGCCCATCGGACCGGCACCGACGCGCGACCCCCTGATCGCACTCCCGCTCGCCATGGCCAGGTCCCCCTACTCCGAGAACTTCTCGATCAGGCCGAGCAGCACGATCATGACCGTCCACAGCAGGGCGACGGCGATCGTGATCCGGTTGAGGTTGCGCTCGGCCACGCCGGACGAGCCGGCGCCGGCCGTGATGCCGCCCCCGAACATGTCCGACAGGCCGCCGCCCTTGCCCTTGTGCAGCAGCACCAGCGGGACGAGCAGCAGGCTGGCGAGAACCAGCAGCACCTGGAGGGTGATACGCAGGGCAGTCACGTCGGTGGGGTTCCTCACTCGGGCGGTTCGGTGCAGCGGTGCACCGTGGCCGTGGGTGGCGTCGGTGCGTGTCGTGCCGGTACGGCCGTGGTCGGCGTGCTCCGTCGACGCAGTGCCGCGGTACAGGGTAGGCGACGCGGGGCGGTGCGATCCACCATCACGCGATCCGTGGGACGACCGGGACCGGGACCGGGACGCCGCAGGGCGACGTCCCGGTCCCGGTGGAGGCGTCAGGCGACGGTGTGCGCCTGGTACCGGGCGATCCGGGCGAACTCCTCGGGGTCGAGGCTCGCACCGCCGACCAGGGCGCCGTCCACGTCGGGCTTCGCCATGATCGACGCGACGTTCGACGACTTCACGGACCCGCCGTACAGGACGCGGACGGCGTCCGCGGTGGCCTGGTCGTACAGCTCGGCGATGCGCACGCGGATCGCCTCGCAGAGCTCCTGCGCGTCCTCCGGCGTCGCGGTCTCGCCCGTGCCGATGGCCCAGACGGGCTCGTACGCGACGACGATGCCCGCGACCTGCTCGGCCGACAGGCCCTCGAGGGCGCCGTCGAGCTGCGCCAGCGTGTGGGGCACGTGCTCGCCGGCCTTGCGGACCTCGAGCGGCTCGCCGACGCACAGGATCGGCACGAGGCCGGCCGACAGCGCCGACTTCACCTTGGCGTTGACGAGCGCGTCGTCCTCGTGGTGGAACTGACGACGCTCGGAGTGACCGACCGCGACGTACGTGACGCCGAGCTTGGCGAGGAACAGGGGCGAGATCTCACCCGTGTACGCCCCGGACTCGTGCGCCGACACGTCCTGCGCGCCGTAGACGATCTCGAGCTTGTCGGCGTCGACCAGCGTCTGCACGCTGCGCAGGTCCGTGAACGGCGGCAGCACGGCGACCTCGACGGCCGCGTAGTCGTGCTTGCCGTCCTTGAGCGTCCACGCCAGCTTCTGCACGGTGTGCGTCGCCTGGTGGTGGTCGAGGTTCATCTTCCAGTTGCCCGCCATCAGCGGGGTACGGGTGCCTGCCACGAGTCAGCCCTCCAGGACAGCGATGCCGGGGAGGGTCTTGCCCTCGAGGAACTCCAGCGACGCGCCGCCGCCGGTGGAGATGTGGCCGAAGCCGGCCTCGTCGAAGCCGAGGGTGCGCACGGCCGCGGCCGAGTCACCGCCGCCGACGATGGTGAAGGCGCCGTGCGTGCCGGCGTCGACGAGGGCCTGCGCGACGGCACGCGTGCCGTTCGCGAACGCCTCGAACTCGAACACGCCGGCCGGGCCGTTCCAGACGACCGTCTTGGCGTCGACGATCTTGGAGGCGAACAGCTCGGCGCTCTTCGGGCCGATGTCCAGGCCGATCTGGTCGGCGGGGATCGCGTCGGCGGCGACGACCGTCGCCGGGGCGTCGGCCTTGAACTCCGGGGCGACGACGATGTCGACGGGCAGGACGATCTCCACGCCCTTCTCCTTCGCCGTGGCGAGGTAGCCCTTGACCGTCTCGATCTGGTCCTCCTCGAGCAGGCTCTTGCCCACCGCGTGGCCCTGGGCCGCGAGGAACGTGAACAGCATGCCGCCGCCGATGAGCAGGCGGTCGGCCTTGCCCAGCAGGTTCTCGATGACGCCGAGCTTGTCGGAGACCTTCGAGCCGCCGAGCACCACGACGTAGGGGCGCGCGGGGTCGTCCGTCGCCTTGCGCAGCGACTCGACCTCCTTGAGGACCAGCTGCCCGACCGCGTGCGGCACGCGCTGCGCGACGTCGTAGACCGACGCCTGCTTGCGGTGCACGACCCCGAAGCCGTCGGAGACGTACGCGTCGACGAGGGCCGCGAGCTCGTCGGCCAGCGCCCCCCGCTCTGCGTCGTCCTTGGACGTCTCGCGGGCGTCGAACCGCACGTTCTCGAGGAGGGCGACCTGCCCGTCCTGGAGGCCCGCCACGGTGGCCTTCGCCGACTCGCCGACGACGTCCTGCGCGAGCGCGACGTCCTGGCCCAGCAGCTCGCCGAGACGCGCGGCGACGGGTGCCAGCGAGTACTTGGCGTCCGGCGTGCCCTTGGGACGTCCGAGGTGGGCGACCAGCACGACGCGGGCGCCCTTGGCGACCAGCGCCTGGATCGTCGGGAGCGCGGCACGGATGCGGCCGTCGTCGGTGATGGTGGTGCCGTCGAGCGGCACGTTGAAGTCGGAGCGGACGAGCACGCGCTTGCCGCGCAGGTCGCCGAGGTCGTCGATGGTCTTCATGGTCTCCTACCTACCTACCTGCCGCCGGTCTGGCCGGCGGCCTGGGTCGCCCCCCCCGGGCGGGGGCACGGTGTGGGGCGCGACCCCCCCCGCCCCAGCCGCCGGGGCGCGGGGGGCCGGTGGCCTCGGCGCACGCGGACGCATGGACTGCCTCAGAGCGTGGACGTCAGAGACGCGCGCCCACGTACTCCGTGAGCTTCACGAGGCTGCTGGAGTAGCCCCACTCGTTGTCGTACCAGGCGACGATCTTCACCAGGTCGCCGCTCACCTTGGTGAGCTTCGCGTCGAAGATGCTCTGGTGCGGGTCGGTGACGATGTCCGAGGAGACGATCTCGTCCTCGGTGTACTTCAGCGTGCCCTTCATCTCACCCTCGGCGGCGGCCTTGACCGCGGCGTTGACCTCGTCGACCGTGACCTCGCGCGAGGCGGTGAAGGTCAGGTCCGTGGCCGAGCCGGTGATCGTCGGCACACGCAGCGCGAAGCCGTCGAGCTTGCCCTTGAGCTCCGGGAGCACGAGCGCCACGGCCTTGGCCGCACCGGTCGTCGTGGGGACGATGTTCTGCGCGGCGGCACGGGCACGACGAAGGTCGCGGTGCGGGCCGTCCTGCAGGTTCTGGTCACCCGTGTACGCGTGGATCGTGGTCATGAGACCGCGCTCGATGCCGATCGCGTCGTTGAGCGCCTTCGCCACGGGGGCGAGGCAGTTCGTGGTGCACGAGGCGTTCGAGATGATGTGGTGCGCCGCGGCGTCGTAGTCGGTGTGGTTCACACCGACGACGAACGTGGCGTCCTCGTTCTTGGCCGGGGCCGAGATGATGACCTTCTTGGCGCCGGCGTCGATGTGCGCCTTGGCCTTCGTCGCGTCCGTGAAGAAGCCCGTGGACTCGATGACGATGTCCGCGCCGAGCTCGCCCCAGGGCAGGTCCGCCGGGTTGCGCTCGGCGAGGGCGCGGATCTTCTTGCCGTCGACGATGATGTTCTCGTCGTCGTAGTCCACGCTCTGCGGGAAACGACCCAGGACGGTGTCGTACTTCAGCAGGTGCGCCAGGGTGTGGTTGTCCGTCAGGTCGTTGACACCCACGATCTCGATGTCGGCCCCCGAGGCCAGGATGGCGCGGTAGAAGTTGCGCCCGATGCGGCCGAAGCCGTTGATGCCGACCTTGATGGTCACTTGCCCTCCTCGGCACGCGCCGATCAAAGCCGGCGCACACAGTTGGTGTTCGGTCACGCACGCCGCTGTGCGTCCCGACCGCCACTGACCACCACAGGCCGGGTCGTGCCCAGCGCGTTGCGTCCTCGTTGCGATCGGATGACCCCGAGCCTATACCCCGAGGCACGGGGCTCGCCCAAGACGAAGGTCCACCACGCGCGGCCGTTCGTATGCTGGACCATGCGCGTCGCGGCCGGCGCCTCGGGACGGGGCCCGCGCGCCTCAGAGGTCGAGCAGGTCGGGGCTGAGCCCCGCCTCGGTGTCGGGGATGCCGAGCTCGGCGGCCCTCCGGTCGGCGGTGGCCAGCAGGCGCCGGATGCGCCCGGCGACGGCGTCCTTCGTCAGCGGCGGGTCCGCGAGCTTGCCCAGCTCCTCGAGCGACGCCTCCTTGTGCGCGAGCCGCAGCTCGCCGGCCTGGCGCAGGTGGTCCGGCAGGTCGTCACCGAGGATCTCGAACGCGCGGTCCACGCGGGCGCCGGCCGCGACCGCGGCGCGCGCCGAGCGCCGCAGGTTGGCGTCGTCGAAGTTGGCCAGGCGGTTGGCGGTGCCGCGCACCTCGCGGCGCACGCGCCGCTCCTCCCACACGAGCATCGCGTCGTGCGCACCGAGCCGCGTCAGCATGACGCCGATCGCGTCACCGTCGCGGATCACGACGCGGTCGACGCCGCGCACGTCGCGCGCCTTGGCGGCGACACCCAGGCGTCGCGCGGCCCCCACGAGCGCGAGGGCGGCCTCCGGCCCCGGGCACGTGACCTCGAGCGACGACGAGCGACCCGGCTCGGTGAGCGAGCCGTGCGCGAGGAACGCGCCACGCCACGCTGCCTCGGCCTCGCCGATCCCCGCGGACACGACCTGCGGCGGCAGCCCGCGGACCGGACGGCCCCGGTTGTCCAGCAGACCCGTCTGCCGCGCCAGCGACTCGCCGTCCTTCACGACACGCACGACGTAGCGGCTGCCCCGGCGCAGACCGCCGCCGGAGACCACGATGATGTCGCTCTCGTGACCGTAGATCTCGGTGATGGCCTGCCGCAGGCGCCGGGCCGCGATCCCGGTGTCGAGCTCGGCCTCGATGACGATGCGCCCGGAGATGATGTGCAGCCCGCCGGCGAACCTCAGGGTCGCCGAGATCTCCGCCTTGCGGCAGGACGTCCTGTCCACCTTCAGCCGGGCGAGCTCGTCCTTCACCTGTGCTGTCAGCGCCATGGCGTCATCCTGCCACTGCCGCCCGGGTGGTCGTGACCGTCCCGTGACCCGTCACCCGTCGGGGTCACACCTCGGCGGCGGGGTGCCCGGCAGGAGTCCCGACGTCACCGAGGTAGTCCTCGACGACGTCCCGCAGCGCGGCGGCCAGCCGCAGCGGGTCGTGCACCGCACTCTGGTCACCGCGCCGGACCTGGCGGACCAGCAGGCGGCAACCCATCGCCGCGCAGAGCTCAGCCAGCTCACCGACGTCGTCCACGGACGCCGGGTCGGCGATCACGGCGTGCAAGGACAGCTCGGGCGCGTGCGCACGGAGCACCTCGAGGTGGTCGACGGCACGCATGCCCTCGGTCTCGTGGTCGGGCGTGAGGTTGAGCGTCACCACGATCCGGGCCGGCGTCTCGACCAGTGCCGCACGCAGCTGCGGCACCAGCAGGTGCGGCAGGACCGACGAGTACCAGGACCCGGGGCCCAGGACGACCCAGTCGGCCTCCAGCAGCGCCGCGACCGCCTCCGGGCAGGCGGGAGGGTCCTCGGGGTGCAGCCGCAGGTGCTCGATGCGGTGCGACGTCAGGGCGACCTGCGTCTGCCCGCGCACGACCTCCCGCCGACCGTCCGCCGTGCGCACGTCCGCCTCGATGCACAACGGGACCGACGCCATCGGCAGCACCCGACCGCGAGCGCCCAGGAGCCTGCCGACGAGGTCGAGGCCCTCGACGGTGTCGCCGAGGATCTCCCACAGCGCCACGATCAGCAGGTTCCCGACGGAGTGCCGGTCGAGCGGCCCGTCCGTCGCGAAGCGGTGCTGCAGGAGGTCGCGCCAGGTGCGCCCCCACTCCGAGTCGTCGCAGAGGGCGGACAGCGCCATCCGCAGGTCGCCCGGCGGCAGCACGCCCATCTCCTCGCGCAGGCGTCCCGAGGAGCCGCCGTCGTCCGCGACCGTCACGACGGCCGTGATCCGGTCCGTCATGAGCCGCAGCGCCGAGAGCGAGGCCGAGAGCCCGTGGCCGCCCCCGAGCGCGACGACCGCGGGACGGGTCGGGTCACCGAACCGGCTGACCGACGGCGCGCTCACTCCTTGCCCAGGTCCCGCGCCGTCACCTGCACCCGGTGCCCGCGCTCGCGCAGCCGCGCGCCGATGGCCTCGCTGATCGCCACGGAGCGGTGCTTGCCGCCCGTGCAGCCGACCGCGATCGTCGCGTAGCGCTTCTCCTCGTGCAGGTACCCCGCGAGCACCGGCTCGAGCGCGTCGACGTAGCGCTCGACGAACGTCGTGGCACCCGGCAGCCCCAGCACGTAGTCCCGCACCGGCGCGTCGCGGCCGGACAGGTGGCGCAGCTCGGTGATCCAGTACGGGTTGGACAGGAACCGGACGTCGACGACGTGGTCCGCGTCGAGCGGGATGCCGTACTTGAAGCCGAACGACAGCACCGACAGGTGCAGGACGTCGTCCCCCGGGTCCGCGACGCCCGACCGCACGACCCGTGCGAGGTCGTGGACGTTGAGCTCGGACGTGTCGATCACGGTGTCGGCGCGCTCGCGCAGGTCCGACAGCAGTGCGCGCTCGTGCGCGATGCCGTCGAGGATGCGGCCGTCGGCCTGCAGCGGGTGCGGGCGGCGCACCTGCTCGAACCGGCGCACGAGCACCTCGTCCGACGCGTCGAGGAACAGCAGCCGCAGCTCGACGCCGGTCCCCTCGAGGTGGTCGAGGACACCGGTGAGAGCCGCGAAGTACTCGCGCCCGCGCACGTCGATCACGGCGGCGAGACGGCGCGCCCCCGTACCGACCGGCCCGCTCGTCAGCATGCCGACGAGGTGGGTCAGCATCTGCGCGGGCAGGTTGTCGACGACGTACCAGCCGAGGTCCTCCAGCACCGCGGCCGCGCGCGTGCGGCCCGCACCGGACATGCCGGTGATGACCAGCACCTGGGGCTGCTCGAGGACGGGCGCCTCGGCGGCCGCCTCGAGCTCGGGGATGCCCGTCGGCACCGTGATCGGCGAGGGCTCGCTCATGCCCCCAGGATGCCAGGCTCTTCCGGTGTCGGGTCCACCGACGTGCCGGACGCGGTCGCGTCCTGCGTCGCGGGCGGCCCCGCGAGCGCCGCCACCACCGCCTCCGCCGTGCGCGCACCCATGCCCGGCACGGTCGCGATCTCCTCGGCCGTGGCCGCGCGCAGCCGCTTCACCGAGCCGAAGTGGCGCAGCAGCGCCGCCTTGCGCGCGGGACCGAGACCCGGCACGTCGTCGAGCACGGAGACCGTCATGCCCTTGCTGCGGCGCTTGCGGTGCGCGGTGATCGCGAACCGGTGCGCCTCGTCACGCACGCGCTGGAGCAGGTACAGCCCCTCGGACGACCGTCGCAGGATCACCGGGTACTCCTCCCCCGGCAGCCACACCTCCTCGAGGCGCTTGGCGAGGCCGCACAGGGCGATGTCGTCGATGCCGAGCTCGGCGAGCGCGGCCGCCGCGGCGGCCACCTGGGGCGGTCCGCCGTCGACGACGACGAGGTTGGGCGGGTACGCGAACCGCGTCGGCCGGCCGGTGCGCTCGTCGACCGGCCCGCTGCGCGGCGCGTCGTCCTCGTCGCCGTCGTCGAGCTCCGGGTCGTGCGCGTCGGCGCGCTCCGCGAGGTAGCGGCGGAAGCGCCGGGTGATGACCTCGTGCATGGCGGCGGTGTCGTCGCGCGCCCCCTGGCCCTCGGGTCCGCGGACGGTGAACAGCCGGTACTCGTTCTTGCGCGCGAGGCCGTCCTCGAACACCACCATCGAGGCCGACTGGTACGTGCCCTGGTTGTGGGAGACGTCGTAGCACTCGATGCGCAGCGGCGCGCTCGGCAGGTCGAGGGCCTCCTGGATCTCGCGGAGCGCCATGCTGCGGCTCGTGAGGTCCCCCGCGCGTCGCGTGCGGTGCAGCGCGAGCGCGTGCTCCGCGTTGCGCAGCACCGTGGCGGCCAGCTCGCGCTTGTCGCCGCGCTGCGGCACCCGCACCTGGACCTTGCTGCCCCGCAGGCCCGTGAGCCACGCCTGCACCTGCTCCACGTCGGTCGGCAGCACCGGGACGAGCACCTCGCGCGGCACCGACGCGGTCGCGGCCTCGGGATCCTCGCTCCCGTACACCTGCTGCAGCAGGTGCTCGACGAGCGCCGCGTCGTCGAGGTCCTCGACCTTCTCGACGACCCAGCCGCGCTGGCCGCGGATGCGGCCGTCGCGCACGTGGAAGACCTGGACGGCCGCCTCGAGCTCGTCGCCCGCCATGGCGAAGACGTCGGCGTCGGTGCCGTCGGACAGCACGACCGCGTTGCGCTCGGTGGCCTTCTCGAGCGTCTTGATGTCGTCGCGCAGGCGCGCGGCACGCTCGTAGTCGAGGTCGGCCGCCGCGTCCTTCATGGCGCGGGTCAGGCGGCGCGTGAACCGGGCGGTGTCACCGGCCATGAAGTCGCAGAAGTCCTGCGCGAGCTGGTGGTGCTCGTCGACACCGATCCGCCCCACGCACGGCGCCGAGCACTTGTCGATGTAGCCGAGCAGGCACGGACGACCCTGCTGCCGGGCCCGCTTGAAGACCCCGGCCGAGCACGTGCGCACCGGGAACACCCGCAGCAGCAGGTCGACGGTCTCGCGGATCGCCCACGCGTGGGCGTACGGGCCGAAGTAGCGCGTCCCGCGACGCTTGGCGCCGCGCATGACCTGCACGCGCGGCACCTCGTCCGCCATCGTCACGGCGAGGTACGGGTACGACTTGTCGTCGCGGTACTTGACGTTGAACCGGGGGTCGAACTCCTTGATCCACGAGTACTCGAGCGCGAGCGCCTCGACCTCGGTCCCGACGACCGTCCACTGGACCGCGGCGGCGGTCGTCACCATCTGCTGCGTCCGCGGGTGCAGCCCGGCGATGTCCTGGAAGTAGCTGTTCAGCCGGTTGCGCAGGCTCTTGGCCTTGCCGACGTAGACGACGCGGCCGTGCTCGTCCCGGAAGCGGTAGACGCCGGGAGAGTCCGGGATCTCCCCGGGGGCTGGTCGGTAGGTGGCGGGATCAGCCATGCGTCCGAGCCTAAGTCCGCGGACCGACAGGGCCACGCCGGCGACGCGGCGCGGCCGGGCGCACCGACGCAGCTGTGACGTGCGCCACTAGGGTCGGGGCATGGCACACCTCCTGCACCAGTTCTCCGTGGACCTGACGTGGACGGGCGCCCGTGGGGCCGGCACCGCGACGTACACGTCGTACGGCCGGGACCACGTCCTGACGTCGGGCGGCCGTCCTGCGCTCCCCGGGACGTCCGACCCCGGGTTCCGCGGCGACCCGGAGCGCTGGTCGCCCGAGGACCTGCTGGTCGGGGCGCTCTCCCAGTGCCACATGCTGTGGTTCCTGCACCTCGCGGCCAACGCGGGCGTCGTGGTCGTCGGCTACACCGACTCGGCGTCGGGGACCATGCGGATCGAGGCCGCGGGGCACGGCCAGTTCACCGAGGTCGTGCTCCGACCCCGTGTCACGGTCCGCAACGCGGCGCTCGCCGACGGCACGCCCGTCGACGACGCGCTGCTCGCCGACGTCCACCACCGTGCCCAGGAGCACTGCTTCATCGCGCGGTCCGTGAACTTCCCCGTGCGCCACGAGCCGGGCCCGCTGACGCACGAGCCCGCTCCCGCCTGACCGGGCGGTCAGGCGGACACCTCGACGCGGGCGGGCTCGAGCACCTCGGCGAGGAACCGGCCCGTGTGGCTCTCCGGCACGCTCGCGATGTGCTCGGGGGTGCCCTCGGCGACGACCAGGCCGCCGCCGGAGCCGCCCTCGGGGCCCATGTCGACCACCCAGTCGGCGTTCTTGATGACGTCGAGGTTGTGCTCGATCACCAGGACGGTGTTGCCCTTGTCCACGAGCGACTGCAGGACGCCCAGCAGCTTGCGGATGTCCTCGAAGTGCAAACCCGTGGTGGGCTCGTCGAGGACGTAGATGGTGCGGCCCGTCGACCGGCGCTGCAGCTCGGCGGCCAGCTTGACGCGCTGCGCCTCACCGCCCGAGAGCGTCGGTGCGGGCTGCCCGAGCCGTACGTAGCCGAGACCGACGTCGACGAGGGTGCGCAGGTGCCGCGAGATGGCCGGCACCGCGGCGAAGAAGTCGGCGGCCTCCTCGATGGGCATCGCCAGGACGTCGGCGACCGTCTTGCCCTTGAAGTGCACCTCGAGCGTCTCGCGGTTGTACCGGGCGCCGTGGCAGACCTCGCAGGGCACGTACACGTCCGGGAGGAAGTTCATCTCGATCTTCAGGGTGCCGTCGCCCGAGCAGGCCTCGCAGCGACCACCCTTGACGTTGAACGAGAACCTGCCGGGCGCGTAGCCGCGCACCTTGGCCTCGGACGTCTCGGCGAAGAGCCTGCGGACGTGGTCCCACACACCGGTGTAGGTGGCGGGGTTGGAGCGCGGTGTGCGGCCGATCGGCCCCTGGTCCACGTGCACGACCTTGTCGAGCTGGTCGAGGCCCGTCACCCGCTTGTGCCGCCCGGCGACCTGCCGTGCGCCGTTGAGCTCGTTCGCCATGACGGTGTAGAGGATCGCGTTGACGAGCGTCGACTTGCCGGATCCCGAGACGCCGGTCACCGCGGTGAGCACGCCCAGCGGGAACGACACGTCGATCCCCCGCAGGTTGTTCTCCCGCGCACCGACGACGGTGACCTGCCGCGACCTGTCGACCGGCCGGCGTGCCGCCGGCATCGGGATGGAGCGCCGACCCGACAGGTAGGCGCCCGTCACCGACTCCGGCGACGCCAGCAGGCCCGCGAGGTCGCCCGAGTGCACGACGCGACCACCGTGCTCGCCGGCGCCCGGTCCGATGTCGACGATCCAGTCGGCGGTCCGGATGGTGTCCTCGTCGTGCTCGACGACGATGAGCGTGTTGCCGAGGTCGCGGAGCCGGGTCAGCGTGTCGATCAGCCGCCGGTTGTCGCGCTGGTGCAGCCCGATGGACGGCTCGTCCAGCACGTACAGCACGCCGACCAGGCCCGAGCCGATCTGCGTCGCCAGCCGGATGCGCTGCGCCTCACCGCCCGACAGCGTCGCCGCCGGCCGCATGAGCGAGAGGTAGTCCAGCCCGACGTCGAGCAGGAACCCGAGTCGCGCCTGGATCTCCTTGATGACCTGCGCGGCGATCGCGCGCTCGCGCTCACCGAGCTCGAGGCCGTCGATGAAGGTGCGGGCCTCGTCGATCGGCAGGGCGCAGACGTCGGCGATCGAGCGGCCGCCGACCTTCACCGCGAGGACCTCGGGCTTCAGGCGGGCGCCGTGGCACGCGGGGCACGGGACCTCGCGCATGAACGCCTCGTACTTCTCCTTGCTCCAGTCCGAGTCGGTCTCGGCGTGGCGCCGCTCCAGGAACGTGATGACGCCCTCGAACCCGGTCGAGTACTGCCGCTCACGGCCCCACCGGTTGCGGTACTTCACGCGGACCTCGTGGTTCTCACCGTGCAGGACCGCGTCCCGCGCGCGCTGCGGCAGCGCCCGCCAGGGCGTGTCCATCGAGAACCCGAGATCGGACGAGAGCGCCGACAGCACGCGCTGGAAGTACTCCGACGAGGTCTGCGCCCACGGCGCGACGGCGCCCTCGGCGAGCGAGAGCTCGTCGTCCGGTATGACGAGCTCGGGGTCGACCTCGAGGCGCGACCCGATGCCGGTGCACTCGGGGCAGGCGCCGTAGGGGGCGTTGAAGGAGAACGTCCGCGGCTCGACCTCCTCGAGCGTCAGCACGTGGTCGTTCGGGCAGGCGCGGTTCTCGGAGAAGCGGCGCTCGCGCTCCGGGTCGTCGGCGTCGGCGTCGACCAGCTCGACGACGAGCAGGCCGCCGGCGAGCCCGAGCGCCGTCTCGACCGAGTCCGTCAGGCGACGCTGGACGCCCTCGCGGGAGACCAGCCGGTCGACGACCACCTCGATGTCGTGCTTGAGCTTCTTCTCCAGCGTCGGGGGTGACGCGAGCTGGACGACCTCGCCGTCGACGCGCGCCCGCGAGAAGCCCTTGCCCTGCAGCTCGCGGAACAGGTCGGCGTACTCGCCCTTGCGCCCGCGGACCACGGGCGCCAGGACCTGGTAGCGCGTGCCGTCGGGCAGCTCGAGCAGCCGGTCGACGATCTGCTGCGGCGTCTGCGCGGTCACGCGCTCGCCGCACACCGGGCAGTACTGCGTGCCGGCGCGGGCGAAGAGGAGACGCAGGTAGTCGTAGACCTCGGTGATGGTGCCGACCGTCGAGCGCGGGTTGCGGTTGGTCGACTTCTGGTCGATCGACACCGCGGGCGACAGGCCCTCGATGAAGTCGACGTCGGGCTTGTCCATCTGGCCCAGGAACTGGCGGGCGTACGCCGAGAGCGACTCGACGTAACGGCGCTGCCCCTCGGCGAAGATCGTGTCGAACGCCAACGAGGACTTCCCGGACCCCGACAGGCCGGTGAACGCGATGAGCGCGTCGCGCGGCAGGTCCAGGTCGACGTTGCGGAGGTTGTGCTCCCGCGCGCCGCGGACCACGAGACGGTCGGAGGAAGGATGGGTCACAGCCGACGAGTCTACGTGCGGCCACCGACAATCGCACATGTGTTCGAGATCACGACCGTCGGCGCGTCACGACGGGCGACGCCGGGCGACGCGCGCCATGCTGGGGCCGATGGACGCCCCACCGCCCCTCTCCCCCGTCCGCCCGGCGCACCTCGGCCGCCAGGTGCCGATCGAGGACTACGCCGTGCTCGGTGACGGCCACACCGCGGCGCTCGTCTCGCGTCACGGCTCCGTCGACTGGCTCTGCCTGCCGCGGTTCGACTCCGACGCCTGCTTCGCCGCCCTGCTCGGGACGCCCGAGCACGGGCGCTGGCTGCTGACGGTGCGCGGCGCGACCGCGGTCACGCGCCGGTACCGCGGCGACTCCTTCGTGCTCGAGACCACCTACCGCACGCCGCGCGGCACCGCGGTGGTCACCGAGGCCATGCCGCTGGGTGACGGCCGCGCCGACCTGGTGCGTCGCGTCGAGTGCACGGACGGTGAGGTCGAGGTCGAGCACGACTGGGTCGTGCGCTTCGGGTACGGCGCCGTCGAGCCGTGGGTGCGGCACGAGACCGACGTCGAGGGCGGCGACACGATCCGGGCCGTCGCCGGTCCCGACTCCCTCGTGCTCCGCGGGGACCGGCTCCCGCGTGCCGTCGACCGCCGCCACCACGACCTCTTCACGCTGCGCGCGGGGCAGTCCGTCGAGCTCTCGCTCACGTGGGTCCGCTCGTGGGAGCCCGTCCCGCCGCGGCTCACGGTGCCCGACCGTGTCGACGCCACCGCCATCGCCTGGGGCCTGTGGGCGAGGGACTGCACCTACGGCGGCCCGTACCGGGAGGCCGTGGTCCGTTCCCTCCTGGTCCTGCGGCTGCTCTCCGACGTCACCACCGGCGGCATCGTCGCCGCACCCACGACGTCGCTGCCGGAGACCTTCGGCGGCGAGCGCAACTGGGACTACCGCTTCTGCTGGCTGCGCGACGCCTCGCTGGCCCTCGAGGCGCTCCTCGAGCAGGGCTTCCGCGACGAGGCGACGCAGTGGCGGGACTGGCTCCTGCGCGCCGTGGCGGGCGACCCCAAGGACCTCCAGATCATGTACCGCATCGACGGCGGACGGCGGCTGCCCGAGGAGGAGCTGGACCACCTGCCGGGCTACGCCGGGTCGCGACCCGTGCGCATCGGCAACGCGGCGGTCGGCCAGGTGCAGCACGACGTGCTCGGCGAGGTGATGTCGGCGCTCGCCATGGCCCGGGACGCCGGCCTGCCGGAGACCGCCGACACGTGGTCGCTCCAGCGGCACCTCGTCGACGCGCTCGCGAGCACGTGGCGCGAGCCGGACCGGGGGATCTGGGAGGTCCGCGGGGAGCCGCGCCACTTCACGCACTCGAAGGTCATGGTCTGGGCCGCGCTGGACCAGGCGGTCCGAGCGGTCGAGGCACACGGCCTGCCCGGCCCGGTGGACCGCTGGCGGCGCGTGCGCGAGGAGGTCCGCGCCGACGTCATGGAGCACGGGTGGTCGGCCGAGCGCCAGACGTTCGTGCAGCAGTACGGCGCGGACCACACCGACGCCTCCCTGCTGCAGATCGTGCACGTGGGGTTCGTCCCGCCCGACGGGCCGCACGCCCGGGGCACGATCGCGGCGGTGCGCGAGGAGCTCGAGGTCGCACCGGGCCTGCTGCTGCGCTACCACACCGAGCGGACCGACGACGGCCTGCAGGGGGCCGAGTCCCCCTTCCTCGCGTGCTCGTTCTGGCTCGCCGACGCGCTGGCGCGGTCCGACGACCTCGCCGGGGCGACCGAGGTGCTCGACGCGCTCGTCCCCCTGGCCAACGACGTCGGCATGCTCGCCGAGCAGTACGACCCGGTGACGCGGCACATGGTGGGGAACGTGCCGCAGGCGCTCTCGCACCTCGCCCTGGTGCGGGCGGCCCACAGCCACGACCTGGCCGCACGGCGGGCGACGACGCGGATGGCCACGTGCTGAGCGACGGCGGCTGGGACGGGCACGTGGTCCCGGGCGGCGCCACCGCGGTGCGCGTGCTCGACGAGGCCGAGATCCGCAAGGCGTCCGTCGGCCCGATGGACAACGACGCCTACCTCGTGACGTGCCGACGCTCCGGCGCCCAGCTGCTGGTCGACGCGCCCACCGACCCGGACCGGCTGCTCGCGCTCGTGCGCGAGGGGTCCCCGTCCGCGCGGCTCGACCTGGTGGTCGTCACCCACCAGCACGCCGACCACCTCGGCGCCGTGGCGTCGGTCGTGGCCGTGACCGGTGCACGGCTCGCCGCGGGAGCACCCGACGCCGACGCCGTCGGCCGGCTCGGTGGGCACGCGGTGGACACGCGCCTGCGGCACGGCGACCGCCTGGCGGTGGGCCACCTCGTCCTCGACGTCGTCGCGCTGCGCGGTCACACGCCGGGCTCCGTCGCGCTCGCGCTCACCGAGCCGGACGACGTCTCGGCGCCGGGTGCGGTGCCGGGCCGCGTCCACCTCTTCACAGGAGACTCGCTGTTCCCCGGCGGGGTGGGCAGCACGCAGGGCGACCCGCAGCGGTTCGCGCAGCTGCTCGGGGACGTGACGTCCCGCGTGTTCGACCGGTACCGCGACGACACGTGCGTCTACCCGGGCCACGGGGACGGCACGACGCTCGGCGAGCAGCGGCCCGCGCTGCCCGCCTGGGCCGCCCGCGGGTGGTGACGGCTCAGTCCTGCGGCGGGCCCAGCACCGAGGTCGCGAGCGTCGCGTGGGCCGACTCGTCGTCCGACGGGTGGTAGATGCCGGCCAGCACGTCGCGGTACAGCCGCGCGAGCTCGCTGCCGGTGAAGTACGCACCGCCGCCGGAGACGCGCAGCGCGAGGTCGACGACGACGCGGGCGGTCTCGGTCGCGCGAACCTTGAGGCCGACGAGCTGCGCGAACCACCGCGCACCGTGGTCGACCTCCTCGTCGACGTCCCGCGCCAGCGCGAACACCTGCAGCTCGGCACCGTCCTGCGCGAGCGCCGCGTCGGCGATGCGCCAGCGGATGTCGGGGTCCTGCGCGTACGACCGTCCGCCGTGCTTGAACGACGTGCGGCGCCGCGCGTGCCCGACCGCCAGCTCGAGAGCCCGCCGGCCGATGCCCGTGTACACGGCCGCGAGCAGGGTCTCGAACACGGCGAAGAGCGCGAACACGAACGAGTCCGCCGACGGCCCGACCGGCAGCCTCCGGTACACGCGGTCGGCCGGGGCGTACGCGCCGTCGAGCACGGTCGTCGCGGACTGGGACGCCCGCATGCCGAGCGCGTCCCAGTCGTCACGCGGCTCCACGCCGCCGCCGTCGCGCGCGACCACGCCGTGCACCAGCCGCGGGTCGTCCGGGTCGGAGTCGTCCAGGCCGAACGTCGCCAGGCGCGTCCACACCGGCGACAGGGACGTGAAGATCTTGGTCCCGTGGTACCGGTAGCCGCCGTCGGGCTGCGGGACGGCGCGCGTCCGCGACCCGAACATGACGAGGTCGTTGCCCGCCTCGGAGTTGCCGAACGCGAAGACCTCCCCCGCCGCCGCGTCGCGCAGGACGAACTCCACCGACCGGTCACCCCGCGCCACCAGCAGCGCGGCGAGCCCCGTGACGACCAGGTGCATGTTGACCGCCAGCGCCGTCGCCGGGGCCGCGCCCGCCAGCCGCACCTGCTCGCGGGCGACCTCCTCGAGGGTCAGGCCGGCGCCGCCGAGGTGCTCGGGCACGAACGCCCGCAGGTAGCCTGCGGCGACGAGGTCGGACAGGTCGTCGTGCGGGAACGTGCTGTCGCGGTCGTGGACGTCGGCGCGCGCGTGGATCCGCGCGAGGACGTCGTCGGTGAGCAGGGTGCGCAGCGTGCGGGCCATCCGACCACTCTGCCACCGCGGCGGTCGCGGTCGGTCCCGACACCGGACCGGCCTGCTCGGGCAGGATGGCGCCATGAGCATCTTCGCCGTCCGCTACACCTACGACGAGCGGGCCGAGGTCCGCGACGCGGTCCGTCCCGAGCACCGCGCCTGGTTGGCCGAGCTCGCGACCGCGGGTGTCCTGCTGGGTTCGGGGCCCTTCACCGACGGGGAGCCCGGTGCGCTGCTCGTCCTGCAGTCCGCGGACGAGAGCGCGCTGCGCACCGTGCTCGCGCAGGACCCGTTCGCGCGCGACGGCCTCGTCGCCGCGACCGAGGTGCGCGGGTGGGACCTCGTCCTCGGCCCCTGGTCGACGCCCTCGTCGTGACGCGTGGGCCGGCCCGTGCGGGCCGGCCCCCGCCGCACGGCTCACGGCGTCGTCGGGAGGTCCGGGGCGTCGGCTCCCGGCGCGCGCGGCGGCTCCGCAGGGCCGCGGCGGGAACGGACGAGGCTCGCGGCGGTCGCGACCCCGAGCGCGCCCGCGATGACCACGAGCGACAGCCAGGTCGGGACCTGCGGCGCCCATGCCACGGGCTCGCCGCCGTTGAGGAACGGCAGCGAGTTGGTCGCGAGCGCCTCGAGCACGAGCTTGACCCCGATGAACGCGAGGATCGCGGCCAGGCCGTACGGCAGGTACACGAGCCTGTCGAGGAGCCCGCCCAGCAGGAAGTACAGCTGGCGCAACCCCATGAGCGCGAAGACGTTCGCGGTGAACACGATGAACGGGTCGTGGGTCAGGCCGAAGACCGCAGGGATCGAGTCGAACGCGAACAGCAGGTCGGTCGTGCCGATGGCGACGAACACCACCACGAGCGGCGTGAAGACGCGCCGGCCGTCGTGCTCGGTGCGGACCTTGCCGCCGTCGTAGGTCGGGGACATCGGCAGGATGCGGCGCACGGTGCGCACGAGCCGGTTCTCCTCGTACTGCTCGTCGCCACCGCCGACGCCCTCGCGGACGAGCTTGACCGCCGTCCAGACCAGGAACGCCCCGAACACGTAGAACACCCACGTGTACCGCTCGATGATCGCGGCACCGGCGACGATGAACACCGCGCGCAGGACGAGCGCGATGATGATCCCGACCATCAGCACCCTCTGCTGCTGCTCCCGCGGCACGGCGAAGCTCGACATGATGAGCAGGAACACGAAGAGGTTGTCGACCGACAGGCTGTACTCGGTCAACCAGCCGGCCAGGAACTCCCCGCTGGGCGCCGGCCCGCCGACGAGGGCGAGCACGCCCGCGAACACGAGCGCGAGCCCCACGTACAGCGCCACCCAGGTGACGCTCTCGCGGATCGAGGGCACGTGCGGCCGACGCCGCACGACCGCGAGGTCGAGCAGCAGGATCGCGACGACCGCGACGAGCGTCGCGACCTCGAACGCGACCGGCAGCTCGTGCGTCACGCGCGGCCCTCGGTGTCCTCGTCCGTCGCCGAGGAGGCCAGACCGTGGGTCTGGGCACGGGAGGTCGCGCGTGCGGCGGCGGCCTCGTCGAGGCGCGTGCGGCGCAGCGAGAGCACCGTCGTCACCACGAGGGTGCCGACGATGACGCCGAGCGACACCCAGGTCCCGATCTCCGGGACGACGGTGACGTGCTCACCACCGTTGATGAACGGCACCTCGTTGGTGTGCAGCGCGTGGATGAGGAGCTTGACCCCGATGAACCCGAGGATCGCGCCGAGGCCGTACGACAGGTAGACGAGCTTGTCGAGCAGACCGTCGATGAGGAAGAACAGCTGGCGCAGCCCGAGCAGCGAGAACGCGTTGGCGGTGAAGACGAGGTAGGTCTCCTGCGTGAGGCCGAAGATCGCGGGGATCGAGTCGACCGCGAAGATGATGTCCGCGGTGCCGATGGCGATCATCACGATGAGCATCGGCGTCATGAACCGCGTGCCGTCCCGACGCACGAACATCTTGTCGCCGACGTAGTCGTCCGTGGTCGGGAAGACCCGGCGCGTCCAGCGCAGCACGCTGTTCTCGTGGTACTCGTCGTCGTCCTCACGGCCGGCCTTGATCTGGGTCCAGGCGGTGTAGAGCAGGAACGCGCCGAAGATGTAGAAGATCCACGACAGGTTCTCGATCATCGCCGCGCCGACGAAGATGAAGGCCGTCCGCAGCACCAGGGCGATGGTGATGCCGATGAGCAGCACCTTCTGCTGGTACAGCCGCGGGACCCGGAAGCTGGCCATGATGAGGACGAACACGAACAGGTTGTCGACCGACAGGCTCTTCTCGGTCACGTACCCGGCGAAGTACTCCGCGCCGTACGTCGAGCCCCAGACGCCCCACACCAGGACCCCGAAGAGCAGGGCGACGCCGACGTACCCGGCCGACCACCAGCCCGACTCCCGGAGCGTCGGCTCGTGCGGCGAGCGCACGTGCCCGACGTAGTCGACAGCGAGCATGATGAGGATGACGCCGACGGTGACGGCCCATACCCACAGGGGAACATCCACGAACAGACCTCCGGATCGGTACGACGAGGGACCGGAGGTCTCTTCCGCCAGCGCCCACCGCAGCGTGTGCGGGATCGTGCGCGCGGCCGACGCCACCGGGCCGGCAACGCTGGCGACCGTGATGACGATGACGTCGTGGGGAGTACTCCCCTCCGCCCCGAACTATAGGTGACGACAGCCCTCGCGACACTCCCGGCCGACGACCGGCGGCGCCTGGCGCGTCTCAGGCGGTCGCGGACTGCATCTGGCGGAGCTCCTTCTTCAGGCCGGAGATCTCGTCGCGCAGGCGCGCCGCGAGCTCGAACTGCAGCTCACCGGCGGCGGCGTGCATCTGGTCCGTGAGCTCCTGGATGAGGTCGGCGAGGTCGTGAGCCGCCGCTCCCGTCAGCCGCGTCCGGTCGTCCCCGGCGCCGGCGCGCGAGCCCAGGCCGGGGACGGGCGCCTTGCCACGGCTCGTCTGCCGCCCGGCACCGCCCAGCAGCTCGGCCGTGTCGGCGTCCTCGCGCGCGAGCATGTCGGTGATGTCACCGATGCGCTTGCGCAGCGGCTGCGGGTCGATGCCGTGCTCGACGTTGTAGGCGATCTGCCGCTCGCGGCGGCGCTCCGTCTCGTCGAGGGCCTGCCGCATCGCGGGGGTCACGGTGTCCGCGTACATGTGGACCTGGCCCGACACGTTGCGCGCGGCGCGGCCGATGGTCTGGATGAGGGACTTGCCGGAGCGCAGGAAGCCCTGCTTGTCGGCGTCGAGGATCGCCACCAGCGACACCTCGGGCAGGTCGAGGCCCTCGCGCAGCAGGTTGATGCCGACGAGGACGTCGTACTCCCCCAGCCGCAGCTCGCGCAGCAGCTCGACGCGCCGCAGCGTGTCGACCTCGGAGTGCAGGTAGCGCACCCGCACGTCCTTCTCCAGCAGGTAGTCGGTCAGGTCCTCCGACATCTTCTTGGTCAGCGTCGTCACCAGGACGCGCTCGTCGCGCTCGACCCGCTCCCGGATCTCCCCCAGCAGGTCGTCGATCTGGCCCTGCGTGGGCTTGACCAGGACCTGCGGGTCGACGAGGCCGGTCGGCCGGATGATCTGCTCGACGACGCCGTCCGCCATCGACAGCTCGTAGTCGCCCGGGGTCGCGGACAGGTAGACCGTCTGGCCGATCCGCTCGACGAACTCCTCCCACCGCAGCGGCCGGTTGTCCACCGCGCTCGGCAGCCGGAAGCCGTGGTCGACGAGCGCCCGCTTGCGGGACATGTCCCCCTCGAACATCGCCCCGATCTGCGGCACGGTCACGTGCGACTCGTCGATGACGAGGAGGAAGTCCTCCGGGAAGTAGTCGATGAGCGTGTTGGGCGCCGAGCCGGGCGCCCGTCCGTCGATGTGGCGCGAGTAGTTCTCGATCCCCGAGCACGAGCCGATCTGGCGCATCATCTCGATGTCGTAGGTCGTGCGCATCTGCAGCCGCTGCGCCTCGAGGAGCTTGTTCTGCTGCTCGAGCTCGGCGAGGCGCTGCTCGAGCTCCTCCTCGATGCCGGCGATCGCGCGCTCCATGCGCTCGGGCCCGGCCACGTAGTGCGTCGCCGGGAAGACGTGCATCTGCTGCTCGGAGCGCACGACATCGCCGGTCAGGGGGTGCAGCGTGGCGATCGCCTCGATCTCGTCACCGAAGAACTCGATGCGGATCGCCAGCTCCTCGTAGACCGGGATGATCTCGACGGTGTCGCCGCGCACGCGGAACGTCCCGCGCGTGAAGGCCATGTCGTTGCGCGTGTACTGCATCGTGACGAACTTGCGCAGCAGCTGGTCGCGGTCCATCCGGTCGCCGACCGCGAGCGTCACCATCCGGTCCACGTACTCCTGCGGCGTGCCCAGGCCGTAGATGCACGAGACCGACGAGACGACGATGACGTCACGCCGGGTCAGCAACGAGCTCGTCGCCGAGTGGCGCAGCCGCTCGACCTCCTCGTTGATCGAGGAGTCCTTCTCGATGTAGGTGTCCGACTGCGCGATGTACGCCTCGGGCTGGTAGTAGTCGTAGTACGAGACGAAGTACTCGACCGCGTTGTTCGGCATGAGCTCGCGGAACTCGGTCGCGAGCTGCGCCGCGAGCGTCTTGTTGGGCGCCATGACGAGCGTCGGCCGCTGCAGCTCCTCGATGAGCCACGCCGTCGTGGCCGACTTGCCCGTACCGGTCGCACCGAGCAGCACGACGTCCTTCTCGCCCGCGCGCACGCGCGCCGCGAGCTCGGCGATCGCGGCCGGCTGGTCGCCGCTCGGCTTGTACTCGGAGATCACCTCGAACGGCGCGACGGTCCGCTGCAGGTCGGTGACGGGGCGCATGTGCCCACGTTACGTCGAGGCACCGACATCGACGCGGCGTCGGTGTCGGCGACCTCCGTGCACGAGACCGGCCGGCCGCCGGCCGCGGGCTACCACTCGCCGCTGAACGACACGTTCGCCGCAGGGTCCGCCGCACTGAGCATCTTGGCGTACCGCTCCATGAAGCCCCGGTACGCGCTGAAGCCGACGATCTTGCGCTTCGTCATGGGCATCAGGCCACTCATGCCGCCCGACTTCACGACGTAGCTCGTGATGACGGTCCGGACCGTCACGCGCCCGACCGCCCGGTCCACCTCGACGTCGAAGAACAGCACGGGGTCGGTGCTCTCCCGCGTCATGTCCCGGACCGACAGCGACACCTTGTTGGCGCTGCGCTCCCCCACCCGCAGCCAGCCGCTCTCGTCCTCGACCGCGGACGCCGCCGTGGTCACGAGATCGAGCACCTGGTTCGCTGACAGTGCTCCCGTGGCCACCGACATCGAGGCCTTCGACTGCAGCGGGCGCGCCTCCCACCCACTACCGACCGACTGGACCGCCATCGTTCCTCCGGCTCCGTTGCCGCGGGTCACCCGACGCGACCCGCTGGACGCGCAGTGCGCGTCCATTTGAGTGATCGGCGCCTGAACGCTACTCCTCGCGTGGACAAGCGTTCAATTCACTCGTACGGGTGCGTGTTACTAGCCGGTACGAAGGACGTTGGTCCTGCACCGCACACCGGTCGGCCGCGCATCCCGCGCGGGAGCGGATCAGCGCGCGTCGGCGGACCGCTCGTCGTCACGCTCGACCTCGAGCCGCGCCCACAGCTCGTCCACCTGGCGCACCAGGTCCGCGTCGCTGCCCGTGCCGTCCAGCACGACGTCGGCGGCCGCGAGGCGCTCCTCGTCGCGCGCCTGCGCGGCGACGCGCGCCTCCGCGTCCGCGCGCGTCATGCCGCGCAGCCGCACCAGGCGCTCGACCCGCAGCACGGCGGGCGCGTGCACCACGACCACGACGTGGAAGTCCTCGGCCTGCCCCGTCTCGACCAGCAGCGGGATGTCGTGCACGACGACGGCCCCGGCGTCGAGCGCCACGGCGGCGGCCGCGCGCTCGGCCGACAGCCGCCGGACGACCGGGTGGACGATCGCGTCGAGCCGGGCCCGTGCGCCGGCGTCCGAGAACACGACACGCGCCAGAGCGGGACGGTCGAGCGCGCCGTCGGCGTCGAGCACCCCGGGCCCGAACGCGGCCGCGACCTCGGCGAGCCCGGCCGACCCCGGGGCCACCGCCTCGCGCGCGAGCACGTCGGCGTCGATGACGACCGCCCCGAGCTCCCCGAACCTGCGGGCGGCCACCGACTTGCCCGCCGCGATGCCCCCGGTCAGCCCGATCCTCTGCATCGGCCCATCGTGGCGTCCGCCGACCTCCGGCGCGACCCCGGCGCGCGGGAGCATCTGCAGCCGGGTACGCCGACGGCCGGCCACCCGAGGGTGACCGGCCGTCGTCGTGCTGCCGTGCGGGCGGACCCGCGTGGCGTCAGTTGCCGGTGAGCTTCTCGCGGAGCGCGGCGAGAGCCTCGTCCGACGCGAGCGTCCCGGTGACCTCGTCGCTCGCCGACGAGTACGTCGACGGCGCCGGGCCGCTGCTGCTGGAGCTGCTGGCGGCCGGGGTCTCCGACGTCGAGGCCTCGAGGTCCGCCTGGGCGGCCGCGGCGACCTGCTTGCGGTGCGCCTCCCAGCGCTCGTGCGCGGCCGCGTACTGGGCCTCCCACGTCTCGCGCTGCGCCTCGAAGCCCTCGAGCCACTCGTTGGTGGTCGAGTCGAAGCCCTCGGGGTACTTGTAGTTCCCCTGCTCGTCGTACTCGGCCGCCATGCCGTACAGGGCGGGGTCGAAGTCGTCCGACTCGGGGTCGAAGCCCTCGTTCGCCTGCTTCAGCGACAGCGAGATGCGGCGACGCTCGAGGTCGATGTCGATGACCTTGACGAAGACGTCGTCGCCGACCTGCACGACCTGCTCCGGGATCTCGACGTGGCGCACGGCCAGCTCCGAGATGTGGACGAGGCCCTCGATGCCGTCCTCGACGCGCACGAACGCACCGAAGGGGACGAGCTTGGTGACCTTGCCGGGCACGACCTGGCCGATGGCGTGCGTCCGGGCGAACGCCTGCCACGGGTCCTCCTGCGTCGCCTTGAGCGACAGGGAGACACGCTCGCGGTCGAAGTCGACCTCGAGCACCTCGACCGTGACCTCCTGGCCGACCTCGACGACCTCGGAGGGGTGGTCGATGTGCTTCCACGACAGCTCGGAGACGTGCACGAGGCCGTCCACGCCGCCGAGGTCCACGAAGGCGCCGAAGTTGACGATCGACGACACGACACCGGGGCGGACCTGGCCCTTCTGCAGCGTCTGCAGGAAGGTCGAGCGCACCTCGGACTGCGTCTGCTCGAGCCACGCACGCCGCGACAGCACGACGTTGTTGCGGTTCTTGTCGAGCTCGATGATCTTCGCCTCGATCTCCTTGCCGACGTACGGCTGGAGGTCGCGCACGCGACGCATCTCGACGAGGGAGGCGGGCAGGAAGCCGCGCAGACCGATGTCGAGGATGAGGCCGCCCTTGACGACCTCGATGACGGTGCCGGTGACGACGCCGTCCTCCTCCTTGATCTTCTCGATCGTGCCCCACGCCCGCTCGTACTGCGCGCGCTTCTTGGACAGGATCAGACGGCCTTCCTTGTCCTCCTTCTGGAGGACCAGGGCCTCGACCTCGTCGCCGACCTTCACGACCTCGCCGGGGTCCACGTCGTGCTTGATGGACAGCTCACGGGAGGGGATGACGCCCTCGGTCTTGTAACCGATGTCGAGCAGGACCTCGTCGCGGTCGACCTTGACGATGGTGCCCTCGACGATGTCGCCATCGTTGAAGTACTTGATGGTGGCGTCGATCGCGGCGAGGAAGTCCTCGGCCGAACCGATGTCGTTCACCGCGACCTGCGGGCTGGCGGGCTTCGCGGGGGTGGAGATGCTCATGTAGTGGTGGGCTCCGATGCGGACAGGAAGTAGGACGGACAGGGAATCGTGCGTGGCAGGACGCCACGTCGGCACTGCGCCCCCGGCACCCGCGAACGGCCTGGGACCGGGGTGGGAGTCGAGGATCGGTACGCGCGAGGACGCGCGGCACCGCCGTCCACCCTATCGGGTGGGCGGCCGGGCAGGCAAAGGGAACGTCAGGCCAGCGCCCGCGCCACCGTCAGCAGGCCCTGCGGCACGAACTTGACCTTGCCGGCGACCTCGGAGAGCGGGACGAGCACGACCTCCTCGCCGCGGATGGCGGTCATGACGTTGGTCGTGCCCGCCGTCACGGCGTCGATCGCGGCGACGCCGAACCGGGACGCCAGGATCCGGTCGGCGGCCGTCGGGATGCCGCCCCGCTGGGTGTGGCCCAGCACCGTGACGCGCGTGTCGAACCCGGTGCGCTGCTCGATCTCGACCTTGAGCCGCTCGCCGATCGCGCCGGCGACGATCTCGCCGAACTTCCCGACCTGCGTCTCGTACAGCATGGACGAGCCCTCGGCAGGCACGGCACCTTCGGCGACGACCACGATCGAGAAGCTCGCGTGCGCGCGGTGGCGGTGCTTGAGGAACTTCTCGATCCGCGTGATGTCGAACGGCTCCTCCGGCGCGAGCACGAGCTCCGCACCACCGGCGATGCCCGACGTGACGGCGATCCAGCCCGCGTGGCGGCCCATGACCTCGACGATCATCACGCGGTTGTGGGACTCGGCGGTCGTGTGGATCCGGTCGATCGCCTCGGTCGCGATGCTGACGGCCGTGTCGAACCCGATCGACGCGTCCGTCGCCCACACGTCGTTGTCGATCGTCTTCGGGATGCCGACGACCTTGACGCCGGCCTCGGCGACCTTGCTGGCCGCGTTGAGCGTGCCGTCGCCCCCGATGCAGATGAGGGCCTCGATGCGCTCGGCCTCGAGCGTCGCGAGCGCCGCGTCCAGACCGCCGTCCGACGCGTGGGGGTGGTACCGCGCGGTGCCCAGCAGGGTCCCCCCGGTCGGGAGCACGTTGCGGATGTCCCGGCGGGTCAGGGGCATGACGTCGCCGTCGACCACACCCTTCCAACCGTTGCGGAAGCCGATGATGGAGTGGCCGTGCTCGCCCTCCCCCCGCTTGACGACGGCACGGATCGCGGCGTTCAGGCCCGGGACGTCACCGCCACCGGTCAGCAGACCGACTCGCACGCTGGAGCTCCTCGTTCGCAGGGGCCACCGCCGGAAGGTCGGAGGGCCGGGCACGCGTCGACGCGTGCACCCACAACCCTAGCCACCCTCCGGCGCCGACCCGACGCCAAGGGTCCCGGGGTCGATGACGCCGCGGCTCCGGACGGCCGTGCGCGGCACCGCGAGCGCCGCCGTCAGGCCGGTCGGCCCAGGTCGAGGTCCCGGCCGGGGATCGCGTCGAGGAGTGTGCGGGTGTACTCGGTGCGCGGCGCGTCGAACACGTCGTTGACCGTGCCGCGCTCGACGATCCGCCCCTCCTGCATGACGCAGACCTCGTCCGCGATCTGGCGCACGACCGCCAGGTCGTGGCTGATGAACAGGTACGTCAGCCCGAGGCGCTCCTGCAGGTCGGCGAGCAGCCGCAGGATCTGCGACTGGACGATGACGTCGAGCGCGGACACCGCCTCGTCGCAGACCACGAGGTCGGGCTCGAGCGCGAGGGCCCGGGCGATCGCGACCCGCTGCCGCTGGCCGCCGGACAGCTCGGCCGGGTAGCGGCGGAGCAGCCCGGCGGGCAGGGCGACCTGCTCCATCAGCTCGCGGACGCGCGCGTTGCGCTGCGCGCGGTCGCCGATGCCGTGCGCGCGCAGCGGCTCCTCGACCGTCCGGTAGACGGTGAACAGCGGGTCGAGCGACGCGTAGGGGTCCTGGAAGATCGGCTGCACCCGGCGGCGGAACGCGACCTCGCCCGCGCGGTCGAGCCCGGCGACGTCGGCGCCGTCGAAGCGGATGCTCCCCGACGTCGGCGTCAGCAGGTCGAGCATCATGCGGGCGATCGTCGACTTGCCCGAGCCGGACTCCCCCACGACGGCCAGCGTGCGGCCGCGCGGCACGACGAAGCTCACGTCGTCGACCGCGGTGAAGTCGGTCGAGCGACCGAGCAGCCCGCGCCCGCGGATCGGGAAGACCTTCGTCACGTGGTCGACCTCGACCAGCGGCGGCGGTGCGTCGGGGGCCACGGCCACCGGGGCGTCGGCGGTGGCGACGGGCGCGGTCGACGCCCCGGCGGGTGCCGTGGCCTGGTCGTCCGTCACGGGGTCGGCCACCTCCACGCCGTGACGCGCGAGCTCGATGCGTCGCGACGCGAGCGACGGCGCGGCCGCGAGCAGCCGCCGCGTGTACTCGTGCTGCGGGTCGGTCAGCAGCGTGCGGGCCTCGCCCTGCTCGACGACCTCGCCGCGGTACATCACGACGACACGGTCGGCCCGTTCGGCGGCCAGCCCGAGGTCGTGCGTGATGAGCAGCACGGCGACGCCCAGCCGGTCGGTGAGGTCCGTCAGCCCGTCGAGGATGGTGCGCTGCACGGTGACGTCGAGCGCGGATGTGGGCTCGTCGGCGATGAGCAGCCGGGGACGCGCCGCCAGGCCCATCGCGATGAGCGCCCGCTGGCGCATGCCGCCCGAGAACTCGTGCGGGTACTGCCGGGCGCGCCGCGCCGCGTCCGGCAGCCCCGCCTCCGCGAGCAGCTCGACCGTGCGCTCGCGCACGTCGCGCCCGCGCACGACGCCGTTGTCCTCGAGCGTCTCGTCGATCTGCGCCCCCACGCGGCGCACCGGGTTGAGGTTCGACATCGGGTCCTGCGGCACCATGCCGATGCGGGCCCCCCGCAGCCGGTGCATCGCGCCCGGGCCGAGCGTGGCCAGGTCCTCGCCCTCGAAGAGGATCTGCCCGCCCGTCACCGCACCGTTGCCGGCGAGCAGGCCGATGACGGCCGCGGCGGTCGTCGACTTGCCGGAGCCGGACTCCCCCACGACCGCCACGGTCTGCCCGGCGTGCACGTCGAACGACACGCCGCGCACGACCGTCGCGCTGCCGGCCTCGGTGCGGAACGTGACCTCGAGGTCGCGGATGCTCAGCAGCGGGGCGCCCCCGGCGCCGTCCTGCGGTGCGGTCGTCACGCTCATCGTCTCCTCGATCGCGGGTCGAGCGCCTCGCGCAGCGCCTCGCCGAACAGGGTGAAGCCCAGGGCCGTCACCGAGATGCAGATGCCCGGCCACAGCGCGAGGCGCGGTGCGATCTCGAGCTCGTTCTGCGCGGCCACGAGCATGCGGCCCCACTCGGCGGTCGTCGGGGAGCCACCCCCGAGGCCGAGGAACGACAGCGCGGCGGCCTCGATGACGGCCGTCGCGAGCAGCAGGGTGGCCTGCACGATGACCGGCGAGACGCTGTTGGGCAGGACGTGGCTCATCGTCACGGTGCGGCGCGAGAGTCCCAGGGAGCGCGCCGCGAGCACGTAGTCCGAGCCCTTCTGCGCGAGCATCGACCCCCGCAGGAGCCGCGCGAAGACCGGGACCTGCACGACGCCGATGGCGATGACGACGGCCGACGGCGTCTGGCCTGCGACGGCCGCGATGGACACCGCGAGCAGCAGGCTCGGGACCGCGAGCATGAGGTCGACCAGGCGCATCGCCGCGGAGTCGACCCAGCCGCCGAACGCGCCCGCCAGCAGCCCGACGAGCATGCCGCCGGCGAGCCCCAGGAGCGTCGAGAGCACGCCGATGAGCAACGACGCCCTCGCCCCCCAGATCAGCTGGGACAGCACGTCCGCGCCGTAGCGGTCGAGGCCGAGCGGGTGGCCGGGCGACGGCCCGGGGATGAAGGTCGGCCGCACGTCCGCGCGTCCCGGCAGCGCCCCCGGCCCGTACGGCGCCAGCAGCGGCGCCAGGACCGCGACGAGGACGAACGCGACGACGATGAGGACGCCCACGACGGCAGCGGGGTTCCGCGCGAGCCGGCGCACGGCGACGCGCCAGAGGGACTCCCCCGCGCGCCTGTCCTCGGCCAGCGCCGCGCCGGCGTCGACCGGCCCCTGCGGGACCTCGTAGACCTCGGGTGCGCTCATCGCGTCCTCATCCTCGGGTCGATCAGGCCGTACGACACGTCCACCGCCAGGTTCACGAGGGCGTAGACCACGGCGATGAGCAGGATGAACCCCTGCAGGACGGCGTAGTCGAGGTTGAACACCGCGTCGGCGAGGAACTTGCCGATGCCGGGGAACGCGAACACGGTCTCGGTGAGCACTGCGCCGGACAGCAGCAGCCCGACCTGCAGGCCGATGGTCGTGGAGACCGGGAGCATCGCGTTGTGCAGGATCACGCGGCCGCGCACGTGCGCCGTCGACAGGCCCTTGGCGCGCGCGGTGCGCACGTAGTCGGCGTGCTGCACGTCGATGACGGACGCGCGCGTGATGCGCGCGATGATCGCCAGCGGGATCGTCCCGAGCGCCAGCGCCGGCAGCAGCAGGTGCACGAGCGCGTCCCAGCTGGCGTCCCACTCACGGGTCAGCACGCCGTCGAGCACGTAGAAGCCCGTCGGGTGGGTCGCGATCATGGCCGGGTCCTGACGTCCCGTGGACGGGAACCAGCCGAGCTGCACGGCGAACAGCCACTTGAGCAGGAAGGCCAGGAAGAAGACGGGGATCGTCACGCCGAGCAGCGACGTCACGACCGCCGCGTGGTCGACGAGCCGTCCCTGGTGCCGGGCGGCGAGGTACCCCAGCGGGATGCCGATGCCGACCGCGACGAGCAGGCCGACGAGCGAGAGCTCGACGGTGGCCGGGAAGCGGGCCCAGAACTCGTCCAGCACGGGGCGTCCCGTGCGCGTGGACACGCCGAAGTTGCCCTGCAGCAGCTGCCCCAGCCACGTCACGTACTGCTGGGGCAGCGGCCTGTCGAAGCCGTAGAGCTGGTTGATCCGCTCCACCGCCTCCGGGGTGGCGCGCTCCCCCAGGAGAGCCGTCGCCGGCCCTCCCGGGAGAGCGCGCACCCACAGGAACAGCAGGACCGACAACCCGAGCAGCGTCGGGACGAGCAGCGCGAGGCGCCGCAGGATCAGTCGGGTCATCGGGTCGAGCAGCTCCTCAGTCGCCCAGCGTGATCACGTTGTAGACCTCGTCCTGGACCGGCGAGGCCGGGTACCCGTGGACGTCGGCCTTGAACGCGAGGGACGGCACCGGGTGCGCGAGCGGGACGCCGGGGAGGAAGTCGAGGATCGCCGCGTTGGCCGCCTCGTACGCCTCCTGCTGCGCGTCGACGTCAGCGACGTAGCGCGCGTCGTTGATCGCCGAGAACAGCTCCGGGTTGTCGAAGCCCCACTCGTTCGAGGCGCCGCCGAAGAAGACCCCGATGAAGTTGTAGGTGTCGTTGTAGTCGCCGGTCCACCCGAGCAGGTGCAGGCCGTGCTGCGAACCGCCCTGGATCTTGTCGAGGTACTCCGGGTTCCACGGGTCCGGGACGGGGTTGACCGTGATGCCGACCGCCTCGAGGTCCGCCGTGATCGCGGTGAAGACCTGCTCGGGCGTCGGCATGTAGGGCCGCGAGACGTTCGTGGGGTAGTTGAAGTCGATCGTCAGGTTCGACCTGCCGGCCTCGGCGAGCAGCGTGCGCGCCTTGTCGGGGTCGTAGTCGTACGTCGCGACGTCCTCGTTCCAGCCCACGACCGACGGCGGGACGAAGTTCGTCGCCACCTCGGTGCCCTCGGGGAGCGTCTGGGCGACGAGCGCCTCCTTGTTGATGGCGTACGCGATGGCCTGCCGGACCTTGAGGTCGGCCAGGTCGGGGTTCGCCTGGTTCATGCCGAGGTACAGCACGTTGAACGGCTCGCGGTTGACGATCTGGAACCCGGCGTCCTCGAGCGCCACGACGTCGGCGGGACCGACGAGGTCGTAGCCGTCGATGTCGCCCGCCTGGAGCGCCTGACGACGCGCGGTCGCGTCCGAGATGATCGGGAAGACGATCCGCTTGATCTGGCCCTGCTCGCCCCAGTAGTCGTCGTACGCCGTCAGGACGACCTCCTCGCCCGGGCTCCACGACTCGAACGTGTACGGCCCCGTACCGGTGGGGTGGCTCGTCGCGTACTCCGGAAGCACGGGTGCCTCGCCGTCACCCGTGACGGCGTCGGCCTCGTACTCCTGCAGCGCGGTCGGCGACTGCATGGAGAACGCCGGCAGGGACAGTGCCGACACGAGCTCGGGCAGCGGGCTCTGCAGGTGGATGACCGCGGTGGCGTCGTCCGGCGCCTCGCACGACTCGTACTTGCCGGTGCCGTTCAGGCTCGCGACGTCGCTGGTCGCGAAGCCGCCGTTGACCTTCTGCCAGTAGTACGACAGCGACTCCGACTGCAGGACGCCCGTGAAGTTGTTCCAGCGCTCGAAGTTGAAGCACACGGCGTCACCGTCGAACGGCGTGCCGTCCTGGAACGTCACGTCCTCCTTCAGGTGGAACGTGTACTCCAGGCCGTCGTCGCTGACGTCCCACGACTCCGCGAGCAGCGGCGCGGGGTCGGCCGTGCCCGGCTCGACGCCCACGAGGCCCTCGAAGATCTGCCGCGCCACGCGGAACGACTCGCCGTCGCTCGCGAAGGCGGGGTCGAGCGACGCGGGGTCGCCCGACGCGGCGAAGATGAACGTGTCGCGTCCCCCGCCGGTCGCACCCTCGGTGCTGCCCTCGGGGTCCCGGTCGCTGGCGGCGCACGCGGACAGGGCGAGCCCCACCACCACACCGCCCGCGACGATCTGCCATCTGGTCCTCACAGCTGCCACCTCTCGTCTGGGCGCGGTCGTGGTGCACCGCGCCACGCGGGAACCCGGTGAACGCTAGGTGCGGCGTGTCACGCGGTTGTTACGCACCGGTACGGATTCGGCATCGGACACACTGGCACCATGCCGGACGAATCCCAGGACGACGCGCTGGCGGAAGCCGGATACCGGGCGGTACCGGACGACCAGGGCGGACGCGCCGCCCGTGGGTGGTGGGACGCGAACGCGCAGGAGTACCTCGACGAGCACGGCGAGTTCCTCGGCCCCGCGGACCTGCTGTGGTGCCCCGAGGGACTGCGCGAGTCGCAGGCCCGGCTGCTCGGCGACGTGCGCGGGGCGCGCGTGCTCGAGATCGGCGCGGGCGCCGCGCAGGGCTCGCGGTGGCTGCGCAGCGTCGCCGGCGCCGACGCCGTCGCCACCGACGTCTCGGCGGGGATGCTCGCCGCGGCCGCACGCCTCGACGCCGACAGCGGCGTGGCCGTGCCGCTCGTGCAGGCGGACGCGCGGGCCCTGCCGTTCGCGGACGCGTCGTTCGACGTGGTGTTCACCGCCTTCGGTGCCCTGCCGTTCGTCCCCGACGCGCCGCGCGTGCACGCCGAGGTCGCTCGCGTGCTGCGCCCGGGCGGCCGCTGGGTCTTCTCGGTGACGCATCCCCTGCGGTGGGCCTTCCCCGACGACCCCGGGACCGGCGGGCTCACCGCCACGCGCTCCTACTTCGACCGTCGGCCCTACGTCGAGTCGGCCGCCGACGGTCGGGTCCTGTACGCGGAGTACCACCGCACCGTGGGCGACCACGTCGCCGACGTCGTCGGCGCCGGGTTCGTGCTCGACAGCCTGCTCGAGCCCGAGTGGCCCGCCGGGCACGAGCGCGTGTGGGGTGGCTGGGGGCCGGTGCGCGGCGCCCGGTTGCCCGGGACGCTGATCGTGCGTGCGCACCGACCCCCAGCCTGACCTCAGTGGGCGACCGTGGCCTTCTCCGCCCCGGCCCCCGTGAGCGAGCGCACCTCCATCTCGGCGAACTTCTCCGGGTCCGGCTTCTCCTTGGAGAGCAGCGTCCCGACGATCCCGAGCAG
Organism: Cellulomonas avistercoris; assembly: GCF_014836445.1. Taxonomy (GTDB): domain Bacteria; phylum Actinomycetota; class Actinomycetes; order Actinomycetales; family Cellulomonadaceae; genus Cellulomonas; species Cellulomonas avistercoris. The sequence continues at coordinate 355,078 of NZ_JACSQV010000001.1, forward strand.
GAAACCGAGCGGGATCGAGATGATCCCCGGGTTCTCGAGCGGGAGGATCGCGAAGTCCACCGACGTGTCCCGGATCATCGACAGGCTCGCACCGGTGACCGGGTCGACCTTGCCGGACACGACCGGGGACAGCGCGATGAGCACGACGCAGGAGATGAGCCCGCCGTACATGCTCCACAGCGCCCCGGCGGTGTTGAACCGCTTCCAGAACAGCGAGTAGATGATCGTGGGCAGGTTGGCCGACGCGGCGACCGCGAAGGCCAGCGCCACGAGGAACGCGACGTTCTGCCCGTTGGCGAAGATGCCGCCCACGATCGCCAGCGCGCCGATGACGACCACGGTGATGCGTGCGACCCGCACCTCGGCGTCGGGCGCGACCTCGCCGCGCTTGATCACCGACGCGTAGATGTCGTGCGCGAACGAGGCGGCCGCGGTGATCGTGAGTCCGGCCACCACCGCCAGGATCGTGGCGAACGCGACGGCCGAGATGATCCCGAGCAGGAACACCCCACCCAGCTCGTACGCCAGCAGCGGTGCGGCCGAGTTGGCCTTGCCGGGCGACGACATGATCGTCTCCGGACCCACCAGGGCACCGGCGCCGTAGCCGAGCACCAGCGTGAACAGGTAGAAGATGCCGATCAGCCAGATCGCCCACACGACGGACCGCCGCGCCTCCTTGGCGGAGGGCACCGTGTAGAAGCGCATGAGGACGTGCGGCAGACCGGCCGTCCCGAGCACGAGCGCGAGCGCGAGCGACAGGAAGTTCAGCTGCGTGAGGGAGGACGCGCCGTACTGGGCCCCCGGTCCGATCAGCCGCTCGCCGTTCTCGCCGCCCATGTCGATCGCACCCTGCAGGAGCGCCGACAGGTCGAAGCCGTACTTCGCCAGCACCCACACCGTCATGAGCCCGGCGCCCGCGATGAGCAGGATCGCCTTGATGATCTGCACCCACGTGGTGCCCTTCATGCCGCCGACCAGCACGTACATGATCATCAGCGCGCCGACCACCGCGATCACCAGCGCCTGTCCCGCCGTGCCGTCGATGCCGAGGAGCAGCGCGACCAGCCCGCCGGCACCGGCCATCTGGGCCAGCAGGTAGAAGAAGACGACCGCGAGCGTCGACAGGGCCGCGGCCATGCGGACGGGACGCTGCCTGAGCCGGAACGACAGGACGTCGGCCATCGTGAAGCGTCCGGTGTTGCGCAGGAGCTCCGCGACCAGCAGGAGCGCCACGAGCCACGCGACGAGGAAGCCGATGGAGTACAGGAACCCGTCGTACCCGTAGATCGCGATCGCACCGCAGATGCCGAGGAACGACGCGGCCGACAGGTAGTCACCGGCGATGGCGGTGCCGTTCTGCGGGCCGGTGAAGGACCGGCCGGCGGCGTAGTAGTCGGCCGCGCTCTTGTTGTTGCGCGACGCGCGGAACACGATGACGAGCGTCACCACCACGAACGCGCCGAAGATGGCGATGTTGACCACCGGGTCGCCGACCTGCCCGCTGTCGGCGGCTGCGGCGAGCACGGTCGCGTCGTACCGGGTCATGCGAGACCTCCGTCACCGCGGCGCGCGCCGCCCTGGAGCGATCCGTCGGCGCCGCCGTCGATCAGCGCGCCGGACTCGATGTGCTCACGGAGGTTCTCGGCCACCGCGTCCTGCTTCTGGTTCGCCCACCGCGCGTAGGTCATGGTGATGACGAACGTGGAGACGAACTGGCCGAGCCCGAACAGCAGCCCCACCGTGATGTTGCCTGCCACGCGCGTGCTCATGAAGTCGTGCGCGTAGTTCGCGAGCAGGACGTACAGGAAGTACCACGCGAGGAAGAGCGCCGTCATGGGGAACACGAAGTTGCGGAACCTGCGGCGCAGGTCCTGGAACTCCGCTGAGCGTTGAACGCGCTGGTAGTCGGTCTCCTGATGACTCTCGGACACATGCACCTCCGATGGTCCGGACGGCGCCGTCGCCGCCACAGGGGGACCACTGTGGCGTACAACACCCCGAAATATCCACACACCAGGCGCGAAATCTCCGCTGCGTGCCGAGGACGACGACGGATGTCACACGATCCGGTGACCTGCGCGACCCGGAGGCACGCCCGGACTCAGTGACCCGCGGCGTGCCAGCTCGCGCCCGCGCCCACCGAGACGTCGAGCGGGACGTCGAGGGCCCCGCCCGGGACGCCGTCGCCGGCGCGCGCCATCTGCTCGCGGACGAGCGCCTCGACCTCCTCGCGCTCCCCCTCGGCCACCTCGAGCACGAGCTCGTCGTGGACCTGCAGGAGCATCCGCGAGCGCAGCTCCCGACGCGCGAGCTCGCGGTCGACGCCCAGCATCGCGACCTTGATCAGGTCGGCCGCGCTGCCCTGGATCGGCGCGTTGAGCGCCATGCGCTCCGCGGTCTCGCGCCGCTGCCGGTTGTCGCTCGTGAGGTCGGGGAGGTAGCGACGACGCCCGAGGATCGTGGCGGTGTACCCCGTGGCACGCGCGGCGTCGACGACGGTCGTCAGGTACTCGCGCACGCCGCCGAACCGCTCGAAGTAGTCGGCCATCAGCGCGGACGCCTCCGAGACCTCGATCGACAGCTGCTGCGACAGCCCGTACGACGACAGCCCGTACGCCAGCCCGTAGCTCATCGCCTTGATCTTCGACCGCATGGCGGGGGTGACCTGGTCGGTCGGCACGCCGAAGACGCGGGACCCGACGTAGCTGTGCAGGTCCTCCCCCGACCGGAACGCCTCGATGAGCCCCTCGTCACCCGACAGGTGGGCCATGATCCGCATCTCGATCTGCGAGTAGTCCGCCGTGAGCAGCGTGGCGTAGCCCGGACCGACGACGAACGCGCGCCGGATCTGCCGGCCGGCGTCCGTGCGGATGGGGATGTTCTGCAGGTTGGGGTCGGCCGACGACAGCCGACCGGTCGCGGCGATCGTCTGCTGGAAGGTCGTGTGGATGCGGCCGTCGTCGGCGATCGAGCGCAGCAGGCCCTCCACGGTCTGCCGCAGCCGGATCGCGTCGCGGTGGGCCAGCAGGTGCTCGAGGAACGGGTGCCCGGTCCGCGCGAACAGGTCCGTCAGCGCCGCGGCGTCCGTCGTGTAGCCGGTCTTGATCCGCTTGGTCTTCGGCATGCCCAGCTGGTCGAACAGGACCTCCTGGAGCTGCTTGGGCGAGCCGAGGTTGACCTCACGCCCGATCACGGCGTAGGCGTCCGCAGCGGCTCCCTGGACCTGGCCGTCGAACTCGCGCTCGAGCGACGTGAGGTACTCGTGGTCGATCGCGATGCCCGTGCGCTCCATGCGCGCCAGGACGTCCTCGAGCGGCAGCTCGAGGTCCGTGAGGAGCGTCGCCGCACCGCGGTCCGCCACCTCGCCCCCGAGCACGTCGACCAGGTCCCGCACGGCGGCGGCACGCACGGCGGCGCGCCGGCCCTCGTCGGCACCGTCCACCTCGAGGTCGAGCGCACCCTGCCCCTGCGAGGAGCCGTCGTCGCTGCCCAGCTCCCGGTGCAGGTAGCCGATCGCGAGGTCGGGGAGGTCGTAGGCGCGACGGTCCGGCTGGCACAGGTACGCCGCGAGCTCGGTGTCGAAGCGCACGCCGCGCAGCTCCAGGCCACGCCCGTCCAGCGCGTGCCACGCCTCCTTCGCGGCGTGCAGCGACTTGCCGCGCCCGGCGTCGGCGAGCCAGGCCGCGAGCGCCGCGTCGTCGGCGGGGTCGATCGCCGTCAGGTCGTAGGCCACGGCCTGGCCCGCGCCGTCGGCGATCGCGACGCCCCAGGCGTCCCCCCGTCCAGGCGCACCCGAGCCCCGCACGTCGAGACCCAGGACCTCGTCCGCGCGCGCGTCGAGCCAGTCGCCGAGCCCCCCGACGCCGGTCTCCACCAGGTCGAGCGACGCCGCGGTCGCGACGCGCTCGTCGCGGGTCTCGTCGGGCAGCATGGCGAAGAGCCGGTCGCGCAGCGTGCGGAACTCCAGGCCGTCCAGCATCTCGTGGAGGGCTGCGCGGTCCCACGGCCGCACCGCGAGGTCCTCAGGGCCGACGGGCAGCTCGAGGTCGGCGAGCAGGTGGTTGAGCTCACGGTTGAGCGCGACCTGTTCCAGGTTCGCGCGCAACGACTCGCCCGCCTTGCCGGTGATCCGGTCGGCGTTCTCGAGCACGCCCGCCAGCCCGTCGTACTGCCGGATCCACTTGGCGGCCGTCTTGGGGCCGACGCCGGGCACCCCGGGCAGGTTGTCGCTCGTCTCGCCGACGAGCGCCGCCAGGTCGGGGTAGCGCTCGGGCGGCAGGCCGTACTTGGCCTCGACGGCCTCCGGCGTCATGCGCGACATCTCCGACACCCCGCGCACCGGGTACAGCACCGTGACGGTGGGACCGACGAGCTGGAAGGTGTCGCGGTCGCCGGAGCAGATCAGCACCTCCATGCCCTGGTCGCGCGCCTGGGCGGTCAACGTCGCCAGGATGTCGTCGGCCTCGAAACCCGGCTTGTCGAGCACCTGGACGTGCATCGTCGCGAGCAGGTCCTTCACGATGTCGACCTGGCCGCGGAACGGCTCGGGCGTGGCGGCGCGGTTGCCCTTGTACGACTCGAGCCGCTCGGTGCGGAACGTCGTCCGCCCGGCGTCGAAGGCCACCGCGACGTGCGTCGGCTCCTCGTCGCGCAGCAGGTTCGCGAGCATCGAGGTGAACCCGAAGACGGCGTTGGTGGGCTGTCCCGTCGACGTCGCGAAGTTCTCGACCGGCAGCGCGTAGAACGCGCGGTAGGCCATCGAGTGGCCGTCGATCAGGAGCAGGCGCGGGGGCGTCGAGGTGCTGGTCGCTGGCTGGTCGGCACTCACGGGTGCCAACCTATCTGCCATGTCCGACATCCCCTTCGCCGTCCCGCCGACCGACGACACCCTCCTGCACCGCATGGGCATCGAGCTCACGCACGTCGACGCCGACGGTGCGACGGGCACGATGCCGGTGGCCGGCAACACCCAGCCCTACGGTCTGCTGCACGGTGGCGCGTCGGCCGTGCTGGCGGAGACCCTGGGATCCCTGGCGGCCGTCGCCCACGCGGGACCGGGGCGTGCGGCCGTCGGCATCGAGCTCAACGCGACGCACCACCGGTCGGCCCGCACCGGCGTGGTGACCGGGACGGCGCGCGCCCTGCACCTCGGGCGCTCGCTGGCGACCTACGAGGTCGTCGTCGAGGACGACGACGGCCGGCGGTTGTGCACCGCCCGCCTGACCTGCATGCTCATCGACGCGGTCCCCTGACGCGCGAGCGTCTCCTCGCCCAGCGCACGGGCCCGTGCCCGTCGTCGGCGTTCGATCAGGTCCTCGAGGCCGCGCGTCCCGCCGCGTCGCGCGGAGGGGGCGGGCAGGTCGAGCGCGAGCCGCCGCAGCAGGGCGCCGGTGCTCACGACGCGGTGCGCGGCAGCAGGCGCGAAGCCCAGACGCGCGAGGAAACGCTGCATGCCGCGCGACCCCGGCAGCGGGGCCGCGTAGACGTCGGTCACACCGGTCGCCTCGGCCGTCTCGGCGACGGCCTGCAGCATCGCGTGCCCGAGGCCGCGCCGTCGCAGCTGGGGCCGCACGTAGACCGCGTCGAGGCTGAGGACCACGGTGTCCGACAGCAGGCCCGGCCCGAGGAGCCGACCCAGCACGAGGCCGGCGGGCTCCCCGTCGCACGTGGCGACGAGCGTGAGCCCGTCCGGTGCCGCGGCGAGCACGGACAGGTGCTCGCGCAGCCGGTCCCGGTCGTCCGAGCACAGCTGCCGTCCCACACCCGACTCGGCACGCGCCTGCAGGCAGAGGTCGACGAGATCCTCGAGGTCGACCGACGAGACGGGTCGGACGTGGACACCTGGCCGCACTGCGGGCCTCCCGGGGACGAGGGTCGGACGTCGGACGTTCGGTCCCCCGGTCCGTGCGTCCAGTACCGATGATGGCGCACAGCCGGACGCCTGCCTAGTACGCACGTGCGTCACGTGCCGGTGAACCGGGACGAACCACCCCCACCGGTGCGTGCAGCAGGACGCAGTTCGCTACCGATCGGTAAGGAACCCTCGCGCTGACGTAATGAACAGGACACAATCCCTCCCTATCGTCTGCTGACCGTGGGCGAATGCCCATCACCCGTGCGGCGACCTCGTGTGCCCGTGCCCGAACACCAGGACGGAGGTCTGACGTGCGACCAGTCGCGTGCCGGGACCGTTCCGTCGCCGTGCGACGGGGAGGAGCCGGCCTGCTGCTGGTCCTCCTCACCGCCCTGTCGACGATCCTCGTCGGCGGGTCCGCGCACGCGGCGACCACCCCCTGCAGCCCGGACGACGCCACCGCGTGCCTCAACGTGACGGTGACCGTGCCCGGCACCGGACCCGCTGCGGGCGTCGCCCTGAGCGTCGAGGGCGCGGACGCCGCGGTCGACGTCGTGACCGACGCCGCCGGCAAGATCTCGGTGCCCCTGACGGCCGCGGGCGACTACACCGTCACCGTGGACGAGACCACGCTCCCCGCGGGCACGGTCCTCAAGGACCCGTCGGCCAACCCCGTCGTCGTGGCCGTCGTGCTCGGCCGCTCCGCCGGGCGGATCGTGCAGGCCGTGCCGCCCGACCAGGCCGGTGCCGCGGTCGAGGAGACCGAGGAGGCCGACCCGACCACGGGAGCCGACGCGGGCAGCACCGCCGGCGCCGACACCGAGGCGGGTGCGGAGGCGGAGGCGAGCGCGGAGGCTTCGGCGGGCCCCGGCACCAACAGGTACGCCCAGCTCGTGCTCGCGGGCACGGTCTTCGGCGTGCTGCTCGCGCTCGCGGCGCTGGGCGCCAACCTCATCTACGGCACGACCGGCCTGTCGAACTTCTCGCACGGCGAGCTCGTCACGCTCGGCGGGATGACCGCGTTCATGGCGGTGCAGTGGTGGGACCTGCCGCTGTGGCTGGCCATCGTCGTCTCGACCGCCGCGGGCGGCCTCATGGGGTGGCTGCTCAACCGGGTGGTCTTCGGGCCGCTGCGGCGCCGTGGCGTGGGCATCACGCAGCAGATGATCGTGACCATCGGTCTCTCGCTCGCGATGCTGTCGGGCTTCCTCTTCGTCTTCGGCGCCCGGCCCGCCCCCATCGTCTCCGGCATCTCCCAGCGCATGCAGATCGGGCCCGTCCAGATCTCCGGGCAGTCGCTCGTCTCGGTGGGCATCGCACTCGTGGTCCTGGCGGCGGTCGCGTTCGTCCTGGCCCGGACCCGGCTCGGCCGCGCCACGCGCGCGGTGTCCGACAACCCGGCGCTCGCCGCCGCCACGGGCATCAAGGTCGAGTCGGTCATCAGCCGCGTGTGGATCGTGTCCGCCGCACTCGCGTCGCTCGGCGGCGTTCTGCTCGCGCTGTACCTCAACACGACGCGGTTCAACTTCGGCTCCACCCTGCTGCTGCTGATGTTCGCCGCGATCACCCTCGGAGGACTGGGGTCACCGCTCGGCGCCGTGCTCGGCGCGCTCGTCATCGGCCTCGTCGTCGAGCTCTCGACACTGGTCCTGCCGAGCGACATGCGTTACGCGAGCGCGCTCGTGATCCTCATCCTCGTCCTGCTGCTCCGGCCGCAGGGCATCCTCGGGCGCGCCGAGCGCATCGGTTAGCGGGAGGTCGTCGCCGTCATGGACTACGGACAGCTCTTCACGAACGTCCTCAACGAGATGCTGGGGCCGACCGCGATCGCGTACGCGCTCGCGGCCATCGGGCTCAACATCCACTTCGGGCTCACCGGCCTGATCAACATGGGCCAGGCCGGGTTCATGCTGCTGGGCGCCTACGGCTTCGCCGTCGCCACCATCCAGGGCGCGCCCCTGTGGCTCGCGTTCCTGGTGGCGATCGCCGCGGCGGTGATCTTCGCGCTGCTGCTCGGCCTGCCCACCCTCAAGCTCCGCGGCGACTACCTCGCCATCGTCACGATCGCGGCCGCCGAGATCGTCCGCATGGTCGGACGCTCGACGGCGCTGACCGACGTGACCGGCGGGTCCGAGGGGCTCACGGGCAACGCGTTCAAGGGCACCTTCCAGGACGCGTCGCCGTTCCCCGACGACCGGTGGGCCCTCGGCCCGATCACGCTCTCGACCAACACCTCGAACTCGTGGTGGCTGCGGGTGGTCGGCTGGACGCTCGTGCTGCTCGCGTGCCTGCTCGTCTGGCGGCTCGTCCGCAGCCCGTGGGGCCGGGTCCTCAAGGGCATCCGCGAGGACGAGGACGCGGTCCGCGCGCTCGGCAAGAACGTCTACGGCTACAAGCTGCAGGCCCTCGTCCTCGGCGGTGTCTTCGGCGCCCTGGGCGGCATCGTGTTCGTCCTCGCCAGCTCGGTGCAGGCGGACTCGCTCGGCCGTCCCGTGACCTTCAACACCTGGACCATCCTGCTGCTCGGCGGTGCGGCCACCGTCTTCGGGCCCGTGCTGGGGTCCCTGCTGTTCTGGGGAGCCTTGGTGTTCGTCCGCGGGTTCCTGCGCGGGATCGTGCCGCCCGACGTGCTCTCGGTGCAGCAGATCGAGCAGATCGGCTGGATCCTGGTCGGACTGACGCTGATGATGCTCATCATCTTCCGACCCCAGGGCATCCTGGGTGACAAGAAGGAGCTCGCGATCAATGCCCACTGAGGACGTCGTCGAGCAGGCCAGGGGCCGCCTGGCACAGATCCCCCGCGTCCCCGGCGCGCCCAAGCCGGACGCGCTGCTCGTCGCCGACGGCGTGCGGCGCAGCTTCGGTGGCGTCAACGCCGTGGACGTCGAGCACGTCGAGGTGCAGCGCCACGTCATCACCGCGCTCATCGGCCCCAACGGCGCCGGCAAGACCACGTTCTTCAACCTCATGACGGGCTTCGACAAGCCCGACACGGGCAGCTGGGTCTTCGACGGCACACCGCTCGCGGGTGTCGCGGCGTCCCGTGTCGCCAAGTCGGGCATGGTGCGCACGTTCCAGCTCACCAAGGCGCTCGCGCGCATGACGGTGCTGGACAACATGCGGCTCGGCGCCCGTGACCAGCCCGGCGAGGGGCTCTTCACCGCCCTGGTCAAGCCCCTGTGGGCGCCCCGCGAGCGGGAGATCACCGACAAGGCGCTGTCCCTGCTCGAGCGGTTCCGTCTCGACACCAAGAAGGACGACTTCGCCGGCTCGCTGTCCGGCGGGCAGCGCAAGCTGCTCGAGATGGCGCGGGCGCTCATGTCGGACCCGACGCTCGTCATGCTCGACGAGCCGATGGCCGGGGTGAACCCGGCGCTCACGCAGTCCCTCCTCGGTCACATCACCGACCTGCGGGACTCCGGCACGACCGTGCTCTTCGTGGAGCACGACATGCACATGGTCCGGCACATCTCGGACTGGGTCGTCGTCATGGCCCAGGGCAAGGTCGTCGCCGAGGGACCACCGTCGGAGGTCATGGCCGACCAGGCCGTCATCGACGCGTACCTCGGTGCCCACCACGACACCGACCTCGGGGACGACGACCTGCTGGACGAGGGCGGCATCATCGACGCCGAGGCGGAGGCCGAGGCCGAGGCCGAGCTGGCGCCGGCAACCCAGGCTGAGGAGAAGGCCCCGTGACCGAGACGACCGCACCCGCGCTGCACCGCGGCGCACCGCAGGGCGAGCCGCTGCTGCACGCCGACTCTCTCGTCGCGGGCTACGTGCCCGGCGTCAACATCCTCAACGAGTGCTCGCTCGTCCTGCACCCCGGCGAGCTCGTCGGGATCATCGGGCCGAACGGCGCGGGCAAGTCGACGCTGCTCAAGGCGCTGTTCGGTCTGGTCGCGATCCGCGAGGGCTCCCTGACGCTGCAGGGCGAGTCGATCACGAACCTGCGGGCCGACGTGCTCGTGCAGCGCGGCGTGGGGTTCGTCCCGCAGACGAACAACGTCTTCCCGAGCCTGACGATCGAGGAGAACCTGCAGATGGGCGTCTACCAGACGCCCCACAAGTTCGCCGACCGGCTCGAGGTCGTCCTCGCGCTCTTCCCCGAGCTGACCCACCGCCGCAAGCAGCGTGCCGGAGCCCTGTCGGGCGGCGAGCGCCAGATGGTCGCCATGGCGCGCGCGCTGATGCCCGAGCCGTCCGTGCTGCTGCTCGACGAGCCGTCGGCGGGCCTGTCCCCCGTGCGCCAGGACGAGGCGTTCCTGCGGACGCGCCGCATCAACAAGGCAGGCGTCTCGGTCATCATCGTGGAGCAGAACGCGCGCCGCGCGCTGCAGATCTGCGACCGTGCGTACGTCCTCGACCAGGGACGCAACGCCTACTCGGGGCCGGGCCGCGAGCTCATGCACGACCCGAAGGTCATCCAGCTGTACCTCGGCACGCTCGCCACCGACGTGGACGCCGCCCGCGCGGCGGAGAAGGACGCGGGCGGCGCGCCGGCCTGACTGCCTCGCGCGACACCTGCGCATCTCGCACGCCGCACCTCGCACGACACGGACCACACACACAGGACGACCCCCGGAGCCGAGGCTCCGGGGGTCGTCCTGTGTGTCAGGTCAGCAGGTCAGCCCTGCGGGACCTCGCCCTCCTCGGAGCGGCTGAACGTGTACTTGTTCTCGGGCCCGAACTGGTAGATCCCGATGAACGCGGACGACGGGTCGTTCGCCTCGTTGAACGGGCCGATGCCGGAGACCGCCTGGTACGCGATGTCCTCGCCGTCCTCGAGGAGCGCCTTGCACTCCTCCCAGCCGGTGCAGTCCGTGCCACCGTCCGCACCGGAGACCGCCGCCATGTTGGCCTGGATGGTCTCGCCGTCCGACGCGCCGCCCTTGAGCGCGGCGAGCGCCACGAGCATGGTCGCGTCGTACGACTCCGGGCCGTAGGAGTAGTCCTTCAGCTCCGGGTCGATCTCGAGCATGCGGCCCTGGAACTCCTCCGACGGGTAGGCACCGGGCAGCGTGCCCTGCGCGTCGGTGAGCGTGTCGGCCGGGAAGCCGATGTCGCCCTCGACCCCGAAGTTCTGCAGGTTGCCGTCGACGAAGTAGGTCTTGCTCATGTCCCAGCCCTGCGCCGACAGCTCACGCACGATCGACGGCGTCTGGTTGGTGAAGGACAGGATCGCGATGGCGTCCGGGGACGAGGCGATGGCATCGGCGACGATGGTGGCGAAGTTCGTCTCCGCCGGGTCGAACTCCTCGCCCGACGTGCCGTAGACGACCGTGCCGCCGGCCTCGTCGACGACGCCCTCGACGACGTCGCGCAGCGACGTGCCGTAGGAGTCGTTGAAGACCAGGATGCCGACGTTGCTCGCACCGTCGCTGACGATCAGGTTGCCGAGCACGTCGCCCTGGACGGTGTCCGGGGGTGCGGTGCGGAAGTAGAAGTCCGAGTAGCCGGACAGGTCCGTCGCCGTGTTGGCCGGGGAGACCTGCACGATGCCGGCGCCCGTGATGTCGTCGACGATGTTCTTGCTCACCGACGAGGACGCCGCACCGATGATGGCCGACACGCCCGAGGAGATCAGCTGCTGTGCCGACCCGGTCGCGACCGAGGCGTTCTCGGCGTCCGAGGAGTCCGTGTGCTCGACCTCGACGTCAGCGCCGAACAGACCGCCCGCGTCGTTGATCTCCTTCACCGCGAGGTCGACGCCGGCGATCTCCGGAGGGCCGAGCTGAGCGAGCGAACCGGTGACGGGGAGGATCGTCCCGATGCGCAGCGGCTCGCCGCTGCCCCCACCGGTCGTCTCCTCGTCGGCGCCGGCGTCGTCGGAGGCGCTGCTGCAGGCGGTGAGCGCCAGCGCGACCGCTCCGGCAACCGCCAGTGCGCGTCCTGCACGTGTCGAACGAATCATGCGTGTGGTACCCCTCTGTGAGCCCTGCGCGACCGCAACCCAGAGGCGGGCAACGACGATGTGGCGCGAACGTACTCATGGTTTGTGTCCGCCATGTGAATGGCAATGTCTCGCACCCATGTCGTTGTGCAGTTGTGACCAACGACGCAGCGAGCCCGCACCGACGTGGCGTCGGTACGGGCTCGGTGTGTGTTACGCAGGCCTCAGGAGGACGCGCCACCCACCTGCTCGATGACGGCGTCGGCGACCTCGCGCATCGTCAGGCGACGGTCCATCGACGTCTTCTGGATCCAGCGGAACGACTCGGGCTCCGACAGGCCCATCTTCGTCATCAGCAGCCCCTTGGCGCGGTCCACGCGCTTGCGGGTCTCGAAGCGCTCGGCGAGGTCCGCGACCTCGGACTCCAGCGCCGTGATCTGCGCGTAGCGCGAGATGGCGATCTCGACGGCGGGCAGCAGGTCGGCGGGGCTGAACGGCTTCACGACGTACGCCATGGCGCCGGCGTCGCGCGCTCGCTCCACCAGCTCGGTCTGCGAGAACGCCGTCAGCAGCACGACGGGTGCGAGGTGCGCCTTGCCGATGCGCTCGGCCGCCGAGATGCCGTCGAGGACGGGCATCTTGACGTCCATCACCACGACGTCCGGCCGCAGCTCGGTGGCGAGCTCGACCGCGCGCTCGCCGTCGCCCGCCTCACCCACGACCTCGAACCCCGCCTCGGTGAGCGTCTCGACGACGTCCATGCGGATGAGGGCCTCGTCCTCGGCGACGACCGCCCGGCGCGCCGGCCTGCCGGCCGACGGCGTGCCCGTACCCCGTGCGGGCTCGGCGGACAGGTCCGCTGCCTGCGGCGCGTCCTGCGTGGGCTCGGTGCTGTCGTCCTTGGTCACGTGCACAGAGTAGTGCGCCGAGGGCACCTGGTGGCGCGATGAGCCTCGTGGCCGCCGTCACGTGGCGCCGCGGCAGCCCTTCGACGGCCGCGGACGAGCGGACGTGACGACGTCGTGGCGTCGCCTCGCACTAGGCTGTGGCCCGTTGCCCCGATAGCCCAACCGGCAGAGGCGTTCGGCTCAAACCCGATCCAGTGTGGGTTCGAATCCCACTCGGGGCACCCACTCAGGTACGCGGACGCCGCGCTCTCGGGCCACGGCGCCTCAGCTCCCTGCACCGCCCAGCTCGACCTCCGCGGCCGTCGCGGTCCCCGCCGTGCGGCCCGGTGCCTCCTGGAAGCCCCAGTACAGGTTGGTGTGCGCGACGACCTCCGCCGGCGAGGGCGCACCCCAAGCGCTCAGGTCCTCGGTGGTGTGGGCGTCCGACACGAGCGTCACGTCGTACCCGCGCGTGAGGGCCCCGTGCAGCGTCGAGCGCACGCACGCGTCCGTCTGCGCGCCCGCCACGACCAGCCTGCCGATGCCGCGGGCCGCGAGCACGTCCTCCAGGTCGGTCGCCTCGAACGCGTCGCCGTACCGCTTGTGCACCACCGGCTCGCCCTCGCCCACGGTCAGCTCGGGGACGATCTGCCAGGGCGCCGACTCCAGCGGTAGCTCGTCGCTGCTGTGCTGCACCCACACGACCGTGGTGCCGGCACCGCGGGCGCGTTCGACCAGCGACCCGATCCGGTCGAGGACGCCGTCGCGCTCGTAGGCGCCGGCCAGCACCCCCGACTGGACGTCGATGACGAGCAGCGCGCTGCTGTCGCGGTTCTCGAGCGTGGTCATGGCGCCTCCTGAGGTCGCAACCGGTCACCTCCACGCTAGGACCGACCACCGACACGGCCCGTCAGGTCCGGTCCGGCTGCTGCCCGTCCCCCGGCGCGGGTGTGACGGCGACGCCGGACGCCGTGCCCACCGCTTCCTGGAGGGCGGTGGCGCGGTTCTCCAGCAGACGCGTCACCGCCTCCTGCGCGAAGCCGAACACCAGCGCGTACGCGGCGATCTCCTGACGCGTGGCCAGCCCCACGAACCCGCTGACGACCTGTGCCTGCAGCACCATCACGCCGACGACCGCCACGATCCCGCCGAACGGGATGCGCAGCAGGCCGAGCGCGGGGGTGATCCGGTAGGGGGACAGCGACGGACGCGTGCGGCGCACGGCGACGACCGCGGTGATCCCCGCTCCCACCATCCCGAGCGCGGCCACGCTCGCGACGTCCCCGGCGGTCGGTGTGGCGCCGCCGGCAGGGCAGACGGCCCCCTCCGCCTCCAGGCACAGGGGGAACAGCGTGGGTACCAGCGTCCCGGCGGCCACGACGACCAGGAGCGCCAGCGTGGTGGCCCACGCGACCCGCATCAGCCGGTCACGCAGGTGGCGCATCTGCCGGTACTCCCGGTCGGCGGCGCCGTACGCGGCGGACAGCGCGTAGCTCAGGGTGTGCCGATGGCCCTCCGTCGCCGGCGCGGTACGCGCGAGCCTGGTCAACCGGGACAGGAGCTCACCGTTGCGCGGGCGCATCCGCCCGACCCGCTCGACGGCGTACAGGTACTGGCTGCCCAACGCGTCGTCGGGGACGATGAGCGGCAGCATCGCACGGGCCCTGTGCACGGCGTGCCACGCGAACTCGACGCGCGCGTCGCGGCGCGCCCGCGGCTCACGCGCGGCGCTCACGGCCTGGTCGACCGCGGCCTGCGCCACGTCGAGCTCCGCGGCGCAGATGTCCCGCGCCGCACGCGCCGCGGCCGTGCGCCGCTCCCCCGCGGCCTCGATCGCGTCCTGCACCAGCATCAGGTCCGCCTGCACCGCGAGCGCGTTCAGGTCGTGCGAGCGCACCACCCGCTGAGCGCGCGCGGCCCGCTCCGTGCCCCGTGTCGTCGCGCGCACGTCCGTGCGTACCACCGTCATGCCCCCTCCTCGGTCGCCCACCGGCCTCCCCTGGAGGAACGCTCCCGGACGCGAGTGATACCGGTCCGCGGGCGCACGCCGACGCGCGATGGCAGGGTGTGCGCGGGAGGTGGCGCGGTGCACGCAGGGGCGACGTCGACGGCGGACCGTCGGGCCGTGCGGTCCACCTACCGCAGCCTGCGGCTCGGGGTGGTGATCCTCCTCGGCCTCCTCGGGACCGCCGTGGTCCTGGAGTCCGTGCGCCTGGGGTGCTGGCTGGACTCGCTGAGCGCGTACTACTGGAGCGGTGCGCGTGACGCCCTGGTCGGGTCGCTGTGCGCCGTCGGGGCCCTCCTCGTGGCCTACACGGGTACGGACGACGTGGAGGACGCCCTGCTGGACGTCGCCGGCCTCCTCGCGCTGGTCGTCGCCTTCGTGCCCACCGAGCCTCGCACCGGGTGCGCCGGACCGGGGGCGCCGTCGCCCCTCGCGGTCGAGCACGACGTCCGCACCCAGGTCGCCGCGCTGGTCCTCGCCGGCCTCGTCGTGGGTGCCGCGCGTGCGGTGGTCGCCGCGCGGTCGCGGCTGCCCGTGCCGAGCACGCTCGTGCGCGCCACCGTCGCGGCACCGGCCGTGGTGCTGGCGGTGGCGTTCGCGGTGGCTCCCCAGGTGGTCGTCGCGCGCGCGCACGACGTGGCCGCGGTCGTGCTCTTCGTGGCGGTCATCGGCGTCGTGGTCCGACGCGCCTTCGACGCGCGCGCGACCTCCGGCCGCTGGGCGGCCGCGTACGCGACGGTCGGGGCCGTGATGCTGCTGACGCTGTCCGTCGTCGTGGCGCTGCACGCGCTGGCCCCGGACTGGGGCCACGCCGTGCTGATCCTCGAGACCGCCCTGGTGGCGCAGTTCGCGGTCTCCTGGGTGCTGCAGACGGTGGAGCTGTGGGGCTCGGACGCCGTCGACCGGGCGGCGCCTGCGGCGTGAGGCGGTGCGGTGCGGTCGCCCCCGACGGTCGGGTGGGCGCGCTGCGGGTTCCGCCCGGTCAGGTGGTGGCGCCGCCCGGTCAGGTACGCCCCGCGGACCGCGAGGTCGTACACGAGCTCGGGCACCACCAGGAGACTCAACCGGCGCGCCCGCACGCCTGCGCGCCACGCCGCGGCGAGACGCTCGAGGACGAGCACCCCGGCGACGGCGAGCCAGGCGGGCCGCCACCTGAGCGTGCCCGTCACGGCGGACGCCACCGTCACCCCGAGCAGCACCCAGAGCACGAGCGCCCCGAGCGTGTGCACGAGCTGCTGCGCGTGCAGGGAGAGGGCCTGGCGGGTCAGCCCGTAGGCACGCAGGTCGGCGAGCACGCCCACGTACGACCGGACCCGCCGGCGGCGCAGCTCCGCGACGCTCGGCACGAGCTCGCGGCTGCGGACGCACCCGCGCGGCGCGGTGACCCGCCACCCGCGCGTGCGCAGCGCCAGGGTCAGCTCGGAGTCCTCGGTGAGGGCGCCGCGGTCGTACACGTCACCGGCACGGCCCGGCAGCGCGGAGCCGCGCGCACGGGCCACGTCCAGCAGCGCGTCGTAGCGGAAGACCGAGGCGTTGCCGGCCGCGACACCGACCGTCCCGGTCGACGCGGTCCACCTCGCGTACCGCGCGTGCTCGTTCGACTGGCAGCGCGCCAGCCGGCCGCGGGGCGCCGGACCGGAGGGCACACCGTGCACGGCTCCGAGACCCGGGTCGGCATCGAGCCGCTCCAGCGCGGTCTCGACGAACCGCGGCCCGACCACCGTGCCGGCGTCGAGCACCATCACGTACCGGCGCGGGGCGCCGGCCAGCGTGGACAGCGCCTGGTTCAGCGCGCCCGCCGTGCCGTCGGCGTCGTCGTGCGGGTGCACGACCTTCGCACCGTGCGCGTGCGCGACCCTCACCGTGGCGTCCGCGCCGCGGTCGGCCACGACGACCACGTGCGCCGGTCGGCGCGTCTGGCCGCGCAGCGCGCGCAGCACGCGCGACAGCGCCTCGTCGGCGACGCGCGCGTCGACGAGCACCGTCAGCCGGGTACCAGGGAGCGTGCGGTACGCCTCGACGCGTCGCGGGGCCGGCGCGGGTCCGCCGGCCGCGGGTCCGCCGGGCGCGACCAGGACCTGGGTCATGGCTCCTCCGGGCGCTCGGGCACCGGGTCCCTGCGGTGGTACCCAGGTGCGTCCCCCTCATCCCACGCCCCCGGGACGGGTGCTCAGGCGCGCGGCGTCGCGCGTGGGTACCCGGTGGCCGCACATGGAGCAGGTGCCCGTCGCGGTGCGTGCACCCCGCAGGACGCCGCCCGGCCCCCCCCCCCCCCCGGGGGCGGACCGCGGGGCGGCGGACAGGATCAGGCGATGCGGGTGCGCTCGACCTCGTCGTCACCGATCTTGTGCACGACGACCGTGTTGGTCGACCCGACGACGCCCACGGGGGTCCCGGCGACGACGACGACGTAGTCGCCGACCTCCGCCAGGCCGTTGGCGCGCAGCGTGTGGTCCACCTGGCTGACCATGGAGTCGGTGCTGTCGACCTTCGGGACCTGGTACGTCTGGACGCCCCAGGACAGCGAGAGGCGGTTGCGCACGTCCTCCTCGGGCGTGAAGGCGAGCAGCGGGATCGGCGCCCGCAGGCGGGACATCCGCCGCGCGGAGTCGCCGGACTGCGTGAACGTCACGAGGTACTTCACACCGATGCGCTCACCGATCTCGGCAGCGGCACGCGTGATCGCCCCGCCCCGCGACGAGGGCACCGAGCCGAGGGGCGCGATGCGCTCACGGCCGAGCTCCTCGGTGCTCTCGATGATCCGCGCCATGGTGCGCACGGCCTCGATCGGGAAGTCGCCGACGCTCGTCTCGCCGGACAACATGACCGCGTCCGCACCGTCGAGCACCGCGTTGGCGCAGTCGGACGCCTCGGCGCGCGTCGGGCGGGGGCTCGTGATCATCGACTCGAGCACCTGCGTCGCGACGATGACCGGCTTGGCGTTGCGGCGCGCCAGCTCGACCGCACGCTTCTGCACGAGCGGGACCTGCTCGAGCGGCAGCTCCACACCGAGGTCGCCGCGGGCGACCATGATGCCGTCGAACGCCTGGACGATCTCGTTGAGGTTCTCGACGGCCTGCGGCTTCTCGATCTTGGCGATGACCGGGACGACCCGGCCCTCCTCCTCCATGATGCGACGGACGTCGTCGTAGTCGGCCGCCGAGCGGACGAACGACAGCGCGATGAGGTCGGCGCCGACGTTGAGGGCCCAGCGCAGGTCCTCCTCGTCCTTGTCGCTCATGGCCGGCACCGACACCGCGACGCCCGGCAGGTTGAGGCCCTTGTTGTTCGACACCGGGCCCGGGACCTCGACGCGCGTGACGACGTCGCTGCCCTCGACCGCGGTGACGCGGACGAGGACCTTGCCGTCGTCGATGAGGATCGGGTCACCGGGCTTGACGTCGCCGGTCAGGCCCTTGAACGTCGTCGAGACGCGCTCCTTGGTGCCCTCGACGTCGTCCGTCGTGATGGTGAAGACGTCGCCGACGGCGAGGTCGTGCTTGCCCTCGATGAAACGCCCGAGGCGGATCTTGGGTCCCTGGAGGTCGACGAGGACGGCGACCGAGCGGCCCGAGGCCTTGGCCGCGGCACGCACGTTGTCGTACACACGCTTGTGCACCTCGGTGTCACCGTGGCTGCGGTTCAGGCGTGCGACGTCCATGCCGGCGTCGACGAGGGCCTGGACCTGCTCGGGCGACTCCGTCACGGGACCGATGGTGCAGACGATCTTGGCTCTACGCATAAGTCGAGACTATGCCTTCCTGGATTTCGGCGTTAAGGCCGGACGTCCCGGGGGGCGTGCCCGGCCTGCGGGTACGCACGTCCCGGGATGGGACTCGGGGGGACGGGGCTCAGGGTCGCAGAGCCACCGTGCTGGCGGAGACGGGGGCAGGGAGCTCGGACGAGCCCGAGAGGTAGGCGTCCACGGCCGCGGCCGCGGCACGGCCCTCGGCGATCGCCCAGACGACGAGCGACTGCCCACGACCGGCGTCGCCGGCGACGAAGACGCCCGGCACGCTGGTGCCGAAGTCGTCGTCCCTGGCCACGGCACCGCGACCGGTGAGCTCCACACCGAGCTGTTCGGTGAGGTCCGCGGTCTCGGGGCCCGTGAAGCCCATCGCGATGAGCACCAGGTCGGCGGGGACGTCACGCTCGGTGCCGGGCGTCGGCACGCGGCGGCCGTCCGGCAGGTACTCGGTGGTCGCCAGGCGCAGCGCGCGCACGTGCCCGCCGTCGTCGCCCTCGTCACCGAGGAACGCGACGGTCGAGGCCAGGTAGGCACGCTCACCGCCCTCCTCGTGCGAGGACGAGACCTCGAAGAGCACCGGGTCCGTCGGCCAGGGCTGGGACTCCGGACGCTCCGTCGGCGGCTGCTTGCCGATGGCGAGCGTCGTGACCGAGGCCGCACCCTGGCGCAGGGCGGTGCCCAGGCAGTCGGAGCCGGTGTCACCGCCGCCGATGATGACGACGTGCTTGCCCTCGGCGGTGATCTGCTCGGGCACGTCCTTGCCGGCGACGACCGCGTTGGCCTGGTGCAGGTAGTCCATGGCGACGTGCACGCCGTCGAGCCCGAGCCCCGGGACCTGGAGCTCGCGCGGCACGGTGGCGCCGGTGGCCAGCACGATCGCGTCGTAGCGAGCCTGGAGCTGGACCCAGGTGACGTCCTTGCCGACCTCGACGCCCGGCCGGAACCGCGTGCCCTCGGCGCGCATCTGCTCGAGCCGGCGGTCGATGTGGATCTTCTCGAGCTTGAAGTCCGGCACGCCGTAGCGCAGCAGGCCACCGATCTCGTCGTCGCGCTCGTACACCGCGACGGTGTGCCCGGCACGGGTGAGCTGCTGCGCCGCCGCGAGGCCCGCCGGGCCCGACCCGACGACGGCGACCGTGTGACCCGTCAGGCGCTGCGGCACCTGCGGCGTCACGAGCCCGCGCGCGAACGCCTCGTCGATGATCGAGACCTCGACGTTCTTGATGGTCACGGGCGGCTGGTTGATCCCCAGCACGCAGCTCGACTCGCACGGCGCCGGGCAGATCCGCCCGGTGAACTCCGGGAAGTTGTTGGTCGCGTGCAGCCGGTCGATCGCGTCGCCCCACTGCCCGCGCCACACCAGGTCGTTCCAGTCGGGGATGAGGTTGCCCAGGGGGCAGCCGTTGTGGCAGAACGGGATGCCGCAGTCCATGCAGCGGCCCGCCTGCTCCTTGAGGAACGGCTGACCCTCCTCGAGGTGCGCGTGGACGTCCTTCCAGTCGCGCAGCCGCACCTCGACCGGGCGGTTCGGCGGGAGCTCGCGGTCCCGCACCTTCAGAAAGCCGCGGGGGTCAGCCACGGGCCACCTCCAGGATCTTGTCCCACACGCCCGGCGCGCTCGGGTCGAGGCCGTCGGCCTCGGCCTGCGCGAGAGCGGTGCGGACGCGGGCGTACTCGGTGGGCAGCAGACGCGTGAAGCGTGCGCGCGTCGCCGTCGGGTCCTCCAGGAGCTGGGCCGCCACGAGCGACCCGGTCTCCTCGGCGTAGGAGCGCAGCAGGCTCTCGACGAGCGCGAAGTCCTCGTCGTCGAGCGGGTCGAGCGCGAGCTCGCCCGTCCGCACGGCCTCGACGTTGACCAGCTCGGGCGTGAGGTCCAGCACGTAGGCGGTGCCGCCGGACATGCCGGCTCCCAGGTTGCGCCCCGTGGGGCCCAGCACCAGGACGGTGCCGCCGGTCATGTACTCGCACGCGTGGTCGCCCACGCCCTCGACGACGAGCGTCGCGCCGGAGTTGCGCACGCCGAACCGCTCGCCGACGAGCCCGCGCAGGAAGATCTGCCCGCTCGTGGCGCCGTACCCGATGACGTTGCCGGCGATGACGTTGTGCTGGCTCGTCAGGGCCGAGCTGCGGTCGGGCCGCACGACGAGGCGTCCGCCGGACAGGCCCTTGCCGACGTAGTCGTTGGCGTCGCCGAACAGCCGCAGCGTGATGCCCTTCGGGACGAAGGCGCCGAACGACTGGCCCGCCGAGCCCGTGAGCGTCACGTCGATCGTGTCGTCGGGCAGCCCCGCACCGCCGTACCGCTTGGTCACGTGGTGGCCCAGCATGGTGCCGACCGTCCGGTTGACGTTGCGCACCGGCAGCGCGATGCGCACCGGCTCCGCACGCTCGAGGGCGTCCGCGGCCAGGGCGATGAGCTGGTTGTCGAGCGCCCGCTCGAGGCCGTGCTCCTGCGCCCGCGCGTGGGACAGGCCCGAGCCCGGCTTCGGCCGGGGCACCGCGAGCACGGGCGTCAGGTCCAGGCCCTCGGCCTTCCAGTGGTCGACCGCGTGGCGCGTGTCGAGCATCTCGACGCGACCCACGGCCTCCTTGATCGACCGGAACCCGAGGGCTGCGAGGTGCTCGCGCACCTCCTGCGCGATGAACTCGAAGAAGGTGACGACGAACTCGGGACGACCCGTGAACCGCGCACGCAGCTCGGGGTTCTGCGTCGCGACGCCCACAGGGCACGTGTCGAGGTGGCAGACCCGCATCATCACGCAGCCGGAGACGACCAGCGGCGCGGTGGCGAAGCCGAACTCCTCGGCACCCAGCAGAGCGCCGACCAGCACGTCACGGCCCGTCTTGAGCTGGCCGTCGACCTGCACGACGACGCGGTCGCGCAGGTCGTTGAGCACCAGCGTCTGCTGGGTCTCCGCCAACCCGATCTCCCACGGCGTGCCGGCGTGCTTCAGCGACGTCAGCGGGCTCGCGCCCGTGCCGCCGTCGTGGCCGGAGATCAGGACGACGTCCGAGTGCGCCTTGGCCACGCCCGCGGCGACCGTGCCCACCCCGAACTCGCTGACGAGCTTGGTGTGGATGCGGGCGGACGGGTTGGCGTTCTTCGCGTCGTGGATGAGCTGCGCGAGGTCCTCGATCGAGTAGATGTCGTGGTGCGGCGGCGGCGAGATCAGCCCGACGCCCGGCGTGGAGTGCCGGGTCTTCGCGACCCACGGGTACACCTTGTGACCGGGCAGCTGACCGCCCTCGCCCGGCTTGGCCCCCTGGGCGAGCTTGATCTGGATGTCGTCGGCGTTGGTGAGGTACTCGGAGGTCACGCCGAAGCGCCCGGAGGCGATCTGCTTGATGGCCGAGCGGCGCCGCGGGTCGTGCAGGCGGTCGGGGTCCTCGCCGCCCTCACCGGTGTTCGACTTGCCGCCGATCTCGTTCATGGCGATGGCCAGCGTCTCGTGCGCCTCGGCCGAGATCGAGCCGTAGGACATCGCGCCCGTGTTGAAGCGCTTGACGATCTCGCTGACGGGCTCGACCTCGTCGATCGGCACCGGCGGGCGGACGCCCTCCTTGAACCGCAGCAGGCCGCGCAGCGTCATGAGGCGCTCGGACTGCTCGTCGACACGTGCCGTGTACTCCCGGAACACGTCCATCTGGCGCGTGCGAGTCGAGTGCTGCAGGCGGAAGACCGTCTCGGGGTCGAACAGGTGCTCCTCGCCGCCCCGGCGCCACTGGTACTCGCCGCCGACCGCGAGGCGCTGGTGCGCCTGGCGGTTGCCGCTGGCGGGGTAGGCGTCGGCGTGCCGCGCGGCGACCTCGGCCGCGATGACGTCGAGCCCGATGCCGCCGAGGCGGCTCGTCGTCCCGGTGAAGTACCGGTCGACCAGCGCGTGCGACAGGCCGATCGCCTCGAACACCTGCGCGCCCCGGTACGACGCGATCGTCGAGATGCCCATCTTGGACATGACCTTCAGGACGCCCTTGCCGAGCGCCTTGATGAGGTTCGCGACCGCCTTCTCCGGCGTGACGCCCGGCAGGTAGCCGCCGCGCGCCTGGTCCTCGACCGTCTCCATCGCGAGGTACGGGTTGACCGCGGCCGCGCCGTAGCCGATGAGGAGTGCCACGTGGTGGACCTCGCGCACGTCGCCGGCCTCGACCACGAGCGAGATCTGCGTACGGGTGTGACGCCGCAGCGTGTGGTGGTGCACGGCGGAGAGCAGCAGCAGCGACGGGATCGGTGCGAGGTCCGCGTCGGAGTTGCGGTCCGACAGCACGAGGAAGCTCACGCCGTCGGCGACCGCGCGGTCCACCTCGGCGAAGATCTCCTCGAGGCGCCGCTCGAGCGCCGCCCCTCCCCCGTCGACCTTGTACAGCCCGCGGATCGTGGTGGCGCGGAAGCCCAGGGACGGCTCCTTGGCGACGTGCACGATCTTGGCGAGCTGGTCGTTGTCGATGACCGGGAACGGCAGCATGATCTTGCGCGCGTGCTCGGGGCCGTCCGCGAGCAGGTTCGGCTCGGGGCCGATCGCCCCGCCGATGGAGGTGACGAGCTCCTCGCGGATCGCGTCCAGCGGCGGGTTGGTGACCTGCGCGAACATCTGCGTGAAGTAGTCGAAGAGCAGCCGGGGACGCTTCGAGAGCACGGCGACGGGCGTGTCCGACCCCATCGCGCCGAGCGGCTCGGCGCCCGCGGCGGCCATCGGCGCCAGGAGGATCTTCAGCTCCTCCTCGGTGTACCCGAACGCGCGCTGACGGCGGCGGACCGAGGCGGCCGAGTGCGCGACGTGCTCGCGCTCGGGCAGCTGCGAGAGGTGGACGGCGTTCTCCTGGACCCACTGCGCGTACGGGCGCTGGGCGGCGAGCTGGGCCATGACCTCGACGTCGGCCACGATCCGGCCCTGGCCGGTGTCGACGAGGAAGAACAGGCCCGGCTCCAGGCGGCCCTTGGCGACGATCGAGGCGGGGTCGATGTCGAGCACGCCCGCCTCGGACGCGCAGACCACGAGCCCGTCCTCGGTCACCCAGTACCGACCGGGCCGCAGCCCGTTGCGGTCCTGCACGGCACCGATCAGGGTGCCGTCGGTGAACGTCATGGCCGCGGGGCCGTCCCACGGCTCCATGAGCGTCGAGTGGTACTCGAAGAACGCGCGCGTGTCCGGGTCCATCTGCGCGTGGTTCTCCCACGGCTCCGGGATCATCATCATCACGGAGTGCGGCAAGGAGCGGCCCGACAGGTGCAGCAGCTCGAGGACCTCGTCGAAGCTGCCGGAGTCCGACCCGCCGGGGGTGCAGACGGGCAGGAGCGGCTCGAGGTCGCCCAGGAGCTCGGACGAGAGCATGCCCTCGCGGGCCGCCATCCAGTTGCGGTTGCCGCGCACGGTGTTGATCTCGCCGTTGTGCGCGACCATCCGGAACGGCTGGGCCAGGGGCCAGGACGGGAACGTGTTGGTGGAGAAGCGCGAGTGCACGAGCGCGATCTCGGTGGCGTAGCGCGGGTCCGACAGGTCCGCGAAGAACGGCTCGAGCTGCCCGGTCGTCAGCATGCCCTTGTAGGTGATGGTGCGCGCCGACAGCGAGGCGAAGTACACGCCGTGCTCGCGCTCCGCGCGCTTGCGCAGGCGGTAGGCGCGGCGGTCGAGGGCGATGCCCGACAGCTCGCGCGACGGGTCGGCCACGACGAGCTGGCGGAACACGGGCATCGAGGCGCGGGCGGTGGGACCGACCAGGTCCGCCGTCACGACGACCTCGCGCCAGGCCAGGACCTCGAGCTTCTCCTCCGCCGCGACCGCCTCGACTGCCGCGACCACGTGCGCCCGCTCGGCGTCGTCGACGGGCAGGAAGGCCATGCCGATGGCGTAGTAGCCGGCAGCCGGCAGCTCGGCGTCGACCACGTCGCGCAGGAAGGCGTCGGGGATCTGCGTGAGGATCCCCGCGCCGTCACCGCTGTCCTCCTCCGCACCGACCGCACCGCGGTGGTCGAGGTTGAGCAGCGCCGTCAGCCCGGCGTCGACGATGTCGCGTCCGGGGGTGCCGCGCAGCGTCGCGACGAAGGCGAACCCGCAGGCGTCGTGCTCGGCCGCCGGGTCGTAGAGGGCGTGCCGGGCAGGCGCCACGGCTGGGCCAGGGCTCACGGGCGACGTCGACATCAGCACCGTCCTCACAGTCCCCGGGAGGGCCAGGGCGTCGAACGAACAAGGGGGGTACCGGGACGTCGTCGGCCCGTGGTGTGAGGCGACGATACCGTCCGCGCGACGGTCACGATGACCGTGTCGAACGGAGCCGGGTCCGACGCACGGGTGTCACCGGGCGCGGTCGGGGGTGTCCGCCTCGTCGTCCTGCGTGGTGGGGGGTGTGAGCAGGACGGTCGTGTCACGTCCAGGGTGCTGACGTCCGACCACCACGAACGCTACCAGCGCGGCCAGGCCGACCACGATCGACGTCCAGACGTTGAGTCGCAGCCCGAGCACGGTCTCGGCCGGGTCGATGCGCAGCATCTCGATCCACAGCCTGCCCGACGTGTAGAGCACGACGTACAGCCAGAAGAGCCGCCCGTGGCCCAGCTCCAGGCGCCGGTCCAGGTAGATCAGGAGCGCGGCCGCCGCGAGGTTCCACAGCAGCTCGTACAGGAACGTCGGGTGGAACAGCGTGCCGGGGTCGTACCCCGCCGGCAGGTGGAGGTCGTCGATGCGCAGACCCCACGGCAGCGTCGTCGGACCGCCGAACAGCTCCTGGTTGAACCAGTTGCCCAGCCGGCCGACGCCCTGCGCCACCAGCAGGCCGGGAGCGAGGGCGTCCGCGAAGACCGCCAGACGCACCCCCTGACGCCGGCAGCCGATCCACGCGCCGACGGCACCGAGCGCGACGGCGCCCCAGATGCCCAGGCCGCCCTCCCAGATGGCGAACGCCTTCCAGGGGTCGCCGTGGGGCCCGAAGTACGCGTCGGGCGAGCTGACCACGTGGTAGATCCGCCCGCCGACGATCCCGAAGGGGATCGCCCAGTACGCGATGTCCAGCACCGTCTCGGGGTCCCCGCCGCGGGCCTTCCAGCGCCGCTGCGTCATCACGGTGGCGATGACGATGCCGAGCAGGATCGCGATCGCGTACGCGCGCAGCGGGAAGGGGCCCAGGTGCCAGACGCCCTGCGACGGGCTGGGGATCGCGAAGGGCACCTGCGTCATCGAGGGGTCCGCACCGCCGAGCGCACGCCGTCGGCCAGACCGCGCACGACGCCCGCCAGGGCGTCGAGACCGGTGGCCTCGTCGGGTGCCTCCAGGAGCGGGCGCACGAGCGCCGACCCGACGATCACACCGTCCGCGTACGCGGCGACCTGCGCCGCCTGCTCGGGACGCGACACGCCCAGGCCGACGCACACGCGGGCCGCGCCGGCCGCGCGCGTGTCGGCGACGAGCTGCTCGGCCCGTTCCCCGACCGTCGCGCGCTCCCCCGTGACGCCCATCGTCGACGCGGCGTACACGAAGCCGCGGCTGGCCGCGACCGTCGAGGCGAGCCTCTCGGGCGTCGAGCTCGGCGCGACCAGGAACACCCGGTCCAGCCCGTGCGCGTCGGCCGCCGCGAGCCACTCGCCGCCCTCGTCCGGGATCAGGTCAGGCGTGATGAGACCGGCACCGCCCGCGGCGGCGAGGTCGCGCGCGAACGCGTCCACCCCGTAGCGCAGCACGAGGTTCCAGTAGGTCATGACCAGCACGGGCGCGCCCGCGTCGGCGACCTGCTCCGCGACCAGCAGCGTGTCGCGCACCCGGGTGCCGTTGGCGAGCGCCTGGTTGGCGGCGGCCTGGATCACGGGTCCGTCCATGACGGGGTCGGTGTAGGGCACGCCCAGCTCGACGATGTCGACCCCGGCCTCGACCATGGTCCGCACGGCGCGCGCCGAACCCGGCACCGAGGGGAACCCGACCGGCAGGTAGCCGATGAGCGCGGCACGCGGCTCGGGCCCCGAGGCCAGCGCGTCGAGCTTCTCGCCCGTCGCCGACCGGACGTCCGTCACGCTCACAGCTGCTCTCCCTCGTCGGCCTTCAGCACGGGCTCGGGCTCGATGAGGCCGAACCACGCGGCGGCCGTCGCCACGTCCTTGTCACCTCGACCGGACAGGTTGACGAGGATGACGGGAGCCCGCCCGTCCTGCGCCCACGTCGCAGCCTCCTGGCCGAGCTGGATCGCACCGGCGAGGGCGTGTGCGGACTCGATGGCCGGGATGATGCCCTCGGTGCGGCACAGCAGGCGGAAGGCCTCCATCGCCTCGTCGTCCGTGACCGGCCGGTACTGCGCGCGGCCCGTGTCGTGCAGCCAGGCGTGCTCGGGACCGACGCTCGGGTAGTCCAGGCCTGCGGAGACCGAGTGGCTCGGCAGGGTCTGTCCGTCCTCGTCCTGCAGCAGGTAGCTGCGCGCCCCGTGCAGCACGCCGGGCGCACCGCCCGAGAAGCGCGCGGAGTGACGACCGGACGCGATGCCCTCGCCGCCGGCCTCGAACCCGAAGAGCCGGACCTGCGGGTCGTCGAGGAACGCGTTGAAGATGCCCATCGCGTTGGACCCGCCGCCGACGCACGCCACGACAGCGTCCGGCAGCGCGCCGGTCTCGTCGAGGATCTGCCCGCGCGCCTCGTCTCCGATGATCTTGTGGAAGTCGCGGACCATCTCCGGGAAGGGGTGCGGTCCGGTGACGGTGCCGAGCATGTAGTGCGTCGACTCGACGTTCGCGACCCAGTCCCGCAGCGCCTCGTTGATGGCGTCCTTGAGCGTGCGCGAGCCGATGGTGACGGGCACGACGGTGGCGCCGAGCAGCTCCATGCGGGCGACGTTCAGGGCCTGGCGCTGCGTGTCCTCCTCGCCCATGTACACCGTGCACTCGAGGTCGAGCAGCGCCGCGGCGGTCGCGGTCGCGACGCCGTGCTGTCCCGCACCCGTCTCGGCGATGACCCGCCGCTTGCCCATGCGCTTGACCAGCAGGGCCTGCCCGAGCACGTTGTTGATCTTGTGCGACCCCGTGTGGTTGAGGTCCTCACGCTTGAGGAACACGCGCACACCCTCGCCGACGTGCCGGGCGAACCGGGGCACCTCGGTGAGGGGGCTCGGCCGGCCGGTGTAGGTACGGTGCAGGCGCTCGAGCTCGTCGGAGAACGCCGGGTCGGCCAGGGCCTTGCGGTAGTGCGCCTCGAGCTCGTCGAGGGCCGCGATGAGCGCCTCGGGGACGAAGCGGCCACCGAAGTCGCCGAAGTAGGGGCCCTCATGACGCCCGAGCGGCCCGCCGCCGAGCAAGACGTCCCGCATGCTCCGCGTGACCTGGCCGCGGCCGGTCTCCGGCGCGTTCACTGCCGCACCGCCCGCAGCGAGGGGTGCGCACCGGCGGCCACGAGGTCCGCCACGGACTGCCGGGGGGCGTCGTCCGTGACGAGGGCCTCGCCGACGAGGACGGTGTCCGCCCCGGCGCGCGCGTAGTCCATGACGTCGTGCGGCCCGCGGACACCCGACTCTGCGACCTTGACGACGTCCGACGGGATCGCGGGGGCGACGCGCGAGAACGTGGTCCGGTCGACCTCCAGCGAGCGCAGGTCACGCGCGTTGACGCCGATGACGCGCGCACCCGCGTCGACCGCGCGAGCGACCTCCTCGGTGTCGTGCACCTCGACGAGCGCGGTCATCCCCAGGGAGTGCACGCGCTCGACCAGGGACTCCAGGACCGTCTGCTCGAGCGCCGCCACGATGAGCAGGACCAGGTCGGCGCCGTGCGCGCGCGCCTCCCACACCTGGTAGGGCGAGACGACGAAGTCCTTGCGCAGGACGGGCACGTCGACCCGGGCGCGGACCGCGTCGAGGTCGTCCAGCGATCCGTTGAACCGCCGCTGCTCGGTGAGCACGGAGATCGCGACCGCCCCACCCTTCTCGTACTCGGCGGCCAGGGCAGCCGGGTCCGAGATCGAGGCGAGCGCACCCTTGCTGGGGCTGGAGCGCTTCACCTCCGCGATCACGGTCACGGCGTCCGCCACCTTGAGTCGCGCCACGCACTGCAGCGCCGACTCCCGGCGCGCGGCCCTCTCCTTGAGCTCCCCGAGAGGCGTCGCTGCCTCCCGCGCGGCAAGGTCTTCCCTGACCCCCGCGACGATGTCGTCCAGCACGGTCATCGACGGATCATCCCCTCTGGCCGAATGGTGCGGCACGCCTCCCGCTCACTGCCCGGGGCCGTGGCCGACGAGCCATGGTAGACGTGCCGCGCGCCGCGCCCGTCCACCCTCCCGAGGCGTGGACCACCGGCGGCACGCCTCGGCGTCACCTGCGTCGTGGTCCAGCCCGTGGTCCACTCCTGGTCCGGGGGTGGACCTAGCCTCCCGTGCCGAGGAACGGCACGGCGATCCCCATGAGCACGAGCGGCAGGATCGTCAGGAACGCCACAGCGAGCAGGGCGAGCACGCCCAGGGCGGTCGCCACCCACCCGAGCACGATGCCCGCGGTCGCCATCCCGTCGTTGTCCGCCTGGCCGGCGGCCACGGCGCGACGGGCGTTGTTGCCGACGATCACCGCGGGCACGCCGGTGAGGAAGAGGCAGCCCATGACGCCCAGCAGGCCCAGGACGAGCGACCACACGGCGAGGTCGTTGCGCGGCAGGTACCGCCCGGAGGCGCCGGGGGCGGGGTAGCCCTGCGGGAGCGGGGCACCGGGCGGCGGCCCGTCGTGCTGCGGCGTGCCGAAGGGCGGCGGCCCGTCGTGCTGGGGCGCGCCGAACGGTGGCGGCGGGGCGGCGGGACCGGACGGCGGCACCGCCGGACCGGACGCCACGGCAGGCGGGACCGCGGGGTCCGTGGCCGGATGCGTCGCGTACGCCCCCTCCCGCCCGTAGACGGGACCCTGCTGCGGGTCGCGTGATGTGCTCATCGGTGCCTCCGGGCTGGTCGGTGGGAAGGGCGCGCGTCGCGCCCGGGGTTCAGGGCAGGGGTGCGGGCCCCAGGTAGGGCGTGAGCGCGGGGACGTTGCGCAGCACCCCGAACGTCACGACGGCCACCAGCAGCGCCCAGGGCGCCCACGCCGGCGACGCGAGCGGCGGACCGCCCCGCAGCCGCCGCACCGTCCAGGTGCCCCAGAGGAGCACGAGCAGCGGGGCGATGAGCGTCCACAGCGGGTTGGCCGCCCATGCACCGACCAGGTCGCCGGTCAGGAGGTCGTGCGTCGCGCGCAGACCTCCGCACCCTGGGCAGGAGACCCCCAGGAACAGCAGCGAGGGGCAGTACCCGTAGCTCAGGGGCGCGTAGGGCGTGCGCGCGACGAGCAGGACGGCTCCCGCCACGGCCGCGCCCGCCACAGCGAACGGCACCGCCCCCCGTCGCAGCGCGTGCGACGGGGGTGCGGTGCCGGTGCTCACCGGGGCTCCCGGTGCGGTGATCACGGCGCGAGCTGCTGCTGGCGCTCCATCTCCTCCTGGAGGTACTCCATGAAGCCGTCCCAGCCGCCGTACTCGTTGATGAGCACGCCGTAGCTGACGAGGAAGTACAGACCCGCCAGGATGCCCAGGACGCTCAGGATGATGCCCGTGAGCGCGAGGCCGCCGTTGCTGGCCTCACCACGCGCCGCGGCGCCGCGGCCCTTGATGCCGAGCCAGATGCCGATGGCACCGGGCACGACGCCCACGACGAAGCAGCACAGGACGATCGACAGGATGCCCAGCACGAGCGACCACACGCCCAGCGAGTTGCGCGCGGTGGACTGCGGCTGGCCGTAGCCGGCAGCGCCGTAGCCACCGGCCTCCTGGCCGTACGCGGGAGCCTGCCCGTAGGCGGGCGGCTGGCCCTGCCCGTAGGCGGGCGGCTGGCCCTGGCCGTACGCGGGGGGCTGCCCCTGCCCGTACGCGGGCGGCTGCCCGTAGGGCGGCGCCGGCGGCGTCTGGCCGTAGGCGGGCCCGGGCGCGGGTGCCGGGGGCACGTCGGGCGCGGTGCCCGCCGGGTACGGCGGGACCTCGCCGGCCGCGGGCGGCACGGGCTGGCCGGACGCCGGGTCGGGCGTTCCCGAACCCGTGTCCGGCTCGTCGCGGCTGTACGGGTCTCGGGGGTCGTTGGGGGTCGACATGCAGCACTCCCTGCGTCGGTGGAGACCGGTCGCACCGGCCCGGTGCGGACCGGAGGAAACCGGGTACGGTCAGTGGCCGCCGCGTCGCTGCGCGCGGGCGAGCGTCGCCGCTCCGCCCTGCCCGTGGCCCAGCAGCTGCAGGACCTTGCCCAGGACCAGGGCGACGACGATGACGCCCATGCCGACCCAGAAGAGCCAGGCGTACGTGAGGGCCACGCCCAGCGCGGCCACCACGCCTCCGAGGACGACTCCCCACGTCGTCGTCCACGCGGCGACGGTGCGCCCGTGGTTCGTCGGCGCCGTGGTCGGCGGCAGGTGCATCGTCTCGGTGCGGGTCGGGGTCTGGGAACGGTGGGCCAGCGAGTGATCGGCCATCAGAAGTACGTCCTTCGTGCTCGGTTTGCCTCACCCTATCCGAGACCGGACCGGCCGACGCGCTGGTCAGGACGGGTCGTCGCCCCGGCTGAGCGCATCCCAGTCCGAGCGCTCGTCGACGGGCCCCGCCGGACCGGTCGCGGTGGAGCCGGGACGCTCGTGGCGCCGCGACCCCTGGCGCCAGGTGCCACGCGCCCGGGCCAGGGCGACACCGAGCGCCACGACGAGCACACCCACGGCGACGGCGGCGACCGGCCCCAGCGTGGTCGTCGTCCGCGCGTCACCGGCCGCCACACCCGTGGCCTGCGCCACCGCGCCCGTCACGGCGCCGCTCGGGTCGGCGAGCACCGCGACCCCGGCCGCCGCCACGAGCACCCCGGCACCGGCCACCACGGTCGCGACGACCCAGCGACCGGCCCGTCCCACGAGCGCGGCCGCGCCGGCCGCCGCGAGCAGCACGAGCGCCGCCGCCGAGGCCTGGGGCGCGACCTCGGACCCCGCCACGGCCACGCGGACCCGACCCTCCAGCGCGCTGCTGCCCTCCGCGACCACCCACGTGGGCAGCGCCACGAGACCGACCAGCGCCGCGGCGAGCAGGAGCAGCAGCACCCACCGCCCGCGACGCGCAGGGCCGTCCGTCACCGTCGGCCGGGAGCCGGCCGTCGACGCACCCGTCACGGCACGTCGCGACGCAGGCACGCCGCGAGCTGGACCGCCCGCACGGCGGCCGCCGCCTTGTTCCGCGACTCCTCGTACTCGAGCGCGGGCACCGAGTCGGCGACGATGCCGCCGCCGGCCTGGACGCTCGCACGGCCGTCCCGGATGACCGCGGTGCGGATCGCGATGGCCATGTCCATGTCCCCGGCGAAGTCGAAGTACCCCACGGTGCCGCCGTACACGCCCCGGCGGGCCGGCTCGAGCTCGTCGATCAGCTCGATCGCCCGGGGTTTCGGCGCACCCGAGAGGGTGCCGGCGGGGAACGTCGCCACGAGCGTCTGCAGCGCCGTGGACCCCGCGCGCAGGCGGCCGACGACCGTCGAGCAGATGTGCATGATGTGCGAGAACCGGCGCACGGCCATGAACTCGACGACCTCGACGCTCGTCGGCTCGCACACCTTGACCATGTCGTTGCGCGACAGGTCGACGAGCATGATGTGCTCCGCACGCTCCTTGGGGTCGGCGAGGACCTCGTCGGCCAGCGCGCGGTCCTGCTCCGGCGTCGTGCCCCGCGGGCGGGACCCCGCGATCGGGAACGTCGTGACGTGGCCGTCGCTGACCTTCACGAGGGTCTCGGGGCTGGACCCGACGACCGAGAAGTCCCGGCCGTCCGCGTCCTGCAGCGCGAGCAGGTACATGTACGGGCTCGGGTTGACGGTCCGCAGCACGCGGTAGACGTCCAGGGGGTCCGCCGGGCAGTCCAGGTCCAGGCGCTGCGACAGCACCACCTGGAAGACGTCGCCGTCACGGATCGCCTCCTGGCCGCGCCGGACCTGCTCCTCGAACTCCTCGCGCGTGCTGCGGAACTCCAGCTCCGGCACCGTCGCGTCCGGGTCGATGACGGCGGGTGCGGGCGGCGCGGGCCGGCGCAGCGCGGCCTGCATCTCGTCCAGCCGGTGCAGCGCGTCGGCATAGGCCTCGTCGACCCGCTCGTCGGTCGCGTCGAAGTTGATCGCGTTGGCGACGAGCCACACCGACCCGTCGACGTGGTCGACGGCCGCCAGGTCCGAGGCGAGGAGCATCGTCACCTCGGGGATGCCCAGCTCCTCGGGTGCGAGCGCGCGCAGCGTCGGCTCCCAGTGCCGGACGACGTCCCAGCCGAGCACCCCCACGAGACCGCCCGTGAGCGGCGGCAGACCGTCGATGCGGGGCGTGTGCAGCACCTCGAGCGTGCGGCCCAGGACGTCGAGCACGTCGCCCTCGGTCGGCACACCGACCGGCACGTCGCCGGACCACGCGGCACGCCCGTCGCGCACCGACAGGCACGCGCGCGCGGTCACGCCGACGAAGGACCAGCGGCCCCAGGTGCCGTCCGACTCGGCGGACTCGAGCACGAACGTGCCGGGCCGTCCTGCCGCGAGCGTGCGGTACAGGCCCACGGGCGTCACGTCGTCGGCGAGGAGCCGCCGCACGACGGGCACGACGCGGCGGTCCGCGGCCAGCTCGCGGAAGTCCTCGCGCGTGGGCCAGGTCGCCCCCCAGGGCAGGTCCGTGGCGGTCGCGCGCGGCGCGGCGGAGACGGACGGCTGGGTCACGGCAGGGCTCCTCGGGAGGTCGGGGCGTCGTCGCCCGCGGACGGGTCGGACGCTGCGGGGACGACGACCGGCAGGGGGCCGCCGGCCTCGAAGCACGTGCGGGTGCCGGTGTGGCACGCCGCACCGACCTGGTCGACCGTGACGAGCAGCGCGTCGCCGTCGCAGTCGAGTGCGACCGAGCGCACGTGCTGGACGTGCCCGGACGTGTCGCCCTTGCGCCAGTACTCCTGGCGGGACCGGCTCCAGAAGGTCACGCGGCCCGTCGTCAGGGTGCGGTGCAGCGCCTCGTCGTCCATCCAGCCGAGCATGAGCACGTCCCGCGTGTCGTGCTGCTGCACGACCGCGGCGACCAGTCCGGCGTCGTCGCGACGCAGGCGCGCGGCCACGGCGGGGTCGAGGGCGCTGCGCATCTGGCGGCCGTCGGCGGTGGTGGTGGAGGGGTCGGTCTGCGGCACCCGACGATCCTGCCACGCGCGCGGGCGCGCGGTGCCACCCCGCCGCCGCGGGACGAGCGTTCGCCCGGGCCCGTCAGCGGGTCTGCGAGACCCAGGCGGAGTGCATCGCCGCGTAGTGGTCACCGCGGGCCACCAGGTCGGCGTGGGTGCCGACCTCGACGACGCGACCCGCGTGCACGACGACGACCAGGTCCGCCGCCTCCGCGGTGGACAGCCGGTGCGCGATCGTGAGCGTCGTGCGGCCGCGCGCGAGCTCGCGCAGCGCGCGTGCGATCCGCACCTCGGCGACGGGGTCCACGGCGGAGGTCGCCTCGTCGAGGAGCAGCAGGTCACCGTCCGCGAGGCGCGCACGCGCGAGCGCGACCAGCTGCCGCTCCCCCGCCGACAGCAGCTCACCGCGCTGGCCCACCGGCGTGGCCATGCCGGCCGGCAGCTCGGCGACCCAGGTGTCGAGCCCGAGCTCGGCGACGACCCGCTCGACCCGTGCCACCGCCTCCGGCGTGAGCCCACCCGTGGGGGCCTCGTCGCGCAGCCCGTACGCGACGTTCTCGGTGAGCGTGCCGTCGAAGAGGAACCCCTCCTGCGGGACCAGCACGACACGACGACGCAGGTCGGCCGACGCGATGCGGCGCAGGTCGACCCCGTCGAGGAGCACGGCCCCCGTCGTGGGGTCCATGAACCGGGCCACGAGCTTGGCCATCGTCGTCTTGCCCGATCCGGTCGCCCCCACGACGGCCACGGACGTGCCGGCCTCGACGTGCAGGTCGACGTCCCGCAGCACGGGCGGACCGTCCGGGTAGGCGTAGCCGACGTCCTGGAACGTCAGGGACGCGGGGCCCCGCGGGCTGGCGACGGCGTCGTCGCCGGGCTCGGCGACGTCGACGGGCGTCTCGAGGACCCCGAGGACGCGCCGCCACCCGGAGATGGCGTTCTGCAGCTCGTTGAGGATCTCGGTGGCCATCTGCACGGGCCCGGTGAACAGCTGGACGAGGAAGAGGAAGGCCAGGACGCGCCCGACGCTCAGGTCACCCGCGACGCCGAGCCACGTGCCGGCCACCACGACGACCGCCAGGACGAGGTTCGCGACCAGCACGCCGGACGAGAACACGACGGCCACGAGCGTCTGGGCCCGCACCATCGCGCGCCGGGTCGCAGCCACAGCGGCGTCGATCCGACGCTGCGTCCGGGCCGACACGCCGTAGGCGCGGATCGTCTCGGCGCCGACGACGGCCTCGGACACGGCACCCAGCATCGCGCCGTACCGCTCCCGGACCGCCGCGTAGCGACGGTTGACGCCCTTCTGCATCCGCGGCAGCACGACCAGCAGGGGCAGGAAGCAGGCCCACACGAGCAGCGTGAGCTGCCACGAGTAGACCGCCATGAGCGTCGTGGCCACGAAGATCTGCAGGACCGAGACGAGCAGCATGATGCCGCCCCACTGCACGAACATCGAGATCGTGTCGACGTCCGACGTCACGCGGGAGACGAGCGAACCGCGCCGCTCGCTGTTCTGCGTGAGGACCGACAGGTCGTGGACATGGCGGAACGCCCGCGTGCGCAGGGTCAGCAGACCGGCCTCGCTCGAGCGGAACAGCCGCACGTTCACCAGCGCGGAGCACGCCGCTCCCACCGCGAGACCGAGGGCCGCGACGCCGACGAGCGCCGCGGCCCGCGACACGTCGACGCCACCGGGCGCGAGGATCGCGGTGTCGACGGTCTGCTGGACCGCGATCGGCACCAGCACGCGTGCGGTCGCCGCGACCACGGCCAGCGCGAGCGTGAGAGTCAGACCGTCGAGCAGCTCGGGTGAGACCTGCGCCGCGCGGCGCAGCGTCGCGAACACGCCGAGCGTGCTCGCGGGCGCCATCCGGCTGTCCGGCGCGCCCTCCTGCCGTGCATCGGTGGTGCTCACCTGCGCCCTCCCCCGGTCGCCACGTCCTCGTCCCACACGTCCGCCGCCTCCGCGTCGGCCCGCTCCCGCACGCGCCGCTGCGACTCGCGCTCGTAGGCCGTGGCGAGCTCCCGGTAGCCCGGGTCGCGCGCCAGGAGCTCGTCGTGCGTGCCGCGGTCGACGACGCGCCCGGCCTCCACGTGCACGACCTCGTCCGCCAGCAGCACCGACGCCATGCGGTACGCGACCAGCAGGACGGTGGGGCCGCTCGCGTCGTCGTCGGCACGCAGGCCCGTGAGGATGTCGCGCTCGACGCCGGGGTCCACCGCGGAGGTCGCGTCGTCGAGCACCAGCACGCGCGGGTGCCGCACGAGCGCGCGCGCCAGCGCGAGCCGCTGACGCTGCCCGCCCGACAGGTTCGCGCCGCGCTCGCCGAGCGGTGCGTCGAGCCCGCCGGGCAGCGCCCGCACCACGTCGTCGACGCGCGCGGCAGCGAGCGCCGCCCACACCTCGTCGTCGCCGGGTGCTCCGGGGTCGCCGGGATCCGCGAGCGTCACGTTGCCGCGCACGGTGTCCTCGAACACGAACGTCGACTGGCTGACGTAGCCGACCTGCGCCGCGAGGTCGGCCGGCCGCACCTCGCGCACGTCCGTGCCGTCGAGCTTGACGACGCCCGCCGACGGGTCGACCAGGCGCGGCACCAGGCCGACGAGCGTCGACTTGCCGGCGCCGGTCGGGCCGACGACCGCGAGCGTCCGCCCGGCCTCGACCCGCAGGTCCACGCCGTGCAGCAGCTCGACCTCGCCGTCGGCGGTCGGCACCCGCAGGTCCACGCCGCGCATCTCGAGCGTCGCCCCGGGCGACGTGGCGACCCAGGGGGTCGTGCCGTCGATGGGGACGCCGGGCGCGTCCAGGACGCGTGAGATCCGGTCGTGGCCGACCAGACCGCGCGGCAGCTCGCCCAGCACCCAGCCGAAGGCGCGCACGGGGACCGCGAGCAGCGTCAGCAGGTACGCGGCCGCGACGACGTCGCCGGTGCCGATCGCGCCCGCAGCGACCCGCTGGACGCCGACCAGCAGCACCAGCAGGGTCCCGAGGTTGGGCAGCAGGTCGATCACGGGGTCGAACACCGCTCGCACGACCCCGACGCGGATGTTCGCGTCGCGCAGCGCGCGTGCCCGGTCGGTGAACCGGGCGTCCTCGCGGTCCTCCGTCCCGAGCGACTTCACCAGCGCGGCGGCCTCGAAGCTCTCGTGGGCCACGTCGGCGACCTCGGCGCGCAGCTGCTGCGCGCGGGTGATGGCCGGCGTCATGCGGCGCTGGAAGACGAGGTTCGCGACCACGGCGAGCGGCAGGACGACGAGCGCCGCGACGGCCAGCCAGACGTCGGTGCTCAGCAGCGCCGTCGTGGCGACCACGATCATCACGACCACCCCGAGCGCGAAGGGCAGCGGGTTGAACACACCCGTCGCCGCCTCGACGTCCGAGCCCGCGTTGGAGAGCAGCTGCCCCGTGGGGTGGCGCCGGTGCCACGACATCGGCAGCCGCAGGTACTGCCGGGTGACCGCGCGACGGTGGTCGGCCTGGATGTCGGCGACGCCGATCCCGGCGAAGACCCGACGCGCGGCCACGGCTCCCGCCAGGGCGAGCGCGACGACGGCGACGACGAGTCCGGCGAGCCAGATGCGGCCCTGGGCCTGCTCGGAGCCGGCGAGCGCGGGCACCACGACGCGGTCGGTCACGGCGCCGAGCACACGGCTCACCGCCACGGTCAGCGCGCCGAACAGCGCCGAGGTGCCGACGGCCGCGACGTACGTGCGCGGGTGCGCCCGCATGCCGCGCCAGATCAGGCCCACCGACCTGCGCGCGGTCGACCCGCGGAGCGCCGACCCTGCTGCCGACGCATCGGGACGCGAGGGGTCGGCGGGGGTCCGGGGGCGCGCGGGCACGGCGGTCACACTCCTGACGGGAAGGGGATGGGCGATCTTCTCACGCACGTGCGACACCGCCCGGTGGGGCCCCGCCGGGTGGCGCGCTGCGCGACGGTGCCCGTCGCGTGGCACGATCACGTGCCATGACCTGGCACGAGACCGAGCGCGACTGGCTCGCCGAGGCGCTGCGCGCCGCGGACCCGCACGACCCCACGCTCTGCGAGGGCTGGCAGGCCCGGCACCTGGCGGCCCACCTGGTGATCCGGGAGCGCCCCGCTCTGGCCGCCTCGGCGGTGCGCGGCGGTCTCGCCGCGGCCACGGAGCGCCTCGCCGCGACCGCCTCCGACCCCGCCGGCTACGCCGCGCTCGTCGACCGGTTCGCGGCACCGCCTCGGCGGTGGAGCCCGCTCGCGTGGGCGGGGGACGCGGTCAACGCCACCGAGTACTTCGTGCACACCGAGGACGTGCGCCGGGGCGCCGGGGAGCGCGCGCCGCGCGAGCTGCCCGAGGGCCTGGCGGAGGTGCTGTGGTCCCAGCTGGTGCGCATGGCCCCGCTGCGCCTGCGCGGGCTCGGCCCGGGCGTCGTGCTGGTGCGCGACGACGACGTGCGCTCGGCGGTGCACGCGCCGCGCGCCGGCCACGGGACGGTCGTGCTGCGCGGTGCCGTGGGTGAGCTCGTGCTCGCGGTGTCCGGCCGGCTGCAGGCGGCGGACGTGCGGCTCGAGGGGGCCGAGGACGACGTGACAGTGGTGCGGGACCTGCTCACCGGCCCCTGACCGTGCCGCCCCGGGCCCGCACGACGTCGGTGGCGGGGTCGGGGGCCGGGTCGGGGTCGACCGGCCGCGTCAGCGGACGACGACGCCCGCGGCCCGCAGCGCGTCCTTGACCTGCCCGATCGTCAAGGTGCCGAAGTGGAAGACGCTCGCGGCCAGCACGGCGTCGGCCCCCGCGCGGGCGGCCTCGACGAAGTGCTCCACGGTGCCCGCGCCGCCCGAGGCGATGAGGGGCACGCTCACGCGGGCCCGCACGTCGGTGATCATCGGCAGGTCGAAGCCCGCGGTCGTGCCGTCGGCGTCCATCGAGTTGAGCAGCACCTCACCGACGCCCAGCTCGACCGCGCGGTGCGCCCACTCGACGGCGTCCACGCCCGTGCCCCGGCGCCCGCCGTGGGTGGTCACCTCGTACCCCGACGGCGTGCGCGTCCCGCCCGTCGTCCGGCGGGCGTCGACCGACAGCACGAGCACCTGCGAACCGAACCGGTCGGCGATCTCGGTGATGAGCTCGGGTCGCGCGATCGCCGCCGTGTTGACGCCCACCTTGTCGGCGCCGGCGCGCAGCAGCCGGTCCACGTCGTGCGGCGACCGGACGCCCCCGCCGACGGTCAGGGGGACGAACACCTCGCCGGCGGTGCGGCGCACGACGTCGTACGTGGTCTCGCGGTCGGACGACGACGCCGAGACGTCGAGGAACGTCAGCTCGTCCGCACCCTCCGCGTCGTACCGGCGCGCGAGCTCGACCGGGTCGCCGGCGTCGCGCAGGTTCTCGAAGTTGACGCCCTTGACGACGCGTCCGGCGTCGACGTCCAGGCAGGGGATGACCCGCAGGGCGAGGCTCACGAGGCGCCCTGCGCGGGGCTGCCCGTGGCCAGGATGTCGATCACGAAGACCACCGTCTTTCCGGCCAGCTCCTCGCCGTCGGTGACGCCGAGGGGGTACGAGGGGGGGACGACGAGCATCACGCGGCTGCCGGCGGGCTGGTCGACCAGCCCCTCGGCCCAGGACGGCACGTCGGAGAGGAGGAAGGACACGGGCAGCCCGCGCTGCCACGTCGAGTCGAACAGAGCGCCGTCGTCCCAGGAGAACCCGGCGTACTGCACCGTGATGACGTCGCCCTCGGCGACCTGCGGGCCGGTGCCGCGCACCAGGGGCTCCACCACGAGGCGGTCCGGCGGCGGCGCGCCCGTGGGTGTCAGGGTCAGCGAGCCGTCGTTGCCCTCGGTCACCACGGGCAGGGTCGGGTCCGGGGTGATCGGCTGCCCCACCGCACGCGTCGGGAGCACGTCGAGCACCGTGACGGTCGGGTAGTCGGCCCCGGAGCCGCCCGGCGCGACCTGCAGCAGACGTGCGCCGACCTGCTGACCGCGCAGCGTCTCGTACAGGTCCGTCCCGAGGTCCTCGACCGTGAGCATCCGCGGCGTGGGGCTCGTGGAGTAGCTCTCCTTGACCAGGCTCGCGTCCCGCGCGTTCTCCAGCCAGAAGTCGATGAGCACCGGGGCACCGTCGACGAGCTCGGCGCCCGTGCCCGGCCAGATCGTCTCCCGGTACGTCTCGTCGACGGTCAGCGGCGTCAGGTACGTCACGGTCGGGGCCTCCCCCGCACCGCCGGTCACCGTGACCTCCGGCTCGACGGTCGTCGTCGCGGTGCACGCGGCGAGCACCAGCCCGACGAGAACCGCCACCGCCACCCGGCGAGCACCCGTCACCCACCGCACGTCCGTGCCTCCCGCGAGATCGGTCCTCCATGACGTCGCCACCGGGCCGGAAGGACCGGACCGCGCGCGACGGGGCCTCACTGTACGGCCCCGTCGGCTCACCGTGCCGCGACGTCCGACCCACGTGCCGGGTACGGCCGCGCCGCGGTCACATCGACTCGATGAGCCTGTCGACCCGCTCGTCGACGCTGCGGAACGGGTCCTTGCACAGCACCGTGCGCTGCGCCTGGTCGTTCAGCTTCAGGTGCACCCAGTCCACGGTGTAGTCGCGGCGTGCGTCCTGCGCCGCGCGGACGAAGTCCCCGCGCAGCTTCGCCCGGGTCGTCTGCGGCGGGACGGCCGTCGCCTCGAAGACGTCGAGGTCGGTGGTGACGCGCTCCACCAGCCCGCGCGCCGCCAGCAGGTTGTACAGGCCCTCGGTGCGGGAGATGTCGTGGTACGCGAGGTCGAGCCGCTGCACGCGGACGTCGGACAGCTCGAGGTCGTGCTTGGCCCGGTAGCGCTCGATCATCTGGTACTTGATGACCCAGTCCAGCTCGCGCTCGACGAGCGTCAGGTCGCCCGTGCGCAGGGCCCGCAGCCCGCGCTCCCACAGGTCGAGCAGGTGCTTGGTCTCCGGCGATGGCCCGACCTCGGCGGTGACGAAGTCGCTGACCCGCGACAGGTACTCCTCCTGCAGGTCGATCGCCGTCACCGTCCGACCCGACGCGAGGGTGACCGGCTGCTTGCCCGTCATGTCGTGGCTGATCTCGCGGATGGCCCGGATCGGGTTCTCCAGCGTCATGTCGCGCATCGTCACGCCCGCCTCGATGAGGCGCAGCAGCAGGTCGGTGGACCCGACCTTGAGCATCGTCGTCGTCTCCGACATGGACGAGTCGCCCACGATCACGTGCAGACGGCGGTAGTGCTCGGCGTCCGCGTGCGGCTCGTCGCGCGTGTTGATGATGGGCCGGGAGCGGGTCGTCGCGCTCGAGACGGCCTCCCAGATGTGGTCGGCGCGCTGCGACAGGCAGTAGACCGCTCCCCGCGGCGTGGCCAGGACCTTGCCGGCACCCGTGAGGATCTGGCGGGTGATGAGGAACGGCACGAGCACGTCGGACAGGCGCGCGAAGTCCCCCTGGCGGCGCACGAGGTAGTTCTCGTGGCAGCCGTAGGAGTTGCCCGCCGAGTCGGTGTTGTTCTTGAACAGGTGGATGCGCCCGGGCAGACCCTCGTGCTCGAGCCGCTGCTGCGCGTCCGCCACGAGACCCTCGAGGATGCGCTCACCGGCACGGTCGTGCGTGACCAGCTGGCGCCAGTCGTCGCACTCGGCGGTCGCGTACTCGGGGTGCGAGCCGACGTCGAGGTACAGCCGCGAGCCGTTGCGCAGGAAGACGTTGGACGAGCGGCCCCACGCCACCACCTTGCGGAACAGGTAGCGCGCGACCTCGTCCGCGGACAGGCCGCGGCCGTCCTGCGCCGCGCACGTGACCCCGTACTCGGTCTCCAGACCGAAGATGCGCCTGTCCATGCGTCACTCCCCGTCGCTCGTCCGCCGGCGCCGTCCCGTCAGGGTGCCGGCGGCCCGTCCCCGCCCGCCGGGGCCTGCGCCCCGCCGAGCACGTCCTCCAGCAGTGCGCCCGTCAGCCGCCGGAAGGCGCGCCGCGGCCGGGTGCGGTCCAGGACCGCCACCTCGAGCTGCGCCGCACCGAGCACCCGTGGCTCACCGTCATCGGCGGCGGAGCCCAGCACCTGCACCGCGAGCCCCAGCGCCTCCGCGAGCGTCATGCCGGGGCGCCACCCGCCACCCAGCAGACCGGCCAGACGCTCGGCCTGGCCGCCCATGACGACCCACCCGTGCTCGTCCGCCACGGAGCCGTCGTACGACAGCCGGTAGATCTGGTCACCCGCGGGCTGGCGGCCGACCTCGACGACGACCAGCTCGACCTCGAGGGGCTTGGACTCCGTGGTGAACACGGTGCCGAGCGTCTGCGCGTACGCGTTGGCGAGGCCACGCGCCGTCACGTCGACACGGTCGTAGGAGTACCCGCGCAGGTCCGCGTACCGCACGCCCGCGACCCGCAGGTTCTCGAACTCGTTGTACTTGCCGACCGCGGCGAACGCGATGCGGTCGTAGATCTCGGAGATCTTGTGCAGCGCCCGCGACGGGTTCTCGGTCGCGAACGCGATGCCGTCGTCGTACTGCAGCACCACGACGGAGCGCCCGCGCGAGATGCCCTTGCGCGCGTAGTCCGCCCGGTCCTTCATGAGCTGCTCGGGCGAGACGTAGAACGGCATGCTCATCGCGCACCCCCCTCGCGTCGTGTGCTGCGCCGGCCGTTCTCGACGGTCTCGACCGCCGCGGCGAGGTCGTCGTCCGACACCCGCAGGTAGCCCGCCTCCGTCACGGTCGCCACGACGGGCCAGATGCGGCGCGCGCGGTCGGGGCCGCCGGTCGCGGAGTCGTCGTCGGCGGCGTCGACGAGCGCCTCCACGGCGACCCGTACGGCGGTCGACGCGTCCAGCCCGGGGCGCCAGCGCTTCTTGAGGGAGCCGCGCGCGAACACGGAGCCGGAGCCCACGGCGTGGTGCTCGTGCTCCTCGTACCGCCCACCCGTCACGTCGTAGGAGAACAGCCGCCCGACGCCGTGGTCCAGGTCGTACCCGGCGAACAGCGGCACGACCGCGAGGCCCTGCATCGCCATCGCGAGGTTGCCCCGGATCATCGTCGCGAGCCGGTTCGCCTTGCCGTCGAGCGACAGCAGGCTGCCCTCGATCTTCTCGTAGTGCTCGAGCTCCAGCTGGAAGAGCCGGACCAGCTCGATGGCCAGCCCTGCGGTGCCGGCGATGCCGACGGCGGAGAACTCGTCGGCCGGGAACACCTTCTCGATGTGCCGGCTCGCGATCATCGAGCCCATCGTGGCGCGCCGGTCGCCCGCCATGACCACGCCGCCGTCGAACGCGAGCGCGACGATCGTGGTCCCGTGCGGCGCCTGCACGTCGCCCGGCGGCAGGGGGCGTCGGCCGGGCAGCAGGTCAGGGGCGTACCCCGCGAGGAAGTCGACGAAGGAGGCGGAGCCGGGTGTGGTGAAGGCGTGCGGGAGTCGGCCGGACGAGTCGTGCAGGGTCATCGGCGCTCACTGACCGCCCTTCTGGACGAACCCGCGCACGAACTGCTCGGCGTTCTGCTCGAGGACGTCGTCGATCTCCTCGAGCAGCGCGTCGACCTCCGCGTCGCGGGTCTGCGCGTTCGCCGCCGCGGGCGGCGGCGTGACCGGCTCGTCCGCCGGCTCGTCGTCCTGACGGTGCCTGACGTGATCCTGACCAGCCATGGTGACCTCCGTCCTGGGGGTCACGTCCCACGTACCCCGCGTGCCCACCCTAGGCCCAAGTCCGCCCGGCCGGGGGTGCGGGGACGAGCGTGGCGTCCGTCAGCCGCCGAGCGCCGCCAGGAGCGTCCGCGCGTCCGGGCTGCGGTCGAGGAGCTCGCCGACGTGCGCGCGCGTACCTCGCAGCGGGTCGCGCATCGGCACGCGCTGCAGCGTCTGGGCCCCGGGCACGTCGAACACCACGGAGTCCCAGCTCGCGGCGGAGATCTGGCCGCCGTAGCGCGCGACCGCCTCGCCGCGGAAGTACGCGCGCGTGTCCTGAGGCGGGTGAATGACGGCGTCCTCGACCTGCTCGGGGGTCACCAGCAGCTCGACGGCACCTGCCGCGACGAGCCGGTGGTAGAGACCCCGCTCGGGGCGGACGTCGGACCACTGCAGGTCGACGGCGGCCAGGCGCGGGTGGTCCCACGCGAGCTGGTCGCGCCGGCGCATGCCGTCGAGCAGCCGCAGCTTGGCGAGCCACTCGACCTCCCGGGCGCACGACGCCGGGTCCTCGCCCAGGCGGTGCAGCAGGGACTCCCAGCGGTCGAGCACGTCGCGCGTCTGCTCGTCCGGCGGCCCACCGACGGCGTCGAGCGCGCTGCGCACCGCCGCCAGGTACTCGGCCTGCACCTCCAGGGCCGTCAGCCGCCGACCGTCGGCCAGCTCGAGGCGCTCGGTGAGGGACAGGTCGTGGCTCACCCGGTGCACGGCCTGCACGGGAT
This sequence comes from Cellulomonas avistercoris, assembly GCF_014836445.1. Lineage (GTDB taxonomy): Bacteria > Actinomycetota > Actinomycetes > Actinomycetales > Cellulomonadaceae > Cellulomonas > Cellulomonas avistercoris. The sequence continues at coordinate 398,995 of NZ_JACSQV010000001.1, forward strand.
CCCGCAGCGCGAGGCGGTCGATGCTCCGGGCGATCCCGCGGGCCGCACCGCCCTCCTGCGCCTGCTCCACGAGCCACAGCACGAGCGACGTCGTCCCGAGCCGCAGGTACGTCGCGACCTCGAGCATCGTGGCGTCGCCGATGATCACGTGCAGCCGGCGCCAGCGGGCCGGGTCGGCGTGGGGCTCGTCGCGCGTGTTGACGATCGGGCGGCGCAGCGTCGTCTCCAGGCCCACCTCGGCCTCGATGTAGTCGGCACGCTGCGAGAGCTGGAAGCCCGGGTGCTCGGCGCGCTGCCCCAGGCCCACGCGGCCGGCACCGGTGAACACCTGGCGTGTCACGAGGAACGGCGTGAGGCGCGCCGCGAGGTCGCCGAACGGCACCGCGCGGTCGACGAGGTAGTTCTCGTGGGTGCCATAGGTGGCGCCCTTGCCGTCGACGTTGTTCTTGTAGAGGTTGACGTCCGGCAGGGCCGCGTTGGCGGCGAGCCGCCGCACGGATTCGAGCATGACGAGCTCGCCCGCGCGGTCCCAGCGCACGGCGTCGAGCGGCGTCGTGACCTCGGGCGACGAGTACTCCGGGTGCGCGTGGTCGACGTAGAGCCGCGCGCCGTTGGTGAGGATGACGTTGGCCGCTCCGGGGTCCTCGTACTCCTCGACCGCCGAGCGCGGCATCTCCTGCGGCCCGTTGCCCGAGGGCACGGCGACGCTCGGCGAGTCCGTGAGCATCGACGGGTGCGCGGCCGCACGGTCCAGGTGGAAGCCCCGGGCGTCGTGCAGCGGGTCCTCGTCGTCGTAGTCCCAGCGTGCGCGCACGCGCCCGGCCTCGCGCGCCGCGCCGTGCACGGCCACGACGTGGCTCGACAGGAGCATCGGGTTGGCCAGCGGACGCCCCGGCTGCAGGACGCCGTACTCCGTCTCGATCCCCATCACGCGCCGCACGGTCACGGCGCCCACCCTAGGCGCCGTGCTGCCCACCGGCGCCCCGTGCCCAGGGGTCAGGACGTGGGACGCCGGTGCACGCTCACGCGCGGGCCGTCACAGGTACTGGCCGGTGCTGGTGACGTTCTCGATGGTCCGGGAGGCGTCGACGCCCTTCTTGCCCTGCACGATCGTGCGGATGAACACGATGCGCTCGCCCTTCTTGCCCGAGATCCGCGCCCAGTCGTCGGGGTTCGTCGTGTTGGGCAGGTCCTCGTTCTCCTTGAACTCGTCGACGCAGGCCGCGAGCAGGTGGTCGACGCGGATGCCCCGCTGACCGGTCGACAGCAGGTCCTTGATCGCCGACTTCTTGGCGCGGTCGACGACGTTCTGGATCATGGCGCCGGAGTTGAAGTCCTTGAAGAACAGGATCTCCTTGTCGCCGCTGGCGTACGTCACCTCGAGGAAGCGGTTCTCGTCGGCCTCCGAGTACATGCGCTCGACGACCCGGGCGATCATGGCCTCGACCGCCGCGCTCGGGGACCCGCCGTGCTCCGCGATGTCGTCGCCGTGGATCGGCAGGTCGGCCGTCAGGTACTTGGCGAAGATCTCGCGCGCGCCCTCGGCGTCGGGCCGCTCGATCTTGATCTTCACGTCCAGGCGTCCGGGCCGCAGGATCGCGGGGTCGATCATGTCCTCGCGGTTCGACGCCCCGATGACGATGACGTTGTCGAGCCGCTCGACGCCGTCGATCTCGGAGAGCAGCTGCGGCACGATCGTCGTCTCGACGTCGCTCGACACACCCGTCCCGCGGGTGCGGAACAGCGACTCCATCTCGTCGAAGAACACGACGACGGGGTGGCCCTGGGACGCCTTCTCACGGGCCCGCGCGAAGATCAGGCGGATGTGCCGCTCGGTCTCCCCGACGTACTTGTTGAGCAGCTCCGGGCCCTTGACGTTGAGGAAGAACGAGCGCGCGTCGGACGCGTCGTCGCCGCGCGCGGCGGCGGCCGTCGCGGCCAGCGAGTGCGCGACCGCCTTGGCGATGAGCGTCTTGCCGCACCCGGGCGGCCCGTACAGCAGCACGCCCTTGGGCGGCTTGAGCCCGTGCTCGCGGAACAGCTCGGGGTGCAGGAAGGGCAGCTCCACCGCGTCCCGGATGGCCTCGATCTGCGGTCCGAGGCCACCGATGTCGGTGTAGTCGATGTCCGGGACCTCCTCGAGGACCAGCTCCTCGACCTCCGCCCGCGGGATCACCTCGAAGACGAACCCGCTGCGCGGGTCGATCGTCAGGGCGTCGCCGACGCGCACGCGGCCGTCAGCGACCTGGCCGGCGAACCGGACGACGCGCTCCTCGTCGCCGCGCCCGACGACGAGCGCACGCCCCTCGCCGAGCATCTCCTTGACCGTGACGATCTCGCCGACCTGCTCGTAGCCACCGGCCTCGACGACCGTGAGCGCCTCGTTGAGCATGACCTCCTGGCCGGGGCGCAGGTGCCGGACGTCGAGCGACGGGCTGGCGCCCACGTGCATCTTGCGTCCGGCCGAGACGATGTCCACCGAGCCGTCGTCGCGCGCCGCGAGGAACGTCGCGTACGTGCCCGGCGGCTTGGCCAGGTCGTCCACCTGGCGCTTGAGCTCGAGGATCTGCTCGCGCGCCGCGACGAGCGCCTCGCTGAGCCGCTCGTTCTTCGCGGCGAGCACCGCGAGCTCACGTTGCAGGTCTCGTCCAGGGGCAGCGGGTTCGGTCATGGTGGTCGGCCTCCGTTCCGCGTCGCGATGAAGCCGTCCTGCGCTCCACCGTGCACGTCGCTGTGCCTGCTGGTCCGACGACCCTAACCGCCCGTGTCAACCGGCCGTGCGGGCCGCGCCGCATGTCGTCCGGGCGTCCCCCCCCCTGGGCCCCCCGCCGCCCCGCCGCCCCGGCGTCCCCGGGGCGGGCGCCGCGCGGTCACTCCCCCGTCGCGGGCCCCTGCGGGCCGAGGTCGTCGGGTGCGACGTGCAGCTCGCGGCGGGCACGGCGGATCTTCTTGGCCGACGTCTCGCGCTCGCCCATCGCCTCGGGCGACCACAGCTCCGTGTCGGTGGCCGGCGCGCCGTCCTCGGCGACCGGGTAGGAGCCCTTGGCGGGGCGCCGCTTGCGGTGCGGCGGCTCGACGCCGTCCGCGAGGCGCCGGGTCGTCAGGAGGAAGCCGGTGTGCCCGATCATCCGGTGCTGCGGGCGGACGGCCAGCCCCTCGAGGTGCCAGCCGCGGACCATCGACTCCCACGCCTCCGGCTCGGTGTAGCGGCCGTCGCTGCGCACGTCCTCGGCGAGCCGCGAGAGCTGCGTGGTCGTCGCGACGTAGCAGACCAGCACGCCACCGGGCGCGAGGGCCGTGGCCACGGCGTCGAGGTTCTCCCACGGTGCGAGCATGTCGAGCACGACGCGGTCGACGGATCCCGGCTCGGCGGCCGTCGGCAGCACGTCGGCGAGGTCCCCGAGGCGCAGGTCCCACGCGGGGTGCGCACCGCCGAAGAACGACTCGACGTTGCCGCGCGCGATCGCGGCGAAGTCCTCACGCCGCTCGACGGACACCAGACGGCCGTGGTCACCGACGGCACGCAGCAGCGACAGCGTCAGACCGCCCGAGCCGACCCCGGCCTCCACCACGGTGGCCCCGGGGAACACGTCGCCCATCGTGACGATCTGGCCCGCGTCCTTGGGGTACACCACGGCCGCGCCGCGCGGCATCGACAGGACGTGGTCCGCCAGCAGGGGCCGCAGCGCCAGGTACTCGATGCCGGTCGTGTTCTGCACCACCACACCCTCGGACGCCCCGATGAGCTCGCTGTGCCGCAGGTAGCCGCGGTGCGTGTGGAAGCTGCCGTCGGGCTGCAGCGTGATCGTGTGCAGGCGGCCCCGCGGGTCGGTGAGCTGCACCCGCTCACCGGTGCGGAAGGGTCCACGCCGCTGGGCGGCCCCGGTCGGTGCGGGCACGGCGGCGTCGTGGGTGGTCACGGGCGCCGAGTCTAGGTGGTGTGGTTCATGAGGACCGACCCGCACCGGCCGCCGCGGAGGGCTCCGCCCCTCTCGGTGCGGCGGAGCCGGCGGGTCCTCCTCCACGCCATCGTGCGCTCAGTGCGGCCGCCGCGTCGTTCGCGCAGCTGTCCACAGATGCGAGACGACCGGCCTGCCGAACCGCTTCGAACCAGTACCTTCCCGACATGCGCATGCACGGACAGGTGGCCCTCGTAGCGGTCGTGATCGGGGTGCTGGTCGCCGGGTGCACGACGGACGCCGGACCCGCTGACCCCACCACCGCGGAGCCGAAAGCGACGACGACGCCCACCGGGTCGCCCACGCCCACGCCCTCACCTACGCCGGACGTCACCGTGCCCCCGGATCGACCCGAGGCGATGGCGACTCCGAGCGCCGACGGCGCCGCGGCTGCCGCGAGCTACTTCATCTCGCTGTACCCGTATGCGTACGCCACCGGAGACCTCACGGAATGGAGGTCGATCGCCGACCCGTCGTGTGAGTTCTGCTCGAAGGTCTCGGAGGAGATCGATGAGCTCCACGGTCGCGGGCACAGCGTGATTGGCCCGCTGCACGTGGCGTCATCGAGTGGCATCGAGCTGGAGGCGGGGCGCTGGTACTCGGCTGAAGTGATCGTGGAGATCGCGGAGTCGTCGGAGCTCGACCGCGACGGCCAGGTCCTCAGCACCGATGGAGCCGGCGTCTACCGCACGACGTACTCGTTGACTTGGGACGACGGGTGGCGGGTCGATGCGGTCGGTCTCGAACCGGCCGAGTCGTGAGGCTTTCGGTCGCGGTCGCAGTCGCGGCCGCGGTCATGTCGTTGGCGCTGGTGGCGGCGCCTACGCCAGGCGGCAGTACGCGGTTCGACGGCAAAGCCACGGATCAGAACGTGCGTCTGGGCGCCGCGCGTGCTGAGGACTTGGCGCGGAGGAACGTCGCGATACATCCAGAGCTCCGGCTGTTCAACTACGAGCGCGCCCCGCAATGCCGCGAGGCGGCCGGCATCTGGACCAAAGGCTCCGCGGACGGCACCTGCCCCGAGCTGGCCAACCTCGCCGGGGTGATCCAGCAGTGCGAGACAGGCGACACCATGGTCATGCCGATGTGGCGCCAGGCCCGCGCCACACCCGCCGCGGCGTGGGGCCCCTGGCAGCAGATCGACGCCGGCGGCTGCGGGGTCGACCTGCTGCCCGTCCTGACCGAGGCCGACTTCCGGCTGCTCCCCCTGCCCGCGCCCACCCTGACTCTGCAACCCGACCGCGGGTGGGTCCTGATCAACATCGAGACCATCGTCTCCACCGACCCCACCCCCATCACCCTGCGCACCGAGTTGCTCGGCTACGGCATCACCGTCGAGGCCACCCCCACCCGCTGGACCTACGACTTCGGCGACGGCCACACCCTGACCACCACCTCACCGGGCCACGCCTACCCCCACCACGACGTCTTCCACGAGTACGAGAACCCCGGCACCACCACCATCACCCTGAACGCCGAATGGACCGGCCGCTACCAGATCGACGGCTCACCCATCTGGCGCGACATCAACGGCACCGCCAACACCACCACCACCTCCCCACCCTTCACCGTCGAAGAACGCACCAGCCGCCTCGTGGCCGACCTGTGCACCGACAGACCCAAACCACCCGACTGCTGAGAATGAACGCGAGGCGTCGCTCCTTAGATCGGCACTCGACACCCCATCCCGCAGCCGCAGGATCACTCCCATCTCGGCAGGGCATGCTGCCTTGGGGTCTCGAACGGTCCTGAAGCGGTACGCCCCCGCGAGATCACGGAGTGGCGACCCGAGACCGGAACGACACTCTCCATCACGCAGCACTAAGTGACTGCTTCGGTAACCGCTCGCACGACGTGCCGAATCCGACGGACAATAGGTGCAAGCTCGGTTCGCCAATGCTCAGGAGGCCTAGATCACCTGCTGCGGTCGCGGGCGATGTCGAGCACGCGTGCGAGCAGGACGTCCGGGTGATCCGTCACCATCTCGATGTGCGCGGGGGTGGGCCGGTCTGGGTTCACCGATCCGATATAGGCCAGGATCGGCTGGCGGTGTCCCTTGTCAAAGACGAGCGCGGCGAACTCGATGCCGGCGTCGCGCTTCCCGTCCCGACGGAAGTCGGTGATGACGACGTCGATGTCGTCACGGCGCAACTCTTGCAAGCCCTCCTCGGTCGAGAGAGCGTTGACGACTGTCGCCCCGGCACGCCGCAGGAATCGTCGTTCGATCTGGTTGTTCTCGGGCGAGTCGTCGACCCAGAGGATTCGGAAGTCGGTCAGCCGCTCCCGCAGTCCGGCAGCACGCTCTACGAGCCCTTCCGCCAGCCACGGGTCCTTGAGCTGTTCACGTCGATGGTCCACGAGGGCCTTCCCGGCGAGCTCCAACTCGACGCCCGCGACCTTCACATGGCGAACGCTCGGGATCGCGCGGGTGATCGGTTCCCGCAGAAGCCAGACCACCATCACGCCGGCGATGACGAGGCTCAGAGGGAAGAGCGCATTGATCACTGCCACAGCAACGCCCTCTGACATCTCCGCTCCCGCCCTACGTCGACGCGCCGTGGCGCGGCCGTGGATTGCCGATGTGCGACGTCCACCAACCGGCCGATGCTCGCATCTCAGCCCGATGAATGCAGTACGCCACGCCCTGGGATGCGTGAACGCACAAACACCTCCACGGCGGTGGCGTGGAGGTGTTCTCGGGATCACCGCGCCGCCTCACCGCGTACTCACGCAGAGGTCGCCGCTCGGGGCGCGACCGCGACGTGGGCAGCCTAGGCGGGCCTCATCGCGATACTGCTGTCCGCCCTCGCCCACGTGTTCTCGCTCGATCGCGCGTCCAGCGCCAGATCGCTCGCGCCTGCGGCCAGTGCCTGGTCGAGCACTGTCAGCACCAACGACACGGTCCCGACCGCGTCCTGCACGATCCCGGACCCGAGCGCGCGACCAGTCGAGACGCATTCTGCGCCAACAAGCGCAGCCTGCGATTCCACAGCCGCTACAAAGGAGGCGACAGCGCCCACGTCGACCTTCAAGTCACTCATGATCGCTCCCCCGGTCGTGCGCAGATCTCACCTCGGTACCTCGACGGCGAACGTGGGGCTGGGCGACGGCGGAGCAATCACGTCCGCGCCGTCGAACTCCAGGAGTGGCTCGAGATCGGGCACCGGGTCGAACACACCGCGTGGGATCAACACGGAACCGCAGTACTCGTCCGTGAGCAGCTCGCCGCCCGGCAACCTGATGTCCCCGTCCGGGGCGTTCACCCCGACGATGCGCCGCTCTCCGTCGGCACCGAGCTCCAGCCTGTAGACCCGCGCCTGGGGCTGCCCGCCATCGCTCGAGGGACGCTCCTGGAGGACGGGCAGGTCGGCGGCGCATCCAGCGACGAAGACTCCCCTCCCACCCTGGACGAGTTCGACCGTCAGTGGTGTCAGGGGCCTCGGCCCGAGTGCCACGTACGCCGAGCCATCGTCGAGGTCGGATCGAGCAAGGTCCACCATCTGCAGGATCGCCGACTTGCTCCATGTTTCGGCGAGGGCCTCCCCTGAGAAGTCCGCCGCGTTCGTGGCGGCCGCAAATGCCAGCTCACCGGCCCTCACGGCTTGCACCCATGGATCTGCTTCCAGTTCACCCTCGGGCGGGCCGCTCTGCCATGAGACCGCCGGTGTCGCCAGGGGGCGAGGTTCCTCGCTCGTGCACGCTCCGGCCGCCAGTGCGAGCACGACTACCGCTGCCGCCCGGATTGACCAACGTCCGATCAGCGCTCGAGCACCGCCCTTTCGTCCTGTCGTCATTGGCCCTTCACATGATCGGTGCCACGGGCGCGCATGGCGTCCACGACGTCTTCGTAGTCTCCGACGAGGCCGTCGGCGATCTCGGATGCATCATCTGTGTCGACGTCCCCTGCGTGGGCTCCAGCCTTGTCCCACAGGCCGAGCCGCCGGTACTCGAGCACCGAGACCTCGAAGAACCGGTTCAGCGAGCCGGCGCCGTCCGGTATCAACGACTCGGTAGAGCGCGCCGGCAGCGGGCCGCCCGTCATGTGCGACTCGACGTACTTCTGCATGAAGTCGAGGCCGACGTCGACGCCGATCGATGCCATCGGACGGATTGGGGAGAGCGCAACTCCCGCGTCGACCGCCTTCCGTCCCGTCTCGATACCCGCCCGCACTTGCTCGTCTCTCAGGTACTGCTGGACCTCTGCTGCCGAGACGCTCGCACCGTCCACAGCACCCCATGCAGTCGCAAGCGCGTCGAGGGCAGTACCCGCCGATGCGCTGCCATCGACCACCGCCTCCAGCGTCCGCCGCTGGTACGCGAGTACCCCCGCCTGGAGGGCAAGCCGACCGGACTCGTCACTCGCCGCTGCTGTCAGTACGGGGACGACCCAGTCGCGCGAGACATAGGCCGTGGGAACCTCATGGCTCAAGTAGGCGATCTCCGTCATGCGCCAGGGATCAGAGATATCGCCATCGCTGGAACCAGCCTTGAGTCCGATCTCGACAAGCCCGGCGAACTGTCCTGAGATGGCGTTCGCGAGCTGTTCAGCGCCCGCCGACGTCAGTTCCGTCGGAAGGAACGAGCGGTTCTGCGCAAGCGCATGGAACACATGCGTGTTGATCGCGGCCGTCTGTCGGTTCACGAGCGCGTCGCCCGCATCAGCCTGGACACCTGCCCAGAGCGCACCGACACCCGCGAATCCGTCCGACGCGCCTTCCGCCCAGCTCCGCTCACGAAACCAGTACGTGATGCGGGGAGTTGCCGGACGGATCTCCGAGGACGACCAGTCGATCCCCTCCCCCGTCAACCAGTCCCTCGCCGCCTGCGGGTACGCCCCGAGCGTCTCGAAGACCCGCGCCGCGGCATCGTGCGCCGCCCCCGCGTCGAGCGACAGCGACCCGGCGGTGTCCAGCGCGTGGCCGGGAGCCCCCGGCCCGTCGCGCCACGGCCCGCCGTTGCCTCGCTCGACGGCATCCAGCAGGTCGGCCATCGCCACGGTGAACGTCTGGCTCATCCGTGCGCCCTGCGGGTCGGCGAACGCGTAGCCGATCGCGGACAGCGTGCCGTTCATGCTCGACGCGGCCCGCACCATCTCGCCCGCGTACGACGCCGCCTCGCCGGACGACCACGTCGACGACGCCGACGCCAGACCGGAGCGCAGCGCTGCCCCGGCGGCCGCCAGCGAGGAGTTCCGGTCCGTGGCCCCGACGACCATCTGCTCGCCCAGCATCGTCAGCAACCGCACCACCCCGGCGCCCCCGATCGCGACGAACACCCCGGACATCACCTCACCGTCATCACCCCACGCATCGAGGAAGCCCGTGAGCGCCGCGAGCGTCCGGACGTCCCCGGGGTAGTTGCTCACCTGCTCGGCAGCCTGCGCGAACCAGGTCGCCATCACCCGCCGCTGCGCCGCGGTCACCGTCCCGGCAGCGCTCGCCGCCAACGCCCGCACCAACGGCACGTCGACGATGACGTCCACCCCGGTCCCCGGCGCGTACGCGGCCATCACCTCCACCCCGGCCAGCCGTGCCGCGGTCCGCCGGTCCAGGTCCTCACGCTCGTCACAGCACACGACGAACGCCCGCAACCCCTCAGCCGCATCTGCCACCGCCGCACGCCACACCCGCAGCTCACCAGCAGCCTGCGGCACCGCCGCGAACGCCGGCACGTCCGTCCACGACCACGGCACGGCGCCCACCCCACCAGCCAACGCCGCCACCGCGTACCGCTCCCGCGCCGCCACCGCCCGCACCCGCGCCGTCTCCACCTCATGCCGGGCCGCCATCACCCGACGTTCCAGCCCTCGCAACGCCGCCCCGTACCCGGCCAGCACCCCGGCCACCTGCCGGCACCCACCAGCCGCGTCCTCCCACCCCGACGCCAGCCGCCCCGACCGCTCCCCCAACGCCGCCGCCCACGCCCCGACCGACGCCCCCACCAACCCGTCCCCGGCCGCCCGCACACTCACCGCACGAGCCGCGAACCGCTCCGCACGCGCGAGATACCCCGCGACCAACCCGTCGACGGCCTCGACGTCACCGGCTTCCGGCGAGCGCTCCAGCACCCCGAGATCCACGCGCACCCCCTGCGACAACCGGACGAACCGGGCACACCGTAGCGGCCCGTCGCGATCCGTCGCTCGGTCCATCCACAGGTGCCCGGACCAGGGGGTCCCACCGCGGCGCCCGGAGGCGTCAGACCCGCAGCGCCGCCACGACGTCGGCCGTCCGGACGAGCGCCACGACGCGCCCGTCGACGAGCGCCGCGATCACGGGCCCGTGCGCGGACGCCGCCGACAGCGCCCGCAGCAGCGCGTCGCCCGTCAGCGACCCGTCGACCACCGCGCCGACGGGCAGCGGCGTCGAGACCGCGACGACCGTGGTGGTGCCGGCCAGCTCCGCCGGCACGCGGGCCGCCGCCTCGGTGTCGACGTAGGCGGCGGGGCGTCCGTCGGGTGCCAGCACGACGACCTCCGCCACGTCCGCGGCAGCCGCCGTCGCCCGCGCCTGCGCGAGCGACGCCTGCGCCCCGACGACGACGGCCGGGCGCCCCACGGTCCGCAGCGTCAGCGCGTCCACGGCTCGGCCGGCTCGCCCGCCGCGCACGGCGGCCGAGGCCCCCGACCACAGGAAGGCGCCGATGAGCGCGGACCAGGCGACCGTCACCAGATCCGGGCTCGTCCCGGCGAGGAAGGGGCGGACCAGCACGACCAGGACGACGCCCACCGCGACGGCGCGCCCCGTCCACCCGGCCACCACGCTGCCGCGGTGGCGGTCACCCGTGCCCGCCCACACGGCGGCCTCGAGGATGCGACCGCCGTCGAGAGGCAGCCCGGGCACGAGGTTGAAGAGACCGACGAAGCCGTTGGCGACCGCCCCCGCCCACAGCACCGTCTGCAGCAGCGTCCCGTCCGGCACGGCGTGGTCCGCCACCAGCAGGAACGCGGCGGCGAGCACGAGGTTGGCCACGGGCCCCACGACCGCGACGAGCGCACTCGTCGCGGGTGTCGCCGCGGCGCCGCCGAACGTGGTGTGGCCGCCCCACAGCGTCAGGACGAACGCCTGCGGCTGCTGCCCGCGCGCCTTGGCGACGAGGCCGTGCGCGAGCTCGTGGACGAGCACGGAGGCGAACAGCAGGACGACGAACACGAGGGCCACGACGTACGGCAGCGCACCGCCACCACCCGTCCAGGTCTGCACGCTCGGCGCGAAGACGAGCGTCAGGACGACGGCGGCGAGCAGCCAGCTCGGGGCCAGGACGACGGGGGCGCCGGCGACGTGACCGAGCACCCAGCCGGGGGGACGCGCAGGTCGGGGTGCACTCACGTCGGCCAGCCTACGTTCCGCCGCACCCGCACCGGCCGGTCGTGTCGGCGGTGGCGCCTAGGCTCGTCGCGTGAGCGTGGACACCGACCAGCACCCCTCCCTCGACGGGCCGACCGCTGCGCCGACGCCCGCAGCGAGGGACGGCGAGGCCGACGTGGTCAGCGTCCCGGCCCGCGAGCCGCGCGTGCCGGGCCTGTCGCCGTCGCGCGCCAACGACTACCTCCAGTGCCCGCTGCTGTACCGCTTCCGGGTCGTGGACCGCCTGCCCGAGCCGGCGTCACCCGCGGCCGCCCGCGGCACTCTCGTGCACGCCGTGCTCGAGAAGCTCTTCGACCTGCCCGCCGAGGAGCGGACGCTCGAGGCGGCGTGCGCCGCCCTGCCGGAGCGCTGGGCCGAGCAGCTCGAGCAGGACCCGCGCTGCGCCGACCTGCACACCACCGACGCCGAGCGGGTGGAGTTCCTCGCGGGCGCGGAGCGGCTGCTCGCGACCTGGTTCACGCTCGAGGACCCCACGCGGCTCGAGCCCCGCGCGCGCGAGCTGCAGGTGCTCCACGACCTCGAGGACGGCCCGCGACTGCGCGGCGTGGTCGACCGGGTCGACGTCGCCCCGAACGGCTGGGTCCGCGTCGTCGACTACAAGACGGGCCGGTCCCCCCGCGCCGGGTTCGAGAGCTCGGCGCTGTTCCAGATGCGGTTCTACGCGTACGTCGTGTGGCGGTCGCGCGGCGTGCTGCCCAAGCGTCTGCAGCTCGCCTACCTCGGCGACGGGGTGGTCGTCAGCCACGAGCCGACCGAGTCCGAGATGCACACGCTCGAGGCGCGGGTGCGCTCGATCTGGGCGGGCATCGAGGACACCGCTCGCTCGGGCGACTGGCGCCCGCGCCCGTCGCGCCTGTGCGACTGGTGCTCGTTCCGCGACCGGTGCCCCTCGTTCGGCGGGACACCACCGCCGGTCCCCGAGGGCGCCGTGCAGCGGGCGATCGGTGTCACGCCCGCGCCGGCCGCCTGACGCCGGTTCCGGCGTCAGACCGGACGCGGACCGCCCTGAGGGACTCGCAGGTCGAGCGTCTCCCCCGCGGCCACGCGCGCGAACGTCTCGAGGTCGAAGCTCTCCAGCGTCGACGTGCGCGACACCCCGGCCGGCGGGTCGAGCACGACGTGGGAGTCGACGGCGACGACCCGCGCGCCGCTCGCCACCGCGGACGCCAGCCCGGAGCGGGAGTCCTCGAAGGCCACGCAGTCCGCGATGTCCACGCCCAGCAGCCGGGCGGCCGTCAGGTACGGCTCCGGGTGCGGCTTGGGCCGCGTCACGGTGTCGCCGCTGACCACGACGTCGAACAGGCCGACCGTCTGCGCGAAGGGCGCCGCGACGACCTCGAACGACGACGTCACGAGCGCCAGCGGCACACCGGCCGCGTGCAGGGCCCGCAGCGCCTCGTGCGCGCCCGCCTGCCACGGGATGCCGGCCGCGACCGCCGCGCGCACCGAGGAGTTGAGCGCGTCGGCGATCTCCGCGACGGACAGCGCCACGCCCGCCGCCTGCAGCAGGCCAGCGGAGACCTCCATCGAGCTGCCGATCATCGCGACCGCGTCCTGCCGGGTCCACACGCCGCCGTGAGCCTCGACGAGCTCGATCTCCGCCGCCATCCAGTACGGCTCGGTGTCGATCAGCGTGCCGTCCATGTCCCACAGCACCGCCGCGGGCAGCGCCCCTTGGGGTGGGGCGTCCGGGGACGGCGGCGCAGCGTGGCGGGCGTCGTCGGCGGTGCGGTCGGCGAGGGTGCTCAGGGTGGTCTCCGGGTGCGTGCGGGGTCGGACGGGGATCGCACGAGACTACCCGCGCGCACCGCCACGCCCGCGGTGACCGGCCGGGAGCGCGCTCGCGCCCTAGGCTGGGACGGTGAACGACCATGCAGCCCCCGACCTGCCGGCCCGTGAGACGGTCATGCTCGCGGCGTTCGAAGGGTGGAACGACGCGGGCAGCGCCGCGACCACGGCCCTGGAGCACCTGCACGACGTGTGGGGTGCCGAGCAGGTCGACGAGCTGGACCCGGAGGACTACCACGACTTCCAGGTGAACCGGCCTGTGGTCGGCCTGGGTCCCGACGGGGCACGCGAGATCACGTGGCCCACGACGGCGGTGGCCGTCGCGACGACGCCGCGCTCGGGCCGTCAGGTCGTGCTCGTCCACGGCATCGAGCCGTCGATGCGCTGGCGCCGGTACTGCGGCGAGCTGCTCGACATCGCGGCCGGTCTCGGCGTGCGCACCATCGTCACGGTGGGCGCGCTGCTCGCCGACGTGCCGCACACGCGACCCATCCCGGTCAACGCGACCAGCGAGGACGCGAACGTCCGCGACCTCATGGGGCTGGAGCCCAACACCTACGAGGGGCCGACGGGCATCGTCGGGGTGCTGCAGCACGAGGCCGCGGCGCGCGGCATGCAGGCGCTGTCCCTGTGGGCGGCCGTGCCGCACTACGTCGCGGCGCCCCCGTCCCCCAAGGCGACCCTCGCGATCCTGCACCGCATCGAGGCGCTCATCGGTGAGCCGGTGCCGCTGGCCGAGCTGCCGGACGACGCGACGGCGTGGCAGCTCGGCGTCGACGAGCTGGCCGGCGAGGACTCCGAGATCGGCGAGTACGTGCGTCAGCTCGAGGAGGCCAAGGACACCGCCGAGCTCCCCGAGGCGAGCGGCGAGGCGATCGCGCAGGAGTTCGAGCGCTACCTGCGCCGTCGCGACAAGGGCACCGGCGGCTGACAGGCGGTCCCGCGGTCACCCGCGGACGACCTCACATCCGCACGCCCAGCAGTGCGTCGACCGCGCGGGCGACCAGGCCGGGCGCCCCTTCGTGGAACCGCACCTGGCCGGCCAGCGCCGTAGCGGCCCAGGCGTCGACGACGGCCAGCGCGCGGGGCGTGTCGAGGTCGTCGGCGACCGCCGCACGGATCCCTGCGAGGACGGGTGCGGCGTCCGGGCCGCCGTTGCCGGCCAGCGCCCGGCGCCACGTGACCACCCGCTGCCGGGCGGCCACCAGCCCCTCGTCGGTCCACTCCCAGTCCTCGCGGTAGCGGTGCGCCAGCACCGCGAGGCGGACCGCCATCGGCTCGACCCCGTCGGCGAGCAGGCGCGAGACGAGCACGAGGTTGCCGCGCGACTTGCTCATCTTGTGGCCCTCGTAGCCGACCATCCCGGTGTGCACGTGCGCGCGCGCCGACTCCCCGGCGTCCAGCAGGCGCAGGTGCGACGCGCTGCACTCGTGGTGCGGGAACGCGAGGTCCGACCCGCCTCCCTGGACGTCGAACGGCACACCGAGACCGTCACGCGCGATCACCGAGCACTCGATGTGCCACCCGGGACGGCCGCGACCCAGACCGGGCGCGTCCCACGCCGGCTCCCCCGGCCGCTCCGCGCGCCACAGCAGCGGGTCGAGGGGCGAGCGCTTCCCCGGCCGGTCGGGGTCACCGCCACGCTCGGCGCTCAGCACCAGCATCGCGGCCTCGTCGAGCCCCGCGACGGACCCGAACGCCGGGTCCGCGGACAGGTCGGCGTACACGTCGTCGCCACCGTCGGGCGACGGCAGCCGGTAGGCCGCTCCGCGCGCCAGCAGGGCTTCGACGGCTGCGACCACCTGCGGGACGGACTCGACGACACCCCGGTACACGTCGGGCGGGACGACGCCGAGCGCCGTCATGTCGGACGCGTACAGCGCCGTCTGGTCCGCCGCGAGCGTGCGCCAGTCGACGCCGGTGGCCGTGGCACGCTCGAGCAGCGGGTCGTCGACGTCGGTGACGTTGGACGCGTAGGTGACGCGCTGCCCGGCGTCGCGCCACGCACGCACCAGCACGTCGAACGCGACGTACGTGGAGGCGTGGCCGAGGTGGGTCGCGTCGTACGGCGTGATGCCGCACACGTAGAGCCGCGCCTCGGGCCCCGGCGCGGCCACGACGACCTGGCCGGTGGAGGTGTCGAGCACACGGACCGGCTCGCCGGTCCCGGGCAGTCGAGGGATCTGCGGAGCGGGCCAGGTGAGCACCTCGGAAGCCTAACCGGCGTGGCCGGGCGTCTCCGACGCACAATGGGCGCGTGACACCCGAGTCGACGTCCGGTCCCACCAGCGGCACATCCGGCGGACCGACGCCCCGCACCCCGCACGCCGCCGGCCTTCCCGGCGCGCGCGTGTGGATCGAGCGGTCCGACGGCTGGCACCGGGTGCGCGACGGCGGCAGCCCCGACGTCGCCGCGCTCCCGCAGGACGCGCGTGCGACGTGGGTCGTGACCGACGACCTCGACGGGCTCGTCGCGGTCACCCACGCCCTGGCGACCGACGCCCACACGGTTCTGCTGCTGGACCGGCACGTGCTGCACGCGGGCCCGAGCGACCGTCCGCACGCACGGCTGGACCGCGGCGCGGGCGGCCAGGTCGTGCTCACCGCCCCGACCCTCGCGTTCGTCCCGCGCACGGGCGACGTGCAGACCGGCTGGGTCACGTGCGTCCTGTGCCCCGGGCTGGTCGTCATGACGGAGCAGGGCGACGCGGGGGTCCTCGCGGCGGTCGCCGCGAGGCTCGAGGACGACGTCCCCGACCCCGACCAGGGCGCGTACGCGGTCGCGGCGGCGATGCTGCTGGTCCTCGTCCAGACGGCGGGGTACGTCGAGCTCGAGATCGGTGACGCGGTGTCCCGCATCGAGCGCACGGTCTTCTCGCCCCGCGCGTCGGGCGAGGTCCTGGGCGACGTCTACGACCTCAAGCGGGAGATCGCGGAGGCGCGTCGCGCGGTCGGGCCGGTCGGCGCGCTCCTGCCCGAGCTCGACGACGCCTGGGCCGAGCACGCGCGCCGCTCCCCCGCCTGGCTCCGCCGCGTGCAGACCGCGGTCGACCGCATCGACCGGCACCTCGACGGTCACGACGGGCTGCTCGGCGACATGGTCGCGGTCCACCTCGCCCAGGTCTCGGTCCGCCAGAACGAGGACATGCGCAAGATCTCCGCGTGGGCGGCGATGATCGCGGTGCCCACCCTCGTGGCGGGCGTGTACGGCATGAACTTCCGGCACATGCCGGAGCTCAGCTGGACGATCGGGTACCCGCTCGCGCTCGCGACCATGGCCGTCACGAGCCTGCTCCTGTGGCGTGCGTTCCGGCGCTCGGGCTGGCTGTGAGGCCCGTCAGGCGTTGGCGGGGGCGCTCACCGGCTCGAGGACGCCGGTGAGCAGGAGCAGGACGACGACGAGCGCCAGAGCCAGGCGGTAGTACACGAACGGCGCGTAGCTGAAGGTCGAGACGATCTTGAGGAACGCGATGATGACGACGTAGCCGACGACGAACGCCACGAGCGTCGCCACGAGCGTCGCCCCGAACCCGGGCGTGCCCGCCTGGCCGAAGTCGCCGACGCTCTTGACGAGCTGGAACAGGCCCGAGCCGAACACCGCGGGGATCGCCAGCAGGAAGGAGTAGCGGGCCGCCGCCTCACGCGTGTAACCCATGAGCAGGCCGCCGGTGATGGTGCCGCCCGAGCGTGAGACGCCGGGCACGAGCGCGAGCGCCTGCCAGAACCCGAACGCCAGCGCGTGCCGGGGCGTGAGCTCCTCGAGTCGTCGCGTCTTGGCGCCGCGCCGGTCCGCCCAGCCGAGGACGAGCGCGAACCCGGCGAGCGTCAGCGCGACGAGCCACAGGTTGCGGAACGGGCGCTCGATGGCGTCCTGGAACGCGAGCCCCAGGACGACGATGGGCACCGAGCCCAGGATGATGAACCAGCCCATGAGCGCGTCGCGGTCCGACGGCTGCCCGGTCGGCATGCCCGCGCGCGAGCGCCAGTCCGTGCCGTAGGCGCCGCGCAGGGCGGCCCACCAGGCCAGGACGATGCGCTTGATGTCGCGGCGGAAGTACAGCAGCACCGCGGTCTCGGTCCCGAGCTGCGTGATCGCCGTGAAGGCCGCGCCGGGGTCACCCGACCCGACGAGCTCGCCGAAGATGCGCAGGTGCGCGCTCGAGGAGACCGGCAGGAACTCGGTCAGCCCCTGGACCAGCCCGAGGAAGATCGCCTCACCTGTACCGATGCCCGTTGCCACGAGGCGCAACGATAGCGCTGCCGTGCCAGGCGCGATGGCACGGCACGTCGGGCTCCGGTCGTCCGCCCCGCGCGGCTAGGGTGACGCCCCATGGAGCACCGCCGTCTGGGCCGCACGGGCCTGCGCGTCTCGTCGCTCGGCCTCGGGACCATGACGTGGAGCCGCGACACCGACGACCACGAGGCCGCCGACCAGCTGCGCGACTTCGTCGAGGCGGGCGGGACCCTCGTCGACACCTCCGCGTCGTACGCCGACGGGGGTGCGGAGGAGCTCCTGGGCACCCTGCTCGGTGACGTCGCGGACCGTGAGGACGTGGTGATCTGCACCAAGGCGGGCGTCCGGCGCACGGGCGCCGGTGGCGTCGTCGACGCGTCGCGCGGGGCGCTGCTCGACAGCCTCGACGCCTCGCTGCGCCGGCTGCGGACCGACCGCGTCGACCTGTGGCTCGCGACGCCGGACCCGCGCACGCCGCTGGAGGAGACGGTCTCGGCGCTGCGGCACGCCGTGCAGGTCGGCAAGGCCCGCTACGTGGGGCTGTCGAACCACGCCGGCTGGCAGGTGGCGCGCGCCGCGACGCTCCTGGAGGGCGACCCGGGCCTCGCGGCCGTGGAGGCGGAGTACTCGCTGCTGCAGCGGGGCGTCGAGCGCGAGGTGCTGCCGGCGTGCTCGTCGCTGGGTGCGGGCCTGCTCGCGTGGTCGCCGCTGGGGCGCGGGGTGCTCACCGGCAAGTACCGCCGGACGATCCCGTCGGACTCCCGCGCCGCCACGGCGCACCTCGCGGGTTTCGTGCAGCCCTACCTGACCGCCGACGCGGCGGGTGTCGTCGACGCGGTCGTCATGGCCGCGTCCGGCCTGGACCGCACACCGCTGGAGGTGGCGCTCGCGTGGGTCACCTCACGCCCGGGTGTCGCCAGCGCGGTGGTCGGCGCCCGCACGGCCGCGCAGCTGCGCGGTGCGCTCGCGGTCGACGACCTGCGCCTGCCGCCCGAGATCGTCGCCGTGCTGGACGAGATCACCGCACCCCAGGCGAGCTACCCGGAGCGCTGAGCGGGTCCTCGCGGACCGTGCGGCCCGCGGGGGTTCAGGCGTCCTCGACCTCGAGGTCGTCCTCGTCGAGGTCCTCGTCGTCGTCCTCGTCGTCGTCGTCGTCGTCCTCGTCGTCGTCCTCGTCGTCCTCGCCGAGGTAGAACGGCGTGGCCTCGCCGTGCACCGTGCCGAGCGCGTCGTCGTACACCTCGAAGGCGTCGGCCAGCACGTCGTACGCGTCGTCGACCGCGGGGTCGTCGTCGTCCTTCTTGCTCAGGACGGCGGCGTAGTGCGCCTCCAGGGCGGCCACCAGACGGTCGAGGGCGGCGCGCGGGTCCACGGTCATGCGATGACCGTAGCGCCGCGGGGGCACAATGGCACCGCAGCGGCGCTCGAGGGCGCTCCTGGCACGGCGCCGGGACCCGGACGGACGGGACGAGGTGGACGATGACGGACAGCACGGTGCGCCGGCGGCGCAGCGACTGGGACTCGCACGGCGGTCAGTGGGAGTACCGCGTGCTGCGCATCCCCGCGACGACGTCCGGCAGCGATGCGCGGCGCATGCTCACGGACGAGGCCGAGTACGGACGCTGGGAGCTCGCCCGCCTGCGGCTCTACGCCGGCGGCGAGCGGCGCGTGTGGCTGCGGCGCAAGATCATCCGCGTCCGTTCCACGCTCGCCGAGACGCTGGGCTGACCCCCCGGGGGGGGGGGGGGGGGGGGGGGGGGGGGGGGGGGGGGGGGGGGGGGGGGGGGGGGGGGGGG
>NZ_JACSQV010000001.1:418148-493971 GCF_014836445.1 Cellulomonas avistercoris
CGCCTCGCGAGGCGGCCGCGCGCCGGTCAGCAGGTCGTCAGCAACCGGTCCAGCACGCGCGTGCCGAAGCGCAGCGCGTCGACCGGCACCCGCTCGTCGACGCCGTGGAACATGCCCGCGAAGTCGAGGTCGGCCGGCAGCCGCAGCGGCGCGAAGCCGTATCCGGTGATGCCCAGGAGCGACAGCGACTTGTTGTCGGTGCCGCCCGAGAGCATGTACGGCAGGACGTGGGCGCCCGGGTCCTCCGCGACGACGGCCGCCACCATCGCGTCGACGAGCGCACCCTCGAAGGGCGCCTCGAGACCGGTGTCCCGCACGAGGTCCTCGACCCGCACGTGCGGGCCCACGAGACGGGCGACCGTGGCGTCGAACTCCTCGGAGAGCCCGGGCAGGAAGCGCCCGTCGACCGCCGCGGTGGCGCCACCCGGGATGACGTTCTCCTTGTAGCCCGCGGCCAGCCGCGTCGGGTTCGTCGAGTGCCGCAGCGTCGCACCGACGAACGTCGACGCCGGCCCCAGCGCGTCGACCAGGGCGTCGACGGTCGCCGGGTCCTCGGGGTCGAACGGCAGACCCGTGAGGTCGGCGACGCCCGTGAGCAGCGCCCGCACGGTCGGCGTCAGCTGCAGCGGCCACGCGTGCTCACCGATGCGCGCGACGGCTGCCGCCAGGTGCGTCACCGCGTTGTCGGTGTTGACCTGGCTACCGTGCCCCGCCCGCCCCTGCGCGACGAGCCGCAGCCACGCGAGCCCCTTCTCCGCGGTCTGGAGCAGGTAGACCCGCTGCCCCGCGACGTCGACCGAGAAGCCGCCGACCTCGCTGATCGCCTCGGTCGCACCCGCGAAGAGCTCGGGCCGGTGCTCCACGGCCCAGTGGGCGCCGAGCCGGCCGCCCGCCTCCTCGTCGGCGAACATCGCGAGCACCACGTCCCGCGCGGGGCGCCGCCCCTCGCGCACCATCTGCCGCACGACCGCGAGGACCATGGCGTCCATGTCCTTCATGTCGACGGCCCCGCGCCCCCACACCAGGCCGTCGCGCAGCTCGGCCGCGAACGGGTCGACCGACCAGTCCGCCGCGTGCGCGGGGACGACGTCGAGGTGACCGTGCACGACGAGCGCGGGACGCGACGCGTCGGCACCCTCGAGGCGCACGACGACGTTGGCCCGGCCCGGTGCGCTCTCGAACAGCTCGGGCTCGAGCCCGACGTCCTGCAGCAGACCGACGACGTACTCGGCGGCCTCCCGCTCCCCCGGCCCGCTGCCGTCGCCGGGGTTCGTCGTGTCGATGCGGATGAGGTCGCGGCACAGGTCGACGACCTCGTCCTCGGCGCTCGGGACGGTGCGCACGTCGGCGGTCATCGTGCCGCCAGACCGCGGCGCACCAGCAGCGGCTCGATGTGCGGGTCGCGGCCCCGCAGGTCGCGGAACGCCTGCAGGGGGTCGATGGACCCGCCGCGGCCGAGCAGCCGCGCACGGAAGACGTCGCCGTTCTCGCGACGCAGCCCCCCGTTCTCGGCGAACCAGTCCACGGTGTCCGCGTCGAGCACCTCGGACCAGATGTACGCGTAGTACCCGGCCGAGTAGCCGCTGCCGAAGATGTGGTTGAAGTACGTCGTGCGGTAGCGCGGCGGGACGGTCCGCAGGTCGACGCCCGCGTCGCGTAGCGCACGGGCCTCGAACTCCTCGACCTGCTCCGGGGCGGTCGGCACGTCCTGCGGGGCGAGCCGGTACCAGGCCTGGTCCAGCAGCGCGGCCGCGAGGTACTCCGTGGTGGCGAACCCCTCCCCGTCCTGCTGGGAGGCGATCAGCGTCTCGATCCACTGCTCCGGCATCGGCTCACCGGTCTCGTGGTGGACGGCGTAGCTGCGGATGACCTCGGGGTGCAGCGCCCACATCTCGTTGACCTGCGAGGGGTACTCGACGAAGTCGCGCGGCACGCTGGTGCCGGACTGCGAGGGGTACCGCACGGCGGACAGCAGACCGTGCAGCGCGTGACCGAACTCGTGGAAGAGCGTGATCACCTCGTCCCACGTGAGCAGCGTCGGCTGCCCCGCGGGCGGCTGCGGCACGTTGAGGTTGTTGACGACGACCGGCGCCTCGCCCAGGAGCGCCGACTGGTCGACGAGCGAGTTCATCCATGCCCCGCCACGCTTGGCCGGCCGCGTCCACCAGTCACCGAGGAACAGGCCCAGCCCGGAGCCGTCCGCGTCGAACACCTCGAACACGCGCACGTCGGGGTGGTAGCCGACGAGGTCGTGGCGCTCGGCGAACGTCAGCCCGTAGAGCCGGTTCGCCGCGAGGAACACGCCGTCGGCGAGCACGCGCTCGAGCTCGAGGTACGGGCGCAGCTCGGCCTCGTCGAGGGCCCGCCGCTCCTGGCGGACCCGGCCGGCGTAGTACGACCAGTCCCACGGCTCGAGCGACGCGCCCGGGTGGTCCGCCTGCAGCGCGTGCTCCAGGTCGGCGGCCTCGGCGCGCGCGTTGGCGACCGCGGCCGGAGCCAGGCGCGTCAGCATCTCCTCGACGGCCTGCGCCGAACCGGCCGTCGCGTCCGCCGCGACGTAGGCGGCGTGGTGCTCGAACCCCAGCAGGCGGGCGCGCTCGGCGCGCAGCCGCACCAGACCGAGCAGGGTGCTCCGCGTGTCGTGCTCGTCGCCCGTCGCACCGCGCGTGGTCGACGCGGTCATGACCCGCTCCCGCAGGCCGCGGTCGCGCAGGAGCGACAGCACGGACTGCTGCGTGGGCAGCTGCAGCTCGATCAGCCACGCACCCTCGTGCCCACGCGCGGCGGCGGCCTGCGCCGCGGCGTCGCGGGCGTCGTCGGGCAGTCCGTCCAGCTCCGCCTCGTCGGTCACCAGGACCGCCGCGGCGTTGGCACCCGCGAGCAGCAGCCGCCCGAACGCCGCGTCGAGCGTCGTGATCTCCGCGTTGATCGCGCGCAGCCGCTGCTGGTCCGCCTCGCCCAGCCCGACACCGGCGCGCGCGAACCGCGTGCGCGTGCGGTGCAGCAGCCACGCGGTGTCGGGGGCGAGCTCGGCGCCGTCGTCGGCCACGCGCGCGGCCAGGGCCTCGACGCGCGCGTGCAGGCGCGCGTCGAGCCAGATGGCGTCCGAGTGCTCCGCGAGCAGCGGCGCGACCTGCTCCTCGACGTCCTGGAGGCCCGGCGTCGACTCGGCACCCGACTGGACGTAGAACGCCGAGGCCGCACGGTGCAGGAGCCGGCCCGAGCGCTCGAGCGCCTCGAGCGTGTTCTCGACCGTCGGGTCGGCCGGGTCGGTCGCGATCGCCTCGACCTCGGCGCGCTGCTCGGCCATCCCGGCGAGCAGCGCGGGCAGGTAGTGCTCCTCGCCCAGCTCACGGAAGTCGGGCAGCCCGTACGGCAGGTCGGACGCACGGGCGAAGGGGTTGCTGGCGGCGAGCGGCAGCGCGTCGGAGGTCATGGGTCCCATCGTCACATCCCGCGGGGGCGCTCCGTGCCGCTGGTCGCGGTCAGCGCGTGACGCTCGTGCGGGTGGTCCCCGTGGGCGTGGTGAGCACGTCGGCCGGGGGCGTCCAGGGGCGTCCGTGCGCCTGCGCGACGGCGGCGTTGAGCAGCTGCCCGGCGTGCGTGGTCAACCCGGCCGCGAGCGCGGGGTCCGCGGTGGCGGCGGCCCGCCAGCCGTCGCCCGCGAGCGCCGCGAGGTACGGGAGGGTCACGTTGGTCAGCGCGCGCGTCGAGGTCACGGGCACGGCACCGGGCATGTTGGCGACGCAGTAGAACAGCGAGCCGTGAACGGGGAACGTGGGGTCGTCGTGGGTCGTGGCGTGCGTGCTCTCGAAGCAGCCGCCCTGGTCGACGGCGACGTCGACGAGGACCGAGCCGCGCCGCATGCGGGACACCAGCTCGTCGCTCACGAGGCGCGGGGCGCGGGCCCCCGGCAGGAGCACGGCCCCGACGACGAGGTCGGCGTCGAGCAGCTCGCGCTCGATCGCCCAGGCGGACGACGCGAGGGTGCGCACGCGTCCGTCGAAGAGGTCGTCGAGCTCGCGCAGGCGTGGCAGGGACAGGTCGAGCACGGTCACGTCGGCGCGCATGCCGACGGCGATCTGGGCGGCGTGGGTGCCCACGACGCCACCGCCGAGGACGACGACCTTCGCGCCGTCGACGCCCGGGACGCCGCCGAGCAGGACGCCGCGACCGCCGGCGTGACGCATGAGGTGGTAGGCGCCGACCTGCGTGGCCAGGCGTCCGGCGACCTCGCTCATGGGGGCGAGCAGGGGCAGCGAGCCGTCGGGGAGCTGCACGGTCTCGTAGGCGATCGCGGTGGTGCCCGCGGCGAGGAGCGCGTCGGTCGTCGCGCGGTCGGCGGCGAGGTGCAGGTACGTGAACAGGGTCAGGTCGTCGCGCAGGTACGCGTGCTCGGCGGGCTCCGGCTCCTTGACCTTGCACACGAGCTCGGCGGCCCAGGCGTCGGCCGGCGTGGGCACGACGCGGGCGCCGGCAGCCGCGTAGTCCGCGTCCTCGATCGCGGAGCCCGTGCCGGCACCCGTCTCGACCAGGACGTCGTGGCCGGCGGCGACGAGGTGCTGCGCGCCTGCCGGCGTGAGTGCCACGCGGTGCTCGCCGTTCTTGGTCTCGCGCGGGATGCCGACCTGCATGGTGGGGCTCCTGTCGGGAGGCGGGGACGGTGGTGGGTCCCCGGGGGTGCGACGTGGCTGTCCTTCGACGGTACGGCGCCGGGCGGGCGTTCGGTAGCGTGCGGGCCATGGCAGCGACCGGCCCGACACCCGGCTCGTCGGGTGCCGCGCCCGTGCACCGCAAGTCCCGGCACGACGCACCGCACGGGTTCTTCGCGTGCGAGGCGGCCGGGCTGCGCTGGCTCGCCGCCGCGGGCGGTGCCCGCGTGGTGCAGGTGCTGGAGGTCGCCGACGACCACCTCGACCTCGTCCGGCTGCGGCCGGTGCCTCCGGGGCGGGACGCGGCCCGCGCGTTCGGCGCCGCGCTGGCACGCACGCACGACGCGGGCGCCGACGCGTTCGGCGTCCCGCCCGACGGCTGGACCGGCGACGGCTGGTTCGGCCCGCTCGACGCACCGCTGCCGATGCGCTCCGGCCGGTACGACGCATGGGGCGCGTTCCTCGCCGACTGCCGGGTCGGGCCCGTCGCCGACGCCCTGCGCGGCGCAGGCCTGACGACGCGCGCCGACGACGCCGCGTTCGACCGCCTCCGCCACCTGCTGCACGACGGCCGGTGGGACGACCCCGACCCCCCGGCACGCCTCCACGGCGACCTGTGGCAGGGCAACGTCGTGTGGACGGACGAGGGGGCCACGCTCATCGACCCCGCGGCGCACGGCGGGCACCGCGAGACGGACCTCGCGATGCTCGCGCTGTTCGGCCTCCCGCACCTGCAGGACGTCCTGGACGGCTACCAGGAGGTGCACCCGCTGCACGGCGGCTGGCGTCACCGGGTGGGGCTGCACCAGCTGTACCCGGTGGCGGTGCACGCGCTGCTGTTCGGTGGCGGGTACGTCGAGCACACCCGACGGCTGCTGCATGCCGTCGCGCCGGCCTGACCGCCCACCGTCGTGCACGGGCGCGACGTGCGCTCGTGTGAGGGCTTGGTGAGGGGTCGCGCAGCCGCCGCGCCGCTCCCAGGTGCGCGGGTTAACCTCACGCGTCGCTCCAGGTCGGCCGCCCAGCTGCCGAGACCTGGAGGGACGCACCGTCGCCGCAGAGGAGGACGACCATCTCCAGGCCCATCGTGCTCGTGCACGGCACCCGGACCTCGTCGGAGATCTGGCACGCCCAGGTCGCCGCGCTGCGCCACGGCGGCCACCCGACGTTCGCGATCGACCTGCCGGGCCACGGCACCCGCAGCGACGAGCGCTTCACGCTCGACGGCGCCCTCGCGGCGATCGACGAGGCGGTCGAGGCCTGCCCGTCGCCCCCGCTGCTGGTGGGCCTCTCGCTCGGCGGGTACGTCTCCCTGGCGTACGCGAGCCGGCACGAGGGCAAGCTCGCGGGCGTCGTCCTGGCGGGCTGCTCGACCGAGATCAAGGGCAAGCCGCTGCACCTGTACCGGCGGGCGTCGACGCGGGTGGCGCGGTGGCTGGGTCTCGGGCAGGGGACGTGGCACGTCGTCACCGACATGCTGGGCGCGCTCGCCGGGTACTCGCCGCTGCGGGACCTGCGCCGGCTCCTGCTGCCGGTGTGGGTCGTCAACGGCCGGCGTGACCCCCTGCGTCTCGACGAGCGGCGCTACCTGCGCGCGCTGCCGGGCGTCCGTCTGACCGTCGTGCCGCGCGCCGGGCACGACGTGAACTCCCACGCCCCGGCAGCGTTCAACCGGGTCCTGCTCGACGCCCTGCACGAGCTCGGCGCGCAGACCCACCGCGTCTCGACCGCCTGACCAGTCTCCTGACCGCACCGGACCAGCGAAGGAGCACGGGATGGAGCGCATCGCGGTCCTGTCCGACGTCCACGGCAACATGACGGCCTTCGACGCCGTGCTGCGGGACGTCGACGCGCGCGGCATCGACACGGTCCTCAACCTGGGCGACGTGGTGGGCAAGGGCCCGCGCGGATCCGCGGCGGTCGCGCGCAGCCGCGAGCGCTGCGCACTGACCGTACGCGGCAACTGGGACGACTTCCTGCCGCGGCCCGAGACCGTGCGCGACGAGGCCCTGACCTGGTGGTACGACGAGCTCACGCCCGACGACCACGCGTGGCTCCTGGGACTGCCGCTCGTGCACCACCTGGAGCTCAGCGGGCGGCGGATCCGGCTGCTGCACGCCTCGGCGCGCAGCGTGCACGTGCGTGTGCGGTTCCACCACACGCCCGAGGAGTTCGACGGGATGTTCGCCACGACGGAGCTGACGGGCGACGGTCCGAGCCCGACGATGGTCGGCTACGGCGACGTCCACGACGCCTACGTCGAGACGTTCGAGGGACGCACGCTGTTCAACGTCGGCAGCGTCGGCAACCCGCTCGACGAGCCGACCGCGTCGTACGTGGTCCTCGAGGGCGAGCCGGGCGGTGACGCCACCGCACCCTTCGCGCTCCAGGTCGTGCGCGTGCCCTACGACGTGGAGGCGGAGATCGCCGTGGCGCGCGACCTGCGCATGCCGCAGCGCGAGGCCTACGCGATCGAGCTGCGGACGGCCGTCTACCGCGGTCTGCACGCGGAACGGGGTCTGCGCGCGGACGACGTGTGACGTCCGCCGGCGGACCTCAGCGGTCGTCGGCAGCGAGGAAGGTCCGCAGCACCGAGACGAACGCCTCCGGCTGTTCGGAGTGCACCCAGTGCCCCGCGCCCTTGAGCGTGACGAGCGTCGTGCGGGGGAACAGGCGCCGCATCGCCGGCCCGTGCTCGGGGCGCACGTAGTCGGACCGGTCGCCCGCCACCCACAGCACGGGGTGGTCGAAGACGGCGTCGCCGACGTCCGGGAAGCCGCCGATCTCGGGGAGGTCGCGCCGCAGCAGGTCGAGGTTGGCCTGCCACCGGAAGCCGCCGTCGGCGGCGCGCAGGTTCTGCAGGAGGAACCCGCGCACGCGCGCGTCGTCGACGCGTGCGGCGAGCTGCTCGTCCGCCTCGCCGCGCCGCGTCACCGTCGTCAGGTCGATCGCCGCGAGGCTGTCGAGCAGGTGCGCGAACTCCCCCTGGGAGCCGCCCGACGCCGGCGCGATGTCCGCGACGACCAGCCGCTCGACGAGGTCGGGGTGGCGCAGCGCGAGGAGCATCGCGACCTTGCCGCCCATGGAGTGCCCGACCACGTGGACCGGTCCGTCGGCCGCGAACCCGGCGCGCAGGTGGTCCGCGACGAGGTCCGCGGTCGACGCGTAGTCGAACCGGTCGGTCCAGGCCGACCGGCCGTGGTTGGGCAGGTCCACGAGCAGCGAGCGGTACTCCGGGAGCAGGCCCTTGGCGATCTGCGTGAAGTTGCGCCCCTGCCCGAACAAGCCGTGCAGGAAGACGACGGGCGCACCCGCGTCGCCCACGGTCGTGCTGGTCAGGGTGCCGGACGCGCTGCTGCTCACGGGGCACGAGCCTAGGCCGTGGGCATGCCGTGCACCCGACGGCGGGCCGCGCTGCCGAGGGCGGATCCGCCGTGAGCAGCGCCGCCGACCCCGCGTGCGGTCGGCGGCGCAGGGTGGACCCATGAGCACCCCGACGCCCCTGCGGCCCTACGACGACGAGCTGCTGGCACGGCTCGCCCACGAGCGCATCGTCGTGCTGAGCACGGCGCTCGACGAGGAGACGGGCCACCGCCTGGCGGCCCAGCTCCTCCTGCTGTCCACCGAGGACCCGCACGCCGACGTGACGCTGTGGATCAGCTCACCCGGCGGGTCGGTGCCCGCGATGCTGGCGATCCACGACGTCATGCGCCTGATCCCGAACGACGTGCGGACCGTCGCGGTCGGCATGGCCGCGAGCGCCGGTCAGTTCCTGCTCTCGGCGGGTACGCCCGGCAAGCGGTTCGCGATGCCGCACGCACGCGTGCTGCTGCACCAGGGCTCGGCGGGCATCGGCGGTACCGCCGTCGACGTCGAGCTGCAGGCCGACGACCTGCGGCACACGCGCGACACCGTGCTGGGGCTCGTCGCGCAGCACACCGGGCAGAGCGTCGAGCGCGTGCGGGAGGACTCGCTGCGCGACCGGTGGTTCACGGCGGACGAGGCGATCGCCTACGGGTTCGTCGACGCGATCGCCGGCGACGTGGCCGACGTGCGACCGGCAGGCCGCCGCGGCGTCGTCGGCATCGGGGTCGCGGGGGTGGACGCATGAGCGGGTACCTGGTGCCGAACGTCGTCGAACGTCGCGGCAACGTGGAGCGCACGGTCGACGTGTTCAGCCGGCTGCTGTCCGAGCGGATCGTGTACCTCGGCACCCCGATCGACGACCAGGTGGCGAACGTGCTGGTCGCCCAGCTGCTGCACCTGGAGTCCGAGAACCCGGACCTGCCGATCCAGCTGTACGTCAACTCCCCCGGCGGCTCCACGTCGGCCATGCTCGCGGTGTACGACGCGATGCAGTACGTGCGGCCCGACGTCGAGACCACGTGCGTCGGCCAGGCGGCCGCCGACGCGGCGGTGCTGCTCGCGGGCGGCGCCGCGGGACGCCGGTCGATCCTCGCGCACGGGCGTGTCGTGCTGCACCAGCCGTCGACGCGCGGCCAGGGCACGATCCCGGACCTCATCCTGGCGGCGGACGAGGTCGTGCGGGTGCGCGCCGAGCTCGAGGAGGTGCTGTCCCGGCACACCGGCAAGGACGCCGCGACGCTGCGGCGCGACACGGACCGCGACCTCGTGCTCACGGCCACGGAGGCGGTGGCCTACGGCCTCGCGGACCAGGTCGTGTCGGTCCGCCCGCGGTGAGGGTCCCGGTCCCGTGTCAGGCCGCGAGCAGTGTCGTCGCGCGGGGCGCCGGCGCCGCGCGACGCGGCGCGCTCCCGGACGTCAGGGACAGCACGGCGCCCCGCCGGACGGGCGCGTCGAGCGCGTCGAGCGCGTCGACGATGCCCTGGGCGAGGTCCACCAGCGTCAGCCCGAGAGCCGCCGTGATCGCCGCGAGGACCTCCGACGACGGCTCCTTGAGGCCCCGCTCGACCTCAGAGAGGTACTGCGGCGACAGTCGCGCGCGGACGGCGACGTCGACGAGCCGCAGGCCGCGGTCCTCGCGGGCGGCGCGCAGCAGCGCGCCGATGGTGCGCCGCCACGCGGACGGCGCGCGGGCCAGGACGAGGGGGACGACGTCGCGCTCCATGACGCGAACCTATCGACGCCCGCGGACCAGCGGACCCGCGATCCGCTCACGGCAGAACGGCCGCCCAGGTCGTGGGGACGTCGAGGCGCCCCGGGTGGTCTCGACGCGGTCGACCTGACGGGCGCCGAACGTGTTGACATCCGTCGAACGCTCCCACGAGACTCGCCTACCTGCACCGACGGACATGTCGGGCACAGGTGTCGAAACCGCCTCGCCGTTCGGGGCTCGTCGTGCACGCTCGACGTCCGGCGCCTGCCAGGGGGCGACGAGGGGACCGGCGTGAGGCCACGACTGTCGACGTACTGGTCGGAGGCCGTCGAGCCGCGACTCTTCCTGTTCTCCCAGCTGCGCGACCTGCCCCGGGGCCTGACGACCGGCGTCGTCGCCCTCAACGTGGTCGTCGGGCTCCTGCCCGTCGCCTTCGTCGTGGGGACCAGCGTCGTGGTGGGGCGCGTGCCGGCGGCCGTCCGGGACGGCACCGGCTCGCCCGCGGCACGTGAGCTCATGGTGGCGTTCGCCCTGACCGGGGCCACGTTCCTGCTGCAGCAGGTGCTGACGCCCGTCTCGGTCTCGCTCGGGCAGCGCCTCCGGCACCGCGTCGACGGCACGTTCCACGACCGCCTCATGGCGGCGTCGCTGCGCAGCGCGGGCATCGCACCCCTGGAGGAGCAGGAGTCGCTGAGCGACCTGCTCCGGGCGTCCGAGGGTCTGGCGAAGGCCAACCGGACGCCCGGCGACGCGATCGCGGGGCTGTTCGCGCTCGTCGTGCGGTACAGCCGGCTCGCCGGGTTCCTCGCCCTGATCGGCGTCTCGTTCACCTGGTGGGCCGCCGGCGCGATGCTGGTCGTCACCATGGCCTTCCGCTTCGGCCAGCGCGGTGGGATCCGCATCTACACGCGCCGCTGGACCGAGCGCACGGACGCCCGCCGCGAGGCCGACTACTTCCGGACCCTCGGCATGAGCGCGGCGGCGGCCAAGGAGATGCGCGTCTTCGGGCTCGCGGGGTGGGCCAAGGGCCGTTACGAACGTCGGGCGCTCGACAGCATCACCCCGATCTGGGAGGAGCGGCGCCGCGTCAGCGGACGCAACTTCCTGTTGTTCACCGCCCTGGGGATCGTCCTGGGCTCACTCGTGCTCGTCGCCGTGCTCCGTGCCGCGGCTGCAGGCGACCTGGACCTCACGGCCCTGGTCCTGACCCTGCAGGCGGTCGTGGCGGCGACCATGCTCGGCGAGTTCTACCACGAGGCCGACGCGCCCACGCAGTTCGGCATGATCTCCGCCCGTGCGCTGACGTCCTTCGAGCGTCGGGTCGCGGACCTCGCACGGGACGACGTCGCGTCGCACGGCACGGCGGCCGTCCCGACCGCCGACCTCCCCGTCCGCGGCATCCGGCTGGCGGACGTCACGTTCCGGTACCCGAACGCCTCCCGGCCGGTCCTCGACGGTCTCGACCTCGAGCTGCGCGCCGGCGAGTGCACAGCCGTCGTGGGCGTGAACGGCGCGGGCAAGACGACGCTCGTCAAGCTCCTCACGCGTCTGTACGACCCCACGGAGGGGGCCGTCCTGATCGACGGGACCGACCTGCGCGACCTACCCGTCGACGCGTGGCGACGACAGGTCGGCGTCATCTTCCAGGACTTCAACCGGTACCCCTTCTCCGCCTACGACAACATCGCGCTGGGTGCCGTGGAGCACCGCGACCAGGCCCACGCCGTGCGCACCGCGGCGCACGACGCGGGCATCCTGCCCACCCTCGAGGCCCTGGGTTCCGGCCTGGAGACCCCGCTGGGCCGGCACCAGGCGGACGGCGCCGAGCTCTCGGGCGGGCAGTGGCAGCGGGTGGCGATCGCACGCGCGCTCTTCGCGGTCGCCCAGGGCGCGCGTGTGCTCGTCCTCGACGAGCCGACCGCGGCGCTCGACGTCCGCGCGGAG
Organism: Cellulomonas avistercoris; assembly: GCF_014836445.1. GTDB lineage: Bacteria > Actinomycetota > Actinomycetes > Actinomycetales > Cellulomonadaceae > Cellulomonas > Cellulomonas avistercoris. Next base: position 429,822 of record NZ_JACSQV010000001.1, read on the forward strand.
GCCGCCTTCTTCGCAGAGTTCACACGGCTGACGCGCGGCGTCACGACCCTCCTGATCTCGCACCGGTTCTCCAGCGTGCGGCACGCCGACCGCATCGTCGTGATCGACGACGGCCGCGTGCTGGAGGACGGCACGCACGAGTCGCTCATCGCCTCACCGACCACCTACGCACGGCTGTTCCACCTGCAGGCCCGCCGGTTCGCCGCCGGCCTCGAGGTGGACGACGCCTCGCAGGACACCGAGCTCGACGCCGACCTCGCCGACGTCGGCACGAACCTCGCAGCAGCCGAGGTCGGTGCCGACCTCGACAACGCCCCGGAGGGATCACGATGACGTCGGCCGTCCGCAGCGTGCTCGAGATGCTCGCCCTGGTGGTCCGCACGGACCGCCGCAAGATGCTCGTGGCCGTGTCGCTCATGGTCGCCGGGGGCGCGACGTGGCCCGCGCTCGCCCTCGCACTGCGAGCCGGCATCGACGCGGCGGCCGCGCACGACGCCGCGCGTGCCACCCAGGCGGGCGTGCTGATCGCGCTGTGCACCATCGGCGTGATGATGCTGCAGCACTTCGCGTACATCCCCTACGCCGAGTCCGCCGAGCTGGCGACGATCACCCTCGAGTCGGAGCTGATCGACCTCGCGAACGCCTCGACGAGCCTGCGTCACCACGAGGACCACGAGTTCACCGAGCGCATGACCGTGATGCAGAAGGGCGTGGGCGAGTTCCACGACGGGATCCTGGGCCTGATGTCTCTCGTCGCGCTCGCCACGTCCGCCCTGCTCACGGGCGTCGTCCTGCTCTTCGTGAGCCCGTGGCTGCTGCTGCTGCCCGTGGCCGCCGTCCTGCCCGTCGTGGCCGGTCAACGCGCCCAGGTCATCCTCAACCGCGCCAAGGAGCGGGGCGCCGCGCAGACCCGTGCCGCGTCCGAGCTGTTCGAGCTCGCCACCACGGCGGCGCCCGCGAAGGAGCTGCGGCTGTGCCGGCTGCAGGGTGAGGTCCGCCGCCGGCACGCCGACCTGTGGGACGCGATCGGCACCACGCTGTGGACGGCCGAGCGACGCGCGGCGGCGATCACCGCCCTGGGGCAGCTCGCCTTCGGGGCGGCGTACGTCGGCGGGGTCCTGCTGGTGCTGCGCCAGACCATCAGCGGACGCGGGACGGTCGGCGACGTCGTACTCGTCATCGTCCTCGCCGCCCAGGTCAGCCAGCAGGTGAACTCGGCACTCGACCTGTTCCGCCGCCTGCAGCGGATGGCGCAGGGCATGACGCGGCTGCGCTGGCTCCGCGAGGCCGTCGCCGAGCCGCCCGGTGCGGTCGCCACCACACCCCCGCCGCCCGCGCTGCGGCACGGCATCGACCTCGAGCACGTGAGCTTCGCGTACCCGGGGACCGCACGGGAGATCCTGAGCGACGTCACGGTGCACCTCCCCGCCGGCAGCACGGTCGCGCTCGTCGGTGAGAACGGCGCGGGCAAGTCGACCCTGGTGAACCTGCTGTGCCGGTTCTACGAGACGACGGGCGGACGCATCGTCGTCGACGGGGTCGACCTGGCGCAGGTGTCGCCGCAGGAGTGGCGGGCGCGCGTGGCGGCCGGGTTCCAGGACTTCGTCCGGTTCGAGGTCCTCGCGCGCCACTGCGTGGGCCTGGGCGACCTCGCCCGGACCGACGACGACGCGGCGGTCGCGGACGCCCTCGACCGGGCCCGCGCGGAGCAGGTCGTCGACGGGCTCGCCGACGGTCTCGACACCCAGCTGGGCCGCACGTGGACGGACGGCAGCGAGCTGTCCGGCGGGCAGTGGCAGAAGCTGGCCATCAGCCGCGCGATGATGCGCACGTCTCCCCTGCTGCTCGTGCTCGACGAGCCCGCGTCGGCCCTCGACGCCGAGGCGGAGCACGACCTGTTCGACAGGTACGCCCAGAACGCCGTCCGCGTGGGCCGCGAGACCGGCGCCGTCACCGTGCTGGTGTCCCACCGGTTCTCGACGGTCCAGATGGCCGACACGATCGTCGTGCTGTCGCAGGGCCGCGTCGTGGACCACGGGGACCACGCGTCGCTGCTGCAGCGCGGCGGCCTGTACGCCGAGCTGTACGGCCTGCAGGCCGCCGCCTACTCCTGAGCCGTCACCTCTCCTGACCTTCGACAGATCGACGAGACCATGCCGAGCACGGACGTCCTGACCGTGGTGTCACCGCGCGGAGCGCACGACGACGCGCGGACCCTGCCCCTCACCTGGGCGCAGGCCAACATGTGGCAGGCCATGTGGGGCTACGGCCCGGACGCGCGCTTCCTCGTGATGCGGCTGCCCGTGCCGCTCCCCGGGCCGCTGCCCGCGCACGCGGTGCGTGAGGCGCTGCGCGCGGTGCTCGGCGACCACGAGGTCGTGCGCACCCGGTTCCCGCACGCCGCCCGCCGTCAGCTGGTCGAGCCCGCGGTCGACCTCCCGGTCCTCGTCCTGGAGCCCGACGCGGTCCACGGTGACGCCGTGGCGGTGTTGAGCGACGCGCTGGCTGACAGCGCCGTGGACCCGCAGGGGCCACCGGTGCACGTGGGCCTGCTGCAGCACGGGGGGCGCGTGCACGCCGTGGTCCTCGCGTTCTCCCACCTGGCCTTCGACATCACCGGTGCCCGGCTGCTCCGGGCCCGGGTCGCCGCCGCGCTCGCCCACCCCGGGACGACGCTGCCGCCCACGCGCCAGACCGGGGACCTCGTCGCGCAGGAGACCTCGGTGCAGGCCCGGACCCGCAGCGAGTCCACCCTCGACCGCTGGGAACGTGCCGTGCGTACGGCAGCTCCCGGGCGCGGGATGCGCCCCTGCCTGCCGGGCAGCTACCCCGTGCTGCGCGTGCGGTCCGTCGAGCTGGCGGCCGCGGCGCAGCGGCTCGCGTCGGGCCTGCGCTGCAGCGCAGGCAGCGTCGTCCTCGCCGGGGTCGTCCGTGCCTTCGCGGTGCACACGGGGCGGACGCCGCCGATGTGGCAGCTCGTCGTCGGGAACCGGCACCACGCCGCCCTCGCGGACTTCGTCGGCATCACCGTCCAGAACGGCCCGTTCTCCGCTCCGGCCGGCGCCGCGACGTCCTCGCTGGGGGATCTGGTCGCGCCCGTCCACCGCGGCGCCGTCAACGCCTACCTGAACGCGCGGTACGACACCGACGCGCTGCACGCCCGGATCGGCGACCTCGCCACGACGGGCGACGCGTGCGACCTGTCCTACTTCTTCAACGACGCGCGGCTGGACGCGCGCGGCTGGGAGAGGTGGGCGAACGAGGCGCACGGAGCGGACCGCGACGACGACGCGTCACCCGTCGTGGTGTCCGAGCGCGCGAACGCCGACAGCACGGCGTTCGTGACGCTCGGCGCCGAAGGCCCGGCGGCCCTGCTGTCCCTCCAGGTCGACGAGAGCGTCATCGACCGGGCGACCGCGGGTGCCGTCCTGGCGCAGGTGCGGCAGGACGTGCTGGCCGCCGCTGCGGGACGCGCAGCGGCCGCGGGGTCGCCGCTGTGAGTGGTCAGCGCACCGCCGCGTACAGACCTTCCAGGCTGTAGAGCGACTCCAGGTCGGTCTCCGCCAGGTCGACCGTTCCTCCGGTGAGCTCCTCCGCGCGCGCGATCATCTGGATCACGCGCAGCGAGTCGAGCAGGCCCGCCTCGACGAGGTCCTGCTGGGCGGTGATCGCGGCGGGCACGTCGTCGGCGTCGGCGCGCAGCCGTTCACCGAGGAAGTCCGTCATGGCGGCGTAGAAGTCGTCGGCGTTCATGCGATCTCCTCGCTGAGCATCCCCGGACCATCGGCACGGGGGGCGGTGACGTACTGCAGAGCGAGGACGAACCAGCTCCGGACGCTCGTCGGCACCAGGAGCACCACGTCGCCGTCGGCGACGTCCCCCCGTGCCGGCGCCTCCGCCAGCGCGACGAGCAGGTCGGCGGAGTAGCAGTGACCGAACGAGGCGGCGGACGGTGCGTAGACCCTCTCGGGGCGTGCGCGGACCGCCATGGCGATCATCGCCCGGGCGCTCGCGCCGACGTTCCCCGGCAGGACGTGCCTGACGTCGGAGGGGCCGGTGCCTGACGCGTCGTGCACCGCGGCCACCGCCCGGCCCAGCCCGGCGACCAGCGGCGCTGCGCCCCGAAGACCTCCCGCACCCACGGGTCTCGCCGGGCTCCCACCTGCGGCGACGGCGAGGACCCGGTACCCGTGCCCGGGTCGCACGGTCGTGAGGACGGCCGCGGCAGCACCGTCGCTGAGCAACGTCCGGCCGGACTCGAGGAACCGCGACGCGCCCGGGTCGACCCGGTCCGCGGTGACGACGAGGGCGCTCTCGCGTCCGCCGCTGATCAGGTCCAGGCCGAGCTGCGTCGCGGCACCCAGGTTGCCGCAGCCGTGGCCGCCGACCGTCGCCGCCGTGACGTGGGGGGCGCCGACCTCGGACACCACGTCCCACAGGTCCAGGCTCGGTGAGCGGTCGGGCGCCGTGTCGGTGCACATCAGGACGGCGTCCACGCCGGAGCCCGCGCCGGCGGCGCTCGCGACGGCCGCCCGGCGTGCGGACCCGACCTTGCTGCCGTCACCGACCAGGCAGCCGCCGATGCCCTCGGCCGCGAGCACCGCCCGACGCGCCGGGGCGTCCCCGGCGACGGCGGCGTCGGGCAGCTCGGCCAGGGCGACCGGGCTACCGAGCGCATGGGCCACGTGCGCGAGGTAGACGTCGGTCGCCGGCAGGAACGAGACCGTGACCTGCCCGTCCCTCACGACGACGTCCGCCCCGCCACCTGCTCGCGCACCAGGACGTCGTGAGGGCCCGCGGGCGGGTCGAGCTCGTCGGCGACCAGCACCACCAGCGCACTGCAGTCCGGGTGCCCGGCGAGGTGCGTCAGCATGCGACGCCACGCGCGGATGTTGGGGTGCTCGAAGTCGCGTGCCGCCTCCGCGGGCGCCATCAGGTCGACGGCACGGGCCAGCAGGACCCCCGGCAGCTCCAGGGTGCGCGTGACGCCGTCCCATCCCACCAGCAGGGACAGCACGGCCGCGGGCAGGAGGTGCTCCCCCCTGTTCACCGCGCCCGTCTCGACCGAGCCGTCCGCGTGCCGCAGGACCGTGCCGTGGACGGCCGGGGCGCGGTAGCCGGGCATGAGCGCCTCGAACCGGAGCCGGGCCTGCGTGAGCTCGTCCGCCGTCGCCCACGCCTGCTCGGCATGGGGCGGCCGGTGGTCGGACCCCGTCATGCCACGGGCTCGGCCGCGAGCCACGCCTGCATCTCGCCGAGCGTGCCGTGCTCGAAGAACACGGTGAGCGGCATGTCGATCCCCCGGTGCCGCTTGACCTCGGCCGCGATCGCGACGGCGGTGACCGAGTCCCCGCCGAGCTCGAAGAAGTCGCTCGCAGGGGTCAGCTCGGTGACGGGCAGCCGGAAGGCGCTCGCCCAGCTCTCGACCAGCGGGTCGGCCATGGGTCCTCCTGCGTCGGGGGCGGTCACGCGTCGGTGAGAACGACGCCGGGGGCGGACTGCACGGCGGCGCGGACCTCGTCCAGGTGCTCGAGCGACGCGAGCACCTGATCGGTCGGGACGCCGAAGTCGATGAGCGACGCCACCTCCCCGACACCCACCTCCTGCAGCCGCTCCACGAAGCCGGTGCACCGCTCGACCGATCCGAACATGGCGGCGGACCGGAAGTACCGTTCGAAGGCGAAGTCGAGCATCTGGGCACGGTCGGGACCGCGCAGGTGGGCCCACTGGTTCTTCCACAGGTCGACCGCCGAGTCGAGGTACGCCTTGAACGGGGACTCCACCGCCGCGCGCGCCTCGTCGTCCGTCGGGGCGACGAACGTGTGGACCATGAGGGTCACCGTGCCGGCCTCGGGGTCGTGGCCCGCCCGTTCGCGCGCCTGCCGGTAGGCGGCGATGCGCGGCTCCAGGTCCGTCACCTTCTGGAAGAGCAGCGCGGTGAGGACGTTGAGTCCCAGCTCCCCCGCCCGGACGAACGTCTCCGGGTTCGACGCGCACGTCAGCCACAGGTCCAGCTCGGGCTGGACGGGCCGCGGGTACGTCCGCACCTCGATGGTCTCCCCCGCGCCGTTGACGCGCTCGACCGTCCCGCCCGCCCACAGGCTCCGGAGCTCGGGGATCGCCTGGTGCAGGTACTCCTTGCGCCCCTGGTAGCGGTCGGGGGCGAGGACGAAGTCGTTCGCGATCCATCCGGTCGCGAGCGCCAGGTCGACCCTGCCGCGCGACAGGTTGTCGACGAACGCCCAGTCCTCGACCACGTTCAGCGTGTCGCGCAGCGGCAGCACGACGCTGCCCGCCCGGAGCCTGATGCGGGACGTCGCCCGCGCCAACGAGGCGGCGGCGAGCGCGGGGTTCGGATATGCCCCGCCGAACGGATGGAAATGCCGTTCGGGCACCCAGACGGCCGTGAAGTCGTGGCTGTCCGCAAATGCTGCCGCATCGTGCAGCACGTCGTATTCCTGGGGTGGATCCGTCGCTTCGCGATTCGCGAAGAACAGCAGACTGAAATCCATGGGAACCCCTGGGAGAGAACGGACAGACCGGGCAAGACTAGTGACGGGCCCACGCCCCCGCAAGGCTCCCGGAAAGGACGGTCTCACGTGCGGGCCGCACCGCCAGGGTGCGCGACGCGGCCGCCACGGCCGCCCGAGCCACACGGCCCGCCGAATCGGACACAAGCCGTTGACTCACCCAAACGGGTCACCCTAGTCTCACTGTGACTTATCGGTCTGACCAAGGAGAGCACGTGCCCGCAACCGCCCTGCTGGAGAACGCCCTCGCCCTCGAGTCGGCCCACGCGCCGTTCGAGTCGGCCCTCACGCTCGAGTCGGCCTACGTGTCGTTCGAGTCCGCCGTCGCCCTCGAGTCGGCCTACGTGTCGTTCGAGTCCGCCGTCGCCCTCGAGTCGGCACTCGCGTTCGAGTCCGCCCTCGCGTTCGAGTCCGCCCTCGCGTTCGAGTCCGCCGTCGCGTTCGAGTCCGCCGTCGCGCTCGAGTCGGCGCTCGCGTTCGAGAGCGCCTGACCTCCGCCCCACCCGTCGAGAGGTGGGCCTGGACCCCGTCCCGGCCCACCTCTCGTCTGTCCCCGGCCGTCGGCGAGGAGCCAGCAACGTGAGCACCAGCACCTACTTCGACGCTGCGGCGGAGGCCTACGACGAGGAGTTCGGCGAGGACTCGGTGTGGGCGATCGCGCACCGGACCGCGCGCCGCCTGCTCCGCGCCCACCTCGCGGGGCGACCCGTCGAGCGCGTGCTGGACGCGGGGTGCGGCACCGGCAAGTGGGGCATCCCGTTCGCCGTCGGTGGCGCCGACGTCGTCTTCGCCGACCTCGCCGAGCGCATGGTCAGCGCGGCCGTCGAGTCCGCAGTGCGCGCAGGCGCGACGCCCGGTCGTGTGCACCCGCTGACCGCGCCCGTCCAGGACATGTCGGCGCTCGCCGACGCGCAGTTCGACCTCACGCTGTGCATGGGCGACCCGCTGTCGTACTGCGGCGACCCGGAGCGCGGGGCCGCCGAGCTCGTGCGCACGACCCGGCCCGGCGGCACGGTGCTCCTCAGCGTCGACAGCCGGTGGGGGTACCTGCGGGTCTTCAAGGAGCGCGACGGCTACGACCTCGACCGGCTCGCCGAGTTCGTCCGGGACGGCGACGTCGTCGGGTGGGAGCAGCTCCCGCTGCACGCCTTCACCGACCGCGAGCTGCGTGACCTCATGGCCCGCCACGGCGCACGGACGGTCGGGACCTGGACCCTCCCCACGGTCTCCTCGTACTTCCTCTTCGACCCCGCGTTCCGCGAGCGGCTCGGCGACGCCGAGTTCCGCCGCCGGCTGGACGACGTCGAGTGGGACGCCCTGCAGGCGGGGTCGTCGGCACCCGGCAGCCACCACCTGTACGGGCTTTTCGTGCGGGAGGACGCGTGACGCGCGAGGAGACCCTGCCGTGCGCCGGCACCGACGCCGCGGCGGCCCTGCTCGCGTCAGGTGCGAGCGTCCGTCGCTTCACGGCCGACGCCGTCCCGGACTCCGTCGTCGAGCAGGCGGTCGCCCTCGCCCAGCGTGCACCGTCGGCCTCGGGGCACCAGCCGTACTCGGTGTCGTACGTGACGGACCCCGACCTGCGCGCCGAGCTGGAGAGCGCGATGGCGGTGCAGGCGTTCGTCCACGACGCCCCCGTGTTCCTGCTGGTGTACGTCGACTGGTCGCGCCAGGACGTGATCGCCGACGCGCTCGTCGGCCCAAGCTCGATGAACCGGACGAGCCGGCTCATGGTCGGGACGATCGATGCCTCGATCTTCGCCCACCACCTCGCGCTGGCGCTGCGGGCCGCCGGTCTCGGGGTGTGCATGGTGGCGAACCCCCTGCTCGCGATGGACGAGGTCGCCCGGCTCCTCGGCCTGCCGGCACGGTCCTGCATGCCGCTGCACGTCCTGGTGGCCGGCCACCCGGCCGAGGTGGTCCCGCCCCGTCCGCGGTACCCGCGCGACATGGTCCTGCACCGCGACGCACGGCCCGGACCTCCCGACGTCGACGAGACGCTGGCCTACCTGCGACGGGGTGACGCAGAGCTGCAGGCCGTGAACTACTTCGAGGTGACGGGTGACCCCGTCACCTCGTGGCCGGAGCACTACGCGATCAAGTACGGACGGCGCGCGGCCGAGCGGACGTGGGAACCGCTCGCGGGCGCCCTGCCGGGGTTCCTCGACGGTCAGGCGACATGACGCACCACGCGCTCGCACCGGGCGGGATGCTGGGCCTGTCGCCCGAGGGCGTCTTCGGCGGGTTCCCCGCTGCGCTGCGGCGGTGGCGCGTGCCCCATGACGACGGGAACGACCTGCGACGGCTCGTGCACCTGCTGCACCGTGGCAGCACACGTGCCGACCTGGACCTGCTCCTGCCCCGGCACCTGCTGCCGCTCGCCGAGGACCTCGTCGCCCACGGCAGCCGGGACGGGTGGCTGCGGACCGGTGCGCACGACGCCAAGCAGGCTCCCCTCGACGCACCTGGACCGGCACCGGTCCACGGCGTCCTCGTGCACGACACGCTCGTGACGGGGTGGCGGGGACTGGGCGACACGACGTCGTTGGTCGGACGGCGGGACGTCGCGCTGGTGGCGCACGGGCCCGACACCGTCGTGGCCTTCTGGCCCGCGGACACCGCCGCCTGCGCCGAGTGCGTGGGCCGGTGGTACGTCGGCACCCGCCGGCACCCCGTCGAGACGCTCGAGGCGCTGAGCTTCGAGGTCATGACCGGACGGACGCACCGGACGGTCCCGCAGGACGCGATCGACGCAGCGCTCGACGCCCTCACCGCGGCCGACCGACGACAGCCCGGAAGGGCGGGGCTGGCCGTGCTCACCGCCGACCGCGCCCACGAGCTGCGGTGGGTGGGGCGGCACCCGTCGTGCACGTGCCCCGTACCGGCGCAGCCCGTGCCCGGGCCCGTCGGGGGGCGCCGGCCCGGGCGCTCCGCCGGCGACCTGGCCGCGCTCGTCGTCGAGCGGGGGGCCGTCGGGTCCCTCACCGTCGAGCGGCTCGCGTCCCCGGACGGCTCGTCGTACGTCGTCGCCCAGGCACGAGTGAACTCTGCCTACCCGCGCGCGGTGACGACGCCGCTCGTGGCGTTCGGCGACGCGCCCGAGGACGACCTGGCCACGCTCCGTTGCCTCGGCGAGGCCGTCGAGCGCTTCTGCACCTTCCACCCGGCGCGCGAGCGGCTCGTGCGAGCGACGGTCACGGAGCTCGGTGACGACGCCGTCCCCCCGTCGTCGCTGCCGCTGTTCCGGCCCGAGCAGTACGCGCGCAGCGGTTTCCCCCACCGCCCGCCCGACGACGCCTCCCCGTACCTCTGGGCACGTGCGACGACGCTCTCCGACGGCCGGCCACGTTGGGTGCCCGCCGAGGCCGTGCACCCCGGGTGCGCCGTGGGCGCACCGCTGCTGACGGTGTCGTCGACCGGTGTCGCCGCCCATCCCGACCGGGACGCGGCCATCCTGGCCGCCCTCATGGAGGTGGTCGAACGGGACGCGCTCTCGACACTGTTCCTGCTGCGGCACGCGTTGCCGCGCCTGGCCGTGGACGACGACACCGTCGCGCGCCAGGAGGCGACGCTGGCAGCCGCAGGCTTCCGTCTGCAGCTCTTCGACCTCACGGGTGACGCCGGTGTGCCCGGCGTCCTCGCCCTCGCGGACCGACCCGGCGGGCCTGCGCCCTACCTCCTCAAGGGGGCGGCTGCCGCCCCGGACCTCCACGGGGCCGTGCACCAGGCGCTGCGCGAGGTGTGGCGGGGCTTCCTCTACCTCGGGAGCCGTCCGCAGATCGTCCCCACCGACCTGTCCCGGCTCGACCCCTCGAGCATCGAGTACGGCATGGCGTACTACCAGTCGGACGAGGCGCTGGCGACGCTCGACGTGCTGAGCGGTGCGTCGACCGCAGCGCGGCATGCCGCACCCGCACCCGCCGTCGGCCGGGGACCGACCGACGCGCTCCAGGCCGCGACGGCGACCCTGACCGCGCGGGGCTACGCACCGCTCGTCGTCGACTGCACCCTCCCCGTCGCCGAGGAGGTGGGCTTCCACGTGGTCCGCGTCGTCGTGCCCGGGATGATCCCCGTGGCGTTCGGACGACGACCGTGGCAGCTGGGGGGGAGCCGTCTGGACCGCCTCGCGGCGGCTGTCGGCGCCCCCGGCGTCCGCGCCGACCTGGGGGAGAACGGCGGCCCCCCGCACTTCTTCACATGACGCCCGGGCTGCGCACGGCCACGGCGGACGTTCGCGCCGTCACGCCCGCAGGGGACGGGACGGGCTCACGCCGGAGCCCCGACGACGGCCTGCGCGTACCGCACGAGCAGCGCGACGCCGCCCTCGAGGGCGGGCTCGTGCACACGCAACCCCGGCGAGTGGTTAGGGGCGGCCGGACCGGCACCCGGGTCACCGGTGCCGATCAGCGCCATGACGGCGGGCACCCGCGCGCCGATCTCCCCGAAGTCCTCGGAGACCGTCAGCGGGTGCTCGATGTCCCGGACCGCGTCGGCTCCGAGCACGTCCCGGGCCACGCGCCGCAGGGTCTGCGTGCACGCCGCGTCGTTCGAGGTCACGGGGTAGGACAGCTCCCACGTCACCTCGGCCCCGACGCCGCGCAGCGCGGCGACGGCAGTGGTGACGCGGACCAGCTCGTCCCGCAGACGTCGTCCCGCCGCGGGCGAGAACGACCTGACGGTGCCGCGCAGCGTCGCCGTCGCGGGGATCGCCGTGTGCGTGTCTCCCGCCTGCAGGCCGGCGACGGTGACCACGGCGGCCTCGAACGGTCCCGACGTGAGCGGCAGGCGCTCGAGGGCGAGGCAGAGCTCGGCGGCAGCCGTCACGGGATTGCCCGGGCGTTGCAGCGCCGCGTGCCCCGCATCGCCCACGACCCGCACGGTGAACCAGTCGGCGGCGGCGAACATCGGCCCCACGCGCGTCGCGAGCGTGCCGGCCGGGTAGGTGGGGGACGTGTGGAGCGCGAACGCGGAGTCGGGCAGTGGGTCGAGCAGCCCCTCCTCCACCATGAGCGCGGCACCGCCGTGCCCCTCCTCCCCCGGCTGGAAGACGAAGGTGACACGTCCGCGGAGCGTGTCGCGCGCCGCGGCGAGCACGGTCGCGGCACCGACCAGCATCGCCGTGTGCGCGTCGTGCCCGCACGCGTGCATCACGCCGGGCACCCGCGAGCGCGGGACGGCCGACGGGTCCTGCGCGATCGGCAGCGCGTCCATGTCGGCGCGCAGCATGAGGTGCGGTCCCGCGCGACCGGTCTCGAGCACCGCCACGACCGAGCTCGAGCCGCGCCCGGTGCTGATCGTGAGCCCGTCACCGGGCAGTGCCCCGAGCACGGCCCGCTGCGTCCGGGGCAGCGACAGCCCGACCTCGGGCCAGACGTGCAGCTCGCGGCGCAGGCGCAGCACGGCCGGCATGACGGCGGCGACCGCGCCGGACAGGTCGAGCCGGAACAGGTCGGCCGCCGGCGGGGTCCCCGCCGCCGGGGTCACTCGGCGTCCGGGGCGAGGACGATGTCCAGGTCGAGGTCACCCGCGGGGACACCCCCGACCCCCCAGTTCGCCACGGGGACGTCGTGAACCACGACGAGCACGTCGCCGCGGGGGACGCCGAGCGCCTCGAACCGGTTCGCGACCTCGGCGTACAGACGATTCTTCGTCGTTTCCGGACGTCCCGCGAACATGAGCACGTGGACGGTGACCTCGCGCATCCGCGCGGGTGCGAGCACGTGGTCGCGCGGAAACGTCGACAACCGCACGAGCGGGTCGTCCGGCGGAATTCTCAGCACCTCGATCATCGCCCGCCGGACCGCCGCCATGAGCTTCTTGGCGTCGACCGGCGCGACCCGACCCTCGGTCATTTCGATATGCGCCATCGCCACGCGCAAATCGTACACACCACCCCCTTCTCCCCGGACGGCAGGTACTGCTGAGATGGAACACCCACCGGATCTCCTGCACGGCGCCGCACGCGCCCTCGACGAGCATCCCGACCGGCTCGCGGTCACCGGCGACGGGTCCGTCGGCCTCACCTACCGCGAGCTGCACGCGAGCGCACGGTCCGTGGTCGACGGGCTGCAGGCCGTCGGTGCACGCCGCGGCGACCGGGTCGTCCTGCGTTTCGACACGACCGACGCCCCGCTGCTCGCGGCCGCGTGGCTGGCGTCGCTCGCGGGCGGCTTCGTGGCCGTGCCGGCTTCGCCGCGCTTCGCGGACGCCGACCTGCGCCGGATCGCGCGGGACTGCGGTGCCGCGGCCGTCGTCGGACGCCCCTCGGTCCTCGACGAGGACGTCCCGCGGGTCGCGGCGCAGGACGTCCGCCCGCTCGACGGGGGGTCGGTGCTGGACGGGACGTCCCGTGAGGCGGGGACGCTCGCCAGCATCATCTACACCTCGGGCACGACGGGCCGCACCAAGGGCGTCGCGTGCCCGTACGGCAGCCTGGTGTCCGCGCCCTTCGCGGCGGGCACCGTGCAGGTGCACGCGTTCCCGTACGACACGTCGGCCGCGCAGAACGCCATGTCGCGGGCGCTGCTCGGCTCCACGACGCACGTGATGTCGACCTTCAACCCCCGACACGTCGTCGACGTCCTCGAACGTGAAGGCGCCGGGTGGCTGGGGGTGTCACCGGTGATGGCCACGATGCTGCTGCGGTCGCGCGCCCTGACCGGCCGCCGCCTCGACGCACTGCGCGTGGTGGTGCTCGCGGGCTCCGCGACGCCCCCGCACGTGGCGGCCGCGCTCGCCGAGGCGCTGCCGCGTGCCGCGGTCACCAACCACTACACGCTCACGGAGGCAGGGCAGCACTTCCTGCGGCAGGTCGTCGACCCCGCCCGCCCCCAGGTGCTGGGCCGCAACGGCACGACCGCGCAGGTGAGCATCCTGGACGACGACGGGACGCCCCTGCCGGCCGGGCAGGTCGGCGAGATCGCGTTCGTCGTGGGCTGCGGGCCCGAGCTGCGCACCTACTACGGGGACGCGACGGCGACCGCGTCGATGTACTCCCCGCCCGGCTTCCTGCGCACGGGCGACGTCGGCCACGTCGACGAGCTCGGGGACGTCCACCTCACGGACCGGAAGAAGGACCTCATCATCAAGGGCGGTCTGAACATCTCGAGCGCCGAGGTCGAGGCCGTCCTGGCGGCCCATCCCGCAGTGCTCGACGTGGCCGTCTTCGCGGTCCCGGACGCGGCGCTCGGCGAGCTCGTGGCGGCCGCCGTGGTCCCCGGTGACGGCTACCGCCAGGAGGACCTGGCGGCGTACGCACGGACGCACCTCGGCCGGGACCGCGCCCCTGACCGGTGGTGGGTGACCGGACCGCTGCCGCGGACCGCGACCGGCAAGATCGCCAAGGCGGCGCTGCGGGCGTCACTCACGGTCGACCGCCCGGCCGGCTCGCCGTGAGCGCGTCGCCCGCCGGGTCGTCGCGCGTCTCGCCGGAGGGCTTCCGGACCGCCATGTCACAGCTTCCGACGTTCGTCACGGTCGTCACGTCGTACGGTCCGGACGGCCCACTGGGCTGCACGGTCAACAGCCTGATGTCGCTGTCGCTGGATCCGCCCTCGCTCGTGCTCTCGCTCGGTGCGCGGAGCCGCACCGCGCAGTGGCTGACCCGCGGCACCGTCCCGTTCGCCGTGAACGCGTTGACGTGGCCGCAGCGCGCCTTGGCAGACACCTTCGCGGCGGGCGACGCCGGGCGACGTTTCGACGGCGTCGCGCACGAGGACGTCGCGGGGTGCCCGGTGCTGACGGGTGCCGCTCCGGTCCTGGTCTGCGTCCTCGAGGACGCGTGGCCCGTGCACGACCACGTGCTGCTCGTGGGCCGGGTCGAGCACGCCAGCAGCGACGAGTCGCAGCGTCCTCTGGTGCACCACCGCCGCGCGCAGCGCACGCTCGCCCTGCCCACCTGACACGGCGCTGAGATCAGGGCGGGCTCGGGGCGGCACGTCACAGGTCGTGCTCGGCGAGCCGGCGGAACTCCTCGGGCACCGTCCGGACCCGTGGCATCGCGGTGGGCAGGTAGCCGACGGCCCCGTTGCCGAACCGGGCACGCACGGCGTCGACGGAGCGGTCCACCGCCCAGCGCGCGGCACCGGGCGCCGATCCGGGATGCCGGGGGTCGTCGGTCGCGAGCGGCAGCTCCAGCTGGAGCGACGACTGGGGCACCAACCCGGACACCGACACCGCGAGCAGGCTCACCTCGGGCTCCGCCCGCGGCTGCTCACGGATGGCCTGCCAGACGAGCTGCTCGGCGACCTCGGTGAGCGTGAGCGTCGTGGCGACGGGGCCCGGCAGCGTGAGCGACCGCGTGACGGACCGCATGCCGGGGAACCGCACCCGGACCGTCACGGTCCGTCCGGCGCGGTCCTTGGCACGCAGCCGCCCGGCCACGCGGTCGGCGAGGTGGCTGAGGACCTCGCGGACCAGCTCGCGCGTCGCGCGTTGGCGCCCCAGTGCGGACTGGGCCCCGACGGACCTCGCGCGTCCTGCTCCGGCCACCTGCCGGGGGTCCTCGTTGTGCGACAGGGCCGACATCCGCGCACCGACCGCGCGCCCGAGGATCTGCTCCACGGCGCTCGACGGCGTGCGAGCGAGCTCGCCGATCGTCGTGATGCCACGCTCCGCGAGCCGGGCGCGAGCGACAGGCCCGACCCCCCACATCAGCCCGACCGGCAGCGGCTCGAGGAACGCGCGCTCGGCGTCGGGCTCCACGACCACCAGCCCGTCCGGCTTGGCGACCTGCGACGCGATCTTCGCCAGGTGCTTGGTCCGGGCGGCGCCGACCGAGATGGGCAGGCCGATCTCGTCGCGCACCCGTCGGCGCAGGAGCGTCGCGATCTGCGCGGGCGTGCCGAACAGGTGGGTCGAGCCCGCGACGTCGAGGAACGCCTCGTCGATCGAGATGCGCTCGACGGCCGGGGTCACGTCACCCAGCACGTCCATGACCCGGTCAGCGAGCGGCTGGTACTCCCGGAACCGCCCGGGGACGAACAGGAGCGAGGGGCACAGCCGCGCGGCACGCCAGCCCGGCATGCCGCCGACGACCCCGTAGGCCTTGGCCTCGTAGGACGCCGCGAGCACGACGCCACCGCGCGCGCTGCCTCCCACCGCGATCGGCCGTCCGCGCAGACGGGGGTCGAGCAGCTGCTCGACCGAGGCGTAGAACGCGTCGAGGTCGGCGTGCAGGATCGTCGCACCGGACATGGGAGCAGCGTAGTCGAACACCTGTTCGATCGTCTGCCCCGTCCGCGGCTCAGTGCCCACCGGCGCCGGTACGTCGGACGGCGCGACGCGGCGGGCCGCCCCCGTGGCCCACCGCGTCGCACCGCCCTCGGTCGTCAGGCGGCCGCGCAGGAGACGGTCGCGCCCGCCCCGTTGCCGGTCCCCTGGAACCCGAAGCCGGTGCTCTGACCGACCGCGAGCCGACCGTTCCAGTCGGCGTTCGTCACCGTGACCACGCCGGTGCTGGCACTGCCGCGCACACCGTTCCAGGTGTGCGCCACCCCGGCACCGCCGGGGAGCTGGAGAGTGACGACCCAGCGCTCGAGGTTCGCGCCCGCCGTCACGGTGACGTCGGCGACGAATCCCTCGCCCCACTGGTTCGCGACCTTGTACGTCGCCGTGCAGGCACCACCCGAGCCCTGCGTCGGGGTGGGCGTGGGGCTCGCGGTGGGCGTGACGGTCGGCGACGGCGTGGGCGTCGGGGTGACGCTGGGCGTCGGCGTCGGCGTCGGCGTCGGCGTCGGCGTCGGGGTGGGCGTCGGCGTCGGGGTGGGCGTCGGCTCGTTGAGCGTCAGGTTCTTCTGCTGGACCGTCCAGGCGGTGTTGCACAGCCCGCAGCTGGGCCCGACGAACGCGCGTCCGGCCTGCGTGTCACCCTTGAGCTGCCACCGGAACCACAGCTGGGCCGCGCGCCCGAACTCGCCGCCGTTCGTCTCGTGGTAGGTCCCACCGTGCCCGACGTTGAGGTTGCCCATGAAGGCCGGCAGGCCGGCGGGCAGCTTGCCCCAGTCGTCCATGGCGTTGGGGTAGGCGATGTCGCTCGGTCCGCCGATGAAGTAGCCGATCGGGTGGTCGAGCCGGCGCAGCTGGTAGTCGTCCGCGTCGTTGAGCAGGCCGCTGCTGAAGATCCCGGTGGTCGTGACACGGGGGTCACCCGACACGGCGTAGGCCTCGACGCCTCCGCACGAGAAGCCGGCGACGCCGATCTTGCTGGTGTCGAGACGGTTGAACAGGTTGCTCTGCCCGTTCGAGTTCTGCGCCACGGCCCAGTCCATCGCCTGCGTGAGCCATGCGGAGCTCGAGCTGCCGCTGCCGCCCGGGCGGCCGTTCGAGATGACGAGGAACCCGTGGGACGCGATCTCCTTGAGGAAGTTCTGCGCGGAGGTCCCGTCCGCCGAGCACGCCCCGTTGCTCCAGACGACGATCGGCATCCGCTCCGCCGGGAGGTTCGACGGTCGGTAGATCGTGTGGTTCGGCAGGGCGCTCGTCGTCGAGTAGTCGGCGGGGTACGGGCCCGACCCGCTCGGGGCGGCGGCCGCGGGCGTCAGGACCGCCGCGCCGACCAGGCCGCCGAGGGTCAAGGCGGCGGCGAGCGCCGCCCGTCCGATGGTGCGTCTCATGGGCTACCTCCAGGCTGTGGGCTTCTGCACCCATACCGTTGCCGCAGTCATGACAAATGTCGAGAAGTCCGGCGGCGGCGACCAGGGTCCTAATCGTTTCCGCGCGGAAGGCGGGCGGCAGCCACGGACAGCGGCGCCGCTGGGCACGTCAGCGGCGCGCCACCGGCGCGTCGGCCCGGCCACCGCGCGGGGGGGCCAGCGGGTCGTCGGGTGCCACGAAGTGCGTCACCCAGGACTCCGCCTCGGGCCAGAAGGGCGTCATGAGCTCCACGAGGCGCTCCTGCGCGAGCGGGCCCAGCGCCGTGTGGACCTCGAGGAACGTCTCGCGCGCCTCCGCCCGGGGCCACGACGGGGGCAGCAGGTGCTCCGGCAGGTCGGGGTCGGTGCCGGCGAACGTGCGCCAGGCGTCCATGACGGTCGCTCGCGCGACGAGCGCGCGTGCCGGGGTCACGCGGCCCGCGCGCACGTCGGCCCGCAGCGGCGCGTGCTCGGCGACGAACGCCCGGTACGCGTCCCCGAGCGCCTCCAGGTCGTAGGCCCCCTGCGGCCCCTGCGCCGCGGGGTCCTCGTCGAACCGTGCCCGCATGACCGTCCAGCGGGCGCCCACGACGTCGGCGAGCAGCTCGCGCAGGACGTCGCGCACCGTCGCGGGTTCCGGCGCCGGGCTGATCCACACGCTGTCGTAGAGCCGCGCGAAGCCGTGCTCCCCCAGCGCCTTGCGGACGGCGTGCCGGTGCGACTGGCCGGACTCCGGCAGGGAGTACGACACGACGAGCCACCGGCCGTCCCACCGCCGCGGCACCGCCCCGAAGGAGAGGAACGCGTGCATGACCGCACGGTGGTGCGCGATCACGTCGGCCCGCACGTGGTACGTCGTCGACCGACCCGCGCCCCGGGACGCGACGAGCCCGCGCCGCACCAGCCGTGCGAGCGCTGCTCGCGCGCTGCCGGCGCTGATGCCGAACTCACCCAGCACGGCCACGAGAGCCGCGGCCGGCATCAGGGCGTCGGAGGAGTCCAGGTACTCCCCCAGGACGGTCGCCAGCAGGTGCTGCGGTCGAGGACCCGCCTGCGACCGCGGGGTGTCCACCCCGCCGCCCGACGTCTGCGCTGTCACGCGGTCAACCTAGCGAAGCCGGCGCCACGGCGAGGGCCGCCCGCGCACGGTCGCCGGGCCTACCGCTCGAGGACGGCCGCCTCGTCGTCCTCGTCGACGTCCGCGTCGTCGTCGACCTCGTCCTCCTCCATCGGCGGGTCGACCGTGCGCAGCCGCGAGAAGATCGCCCACGCCACGGCGACGAGCGGCACCGAGATCACGGCGCCGAGGATGCCCGCCGTCAAGGTGCCTGCCGTCACCGCGAGCGCGACGACGACCGGGTGCAACGAGACCTGCTTGCCCATGATCAGCGGCTGCAGCACGTGGCCCTCGAGCTGGCCGATGAGCGCGATCCCGACGCCGACGGCCACCGCGGACCACAGGCCGTTGGCGGCGAGCGCGACGATCATCGCCACGACCATGGCGGCAGGCGCACCGATGAGCGGGATGAAGGCGCCGATGAGCACGAGCACGGCCAGCGGTGCCGCGAGCGGGACGCGCAGGACGCTCAGCAGGAGGAACGCGAGCATGCCGTCGGTGATCGCGATGATCACGGTGCCGCGCGTGTAGCCGGAGAACGTGTACCAGCCGGCGCCTCCCGCGGTCATCCAGGTGCCGCGCGCCCGGGCGGGCAGCTGGTTGAGGAACCACGTCCACATCTGCGTGCCACGCGCGAGGAAGAAGATGGTGCAGAACACCGCCAGGGCGAGCGCCGTGAACCCCTCGACGACCGTGCCGGCGCTGGCCGCGACCTCGCCCGCGAGGTCGCCGGCGTGGTCCTGGATCCACCTGACGGCGTTGTCGATCCACTCGGCGATCTGCGCGTTGGTGATGGTGAACGGCAGCGTGCCGCTCTCGAGGAAGTCGGTGATCTGGTTGATGCCGGTGGCGAACTGCTTGCTCAGGTCGTTCCACTGCGTGGCGATCGAGAAGACCACGTACGTGAGCAGCCCGACGAAGAACAGGATCCCGGCCAGCAACGACAGCGCGGTCGCCAGGCCGCGCGGCATGACGCGGGACATGAGCTCGACGAGCGGGCGCAGCACGGCCGTGAAGACCAGCGCGAGGAACACCGCGATGAACAGCAGCGTCACGCGCGACGTGGCGTAGAACACCACGACCACCGCGGCGAGCACCACGAGCAGGCGCCATGAGACGCCCGCCGAGCGGCGCAGCCACCGGGGGGCCGCGTCGTCCCGTCCGACCACAGCGGGGTTGCGCCTGCCACCGGCCACCTTGCGCGCCGTCGCGCTGATGGGGCCGGGTGAGCGTGTGTCGGACACGTCGACCATGCTGCGACCTCCACCCACGGGGAACCGTCAGGTGCAGTCTGCCCCCGGGTGGGGGCGGGTGCGCGGCGACCCTCCGGCGGACGTGCGCAGCGGTTGCCGATGCGGGGACGCCCCCCGCACCGTGGTATGTTCTCTGCCGCGCCGAGGTGCCCGCAAGGGCCCCGCGGACGCCCACCTGTCCGGGTGGCGGAATGGCAGACGCGCTAGCTTGAGGTGCTAGTGCCCGAAAGGGCGTGGGGGTTCAAGTCCCCCTCCGGACACTCGTTGAGACAGCGACGGCACGAGCCCTGATCCCCGCCGGGATCGGGGCTCTTGTCGTTCGTGCGACCGGCGTCCCTCCCGCTGGGGACGACGGGGCGCGGTGTGGCGCGGTGCGCAGCGTCACCCGCGTGCGGGCGCCGCGGTGTCCCGCCGACGACCTCGACCCACCTACGCTGTCCCGCGATGATCACTCGAGTCGAAGGGGCGTACCTGGGCGCGGTCCGGGCGTTCCAGAACCCCATGCTGGACCTGCTGCACAAGCGGCACGCTCCCCTGGTGGTCTCGCTGCTGTCGCTCGTCTTCACCGCGGAGCGCCCCTCGGTGCCCGTCGCGGACGCGCACACCGAGGTCGCGGACGCGCTCGACCAGCTGCGTGCGGCGGGTCACGGCGACGACCTGCCGGTGGGCTCCGCGCGCGACCTGTGCCGCCAGTGGGCCGACGCGGGCTGGCTGGTGCGGCACGTGCTGGACGACGACGTCGAGGTCTACCGGCTGTCGGCGCACGCGGTGGGCGCCCTCGAGGTCGCGGGCCGCGCGGGCGGGACGCGCGCACGCGTGTCGCAGTCGCGCGTGCGCACCGTGCTCGAGGCCGTCGAACGCCTCGCCCTGGACGCCGACCCGGACGTCATGGTGCGCATCGCACGCCTCGACACCGAGGTCCGACGTCTGCAGCAGGAGATCGCGCGGCTCGAGCGGACCGGTCAGGTCGACGAGGTCGACGACGAGGAGCTGCTCGAGGAGGCCGAGACGGTCGTGCACCTGGTGCGCGAGCTGCCGGCGGACTTCGCTCGCGTCGCCGAGTCGATCAAGGCGATGCAGCGCGACGTGGTCACGGCGCTGCGCCAGGACGCCCGCCCCACGGGCGAGGTGCTGCGCGAGTACCTGCGGCGCGGTGAGCAGGTGATGGACGCGACCCCCGAGGGCCGTGCGTTCGGTGGTGCGCTGCGGCTCCTGGGCGACCCCCAGCGGCTCGACGAGCTCGCCACGCAGCTCGAGACCGTGCTGCGGCACCGGTTCGCCGCGCGGCTGCCGTCGGCGCAGCGGGCGGACCTGCGTGAGCTGGTCCGCCGCATCGAGCAGGGCCTCGATCAGGTCTTCGCGGCGCAGCGCGAGGCGTCGTACGTCATCACGGCGCAGGTGCGCAACCACGACCCGTTGCGCGACCGCCAGGTCGACGACCTGCTGCGGGACGTCATGACGGGCATGCAGGCGTGGCTGCCGGGATCGCGGCGCGGGCAGGCCGTCGCGCCGTTGCGGCGCCTGCCGGTCGCGGACGTCGAGCACCTGCGCCGCACCCCGGACGACCTGCGACCGCCGCAGGCGCCGGACGCGCTGTCGCAGTGGGACGACGACGGCGACGTGAGCGACTCCGACGCGCGCGCGTGGGGCGGGCCGCGGTACGCCGACCTCGACGCGCACCTGGTGGAGTTCGCGGCCGGCTCGCCGCGGGTGGACCTGGCGGCGGCGTTCGGTGCCGCCCCAGTCGAGCTGCGCCGCCCGGTCGACCTGCTGGGCCTGCTGGAGATCGCGCACCAGCGCGGCATGACGGAGAGCGACGAGGTCGTGTTCGTCGACGCGGTCCGGCCGGACGGCACGCGCCGCCGGTTCGCGTTCGGCGCGGCCACGACGAGGACGAGGGAAGAAGGCGCATGACCGACACCGACGTCACGCACGACGACGCCGAGGTGCGAAGCGGCGGCTTCATCTCGCCCGTCGCGATGGAGGACGACCCGGCCGAGCTGTTCGCCGGTGACACGGGCACGCTCGACGCCGACGTGCGCCGGGTGCTGGTGCGCCTGCTGCAGCGGCGGTTCCTGCTCGCGGACCGCCACAGCGCCCAGTGGCGCACCCTGCTGGAGAACCAGCAGGTCGTCGAGTCGCGGCTGCACGACCTGTTCGTGCACCTCGTCGTCGACCACGACCGGGGCATCGCGTACAAGCGGCAGGTGCGCTCGGCCGAGCTCGACGTGCCGGTGCTGCTGCGCGACGAGCCGTACACGCGCGCCGAGACGCTCGTGCTCGTGCACCTGCGCACGGTGTTCCAGCGCGAGCGCGGCGCGGGCGAGACGTCGGCCCGCGTCGACGTCGAGGAGCTCGAGGCGACCGCGCTGACGTACTTCGACCCGGACGACACGAACGTCGCGGCGCACCAGCGCGAGATCCGCACGGCGGTCGCGCGGCTCGCGAAGGACGGCGTCATCGAGGAGGAGTCCGAGGGGCGCTACCGCGTGACGTCCCTGGTCGAGGTCGTGCTCAGCACCGAGCGGCTCACCGAGCTGCGGGCGTGGCTGCAGGCACGTCACGACGGGCAGGGTGACGAGGAGCCCGACGTGCCGACCGACGAGGTGGCCGCGGACGACGACGCTGACGACGCCGCTGACGAGGCAGGCACGGCCGACGCGGACGACGCGGACGACGACGAGGAGACGGCACCGTGACGATGGTGGACTCGCTGTTCGGGCTCATCCCCGCGGCGTCGAC
Source organism: Cellulomonas avistercoris (assembly GCF_014836445.1). Taxonomy (GTDB): domain Bacteria; phylum Actinomycetota; class Actinomycetes; order Actinomycetales; family Cellulomonadaceae; genus Cellulomonas; species Cellulomonas avistercoris. The sequence goes on from NZ_JACSQV010000001.1 coordinate 452,095, forward strand.
GGGCCAGCAGTGGGTCGCCCTGGACCTGCAGCTCGTCAACTGGGGTGGCTACGACGGGCACCACCGCGTGCGGCTGGCGTCGACGGCGACACTGCTGTCCGGCGGGTCGGGGTCCGGCAAGTCCACCCTGATGGACGCGTACATCGCGCTGCTCATGCCGCACACCACGCCGTTCAACGGCGCCTCCAACGGCGGTGTCGTGGGGCGGCCGCGCGGCAAGGACCAGCGCAACATCCTGTCCTACGCGCGCGGCAAGCTCGACGAGTCCCGCACCGAGGACGGCACCCGCCAGCGGGTCCTGCGCGGCGACGGCAAGGACACCTGGTCGGCGATCGCCATGACGTGGGCGGACCAGTCGGGCACGCGGTTCACGGCAGTGCGCGGCTGGTACGTCCCGTCGGTGGCGCGCACGCTCGAGGACGTCACGGCGGTCCGTGCGACGTGCGAGGGCCCCTTCGACCTGCGCGACCTCGAGCCCGCCGCCGCGCAGCGCCTGGCGCGCTCCGCGCTGACGGCCGCCGGGCTGACGTGCTTCGACACCGACCGCGAGTTCACCGCGCGCCTGCACTCGACGCTCGGGATCGGCGCCGCCGGCGACGGCGGCAAGGCCGTCGCGCTGCTCGGGCGCATCCAGGCCGGGCAGCAGATCACGACCGTCGACGCGCTGTACAAGTCGATGGTGCTGGAGGAGCCGGACACGTTCGCCACGGCGGACGCCGTCGTCGAGCAGTTCGACAAGCTCACCGGCACGCGCGAGCAGATGATCACCGCGCGCCAGCAGGTCAAGGCGCTGGAGTCGATCGCCGAGCACCGCGCCGCCATCGAGGGTGCGGCGGCCCGGTTGCGCGTCGTCGACGCGGTCGGCGGGTTCGACGACGGCACGTCGCCGGCGGCGCTGTGGCGGCACGAGCGGCGCCTGGTCCTGCTGCGCGACGTCGAGCAGGACCTGCGGCAGCGGCACGGCGAGGCCCTGCGGCTGGCCGCGGAGACCTCGGCGCGCGTCACGGCGGCACGTGTCGAGCTCGACGGCGTCAAGGAGACGCTCTGGGCGTCCGGCGGCGACCGGCTCGCCACGGCGCAGCGCGAACTGCGCGGCGTGGCCGCCCGCCTCGAGGAGGTCACGCGGGCCCGGGCGCGCCTCGACCAGGTCCTCACCTCGACGCTCGGGGAGACCGTCGCGTCGTCCGACGCCTTCACGGACCTGGTGGGTCGCGCGCGGCACGCGCTGGCCGACTCCGACGCCAAGGCGAGCGCCAGGCAGGCACTGCTCGACGCGATGTCCGAGCGCAAGGAGGCGTCGGTGGACCTGGCCGTGCTGCGGCGCGACCAGGCGGACGCCCAGCACCGGCACGACAACGTCCCCGCGGACCTGCACGCGACGCGCGCCGCGCTGGCGAAGGTCGCCGGTCTGACGACCGAGGACCTGCCGTTCGTCGCGGAGCTCATCGAGGTCCGCACCGAGCACGAGCCCTGGCGCGACGCGTTCAACCTGGCGCTCGGCGGGTTCGCCACCCTCATGCTCATCGACGTCGCCCACCTGCAGGCGTTCCGTCGCGCGATCGACACCGTCCGCACGAGCCGCCGCCTGCGGTTCGAGGGCGTCCCCACGGGCATGCGGGACGACGTCGGGCTCGACGGACGCACCCTGCCCGGCCGGCTGGACTACCGCCAGGGCCCGTTCACCGGCTGGCTGCGCAGCGAGCTGGCGTCGCGGTTCGCGTACGTCTGCGTCGACACCACGGGTGAGCTGGCGCAGCACGAGAAGGCGCTCACGCGCTCCGGGCAGGTCTCGGAGGGCCGGCGCGGGGCGCACGGCGGCCAGGGCAAGCCCAACGTCCTGGGGTTCACGAACACGCGTCGGCTGGCCGACCTGGACCGGCAGGTCGCCCGGGCCGAGGCCCGGCTGGCGGACGCCGAGGCACGCGTCGACGCCGCGGAGTCCGCGTGGGACCGGCACGACGCGACGCTGCGCGCGTACGCGGCGATCGTCGACCTCACGTGGGACCAGGTCGACGTCGCGGGGGTCGAGGCCGAGCGCGACCGGTGGGAGCGGCTCGTCGGGGAGGTCACGTCCGGCAGCCCGGACGTCGTGCGCCTCCAGCAGCGCGCCACCGAGCTCGAGGCGCAGATCCAGGACCTCACCGAGCAGCTGGGCCGCACCAAGGGCACGGCCACGGAGCTGGGCGCGCGCTGGTCGGCCACCACGGACGACGTCGACGCCGCGCAGGGCGCACTCGACGCCGCGCAGGACGCCGGCACGCGGCTGGACGCCGAGCAGCGCGGCTACCTCGCCGAGGTGCTGGGGACGACCGAGGTGGCGACCCCGCACGGTGACGGACCAGGGGTGGTGGGCGACCCCGCCGACGCCCTGGCCGCCTTCGACGGCGTCGTGGCGCGTGCCGCGGACCTCCTGCGCGCCGACCGGCAGAGCGCGCAGCAGACCGTCGCGACCGCGCGCGACGCGCTGCGGCGCACGTTCGAGACGTTCGCGGAGCGCTGGCCGGACCCGAACCTCGGCACCGACCCGGACGCCTCCTACGCCGACTACGCCCGGATCCTCGCGGAGCTCGAGGCACACGGGCTGCACGAGCTCGAGGCGGACTGGCGCACGAGCCTGCTGCGGCTGTCGGGCAACGACCTGGCGGACCTGCACAGCGCGCTGACGCGCTCGCTGCGCGAGATCAAGGAACGCATCCGCCCGGTGAACGAGATCCTCGCGGACCTGCCGTTCGCGGACGACGGGCACCGCCTGCGCATCGACGCGCGCGACACGCAGTCGACGGTCGTCGCACGGTTCCGCAAGGAGCTGCGGGACCTGCGCGAGGAGCTGTCGACCGAGGCGACGGACGCCGAGCGCGAGCGCCGTTACCACCGCATGGCCAAGGTGATCGACCGCATCCGGCGCTCGTCGCCCGACTTCGCCGACCTCGTCGACGTGCGTCGCCACGTGCGCCTGTCGGCCGAGAAGGTCGACCTCGCCGGGGACCACGTGGCGCTGTACGACCACATCGGGGAGAAGTCCGGCGGCGAGTCGCAGGAGCTCGTGGCGTTCATCGTGGGCGCGGCGCTGCGCTACCAGCTCGGCGACGCGGGTGCCGCGCGGCCGCGGTACGCCCCGGTGTTCCTCGACGAGGCGCTGATCAAGGCCGACGCCCGGTTCACGGGACGCGCCGTCGGCGCGTGGCGCGGCCTGGGGTTCCAGCTCGTCATCGGCGCGCCCAACGACAAGTTCAGCGCGCTCGAGCCGCACGTCGACCTCAAGTACGTCGTCCTGAAGGACACCGCGGGGCGGTCGCGGACCAAGCCGGTCGCGGGTGTCCCGCAAGAGACGGGACGGTCCTGATCGCGCCGCACACCGGGATACGCCCGCGTCCTGAAACTCCCCATGAAACTGACCAAACCCGCTAAGGTCATCGCGCTGATGTGCTGTTCAGGAAGTTCTTGAGGTGATTCTGTCGTGAGGTCCTTCGAGGATCTGGACCAGCTGGTCGGGGCCGTCCCCTTCGGCGTGGTGGCCGACCTCCGGACCGTCGACGCCGGCCGCGGCAGCCAGCCGCTGCACCGGCTCGTGCTGCCGGAGCTGCTCGAGGCCCTCGCCGGCCACGCGCGGACGGCGAGCACGGAGGCCTCCTGCGGGATGGACGGCATCGTCGTGAGCGACCGCACCCGCACGGCACAGGTCCTCGCCCGCCGGATCGACGGCCTGCGGGACCGGGACGAGCAGGAGCTCGCCGGGTACGGCGCGGCGCTCGACCACCTCGACGACCTCGACGAGGACCAGCGGCCCCGTGCGGACGTCGACCTCGTGCTCGACCTGCACCGCCTCCTCTTCCGGTTCACCCCGACCCCCGGCGGCCGGCTGCGGCAGGTCGAGAACGTCGTGGCCGGTGCAGCGCCGGACGGCGCACGGGTCAAGCGCTTCACACCGGTGCCCGTCGCCGCCACGCCCGCGCACCTCGACGAGCTCGTCGCGCGGTACCGCCGGGCCCAGGACGCGGGACGCCACCACCCGGTCGTCCTCGTCGGCCTGTTCACGCTCGACCTCCTGGCGATCCACCCGTTCGTCGCCGGCAACGGGCGCGTCGCGCGGATGCTGACGAACGCCCTGCTGCAGGACGCCGGGTACGACGTCACCCGGTACGTCCCGGTGGAGCCGGTGATGGCGCGGTCACCCGAGCGGTACTCCACGGCGCTCCTGGACTCGACGCACGACTGGCACCTCTCCCGGCACGACCCGTGGCCGTGGCTGCGGTACCTCGTGAGCGCCCTCGCGGACGTCACCACCCAGCTGGCCGCGCTCACGTCGAGCGCACGCCGTGCGGGAAGCAAGCAGGGACGCGTCCGCGACCACGTGCTGCACCACGCGCGCCCGCAGTTCCGGATCAGCGAGGTCCGTGCCGGGCTGCCCGACGTCTCGGACCAGACGATCCGCCTCGTCCTCGCCCAGCTCCGGACCGAGGGCCTCATCGAGGCCGACGGCGTCGGGCGCAGCGCCACGTGGAGCCGTCGCGGCTGAACGCCCTGGTCGAGGCCGGGACGACCGGTCAGGTCATGAGGCACTGCCACGTCGGCAGCGGCGGCCGCGGCCAGGACGGCGCGGAGCGACCGGGCCGATGGGTCTCGATCTCGTCGAGCCGCGCGGGCAGCTCGTCGACCGGGACCCGGTGCGTCGAGGCCACGGTCCCGGGCTCCCGGCCGCACAGCTCGACGAGGACCTCCCCCGGGGTGCGCGTCAACGTCACGGTCACGACGGGCTGCAGCGGGTGCCCCCGGCGCCACCCGCCGTGGCCCGTGCCGGTGAAGGACCACCCGCCGCGCGGGTCGAGCACGCCGTGCACGTCCCACGCCGCGTCGACGTACTCGGTGACGTCGCACAGGTCGGTGACCGCAGCCCGGTCCCCTGCAGCCTGCTCGCCAGCGCACGCAGCCGGTGCGTCCAGAACGTCCGTGCAGGGTGGCCGTCGAGCCGCAGGCCCACCGCCTGCGGGCTGCGCACGACGTCCCGGGCGGGCCGTGGCGTGAAGGTGATCGTGGGGCGTCGCGCCGCCAGGGGTCCGGTCCGCGTCGTGAGCGTCAGGACGTCGTCGAGGTCGCGCACGACCGTCCAGCCGCGCCACCGGGATCCCGCGCGCCCGGCACCGATCCCCGCGTCGACCAGCAGGCTGTCGGTCACCGCCCAGGCCGGCAGCGCGCAGCCGGCCCGGTGCCGCTCGACGTCGGGCAGGCGCGCGGCGAGCGTGGTCACGTCCACGTGACCGGACCAGTCCCCCGGCCCCGTGTCCCCCAGCACCAGGCAGAGCCCGCCGTCGCGCGACGTCAGGACGCGCGCGTGCACGGTGCCGGCTGCGCGCCACCGCCACTCCTCGGGCGCGGCTGCCACCCAGCCGCGGGACGACAGCAGGACCCCGAGATCCGCGACCGACGGGTCCGGGCACCTGACCACCGCGCCCTCGGCCCTCCGGCGGCTCGCCGTACTCGTCTCCCCCGTCGAGCCGACGGCGGCAGCGGCACCTCGCACCCGCGCTGCGTCGGCCGACGGTCCCCCCCGGGCGTCCGTGGCCATGTCGGCATTGTGACGGTCGCCCCACGGCACGTACACCCCCTTCGGGTGAGTCCGCGCACCCACCGTCCGGTGTGAACGACGTCCGACCGCAGCTGACGGCGCTCCTCGACCGAGCACCGGTCCGCTGCCAGAATCCCGTCATGACGACCTCGGCGCGTGACGCCTACGCCCGCGGTGCCGACGTCGCCGTCGACCTCGTGACGAGCGAGCAGGTCGCGAACGCCTGGGGCCGGCCGTCGGTGCTCGCGGGGATGAGCGTCGGCGAGCTCGCGGCGCACACCGAGGACCTGGCCGTGAGCCTGGGCAGCGACGTCCGCGCCCCCGCACCGACGCTCGAGGTGGCGGTGGACGTGCTCGTCGGTGCCGCCCGCCGCCGCCACGGCGACGGCGAGGTCCTGCACGCGCTCGCACGCCGGGAGCGGGACGCGAGCGAGGCACTGCGGGTGCTGTGAGGCGCGCGACGCTCGAACGGGTCACACATGCGACCACTTCCCGGGCCCAGCACCGCAGGTGTGACCACTTGCTCGGACGGTGCGGCGCCCGGCGACCGGACGTGCCCACGAGGGCGCGACGCCGGGACCGCTGTCGCCAAGGCGACCAGTTGCCGACCCACCCACCGGGGTCGCCGTTGACGCTAGGAGAGAGCGTCGCGGACCTGGCGCAGTTGGACGAGGAGCCCAGGCACGACGTCGTGCGCGGTGGACACGAGGACGTCGATGTCGGCAGACCAGTAGCCGTGCACGATCCTGTTGCGCAGTCCGGCGGCGCGACGCCACGGAAGCTCCGGGTGCTGCGACCGCGTCTCCTGCGATACCTGGCTCGCCGCCTCCCCGAGAACGGTGAAGTTCCAGAGCAGAGCCTCACGGACGGTGGCGTCCCGGTCGACGGCAGCCGCGTCCCGACCCGTGGTGAGCGCGGCAATCCGCGTAGCCGCATCGATCATCTCGACGACGAAGAGCAGGTCAGGCCGCGTAGAGCGCCCGGGCCTCCATCTCGATGCGCTCACGCAGCAGCGGATGCACCGCTCTGCGGGAGACGAGGTCCACCGGACGTCCGAGGATCTGCGACATCTCCTCGGCGGCGTCGATGACCTCCCAGGTCACGTGCCGCCCGGGGAGCAGGTCGTAGAGCACGTCGATGTCGGAGTCCGTGCGCTCCTCGCCACGCGCGACCGACCCGAAGACCTCGAGCCTGGCGAACCCGTACCTCGCGCACAGGTCGACCAGCGCACGGTACTGACGCTCGTCGACGTGGATCATGGCGACAGGCTAGCCGTCAGCCCGCCGCGGCGGGAGGTGCAGGCGCGCGCCCTCATCGGGCCGGCCAAGGCGACTGCGGTCCCCCTACTGGAAGTCCCGTGACGTGCTGCGGATCTTCAGCGACAACGGGCTCAGGTGCTCGGCCACGAGGTTCGTCGCGCCGTCGGCCTTCTCCAGCCGCCCGCGCACGACCATCGCCTTGGCGGTCCGGGCCGTGCGCCGGAACCTCTGCCACAGCCCGGCGGAGCACACGACGTTGATGAGCCCGGTCTCGTCCTCCAGCGACAGGAACGTCACGCCGTTGGCGGTGCCGGGGCGCTGGCGGTGGGTGACGACGCCGGCGACGGCGACACGGCGACCCTCCTCGGTGCGGAAGGCCTGCTCGACGGGCAGCACGCCGGCGGCGTCGAGGCCCTCGCGGACGAACTGCGTCGGGTAGGAGTCGACGGACACGCCGGTGGACCACACGTCGGCGGTCGCGACCTCCACGTCCGAGAGGCCGGGCAGGGTCGGCGCCTTCACGCCGACCGCGATGCCGGGCAGCGTGTCCGGGCCCTCCTGCGCGAGCGCGCCCGCGGCCCACAGCCCCGCGCGCCGGTCGACGCCGAGCGAGCCGAGGGCGCCTGCGGTGGCGAGCGCCTCGAGCTGGGGCGTGCTGAGCTGCACGCGCCGCACCAGGTCGTGCAGGTCGGTGAACGGTCCGCGGGCCGTGCGCTCGTCGACGAGCGCACGGGCGACGTCCTCGCCGATGGTCCGCACCTGCGTCAGGCCCTGCCGCACCGCGAGGGTGCGCACCGACCCCTCCCCGGTGCGCACCCCCACGGGTCGGGTCGGGCCGGTGCCGCTGGCCTGCGGCACCAGGCGTGGCTCCCCGCCCGGCAGCGGCGGCCCGGTGCGCTCGACGGCGGCGAGCACGTCGGACGCCAGCACGTCGGGCCGCAGCACCTCCACGCCGTGGCGGCGCGCGTCGGCGGCCAGCGACTGCGGTGAGTAGAACCCCATGGGCTGGGCGGCGAGGAGCCCGGCGTAGAACGCGGCGGGGTGGTGCACCTTGAGCCACGAGCTCGCGTAGACGAGGAACGCGAACGAGTACGCGTGCGACTCGGGGAACCCGAAGTCGGCGAACGCCTTGAGCTTGTCGAAGATCCGCTCGCGCACGTCGGGCCCGATGCCCTTGGCGGCCATGCCGGCCATGAGCCGCGCGCGGATCGCCTCCATGCGCTCCATCGACCGCTTCGACCCCATGGCGCGGCGCAGCTGGTCCGCCTCGGCGGGGGTGAAGTCGGCGACGTCGATGGCCATCTGCATGAGCTGCTCCTGGAACAGCGGCACGCCGAGGGTCTTGCCGAGCGACTTCTCCAGCAGCGGGTGCAGGTACGTGACGGGCTCACGTCCCTTGGCACGGTTGATGAAGGGGTGCACCGACCCGCCCTGGATGGGTCCGGGACGGATGAGCGCGACCTCGACGACGATGTCGTAGAACTTCTCGGGGCGCAGCCGCGGCAGCGTCCCCATCTGCGCACGGGACTCCACCTGGAACACCCCGACGGTGTCCGCGGCGGACAACAGCTCGTACACGGCCGGGTCCTCGTGCGGCAGCCCGTGCAGGTCGAGCGTGACGCCCTCGTGCTTCTCCACCTCGGTGAACGCGAGCCGCAGCGCCGTGAGCATGCCGAGGCCCAGCAGGTCGAACTTCACGAGCCCGGCGTCGGCGCAGTCCTCCTTGTCCCACTGCAGGACCGTGCGCCCCTCCATGCGCGCCCACTCCACGGGGCACACCTCGATGACGGGCCGGTCGCACATCACCATGCCGCCCGAGTGGATGCCCAGGTGCCGCGGCAGGCGCAGGAACCGCTCGGCCAGGTCGATGACGTGCTCGGGGATGTCCTCGGCGTCCGCGGCGGACGGCGGCAGGTGCTGCGGGACGACGTCGTGGTTGTCGGCGGTCGGGCGTCCCGGCGTCTCCGGGCCCACAGGCCCCGAGCGCGTCAGGTGCCACCACGGGCTCGGCTTCTCCTGACCCCGCAGGCTCCCCCACCGCTCGATCGACGAGCTCCACGCGTCCTGCTGCCCCACGTCGTACCCGAGGGCGCGCGCGGCGTCCCGCACCGCAGAGCGCGGCCGGTAGGAGATGACGTTGGCGACCTGGGCCGCGTGCGTGCGACCGTGCGTCGCGTAGACGTGCTGGATGACCTCCTCGCGGCGCGCGGACTCGATGTCGACGTCGATGTCGGGCGGGCCGTCGCGCTCGGGTGCCAGGAAGCGCTCGAACAGCAGGCCGTGCTTGACCGGGTCCACCGCGGTGACGCGCAGGACGTAGCAGACGGCGGAGTTGGCGGCCGAGCCGCGACCCTGCGCCATGATCCCGTTGCGCCGGCAGAAGTCGACGAGCTCGTAGACCACGAGGAAGTACCCCGGGAACCCGAGGTCCTCGATGACGCGCAGCTCGTGGTCGAGCTGCGCGTACGCACCGGGCACGCGCTCGGCGTCGCGTGGCCCGTACAGGTCGTGCGCGCCGCGCCGCACGAGCTCGCGCAGCCACGTCGCCTCCGTGTGACCGTCCGGCACCGGGTAGGGCGGCAGGCGCGGTGCGACGAGGGACAGGTCGAACGCGCACTCCGCCGCCAGGTCCGCGGCCGTCGTGACGGCGCTCGGGTGGCGCCGGTGCAGCTGCAGCATCTCGGCGGCCGACCGCAGGTGCGCGACGGGGGCGCCGGGCAGCCACCCGTCGAGGTCGTCGAGCGACGAGCGTGCGCGCACGGCCGCGAGCGCCTGCGCCAGGTCGGCGTCGCGCTCGGTCGCGTAGTGCACGTTGCCGGTCGCGACGAGCGGCAGGCGCGCGTCGGCGGCGAGCTCGGCGAGCGCGTCGGCACGATCGGTGTCGTACGCGTCGCCGTGCATCGTGGTCTCGACGGCGACGTTGTCGCGCCCGAACAGCGCGACGAGCCGGTCCAGCTCGGTGCGCGCAGCCGCGAGCCCACCGGGTGCCACGCCGAGGACGCCCGACGGGTCCCCGCCGGCCAGCGCCCGCCGCACCGCGCCCTTGCGGCAGCCGGTCAGGACGAGCCACTGACCCGCGGCCGCCTCGGCCAGCTCCTCCAGGTGGTACTCCGCGGCGCCCTTGCGCCCCGTGCGCAGGTGCCCCTCGGCGATCGCCCGGGACAGCGCGCGGTACCCGTCGGGGCCGCGCGCGAGCACCTGCAGGTGGCTCGCGCGGGGGTCGGGCACGCCCGTGGGGGCGTCGAGCACCGGCGGACCGGGTGCGGGGCGCTTCTCCCGCGGGTGCCGGCGCGGGTCGGGTGCGGGCAGGTGCAGCTCGGCGCCGAACACCGTGGGCAGGCCGACGGCGCGCGCGGCCTGCGCGAACCGCACGACGCCGTACAGCCCGTCGTGGTCGGTCAGCGCCAGCGCGCTCTGCCCCAGGCGGGCCGCCTCCGCGGCGAGCTCCTCCGGCTGGCTGGCACCGTCGAGGAAGCTGAACGCCGAGTGCGCGTGCAGCTCGGCGTACCGGGGCGGCCACTCCCCCCGCGCGGTGACCGGGCGACGCTCAGTCATAGTCGGCCTCGCACGTCCACGTCCCGGCGGTGTGCGTGAGCAGCACCGCGCCGCCGTCGTCGAAGGCGACCTGCAGGTGGGCGCGCACCTGCGGCGCGACGCCGGGGTGCGTCCACCAGCGGTCGCTCAGCAGCCACGGCCCCGCCCACCCGGCGACGACGCGCACGCGGTCGCTGCCGGCACCGGTCAGCACGCTGCCGGGCGGGCCGCTGAGCCGGCCGCGACGGTCGACGCGCACGGGTGCACCGTGCACGTCACGCACCTCGACGTGCACGGGGTCCACCAGCACGGTCGCGGGCGCGGGATCCGGCAGCCGGCCCGGCCAGGGCCGGTCGGCGGGACGCGGCGGGTCGCTCTGCTCGCCCCACGGCCGCACGTGCACCTGGTCGCGCACGTCGCGGCCTCCCTGCAGGGTCGCGGTCAGCACCCCCGGACCCCCGACGATGCTCTGCGCGCGTTCCAGGGCGCGGTGGGCGCGCAGGTCACCGCCCGACGGCCCGCCCCACAGCTGCGCGGCCTCGGCACCCGCCGGTGCGACGTCGAGCGCCGTGAGCGTCAGCCGGACCAGCGCGACGGGCGCCAGGTCGTCCTCGTCGCCCGGCGCGCGGACGTCGACCGGCGGCTGCGTCACGGACCACGCACCGCGGTCCCGGTCCCGCGCCTCACGCCGTCGGTCGCGGACCGTCGCGACGGCCGACGCGGTCAGCCACCCGTCGAGCTGCCAGCGGATCCGGTCGGTGATGCGGGCGGCCGCGAGCGCCCCCCACCCGCCCAGGTCGGTGCGCCACGTGCGCACCAGCTCGGTCCCGTCGTCCGTGCGGGCGGCGATCTGCAGGCGTCCGCACGTCACGGACCGGGCGACGAGGTCGGCGTGCAGCTGCTCGGCCAGGCGCCGCCCGGCGAAGGTCGCGGTGTCGACGCGCTCGACGGGCGGGTCCAGCTCGGTGCTCACCTCGAGGTCGGCCTCGGGCCGGCGCCGGGCGGGCGGGCGCTCGTCGAGACCGCTCGCGAGCGTGCGGGCCCACGTGCCGAGCCGGCCGAACCGCGCGTGCACGTCGGCCCCGGGCAGCGCGGCGAACGCCCCGAGCGTGCGCAGCCCCAGCCGGTGCAGCAGGTCGACCAGGCCCGCGACCTCCGCGGCCTGCTCGGGGGTGCTCGTCGCGTGGACGAGCTCGGTGACGCCGTGGGGTGCGAGGAACACCGCGGAGACCCCGGGCTCGACGACGGCGCCGGTGCGCGCGGCCAGGACCGCGGCGAGCAGCCCGTCCGCGGTCCCGACACCGCACTCGTGCCCCGTGGCACGCGCGACCGCGTCGACGATGCGCTCCGCGAGCGCCTCCTCCGAGCCGTGGTAGCGCGCCGCACCGCCCGCGGGCAGCAGGAGCAGCCCGGGACGCGCGACCTCGACACCCGCGACGACCGTCTCGGTCGCGGCCGCGACGGGCTCGAACAGCCGCACGTCGCGGGCGTCGTCGGCAGGCAGCAGCACGAGCTCGGGGCACACCCCCTGCGCCTGACGCCGCCGCATCCCGCGGCGCACCCCGTCGGCGCGCGCGAGCGCGGACACCGCGGTGACCCGACGCCCGTCGTGCACCGCCGCGGGCACGTCGACCGGGACCTCGTCGGCCACCATCGCCGCGACCACGGGCCAGTCGGGCACCCACACGACCGTCGTCCGCGTGCTCATCCGACCAGCCGCAACCCGCCGGCCGTCCGAGGACGACGGCGCACCGGGCCGGGCGGCACGTGCTCGCCCGGCGGCGAGAACGGCAGCACGACGTCCGCCGACGTGGGGACGGCGGCGCTGCCGCGACCCGTGCGGCGCACCTGCACCTCGCACGAGCGCAGGCGCCCGTCCCCCTCGCCTGCACCCGACCACCGGGCCGGGCCGGCGTCGAGCACGACGGCGGCACCGGGCCACGGCGCGGTGGTCAGGAGCGCGGCGCCGCGCTCACGGGCACGTGCGGACAGCCGGCGCCGGTCGGCGTCCGCGAGCGGCGTGTCCGGCCCCACGAGCACGACGTCGATCCCGTCGATCAGCGCGGCCAGCACGAGGGCGGCGTCGGCTCCGGGGTCGGGGACGAGCGCGAACCGCGCGAGGTCGACGCCCGCCTGCGCGGCGGCGAGCAGCCCGAGCCGCGGCTGCCCGACGGCGACCGCCCACGCCCCGGACGCGCACGCGTGCGCGAGGACGCCGAGCGCCAGCGACGTGGACCCGAGCACCGAGGTGGTCGCGCCGCGCCGCAGCCCGTCGGGCATCAGGTCGGCCAGCTGCGGCGGCACGGGCAGCGGTGGGCGCTCGCTGGTGAGCAGGGACGTGCGCCGGGGCGCGGCGGTCGTGGCGGCCGACAGGGGCGGGACGTCGGGCGCCGGAACGGTCGGGACGGGCGTCCCGGGACGCGCGTCGTCCAGGACGTCGAGCGTGCCGAGCACGCCCGTCCCCTCGAACGACGCCGGAGCGCCCGTCGCGGCCCGCATCGTCGAGCCCCCCGTGCTCGACGACCCCGGGGTGGACGTCCCCGTCAGCACCGAGCGCGCTCCGGTGCGACGTTCGGCTGCCGCGAGCGCCGCGCGCGCCCGCGCGGCCCGCTCCACGGTGCTCGTCCCCGTCACGCCACTCCGCCCTTCGCTCGCCTTGCGTTGCCACCGGGACGTCTTTCACCGGTGGGTGCAGCCGACGACGACCGATGCGCCGGACCGACGTCGATCGAACACATGTTCGATCATGTCAGTAGACGCCGACACCGAGGGGGTGTCAAACCGTCTGCGGAGCCGGCCGCGACGTCGCGCGGCCGCCCGCCCGCCGTTCACCCGTCCGGGCGTGGTCGAAGTGAGGCGGACCACGCGACGCCGACCTTCACCCCGGAGCGCTAGCATTTGATGGTTTCATCACACCGTCATCCCGGAGACCTCGTGCCCCTGCACGCCCTCGGTGTCGACCGTCCTCTCGCGGACGTCAAGGCCGACCTCTTCAAGGCCCTCGCCCACCCGGTGCGGGTGCGCACCCTGGAGCTCCTCGTCGTGCGCGACCGGCAGGTCAGCGAGCTGCTCGCCGAGCTCGGCCTCGAGGCGTCGCACCTGTCCCAGCACCTGGCGGTGCTCCGACGGGCCGGGGTCGTGACCGCGCACCGCTCCGGCAACGCCGTGCACTACGCGCTCGCGCTGCCCGCCGTCGCCGAGATGCTCGCGGCCGCCCGCACCGTCCTCGTCGACGCGGCGACGCGCCACCGGGACCGGCTCGACGAGACATCCCCCACCACCGACACCACCGCCTGACATGAGCCTCGACACCTTCGTCCCGGCCGCCCGGCGACGCCTGCTCGCGCTCGCCCCGCGACGTTCCGACTACGCCGACCTGCCGCGCTCGTGGCGGCACGACCTGCTCGCCGGGCTCACCGTCGCGATCGTCGCGCTGCCGCTCGCCCTCGGGTTCGGCGTCTCCTCCGGGCTCGGCGCCGCCGCCGGGCTCGTCACCGCCGTCGTCGCCGGCGCCGTCGCCGCGGTGCTCGGCGGCTCGCACCTGCAGGTCAGCGGGCCCACGGGCGCCATGGCGGTCGTGCTGCTGCCCGTCGTCGCCCGCCACGGCACCGAGGCCGTGCCGATCGTCGCGATCATGGCCGGCGGCCTGGTCGTGCTCGCCGGCGTCCTGGGCATCGGCCGCCTCGTCGCCTACATCCCCTGGCCCGTCGTCGAGGGGTTCACGTGCGGCATCGGCGTCGTGATCGCGCTCCAGCAGGTGCCCCTGGCGCTCGACACGCCACGCGCGGAGGGCGAGAACGCGGGCCTCGTCGCGCTGCGCACCATCGGCGGCACCGACTGGTCGCAGGCCGTCGTGCCGCTCGCCCTGGTCGCCCTGGTCGTCGCCGTCATGATCGTCCTGCCCCGGCTGCACAAGGGCACACCCGCCTCCCTGGTGGCCGTCGTGCTCGCCACGCTCGTCGCCGAGGTCGCCGGGCTCGACGTCGACCGCATCGGCGTCCTGCCCGACACCCTGCCCGGCCCGCACCTGCCGGTCGTCGACGTGGCCACCACCAGCGCGCTGTTCTCCGCCGCCCTGGCGGTGGCCGCCCTCGCCGCCCTGGAGTCGCTGCTGTCCGCGCGCGTCGCCGACGGCATGGCCGACGACATCGAGCGCACCCGGCCCAACCGCGAGCTGTTCGGCCAGGGTGCGGCGAACGTCGCGTCGGGCCTGTTCGGCGGACTGCCCGCGACCGGGGCGATCGCCCGCACCGCCGTCAACGTGCGCGCCGGCGGGCGCACCCGCGTCGCCGCCCTCACGCACGCCCTCGTGCTGGCCGCGATCATCTACCTCGCCGCACCCCTGGTCGGGCGCATCCCGCTGTCCGTGCTGGCCGGGGTGCTGCTCGTCACCGCCGCCCGCATGGTCGACCTGCCGACCGCGCGCGCGATCTGCCGGTCCGGGCGCTCCGGTGCGCTCGTGTTCTGCGTGACGCTCGCGGTGACGGTCGTGTTCGACCTCGTCATGGCCGTCGAGGTGGGGGTCGCCGTGGCGGCCGTCATGGCGCTGCGCGCGATGGCCCGCAGCAGCGGTCTGCACCGCGAGCCGATGCCGGAGGAGGCGCAGGAGTCCCAGGAGCAGCTCACCGCGGACGCCGGGCGCACCCTGCTGGACGAGCACATCGCGGTCTACCGCATCGACGGCGCGCTGTTCTTCGCCGACGTGCGCCGGTTCCTCGACGAGCTCGCGCTGGTCAGCGACGTGCGCGTCGTCGTGCTGCGGCTGGGCAACGTGCGCATGCTCGACGCGAGCGGCGCCAACGCGCTCGTCGAGATCATCGAGGACCTGCGCCGGCGCGGCATCGTCGTCCTGCTCAAGGGGCTGCGACCCGAGCACCGGCAGCTCGCGGAGAGCCTCGGCGTCATCGCCGCGCTCGCCGACGAGCGACACCTGTTCGACGACCTGGACGACGCGCTCGCGCACGCCCGCGCGCACGTGCGCCGGTCCCTGCGCACCGCCAGGATGGGCTGACCCCCCGGCGACCGGCGCCGGGCCGTCGACGGAGGTCGCCGTGGCAACGTCCCTCACCCGTCCGGTCGCTCCCGAGCCCTACGCGCTGCTGCCCCCCGTGCCGTCCTTCACGATCACGAGCGCCGACTGGGTGCACGGCGCCCCGGTCCCCGACGTGCACACCCACACCGACGCCGGGCAGGACGTCTCGCCGCAGCTGTCGTGGTCCGGGTTCCCCGAGGGGACTGCAGGGTTCGCGGTCAACGTCTTCGACCCCGACGCGCCGGGCGTCGCGGGCTGGTGGCACTGGACGGTGCTGGGCCTGCGCCCGGACGTCACGTCGCTCGACCGCGACGCCGGCCGCCCCGACGGCTCGGGCCTGCCGGCCGGCGCGTTCCACCTGCGCGGCGACGACGGTGTGGCGGGGTAGGTCGGCAGCGCCCCGCCCCCGGGCGACCAGGTGCACCGCTACTACGTCGCCGTGCACGCGCTGGACACCGCGGACCTCGGCCTGACGCCGGACACGCCCCCCGGTGCCGCGAGCTGCGCGCTCGTGTTCCACACGCTCGCACGCGCCGTCCTCATGGGCACCTACCAGCGCTGACGCCCCCGCCACGGCGTCCCGGCACGTCGCCGGGTAGCCTGCCGCGCATGACCACCACGCTCGGGACGCTCACCTGGGAGCGCGCCGTCGACCGTCCGGACCTGCTGGCCACGGCCACGCACGCCATGATCAGCGGGTGGGCCGCCGTCGATCCGGAGGTCGCCGACGCCGTGCTCGTCGCCGCCATCGACCCCGAGCTCGCCGACACCGCGGCCATGACCGACGCCTACGCGCTGCCGCTGTCGGCGTCGGTCAACTGCGTCCTCGTCGCCGGCCGGCGGGCCGGTGAGGAGCGGACCGCCGCGTGCCTCGTGCGGGCCACGACGCGAGCGGACGTCAACAACGCGGTCAAGCGCCTGCTCGACGTCCGCAAGGCGTCGTTCCTGCCGATGGATCGCGCGACGGCCGAGTCGCAGATGGAGTACGGCGGCATCACGCCGCTCGGCCTGCCCGCGGGGTACCGGGTGCTGGCCGACGCCGGTGTGGCCGACGACGACCCGCACGCCGGGGGCACCGTCATCATCGGCAGCGGCGTGCGCCGCTCGAAGATCGCGCTGCCCGGTGCGCTGCTGGTGCGTGCCCCCGGCGTCGAGGTGGTCGAGGGGCTCGCGATCGGCTGAGGACCGCGGCGTACCCGGCTCCCCTGAGGCCGTCCGAGCTCCGCAGTAGCCTCGAGCATGACCGCCGTCCGGTGGCCCGGTGCGCTCGCGTGGCGCCTGGGCCGGCACCACCTGGAGCCCTCGGCGACGACGTCCGTCGCCGACGTCGTCGCGGACCTCGGCGCCGTCGCGGCCCAGCTGGACCCGTCGGCCGCCGAGCTGGGCGTGCGTACCCGGTTGCGCGACTCACGACCGGGCGACGTCGACCGCGCGCTGGCGGACGGCTCCCTGGTGCGGACGTTCGCGTTCCGGGGGGCCACCCACCTCATGACCCCGGAGCAGGCAGCCGTGCACCTGGCGCTGCGGGCCTCGACGCGCATGTGGGAGCGGTCGTCGTGGCAGGAGTACTACCGGCTCGCCCCCGGCGACTGGCCGGCGCTCGGGGTGGCGGTGCACGAGGCGCTGGCACCGGGCCCGCTGACGCGCACGGACCTGGCCGCAGCCGTGACCGCGCACCCTGCGTACCGTCACCTCGGGACCGCGTTCACCGACCCCCAGGCGACCTTCCTCAAGGCGCTCGCGTGGCAGGGTGTCCTGAGCCTGGGTCCGGGCGGTGGCCCGCTGACGCTGCAGGCGCTCGGCACGAACCCGCGCTGGACGGGACTGCCGGACGTCGACGAGGCTGGCCCACGCGCGGTCGAGGCGTACCTGCACACCTACGGGCCGGCGACGCCGGAGCACCTGCGCTACTGGCTCACGCAGGGGCTCGGCGTGCGTTTCTCCGCCGTCCGCGGCTGGCTCCGTGCGCTCGGCGACCGCGTGAGCCGCGTCGACGTCGACGACGAGCCGATGCTCGTCCTGCGTGACGACGTCCCGGCCCTGGCCGCCTCGGCCCCGACGGACGTCGTGCGGCTGCTCCCCCAGTACGACCAGTGGGTCCTGGGCCCGGGCACCGCAGACATCCACGTCGTGCCGGCGGACCTGCGAGCCGCCGTGAGCCGCGGTGCGCGCGTCGTGGTCGTCGGCGGCGTCGTGGCGGGCACGTGGACGATCACGGACGGGACCGTCGTCGTCACGTGGCGGCCGGGCACCGACCCTCGGGACGGCGACGTCGTCGCCGAGGTCGACCGTCTCGCCGGGCTGCTGGGGCGCTAGCGTGCAGGAAGGACTCGATCCACGCGGAGGAGCGACATGGCCGACCGACAGCCCGAGCTGCTCGTGCACATGATCGAGGAGTACCGCGCCACCTGGGGCACGCCGACCTGCTGCGCGAGCGGATCGACGGTCGCATCGGCCAGTGACCGCGGCCGTCGGCGGGCGGCGCGGCAGGCGCGCCCGGCCGACGCGAGCACGACGCCCGGTGCGATGCTGGCGCCTGCGCCGGGCGTGGCGGCCTCGACGGTCCCGCGACCGGCCCGCCCACGACACCCAGGAGATCCACGATGACGACACCGCTGCACGTGCCCGCCGTCCCCTTCGCGCTGGTGCCCTCGGCCGGCTCCGCGTGGGTGGTGGACGCCGTGCCGGGCACCGTGCGGGTGACCGCGCCGCCGCGCACCGACGTCTTCCTCGACCCGCGCGACGGCATCTCGTCCGACTCGGAGGGCGTCCTCAACGCCCCCACGCTGCTGGGCACCCCGCCGGCGGGCGACTTCCAGCTGACCGCGCGCGTCACGGTCGACTTCGCCGCGACGTTCGACGCCGGGGTGCTGCTGCTGCACGTCGACGACCGGCACTGGGGCAAGCTCTGCTTCGAGTACTCGCCCGACGGCGTCCCGCTCATCGTCTCCGTCGTCACGCGCGGCGTCTCGGACGACGCCAACGGGTTCGCGGTCGACGGCAACCAGGTGTGGCTGCGCGTGTCGCGCATCGGCGGGGCGTACGCGTACCACGCGTCGCTCGACGGCACGCGCTGGTCGCTGGTCCGGCACTTCGCGCTGGACGACCCGCAGGGTGTGGTGACGGTCGGCTTCGAGGGTCAGTCCCCCACGGGCGACGGGTGCGCGGTGACGTTCGACCGGATCGGCTTCACGCCGACCCGCCTGGGCGACCTGCGCGACGGGTCCTGAGCGTCGGGCGGCCCGGGTGCTCGCTCAGACCCGGGTCGCCCAGAACGCCACGGCCGCGGCCGCCGCGACGTTGAGGGAGTCGACTCCCCCGGCCATCGGGATGCGCACGGTCAGGTCGCCCGCGGCGAGCGTCGCGGGCTTGAGCCCGTCCCCCTCGGCCCCGAGGACCAGCGCGAGACGCTCGGGAGGGTGCGCCACCAGGTCGTCGAGCGACACCGCGTCGTCGGACAGCGCGAGCGACGCGGTGACGAACCCGGCCTCGCGCAGCGTCGTCACGCCCTCGGGCCAGGGCTCGATGCGGGTCCACGGCACCTGGAAGACCGCCCCCATCGACACGCGCACCGCACGTCGGTACAGCGGGTCGGCGCAGCGGGGCGTCACGAGGACGGCTTCGACGCCCAGAGCCGCGGCGGACCGGAAGGCGGCGCCGACGTTCGTGTGGTCGACCAGGTCCTCGAGCACCGCGACCCGGCGGGCACCGGTGCCGCCGCGCGCCGACGCGAGGACGTCGGCGACCGCCGGGAGGTCCGGGCGGTGCATGGCCGCGAGCGCGCCGCGGTGCACGTGGAAGCCCGTGATGGCCTCGAGCACGGGGTCCTCGGCGACGTGCACGGGGACGGTGCCGTCGACGGGCGAGGCCGCGAGCATCTCCGCCACGGCGGGCAGCCACCGTGGCGCCAGCAGCACGGACCGGGGGCGGTGCCCCGCCTGCAGCGCACGGGCCAGGACCGTCGAGCTCTCGGCGATGTACAGGCCGTTCGCGGACTCGACCCGAGTACGCAGCGCCACGTCGGTGAGCCCGACGTAGTCGGTCAACCGGGGGTCGTCGCGGTCGGTGACGGGCTGGACGTCGGGGTGGAGCACGCGTCCATCATCCCAGGTCGGGGTGCGCGGACGGGCGCACGACCCGGGCACCGAGGACGGCGACGACCACACCCGCCACGGCCACGACGGGCACGAGCAGGAACGCCTGGTGCGTGCCGAACGCGTCGGCGAGGGCGCCGAGCAGGAACGGCGCGACGCCGATCGCGAGCGCACCGGCGAGCGTCGCGTGCGACTGCGCGCGGTCGGCGTGCCCGCGCGACACCGCCAGGAGCAACGAGACACCCAGCGGGTACTGCGCGCCGTAGCCGAACCCGGCGACGACCAGACCCGTCAGCGCCACCCCGACGTCCGTCGCCGTCCACAGCAGCGCCCACCCGGCGATCGCGATGGCGAAGGAGCCCGCGAGCAGGTGCGCCGGGTGGATGCGCAGCGAGAGCGGCCCGACGATGAACCGCATGACCGACATGCCGGCGACGAGCCCCGCCGTGGTCGCCGTCGCGATGCCCGGGCCGGCGTCGGTGCGCGCGAGGACGAGGTCCGTCGCCCAGTACGTCGTCGCGTTCTCGAGCGCGGTCGCGGCGACGAGTGCCGCGAGGAAGAGCGGGGCGGCGTGGCGCGAGACGCGGGGCGCGGCTGGCACCGGCCGGTCGACGTGCTCGCCGACCGGTCCGGCGTCCTGAGCGCTCGACCCTGCGACCGCGTCGCCAGGCCCGGACGCAGCGGCGACCGCCGTGTCCGCCCGGCCGGCACGGCTCCGCGACCGCGGCAGCGCGGGCGTCGCGGGCAGCCGGCCGACGACCAGCGCTGCCACGACCGCCAGGCCCACCGTCACCGCCACACCCGGGCGCCAGCCCCACCCGGCGGCGACGCACGCCCCGACGGCGATCGGCCCGATCAGGCCGACGGACGAGCCGACGCCGTTCGCCTCCGTGATCGCGGCCGACGCGGCCGGACCCGTGTGCTGCGCGATCCCGACCTGCGTCGCGGCGATCATCACGTTGCCGCCCATCGCGGTGACGAACATGCCCACCAGGGTCCACGGCAGGGTCGGGCCGAGCAGCAGTCCCGTGACGCCCACGCCGACGAGCACGAGGGCGGCCACGATCGTCGCGCGGCGACCGACGCGCCGGACCGCGCGCGGCGTCAGCGGCGCGGCCGCCAGCCCGCCGACGGCCATCGCGGTCCCGTGCAGGCCCGCCTGCGCGGCGGTGACGCCGAGCTCGTCGGCCAGCAGGGGCACCGAGGGGTTGAAGCTGTAGAGCAGCCAGCCCCAGACCACGAACGGCGCGTACATGCCGAGGGTGAGGCGGTCGCGCACGAACCGCGGGCGCATGGGGGACGACACGGCGGTCGACGCGGAGGGCATGGCAGAAGCATCGTCGCCGGACCGTGCCCGCTGGACGACCAGCGACGGTGACGTTCGTCGCACCGCCGCGGACGGCGGGGGCGCGGGGTGCGCCCCCGGACCGTCCGGCGTGCTCATCGCACGACGACGTCCGCGCCGTCGTCGTCGAGCGTCACCTCGTGACGGACGCCGCCCACCTCGACCGCGTACCGCCCGGGCATCCCGCTGATCGTGACGCGCCCGTCGTCATCGGTCGCCGCGGTCGTGGGCGCGAGCCACCACTGCCCGCGGATCAGGCCGCGCAGCGCGTCGTACGACGGCTTGGGCGTCCCGTCCGAGAACACCAGGCCGCCGGGGGCGTTGAGCCACATGCCGTGGTCCGAGAGCCCCCAGTACGTGATGACCTGCACCCGCGGGTCGGCGACGAGGGTCGTGTACAGGTCCACCGCGTCCTGCGCCTGGCGCTCGAGCCCGTCCGGCGTGCTGGGCCACTCCTCGACCCGGTGGTCGTTGAGGTCCTCGATGTGCGAGGGCATGTGCTGGCCGGACATCAGGGTGATCTCCGTGAAGTGCAGCGGCAGGCCGAACCGGCCGAAGCGCTCGAGCACGTCGAGCGTCTTCTCCTTGGTCCACGTGCCCTTGTGCATGTGGCTCTGCAGGCCCAGCGCGTCGATGCGGATGCCGGCGGCGAGGCACTCCTCGATGAGGTGCTCGTAGTCGGCGGACATGTCGAAGTCGTTGAGCAGCAGCGTCGCGGACGGGTTCGCGGCGCGCGCCTCCTCGAACGCCAGGCGCACCATGCCGACGCGGCCGACGGTCTTCGCGACGCGCGTGACGGCGTTGTCGTCCTGGGTGAAGACGGGCATGATCACGACCTCGTTGATCGCGTCCCACGTGTCGACGAGCCCGGCGAACTCCGACGCGTCGCGCTGGACGCGCGCGCGCAGCAGCCGCAGCACCTCGTCGTCGGCCTTGGGCACCAGCCACTGCGGGGCGACCGTGTGCCAGACCAGCGGGTGGCCCTTCACACGCGCACCGCGCGAGACGAAGTGCTCGGCCGCGGCGCGCAGCGCGGCGGTGCGGGGCCGGCCCTCCTCGGGCTCGAACGTGCCCCAGTAGAACGGCAGGGTCGCGGTGTCGAACAGGTCGAACCACAGGGCGTCGAGACGCTCGTGCAGCTCCTCCTCCGCCCCCGTGAACGGCTTGCCGGCGAGCCGGCGCCCCGCACGGTGCACCTCGTCGAACCCGATGCAGCCGAACCCGAGGTCGTGCCCGGTCTGCTCCACGGTGACGGGCGCCCCCACCAGCGGGTTCCCGGCACGGTCGAGCACCTGCACCGTCCGGGTCCGGGTGCGGTGCGCGACGGTGGGGTCGTCGGCTGCTGCGCTGGCCACGACGGCGGACGGGTGCGACTGGGGGGTCATGCGGCTCCTCAGGACATGGGGACGGAGCGTGCACGACCGCGACCGGGAGGCGAGCGTCGTCGCACGTGCGCCCAGGCTCTCATCCTCAGGCCGGGATCCCCAGCACCCACGAGGCGAGCGTCGTCACCGTGAGCGTCACCAGGAGCACCGACGCCACGCTCAGCGGTGCGCCGGCACGCATCATGTCCGGCACGCGCACGTACCCCGAGGAGTACGCGATGGCGTTGGGGGGTGTGGCCGCGGGCATCATGAACGTGCAGCCGGCCGCCAGCGCGACCGGCACGGCGAGGAGCAGCGGGCCGTAGCCGAGCGCGGCACCGACCGTGCTCATGATCGGCAGCAGCGTCGCGGCCGTGGCGGTGTTCGACATGAACTCCGTCATCGCGACGGTGAGCACGCAGACCACCCCGACGACGACCACCGTCGGCATCCCGTCCAGCCCGTGGGCGCGTTCCCCGATCCACCGCGACAACCCCGATGACGTGATCTGCGACGCGAGCGCGAGCCCGCCGCCGAACAGCAGCAGGATGCCCCAGGGCAGCTCCCGCGTGTCCGACCAGTCGAGCAGCCGCCCGCCGCAGTCCGCGCCCGACGGCAGCAGGAACAGCAGGACCGCGACGAGGATCGCCACCACCTCGTCCGTCACCGGGGTGTCGCGCCAGAGGATCGGCAGCGCGATCCACGAGACCGCCGCGAGCACGAACACGACGACGACGCGGCGCTGCGGGTGGCCCATCGGCCCGAGCCGCTCGAGCTCGGTGCGGACCACCGTGTCGTCGTCGCACAGCGGCGCGGGGTCGAAGCGGAACACGACGCGCGTCAGCAGGAGCCACGCGAGCAGCAGGAAGACGGCCGACAGGGGCAGCCCGACGGCCATCCACTGGCCGAAGGAGATCTCGACGCCGTACGTCTCGGACATGTAGCCGACGAGCAGCGCGTTGGGCGGGCTGGCGATGATCGTCCCGAACGACCCGATCGTGGCGGCGTACGCGATGCCCAGCATGAGCGCGGCGGACAGCCGGCCGTCGACCTCGCCGCGCTCACGGCCCAGCAGCGCCAGGACCGACACGCCGATGGGCAGCATCATCACCGCGGTGGCGGTGTTGGACACCCACATGCTCAGCAGCGCGGTGGCGAGCATCATGCCGAGCACCAGCCGGCGCGGTGCCGTGCCGACCAGCCGCACGACACCGAGGGCGATGCGCAGGTGCACGTCCCAGCGCTGCAGGGCGATCGCCAGGACGAACCCGCCGAAGAACAGGAAGATGACCTTGTTCGCGTACGGGGCGGCGACGTCACCGATCTCCGCGGCCCCCGCGACGGGGAGCACGACCAGCGGGAGCAGCGCGGTGACCGCCAGCGGGAGAGCCTCGGTCATCCACCAGACGCCCATCAGGACGAGCGTCGCCGCGGTCAGCGCGCCCGCGTACGCGGGCGCACCGGCGACCTCGGGCGGCATGTCGGGGACCGCCCAGAGCGCGAGCGCCGCGAGCAGGGGTCCGGCGACGAGGCCGACGGTCGAGCGGCTCGGCCGGCGCAGCCTCTCCGCGAGCGGAGGCCCGCTGCGCGGTCCGGGTCCGGCTGACGGGTGCGTGGGCGTGGCGGCGGCGGTCGTGCTGATGGCTCGACCCTCTCGTCTCGTGAGCGGGTGTGGTCGTCCCTCTCGACGCTACGTCGCGGTCGACGGCCCCTCGTGGGACCTTCGGTCGACCCGTCAGCCGGCGCGGCCGGCCCGCCGCCGGCTCACTCGACCGGGTCCGCCGCGGCCGCGAACTGGCTCTCGTACAGCCGCGCGTACGCGCCGCCGGCGGTGACCAGCTCGTCGTGGCTTCCCTTCTCCACGATCTGCCCGTGCTCCATGACGAGGATGACGTCGGCGTCGCGGATGGTCGACAACCGGTGCGCGATGACGAACGACGTGCGCCCGACGCGCAGCGCGTTCATCGCGTGCTGCACGAGCACCTCGGTCCGCGTGTCGACCGAGGACGTCGCCTCGTCGAGGATGAGGATCGCCGGGTCGGCGAGGAACGCACGCGCGATGGTCAGCAGCTGCTTCTCGCCCGCCGAGACCGAGCCGCCCTCGTCGTCGAGCACGGTGTCGTAGCCGTCGGGCAGCGTCCGCACGAAGCGGTCGACGTGGGTCGCCACCGCGGCCTCGACGATCTGGTCGTGCGTCGCCTCGTCGACGCCGTAGGCGATGTTCTCCGCGATCGTCCCCTGGTACAGCCACGTGTCCTGCAGGACCATGCCCATCTGGGAGCGCAGGGCGTCGCGCGTCAGGTCGCGCGTGTCGACGCCGTCGAGCGTGATCCGGCCGGCGTCCACCTCGTAGAACCGCATGATGAGGTTGACCAGCGTGGTCTTGCCGGCACCGGTCGGTCCGACGATCGCGACGGTCTGGCCGGGCTCCGCGACGACCGACAGGTGCTCGATGAGCGGGGTGTCGGGCTCGTAGCGGAACGACACGTCCTCGAACGCGACGCGGCCCCGCACGCGCGGGGCGAGCGCGACGGGCTGCGCGGGGTCCGGCGACTGCTCGTCGGCGTCGAGGAGCTCGAACACCCGCTCGGCGGAGGCGACGCCCGACTGCAGGAGGTTCGCCATCGACGCGATCTGCGTGATCGGCTGCGTGAACTGCCGTGAGTACTGGATGAACGCCTGCACGTCGCCGAGCGTCATCGTCCCCGACGCGACGCGCAGCCCCCCGACCACGGCCACCACCAGGTAGTTGAGGTTCGCGACGAACCCCAGGGCCGGCTGGATGATCCCCGAGATGAACTGCGCCTTGAACGCCGAGTCGTAGAGCCGCTCGTTGCGCTCGGCGAACGTCGCGGCGGCCTCCTTCTGCCGCCCGAAGACGGTGACGAGCGCGTGGCCGGTGAACATCTCCTCGATGTGCGCGTTGAGCTTGCCGGTCCAGGCCCACTGCTCGACGAACTGCGGCTGCGAGCGCTTGGCGATCGCGGCGGCGATGACGACGGACAGCGGCACCGTGACGAGCGCCACGACCGCGAGCAGCGGCGAGATCCAGAACATCATCGCGAGGACGCCGATGACCGTGAGCACCGACGTCACCAGCTGCGACAGCGTCTGCTGCACGGTCTGCGCGACGTTGTCGATGTCGTTGGTCACGCGGGACAGCAGCTCGCCGCGGGGCTGCCGGTCGAAGTACGACAGCGGGACGCGGCCGATCTTCTCCTCGACCTGCGACCGCATCCGCCGGACCGTGTTCTGCACGGCCCGCGCCGTCAGGCGGCCCTGGAGCCAGCCGAACAGGAACGCCGCGACGTAGACCAGCAGGACGAGCAGGAGGGTCGACCCGAGCTTGTCGAAGTCCACGCCGGCGCCGACCGTCAGGGCCGACATGCCGCCGACGAGGTCCGCGAGCTGGTCCTGCCCGGCGGCGCGCAGCGCCTCGACCGCCTGCGACTGCGTCGTGCCGGCGGGGACGACCTGCACGAGCTGGCGCGACACCACACCCTCGAACAGCACGTCGGTGGCGGTCCCGAGGAGCTTGGGCCCGGCCACCGCGGCGGCGACGGACAGCGTGCCGAGCACGAGGACCGCGATGAGCCGCGCGCGCTCGGGCCGCAGCACCGTGAGCAGCCGGCGCAGCGAACCGCGGAAGTTCATCGACTTCTGACCCGGCATCCCCAGGCCCATGCCCATGGGCCCTCCGCGCGGGCCGCCCGGGGGCGGTCCGGCGGGTCGCGCGTCCTTGGTCGTGGCGCTCATGCCGCCTCCTGCGCGCTCAGCTGGGAGTACACGATCTCCTGGTACGTGGGGCTCGACGCGAGCAGCTCGTCGTGCGTGCCGTCCCCCACGACGCGTCCCTCGTCCAGGACGAGGATGCGGTCGGCCGACCGGATGGTCGCGACGCGCTGCGCGACCACCACGACCGTGGCCGTCCGCGTCTCGGGGACGAGGGCCGCGCGCAGGGCGGCGTCGGTGGCGTAGTCGAGCGCCGAGAACGAGTCGTCGAACAGGTAGATGCTCGGGCGCCGGACCAGCGCGCGTGCGATCGCCAGTCGTTGGCGCTGCCCCCCGGACAGGTTGGTGCCTCCCTGCGCCACCGGCGCGTCCAGGCCCTCGGGGAGCTCCTCGACGAACCGTCGCGCCTGCGCCACCTCGAGCGCGTGCCACAGCTCGTCGTCGTCGGCGTCCGGCTTGCCGAACTGCAGGTTGCTGCGCACGGTGCCGGTGAACAGGTACGGCCGCTGCGGCACGAGCCCGATGCGGGTGCCGAGCGCGACCGGGTCGGCGTCGCGCACGTCGACGCCGTCGATGAGGACACGTCCCCCGGTCACGTCGTACAGCCGGGGCACGAGGTGCAGCAGCGTGGTCTTGCCGGAGCCGGTGGAGCCGATGATCGCCGTGGTGCGGCCGGGCTCGGCGACGAACGACACGTCGTGGAGCACCGGGTCCTCGGCGCCCGGGTAGCGGAACTCCACGCCGCGCAGCTCCAGGAGCCCGGGGCGCGCCTCCGCGCCGGTCGGGAAGGCGACGGGACGCTCCGGCGGCACGACCGTGGTCGAGGTGTCGAGGACCTCGCCGATGCGGTCGGCGGAGACCATGGCCCGCGGGACCATGACGACCATCATCGAGCTCATCATGACGGCCATGAGGACGAACATGATGTAGCTGAGGAACGCGATCAACGAGCCGATCTGCATCTGCCCCGCGTCGACCCGCTGCGCCCCGAACCACACCACCGAGACGCTCGAGAGGTTCATCACCAGCATCACGACCGGGAACATCAGGGCGAACAGCAGCCCCGCCCGCAGCGAGGCGATGTAGAGGTCCGTGTTGGCCACCTCGAACCGCGCCTGCTCCTGGCGCTCGCGCACGAACGCCCGGATGACGCGCACACCGGACAGCTGCTCGCGCATGACACGGTTGACCGCGTCGATGCGCGTCTGCATCTGCCGGAACCACGGCACCATGCGCGACACGATCAGGCCGATGACGACCGCCAGGACGGGGACGATCACGAGCAGCAACCCCGAGAGGGGTATGTCCTCGCGCAGCGACATCACGACGCCGCCGACGAGCATCAGCGGCGCCATCACGAGGAACACGAAGGTCATGAACACGACCATCTGCACCTGCTGGACGTCGTTGGTCGTCCGGGTGATGAGCGTCGGCGCACCGAACTTGCCCATCTCCTGCTGGGAGTAGGACTGCACCTGGGCGAACAGCCGCGCCCGCACGTCACGGCCGAAGGCCATCGCCGTGCGCGCGCCGAACCAGACGGCCGCGATGGACGCGACGACCTGGACCAGGCTCACGCCGAGCATCACCCCGCCGAGACGCCAGATCGTCGCGGTGTCCCCCTGCGCGACCCCGTCGTCGATGATGTCGGCGTTCAGGCTCGGCAGCCAGAGCGTCGCGATGACCTGCACCAGCTGCAGGACCAGCACCGCGACGACGGCACCCCGGTAGGGCCTGAGGTGCTCCCGCAGCAGACGGACAAGCATGGACGGCGCCCTTCCCTGCGATGGTCCCCCGGTCGTTCCGTACGGCCGACCGCGGGGGCGGGCCGACCACGGCAGGTACACGATGCCCCGCGCGGGGCACGGACGCACGACCATTCCGCCGAGGGCGGACAGCGCGACGCCCGCCCCCCGGGGGGGGGGGCCGGGGGGTCCCGGGGCGTGCGCAGGTGACGGTGTCAGGGTGCCTGCTGCTCCGGCGGACGGGGCTCATCGCTCGTCGGTGCCGGCTGCGAGGGCGCCGGTGGCGCCTGCGAGGGTGCCGGCGACCCGTACGCGGGCTGCTGCGGCGCACCCGGGCCCGTGCCGGGGCGCTGCCCACGCTCGGCGGACGGGTCGAACGGCACGCCGGACAGGGTGCCCGCGCTCGTCGCGTCGGCCGTCGCGGCCGCCGACTCGCGCCGTGCCTCGGCCAGCGCCTCGCTCGGGTCCGTCAGCGAGACCGGGGGCAGCTCGCCCTCGGCGATGGGCGAGCTCCCCGCGGGACGGGTCGGGTAGTCGCCCTCCTCGCCACCGCCCTGGAAGCCCTTGGAGAGCCAGCCCAGCGCGCCGCTGAGCTCGGCAGGGAGGAACCACATCTTGTTGGACGGGCTCGCCGCGATCTTGGGCAGCGTCTGGAGGTACTGGTACGCGAGCAGCTTGGGGTCGGCGTCGCCACGGTGGACGGCGTCGAACACCTGCAGGATCGCCCGCGCCTCGCCCTCGGCCCGCAGGATCGCCGACTGGGCCTCACCCTCGGCCCGCAGGATCGCGGACTGCTTCTCGCCCTCGGCGGTGAGGATCGCCGACTGCTTGACGCCCTCCGCGGTGAGGATCGCCGCACGACGGTCACGCTCGGCGCGCATCTGCTGCTCCATCGAGCCCTGCACCGACGCGGGCGGGTCGATCGCCTTGAGCTCGACGCGGTTGACGCGGATGCCCCACTTGCCGGTCGCCTCGTCGAGCACGCCGCGCAGCTGGCCGTTGATCTGGTCACGGCTCGTCAGGGTCTGCTCGAGGTCCATCGACCCGATGACGTTGCGCAGGGTCGTGACCGTCAGCTGCTCGATGCCGGTGATGTAGTTGGCGATCTCGTAGACCGCGTCCTTCGGCGACGTCACCTGGAAGTAGATGACGGTGTCGATGCTCACCACGAGGTTGTCGGAGGTGATCACGGGCTGCGGCGGGAACGAGACGACCTGCTCGCGCAGGTCGACGCTCGCGCGCACCCGGTCGACGAACGGGATCAGCAGGTGGAGACCGGCGTCCAGCGTCTTGTTGTACCGCCCGAGCCGCTCGACGATGATCGCCACCGCCTGCGGCACGATCCGCACCGCGCGCACGAGGGCGACGACGACGAAGATCAGGACGAGGACGAGGACGAGGATCAGCGCGATCTGGCCGGCACCGGGGCCGTCGTTCATGGGACCTCCGCAGGTACTGCCGCCCGTACCGGGACGGCCACGGTGACCCGGGCTCCGGGTCGGATGTCTCGGTCGACCTGTGTCAGGCGGGCGCGACGCCCGGCGCGGCGGTGTCACCCGGGGCGTTGGCTGCGGCCGGGCTGACGACGGCGGTGGCCCCGTCGATCTTCGTCACCGTCACCGCGGTGCCCGGCGGCAGGGAGCCGCCGTCCGCGGTGCGCGCGGTCCACACCTCACCGACGAGCTTGACCCGGCCGGTGGTGCCGTCGACCGTGGAGACGACCGTCGCCGGGCGCCCGACGAGTGCCGCGGCGTTGGTCTCGGGCAGGTCTACGCGGCCCTTGAGGTGCCGCAGCAGCCACGGCCGCAGTGTCGCCAGCAGCACGATCGCCGTGAGCGCCGCGACGAGGATCTGCACGGCCACGGGCGCTCCGAGCGCGTACGCCAGCGCACCCGCGAGGGCGCCGCCGGCGAACATGACGAGCACGAGGTCCAGGGACAGCATCTCGAGGATGCCGAGCGTCAGGGCTCCCCCGACCCACCAGAGCCAACCCATGCCCGCCACCTCCGCGCGTCGCCGTCGTCCGTGGACCGATCCTATGCGATGGCTTTGCTCACCCGGGGGTGGTGGGTCACGGTACGGCCACGATCAGGCCGTCACCGCACCCGTCGCGTGCGCGGCCCAGCGGCCGTCGACGTGGTCCAGCCGCAGCGGCACGTCGAACGCACCGGACAGGTTCTCGGCGGTCAGCGTCTCGTCGATCGGCCCGGCGGCGAACACCCGGCCGGCGCGCAGCAGCAGCAGGTGCGTGAAGCCCGGGGGGATCTCCTCGACGTGGTGCGTCACGAGCACCAGCGCGGGTGAGCGCCGGTCGCGCGCGAGCTCGGCCAGCGCACCGACGAGCTCCTCACGTCCCCCCAGGTCCAGGCCCGCGGCGGGCTCGTCCAGGAGCAGCAGCTCGGGGTCGCTCATGAGGCTGCGGGCGATCTGCACGCGCTTGCGCTCACCCTCGGACAGGGTGCCGAACCAGCGCTCCGCGAGGTGGGCGACCCCGAAGGCCGCGAGCAGGTCCGTGGCACGCGCCTCGTCGACGCTCTCGTACGACTCGCGCCAGCGACCCGTCACGCCGTAGGCCGCGGTGAGCACGACGTCCCGCACGGTCTCGCCGGACGGGATGCGGTCGGCGAGCGCCGCGCTCGCCAGGCCGATGCGGGGTCGCAGCTCGAAGACGTCGGTCGCGCCCAGCCGCTGCCCCAGCAGGGTCGCCGTCCCGGAGGTCGGGTGCATGCGGCCCGAGGCCACCTGCAGCAGGGTCGTCTTGCCGGCGCCGTTGCGACCCAGCACCACCCAGCGCTCGGCGTCCTGGACGCGCCACGACAGGTCCTCGAGGATCGTCGTCGCCCCCCGGCGGATCGTCACGTCCTGCAGGTCGAGCACGTCGGTCATGTCCACAGACCCTAACCGTCCCGGGGGGCTCGACGTGCCGTGCGGCGCGCGTCCCGGTCGATCTCACAGTGCCGGTCGGTCCCGGCTCTCACAGCTCGATCGTCAGCATCGTGGACGAGTGCGCGACCTCGTAGCCCAGCGCCGCGTAGATCCCGTGGGCACCGGACGGGTTGTCGGTGTCGACCTCGAGCTCGGCGTACCGCATCCCGTCGGCCGCGTACGCCCGCATGACCGCCGCCAGCAGCGCGACGGCCACCCGCCTCCCCCGCCACTCGCGCCGCACGCCGAGCAGCTCGGTGTAGCCCGAGGGGTAGCCGGCGGCGGGCCAGTCGTGCTCGTAGCGCCCCGAGACCGCGTAGCCGACGACGTGGCCGGCGTCGTCGAGCGCCACGAACGACCACGACGGCGCGAACATCGACCGCGCCGCACGCCACTGCTCGGGGGTGCGCGGCTCGGAGCCCCAGTGGTCGGCGAACACCTCGTTGTGAGCCAGGCGCACCGCGTCGTCGAGCTCCGGGGA
This sequence comes from Cellulomonas avistercoris, assembly GCF_014836445.1. Classification (GTDB taxonomy): domain Bacteria; phylum Actinomycetota; class Actinomycetes; order Actinomycetales; family Cellulomonadaceae; genus Cellulomonas; species Cellulomonas avistercoris. The sequence goes on from NZ_JACSQV010000001.1 coordinate 483,169, forward strand.
CCACGGGACGACACGCAGTCCGTCGATCTGCGGGATCCCGGGGAGGGGGACATCGAGCGGACGTCGCATGTGCGTGTAGTAGCGGATCGGCCGGAACCCGCCGGCCTCGAACAGCCGGGCGACGTCGGGTGTCGCGTCGTCGCCGTAGGTCGCGATGCGGGCCGGCAGCTCCTTGCCGGAGGCGGCCAGCAGCTGGCGCGCCCGCGCCTGCGACCAGGCGACCAGCGCCGTGCCGATGCCACGCCCGCGCCACTCGGGGTCGACGTCGCCCTCGACGAACGCCCGGACGACGCGCTCGTCACCCGGGGCGGTGTCGACCTGGGCCCACGCGCGCACGGTCCCGGCGGGATCGGTCCCGACGAGCGTGTCGTGCCGCAGGTCCCGCCACTCCCCCTCGAGCTCCTCGACGACCTCCACGGCGGACGTCCGGTACGGCAGCCCGTCGGCCTCCTGGCACCTCACCTTGAGCGCCGCGACGGCCTGCCCGTCGTCGAGGGTCGCGGGGCGCCACGTCAGGCCCAGGCCGGGTCCCGGCTGCGGCACCTCCTGCGGCGCCGCCACGCGGACGGCCAGAGGGACGGTCGTGTCGGTCATGACCACCAGACTGACGCGCGCGGCCGCCGCCGGTCCACCGTTATGTGCGGTGCACACGGGCGCGTGCCGGACCGGTCAGGCGTCGATGCGCGAGGCGTCCAGGGCGTGCGCGTTCGCGACGATGAAGTCCTTGCGGGGTGCCACGTCCGAGCCCATCAGCAGCTCGAACACCTTCTCGACGTGGGCGGCCGCCGCCTCGGCCTCCCCGATGCGCACCCGGCGCAGCGTGCGGTGCCGGGGGTCCATCGTCGTCTCGGCCAGCTGGTCGGCGTCCATCTCACCCAGGCCCTTGTAGCGCTGGATGTCGTCCTTGTACCGCTTGCCGGCGCGGTCGAGCTTCTTCAGCGTGCTCGTGAGCTCGGCCTCCGAGTAGGTGTAGACGTACTCGTTCTTGCGCGACCCGGCACCGATGACCTCGATGCGGTGCAGCGGCGGCACCGCGGCGTAGACCCGCCCGTCCTCGACGAGCGGGCGCATGTACCGGAAGAAGAGCGTCAGCAGGAGCGTGCGGATGTGGGCGCCGTCGACGTCGGCGTCGGTCATCAGGACGATCTTGCCGTAGCGCGCGGCCTCGAGGTCGAACGTGCGCCCCGACCCGGCGCCGACCACCTGGATGATCGCGGCGCACTCGGCGTTCTTCAGCATGTCGCCGACGGACGCCTTCTGGACGTTGAGGATCTTGCCGCGGATCGGCAGCAGCGCCTGGAAGTCCGAGCTGCGGGCGAGCTTGGCGGTACCGAGCGCGCTGTCGCCCTCGACGATGAACAGCTCGCTGCGCGCGACGTCGTCGATGCGGCAGTCCGCGAGCTTGGCCGGCAGCGAGGACGACTCGAGCGCGTTCTTGCGGCGCGAGATCTCCTTCTGCTTGCGGGCCGAGACGCGCGCGCGCATCTCCCCCACGACCTTGTCGAGCAGGAGCGACGAGTGCGCCTTGTGGTCGCGCTTGGGCGACGCGAAGATCTCGGTGAGCTGCTGCTCGACGACCCGGGCGACGATGCCGCGCACGGGTCCGGTGCCCAGGACCTCCTTCGTCTGGCCCTCGAACTGCGGCTCGGCGAGTCGCACGGTGACCACGGCCGTGAGGCCCGCGAGCACGTCCTCCTTCTCGACCCGCTCCGACGACGAGTCCTTCACCGAGATCTTCAGGCGCCGGGCGTTGGCGGCCACCTGGGCCCGCACGGTCTTGAGCAGCGCCGCCTCGAAGCCCGCCAGGTGCGTGCCGCCCTTGGGCGTCGCGATGATGTTGACGAAGCTGCGCACCTCGGTCGCGTACCCCGTGCCCCACCGGACGGCGACATCGACGTCGCACGTGCGCGAGACCTCCTGCGGCGTCATGTGGCCGCGGTCGTCGAGCACGGGCACCGTCTCCGTGAAGGTGCCCTGACCGGTGAGGTTCCACGTGTCCGTGACCGGGGCGTCCGGCGAGAGGTGCTCGACGAAGTCGACGACGCCGCCCGTGTGCAGGAACGTCTCCTCGTGCGGGCCGTGCTCGCCGGGTGTGCCGGGGACGCGGCGCTCGTCGCGCAGCGTGATCGCCAGGCCGGGCACCAGGAAGCTCGTCTGCCGGGCCCGGGTGACGAGCTCGTCGTAGGAGAAGACCGCGCTGTGGGGGAAGATCTGCCGGTCGGCCCAGTACCGCACCCGCGTCCCGCTGACGCCCTTGGCGACCTTGCCGACGACGGCGAGCTCGGAGCCCTGCACGAAGGGCTCGAACGGCGACTCGGGGCTGATGCCGGCGCTGTCGTCGTACACGCCAGGCTCACCGCGGTGGAACGTCATGCGGTGCGTCCGCCCACCGCGGTCGACCTCGACGTCGAGGCGTGCGGAGAGCGCGTTGACGACCGACGCCCCGACGCCGTGCAGACCACCGGACGCCGCGTACGAGCCGCCACCGAACTTGCCGCCGGCGTGCAGCTTGGTGAGCACGACCTCGACGCCCGTCAGGCCGGTCTTGGGCTCGACGTCCACGGGGATCCCGCGCCCGTTGTCACGCACCTCGACGGACGAGTCCGCGTGCAGCACGACCTCGATGCGGTCGCCGTGCCCGCCCAGCGCCTCGTCGACCGAGTTGTCGATGATCTCCCACAGGCAGTGCATGAGGCCGCGGCTGTCGGTGGTGCCGATGTACATGCCGGGTCGCTTGCGCACGGCCTCGAGTCCCTCGAGCACCGACAGGTGCCGCGCGGTGTAGCCGGCCTGAGCGGAGGTCGTCGTCACGGCGCCGATCGTAGCCGGGTGGGCTGACGCACCCGGTCCCGCCATGCCGCTCGACCGCCGACGCGGCGCCGGGGCCACGTGTCGGGCCTGTGACGCGTGTGGCACGTCACGTTGCGGCGGGGTCACGAACGCGTGACACCTCGTCACGATCTTGTACGCAGAGAGCGAACCACCCGCCTTCGAGGGCATGGATCCGGTGGGCGGGTGGTTGTATGGAGATGTGACAGGGACGACGATGGAATCCAGGACCCCGCTGACGGCTGCCGACCGCTGCGACCGCTGCAACGCGCAGGCCTATGTCCGCGTCGTGCTCCCGGTCGGTGAGCTGCTCTTCTGCGCCCACCACGCGCGGGAGCACGCGCCCAAGTTCGCCTCGGTCGCGACGCACGTCCAGGACGAGACGGACCGGCTGCTCGCCGAGCACGGGGCCGGCCCGGGCGCAGCCGGCTGACGAGCGCACCACCACGAGCCACGAAGGCCCCGGACCTCATGGTCCGGGGCCTTCGTCGTGCCCGGGCGCGGCGGCGCTCGGTGCGCACCGGTCCTGGCCCCGCGGACGACGAGAGCCCGGCCCCTCGGTGGGGCCGGGCTCTCGTCACGTCCGCGGACGGTCAGTCGAGGTAGTCGCGCAGCACCTGCGAGCGCGACGGGTGACGCAGCTTCGACATCGTCTTGGACTCGATCTGGCGGATGCGCTCGCGCGTCACGCCGTAGACCTTGCCGATCTCGTCGAGCGTCTTGGGCTGGCCGTCGGTGAGGCCGAACCGCATGGACACCACGCCCGCTTCGCGCTCCGAGAGCGTGTCGAGGACCTGGTGCAGCTGCTCCTGCAGGAGCGTGAAGCTCACGGCGTCCGCGGGGACGACGGCTTCGGAGTCCTCGATGAGGTCACCGAACTCGCTGTCGCCGTCCTCACCGAGGGGCGTGTGCAGCGAGATGGGCTCGCGACCGTACTTCTGGACCTCGACGACCTTCTCAGGCGTCATGTCGAGCTCCTTGGCCAGCTCCTCCGGCGTGGGCTCGCGGCCCAGGTCCTGGAGCATCTGGCGCTGGACGCGGGCAAGCTTGTTGATGACCTCGACCATGTGCACGGGGATGCGGATGGTGCGGGCCTGGTCGGCCATCGCGCGGGTGATCGCCTGCCGGATCCACCACGTGGCGTACGTCGAGAACTTGTAGCCCTTGGTGTAGTCGAACTTCTCGACCGCGCGGATCAGACCGAGGTTCCCCTCCTGGATGAGGTCGAGGAAGAGCATGCCGCGGCCGGTGTAGCGCTTGGCCAGGGAGACGACCAGACGGAGGTTGGCCTCGAGCAGGTGGTTCTTGGCCCGGCGGCCGTCCTGCGCGATCCACTCCAGCTCGCGACGCATCTTCGGCTCGAGCGTGTCGCGGATCTCCGCGAGCTTCTCGTCGGCGAACAGACCGGCCTCGATGCGCTTGGCGAGCTCGACCTCCTGCTCGGCGTTCAGCAGTGCGACCTTGCCGATCTGCTTGAGGTAGTCCTTGACGGGGTCCGCGGTGGCGCCGGCCGTGACGACCTGCTGCGCGGGGGCGTCGTCGTCGTCCGCGTCGGAGTAGACGAAGCCGGTGTCCTCGGGCTCGTCCTCCTTCTTCGCGGCCGCAGGCTTCGCCTCGGTCTCGTCGTCGCCGGCCTCGGTGTCGTCCGTCTCGACCTCGACCGTGTCGGGGACCTCGACGTCCTCCAGCTCGGTGACGTCGACGTCGACGACCTCGTCGACGGCGTCGTCCGTCACGTCGGACGCCTTGGCGGCTGCACCCTTCGCGGTCGCCTTCGCGGCGGCCGTCCTGGTGCCGGCCGCCTTGGCCGCGGCAGTCTTGGTGGTGGCCCTGGCCGGCTTGACGGCGGCGCCGTCGGTGACGGTCGCCTTCGCGGCGGGGCGCGACTTCGCGCTCGTCGCCGCGACGGCGCGACCGGCCGAACCGAGGTCGTTCACGTCGACGCCTGCCGTACCGAGACCTCGGACGACGGCGCGCAGCCTCTTGGGGCCCTCGACGCCGGCAGCCTCGCAGGCGGCGCGAACCGAGGCGCTGTCGACGCTCCCGTGGGTCCGTCCACGCATGACCAGCTCCTGCAGCGCAGGGTGCTGGAACTCACGCGGGAGTGCGGGGTGGGGGGTCTGGGACGTCAAGAAACGACCTTTCGTCAGCGCGGCAACCGGAACCGTGGAGAGTCCGAAGGACCGGGAGACAGACAGATATTGTACCGACCCGCAGGGGCCTGCCGCGCGTGCAGCCGCGCGCGTCGCCGGCGGCACGTGGATCGTCCCCGGGGTCGACCTCCTGCAACGCCGCGAGGGCCCGGGTCATTCCCGGCGCGCGACATCCGGGCGCGGCTCTCCTCGCACGACCCGACCGGCAGGGTCCGCGACCCGGACGCAACCCGTGGTGACGCCGCACCGGTACCGGTGCCTGCGTGTCAGCCTGCGGGCTTGACCGTGAGCACGGGGCAGGGCGCGTCGAAGAGGACCCGCTGCGCGTTGGACCCGAGGATCAGCTTGCCGACGGGGCTCCGCCGGCGCAGACCCAGGACCACGAGCTGTGCCCCGACCTCCTCGGCCGTGCTGATGAGGTCGTCGGCGACATCGCCACCGTCGAGCAGGCGGACGTCGTGCTCGACACCCTGGGCGGTGAGGTCGTCGCGGACCTCGCCCAGTGCCTGCTCGACCTCCGCCCGACGCTCGGGCGTCTCGTCGCGGCGCACGCTGAGCACCACCACCACCGGGACGGACCGGCGTCGAGCCTCCGCCACGGCGGCGTCCAACGCTGCGTGCCCCTCGGGGGTCGCCAGGTAGCCGACCACGATTCCCATCGCCGCTCCTCCTCCTGGCCCCAGCCGGCCTCGACGGCGACGCTACCCGAGCGCGGGGCCTGCGACGACCTCGACAGGCGCGCAGCGCACGACCGCTGACCGGCGGCGACGCACCCGTCGACCAGCGCGGACGCACGCGGTCGGCCACTCCGAGGCCCACGACGGTCCCGCCCGGTGCCGCTCTCACGGCTCGCGACGCACCCAGCCGGGCGCCAGCCCGGCCTCGACGGCGCTGCGCATGAGGCGCCCGAGCCGGTACTCGGGGTCGTCGTCCAGCGCCCGCTCGAGCAGCACGGCCGCACGCGCGCCGTCGCCCTGCCACCACGCCACGGTCGCGAGCAGCGTGGCAGCCGGCGCCTGCCCGCCGCGGCGACCGTGCGCCACGACGTCCTCGAGAGCGCTGCGCACGGCCCGCACCGAGTCGTCCGGGGGCTGCCCCTCCCCCGGGTCCACGAGTCGTGCGATGGCCGAGCGGATCTCGGCGTCCTCGTCCGGGCCGGCGTGGGCGAGCGTCCGCTCGGGCAGCGACCCGGCCTCCGGGAGGCACGCGACGAGGACCGCGTCACGTACCCGGCGGTCGACCAGCCCCGCCTCGACCCGACCCAGCAGCGCCGGACGCGACACCGGGCCCCGGTGGTCCGTGGCCGCGTACGCGACGAGCGCGCGCCACGCGGCCAGGGACTCCGCGCGCCACCGTGCCAGCGCCTGCGGCCCGCTCACCGCCGCCCTCACCCGGGCGTCCGCGCGGCGCCGGCGTACCCGCGCGACGGCACGACGGGCCGCGGGCGGCGCTGTCCCCACGTCTCCCAGCTGCTCGCGACCCGCGGCCACCACGGACCCGGCCAGGACCATCTCGGCACCGGCCCGGGTGGCCTGCAGGTCGCTCAGGGGGTGCCCCTGCGGCGGGCAGCACGTCTCCTCGCACGAGCGGCAGCGGAAGGTGGTGTCGCCGACCAGGACGACCTCGACGCCGCCGAAGGGGACGTCGAAGGCCTCCGCCACGTGCGACGCGGCAGCCTCGGCGAGGGCGGCGCCCCCAGGGGCGGACGTCTCGGTGTAGACCACGAGGGCCGCGCGACGCGCGCCGTCGCGGTGCAGGTGGGTCGCGAGCGACCGGGCGACCTGCGGGCCGTGCGTCGGGTCGGCGACGTCCGCGAGGTCGACGCGCGCGACGAGCCCCACCTGCCCGCGTCGCCCACGCAGGCTCACCACCACGGCGCTGTCGCGGGGCTGGAAGCCGAGGAGGTGCGGGACGAGAGCGAGCAGCTCGCGCGGTTCGCCGAGCCGGAGGAGGAGAGGTTCCATGGGTCCACCGAACCGCGCGGCGCGCGGACCGTGGGGCGTGTCGGCGGGACCTGTGGGCGGACCCCGCTCGAGCCGGGCCTGTGGGCGGCTCACGCGCCCGTCCCGCCACCGTGCGGTCGCGGCTACCCTGGCGCCGTGCCTCGTCCGACTCTCCTCGCCCTGACAGCCGCGACGCTGCTCGGGCTCGGTCTGGTGACAGGCTGCACGACGAGCACCGCGCCGCCGTCCGCGACATCGTCCGCGCCCACCGCGACACCTACACCCACGTCCGGTGAGCACCTGCTCACCGACGACATCGCGGAGGACACCGCGGTCGGCACGCTGGCCCCCAGCTTCCCGACCGACCTGGTCCCCGTGCCGCCCGACGCCGAGGTGCTGGTGTCCTCCGCCGAGCCCGTCGGCGAGGCGACCCTGCGCATCAGCCTCAACGTCCGGACCGGCCAGGACACCGCGGGTCTGCTCGAGGCCGTCCGGGCACCGCTGCTGGCCGCGGGCTTCACCGAGTCCGCGCCACCGGCAGCCGAGGCGGGCCTCGCCGCCCAGACGACGTTCTCCCGCTCCGAGGGGTCGGAGCTGCTGGTCGTCGGCGTCCTCGATCGCGACGGCCTGCGGACCATGACCCTCGGTGGGACGGTGGCCGCGCCCGCGCCCTAGGGTGGGCACGTGCCCCCCGCGAACGCTGCTCTCGTCGACCGTGAGAACCTGCGCGCCGGTGTGGACGCGGCCCTCGCCCGGCACGTCGCCGGCCTGCGCGAGACCTGCCGCGCCATCAGCCCGGACGCCGCACCGCTGGCCGACGCGGTCGAGAGCATGCTCGCCGGCGGCAAGCGGCTGCGTGCCGCCTTCTGCTACTGGTCGTGGCGTGCCCACGGCGGGACGCCAGGCGACGGGCGGGAGCAGGCGGTGCTGCGCGCAGGCGCCGCTCTGGAGCTCTTCCAGGCGGCGGCCCTGTTCCACGACGACGTCATGGACGACTCGAGCACGCGTCGGGGACGGCCGACCGCGCACCGCGTCTTCACCGACGAGCACCAGGCCGGCGGACGTCGTGGCGAGCCCCGGCGCTTCGGCGACGGCGTCGCGATCCTCCTCGGCGACCTCGCGCTCGTCGCGAGCGACGACGAGATGACGCGTGCGCTGGCCGACCTCCCCGCGTCCGTCGCGCACGCGGCGCACGCGGTGTTCGAGGAGATGCGGACCGAGGTGACGGTCGGGCAGTACCTCGACCTCCTCGCCCAGACCATGCCGTGGGGCGATCCGCAGGAGGACGAGCGGCGGGCACGCGAGGTCGTCCGGGCGAAGTCGGCGCGCTACAGCGTCGAGCACCCGATCGCGCTGGGGGCGGCGCTCGCCGGGGCCGACGACGACGCCGTGGCCGGCTGCCGCGCGGTCGGGCTGCCGCTGGGCGAGGCGTTCCAGCTCCGCGACGACCTGCTCGGCGTGCTCGGCGACCCGTCGACGACGGGCAAGCCGACCGGCGACGACCTGCGCGAGGGCAAGCGCACGGTGCTGGTCGCACGGGCGCTCGCCCGTGCGACCGCCGCGGGCGACGCCGATGCCGTGGACACCCTCACGCGCGGCGTCGGGGACCCCCGCCTGGACGCCGTGGGCGTCGCGACGCTCACCGACCTGCTCGTCCGCACCGGTGCGGTGGCGGAGGTCGAGCAGCTCATCGAGGAGCTCTGCACCGAGGCCTTCGCGCAGATCGAGGCACGCGACTGGCCCGAGCCCGCGCGCGGCGCACTCGTCGACCTCGCGCACGCGGCGGTCCAGCGCGCCGCGTGACGACGGGTCCGCTCGTACGGACCCGCCCGTCGGCTAGATGTACTGACCAAGACCGTTGTTGACGTAGCGAGAGACCTCCGGGTCGAGTTGGGACTGTCTAGGAACCGACTCTGACCACGGAGGTCTCTCGTGTCTCACGCTAACGCCCGGCTGACCCCTGCCGGCAGGCTGGTCCTGGTCCGTCGCATCGCAGCCGGGCGCCCGGTCGCGCACGTCGCCGCCGAGATGGGCGTCTCCCGGACCACGGCGTGGCGCTGGTGGCGCCGCTTCACCCTCGAGGGCACGGCCGGGCTCATCGACCGGCCGAGCATCGCGCGCACCCACCCTCGTCGGACGGCCCCATGCGTGGAGACACGCGTGCGGATCGCACGGATGCTGTCCCGGCGCGGACCGGTCTGGATCGGCCACCACCTCGGCCTGCCGGCCTCGACCGTGGGACGGGTCCTGGCTCGCCACCGGGTCCCTCTCCTGCGTGAGTGCGACCCGCTGACCGGCCTGCCGATCCGCGCCTCACGCCGCACCGCGAACCGCTACGAGCACCCCTACCCGGGCGCCTTGGTCCACATCGACGTCAAGAAGCTCGGCCGCATCCCCGACGGCGGCGGGTGGAAAGCGCACGGTCGAACTGAACGACCCGCGCACAAGCGCGGGTTGGGCTACGACTACGTGCACACCGCGATCGACGACCACTCGCGCCTGGCCTACGCCGAGATCCACGACGACGAGAAGGGCACCACCTGCGCCGGGTTCCTGGCTCGCGCGACAGCGTTCTACGCCGCCCACGGGATCACCGTCGAGCGCGTGATCAGCGACAACGCCAAGAACTACCGGCTCTCACACGCGTTTCGCGACACCGCTTCCGAGCTGGGCATCACCTTGAAGTTCATCCGACCGCACTGCCCCTGGACCAACGGCAAGGCCGAACGCCTCAACCGCACCCTGGCCACCGAGTGGGCCTACTCACGCGTTTTCAGCACCAACACCGAACGCGCTGCCCTCTTGCCTACCTGGCTCGACCGCTACAACCTGGAACGACCCACCTCGGCATCGGCGGCCTCCGGCCCATCGACCGCGTCAACAACGCTGCGGGTCAGTACAGCTAGAGCAGGGCCTGGGCCACGCGTCGCACCTCGGTCTTGCGGCCGGCGCGCAGCGCGACGATCGGCGCGACCCCGAGGGTCTCCTCCGGCGTGAAGAGCCACTCGATGGTCTCCTCGTCGGAGAAGCCGTCGTCGCCCAGCACTGTCAGCGTGCCCTGCAGCGCCGCCAGGACGGCCCACGGCCGCTCGGCGGAGGGCGCGTCGGGCGCGGCCGGGTTGGAGAGGTGGCCGGGCACGAGGCAGTCGGCCGGCACGCTCAGCACGGGCGGGCTGCCCCGGCGCACGGCGACGAGCCGCCGCTCCTGCAGGAGGCGGCGCACCCTGCCCGCGTCGATGCCGAGCATCTCCGCCACGTCAGGGACGGTCAGCCAGCTGCCGACGAGAAGGTCCAGATCCGAGGTCGAACTCACCCGGTCAGCCTACGGGTCCGGTGCGCAGGGGCCGTCATCCGGCCCGCGGGGTTTCCGTCATGGACATTCTCGTCTAGCGTCGAAGTTCGTCACACCTGTCACATCAGCACCACACGTCACGCCGTGCGACTCGGCGAACACCGCACCACATGCTCGACGACCGCCCTGGGGGGGCCATGTCCGCACTCACTCCGCGTCCGCGCACCGTCGCGCGCGCCGCGACCGGGACGGGCGCGACGCTCGCTCTCGCGACCGTCGCGCTCGCCGCCACCGGCACCGCCGGCCACGCCGCCGACTACACCGTCCGCGAGGGCGACACCCTGACCTCGATCGCCAAGCGCAGCGGGACGACCGTCGCCCGGATCGCGGCCGACAACACCCTGGCCGACCCCTCCCGCGTGCGCGTGGGTCAGGTGCTGCGACTCCCGGACGCCGCACCGGCGTCGGCGGCCACGCCCGCGGCCGCTCCTGCGGGCACCTCGTACACGGTGCGCAGCGGCGACACCGTCTCGGCCATCGCCGCCCGGCACGGCACCACCGTCGCCGCCGTCGTGGCCGCCAACGG
>NZ_JACSQV010000001.1:494071-496821 GCF_014836445.1 Cellulomonas avistercoris
GTGCGCAGCGGCGACACCGTCTCGGCCATCGCCGCCCGGCACGGCACCACCGTCGCCGCCGTCGTGGCCGCCAACGGTCTCGACGCCCGCGCGACCATCCGCGCCGGGCAGGAACTCGCGCTTCCCGGCGGCGCCTCCCCCGCGGCGACGGCACAGCTCGTCGGCGACACGTTCGCGGGCCGCACGTACGCGCCGCAGGTCGTCGACGCGGCGAACCGCAACAAGGCGACGCTGCTGGCGGCGGGCGTCCCCTCGCGCGCCGACATGCAGGCGAAGGTGGCGGCGACCGCACGGGCGATGGGCGTCGACCCCGCCCTGGCGCAGGCCGTGGCCCACCAGGAGTCCGGCTTCGACCACACGGCCGTCTCCCCCGCCAATGCCATCGGCACGATGCAGGTGATCCCCTCGTCGGGCGAGTGGGCCTCGCAACTGGTGGGCCGCCAGCTCGACCTGCTCGGTCCCGACGACAACGTCGTCGCGGGCGTCGCGATCCTGCGGTCGCTCGTGCGCACCTCCCCGGACCTCCCGACGGCGATCGCGTCGTACTACCAGGGCGCGGGCTCGGTGCAGCGCAACGGCATGTACGCGGACACGCGGCGCTACGTCGCCAACGTCCAGACGCTCATGACGCGCTTCCGCTGACGCGCGGCTCCCCGGATCTCGTCCCCGCCGACCGTAGACTTCCGCGCGTGGGAACCACCGTCACCGATCCGCTCGTGGGCCGTCTGGTCGACGGCCGGTACGAGGTCGTCTCGCGCATCGCGCGCGGCGGCATGGCGACGGTGTACCTGGCCATCGACCGCCGGCTCGACCGCGAGGTCGCGCTCAAGGTCATGCACCCGCACCTCGCCGAGGGCGCGTCCGGGGGTGCCTTCGTCGCGCGGTTCCGCCGGGAGGCACGCAGCGCGGCGCGGCTGACGCACCCCGGGCTCGTCGGGGTGTTCGACCAGGGCGTCGACGGCGAGACCAGCTACCTGACGATGGAGTACGTCGACGGGTCGAACCTGCGGCGCCAGATCGCGGAGCAGGGCGCGCTGCGCGTCGGCGAGGCGCTGCGGGTGACCGAGAGCGTGCTCGACGCGCTGGCCGCCGCCCACCGCACGGGCCTCGTGCACCGGGACGTCAAGCCCGAGAACGTCCTCATCGCGTCGGACGACCGTGTGCGCGTCGCGGACTTCGGGCTTGCCCGCGCGGTGACCGAGGTCACGTCGACGACCACCGGCACGGTGCTCGGCACGGTCGCGTACCTCGCGCCCGAGCTCGTGCAGCGGGGGGCCAGCGACGCCCGCACCGACGTCTACGCGACGGGCGTCATGCTCTTCGAGATGCTCACCGGCCGGCAGCCCTTCACGGGCGAGACCGCGATCCAGGTGGCGTTCCAGCACGTGAGCTCCGAGATCCCGGCCCCGTCGACGCTGGTCGACTGGCTGCCGTCCGAGATCGACGAGCTCGTCGGTGCGCTCGCCGCGCACAGCCCGGACGACCGGCCGCTCGACGCGGGAGCCGCGCTCCTGCTCGTCCGCCGTACGCGCCTCGCGCTCGACGGCGTCACGCTCGACCGACGGGCCGAGGTGGCGCCGACGGTCGTGCTGCCCGCCGCGACGGACCCGGACGAGACCGAGCTGCCCTTCGCGGGCGACGCGGAGGACGACCTCGGGGACGACCCCGCGCTCACGGCGCGCGTCCCGGTCGGCGACCACGCCCGCGGCGGCACCGTCGCGCTGCCGATCGGGCTCGGCGTCGAGCCCGCCGCGGAGCCCGCACCTGCCAGGAGCCGGCGCCGCAGGACGGTGATCGCCGCTCTCGTGGCCCTCCTCGCCCTGCTCGGCCTCGGCACGTGGTGGTACCTGGAGGCCGGTCCCGGCGCCTACACGAGCGTGCCGGCCGTGCTGGAGGTCCCCGAGGACGACGCCGTGGCCGCGCTCGAGGACGCCGGGCTGCGGTACGCGCGCGCCGAGGCGTTCGACGACACGGTTGCGGCCGGCTCCGTCGTGTCGACCGACCCCGGCCCCGGAGCCGCGGTCCGCAAGGACGGGACGGTGACGTACACGGTCTCGAAGGGCCCCGACGTGGTCGCGGTGCCCGACGGGATCGTCGGCGCGATGCAGGCCGACGCCGAGAGGGTGCTCGAGGGTGCCGAGCTCGTCGTCGCGTACGGCGACGAGGAGTACCACGACGAGGCGCCCGCCGGGCAGGTGCTCACCGCAGCGCTCCCGGACGGCGCCGCTGCCGACGCCGGTGCGCAGGTCAAGCGGGGCAGCACCGTGACGCTTGTCCTGTCACGCGGGCCGGCACCCGTGACCGTGACGTCCGTGGTGGGCATCACGGTCGAGGACGCGCAGGACCAGCTCGCAGGCGACGCGCTCACCGTCGAGGCCACCGAGGCCTTCCACGACACCGTGCCCGCCGGTCGCATCATCGACCAGTCGCCCGTGGCCGGCGCCGACGCGCACCGCGGTGACGTCGTCACCGTCACCGTGTCGAAGGGCCCGGAGACGGTCGCGATGCCGAACCTGACGGGCAAGCAGTTCGACAAGGCCAAGGCCGAGCTCGAGAGCCTCGGGCTGACGGCCAAGCGCGAGAACGTCCTGGGGGGCCTCTTCGGTACCGTGCGGACGCAGAGCGTGCCGGCGGGCGAGTCCGTGCGCAAGGGCACGGAGGTCGTGCTGCAGGTCGTCTGACGGTCCGGCCGCCGGGGTCCGCCCCGCGGCGTGGACCGACGTGGGGGGGCGCCCCCCCCCCCCCCCCCC
>NZ_JACSQV010000001.1:496831-514525 GCF_014836445.1 Cellulomonas avistercoris
ACCGCGACGGTCGGGGCCGGGGTCGTCCCACCACGTCAGGCGCGGCGGAGCAGCTCCACGACCTGGAACGCCATCTCGAGCGACTGCTGGTGGTTCAGGCGCGGGTCGACGAGCGTCTCGTACCGCCGGGCCAGCCCCTCGTCGTCGATCTCCTCCGTGCCACCGAGGACCTCGGTGACGTCGTCGCCCGTGAGCTCGACGTGCAGCCCGCCGGGGACGGTGCCCAGCGCACGGTGCACCTCGAAGAAGCCGGCGACCTCGTCCATGACGTCGGTGAAGCGGCGCGTCTTGTAGCCGCTGGCGGACGTGATGCCGTTGCCGTGCATCGGGTCGCACACCCACGTCACAGGACGCCCGTCGGCCGTGACCTTCTCGACGAGGGCCGGCAGCAGGTCGCGGACCTTGCCGGCACCCATGCGCGTGACGAACGTCAGACGCCCGGGCTCCCCCGTCGGGTTCAGCCGGTCCATGAGCGCGATGGCGTCGTCACCCGTGGTGGTCGGACCGAGCTTGACGCCCAGCGGGTTCTGCACGCGGGAGAAGAAGTCCACGTGCCCGGAGTCGAGCTGACGCGTCCGCTCCCCGATCCACAGGAAGTGGGCCGAGCAGTCGTACGGCAGGCCCGACCGCGAGTCGATCCGCGTCAGGGGGCGCTCGTAGTCCAGGAGCAGACCCTCGTGTGCCGAGTAGAAGTCCACCGCGCGCAGCGCGTCGACGTCGGCGCCGCACGCGGCCATGAACCGGATCGCGCGGTCGATCTCTGCCGCGAGCTGCTCGTAGCGCGAGTACGCCGGGTTCGCCGTGAACCCGCGGTTCCACTCGTGCACGCGCAGCAGCGACGCGAAGCCGCCCGTGGTGAACGCGCGGATGAGGTTCAGCGTCGACGCGGACGTGTGGTACGCCTCGAGCAGACGGTCCGGGTCCGGAGTGCGCGCCTCGGGCGTGAACTCGAAGCCGTTGATGATGTCGCCGCGGAACGCGGGGAGCGTGACCCCGTCACGCGTCTCGACGTCCGACGAGCGCGGCTTGGCGTACTGCCCCGCCATCCGGCCCATCTTGACGACGGGCAGGCTCGCGCCGTACGTGAGCACGACGGCCATCTGCAGGATCGTCTTGATCTTGTTCCGGATGTTGTCGGCCGTGGCCTCGGCGAACGTCTCGGCGCAGTCGCCGCCCTGCAGGACGAACGCCTCGCCGCGCGACGCGGCCGCGAGCTGTGCCCGCAGCGCGTCGGCCTCGCCGGCGAAGACCAGCGGCGGCAGGCTCGCGAGCCGGTCACGCACCCGTCGCACCTCGGTGGCGTCCGGCCACTGCGGCTGCTGACCGACGGGCAGGGTCTCCCACACGTCGAGCCCGGCGACGACCTGCGGGTCGGGCTGCACGCTCATGAGTGGCTCGCCGGCACGAGGGACTGCCCGATGTCCGACAGGAGCTCGCCGAACCAGGCCTGCGACACGTCGAACGCCTTGCCGCCCGCGATGCGGGGGAACTCGATCGCCCGCAGGCGGTCACCCTGCTCCTCGTCGTGCCCGATCACGCCGGACTCGCCGCGCAGCGCGCACTCGACCGCCAGGTCCGTCATCGACTTGATGAGGCGCAGGTCCTCGGCGTTCGCCGCCGCCGCCCGGGAGTAGTACCCGGACTTCTGGACCATGACCTTCTCGGCGCCCAGCCGCTCGGCGAACTGCTTGGCGAACCACTGGCCCGGGTTGATCGTGTCGAGCTTGACGTGGCCGAACGGGTCGCGCTCGGGAGGCGTGCCCGCCGCCTCGAGCTGCTCCACGATCTCGTGCATGCCCGCACCCTCGGACAGGAAGATGTTGACGTTGCCGAGCTCGTCCATGACGCCCTTGAGGCGCGTCGCCTCGGCGTCGATGTCGAGCGCCAGCTCCGGCAGGAAGACGGCGTGGATGTCCCAGCGCTCGCGCGAGAGCCCGATCTCCGGCACCCACTCCTGCAGGTCGAGCCACTTGCGGTACTCGGCGGCGGCCGCCGCGGTCAGCCAGCCGCAGTGGCGGCCCATGACCTCGTGGACGATCAGCATGCGCGGGCCCGACCGGTGCTCGCCGATGATGTTCGCGGCGAACCCGGCGGCCTCCTCGGCCGCGGTCCACGCACCGAGGGACTGGCGGATGGGCACGACGTCGTTGTCGATCGTCTTGGGCAGGCCGACGACCGTCAGCTCGTAGCCGTTGTCGTGCAGGAAGGCGGCCAGGTCGGCAGCGGTCGTGTTGGTGTCGTCGCCGCCGATGGTGTGCAGGACGTCGATGCCGTCGGCCTTGAGCTGCTCGGCCGCGACGTGCAGCGGGTCCTGGCCCTCGGCCACCAGGCCGCGCTTGACGCAGTCCTTGGCGTTGGTGAGCTTGACGCGCGAGTTGCCGATCGGCGAGCCGCCGAACCGGTGCAGCACGCCGGCCTTGGCGCGGACCTCGGGCGTGACCGTGATGCTGTCCCCGCGCAGCAGGCCGTGGTAGCCGTGCTGGTAGGCGATGATCTCGACCTCGGGAGCGATCTCCGTGTAGCGCTCGATGAGCCCGCCGACGGCGGACGACAGGCAGGGAGCGAAACCGCCGGCGGTCAGAAGGGCGACGCGACGGACCGACATGGGACACACCTCTCGTTGGCAGAGCACGGACGGCGCGGGTGCAGGACGTACCCGGCCGACCCAGGGTGGGGTCCGCGCACGGGGCACGACCGGGACCGAGGTCCGGGTCGAGCCGCCTCGCGGGGGACGGCGGGCACGCGCCCACCGGGCACGCGCACGGGCCCGGCACGCGTCCGGGTCCGCCTCATCCTACTGACGGTGGGGCCTCGTCCTGCGGCGGGACCGGAACCTGGACATCGGGCACCGGTCGGCCGCCCGGTGCGGCGGGCATCGCGCCGGCGTCGTCCGGTGCCTGGGCGTGGCCGGTCGCGATCCGCGCCTTCTGCGTCGCCGCGTACACGTCCACGTACTCCTGCCCGGACAGGCTCATGATCGCGTACATGATCTCGTCGGTCACCGAGCGCAGGATGAACCGGTCGTTCTCCATCCCGCGGTAGCGGGAGAAGTCGAGCGGCTCGCCGATGACCACACCGATGCGCATGACCTTGGGGATGCGCCGGCCGAGGGGCTGCGCGACGTCCGTCCCGACCATCGCGACCGGGACCACGGGCGCGCCGGACTCGAGCGCGAGGCGCGCGACCCCCGTCTTGCCGCGGTAGAGACGCCCGTCCGGGCTCCGCGTGCCCTCGGGGTAGATCCCGAACAGACCACCCTCGGACAGGCGGCGCAGGCCCGTCCGCAGCGCCGCCTCGCCGGCCTTGCCGCCCCCGCGGTCGACGGGGATCGTCCCGACGCCACGCATGAACCCGGCCGTGACCCGCCCCTTGAGGCCGGCGCCGGTGAAGTACTCCTGCTTCCCGATGAACACGATCTCGCGGTCGAGCACGAGCGGCAGGAAGAAGGAGTCGATGACGGCCAGGTGGTTGCTCGCGAGGATCGCGCCACCCTCGGCGGGGACGTTCGCGGCACCGCGCACCCACGGCCGGTAGACCAGGCGCAGCAGGGGTCCGACGAACACCCGCTTCATCAACCAGTAGAACAACGTGTCTCCTCGCTCGACGCCCGCCGCACCGCCGTCGTCCCGGCGGCGCCGGACGGTCCCACGGACCTGCCACCGACCGCGACGGGTCGGTACGTCGGGTCCGACTCTAGAGTGCTCCCATGGACGCACGTCCCGACGACGACGCCGACGCCGACGACATCACCGGTGCGGAGCACCCCACCGGACCGCCGGCGCGTCCCGACGACGACCACGCAGGGCCGTCGCGGGACCCGCAGCCGTCGACCCCGGAGGACGACGAGGTGTGGGCGTCGATCGTCGCCCGCCTCTCCGACGTCGACGGCGGGACGGACCCGGCGCTGCGCCGCCTCGTGTCCGACCCCGAGGACGACGCCCCGCTCCCCGGCGACACCGCTCCGACCGCGGCCCTGCCGGCCGGAGCCGGCGGACGCGACTGGGACGGCACCGCGCAGTACGACCTGGCGGAGGACGACGTCGACGAGCTCGAGCACTTCGTGCCCGAGGACCCCGGCCCCGTGACGAGCAGCGACCCCCTGCTCACGCTCGCGTGGGGAGCTGCGGCGGGCGTGCCGATCTTCCTGCTCGTGGTCGTCACGGTGTGGCAGGACGCCCCGACGCTGCTGGTCCGCGCGGCAGCGGTGGTGTTCGTCGTCGCCGTGGCCGTCCTGGTGTGGCGCATGCCGCAGCACCGCGAGCCGACCGACGGCGACGGCGCGGTCGTCTGACCCGTCACCGGCCCGGCCGGGCCGGGCCGGCTCAGACCCGGGCGAGGTCGGCGGCACCGACCATGCCGGCGTCGTTGCCCATGTCGGCGATCACGATCGCCGCCTCCGGGCGGTGGCCCCGTCCCGAGAGCTGCTCGTCGAACGCCTTGCGTGCGGGCACGAGGAGCAGGTCGCCGGCGGCACTGACCCCGCCCCCGATGACGAAGACCTCGGGGTCCAGCAGTGCGGCGACGCTGGCGGCACCCTCGCCCACCCAGCGGCCCACCTCGGTCAGCAGGTCGACCGCGAGCGGGTCGCCGTCCTGCGCCGCGCGCGTCACGAGCGGCCCGGTGACGCCCTCGACCCGGCCCCCGGCCAGCGCGAGCAGCGCCGCCGCACGCTCGGGCTGCGAGATCGCCGCCGCCTGCGCGTCGCGCACGAGGGCCGAGCCCGACACGTACTGCTCCCAGCAGCCCTCGTGACCGCAGCCGCAGTAGTGGCCACCGGGCACGACCCGCATGTGGCCGATCTCCGCGGCGGCGCCCCAGGCGCCGCGCGTCAGACGCCCGCCGGAGACGATCGCGCCGCCGAGCCCCGTGCCGAGGGTCAGCATCACCATGTCCTCGACGTCGCGGCCGACACCGAAGCGGAACTCCGCCCAGCCGGCCGCGTTGGCGTCGTTCTCGACGACGATGCGGACGTCGGGGTCGCCGATCAGTGCCGCGACGTTGTCGCGCAGCGGGTACTCGCGCCAGGCGATGTTGGGGGCGAACAGGACCCGGCTCCGGTCCGAGGCGACGAACCCCGCCGCGGCCAGCCCCACCTCGCGCACCTCGAAGGAGGCGCTGAGCTCGCGGTAGACGTCCGCGATCGCGGCGTCGATGCTCGCGACGTCGTCGGGGTCGGTGTCCCGCCGGGTCTGCGCGAGGATCGTGCCGTCGTCGTCGACCACGCCCGCCGCGATCTTCGTCCCGCCGATGTCGACCCCGATGGCGTGCATGTCCTGGTCCGCTCCTGCCCTCGCCGCCCCGCGTCCGTCGCGCAGCGCCACCACGCTAGCCGCACTCGGTGCGGCGCGGGAGCGCGTCCACGCCCGCGCGCCGTGCCACAGCCGCCGGCGTGCCGTCCCATATGCCCCTGGCCTGCGACTCCACCCCGCCGTGCGCCCCTGACCAGGGACCACCGTCCCGTATCCTCGTGGCACCCTTCGCCCCCCTGCCACTGGAGTCAGCATGGACGAGTCCCACAGCCCTCTGCTCATCGAGGTCGATCCGTCGGACAACCTCAACGACCTGCTCGCGGCACGCGTGCGCAGCACGCCGGACAGGGTGCTCGTGGAGCGCCACGCCGACGGGCAGTGGCTGCCCCTGACGGCTCGCGAGTACGACGCGGAGATCGTCGCCGCAGCGCGCGGTCTCGTCGCGAAGGGTGTGCAGCCCGGGGACCGCGTCGGGATCATGTCCCGCACGCGCTACGAGTGGTCCCTGCTGGACTGGGCGACCTGGGCCGTGGGGGCGGTGCCGGTGCCGCTCTACGAGACGTCGTCGGCGGAGCAGGTGGCGTGGATCCTCACGGACGCCGACGTGAGCGTGCTGTTCGTCGAGACACCCACGCACGCCGAGCTCGTCGCCGAGGTGCGCGACCAGGCACCGACGCTGCGCGACGTCCTCGTCATCGACGACGGGGCCGTGGCCGACCTGGTGACGGCCGGTGCGGGCGTCGACGAGGCGGAGATCGCGCGGCGCAGGGGGCTCGCCGCGCGTGACGACCTCGCGACCGTCATCTACACGTCCGGCACGACGGGCCGGCCCAAGGGTGTCGAGCTGACCCACGGCAACTTCTCGGCGCTGACCACCAACGCCGTCGAGAAGCTCAACGTCGTCGTGTCGACGCCCGGTGCGCGCACCATGCTGTTCATGCCGCTCGCGCACGTGTTCGCGCGGTTCGTGCACGTGCTGACGATCCCCGCCGGCGCGGTGCTGGGCCACTGGCCGGACACCAAGACCCTCGTCGAGGGCATCGGGTCGTTCCGCCCGACGTTCATCCTGTCCGTGCCGCGCGTCTTCGAGAAGGTCTACAACTCGGCCGAGCAGAAGGCCGCCGCGGGCGGCAAGGGCGCGATCTTCCAGCGCGCGGCGAAGACGTCGATCGTCTACTCCCGGGCGCTGGACACACCGAGCGGTCCGAGCCCCTGGCTGCGCCTGCAGCACAAGGTCGCCGACGTGCTGGTGCTCTCCAAGCTGCGCAAGGTGCTGGGCGGGCAGGTCGAGTGGGCCATCTCCGGCGGTGCACCGCTGGGCGAGCGCCTGGGCCACTTCTACCGCGGCGTCGGCCTCAAGGTGCTCGAGGGCTACGGGCTCACCGAGACGACCGCACCGGCCACCGTGAACCTGCCCGAGCGGACCAAGATCGGCACCGTGGGGCCCGCCCTGCCCGGGACGTCGCTGCGCCTCGCCGCGGACGGCGAGATCGAGATCAAGGGCATCCAGGTGTTCCGTGGGTACCACGGCAACCCCGAGGCCACCGCCGAGTCGATGCACGACGGGTGGTTCCGCACCGGCGACCTGGGCTCGATCGACGAGGACGGGTTCCTGCGGATCACCGGGCGGAAGAAGGAGATCATCGTCACCGCGGGCGGCAAGAACGTCGCGCCGAGCGTGCTCGAGGACCGGCTGCGCGGTCACCCCCTCGTGAGCCAGGTCGTCGTCGTGGGCGACCAGCGTCCCTTCATCGGGGCGCTCATCACGCTCGACCCCGAGGGCGTGCCCGGGTGGCTCTCGGCCCACGGCAAGCCGGCGATGTCGCTCGAGGAGGCGGCCAAGGACCCCGACGTGCTCGCGTCGCTCGACAAGGCGGTCGAGCGCACGAACAAGGCCGTCTCCCGTGCGGAGTCGATCCGGCGCTACCGGATCCTGGACCGCGACCTGACGATCGCCGACGGGTACCTCACGCCGAAGCTCAGCGTCCGGCGTGCCGAGGTCCTCAAGGACTTCGCCGCCGACGTCGAGGCGCTGTACGGCGAGGGTGAGCGCTGAGCCGCTCCCGCACCGCTCGTCCCACCCGCGCCCCCGGCCACCGGCCGGGGGCGCGGTCGTGAGGGTCAGCGTCGGCGCAGCCGCTCGACGAGCGTCGCCGACGGCACGGCCCACGCGCCCGCGTCCTCGACGTCGCGGACGATCTCGCGGTCGGACGTCGCCACGACGAGCACACGACCCGGCGGCTCGGCGGCCACGAGCCTGCGCAGCAGGTCGTCGGCCGTCTCCCCCGCGGTGAACAGCACCCGCACGCCGCGCACAGGGGCCACCGCGCGGTGGCCCGCCTGGCCGTCGAAGCAGCAGGTGACCTCCGCGCCGGTCTGCGCGACCAGCGCGCCCATGCCGTCGACCAGCATCCGGCGCTGGTCCGCGAGCGAGGTGTGCGGCCAGCCGGTCTTCGACACGTTGTACCCGTCGACCAGCAGGTGCGCGCGCGGCAGGCGCAGGAGGTCGTCGAGCAGGGCCGGGTCGTCGACCGACCGCCCGCGCGACGTGGGCCGCCCGCTCGGCCCGTCGGCCGCGGGCGCCACCAGGTCCGCCGGCAGGTCGCGCACGGGCGGCAGCGCCAGCTCCGCCCGCAGGCCCGTGGCGGCGTCGACGACGGTGTCCAGCAGCAGCCGGACGCGGGACTCGGCCAGCCGCTGCCCGGTCCGCAGCTCGTCGTGCGCGAGGGACCGCTCGGCGGTGGCGGCCCGCAGGTCGGCGGCCGCCCGGGCGCGCTCGTCGGCGGCCGCGACGAGGTCGGCCGCCGCGCGTCGGGCGTCCTGCTCGGCCGCGGCCGCGAGCCCGCGGGCCTCGCTGCGCGCACGGTCGGCGTCCGAGCGCAGCCGGCGCAGCTCGCGCTGCAGCCCCGCGAGCTCGTCGCGGGCCGCACGCTCACCCTCGCGCGCGACTCCCAGCGCGGTGCGCAGCCGCTCGAGCTCACGCTCGGCCGCCTCGAGGCGCCGGCCGCCCGCGTCGTCCTGCTCGGCCGGCGCCGGCGCCGGCAGCAGGTGCTGCCACGGCTGCCCCTGGAGCCACGCACCGACCGCGGCGTCCGTGCCGGGACGCACGACCGGGGCCGGCGCGCCCGTCGGCCGCGTCTCCTGCGGCGCCTGGGATCCGTCGGACGACCCCCCGTCGACGTCCTCGTGCGCCTGCAGCCACACCCGCGTGACGCGCGCACGGAACGCCTCGTCGTCGTGCAGCGCGACCCACAGCGGCTGGGCGCCGGCAGCCGCGCGTCGGCGCGGTGCGAAGCGCCGGACCGCCGCCAGCGCGCTCGGCGTGTGCGCGGGCTCGATGTCGCCCAGCACGTCGGCCGCGAGCCGGACGAGCGCCGAGCGCAACGCGTCGGGCACGTCGGGCAGATCGGGGTCGCTCCCCGTCCCGCGCTCCTGACCAGCCATGGCGCCAGCCTAGGCGTGCGCCCGGGTCCGGGCGTCGACGCGGACCGCACGGGGCTGTCGCACGTGCCGGGTACCGTCCGGGACATGCCCAGCCCGCGTCGCCTGCGTCCGTCCGAGGGGACCGCACCGGCACCGGGTGCGTCGCCGGTCCAGGTGGCGCTCGACGAGCTCGGGACGCCGCTGCGGGACGTGACCTTCGTGGTCGTCGACCTCGAGACCACCGGCGGGCGCCCGGGCGACGACGCGATCACGGAGATCGGCGCCGTGAAGGTCCGCGGCGGTGAGGTCCTGGGCGAGTTCCAGACGCTCGTCGACCCGGGCGGGCCCGTGCCGCCGTTCATCCAGGTCCTCACCGGCATCACGACGTCGATGCTCGTCGGCGCCCCGACCATCGCCCAGGTGCTGCCCGGCTTCCTCGAGTTCGCCCGCGGCTCGGTGCTCGTCGCGCACAACGCTCCGTTCGACGTCGGCTTCCTGCGCGCGGCGGCGGCCCGGTGCGACCGCGCGTGGCCCGGGTTCCAGGTCGTGGACACCGTGCGGCTCGCGCGGCGCGTGGTCCTGCGCGACGAGGCGCCCAACCACAAGCTGTCGACGCTGGCCGCCCTGTTCGGGGCGGTCGAGACGCCGAACCACCGCGCACTGGCCGACGCGCGTGCGACCGTCGACGTCCTCCACGCGCTGCTCGGCAGGCTCGCACCCCTGGGGGTGACGCACCTCGAGGACCTGGCCACTGCGACGGACCCCGTGCCGGCCGACGTCCGCCGGCGCAGCGGGCTCGCGGACGGCCTGCCCGACGCCCCCGGCGTCTACCTGTTCCGCGGCCCGCGGGAGGAGGTGCTGTACGTCGGGGTGTCGACGACCTCGCTGCGGCGCCGCGTCCGCAGCTACTTCACGTCGTCCGAGAAGCGCGGGCGCATGACCGAGATGGTGCGCCTGGCGGTCCGGGTCGACCCCGTGGTCTGCGCGTCGCCGCTCGAGGCGCGCGTCCGCGAGCTGCGCCTCATCGCCGAGCACGCCCCCCGCTACAACCGACGCTCCCGGTCACCCGAGCGCATGCCGTGGGTGCGCCTGACGGACGAGCCCTTCCCCCGGCTGTCGGTCGTCCGCGACGTGCGTGAGGGTGCGGCGCACATCGGCCCGTTCGCGTCCCGCGCGCTCGCGCAGCAGGCGGTCGACGCGCTGCACGCGACCTTCCCGGTGCGGCAGTGCACGGGCCGGCTGCCGGCGCAGCCCGCGCCGGGCGCACACGCGTGCGTGCTCGCCGAGGTCGGGCGGTGCGGCGCCCCGTGCGTCGGCGGGCAGGACGTCGCCGGGTACGCCCCCGTGGCCGAGGCCGTGCGCGAGGCGATGACGGGCGACCCGCGCGACGTCGCCCGGGCGCACGCGGCCCGCATCCGCACCCTGGCGACGCAGGAGCGGTTCGAGGAGGCGGCGGGCGTCCGCGACCGGTTGACCGCCTTCGTCCGCGGGGCGGCGCGCGCCCAGCGGCACGCCCGCGCGGCCACGTGCCGCGAGCTCGGCGCGGCACGTCGGACCGACGAGGGCGGCTGGGAGCTGGTCCTGGTACGCCACGGCCGGCTCGCGGGGACCGCCGTCGTCGACCGGCGCACGGACCCCCTGCCCGTGGTCGCGAGCCTGCGGGCCGGCGGGGAGCACGTCACCCCGCCCGTCGCGCCGGCGACCGCGGCCCACCCCGAGGAGACCGACCTCGTCCTGGCGTGGCTCGAGCAGCCGGGAGTGCGACTCGTCGTGCTCGACGGGGAGTGGTCGTCGCCCGCCCGCTCGGCACAGGCCGTCCGCGACGCCGCGGCCGCGGTCACGCTGGATCTCGTCGCGCCGCGCGCGCCGCTGCTCGACGACGCGCCGCCGAGCACCGCCACGGCGTCGCGTCGCACGGCATGATGGCTGACATGCTCACTGCCATCGTGCTGATCGACTGCGACGCCGCCCGCATCCCCGAGGTCGCCGCGGCGACCGCGGACATCGAGGGCGTCAGCGAGGTCTACTCGGTCACCGGCGAGGTGGACCTCATCGCCATGGTCCGCGTGCGCGAGCACGACCGGCTCGCCGACGTGATCGCCGACAAGGTCAGCAAGGTCGAGGGTGTGCTGCGCACGCAGACCTACATCGCCTTCCGGGCGTACTCGCGCCACGACCTCGACGAGGCGTTCTCGCTCGGTCTCGAGGACTGACCGGCGCACCTGCCGCCGGGCCGGCCGCCGTCAGGCTGCGGCGGCGGCCCGCCAGCGCTCGAGCACGTCCGCAGCGGCGCCGTCGTCGAGCGAGCGCTCGGCGTGCGTGACCCCCGCCAGGATCCGCTCGACGAGCGTGCCGTCCGCGGTCCCCGGCAGCGTGCCGTCCGCGACGAGCGCGGCGGCGGCGTTGAGCACCACCGTCTCGCGCACCGGCCCGCGCTCACCGGCGACGAGCGCACGCACGACCGCGGCGTTCTCCTGCGCGTCCCCGCCGCGCAGCTGGTCGATCGTCACGGGCTCGACGCCGTCCACGGTCGTCCAGTCGACGACCTCCTCGCGCACCTCGCCCGCACGGACCTCCCAGAACCGCGTCGACCCGGTCGCGGCCACCTCGTCGAGGCCGTCGTCCTCCCCGCGGAACACCAGCGCCGAGCGACCACGGGCCGCCAGCACGCCGGCCATGAGCCCGGCCATGCGCGCGTCCGCCACGCCGATCGCGCTGGACTGGGGCTGCGCCGGGTTGGTCAGCGGCCCCAGGAAGTTGAAGGCCGTCGCGATCCCGAGGTCGCGGCGAGTGACGCCCGCGTGACGCATCGCGGGGTGGAACGCCCCCGCGAAGCAGAAGGTGATGCCGACCTCCGTCGCCAGCGCGGCGACACGGTCGAGCGGCAGGTCGAGCCGGATGCCGAGCGCCTCGAGCACGTCGGCCGTGCCGGTCGACGAGGACGCCGCGCGGTTCCCGTGCTTGACGATCGTCAGGCCCGTCCCGGCGACGACCAGCGAGGCCATCGTCGAGATGTTGACGGTGTGCAGGCGGTCCCCGCCGGTCCCCACGATGTCGACGGCACGACCGGGCACCACGAAGCGGTGCGCGTGCTCCAGCATCATGTCCGCGAGGCCGGCGAGCTCCTCGACCGTCTCGCCCTTGGCGCGCAGCGCCACGAGGAACCCGGCGACCTGCGACGGCGACGCCTCACCGCTCATCACGCGGTCCATCGCCCACGCCGCGCGGGCGCTGTCGAGGTGCTGGCCGCGAACCAGCGACGTGAGCAGGTCCGACCAGGTCGTCGTCGGCGTCATCCCCGCGCCGTCACCGCGTGCACCAGGTCCACGACGGCGGCGTGCAGGACGACCGGGTCCAGGGGACGGCTGACGACCGCGTCGGCGTTGGACCACGACGCGAGCCACGCGTCCTGCGGGCGACCCGTCAGGACGAGGACGGGCGGGCACTCGTACACCTCGTCCTTGAGCTGACGGCACAGCCCCAGCCCACCGACCTTGTCGGCCTCGCCGTCGAGGACGAGCACGTCGGCGCCTCCCGCGTCCGCGACCGCGATCGCGGCGTCCGCGGTCGCGACCTCGATCCACTGGATGTCCGGCTCGCCGCGGCCCAGGCGGCGACCCACCGCCAGACGTACCTGGTCGCGCGCGTCCACGTCGTCGCTGTACAGCAGGATGCGCGGCGCGCGGGCCGCCGGATTCGCGGTGCTCATGGTGCCCCTCACTCGTCGTCGACGTGCAAGGGGCATCTTGGCACGTCACCGGACCCGGGGGGGCCGGACGCCCGTCCAGCGCGCGCCAGGTGCACCCGCGCGGTCCACGGAAAGTGACGATGTGACATATCCCAACGTGCCGCCGTGGGTCGAACGACCCATGCGGCGCCCTCGTCAGCCATAATGGCGAACGTGTCGACCGCAACGGCTGCCTCGCGCCCTGTCCCCCACATGACCGTCAACCGACCGAACCCTGTGTCGGTCGGGACGATCGTGTGGCTCGCCAGCGAGCTCATGTTCTTCGCCGGCCTCTTCGCCATGTACTTCACCGTGCGTGCCGCGGTGCCCGAGGAGTGGGCGCTGCAGACCGAGAAGCTGAACCTGCAGTTCGCGTTCGCCAACACCACCGTGCTGGTGCTGTCGTCGGTGACGTGCCAGATGGGCGTGTGGGCCGCCGAGCGGCTCCAGCCCGTGCGCAGCGGCTCGCTGCTCCAGTTCTGGCGCTGGGGCATGAACGAGTGGATCACCCTGACGTACGTCATGGGCGCCGTCTTCATCGGCGGGCAGATCTTCGAGTACGCCGAGCTGGTCGAGCACGGGCTGACGATCTCCTCCTCGCCCTACGGCTCGGTCTTCTACCTGACCACCGGCTTCCACGGCCTGCACGTCGTCGGCGGCCTCATCGCCTTCCTCTTCCTGCTCGGCCGGTCGTTCTCGGCCAAGCGGTTCACCCACCACGAGGAGACGACAGCGATCGTCACCTCGTACTACTGGCACTTCGTCGACGTCGTCTGGATCGCGCTGTTCGCGGTCATCTACCTGATCAGATGACGCCGACCGGACCGCTCCTGCGGCCCGGTGCCACGTTCCACCCCCGCACACCCCCGACATGCGAGACGAGGACCGATCCGTGAAGGCACTCGCAGCCCGCAGGCACGACCGGCGTGCGCCGGTCGTGCTGCTCCTGCTGGCGCTGCTGCTCACCGGCGCGCTGTACGCAGTGCTGGCCCCGACCTCCGCCGACGCCGCACCCGCTGCGGCGACGGCGGACGAGGTGGAGACCGGTGAGAAGCTGTTCCAGGCCAACTGCGCCACGTGCCACGGCCCGGAGGCGACCGGACGCGAGGGCGTCCCGTCGCTGGTCGGCGTCGGCGCCGCCGCCGTGGACTTCCAGGTGGGCACCGGCCGTATGCCGCTGCAGATGAACGGCCCGCAGGCACCGGCCAAGCCGGCCCAGTTCGACGAGGAGCAGATCGCGGCGCTCGCCGCCTACGTCGCCTCGCTCGGCGCAGGGCCGTCGGTCCCGACGGCAGAGCAGGTCGACGGCTCCCTCGGCGACCCGGCCAACGGCATGGCCCTGTTCCGCACCAACTGCGCGATGTGCCACAACGCCGTCGGTGCCGGTGGTGCGCTCTCCGAGGGCAAGTGGGCACCCAACCTCTGGGAGACGACGCCCACGCACGTCTACGAGGCGATGGTCACCGGACCTCAGTCGATGCCCGTCTTCAACGAGGCCACCCTCACGTCCGAGGAGAAGCGCGACATCATCGCGTTCCTCGACCTGCAGGGACAGGGCGCGCCCGGCGGTCTCAGCCTCGGCAGCCTCGGACCGGTGAGCGAGGGCCTGTGGGCCTGGGTCGTCGGCATGGGGCTCCTCATCGGCGCAGCAGTCTGGATCGGAGCGAGGTCCTCGTGAGCATGACCCACGGCCACGGCCACGACGGCCAGGACGCCCCCGAGCAGAACGGCACCGCCGGCTCGGACGTCGCCCTGCGCGAGGGCGAGGACGCCCCCGAGAAGTTCCCGAACCCGGGCTTCGGCCCGCACCGCCCGCGTCGCGCGGACGTCGACCCCCGGGCCGACAAGCGTGCGGAGCGGCAGGTCGTCGCCCTGTTCGCGCTGTCGGTGCTCGGGACGATCGGCTTCATCGTCGCGTACTTCGCCGTCCCCCCGGGCGACACGATCGCGTCGATGCGCACGTCGAACCTCGCGCTCGGTCTGGGCCTGGCGTTCGCGCTGCTCGGGATCGGTCTCGCGGCCGTCCACTGGGCGAAGTCGCTCATGAACGACCACGAGAAGGCCGAGGACCGGCACGCGCAGCGCAGCACGGACCAGACCCGCGCCGAGGCCGTCCAGGTGCTCCGGGACGGGGTGCAGGACTCCGGGATCGGGCGCCGCGGCGTCCTCAAGGGCGCCCTCGTGTCCTCGCTCGCGCTCTTCCCGCTGACGATCGCGCTGCCGCTGATCGGCGAGGTCGGCGAGGACTGGAACGTCTCGAAGTTCAAGCGCACACTGTGGGCGAAGAACAAGAAGCTCACGATCGACCCGAGCGGCCGTCCCATCAAGGCCGCGGACGTCACCATCGGCTCGGTCGTGCACGTGATCCCCGAGGGGCTCGACGAGTCCGAGGCGCCGCTGGACGAGAAGGCCAAGGCCGTCGTCCTCCTGGTCCGCATGGACCCCCGGGACATCAAGTCCGAGCAGGGCGAGGGCTGGTCGTACGACGGCATCGTCGCCTTCTCGAAGATCTGCACCCACGTGGGATGCCCGGTGGCCCTGTACGAGCAGCAGACGCACCACCTGCTGTGCCCGTGCCACCAGAGCACGTTCGACGTCGCCGACAGCGCGAAGGTCGTGTTCGGTCCCGCCAAGCGGCCGCTCCCCCAGCTGCCGATCACCGTCGACGACGAGGGCTACCTGGTCGCACAGAGCGACTTCCACGAGCCCATCGGTCCGAGCTTCTGGGAGCGGCTGCGATGAGCACCACGACCGCACCGACCGGCGGCAGCAAGGCTGCCGCGGCGACCGCCGACTACCTCGACCAGCGCACCGGCATCGGGACCGCGGTCAAGGAGTTCGCCCGCAAGATCTTCCCCGACCACTGGTCGTTCCTCCTGGGCGAGATCGCGCTGTACAGCTTCATCACGCTGCTCCTGTCCGGCGTGTTCCTCACCATGTTCTTCGTCCCGAGCATGACCGAGGTCCACTACGAGGGTCCCTGGCCGTCGGCGAACGGTGTGGAGATGTCCGAGGCCTACGCCTCGACGCTCCGCCTGTCGTTCGAGGTGACGGGTGGTCTGCTCATGCGGCAGATCCACCACTGGGCGGCGCTGATCTTCATGGCGGCGATCGTCACGCACATGATGCGCGTCTTCTTCACGGGCGCCTTCCGCAAGCCGCGCGAGCTCAACTGGGTCGTCGGGTTCGTCCTGATGATCCTCGGCCTGGCTGCCGGCTTCACCGGCTACTCGCTCCCGGACGACGTGCTGTCGGGGAACGGCCTGCGCATCACCGACGGCGTGGTGCGCTCCATCCCCATCCTGGGCAGCTACCTGTCGTACTTCATCTTCGGCGGCGAGTTCCCGGGCCACGACGTCATCCCGCGCCTGTTCACGATGCACATCCTGGTGGTGCCCGGCCTGATCCTCGCGCTCGTGGCCCTGCACCTGTTCTTCGTCGTGCTGCACAAGCACACGCAGTACCCGGGCTCGGGCCGCACCAACGCGAACGTGGTCGGCTACCCGCTGTTCCCGATCTACGTCGCGAAGGCCGGTGGCTACTTCTTCGTGGTGTTCGGCGTCATCGCCCTCATGGGCGCGACGATGTCGATCAACCCGGTGTGGAACTACGGACCGTACGACCCCTCCCCCGTGTCCGCCGGCGCCCAGCCGGACTGGTACATGCTCTTCCTCGAGGGCTCGCTGCGACTCATGCCGGGCCAGACCGAGTACGTGCTGTTCGGTCCCGACGGGTACACGCTGTCGCTCAACGTCCTCATCCCGGCGGTGGTCGTCCCGGGCGTGCTCTTCAGCCTGCTGGCGCTCTACCCGTTCATCGAGGCGTTCGCGACCGGCGACAAGCGCGAGCACCACGTCCTGGACCGGCCCCGCAACCGGCCGTTCCGCACGGCGTTCGGCGTCTCCGTGCTGATGGCCTTCTTCATCCTCGTGCTGGCCGGGTCGAACGACCTCATCGCGACGCACTTCGACCTGTCGATCAACGACATCACGTGGGTGTTCCGGTTCCTGTTCTTCCTCGCACCGTGGGCGGCGTTCGTCATCACGAAGCGCATCTGCCTCGGGCTGCAGCGCAAGGACCGGGAGCTCGTCCTGCACGGGCACGAGACGGGCCAGATCGTCCGGTTCGCGTCCGGCGAGTACATCGAGGTGCATAAGCCCCTCGACCCGCACGAGCGCTGGCTCCGCGTCCAGCACGACGCGATCCGTCCGATCGAGATCGAGCCGGCCGAGGACTCGCGTGGTGTGCGGCGCAAGGGCTACGGCCTCGACCGCATGCGCCAGCGACTCTCGCAGGCGTTCTACGAGGACCGCGTCGAGCCGGTCACCCCGGCGGAGCTCGAGGCCTCCCACTCGCACGGCGAGCACGACGCCCTGGGCTCCGACCAGGAGAAGGCGCCGGCTCAGCTGATCTCCGAGGGGGCGCCCACGGGTGGCGGCACGCGGCTCCGCCCGCAGGATGAGACAGGTCCCGACACGCGGAACAGGTGATCCTGGACCAGAGTTGTCCCTGACAGACGACCGTTCGCGGTGTCCGGCCGGTTGGGCCGGGCACCGCGACGGCGTTTCCGGGTGGTTGCCTCGGCAGCCACCAACCGACGCAGGAGAGGTACGAGATGGCTGACTACACGCTCCCGGATCTGCCGTACGACTACGCGGCACTCGAGCCGCACATCTCCGGCAGGATCATGGAGCTGCATCACGACAAGCACCACGCCGCGTACGTGGCGGGCGCCAACACGGCGCTCGAGAAGCTCGCCGCGGCACGCGAGTCGGACGACTTCGCGACGGTGAACCTGCAGGAGAAGAACCTCGCGTTCAACCTCGGCGGGCACGTCAACCACTCGGTCTTCTGGGAGAACCTCTCCCCCGACGGCGGCGACAAGCCCGTGGGCGAGCTGGCCGCCGCGATCGACGAGTTCTTCGGCTCGTTCGAGGCGTTCCAGAAGCACTTCGCCGCGAACGCGGCGGGCATCCAGGGCTCCGGCTGGTCGATCCTCGGCTGGGACTCGGTGGGCCAGAAGCTCGCGATCTTCCAGCTCTACGACCAGCAGAGCAACTACCCCCTGGGTCTCGTCCCGATCGTCGTGCTCGACATGTGGGAGCACGCGTTCTACCTCGACTACGTCAACGTCAAGGCGGACTACATCAAGGCGTGGTGGAACATCGTGAACTGGGCCGACGCCGCCGAGCGCTTCGCGCGGGCCCGCACCCAGACCGCCGGGCTCATCGTCGCGTCAGCCTGACGCCGACCCCTCCGTGCCCCCCCCGCCCCCCCCCCCCCCGGGGGGGGGGG
>NZ_JACSQV010000020.1 GCF_014836445.1 Cellulomonas avistercoris
GGGGGGGGGGGGGGGGGGGGGCCGGGGGGCCGCCCCCGCGGGGGGGGGCCCCGCCCCCGGGCCGGTGATCAGGTGACCGTCAGGCGCAGGCGGCGACGGTCGGGGGGTTGAGCTCCTCGTTCGGGACGTAGCCCGACGCGCCGACGTTCTCGTCGAGCGCGTCCTGCCACGAGCCGTCCTCGATCATCTCGGTGATCGCGGCGCTCACGTCCTCGCAGACGTCGCTGTCCTTGGGCAGCCCGACGCCGTAGTTCTCCTCGGAGAACGGGTTGCCGACGACCTTGACCTTGCCCTCGTTGGCCGGGACCGCCGCGAGACCGGCCAGGATGATGTCGTCCGTCGTGACCGCGTCGACGGTGCCCGCGACCAGGGCGGTGACGCACTCGGCGTAGCCGGGCTGCTCGAGCAGCTGGGTGCCGGCCGCGTACTCGTCCTTGATGCGCTGCGCCGACGTCGACCCCGTGACCGAGCACAGGTTCTTGCCCTCGAGGTCCTCGGGGCCGGAGATCGAGTCGTCGTCCGCGGCGACCAGCAGGTCCTGCCCGGCGACGAAGTACGGTCCGGCGAACCCGACGACCTCCTTGCGCTTGTCGGTGATCGAGTAGGTCGCGAAGATCATGTCGACCTGGCCGTTCTGGAGCATGGTCTCGCGCTGCGCGGAGGGTGCCTGGACCCACTCGATCTGGTCGGCGCCGTAGCCCAGCTTCTCGGCGACGTACTGCGCGACCGCGACGTCGAAGCCGGTGTAGTCGCTGCCGTCCTGGTAGCCCAGGCCGGGCTGGTCGAACTTGATGCCGATGCGCAGGGTGCCCTCGGCACCGCCGGCGTCGCTGGTCTCGGTCCCGCCCGCGTCGGCGGTGTCCTCGGGCTCGTCGGCGTTGCCGGCGCAGGCTCCGAGCGTGAGTGCTGCCACCGCGGTGAGGGCGACCGCCAGTCGTCGTGCACGCATGAGCGCTTCCCTTCGTTCGTCCATCATCGGTCCGTCGAGGTGCTGGTCAGTGGGTGAGGATCTTGGACAGGAAGTCCTTGGCGCGGCCGCTGCGCGGTGCCGTGAAGAACGTCTCCGGCTCGGCCTCCTCGACGACCTGGCCGGCGTCCATGAACACGACGCGGTGGGCCGCGCGCCGCGCGAAGCCCATCTCGTGCGTCACGACGACCATCGTCATGCCGTCCTGCGCGAGCCCGACCATGACGTCGAGGACCTCGTTGATCATCTCGGGGTCGAGCGCCGACGTCGGCTCGTCGAACAGCATCGCCTTCGGCTTCATGGCCAGGGCGCGGGCGATCGCGACGCGCTGCTGCTGGCCTCCCGAGAGCTGCGCGGGCCGCTTGGCGGCCTGGTCGGCCACGCCGACGCGCTCGAGCAGGTCCATCGCCGTGGCCTTGGCGACGGCGGGCTTGACGCCCTTGGCCTTCACCTGGCCGAGCGTGACGTTCTCCAGGACGGTGCGGTGCGCGAACAGGTTGAACGACTGGAACACCATGCCCACGTCCGCGCGCAGCCGCGCCAGCTCGCGGCCCTCGGCGGGCAGCGGCTTGCCGTCGATCGAGATCGTGCCCGAGTCGATCGTCTCCAGCCGGTTGATCGTGCGGCACAGCGTCGACTTGCCGGAGCCCGACGGGCCGATGACGACGACGACCTCGCCGCGGTGGATCGTGAGGTTGACGTCCCGCAGGACGTGCAGCTCACCGAAGTGCTTCTCGACGTGGTCGAGGACGATGAGCGGTTCGCCGGTCGGGCGTGTCGTGACGTCCGCGGGCCGGGGCTCCGCCGTCATGCTGTCGGCCATTGGTCGAACCTACGGGTGAGATGTTGCATTCGCCATGAATGGACGTCACGGTCCAGTAACGGCGGTTCGGGCGATTGCGGCCCGCAGGTGCTCCGTGCGGGCGGTACGAGGGGTGCCGGACGTGGGTCGTACCCTGGTGGGCGATGTCCACCACACTGCCTGCCCCCGCGCCCGCGGACGCGACGGCGCCCGTTCCCGAGGGTCACGCGGGCGGCGCCGTGCGCGCCGACGGCCGTCCGCTGACGTACCTGGTCAAGACGCTCGGCTGCCAGATGAACGTCCACGACTCCGAGCACATGGCGGGCATGCTGGAGCACGCGGGCTACGTGCCCGCGCAGCCGGCCGACGCCGCTGCCGAGGACGTCGACGTCCTGGTCATCAACACCTGCGCCGTCCGCGAGAACGCGGCCGACAAGCTCTACGGGAACCTGGGCCGGCTCGCGGGCGCCAAGCGGTCGCGCCCCGGCGGCATGCAGATCGCGGTCGGCGGGTGCCTGGCGCAGAAGGACCGCGCCGGCATCGTCGAGCGCGCCCCGTGGGTGGACGTGGTGTTCGGCACGCACAACCTCGACGTGCTGCCGGCGCTCCTGGAGCGGTCCCGGCACAACGCGGCGGCGCAGGTCGAGATCGCCGAGTCGCTGCAGGTCTTCCCCAGCACGCTCCCGACGCGCCGCGAGTCCGTGTACGCGGGGTGGGTGTCGATCAGCGTCGGCTGCAACAACACCTGCACGTTCTGCATCGTGCCGCACCTGCGCGGCAAGGAGCGCGACCGCCGGCCCGGCGAGGTCCTGGCCGAGGTCGAGGCCCTCGTCGCCACCGGTGCGATCGAGGTCACGCTGCTGGGCCAGAACGTCAACTCCTACGGCGTGGGGTTCGGTGACCGGCACGCGTTCGGCAAGCTGCTGCGGGCCGTCGGCGCGGTCCCCGGGCTCGAGCGCGTGCGCTTCACGTCCCCGCACCCGGCGGCGTTCACCGACGACGTGATCGAGGCGATGGCGGCCACGCCGACGGTCATGCCGCAGCTGCACATGCCGCTGCAGTCCGGCTCCGACCGCGTGCTGCGCGCCATGCGTCGCTCCTACCGCGCAGACCGCTTCCTGGGCATCCTCGACCGCGTGCGCGCGGCGATCCCGCACGCCGCCATCACGACGGACGTCATCGTCGGATTCCCCGGGGAGACCGAGGCGGACTTCCTCGAGACGCTGCGCGTCGTCGAGGCCGCGCGCTTCTCCTCGGCGTTCACGTTCCAGTACTCGCCGCGTCCCGGGACCCCCGCCGCCGATCTGCCGGACCAGCTCCCGAAGAACGTCGTGCAGGAGCGGTACGAGCGGCTCGTCGCGCTCCAGGAGCGGATCTCGGGAGAGGAGAACGCGGCGCAGGTGGGCCGGACGGTCGACGTCCTCGTCGCACAGGGCGAGGGACGCAAGGACAGTGCGACCGCCCGGATCTCCGGCCGGGCGCAGGACAACCGGCTGGTGCACCTGGCGCTGCCGGTCGGCCTCGACCCGGCCGCCGCACCGCGGCCCGGGGACCTCGTGACGGTCGAGGTCACGGGCTCGGCCCCGCACCACCTGGTCGCGGACTCGGCGCTCACGCCCGGCGGGGTCTTCGTCGTCCGGCGCACGCGGGCCGGCGACGCCTGGCAGGCGCGTGCCGAGGGCAGCCAGGAGCACGCCCACGACGGCGCCGGCGGCGGCTGCGGCACGGGCGGTGGGGCTGCGGGGCCCGTCGTGCTGGGTCTGCCGGGGATCGGACGCCCCAGCGCCTGAGGGGTGAGGCGGGCGCTCGTCGCCCGTCGCCGTCGTGCGCACCCGGGCCCTTGGGACCACGTCCGCGGCGTCGCCGCGGGCTTGAATGGGGACGGCAACGCCGCCGTCCCGCGGCGCCCGCAGCACACGTGGAGTCGTGATGTCCGGCATCTTCGTCTTCCTCGCCCAGCAGCCCGTCCTGCTGCTCTTCGTCGTCATCGGCGTGGGCTCGGCCGTGGGCCACGTCAAGGTCCGCGGGGTGGGGCTGAGCGCGGCCGCCGTGCTGTTCCTCGCGATCGGCCTGTCCGCGTGGGCGGCCTCCTACGGCGTCGACCTCGAGATCACCGAGGCGCTCGGCACGCTGGGACTGACCCTGTTCACGTTCTGCGTCGGCCTGGTCTCGGGTGCGACCTTCTTCTCGTCGCTGCGACGCAGCCTCGGCCCCGTCCTCGCCGTGGCCGGCGTGCTCGCCGCGAGCGCCGCCGTCGCCGTGGGGGTGGGTCGGCTCCTGGGGCTCGACCACGCCGTGGTCGCCGGCGCCTGGGCGGGCGCGGTCACCAACACGCCCGCGCTCGCGGCCGCGCGCGACGCGGCGGGCGATGCGACCGGCCCGACCATCGGGTACGCGGTCACGTACCTGTTCGGCGTCGTCGGGATGCTCGTCGCGGTGTCCGCGGCGCTGCGGCACCGGGAGCGTGACACGGACGCACCCCCGACGCTCGTCAGCCGCACCGTGCGCGTCGAGGCCACGGGTCGTCCACGGATCGAGGACCTGGAGGAGGAGCACGGCGACCGCATCAAGTTCTCGCGCGTGCGGCGGGGCGAGCAGTCGCCCATCCGGACCGCGGAGGCCGCCGACCTCCTGCTGCTCGACGACCTCGTCACCGTCGTCGGGCCGACCGAGGACGTCGACGCGGTCACGCGTGAGCTCGGGCACGCGTCGTCGCACCGGCTCGAGGCCGACCGGCTCTACCTCGACATGCGCCGCGTCACGGTCTCGGCCGAGCGGGTGGCGGGGCACACCATCGGCGAGCTCGACCTGCTCCACCGGTTCGGTGCCACCATCTCCCGCGTGCGCCGCGGCGACGTCGACGTGATCGCGACCGACGACTTCCAGCTGCAGCTCGGGGACCGGGTGCGCGTCATCGCCCCCCGCGAGCGCATGGCGGAGGTCTCGACGTGGTTCGGCGACTCCTCGCGCGGGATGTCGGACATCATGCCCGTGGTCCTGGGCATCGGCATGGTCGCCGGCATCCTCCTGGGGGCGATGGCGATCCCGCTCGGCGGGAGCGTCTTCACGATCGGCTCGGCGGCGGGCACGCTGGTCGTCGGGCTGGTCCTCGGGCGGCTGGGGCGCATCGGGCCCGTGGTCACCGCGATGCCGTACACGGCGGCACAGGCGATCGCCGAGCTCGGTCTGCTGATCTTCCTGGCGCAGGCGGGGACGCGGGCGGGGGCGCAGATCGGCGCCGCCTTCACGTCGGGGGACTGGCTGCGCATCCTGGCGCTCGGCGTGGTGGTCACGGCCGTGGTCGCGTCCGGCCTGTACGTCGTCATGCGACGCGTCTTCGCGGTCGGCGGGACGCGGCTGTCGGGCATCATGGGCGGCGTCCAGACCCAGCCCGCGGTCCTCGCGTTCGCGAACGCGCGCACGGGGTACGACGCCCGCGTGGCGCTCGGCTACGCGCTGGTCTACCCGGCGGCGATGATCACCAAGATCGTCCTCGGCCGGATCCTCGGCGGTCTGTGACGCTCAGTTGTCCGGCACGTCCGGCGGCGGGGCGCCGTCCGCCGGCACGATCGGGTCGAGCGCCGCGAACAGCTGCACGCCGGTCCCGAGCCCGCACGCCAGCAGCTGTGCGAGCTGCACGTCGGTGACCCCGGGCTCGAGGTCGGCGGAGACCTCGGCGTACACCGCGAGCATCCCCTCCTCCTCGCGCGCGTACGCCTTGGGCCAGATGCGCTCGCGGTTCCAGTCGTTGAGCGCGAGCGCGAGCGCCCGGCGCTGCTCGAGCGGCAGCGAGCGGTGCCAGCGTCCCCGCACCTGCAGGATCTCCTGCTGCTCGCCCAGGAGCAGGAACCAGAAGCGGCTCCCGTCCCAGGTGCCCGTGAGGTCGCCGTCGTCGTCGACGACGAACCGGTACCCCCGCGCGAGCAGGTAGTCGGCGACGCGGTCGCGCGTCAGGGGACGCGGCGGCTCGTCGTCCAGGGAGCGGCCCTTGGTCGGCTTGGGCAACCCACCGAGGACGCGCAGCAGCCAGCCGGGGGCGCTCACGGCGCCGCCCCGGCAGGGTCGGGGTACCGCTCGTCGAGGGCGTCGAACAGCATGCTGCCGGTCGACAGGCCGCAGAACAGGATCTGGCTCAGCTGGGCGTCGGTCGCGCCGTGCTCGAGGTCGGTCGCGACCTCCGCGACGACGTGGACGCGGCCGTTGTCACGCACGCGCACGTACGCCTTGGGCCAGATGCGCTCGGCGTTCCACTCGTTGCACAGGTCGAGCACCTCCTCGAGCCGTTCGATCGCCAGCTCGCGGTGCCACTGCCCGCGCACCTGCAGGATCTCCGCCTGCTGGCCGAACAGGAAGAAGTAGAACAGGCGCCCCCGCCACAGGCCACCGAGGTCGCCGTCGTTGTCGATGAAGTACGAGAACTGGTTGTCGGACATCCAGGACGCGATCCGTGCGGGCGACACGGGGGTGGGCGACGACGCCGCGTGCTCGGCCGTCCCGAGCTCCCGCACGAGCAGCTCGGCGACCCGGTCGTGCAGGTCGACGTCGTCGAGCGGCACCGCTGACGTGTCCGCCACGGGGTGTGCGCCGGACCACCGGCGGGCGAGCTGACGGAACCACCGCATGCGCCGACCCTACCCGCCGCCCCCGACGGTGCGCCCGAGCACCCGTCCCGCCGCGGGCGCGGGGTCGTCGTCGGCGGGGCTGCGGGACGTTACGGTCGGACGGTGCTCGCCGCCGTCGCCCTGGTCCCGGACACCGTCCTGCTGCTGCCCGGCGCCGCGGGACGCGGTCCCGACGACCCCGAGCTGGTCGCCCTGCGCGCGGCCGCCAGGACCGCCGTGGCGCGCGCCGTGGGCCGCACGGCCCGTGTGCTCGTCGTCGCGCCGGGACCCGTCGACAGGTCGGTGGCCGGCACGGTCCGTGCCGGCGCCGCCGCGGCGGGCGTGCCGGACCACCTGCTCGAGCACCCCGTGCCGCAGGTGCGCCTCGAGGTGGCGCCCGGCGGGCCGCCCGAGGTCCCCGGCCCCCCGGGCACCGGTGCCGCGGCCGGCGTGCGGCTCGCGCTGGAGGCCGGCGTGCCGGCCCGCGGCCTGCACGTCGTCGAGGTGACCCCGGGGAGGGCCGCCCCGCTGCGTGCGATCGGGGCGGCGACGACCACGACGGGTCCGACGGTGCTCGTCGTCGTGGGGTCCGGCGCCGCACGGCACGGGCACGACGCACCGCTGCCGCACGACGACCGGGCGGCCGGCCTCGACCGCGGCCTGCTCGCCGCGCTGCACGCGGGTGGCACCCCGGCGCGCGACGCGCTCGCCGCGCTCGACGCCGCCCTGGCCGCGGACCTCGGCGTGACCGGGTGGGCGCCCTGGCAGGTCCTCGTCGGGGCGCTCGACGCCGCCGTGACGGCCCCGCCGGCGCCCGACGTCCTGCACACGACGCTCTGGCACGGTGCCGCGCACGCGGTGGTCGCGTGGGAGGTCGCGCCGTGAGCCTCGTCGTGGCCGTCGTGGGTCCGACCGCGACGGGGAAGTCGGACCTCGCGCTGGACCTGGCCCAGGCGCTCGGGGCGGAGGTGGTCAACACCGACGCGATGCAGCTGTACCGCGGCATGGACGTCGGGACCGCGAAGCTCCGGCCGGACGAGCGCCGGGGTGTGCCGCACCACCTGCTGGACGTGCTCGACCCGCTGCAGGAGGCGTCGGTCGCCGACTACCAGGAGCTCGGCCGTGGCGTGCTCGCCGACCTGGCCGGCCGTGGCGTCCGCGCCGTCGCCGTGGGCGGCTCCGGGCTGTACGTGCGGGCGCTGCTCGACCGGATGGAGTTCCCCGGGACGGACCCGCAGCTGCGGGCGGCGCTCGAGCAGCGGGTCGAGGCGCAGGGTGCGCGTGCCCTGCACGACGAGCTGGCCGCGGCCGACCCCGTCGCGGCCGAGGGCATCGGCCCGCGCAACGCGCGGCGCATCGTGCGTGCCCTCGAGGTCATCGCCCTGACGGGACGGCCGTACTCCGCGAACCTGCCCAGCCACGAGTACGAGGTCCCGGCCGTGCAGATCGGCCTGGACTGCGACCGTGCGGCGCTCGACG
The DNA here is from genome assembly GCF_014836445.1 of Cellulomonas avistercoris. Classification (GTDB taxonomy): domain Bacteria; phylum Actinomycetota; class Actinomycetes; order Actinomycetales; family Cellulomonadaceae; genus Cellulomonas; species Cellulomonas avistercoris. The sequence continues at coordinate 7,850 of NZ_JACSQV010000020.1, forward strand.
CCCGCATCGAGCGGCGTGTCGAGCGCATGTGGGACGGCGGGCTGCTCGACGAGGTCCGCCGGCTCGCGGCGCACGGGCTGGGACGCACGGCGTCGCGTGCCGTCGGCTACGCGCAGGCGCTCGCGCAGCTGGCGGGCGAGCTCGACGAGCGGTCGGCCAGGGCCGCGACGGCCGCGGGCACGCGGCGCCTCGCCCGCAAGCAGATGGGCTGGTTCGGACGCGATCCGCGGGTGCACTGGCTCGACGCCCGCGACCCGGAGCTCCTGGCGCGCGCGCTCGAGGTCGTCGCGGCCGCGGACGCCGGCCGGCTGCCGGCGCCCGACCTGAGCGGGCCCGTGCGCCGTACCCTGGGGTCGTGACCGCCCCGAGCGCCCCGACCACCGTCGAGACCCCTGCCGCACCGTCCGCGAGCGGGCCCGTCGCGGGTGCGCTCGCGGTCACCAAGGGCCACGGCACCCAGAACGACTTCGTGCTCGTCGACGACCGCGAGGGCGAGCTCGACCTGACGCCCACGCTGGTGCGTCGCCTGTGCGACCGGCGCGCCGGCATCGGCGCCGACGGCGTGATCCGCGTGGTCGCGACGCGGCACGTCCCCGGGGTGCCCGACGACGTGCGCGGCACGACCTGGTTCATGGACTACCGCAACGCCGACGGGTCCGTGGCGCAGATGTGCGGCAACGGCGTCCGCGTCTTCGCGCGGTACGCGCACCGGCTCGGCCTGTGGGACCCGCAGGCGGGTCCGCTGGACGTGGGCACGCGGGCGGGGGTGCGCACGGTGGTGACCACCGCGTCGGAGAGCGGCGAGGACACGTGGTTCACGGTCGGCATGGGTGCGGTGACGCTGCCGGGCGGGCCCGACGCGCTCTCGACGGGCGGGGACGCCCAGGTCCACGTCGCGGGTCTGGCCGTGACCCGGCCCGGGCTGTCCGTCGACGTCGGCAACCCGCACACGGTCGTCGTGCTCGCGCAGGAGAGCGACCTCGAGCGCGTCGACCTCACCGTGGCCCCCGCCGTCGAGCCGGTCCCGGACGACGGCACCAACGTCGAGCTCGTGGTGCCGCTGGGCGAGCGGACCGCGCCCGACGGCACGGTCGTCGGGCGCGTCCGCATGCGCGTGCACGAGCGCGGCGTGGGCGAGACCCGCTCGTGCGGCACCGGCGCCGTCGCGGCGGCAGCGGCGGTGCGCGCCTGGGGCGGCGCGCAGGCGCCCGCCGTGTGGCTCGTCGACGTCCCGGGCGGCACCGTGCGCGTCACGCTGCACCCCGACGGCCGCGCGGACCTCGCCGGACCCGCCGTGCTCGTGGCCGACGCGCACGTGGACCTGGCGGCGCTGCCGGCGTGACCCCGACGCTCACCGCCCACCAGGTCGGCGCGCCCCTGGGGGAGCGGGCGACGCTGCTGCAGGTCTCGAGCGCGTTCTGCGCGCCGTGCCGGGCCGCCCACCGCGTGCTCGCACGCGTCGCGGACGCGGTGCCGGGCGTGCGTCACGTCGACGTCGACGTCGCCGACGGGCCCGAGCTCGCCGCCGCGCTCGCGGTGACGGTCACGCCGACGGTCGTGGTGCTCGACGCTACGGGTTCGGTCGTCCTGCGGGCCGAGGGCGTCCCGACGCCGCGTCAGGTGCTCGGGGCGCTCGCGCTCGCGGTCCCGGAGGGCAGCGCCTCGTCCTGACGCTCGGTGGGCGGCACGCCGACGCGTGGCGCGACGAGCGCGGCACCCAGCGCCAGGAGCGCCGTCAGGAGGAAGGCACCCACGAACGGGCCGGGGCCCTCGTAGGCCGCGTCACCGCCCGCGGCGACGAACACGACGCCCGTCAGGGCGAGCGCGAGCGCGGCACCGACCGCGTCGGCGATGGAGTTCGCGGCGCTGTTGCGGCCCTGGTCCTGCGGTGAGGACCACCCGAGCAGCAGCACGTTGAGCCGCGACGAGCCCAGGCCCATGCCGGCGCCGCAGGCCGTCCAGACGAGGACGACGGCCCACGCGGGCAGTCCGAGCGCCGTCGCGCCGGCGGCCCCCGCCACACCGACGAGCACCAGCACGGTCCCCAGGCGCACGGCCGTGCGGCTGGCCAGGCGGGAGCCGAGCCGGCCCTGGACGACCGAGGCGGCCGACCAGGCGAGCGCGGCGGCCGACAGCCCCAGGCCGCTCGCCGTGGTGCCCCACCCGTCGCGGTCGACGAACAGGTACGGCACGTAGACCTGGGCGCCGAAGAAGGCGCCCGACAGCAGCATGCGCGTGACGATGACGCTCGGCAGGCCCGTGCGTGCCCGCAGGGCTCCGCGCGGGAGCAGGGGACGCACCGCCGCGACCGCGACGACCGCGGCCGCACCCGCGGCGAGCTGCGCCCACGGCGGGTCCAGCGGCGCTGCCAGGTTGAGCGCGAGGACCGCGACCGCGACGAGCACCGACCACCCGACGCGACGCCGCGCGTCGTCGGGTGCGGTGCGCGGGCGCGTGGCGGGGCTCTCGTCGGGCGACGCGGCGAGGCCGCGCACCGTCGCGAGCAGGGGCACCGCGGCCGGCACCACCAGCGCGGCGACGCCGAGGAACACCCACCGCCAGCCGGCGAGGTCGGCCACGACGCCCGCGAGCGACGGGCCGACCACGGACGGCAGCACCCACGCGGTCGAGAACCACGCGAACACGCGGGGGTGCAGCACCGGGGGGTAGGCGCGCGCGACGGCCACGAGCAGCGTGACGTTGACCACGCCGCCGCCCAGGCCCTGCGCCAGGCGTCCGGCCACGAGGACCGCCATGTGGGTGGCGGCCCCGGCGACGACCAGGCCGACGACGAACAGCAGGACGCCGGCGGCGAACGGTGCGGCCGGCCCGCGCCGGTCGGACCAGGCCCCGGCCACGACCATGCCGACGACGCCCGTCGCGAGCGGGCCGGCGAAGGCGAACGCGTACAGGGCCCGGCCGTCGAGGACGTCGGCCACCTGCGGCATCACGGTCGTGACGGCGAACGACTCGAACGCCACGAGGACGACGAGGGCGAACATGGCGTACGCGGTCGTGCGCCGGGCGCGCCACAGGGCGTCGGGCGTGGCCCCGACGTGCTCGGACGTCACGGCGCGTACCGCAGCACGCGGAAGCCCTTGGCGCTCGCCTCGCGGGTCGTGGGCAGGCCGGCCTCGTCGGTCAGCCAGCGCTGCAGGGGGTCGGCCCCGAGGTTGCGGCCCACGACGAGCCACGCCTCGCCACCGGTGGCCACGCGCGGCAGCCAGTGCGTCAGCAGCGCGCGCAGCGCCGGCTTGCCGATGCGCACGGGCGGGTTCGACCACAGGGCGTCGAAGCGCACGTCGTCCGGCACGGCGTCGGGCGTCGTCGCGACCACGTTGCCCAGACCGAGGCGCGTCGCGTTGCGACGCACCAGGTCGAGCGCGCGCTCGTTGACGTCGACCGCCCACACACGCGCGTCGGGGGAGAGCAGCGCCTGCGTCAGAGCGACCGGCCCCCACCCGCACCCGAGGTCGAGCAGGTCGCCGCGGGACGGCGGCGCGGGCACCGTGCGCAGCAGCACCTGCGTGCCGAGGTCGACGTGGTCCGGCGAGAACACGCCGCCGGCGGTCTCGACCTCCACGTCGCGACCCGCCAGCCGCACGCGCAGCGTCCGGCGCTGCTCGGCGGAGGCCGGGCGGGCCGTGAAGTAGTGGTCGACCTGCGGGTCGTCGGTGCCGCTCACCGGACCGAGGTTAACGGTGGACCGGCCCTGTGCCTGCAGCGAAATCCCGTCGCGGGGGTCGTACGTGCGTGCGATCCTGGACACAGCCGACCGCCGACGAGAGGACCCGCGTGGACGACCGAGAGCACACCACCGACGAGGCGCAGGACGCGCCGGTGCGCAGCGCGCAGGAGGTGGCCGACGACGTCGTCGCTCGTGTGCTCGCCCGGGCCGGGACCGCCGTGCAGGCCGGCGGGACGTCGCACACGGCGTTCGACGGTGACCAGCTCGACCTGGAGGAGCGCACCTCGCTGCGACGCGTGGCCGGTCTGTCGACCGAGCTGCAGGACGTCACCGAGGTCGAGTACCGCCAGCTGCGGCTCGAGCGCGTCGTCCTCGTGGGCCTGTGGGGCGCCGGTACGGCCGAGGACGCCGAGAACTCGCTGCGCGAGCTCGCGGCGCTCGCCGAGACCGCGGGCTCGGAGGTGCTCGACGGCCTCCTGCAGCGTCGCCGGACCCCCGACCCCGGGACGTTCCTGGGCTCGGGCAAGGCCGCCGAGCTCGCGACCCTGGTGGCGGCCGTCGGTGCCGACACGGTCGTGGTCGACGGCGAGCTCGCCCCGTCGCAGCGCCGTGCGCTGGAGGACATCGTCAAGGTCAAGGTCGTCGACCGCACGGCCCTGATCCTCGACATCTTCGCGCAGCACGCCAAGTCGCGGGAGGGCAAGGCGCAGGTCGAGCTCGCCCAGCTCGAGTACCTGCTGCCGCGCCTGCGCGGCTGGGGCGAGTCGATGAGCCGGCAGGCCGGTGGCCAGGTCGGCGGCGCCGGTGCCGGCATGGGCTCGCGCGGTCCCGGTGAGACGAAGATCGAGCTGGACCGGCGGCGCATCCGCACCCGCATGGCCAAGCTGCGCCGCGAGATCGCGGCGATGGCACCGGCGCGCGCCACCAAGCGCGCGTCGCGCGAGCGCAACGCGGTCCCGTCGGTCGCGATCGCCGGGTACACCAACGCGGGCAAGTCCTCGCTGCTCAACCGGCTGACGCACGCCGGCGTGCTGGTGGAGAACGCGCTGTTCGCCACGCTGGACCCCACGGTCCGGCGGGCCGAGGCCGCCGACGGGCGGGTCTACACGCTCGCCGACACGGTCGGGTTCGTGCGGCACCTGCCGCACCAGCTCGTCGAGGCGTTCCGCTCGACGCTCGAGGAGGTCGCGGCGGCCGATCTCATCCTGCACGTCGTCGACGCGTCGCACCCCGACCCCGAGGGGCAGATCGCGGCGGTGCGGCACGTCTTCGCCGACATCCCGGGCGCGATGGACGTGCCCGAGATCATCGTCCTCAACAAGGCCGACCTCGCCTCGCCGGAGGCCGTGGCGCGGCTGCGCTCGCGCGAGGTGCACTCGATCGTCGTCTCGGCGCGCACGGGGGAGGGGATCGCGGAGCTCAACGAGCTCATCGCGGACCAGCTGCCCCGGCCCGGTGTCCAGGTCGAGGTCGTCGTGCCCTACACGCGGGGCGACCTCGTCAACCGGGTGCACGAGCACGGCGACATCGACGTCGAGGAGCACACGCCGACGGGCACGCGGCTGCGCGCACGCGTCGACGCCGGTCTGGCGGCCGAGCTCGCGGCCGCAGCCGTGGCCGTCTGACGGCGCGCGGCGCCGCGGCGCCGGCGGTCGGTGGGCGCGACTACGCTGACGCGGTGCTCGAGCCAGATCCGTCGTCCCCTCCCGACGTCGACGACGGTGCACGCGCCACGCAGGCGGCGGCCGAGGTCGACGAGCTGCTCGACCTCGCGGTCGGCGAGCTCGGCGGCGGCCGGCGCGACGGGCAGCACGCGATGGCGCAGGCGGTCGCGGACGCGCTCCGCACGGGGGAGCACCTGCTGGTGCAGGCCGGCACCGGGACCGGGAAGTCGCTGGGCTACCTCGTGCCGGCGGTGCGCCACGCCGTGCAGACCGACGAGCGCGTCATCGTCTCCACCGCCACCCTCGCGCTGCAGCGGCAGGTCCTCACCCGGGACCTGCCGCTGGTCACGACCGCGCTCGCATCGCGGCTCCCGCGGTCGGCGCGGATCGCGCTGCTCAAGGGCTGGCACAACTACCTGTGCGTGCACAAGGTCGCCGGTGGCTACCCGGCCGACGAGCAGGGCACCCTGTTCGACGTCCCGGAGCGGCCGGGCGCTGCCGAGCACCCGCCCGTGGCCGAGGACGGTGACGGCGACACCGCGCGCGAGACGCTCGGCGAGCAGGTCGTGCGGGCGCGCGAGTGGGCCGAGGACACGTCGACGGGTGACCGCGACGATCTCGTCCCCGGCGTCTCGGACCGCGCGTGGCGACAGGTGTCCGTGACGGCGATGGAGTGCCTCGGCGGTGTCTGCCCGATGCTCGCGGAGTGCTTCCCGGAGGCCGCGCGGGCGCGTGCGCGCGAGGCCGACGTCGTCGTCACCAACCACGCCATGCTCGGGATCGCGGCGTCCGGGTCGCCGGGCGTGCTGCCCGAGCACCAGGTCGTGATCGTGGACGAGGCCCACGAGCTGGCCGACCGCGTGACCGCCCAGGCGACGGCCGAGCTCTCGCTGCCCACGATCGAGCAGGCCGCGCGCCTCGCGCGACGGCACGGCGGCATCCCGACGACCGACCTCGACACCGCCGCCCAGCACCTCGCGAGCGTCATCGTGCCGCTGCCCGAGGGGCGGTTCCCGCGCGGCCTGCCGTCGGACGTCCAGCTCGCGGTCGCGGCGGTCCGCGACGCCGCACGCACGCTGCTGACCGCCCTGAAGCCCGAGTCCGGGACCCGCGACGACGGCGGCCGCAAGATGGCGGCCTCGGCGATGCTCGTGCTGTTCGAGGTCGCCGAGCGCATGGCGGCCGACCCCGAGCAGAACGCGTCGACGGTGCTGTGGTGCGCGCGGGGCGAGGACCGTCGTGGCGTCCCGACCACCCGGCTGCACGCGGCGCCGCTGGCGGTCGCCGGCCTCGTGCGCACCCACCTGCTGACCGGCCGGACGGCGGTCCTGACGTCGGCCACCCTGACCCTGGGCGGGTCGTTCGACCCGGCGGCGCGGTCGGTCGGGCTCGCGCTGCGGCCCGACGCCGCACCCGTGGGACCGGCCGAGCTCGGGACGCCCGACGCCGCCGGGGCCGCGACGCCGGGAACCGAGGTGGCGCGTGCGGATGGTGCCGCGGCCGTCGCGGCGCCGGCGCCCTGGCGGGGCCTCGACGTGGGCTCCCCGTTCGACTACCCGCGGCAGGGGATCTGCTACGTCGCGCGCCGCTTGCCGCCCCCGGGGCGCGAGCCCGCGACCGACGCCCAGCTCGACGAGATCGCGACGCTCGTCGAGGCCGCCGGGGGGCGCACGCTCGGTCTGTTCACGTCACGTCGCGCCGCGACGGTCGCGGCGGAGGCGATGCGCGAGCGCCTCGACGTCCCGGTCCTGCTGCAGGGCGACGACCAGCTGCCCACGCTGGTCGCGCGGTTCGCCGCCGACGAGCCCACGTGCCTGTTCGGGACGCTGTCCCTGTGGCAGGGGGTCGACGTGCCCGGGCCCGCCTGCCGGCTCGTGATCATCGACCGGATCCCGTTCCCGCGCCCCGACGACCCCGTGCGCTCGGCGCGTTCCGACGCGGTCGCGGCCGCCGGTGGCAACGGGTTCATGTCCGTGGCGGCGACGCACGCCGCGCTCCTGCTCGCGCAGGGGGCAGGTCGTCTCGTGCGCACGGGCGAGGACCGGGGCGTCGTCGCCGTGCTCGACCCGCGCCTGGCGACGGCGCGGTACGGGGAGTTCCTGCAACGCTCCATGCCGCCGTTCTGGCGGACCACCGACCGCGACGTGGTCCTGGCAGCGCTGCGCCGTCTGCGCGGTTCGGACTAGCCTGCCACACGGGGGTTGCGTCGCACCGGGCGGGCCGGCCCTGCGATCCGCACGCCCGTGACGAGGGGACATCACGCATGGTCGAGGAGATCGAGGGCGACGAGTTCGCTCTCAGCACGCCACCGTCCGTGCCGCGGCGCACGTCGAAGCTCGGCATCGTCGGTGCCGGCGCGGTGGGGTCGACGATGGCGTACGCGGCCCTCATGCGCGGCGCCGCCCGCACCGTGGCGCTCCTCGACGTCAACCGCGCCAAGGTCGAGGCCGAGGTGCTGGACCTGTCGCACGGCATCCAGTTCATGTCGATGGCCGAGGTGATCGGGTCCGACGACGTGTCCGTGATGGCGGACTGCGACGTCGTGATGTTCACGGCGGGCGCCAAGCAGAAGCCGGGGCAGTCGCGGCTGGACCTGGCCGAGGCCACGATCTCGCTCGTGCGCAAGGTCCTGCCGGGCATCGTCGAGGTGGCGCCCCACGCGGTCTACGTCATGGTGACCAACCCCGTGGACGTGGTGACGTACGCGGCGCTGAAGATCTCGGGCCTGCCGCCGTCGCAGCTGTTCGGGTCGGGCACGGTGCTCGACTCGTCCCGGCTGCGCTACCTCATCGCGCGGCACACCGGCGTCGCGGTGCAGAACGTCCACGCCTACGTCGCCGGCGAGCACGGTGACACCGAGCTGCCGCTGTGGAGCTCGGCCACCATCGGCTCCGTCCCGATCCTGGACTGGGCAGGTGCCGACGGCGCCGGTGCGCTGACGCGGGAGGTGCGTGACGGGATCGCCCGCGAGGTCGTCGAGTCGGCGTACCGGATCATCGAGGGCAAGGGGGCGACGAACTACGCCATCGCGCTCGCCGGCTCGCGCATCATCGAGGCGGTCCTGAAGGACGAGCGGCGGATCCTGCCCGTGTCGTCGCTGCTGGACGACTACCTCGGCATGTCGGACGTGTGCCTGAGCGTGCCGTCGATCATCGGGGCCTCCGGCGTGATGGACCGCCTCGAGGTGCCCATGTCCTCCGACGAGATCCTGGGCATGCGGCGCTCGGCGGAAGCGGTGCGCTCGGTCGCCCGGCGCTTCGGCTTCTGACCTCGCACGCTCGGACGCCGGCGGTTCGCCGCCGGCGTCCGCGGTGGTGGGGGTGGTGCCCCGGCACGTGCTCCCGGCCACCCGCCACGGACGCGCCTACAGGCTGCGCAGGACGCTCACGACGCGGCCGAGCACCGTCGCCGTCTCACCGTCGATCGGCGCGTACGCGGCGTTGTGGGGCAGCAGCCAGACGTGCCCGTCGATGCGCTTGAACGTCTTGACCGTGGCCTCGCCGTCGATCATCGCGGCGACGATCTCGCCGTTCTCGGCCACGGGCTGGCGGCGCACGACCACCCAGTCGCCGTCGCAGATCGCGGCCTCGATCATCGAGTCCCCGGCCACCTTGAGCAGGAAGAGCTCGCCCTCGCCAACGAGCTGGCGCGGCAGGGGGAACACGTCCTCGACGACCTGCTCGGCGAGGATCGGCCCGCCGGCGGCGATGCGCCCGACGACCGGCACGTAGGAGGGGGCGGGCGCGTTGTCGCGCTCGGGGGTGTCGGGGTCGAGCGTGGGGGCGTCCGTCCGGGACGCCCACGTCCCGACCGTGCGCGCGTCGTCCGGCTGGACGACCTCGATCGCACGCGGGCGGTGCGGGTCGCGGCGGAGGTACCCCTTGCGCTCGAGCGCGGTGAGCTGGTGCTTGACGCTCGACGGGCTCGTGAGTCCGACCGCGTCGCCGATCTCCCGCATGCTCGGCGGGTAGCCGCGCTGCTCGACGGAGGCCCGCACGGTGTCGAGGACGAGCCGCTGGCGCGTCGTCAGACCGTCGGCGGGCACCTCGTCCGTCTCGAGGGCGGTCACCGCTGCCGCCGCACGCGTCGCCCTGCCCTGCGTCGTCGCACCGTCCTGCACGTCCACTGCGCCTCCTGCCGTCGGTCCGCACAGGCCCGTGGCGGGCGCCGCGCGCGACGGGCGCCGGCGGCCTCGACGTCGGCGGTGGGCGTCCGGCCTGGTCAGGCCGGTGCCAGCCACGATCGGCGGTGTCGATGTCAGAGGTCGGTGGTGCACTCGTCGCAGCACTCACCCTAGGGGTGGGACGAGGTCGGATCAAACATCTGTTCGAGCGTGTCTCGACGGATGTCGGTCACCTCTGCTAGACATCGTACGTACGTTCGACGAACACACGTTCGATCGACAGGTGCTCGGCCGGCGGTTCGACCGGCAGACGTGCGCACCGGGGACTGCCGCGGCGGTCCGCAGGCGCAGGACGAGCGAGGAGAGGGGTCCGACATGAGCGCGATCGCGATCGCACCGGCACTGCGAGGGACCGCGCGGTCGCGCGCCGGGGCCCGGCCCGTGGCCACCGTGCGGACCGGGGCCGGCTCCGCGGCACATCGTCCCCGGGTCCGCGCGAGCGCGGCTGCCGACCCCGCGCCGCTGCGCCTGACCCGCCGTGGACGCGCGGTCGTCTGGTGCCTCGGCGTCGCGCTGGCGGCGGGGGTCGGGGGAGCCGCGGCCTCGGCGCAGGCCGACGGCCCCGTGGCGGCCACCGAGGTGCGCCGGGTCGTCGTCGCCCCGGGTGACACGCTCTGGGGCATCGCCGCGGACGCCACGTCGCCGGGCCAGGACGTGCGTGACGTCGTCCTGCGCCTCATCTCGCTCAACGAGCTCGCGTCGGGCGGTCTCCAGGCGGGCCAGACGATCGTCGTCCCGGTCGGATGACGTCGCGCCCGTGCCGCCGTCGCCGGTGACGGTCGGAGGTGGCGACGTGGAGGGCGAAGGGTGGCGGGCGCACGACGCGTGTTGCGGTCGCGGGCGTGACGGCTTAGCGTCGCCTGCGTCCGCACCGGCTCACGGTCGCGGGCGCCACCTGAGTCCCGCCGAGAGGTTCGCTGTGCACTGTCCGTTCTGCCGGCATCCCGACTCCCGCGTGGTCGACTCCCGTACGTCGGACGACGGGTCCTCGATCCGTCGTCGGCGGCAGTGCCCCAGCTGCCACCGCCGGTTCACCACGATCGAGACCGCCAGCCTGTCGGTGGTCAAGCGTTCCGGCGCCACCGAGCCCTTCAGTCGCGAGAAGATCGCGAACGGCGTCCGCAAGGCGTGCCAGGGCCGGCCCGTGAGCGAGGACGACCTCGCCCTCCTGGCGCAGAAGGTCGAGGAGAACCTGCGGGCTGCGGGCTCCGCCGAGATCGACGCCTACGAGATCGGGCTCGCGATCCTCGGTCCGCTGCGCGAGCTCGACGAGGTCGCCTACCTGCGCTTCGCCAGCGTCTACCAGGCGTTCGACTCGCTCGAGGACTTCGAGACCGCGATCTCCGGCCTGCGTGCCGAGCACGTCGACGGGCACGACACCGACGGCGCGGTGACGGGTTCCACGGGTCCCTCCTGAGCGTGTGCACGGCGCGCCGAGGACGTATGGGCTGGCGTCCGGGCGCCGTGTCGACCACCCTGGTACCGCCGACGACCATGTCGGCGAGCGGAGGACGATGACCATGACGCAGGACCCCCAGCCCTCGGCGGTGAGCGAGGAGGCCAAGGAGAAGTTCCGGGCCGCCCTCGAGCGCAAGAAGACCCAGGGTCACCCGACGGCGGACGGTGGCCGGAACACCGGGGCCGTCCACGGTGCGGAGACGGCGGGGCCGACGCAGCGTCGGTTCCAGCGCAAGTCCGGCTCGGCCTGACGGCACGGACCCTCGGGTCCGGACGCACGCGGGGCCGCGCAGCACGTGCTGCGCGGCCCCGCGTTCGTGCGTGCGGCGGTGTCAGTCGAGGAGCCGCAGGCGCAGGGACTCCGGGCGCCCGGCCAGGACGTCGACGACGTCGGTGGGCACCGGCGACGACACGTCGGTGACGACGTAGCCGAGCTCGCCGCGCGTCGCGAGGAGCTGGCCCTCGATGTTCACGCCGTGCTCGGCGAGGGTGGCGTTGATCGTCGCGAGCACACCGGGGACGTTGCGGTGGAGGTAGGCGACGCGGTGGGCGTCGGGACGCTGGTCCAGCGCCAGGTTGGGCAGGTTGACCGACAGGTTCGTCGAGCCCGTCATCAGGTAGTCGCGGACCTTGTTGGCGACGAACTGCCCGATCGCCTCCTGTGCCTCCTCGGTGGAGCCGCCCGTGTGGGGGGTGAGGATGACGTTCGGCAGGCCGCGCAGCTCGGACTCGAACGGGTCGCCCTTGCGCTTGGGCTCGACCGGGAAGACGTCGACCGCGGCGCCCGCGACGTGCCCGGACAGCACGGCGTCGCGCAGTGCGGCGTAGTCGACGACGAAGCCGCGCGACAGGTTGAGGAAGATCGCGCCCGGCCGCATGCGGGCGATCTGCTTGGCGCCGAACATGCCGGCGTTGCCCGCCCGGCCGTCCACGTGGAGCGTGACGATGTCGGCGGTCTCGAGCAGCTCGTCCAGTGTGTTCATCCGCCGCGCGTTGCCGAGCGCGAGCTTCTCGGACGTGTCGTAGAAGACGACCGACATGCCGAGGTTCTCGGCCAGGACCGACAGCTGGGTGCCGATGTTGCCGTAGCCGATGATGCCGAGCGTGCGCCCGCGCACCTCGTGCGCACCGGTCGCGGACTTGTTCCAGACGCCCGCGTGCATCTCCTTGTCGAACACCGTCAGGCGCCGGGTCAGGGAGATGATGTCGGCGATCGCGATCTCCACCACCGAGCGCGTGTTCGAGAACGGCGCGTTGAAGACGGCGATCCCGCTGCCCGCGGCGGCGTGGAGGTCGATCTGGTTGGTGCCGATGCAGAACGCACCCACGACCTCGAGGTCGGGCGCGGCGGCGAGGACGTCGGCCGTGACGTTGGTCTTGGACCGGATCCCCAGCACCTGGACACCGGCGAGGGCCTCGACGAGCTCGGCCTCGTCGAGCGCGCCGGTGCGCGTCACGACGTCGAAGCCGGCCGTCTCGAGGATGGTCCGGGCGTGCGGGTGCAGGTTCTCGAGCAGCAGGGCGGTGGGCACGCCCCATGGTGCTCCCGTCCCGTGCTGCGGACCAAAGTCGTCCCGAGGTACGGACGAGACCGCCCGGGACCGCGCAGGGCGGTCCCGGGCGGGCGTCGGGCGTCAGCCGGCCGCGCAGCTCAGCGTGGGGCTGCCCGCGCTGCCCGAGCCGATGAACCCGAACGAGGTCCCGGCTCCTGCGGCCAGCGCGCCGTTCCACGACACGTTGCGCGCCGTGAGGCTCGACCCGCTGCCGCTGAACGTCGCGTTCCAGGACTGGTTGACGCTCGTGCCGGCCGGCAGCGCGAGGGTGACGGCCCAGCCGGTGAGCGGAGCGGAGCCCGCCGTGACGGTGATCTCGCCCTGGTACCCACCCGGCCACGTCGAGACCGCGCGGAACGTGGCCGTGCACGCCCCGCCGGGCTGCGTCGCGGACGGGCCGGGCGTCGCGCTGGCCGTGGGCGTCGGCGTCACGCTGGGCGTGGGCGTGGGCGTGGGCGTGGGCGTGGGCGTGGGCGTGGCGCTCGGTGTGACCGTCGGCGTCGCCGTGGGGAGCGGTGTCGTCGGTCCGCCCCAGCCGGACGTCGTGTCGAGCCACGCCGCGCGCCGCAGCAGCCAGTCCTGCATGAACGACACCTGGCCGGTCCACGTCCCGGCGGTCGGCGTGACGAACGGGCCGACCATCTGCGTCGACAGGTTCGGGTAGCGCTGGAAGTTGCGCGCGGCGGCCCCTGCCAGCGGCGCCGTGAGCGTCGAGACGCGCGAGCGCAGTGCCGTGTCGGCCAGCGGGCCGCGGCGCAGCTCCTGCCAGCGCACCTTGACGCGGTTGACGAACGTCGGGTCGTTCATGAGGACCGTGAACCAGTCGGTCGGGGGGTTCTGGCGCGGCTGCTGGTACTGCCAGCCGGACACCTGGTCGTTCTGGAAGTACCCGCCCACCCCGAGCGTGAGGTCGAAGTCCCACAGCGGCCCGGCCGTGAGCAGGCCACCCCGGTCCTTGTAGAAGTACTGGCTGCGGTAGTAGGCGTCCATGTCCCGGCTGAGCTCGTTGACGATGACGAGGTCGACGAACGAGCCGACGTCGATGAGGGAGGGGTATCCCGTGGCGGGGTCGGCACGGTTCGGCGAGTGGATGGCGTCGTTCACCTGCCCGACGTACCGGGAGATGTAGTCGAGCTGGGCGGGCACGAGGTCGTCGGGGTCGTGCACCTCGAGGTCGGCCCAGCACGCCGACGTGCCCGCGCACGGCACGAGCGGCTGCTCGGACGCGAGCCACTCGAACTTGATGATGTAGCCGCCCTCGACCTTCGGGGACGTGGTGTCCTCGGGCTTGAGCTTCTTGAGGTCGAGCCGGTCCTTCTGGTTCTTGATCGTCTCCTCGAGCATGTAGACGCCGCGGTAGTCGTTCGCGGCGACGGGCTGCGCGTCGTCGTTCACGTAGACCTCGACGAGGCGGTAGCGCGGCGTGTGCAGCCCCATCTCGCGCCCGATGTCGTACATGAGCGCCTCGCGGACGAGCGACTTGTCGGCGAACGGCCCGCGCAGGACCCAGTCCGACTCGGCCGGCATGCCGAAGAAGGGCAGGTCGTTGTCGTCACCCGCGTTGTCCCACAGCTCGAGCCGGTACGGCTTCTTGTCGAACATGCGCGACGACTGCCCGCGCAGCCGGTACCCGGCCCGGGTCACGAGCGCGGGGTCGGCCGTGAGCGTCGTCGAGCCGCCCTGCGGCTGCAGCTCGATGACCGCGGAGGCGTGGTAGTCGTCGGCCACCGCACCCTTGCCGAAGGAGTCGAGCACGAGCACGGGCAGGTCGTGGCTGGTCGTGACGGTCGTCGCGACGTACTGCGCGGAGCCCGGCTCCCCGCTCGCGGTGCCCCCGACGAAGGCCTGTGCGCGCACCTCGGTGCTGCGCGTCAGGCTCAGCGGCCCGGAGGCGACGGGTGAGGACGACGTGGGCGCGGACCCGTCCGTCGTGTACCGCACCTGCGCTCCCGCGACCGGGGTGCCGAGCGTGACCTGCAGCGTCCCGGTGAACGCCTTGCTCGGCACCGAGAACGTGACGTCGCCCGTCAGTCCGGCGTCCGTGGCGGCGACGACCGCCGCTGCGGGCGCGGGCGCGCCGGTGGCGACCGTGGGGCTGAGCAGGGGGACGCCCAGCGCACAGGCCAGCACCCCCGCCGCGAGCGTGCGGGTGGTCCGTCGTGACATCGTCGTCTCCTCGGTGGTGGGTGCGGGTCAGCTGTGCGCGTAGGCCTCGACGGCGCTCGCGCTGTGCGGCAGCAGGTGGCGGCGCAGCGTGCGGTGCCAGCGGTTCGCCGGCAGCTCGGGCTGCAGGGCTGCGAGGCCGGTCGCGTACTTCGAGATGCTCAGCGGGCGGTGGCCGTGCGCCCACAGCAGCCGGTCGGCGGCCGACGCGGTCGAGCCGGTCTTGGTCTCGACGACCGCGAGGCCCCGCAGGTGCAGCGGCCGGCGACCGTCGTGCCACAGCAGGTCCACGTCGACCGTGAGGCGGCTGTCGGAGTCCGGCAGCAGGATGGTGGCCCGCCGGTAGCGCGTCAGCAGCGTCGGTGACCAGTCCATCGACTCGGCCCCCGTGATGCCGTGGGCCGCGAGCGTCGCGGTCACGAACGGCAGCGCCGGGTCGACGGTGCTGCGCTCGTCGAGCAGGTGGGGCACCCGGTCCTTGACCGTCGTCCCGCGGGCGCCGCGGGTCTTGACCTCGATCCAGCACAGCGCGGAGTCCACGTAGGTGCGCGTGCGCACCTTGAACCGTCGCCGGCGCCGGTGGGCGGCGAGGTGGTAGGCGAGCAGGTCCGGGGTGTCGAAGTACACCGACTCGTACTCGAAGAGGCGCCGGGACCCGATCTCGAGCACCTGGGCGTCGCGGGGGAGCACCCGCACCAGGGCGCCGACGTCGTCGACGGGCACCAGGTACTTGCGGTCGACGCGCGTGAGCAGCCCCGCACGCTCGACGAGCTCGTCGAGGCCCACCGGCACCAGACGCGCGACGGGGTCCTCGAGCAGGTCGGCGTCGGCCGTCACGAGGCGGCCCCGGTCGACGTGCGCGCCGCGTCGCGGGGGGCCTGCGCGTGCCCGCGTCGCCGCGCGGGCGGGACCGTCTCGTACCGGACGTCGACCCAGGTGGTGTCGTTCACGAGGTCGATCCGCTGCACGGCCACCTGGTGCACGCGCGCCCCCAGCATGCCCTCGAGGCGGGCCACGAGGGCGACCCGGTCGAGCACCGCGCCGTCCAGGACGAGCTCCTGGCGCTGGTGCCGCCGCATCACGCGCGGGTGGTCGGCCAGGAGCACCGCGACGAGCAGGAGCGCCATGAAGGCGATCGAGTGCCACAGGGCACTGCCCGGAAGCGCTCCCAGGATCCCGAGGGCGAGCGCGGCGAAGTAGTAGGCCACCTCGCGCTGGTCGATCTCGGTCGAGCGGAGCCGGATGATCGACAGCACGCCGAACAGGCCGAGGCCGAGCCCGGCGCCGATCGTCGCGGATCCCAGCGTCGAGGCGACGGCGAGCACGCCGACGTTGACGCCGAGGAACGCGACGACGAGGTCGCGTCGCCGGTGGCGGCGGAAGTACGTCCATGTCAGCAGGCCGATGCCCGCGAGGTCGGCGCCGATGAGCACGAGCTGGTCCATGCGTGGTGCTCCCCCTGGTGGTTCTCCTGCGCTGTGGGTGGCGCCCGGGTGGACAGCGGGTGAACATCCGGGGCAGGGCAGGACCATGGGTCGGCGCGCGAGCGCCGTCAACCGTGCTAAACGTTTGCCGTGACGATGTGACGTTCGATCATGACTGGGGCCTCGCGGCCTCGTCGCGACCCGGTCAGGCGGGGTCGTCGAAGCCCGCGGGCAGGTCGCTCGCGTGCACCACGTGCAGCGCGTGCGTCGGGCGCGTCATCGCGACGTAGAGGTCGCCCGCGGACGCCGCGAGCACCTGCGCGGGTTCGACGAGCACGACCACGTCGAACTCGAGCCCCTTGGCCTGGGTCGGGGTCAGGACCACCAGCGGGGCCTGCAGGTCGACGGCGTCACCGGCCGGGACCGTGTGCCCGGCGGCGGCCAGCTCCGCACGGATCGCAGCCGTCCGGTCCGCGGCGGCGACGACCGCGACCCGGCCCGCTCCGGCGGCGTCCCGCACCTCGGCGACGCGCCGGTCCGCGGCCGCCGCGGCGGCCGCGGCGAGCGCGTCCTGGGTCACGCGCTCGCAGGTCAGCGCGTCGGGCACGTCGCGGGCCGACGTCTGCGGGCTGACGGGCAGCCCTGCCGCGAGCGCCACCCGGCGTGCCGCGGCGGCCACCACGGCGGGCGTCCGGTAGTTCACGGTCAGCTCGGCGAGCCGCCAGGTCCCGCGCAGCAGCGGGTCGAGCATCGCCGCCCAGTCGTGCGTCCCGGCGGGGGAGGACGTCTGCGCGACGTCGCCCACGATCGTCAGGGACCGCGTCGGCACGCGCCGCAGCAGCGCGCGCCACGCCATCGCGGACAGCTCCTGCGCCTCGTCGACCACGACGTGCCCGTACGTCCACGACCGGTCCGCCGCGGCGCGCTCGGCCGTCGTCAGCGACGGGCCGGAGCTCGCGAACCGACCCGCGAGCGTCTCCGCCGAGACCATGTCGCCGGCGCCCGTGCTGCGCAGCACCTGGCGCGCGTACTCGACCTCGGCGGCCTGCCGCTCGGCGTCGGCGCGCGCCTGCGCCCGCTCCGCCTGGTCGTCCTCGCCGAGCAGCTCGGCGGCCTCGTCCAGGAGCGGCACGTCGGCGGGCGTCCACGGCGCGTCGGCCGGGCGCGCCAGCAGGGCGCGCTCGTGCGCCGACAGCTCGGGTGCCGCGGCGTCGAGACGGTAGGGCTTGGTCCACAGGTCCGTGAGCAGGCGCTGCGGCGTGAGCGGCATCCACGCCAGGTTCAGCGCGATCCGGATCTCCCGGGTCGAGCGCAGGTCCTCGACGATCTCCGCGCGGTCCTCGGGCGGCACCTCCCAGCCGAGCTGCTGCACGTACTGCTCCGCGAGCCGCGCGAGCATGTCGCGCACGAAGGTCACGCGCGCCTGGTTGTGCGGCCGGTTCTGGCGGCGCGCACGGCCGATCGCCGCAGCGACGTCCTGGGGGCGCACGACGACCGTGCGGCCGTCGACCCGCACGCGCGTGGCCTGCTGCGGGACCCGCTGGCGCTGCCGCACGGCGCGCCCGACGACCCGTGCCATGACGGTGCTGCCCTTGAGCCGCGCCACCTCCGCGGGCTCGGTCCCGCGCGCCTCGACGCCCGGGTACAGGTCCGCGATCGTCGCGGTGACCACGCCGGTCTCCCCGAGGGAGGGCAGCACCTGGTCGATGTAGCGCAGGAACGTGCGCGAGGGCCCGACCATCAGCACGCCGGAGCGCTCGAGCAGGCGCCGGTGGGCGTAGAGGAGATAGGCGGCCCGGTGCAGCGCCACGGCGGTCTTGCCGGTGCCGGGCCCGCCCTGGACGACGAGCGCGCCCGTCAGGGGGGAGCGGATGACGGCGTCCTGCTCGGCCTGGATCGTCGCGACGATGTCGCCCATCCGGCCGGTCCGGGCGGCGCCCAGCGCGGCGAGCAGCGCCCCCTCGCCCGACACCCCGGACAGTGACGCCGGGTCCACGCCGGCCTCCGCGAGCGCCTCGAGGTCCAGCACGTCGTCCTCGAGGCCCGTGACGCGCCGACCCGACGTGACGAGGTGGCGCCGCCGCACGACGCCGTCGGGGTGCGCCGCGGTGGCGCGGTAGAACGCCTGGGCGGCCGGAGCCCGCCAGTCCGTGAGCAGCGGCGTCTGCTCCTCGTCGGTCAGCCCGATGCGGCCGATGTAGCGGCGCTCCCCGTCGCGCAGGTCGAGGCGGCCGAACGCGAGCCGGTCCTCCACGGACTCCAGCTGGGCCAGCCGGTCCTCGTACAGCGTCGCGAACGCGTCGCGCTCGGAGCGGTTCTGCGGCGAGCCGGACGGCCCCGCGCGGCGCACGGCCGCCAGGCGGCGGCGGGACTGGGCGCGCAGCTCGTCGAGGCGCCCGTACAGCCCGTCGACGACCTGCTGCTCACCGACGAGCTCGCTGTCGATCGCTGCCACCCGTCGCACACCCTCCGAGACGCCGGGTCGCACGCCCGGTCGCGGCACCCCGCACGGTCGCGCGGTGCCCCGCCCTCACGGGCGGCCGTCCATTATCCGCTCACCGGGGCCGTCCGTGGCACGTGCGACGCGCGGTCGTCGCGCCGGTCGGCGGTACGTGTCGACGCCCGTCCTGGCTTACAGTGCGTCGACACCGACGAAGGGACACCTGTGCACGGCTCTGTGGCGCGCGACGCTGACGTGCAGTCCGGTGGTCCCGGAGACGACGGCACCCCCCTGCGCATCCTCGTGGTCGAGGACGACGAGGGGGACGCCGTCCTCGTGCGCGAGCACCTCCAGGACGGCGGCCTGCTGCACGAGACGGTCTGGGTGCGCACGGTCGACGAGGCGCTCATGCACCTCGACGCGGACTGCGTGCTGCTCGACCTGGGCCTGCCGGACGCCACGGGACTGGGGGCGCTGCAGCGTGTGCTCGCGGCCGGCGCCCCGCCCGTCGTGGTGCTCACGGGACTGACGGGGACGGACGCGGGCGTCGAGGCGGTCGCGGCAGGAGCGCAGGACTTCCTCGTCAAGAGCGACGTCGAGCCCGACCTGCTGGCGCGCGCGGTGCGGTACGCCGTGCAGCGCCGCCGGCTCGACGACACGGGTCGCGCCCTGTACCAGAGCCTCGTGCGCGCGGCGGAGACCACCCGGCTGGAGCGCGCGCTGCTGCCGACACCGGCCGTGGTGGACGCCCGCCTCGAGGTCCGCGTCGCGTACCGCGCGGGCCGTGAGGGTCTGCTCGGCGGCGACTTCTACGACGTCGTGGAGCGGCCCGACGGGACCGTGCTGGCGATGGTGGGCGACGTCTGCGGCCACGGCCCGGACGAGGCGGCGCTCGGCGCGACGCTGCGCACGGCCTGGCGCACCCTGGTGCTCGCCGACATCCCCGCCGGCGAGATCCTCGGCCTGCTGGAGCGCGTCCTGGCCGCCGAGCGTGCCCGTCCCGAGATCTTCACGACCGTGTCGATGCTCGCGGTGCAGCCCGACCGGCGCACGGCCGACCTGTACCTCGCCGGCCACCCCGTGCCGCTGCGCCTGGGCCCGCCCGCTGCGCTGCTGCCGGCGGGGCACCGCGGTCGCGCCCTGGGGATCCCCGTGGGGGGTGGCTGGCCCGCCCAGCGTCTCGCGCTCGGCGACTCCTGGCGTCTCCTGCTGTACACCGACGGCCTGCTCGAGGCCACGATCGGCGACGGGACCCGTCGTCTCGGCAAGGCGGGCCTCCTCGAGGTGGCCGACCGCACCGTGCAGGGAGTGGTGGAGACGGACGGCGACGTCCGGCCCGACGAGGACCCCGTGCTCGGGCGGATGCTCTCCGGTGTGCGTGCTCTGCACGGCGGCGACCTCGTCGACGACGCCGCCGTCGTGCTGATCGGGTGGGACGGATGACCGGCGCGGACGGCGCGTCGCCGCGCCACGGCTCGATGACCCTGCGCCGGCGCCTGACGCTGCTGCTGGTGACGGCGGGGGCGCTGCTGGGCGTCGTGCTGGTGCTCTCGGGCTTCGTGCTCGCGCGCGCGCTGGCGTCCCAGGACGCGGTCACCGGGCTCTACTTCGACGCCGTCTCGGGCGCCGACGCCGCGTACGTGGGGCTGGTCGACGCCGAGACGGCCGTGCGGGGCTTCGCGCTCACGGGCGACGAGATCGCTCTCGAGCCCTACGAGCGGTCGCTCGACGACGCCACGTTCACGGTGCTCGCGGAGGAGCTCGCGTCCGAGACGCCCGACGAGCAGCTCCTCGCCACGGCACGTGCTGCCGCGCGTGCCGCCGAGCGCTGGCACGAGGAGTTCGCGACCCCGGTGATCGAGCAGGTGCGCGCGGGCGGGAGCGCGGCGGTGAGCCCCGAGGAGATCGAGGCCGGACGCGTGCTCTTCGACGAGGCGCGCGCCGCGACGGAGGCGTACGTGCAGGAGGTGCGTGCCTCTCGCGCCATCGCGGTCCAGGAGCTGGCGGCCTGGACCGCCGCGACGGGCGGCCTCGTGCTGCTGCTGGTCCTCGCGGCCGTGGCGACGGGCATCTCGCTGTGGTTCGCGCTGCGGCGGTGGGTGCTGGTGCCGGTGACGCAGCTCGGTCTGGCCAGTCGCGCGGTGACGCAGGGTGACCTCAGCCACGTGGTGCGGGTCGACGGCCCGGGGGAGCTCGAGGAGCTCGCGTCCGACGTCGAGCAGATGCGGCTGGGTCTCGTCACGCAGCTCGCGGAGCTGCGCTCGTCCCGCGAGGAGATCGCCGAGGCGCACCAGCGGCTCACCGAGCAGGCCGAGGAGCTGCGGCGCTCCAACCGTGACCTCGAGCAGTTCGCGTACGTCGCGTCGCACGACCTCCAGGAGCCGCTGCGCAAGGTCGCGAGCTTCACGCAGCTCCTGCAGAAGCGGTACGGCGGCCAGCTCGACGAGCGCGCGGACCAGTACATCGACTTCGCCGTCGACGGCGCCAAGCGCATGCAGCGCCTCATCCAGGACCTGCTCGGGTTCTCCCGGGTGGGTCGCGTGGGCGGCGAGGTCGTCGACGTGGACCTCGCGGAGGCGCTCGAGCGTGCGCAGGACCAGCTCTCCGAGCGCATCGAGGAGGCAGGCGCGGTCGTCACGCACGGCGACCTGCCCGTGGTGCGCGGCGAGGAGCCGCTGCTCGTCCAGCTCTTCCAGAACGTCGTGGGCAACGCCGTGAAGTTCCGGCACCCCGACCGCGCACCCCACGTGCACGTCACCGCGCGCCGCGTGGAGGGTGCGTGGGAGATCGAGGCCCGTGACAACGGGATCGGGATCGACCCGCAGTACGTCGACCGCGTGTTCGTCATCTTCCAGCGCCTGCACGCCAAGGACGTCTACGAGGGCACGGGCATCGGCCTGGCGCTGTGCAAGAAGATCGTCGAGTTCCACGGCGGTCGCATCTGGATCCCGGAGACCGACGGGGACGGGACCACCATCCGCTGGACCCTGCCGGTCGCCGACGACGAGAACCCCGACCACGGGGACGAGGGGAGCTGACATGCCGGATCAGAAGGTGATCGACGTCCTGCTGGTGGAGGACGACCCGGGTGACGTCCTGATGACGCGCGAGGCGTTCGAGCACAACAAGGTGCGCAACCGCCTCTCCGTCGTCGCCGACGGCGTGAGCGCCCTGCAGTTCCTGCGCAAGGAGGGTGAGCACGCGGACGCGCCGACGCCGGACCTCGTGCTGCTCGACCTCAACCTGCCGCGCATGGACGGCCGCGAGGTGCTCGAGGCGATGAAGTCCGACGAGGCGATGCGCTCCATCCCGGTGGTCGTCCTGACGACGTCCGAGGCGGAGGAGGACGTCGTGCGCAGCTACTCGCTGCACGCCAACGCCTACGTCACCAAGCCCGTCGACTTCGACCGCTTCATCGACGTGGTGCGGCAGATCGACGAGTTCTTCGTGGAGGTCGTCCGCCTGCCCGGTCGGTGACACGTGCTCCCGGGGGAAGAGACCGTGAGCCCGCGGCGTTGTACCGCTCGACCGCACCAGGAGAGGTGAGTGGACATCGATGCTTGACCCCCGGGACATCTACGACGTGGACGCCGACGCCGCCGAGCGTCTGGACGCCGCCGCGCGCCGTGGCGAGGGGCCGGTGCTCGTGCACGCCCTGCAGGGCTTCGTCGACGCCGGCCACGCCGGACAGGTCGCCGTCGAGCACCTGGCCGCCGTGGGGGCGGGACAGCGCCTCGTCACGTTCGACACCGACCAGCTCGTGGACTACCGCTCGCGCCGACCGGTCATGACGTTCGACTCCGGGTGGACGCACTACGACACCCCCGAGCTCGTCGTCGACCTCCTCGAGGATGCGCAGGGCGTGCCCTTCCTGCTCCTGCACGGCGTCGAGCCCGACGTCCAGTGGGAGCGCTGGGTGGCGGCCGTGCGCCAGCTGGTCGAGCGCTTCGACGTCCCGCTGGTCGTCGGCCTGCACGGGATCCCGATGGGGGTGCCGCACACGCGGCCCGTCTCCGTGACGGCCCACGCGACCCGCGCCGAGCTGGTCGCCGACCACACGTCGTTCTTCGGCACCGTGCAGGTCCCGGCCAGCGCCTCCGCGCTGCTCGAGCTGCGCCTGGGGGAGTCGGGGCACGACGCGATGGGCTTCGCGGTGCACGTGCCGCACTACCTCGCCCAGACGGCGTTCCCCGCCGCCGGGCTCGCCGGCCTGCGCCACGTGGAGCGGGCCACCGGGCTCGACCTGGGTCTGGCGGCCCTGCAGCCGGCGGCGGCCGAGTCGCTGCGCGAGGTCGAGCGGCAGGTCGAGGGGTCGAGCGAGGTCGCCGCGGTCGTCCAGGCGCTCGAGGAGCAGTACGACGCGTTCACCCGCAGCGTGGGGCGCACGAGCCTGCTGGCCCAGGCGACCGACCTGCCCACCGCCGAGGAGATCGGCGCCGAGCTCGAGCGCTTCCTCGCCGAGCAGTCCGAGCCCCACGACGGCGGCGACCCGGCGGTCTGACACCTTCGTCCCCTGCGTCCCCGTGACCTGATCGTTGTCGCGCCTACGGGACGTACGTCCACGAGCCGTGGCGTACGCCACATCCTTCGTGCAAAGATGCAGCCGTTGCAGTGACGTACGGACGCTCGACCGGTCAGCCGCCCGCCGCCCTCCGGGGCCGGTGGGTACGAGGATCTCTCGGGTCCCCACAGCGGCGGGGGCCGGACCACCGGGTGCAGGACGTGAGGCATTGCGGCCCGCCGCGGGCACCGGGCCCGCGGTGGTCACCTGGTGGGACAGAAGGATGCGGGACATGGCACAGGGCGCGGTCAAGTGGTTCAACGCCGAGAAGGGCTTCGGGTTCATCGCCCAGGACGACGGCGGCGCCGACGTCTTCGTCCACTACTCGGCCATCGACACGCAGGGTTACCGCTCGCTCGACGAGGGTCAGCGCGTGGAGTTCGACATCACGCAGGGTCAGAAGGGTCCGCAGGCGGAGCACGTCCGCCCGCTGTGACCCGCTCCCGGCTCCGGCCGGGCGTCTGCTGATACGCAGGGCCGCACCCGAGGAGGGTGCGGCCCTGCGTCGCGTCCGGGGAGGGCGTCAGCCGGCGTGCTCGTCGGCGGGCTGCTCGAGGGGCTGCGGGTCACGCAGCGGCGCGGCGGCGCCCGCGAGGGCGCGCGCCTCCTCGCCCGTGAGCAGCCGCGCGGGGACGGGCAGGGAGCGCAGCGTCCTGGCGAGGCCGGCGTCGTCGAGGAGGTCCGGGTCGTCCGTGGCGATCAGCAGCAGGTTGCCGTACCGCCTGCCGCGCAGCTGTGCCGGCTCCGCCACGACGCCGACGTGGGCGAACACCGCGGCGAGGGTCGCGAGCTCGGCCCGGGCCAGCGCGAGGGGCGGCCGGTCGGCGCAGTTGGCGACGTAGGCACCGCCCGGGCGCAGCACCCGGCGGGCCTCCTGCACGAACTCCAGGGTCGTGAGGTGCGCCGGCGTGCGGTCCCCGGCGAACACGTCGCGCGCGACGACGTCGTACGTCGCGTCCGGGAGCCGCGTCAGCTCCTCGCGCGCCTCACCCGTGCGCAGACGCAGCTGGGGTGCGCGCGGCAGGTCGAACCACGCGCGTGCGAGCCGTGCCAGCTCGCCGTCCAGCTCGACCGCGAGCTGCCGCGCCGCGGGGTGGCGGTGCGCGAGCGCGCGCGCGAGCGCGCAGCCCCCCGCGCCGAGGTGCAGCACCGACAGGTCGGCGCGGCGGGCGGCGACGACCTCCACCACCGCGGCGGCCTGCTGCATGTACTCGAAGTCGAGCAGGCCCGGGTCGTCGAGGTCGACGAAGGAGCTCGGGACGCCGTTGACGAGCAGTGTCGCGGCACGAGGGCGCCCGGGCTCGCGCACGACCTCGACGGTGCCCGTGGCCACGGGCACGGGGCCGTCCGGCCAGTCCGGCGCGGTCGGCGCGGACCGGGATGTCAGTGGTCGGCGGGACGATGGGTCGCGACGTCGGGCTGCCACCCGGTCACCGTACGCGGTCCGGGCGGCGCAGGCGTCGAGGTCCGGCGGACGAGGGATTGACGCGTTCGAACATGTGTTCGAAGATGGAGACCGGCGGGTGGGCCGCCGCGACAGGAGGTGGGAGCGATGACCGGTCGGGTGAGCACGCTGCACGCGGCGACGGTCCTGCCGCAGACCGCCGAGCTGTTGGGTCGGGCGGACGCCGAGCTCCTCGCGGCCCAGTTCTCCGGCGAGCCGTGGGAGATGTTCTCGCACGCGCACCTCGCGGCACTGCGCGCGGGCGCGGCACTCGTCGCGGCCCGGGGTCGCCCGGTCGGCAGGGGAGCCCCCCGGACGGTCTGGGGGATGCTCGACGCCGTGGCGCCCGAGCTGCACACCCTCTCGGCGCTGTTCGCGCAGGCCGCGACGCTGCGTTCTGCCATCGACGCGGGGCGTTTCGAGCTGGTCACGCCGGGGCGCGCGGAGCGTGCGCTGTGCGCTGCCGAGGACCTCGTGGACGCCGTGCGGGGGGCCCTCGAGGCCGACGAGGGAGCGCCGATCGGCCTTCCGGCCGTCGCGAGCAGGTGAATACTGGCGCAGGACACGCCCGACAGTGGCGGACGCACAGGTGTGTGCCGCATGATGATCGCCCTGCCGACGGTCGCTCGACTACCACCTTGGTGCCAGCCGATCTATCCTGAGGCCACATAGTCCACCGGAGTGCGACGGGGGTCGGGATGCCACTCTCCGAGTACGAGCAGCGCGTGCTCGAGCAGATGGAGCGCCAGCTGACGTCTGACGACCCTCGACTCGCCAACACGCTCACGCGACGGGGCGGCCATCGGCCCGTCACGCGCTACGTCGTCGCAGGTGTCGGGGCCGCCGTCGGCCTGCTGCTCCTCGTGGTGGGCGCAGCGACGTCGCAGCCGTGGGTCGGCGCCATCGGCTTCGTCGTGATGTTCGCCGCGGTCGCCTTCGCGTTCGCCGCGCCGCGCGCCGAGCGTGCCGGGCCGCAGGGCACGGTCGCGCCCGACGGGTCGGTGCGCCGAGCGCCCGCTGCGTCGAAGAAGCGCGGGTTCATGGCGCGGTTCGAGGAGCGCTGGGACCGCCGGCGCGACGGGGAAGGTCGCTGAGCCGTCCGACGTCCTGGACGTCGGCCAGCCAGGCTCGCACGCCTGACGGCTGCCCGCCCTGACTGCTGTCCGCCCTGACTGCTGTCCGCTCTGACCGCCGGCCGGCTGGCCGGGCGTCACGGACCCGGCCACCCGGCCTGACAGCGGGTCGCACCGGAGCGTTCGTGCACCGGTGTCTCCGGCGCGCGCCGGACGACGACCGGAGCAGGCTCAGGCGCCCGTCGTCGCCGGTGTGCGCGCGCCGTCTCGAGCGAGCGCCGCGCGCACCCCGTCGCCGACCTCGTGGACCCAGGAGTCCAGGTCCTCGGGACGGTGCTCGGCGGGTGACGGCGCGTAGCGCGCGCGCTCGACGACACGCGCGAGATTGTCGAGGGCCTCGCGTGCCGACGCGTCGAGCTCACCACCGCTGCGCACGCCGATCGACCGCTCGACCTGGCGCACCACGCCCCGCGGGCTCGTCGCGTCCGACCACCGCACGTCGACGCGCGCGAGGTCCCGGCGCAGGGCTCTCCAGGCGTCCTCGGGCGTCATGACGCGGCGCCGCCGGCGTCGCACGAGGAGGAGGACGACCAGCGCCGCCCCGGCCACCAGCAGGACGAGGCCGGCGGTGATGGCCACGGCCGTCCAGGGGCTCTGCTCCTCCGTGACCGTCGTGGGTGCGGTCGACGGCGCCGTGGCGGCGGGGCTGGGGAGCGAACCCGGCTGGTTGGCACCGATCTCGTCGGGGATGGACCCGGGCGCCGTGATACCTGTGAACGGGTCGGCCCAGACGGGGGGCGGTCCGCTCTGCGACGCGGGCGTCGGCTCGAAGCGCACCCAGCCCAGCCCGTCGAAGTACAGCTCGGGCCACGCGTGCGCCAGGCGGCCCGTGACGACGTAGGTGTCATCCTCGGTCCGCTCGCCGGGCAGGAACCCGACGCCGATGCGGGAGGGGATGTCCAGCGTGCGCGCCATCATCGCCATCGCGGTCGCGAACTGCACGCAGTACCCGCGGCGGTCCTCGAGGAAGTCCCAGACGGCGTCGGTGCTGCGCGCGGGCGGGACACGCGTGTCGTACGTGAAGTTCGCCGCCGACCGGAGCCAGGTCTGCAGGTCCAGCGCCTGCTCGTACGGGCTGTCCGCGTCGGCGGTCAGCTCGGCGGTCAGGGCCGCGATCTCCTCGGCGTGCTCGGTGGCGGGCAGGGCCGTGTACTGCTCGGCGTCCGCCGGCGTGCCGACGCCCGTGGCCTCCAGGTCCTCGGCCGTGAGCGTGGGCACCTGGACGAGCATCGAGTAGGTCAGCCCGTCCCCGGTGGACCGCTGGCCCACGACCTCGTCGCGCAGGGCGTCGTAGCCCCACTGCCCGTCGACGGCGACCGTGCGCGCGAACGTGCTGACCGGCAGCCGACGCTCGCGCAGCGCGCCGACCTGGAGGTCCACCTGTGCGAGCGTCCCGGCGGCGGGGTCGGGCGGCGTGCCGAGCAGGCTCGGGTCGGACGAGAGCAGCGACGCACGGTCCCAGTCCTCGAGGCCCTCGTTGTCGGTCCGCTCCCACAGCCGCCCGTCGAACGTCGACATGGTGAAGGCGCGCAGCGGTCCGACGAGCCGTGCGTCGACGGCAGGCGTCGCGGGGGCGGTGGGCGTGGCGTCCGGGTCGTTCGTCGCCGCGTCCTCGGCGGCCGCGGCGTCGCCCGTGCCGTCCGTCGCCGGCTCGGCCGGCCGGTTCGGGTCGGTCACCCGGTACGTGAGCACGACCTGCGCCGAGCGGGTGCCGAGGCTCTCGCGCAGGTCGAGGTCGTCGCTGAGCTCGAGCGGTCCCACCGGGCCGTCGCCGAACGTGGGCAGCGCCACGCTGGCCCACCCGGGGACGTCCATGAGGGGCGGCCCGGCGACGACGCTGGTGCCCGCGAGCGCCACGGCCGCCATGGCGGCGGTGCCGACGCGCTGCGACCGGCCCGCGTGGGCGTGCAGCGGTGCCGCGCCGTACGCGAGCAGGGCCAGGTAGGCGGCGGCGGTCCAGAACATGGGCGCCGCGCCGGCGGGGAAGCCGAGCGTGATCGCCGGGACCCACAGCGCGAGCAGCGGCAGCCCGCCCACCGCGGGGAAGCGCAGCGCGAGCACCGCGGCGTCGAGCAGCAGGTACACCGCGAGGCCGCCGACGACCAGCAGCATCTCTCCCGGCCGGACGTCGGGCATGGGGACGAACGAGTCGTTCACCACCGTGACGCCCTGGCGGGCGGTGGCCCAGGCGCGCCCCACGGCGTCGGCGTCGGGGAGGAACTGCGGGCGCCCGGGAGGGGCGCCGTACCGCAGCACCAGCCCCACGAGCGCGACGGCGCCACCGACGGCGGTCGGCGCCCACCAGCGGCGGGTGGCGGCACGCGTGAGCGTGGTGGCCGCGGCGACGACGAGCACGGCCAGGGAGGCGACCGCGAACCAGCGGCTGCCGGCGACCAGGCCCGTGAGCGCGAGCAGGCTCGACCACGTCGCGACGACGCACAGCACCGCCCCGAGGACGGCCCGTGCGCCCTGCTCGGGCGTCGGGTTCATCGCGCGCTCCCCAGCAGCCGCAGCCAGCACTCGACGAGGCTCTCGCCGGTCGTCGCCTGCGCGACGCGCCACCCGCTGCGTCGCAGCACCGTGGCGGTGTGGTGGGCGTCGCGGGCATCGCCCGCGTGCCGACCGTCGGCGCGTACGACCGCCCAGCCCTGGGCGGCGTCACCGACGTGCGCGAGCGCACCGCAGCCCGCGGGCGACAGGGGACCGACGACCGCCACGACGATCTCCCCGGCAGCCTGCGACGTGTCGAGCATGCGGACCGCATCGAGCAACGCGACCTCCGCCTCCGTCGACGTGCGAGCCGGTACCAGGTCCAGCGTGAGGTCGAGCAGCGCGGCGCGCGACTCGGGACCCTGCCGGGCGTGCACGTACGACCCCCAGCTGCGCACCGCGTCCGCCCCGGGCCCGACGGGCGGGCCGGCCGCCGCGAGACGCACCGGGTGACCGCTGTCGAGCATGGCGAGCGCGATGGACGCCGCGAGCGAGATCGTCCACTCGGTGGTGGCCGTGCGCACGGGCAGGTCGTGCAGCACCGACACCGGCCGCATGCCGGCCCGCTCGTCCGACCGGACGAGCATCGTGCCGCGCCGGGCGCTGGACCTCCAGTGCACGCGGCGCAGGTCGTCACCCTCGCGGTAGTCGCGCAGGTTCGCGTCGTCCGTGGACGGTGTGCGCGCCCCGAGCGCCACGCGGTCCGGCTCCCCGACGAGCACGTCGGACGGCGCGGGCAGGGCCGCGACGGCCGGCCACACGGCGACCTGCGACTCGGCGCCGAGGGTCGTGCGCGAACGGACGACGCCGAACGTGTCGGTCCGGGTCACGACGAGGGGCCCGAGCGGCCAGCGTCCGCGCTGGCTCGCGTGCACGGGGTAGCGCACGGTGGCGTGGTCCGCGCGGCGCGTGACGCGCGCACGCAGCGCACGACCGCCGGAGAGCTCGACCGCGGCCTGCTCGGAGAAGCGCAGGCCGGCCAGGCGGGCTCGTCCGGAGCGGTCGGTCGCGACGATGTCGACGCGCACGTCGGCGTCCTGGCCGGCGTGCACGGGATCGGGCCGGACCTCGCGTCGCACCTCGAGGCCCCGACGGCCGCGCGCCGCGTCCAGCGCGATCTCGGCGACGAACGCCGTGACGGGCAGGGCCAGCAGCAGGATGCCGATGCGCACCAGGTCGAGGGAGCCGAGCCCGATGCCGACCTGGAGCGCGACGACCCCCGCGGCGGCCAGAGCCCAGCCGCGCGCCGTCGGACGCCTGCGCATCAGCCCAGTGCGCGCCGTGCCCGTGCGACGGGCTCGGCGGCCGGGAGCGGGGTGCGCGCGACGATGTCCGTGACGACGTCCTGCGTCGTGCGGCCCGACAGCCGCGACTCGGTGCTCGGCAGGAGCCGGTGCGCGAGCACGGGGACCGCGAGCTCCTGGACGTCGTCGGGGAGCACGTGGTCGCGGCCGGACATCGCCGCGAGGGACTTGGCCGCGCGCAGCAGCTGGATGGACGCGCGGGGCGACGCGCCGAGGCGCAGCCCGGCGTCCTCGCGCGACGCCGTCACCAGGCCGACGATGTACCGCTTGACGGAGGGGGAGGCGTAGAGCCGGCGCGCGATGTCGATGAACCCCTGGATGGCGGCGGCGTCGGTGACCGGGCGCATGCGGGAGAACGGGTCGGTGTCCTCCTGCAGGTCCAGCATGTCGAGCTCGGAGTCCACGCTCGGGTACCCGACCGTCAGACGCGCCATGAAGCGGTCGCGCTGCGCCTCGGGCAGCGGGTAGGTGCCCTCCATCTCGACGGGGTTCTGCGTCGCGATGACGAGGAACGGCCGGGGCAGGGGATAGGTGCGGCCGTCGACGGTCGCCTGCGCCTCCTGCATGCACTCCAGCAGGGCGGACTGCGTCTTGGGGGACGCCCGGTTGATCTCGTCGCCGATGACGACGTGCGCGAAGACCGGTCCGGGACGGAACTCGAACTCGTGGGTCTGCGCGCGGAAGATGTTGACGCCCGTCAGGTCGCTCGGCAGCAGGTCCGGTGTGAACTGGATGCGCCCGACCTGGGCGTCGATGCTGCGGGCGATCGCCTTCGCCAGGGTCGTCTTGCCGACCCCCGGGACGTCCTCGAGGAGCAGGTGCCCCTCGGCGAGCAGGACCGCCAACGAGGTCCGGATGAGCTCCGGTCGCCCGGTGATCACCGACTCGATGCCGGCCCGCAGGCGGTTGGTGGTGTCGACGAGCCTCTCGAGCTCGACGGGTGACGGCAGTGACTGCATGGGTGCGACTCCCTCGGCGGACTGGGACGAGAGTACGCACGCCGGGCGCCCGACGGGGCGAGGTTCACCCGCGCCGCGCGCGGTCGCCGCCCCGCGCGACGTCCGCGCGGGAGTTCTCGCGGCGTCCGCGCCGCGCACGCACCCGTTCGGCGCAGCGCCTGTCACCCCGTGCCCTGCGCGCGGGCTCCTCCACTTCCCTCCCCGGAATCGTGCCCGCGGGGTGGACAGGGGCCCTCGGGGGCGCCGGATTGGGGTGGTGCAGCCCGGTTCGTCCGGACCTGGCCCGCGGGGGACCGTCGTCCCGGGCGCTGTGACGCGCGGAGCCCTCCACTTCGCTCCACCTCCCTGACCTGCATCAACGCGCATCAGACGGGTGAACTTGGGCTCTTGACAAGACGGTGGTGGAGGGAAGTGGAGTACCGTGGAGGCACGTGGAGAGACCGGGAGCCGGCTCGATCACGGGGCGGTCCGCAGTGCCGGGACCGGCCCCGCGAGAGGCCCTCGACCAGGGGTTGCAGACGACCAGGAGGGGAGTGAGGTGTCGTATGACTCGACAGGCGCCTACGGCTCCTTCGCGCCGTTCCTGGGCACCTACACCCCGCGTCTCGACGACAAGGGCCGCCTCATCCTCCCGGCGAAGTTCCGTCCGCAGCTCGCGGGGGGCCTCGTGATGACGCGCGGTCAGGAGCGCTGCCTGTTCGTGCTGCCGATGGACGAGTTCCGCCGGATGCACGACCAGCTGCGGACCGCGCCCGTCACGAGCAAGCAGGCACGCGACTACCTCCGTGTGTTCCTGTCCGGGGCCAGCGACGAGCTCCCCGACAAGCAGGGCCGCATCTCCATCCCGCCGATGCTGCGCACGTACGCCGGCCTCGACCGGGACGTCGCCGTCATCGGCACCGGTACCCGCGTGGAGATCTGGGACCTCACCGCGTGGGAGACCTACTTGTCCGAGCAGGAGGCGGGTTACGCCGACACGACCGAGGAGGTCTTCCCGAACGGCCCGTTCTGAGTCGTTCGTCGGCCCTGGCCGCTGCGTCGCCCCCCGTTCCCGTCCGACCGCCCGCTCCGTCCGCCGTCCCACCCGCGGCCGGAGCCGCCGCCCGCACCCGACCCGCACCCTCGCTCCGCCCGACGAGACCTCCCCCCGTCCGTTCTGACGCCACTTCCCCGGCGCCAGAGGGTCGGTGGGGGATCTGGCCGGACGGTGGAGGGACCGTTCGGCCATCTCCGTGTATCACCAGCCACACCAGCAGCACCTGTCACACCGGCACCAGGCAGCGAGACGAGAGGGGGATCGATGAACGAGCAGTCCGACGCCGGTTCGCGGCACGTGCCCGTGCTGCTGCAGCGCTGCATCGACCTCCTCGCGCCCGCCCTCGACGCCCCGGGGGCCGTGCTGGTCGACTGCACGCTCGGCATGGGCGGCCACACCGAGGGCGTCCTGCGTGCGCTCGAGCACGTCCGCGTGGTCGGCATCGACCGGGACCCCCAGGCGCTCGCGCTCGCGAGCGCGCGGCTGGCCCCGTTCGGTGACCGCTTCACCGGCGTGCACGCGGTCTACGACGAGATCGGCGACGTCCTGGACGGTCTCGGCCTGCCTGCGGTGCAGGGCGTGCTCATGGACCTCGGCGTCTCGTCCCTGCAGCTCGACGAGGCCGAGCGGGGCTTCGCGTACGCCCACGACGCCCCGCTCGACATGCGGATGGACCCCACCACGGGTCCGACCGCGGCCGACGTGCTCAACACCTACGACGAGCGCGACCTCGCGCGCGTGCTGCGGGTGTACGGCGAGGAGCGGTTCGCGCCGCGGATCGCCCGCCTCATCGTGCGGCGGCGCGAGCACGCACCGTTCACGCGCACGTCCGAGCTCGTGGACGTCGTGCGCGCCGGCGTGCCCGCGGCCACGCGTCGCACCGGGGGCCACCCCGCCAAGCGCACCTTCCAGGCGCTGCGCATCGAGGTGAACGGCGAGCTCGCCGCGCTCGAGCGGGCGCTCCCGGCCGCGATCGAGGCGCTCGCGGTCGGTGGTCGCATCGTCGTCGAGTCGTACCAGTCCCTCGAGGACAGGCTCGTCAAGCGCGCCCTCGCCGTCGGTGCGACGTCGAGCGCGCCGCCGGACCTCCCGGTGGAGCCGGCGACGCACACGCCGTACCTGCGTCTGCTCACCCGCGGTGCGGAGGAGGCCG
Organism: Cellulomonas avistercoris; assembly: GCF_014836445.1. Classification (GTDB taxonomy): domain Bacteria; phylum Actinomycetota; class Actinomycetes; order Actinomycetales; family Cellulomonadaceae; genus Cellulomonas; species Cellulomonas avistercoris. The sequence goes on from NZ_JACSQV010000020.1 coordinate 40,503, forward strand.
ACGAGGCCGAGCTCGCCCGCAACCCCCGCTCCCAGTCCGTCCGCCTGCGCGCCGCCGAGCGGCTGCGTCCCACCCCCGACCACCTGCGCACCCCGAGGAGAGCCGCATGAGCGCCCTGCCCCAGGCCGCCGCCCGCACCGGTGCTGCGCGTGCGTACCCGCTGCCGGCGCGCCCCGCCGTCGCGCCGCCGCCGCGTCTGCGCGTCGTCGGTGCACCGCCCCAGGCGCGCTCCCGCGCGCCCTTCGTGCTGGCGTGCATGGCCGTGCTCGCCGGTGCGCTGCTCGCGGCCCTGCTGCTCAACACGCAGATGGCCTCGCTCGCGTTCGAGCGCTACGAGCTGTCCAACGAGCTCGGCCGGCTGCGGCAGGACCGCATGGACCTGGTGGCGCAGCACGACGCGCGGTCGTCCCCGACGCAGCTCGCCGCCGAGGCGCGCCGTCTCGGCATGGTGGAGGCGAACGGCACCGGTTGGCTGCGGCTCGCGGACGGCAGCGTCCAGGGGGCCCCGGCACCTGCCGGCGGATGAGCACGCCGCCGCCCGGCGGCACGCCCGCCGGCACGCCCGCCGCCCGTCGCGCCGCCGCCCGGCAGCCGTCCGCCCGGTCGACCACGCGGCAGCCGTCGACCCGTTCGGCCGCCGGCCAGCCGACGGCCCGGCAGGCGGCCGCGCGCCGCCAGCCGGTGGTCCCGCGCGCGCCCGCGGCACGACGGCGACCCGGCGACGCGGAGCCGCGCGTCGCGCCGGCCCGGGCGACCGCGCGTGGCACGGTGGGGGGCGTGGAGGAGCGCAGCGGGACGGTGCCGCGTCGCCGGACGCCCGCGGCGTCGCGCGGCGAGCGGGCGGCTGTCCCGGCGCGGCGCACCCCGTCGGCCGCGGTACCACGCACCGCGTCGCGACCGCCCGCGCCGCCGACCGCCCCGCAGGCCGTCGTCGCGTCGCGCGGGCGGATGATCGGGCTCGTCGTGGTGCTCTCGCTCGTGCTCGTGACCTTCGCCGGACGTCTCGTGTACGTCCAGGGCATCGCCGGCCCCGAGGTCGCCCAGGAGGCCCGGGAGAAGCGGATGACGACCGCGCAGGTGCTCGGCGCGCGCGGCGAGATCACCGACGCCGAGGGCGTCGTGCTGGCGACGTCCGTCGAGCGGTACCACGTCACGGTCAACCAGAAGCAGGTGGCAGGCTACCGCGCGCGCGGCTCCTCCGACGGCCTGGACGGTGCCGCGGGCGTGGCCTCGCGGCTCGCCCCTGTGCTGGGGCTGAACGCCGCCGAGCTCGGCGGCGACCTCGTGGGCGAGCGGGGCTACGTCGTGGTCGCGCGCAACGTGCTGCCCGACGTCGCGCGCGAGGTGCGAGCGCTGCGGCTCGACGGCGTCGGGGTCGAGAAGGTGGCAGACCGCGTGTACCCCAAGGGCACGGTGGCGGGCAACATCGTCGGGTTCGTGAACTCCGAGGGGGAGGGGCTCCAGGGCCTCGAGTTCGCCCTGCACGAGGACCTCAAGGGCACCCCCGGGCAGGAGCGGTTCGAGCGCGGCAAGGGCGGCCAGCCCATCCCCGGCGGCCTGAGCGAGGCGCACCCGGCGCAGGAGGGTCGGTCGGTCCGCCTCACGCTGGACTCCGACCTGCAGTGGAAGGCCGAGGAGCAGCTGCGCGCGAAGGTGGCCGAGACCGGCGCGGACGGCGGTGCGGTCGTCGTGATGCGCCCGAACGGCCAGGTGCTCGCGCTGGCCGAGTCCGTGGCCTTCGACCCGAACACGCCCGGCGCCCAGGCCACGACCGCGCTGTCCAGGAGCGTGTCGGACGTCTTCGAGCCCGGTTCGACCGGCAAGGTCGTGACCATGGCGGCCGCGCTCCAGGAAGGGCTGGTGCAGCCGACCGAGCAGTTCGAGGTCGCGGACCGCTGGACGACGCCGCACGGCGAGACGATCAAGGACTCGCACGACCACGCGGTCCAGAGGCTCACGGCGACCGGCGTCTTCGCGGAGTCCTCCAACGTGGGGACCGTGGCCATCGGGCAGCGGCTCACCAAGGACCAGCGCTACCACTACCTGTCGGCGTTCGGCTTCGGCAGCCGCACCGGGATCGAGATGCCGGGCGAGTCGCCCGGCCTGCTGCGCACGCCCGCCGACTGGCACGGCCGTGACGAGTTCGCCGTGCTCTTCGGCCAGGCGGTCTCGGTCAACGCGCTGCAGGCCGCGAGCGTCTTCGCCACCATCGCGAACGACGGCGTGCGGGTCCCCCCGCGCCTCATCGCGGGGTGGACGTCGCCGGACGGGCAGTACACCGCGCAGCCGCAGCCGGAGTCCGTGACGGTGGTCTCGCCGCAGACCGCGCAGGCGGTCCTGTCGATGATGGAGAGCACGGTCGTGGAGGGCACGGGCAAGGAGGGCGCGATCCCGGGCTACCGCGTCGGGGGCAAGACCGGCACGGCCCAGCGCTTCAACCCGAGCGGGTACACGGCGTCGTTCATCGGGGTGGCTCCGGTGGACGACCCCCAGGTCGTCACCGCGGTGATCCTGCACAACCCGCGCACGTCGATCTACGGCGGGACCGTCGCCGCGCCGGTCTTCTCGACCGTCACGGGCTACGCCCTGCAGCAGCTCGGCATCGCGCCGTCGGGGGCGCCGGCGACGCTGTTCCCTGCGACGTGGGAGTGAGCGGGCGGGGTAGATTCATCCCCATGACGTCCCCCCTGGGCCGGCTCCGTCCCGAGCGCCCACAGGTCCGCAGGGTCGACGACCTCGCCGCCGCTCTCGACCTGCGCACCGCCGGTGCCGCGACCACCGACCGCACCTTCACCGGCGTGACGATGTCCAGCAGCGACGTCGAGCCCGGCGACCTCTTCGTGGCGGTGCCCGGGCTCAAGGTGCACGGTGCGCGGTTCGCCGCGGACGCGGTGGCGCGGGGCGCCGTGGCCGTCCTCACGGACCCCGACGGCGTCGCGTCCGTGCCCCCGGACGTGCCGGTGCTGGTCGCTGACGACCCGCGCGCCCTGGCGGGACCGGTCGCGGCCTGGGCGCTCGGCGACCCGGCGTCCCGGCTCGTGACGATCGGTGTGACCGGGACCAACGGCAAGACCACGACGACGTACTTCGTCGACGCCGCGATGCGCGCGCACCACGCACGCACCGCCGTGCTCGGCACGGTCGAGCTGCGCATCGGCGACGACGCCGTCGAGAGTCCGCGCACGACCGTCGAGGCACCCGTGCTCCAGGCGCTGCTGGCCGTCGCCCACGAGCGCGGCGCGGGAGCCCTGACCACCGAGGTGTCGTCGCACGCCCTCGCGCTGGGACGCGTGCGCGGCCTGTGCTTCGACGTCGTCGGCTTCACCAACCTGCAGCGCGACCACCTCGACTTCCACGGCGACATGGAGGGCTACTTCCGCGACAAGTCCCGCCTGTTCGCCGCGGACCAGGCGCGCCGTGGCGTCGTGGTCGTCGACGACGTGTGGGGCCGCCGGCTCGCCGCCGAGGCGCCGATCCCGGTCGAGACCGTCAGCACGCACGTCGGCGCCCCCGAGGCGCAGGACGCGGACTGGGCGGTCGTCGAGGCCGACATCGGCCTCGGCGGCGTCGGCTCGAGGTTCGTCCTGCGCGGTCCCGACGGTGCCCGGCACGAGGCGCACAGCCCGCTGCCCGGCCTCGTGAACGTCTCCAACGCCGCGCTCGCGATCGTGCTCGCGCACGCCGCGGGCGTCCCGCTGCCCACCGCGATCGAGGCGGTCGCGGGAGCGCACGCCATCCCGGGGCGCATGGAGCGCGTCGTCGAGCGCGGGGACGGCTGGCCCCTGTGCCTCGTCGACTACGCGCACACGCCCGACGCGCTGGTGCTGGCGCTGGAGGCCGTGCGCCCCATCACGCCCGGCCGGCTCGTCCTGGTGTACGGCTCGGACGGCGACCGCGACCGCGGCAAGCGCCCGATCATGGGCCAGATCGGCGCGCGCCTGGCCGACGTGCTCGTCGTCACCGACGAGAACCCCCGCTCGGAGGACCCCGCGTCCATCCGGGCCGCCATCCTCGCGGGCGTGCGCGACGTGCGCCCCGACCTGGCCGACGTGCACGAGGCGTCCAGCCGTGCGCAGGCCATCCGCGACGCCCTTCGTCTGGCAGGTCCGGACGACACCGTGATCGTCACGGGCAAGGGCCACGAACCGACCCAGGAGATCGCCGGGGTGTTCCACCGCTACAACGACCGTGACGTCTTCCTCGCCGCCCACGCCGAGGGCCGGGAGCTGCACGCGTGATCGCCCTCACCGCGGCCGAGATCACGGCCGCCACGAACGGCACGCTGAGCGGGATCGGTCCCGAGCACGTCGTGACCGGACCCGTCGTCACCGACTCCCGCGAGGTGCTCCCCGGAGGGCTGTTCGTCGCCCTGCCCGGTGAGCACGTCGACGGGCACGACTTCGCCGCGGGCGCCGTGACCGCCGGTGCCGCGCTCGTGCTCGCCGCGCGCGAGCTGCCCGGCCTGCCCTGCGTGGTCGTGCCCGACGTCGAGCGGGCGCTGGGAGACCTCGCCCGCGAGGTGCTGGTGCGCCTGCGCGAGGCGGCCTCGATGCCCGGGGGCAGCGGCCTGCAGGTCATCGGCATCACGGGGTCCGTCGGCAAGACGACCACCAAGGACGTCCTCGCCCAGATCTGCGGCGCGGCCGGTCCGACGGTCGCGCCCGTGCGGTCCTTCAACAACGAGATCGGGCTGCCGCTGACGGTGCTGCGGGCCGACGAGCAGACGCGCTTCCTCGTGCTCGAGATGGGCGCCAGCGGGCCGGGCCACCTGACGTACCTGACCGACATCGCACCGCCGGACGTGGCGGTCGTCCTCGTCGTCGGCCAGGCGCACCTGGGCGGCTTCGGCGGCGGCGTGGACGGGGTCGCCCGCGCCAAGGCCGAGATCGTCGCGGGCCTGGTGCCCAGCGGCACGGCCGTGCTCAACGGCGACGACCCCCGGGTGCGCGCGATGTCCGCCGTCGCCCCCGGGCGGGTGGTGCTGTTCGGCGCCGCGCCCGACGCCGAGGTCCGCGTCGAGGACGTGCGGCTCGACGCCGTCGGCCGCGCGTCGTTCCGGCTCGTGCACGTCGTGGGGCGCGAGCGCCACGAGCGCGAGGTCGAGCTGCGGCTCGTGGGGGAGCACCACGTGCACAACGCCCTCGCGGCGGCCGCGGCCGCGCTGAGCGTGGGCCTGGACCTCGACGACGTCGCCACGGGGCTGTCCGCCGCGGACGCGCTGTCGCCGCACCGCATGCACGTCGTGGACCGCGCCGACGGCGTGACGGTCGTCGACGACTCCTACAACGCCAACCCGGACTCGATGCGCGCCGCCCTCAAGGCGCTCGCCGTCATCGCCGGCCGCGAGCGGCGCTCCGTCGCGGTCCTGGGCGAGATGCTCGAGCTGGGCGACGAGCACCGGGCGGCGCACGACGCGATCGGTCGGCTGGTCGTGCGTCTGAACATCGGTCTCACCGTCGTCGTCGGCGAGGGCGCCCGGGCCATCCGTGACGGCGCCAACCACGAGGGCTCGTGGGGCGACGAGGTCGTGCTCGTCGACGACGTGGACACGGCGGCCGCGTTCCTCGCGGACGAGCTGCGCCCGGGCGACGTCGTCCTCGTCAAGTCCTCGTACGGCGCAGGGCTGTGGCGGCTCGGCGACCGGCTCGTGGCGGGTGACGCATGAAGGCCGTCCTGATCTCCGGCGGCATCTCGATGCTGGTGGCGCTGCTCGGCACGCCGCTGTTCATCCGGTTCCTCGTCCGCCGCCAGTACGGCCAGTTCATCCGCCAGGACGGCCCGACCGCGCACTTCACCAAGCGCGGGACGCCCACGATGGGCGGCGTCGTCATCATCGGCGCGACGCTCATCGGGTGGGTGTTCGGGCTGCTGCTGACCGGGACGACACCGAGCGCGTCGGCGCTCCTGGCGCTGTTCCTCATGACGGGGCTGGGGGTCGTGGGGTTCCTCGACGACTTCATCAAGATCTCACGGCAGCGCTCCCTCGGCCTGAGCCCGTTGTGGAAGATCGTCGGCCAGGGCGTGGTCGGCGTCGTCTTCTCCGTGCTCGCGCTGCAGTTCCCGAACGAGCAGTTCCGCACGCCGGCCTCGACGCGCATCTCCTTCATCCGGGACACGAACCTCGACCTGGCGTTCGCGGGCGTGACCGTGGGGCTCGTGCTGTTCGTCCTGTGGGCGAACTTCCTCATCACGGCCTGGTCGAACGCCGTCAACCTGACGGACGGCCTCGACGGCCTGGCGACCGGCGTCTCGCTGATCGTGTTCGGCGCCTACGTCCTCGTCGGCGTGTGGCAGTTCAACCAGAGCTGCCAGACCATCATCTCGGCCGGGCCGCGCTGCTACGAGACGCGCGACCCGCTCGACCTCGCCGTCGTCGCGGCGGCGATCACCGGTGCCCTGTTCGGGTTCCTGTGGTGGAACGCGAGCCCCGCCAAGATCTTCATGGGGGACACCGGCTCGCTCGCGCTGGGCGGTGCGCTCGCGGCCCTGACGATCCTCACGCGCACCGAGATCCTCGGCGCCATCATCGGCGGCCTCTTCGTGGTCATCGTGCTGTCGGACGTCATCCAGATCGGGTTCTTCAAGATGACCGGGAAACGGGTCTTCAAGATGGCGCCGCTGCACCACCACTTCGAGCTGTCGGGGTGGGGCGAGGTGACGATCGTCATCCGGTTCTGGATCATCGCCGGCCTCTTCGTGGCGCTCGGGGTCGGCATCTTCTACGCGGAGTGGGTGGCGCAGTAGGTGGACGCACGGTTCGACGGTCGCACGGTCCTGGTCACCGGGCTCGGGGTGTCGGGACGCGCCGCCGCGCAGGTCCTGCGCGACCGCGGCGCCCACGTCGTGACGTTCGACGAGCGGTCGGCGGAGGCGGACGTCGCCGATGCCGCCGTCCTCGTGGCGGACGGTCTGGCGGGTGCCGACCTCGTGGTCACCTCGCCGGGCCTGGCGCCCTCGCACCCGGTGCTCGCGGCCGCGCGCGAGCGGGACGTGCCGGTGTGGAGCGAGGTCGAGCTGGCGTGGCAGGTCCGCGTGCCGCGCGACGGTGGTGACGGTGAGGCCGCACCCTGGCTCGCCGTGACCGGCACCAACGGCAAGACGACGACCGTCGGCATGCTCGAGTCGATCCTGCGGACCGCCGGCCGGCGCACGCTCGCGGTCGGCAACGTCGGGACCCCCGTGGTCCTCGCGGCGGTCGACCCCGCGCTCGAGGTGCTGGCCGTCGAGCTGTCGAGCTTCCAGCTGCACCACACGCACTCCATGGCCGCGCAGGCCGCCGCCGTGCTCAACGTCGCGCCCGACCACCTCGACTGGCACGGCTCGCTCGAGGCGTACGCCGCGGACAAGGGGCGCATCTTCGAGCGCGCGCAGGTCGCGTGCGTGTACGACGCCACCGACCCCCTGACCGAGCACCTCGTGCGCGAGGCGGACGTGCAGGACGGCTGCGTCGCGGTCGGCTTCACGCTCGGCTCGCCGAGCGTCGGGCAGGTCGGGCTGGTCGAGGACGTGCTCGTCGACCGCGGCTTCGCCCGCCTGCGGCACACGCACGCCGCCGAGCTCGGCACGCTCGCCGACCTCGCGCAGCTCGCCGGCCCGTCCGGCGCCGTCCCGCCGCACGTCGTGCGCAACGCGCTCGCCGCCGCGGCCCTCGCCCTCGCGCACGGCGTCGACGCCGTGCACGTGCGCGACGGGCTGCGGGCGTTCGCGCCCGGCGCCCACCGCATCGTCACCGTCGGGCACGTCGACGGCGTCGCCTACGTCGACGACTCGAAGGCGACCAACGCGCACGCGGCGTCGGCGTCCCTCGCGGCGTTCGAGCCCGACTCCGTGGTCTGGATCGCCGGCGGGCTGGCCAAGGGCGCGGAGTTCGACGACCTCGTGCGCGCCCGGGAGGACCGTCTGCGCGGCGTCGTGCTCATCGGCCTCGACCGGGCGCCGCTGCGCGAGGCCCTGGCCCGACACGCGCCGCACGTCCCGGTGATCGAGGTGGACGCCGGTGAGACTGAGCCGGTGATGACGCGCGCGGTGACCAGTGCGCGCCGGCTCGCCGCCGGCGCGCCCGCCGGTGTGCCGACCACGGTCCTGCTCGCACCCGCGTGCGCGTCGATGGACCAGTTCGCCTCCTACGCCGCGCGCGGCGACGCGTTCGCCGCGGCCGTGCGCGCCCTGGGCGGTGCCGACGACGCCGGTCGGGAGCGGCCGCAGGACGGTCGGCCGTGAGCGGCGCCGCGCCCGCGCGCGTGCGCCCGGCCCCACCCCGTGCCGCGACGCCGGCCGGCGGCACCCCCGAGGTCCGCGACCCGTCGGTCCTCGGTACCTGGAACTCGGCCGTCACGAGCTACTACGTGCTCCTCGGTGCCACGTTCCTGCTCGTCGCCATCGGCCTCGTCATGGTGCTGTCCAGCTCGAGCGTCGAGTCGCTCGCCGACGGCGACTCCCCGTACGCCGTGTTCCTCAGCCAGGCGCGGTTCGCGCTCATCGGGCTGCCGGTGCTGCTGGTCATGTCGCGCCTGCCGGTCCGGGTGGTCCGGCTGGCCGCGTGGCCCGCGCTGCTGTTCGGCATCGCGTTCCAGATGCTCGTGTTCACACCGCTCGGCGCCGGCGAGGGCGGCAACCGCAACTGGGTCAGGCTGCCCGGGTTCATGGCGCAGCCGTCCGAGGTCATCAAGGTCGCCCTGGCGGTCTGGATCGGTGCGGTGCTCGCCCGCAAGCTCCCGCTGCTGCGGGAGTGGCGGCACGCGTTCGTGCCGGTCGTGCCCGTGGCGGGCGCCGCCATCGGCGTCGTGCTGCTCGGGCACGACCTGGGGACAGCGCTGGTCATGTGCCTGCTCGTCGCCGGGGCGATGTTCGTCGCCGGTGTGCCCATGCGGGTGCTGGCTCTCGCGGGGGGGATCGCGGCCGGCGGCGTGGCGCTGCTGACGATCGGCAGCGAGAACCGCGTCAACCGGATCATGTCGCTGCTGTCGGCCGACTGCGACGTGACGAACGAGTGCTACCAGAGCCTGCACGCGGGCTACGGCCTGGCCACGGGCGGGTGGAGCGGCGTCGGCCTGGGCCAGAGCGCCGAGAAGTGGTCGTACCTCCCGGCTGCCCACAACGACTTCATCTACGCGATCCTCGGCGAGGAGCTGGGACTCGTCGGCACGCTGCTCGTGCTGGGCCTGTTCGCGCTCCTCGCGTTCGGGATGGTGCGCATCATGCGCCGGCACCCGGACCCGTTCGTCAAGATCACCACCGCCGGGGTGTTCGCCTGGATCATCGGGCAGGCGGTCGTCAACATCGCGGTCGTCATCGGCCTGGCCCCCGTGATCGGCGTGCCGCTGCCGCTGGTGTCCGCGGGCGGCTCGGCACTCATCATGACGATGGCGGCGCTCGGGCTGCTGCTGTCGTTCGCCCGCTCGGAGCCGGGCGCCGCCGAGGCGCTCGCCGCACGCGCCTCCGTGGTGCGCCGCTCCCTCGCCGTGATCGGACGGACCCGTGGCTGACGCGACATCCGTGCTCCTGGCCGGTGGTGGCACCGCGGGGCACGTCAACCCGCTGCTCGCGGTCGCCGACGAGCTGCGCCGCCGCCACCCGCGCGGCCGGTTCGCGGTCCTGGGCACCGCCGAGGGCCTCGAGGCGCGCCTCGTCCCGGAGCAGGGCTACGACCTGGCCGTGGTCCCGCGCGTCCCGCTGCCGCGTCGCCCCACCGTCGACTGGCTGCGCCTGCCGGGTCGTCTGCGTGCCGCGGTGCGTGCCGCCGGCGACGCCATCGACGAGATCGACGCCCAGGTCGTCGTCGGGTTCGGCGGGTACGTCGCGACGCCCGCGTACCTGGCGGCCCGCCGTCGCGGGATCCCCGTGGTGGTGCACGAGCAGAACGCGCGGCCCGGCCTGGCGAACCGCGTCGGTGCGCGGTGGGCCGCCGCGGTCGCCGTCACGTTCCCGGGTACGGCGCTGCCGGGGGCCCAGGTCACCGGGCTGCCGCTGCGGACCGCCGTGCAGGAGCTGCTCACCGCGCGCGCGTCCGACCCCGTCGCGACGCGCCGCGCCGGGGCCGAGGTGCTCGGCCTGGACCCCGCGCTCGCGACCCTGCTCGTCACGGGCGGCTCGCTGGGTGCCGTGAGCGTCAACCGCGCCGTCGCGGGGGCGGCCGACGCGCTGCTGGCGACCGGTGCCCAGGTCCTGCACCTCACGGGACGGGGGAAGGCCGACGAGGTGCGTGCGTCGCTCGTCGGCGTCCCCGGCGCGGAGCGGTACCACGTCGTCGAGTACCTGACGGCGATGGACCGCGCGCTCGCCGTCGCGGACGTCGTCGTGGGCCGCGCGGGCGCCGGGACGGTGTGCGAGCTGGCCGCGCTCGGCATCCCCGCCGCGTACGTCCCGCTGCCCATCGGCAACGGGGAGCAGCGCCTCAACGCGGCCGGCGTGGTCGCCGCGGGCGGCGGGATCCTCGTCGAGGACCGCGAGCTGACGCCCGCCTGGGTCCGTGAGCACGTCGCGGCGCTGCTCGGCAGCGGTGACGCCGCGTCGGAGCGCGCCCGCATGGGCGAGGCCGCGGCCGGCGTCGGCGTGCGGGACGGTGCGGCGCGCGTCGCCGACCTCGTCGAGGCGCAGCTGCCCGCGCACGTCCGTGCGTCGGCCCCGCCCCGGCCGACGACGGCGGCGCACACCCCGGCCGTCGCGGACCCCGGTGAGCGCGGCCCGGTCGCGCTGTCCGACCTGGGACGGGTCCACCTCGTCGGCGTCGGCGGTGCCGGGATGTCGGCCGTCGCGCCGCTGCTCGCGGCTCGCGGCCTGCGCGTCAGCGGGTCGGACGCGCACGACGGCCCCGCCCTGGCGGGCCTGCGCGCCGCGGGGGTCGACGTCCACGTCGGCCACGCCGCCTCCCACGTCGAGGGCGTCGACACCCTCGTCGTCTCCTCGGCCGTGCGGTCGACGAACCCAGAGGTCGTCCGCGCCCGCGAGCGTGGTCTGCCCGTGCTGCACCGCTCGGAGGCCCTGGCCGCGCTCATGGCGGACCGCGACGCGATCGCGGTCGCGGGCGCGCACGGCAAGACCACGACCTCGGGCATGGTGGCGGCCGCGCTGGTCCACGCCGGCACCGACCCCTCGTTCGCGATCGGTGGGGTCGTGCGCGCGACGTCCGGCACCCTCGGGGGTGCGCGGCACGGCGAGGGGCCGTTCGTCGCCGAGGCCGACGAGTCCGACGGGTCGTTCCTCGCCTACGAGCCGCTCGTCGCGGTGGTCCTCAACGTCGAGCCGGACCACCTGGACCACTACGGCACGCAGGAGCGGTTCGAGGCGGCGTTCGAGCGGTTCGCGGACCGTGTCCGGGACGGTGGCCTGCTCGTGGCGTGCGCCGACGATCCCGGTGCCGTGCGGCTGGTCGCGGCGGCGCGCGCGCGGCTGGCCGAGCGTGGCGTCGCGGTTCGCACGTACGGGACCACGCCCGCGGCGGACGTCCACGTGGGCGAGAGCCGGCGGACCGAGGACGGCAGGTGGCAGGTCGTCCTGACGCCCGGCGACGAGCCGCCCGTCACGCTGCACCTCCAGGTCGCGGGCGCCCACAACGCGCTCGACGCGGCGGCCGCCTGGTGCGCGCTGCGGCGCGTCGGGGTGAGCAGCGCGGCGGCCGCGGCAGGGCTGGACGACTTCGTCGGCACGGGACGGCGGTTCGAGGACCGCGGGACCGCCGGCGGCGTGCGCGTCGTCGACGACTACGCGCACCACCCCACGGAGGTCGCGGCGCTGCTGCGTGCCGCGCGGCAGGTGGCGGACGACGGTCGCGTCCTCGCGCTGTTCCAGCCGCACCTGTACTCGCGGACCCGCACGTTCGCCCGCGAGTTCGGCGTGGCGTTCGACCTGGCGGACGCGGTCGTCGTGACCGACGTCTACGCGGCGCGCGAGGACCCCGACCCGTCGGTCACGGGTGCGCTCGTCGCGGACCACGTGCCCACGCCGGGCAAGGCGGTCTTCGTGGCCGACCGCACGGCCGCCGCACGCGCCGTCGCGGCGCTCGCGCGGCCCGGCGACCTGCTGCTGACGGTCGGGGCGGGCGACGTCACCGAGCTGGCCGGCGTGGTGCTCGGCGAGCTCGCGGCGCTCGACGGCGCGCGCACGGCGCCGGACGGACCGACCGGGCAGGAGCCCGCGCCGGAGCGCGGCCCGCAGGCGCCCGAGCACGGGTCCGCCGCGCCGGGGCGTCCGGACGGTGCCCGGCCGTGAGCCCGCCGCGTCCGCCGGCCCCGCGCCCGGGACGCCCCGCCGCCGCACGCCCTGCCGCCGCCCGCCCGGCCGCGCCCCGCCGCGCCGCCGGCCGCCGGCCCGCGCCGACGGAGGGTCCGCCGCCGACGAGCGCGCCGACCGAGGCCGTCGCCGCGCAGCGCGCGCCCGCCCCCCGGCCTGCCGACCGTCGCCCCCGTACCGGGTCCGGCCCTGCCGTGCCGCCGCCCGGCGGCCCGGCGCGCCGGGACCAGGACGCGGCGCCGACGCCGGCCCGCGCGGCGACGCCCCGGGTCGCTGCGGCCGCACCCCCGACGGGCCCGACCCGCACGGTCACCACCTACACGACGAGCCGGTTCTCCGGCCCCGTGCGTCCGGCCGTCGTCTCCACGACGTCACGTGAGCGGTTCGCCGAGCGCGCGCGGGCGCGCCGCAACATCGCGCGCCGCCAGGTCCTCGGCGTCGCGGGCGCGGTCGTGGGCGTCGGTGGCCTCGGCTGGCTGCTCCTGCTCTCACCGGTGCTGGCGCTGGACCCGGACCAGGTCGAGGTCACGGGCGCGGGCACGGTCGTCGCCGTGGACCAGGTGCTGGCCGTCGTCGCCGAGCGGTCGGGCACGCCGCTGCCGCGTCTGGGCACCGTCGGGCTGCGGGACGAGGTCCTCGAGGTGCCGGGTGTGCGCGAGGCGAGGGTCGTGCGGGACTGGCCGCGCGGTCTGGCCGTGCAGCTGGTGTCGCGCGAGCCGGTGGCGGCGGTGCCCGAGGAGGCGCCCGCCACGGGCATCGCGCTGCTCGACGAGCAGGGCGTGCAGGTGGGCCGTGCCGACGCGGCGCCCGCGGGGCTGCCCGTGGTCGACGTCCCGGTGGGGGACCAGCGCGCGCTGTCGGCAGTGCTCAGCGTGCTCGAACAGCTGCCGCCGGACCTGCTCGCGCAGGTGGAGTCGGTGGCGGCGCGCACGCAGGACACCGTGACGATGCAGCTGCGCGACGGCGGTCCGCGGATCGACTGGGGGAGCGCCGACGAGACGCCGCTCAAGATCGCGGTGCTGGCGGCGCTGCGGGCGGCGCCCGAGGCGGGCGGCGCGCAGGTCTTCGACGTGTCGGCCCCGCGCATGCCCATCACGCGGTGAGCGGCGTGCGGCGGCGCGGCAGCGCGTCTCGGGACCACGCGAGCACGACCAACCCACGACACGCGCACGGCGGTCGTTGATCCGATGCGGCACGCGACCTAGCGTCACGACTCGACAGCACATCTGACATAACTCTAACCCTCAACCTGAGGGTGAAGGTTCACCAGCACGACCCGCGTCCCGCGTGTCGGGACGAGCACCAGCGGCCCGGCACGCCGCGACCCGCGAACGAGAGGCACCCACCGTGGCAGCTCCGCAGAACTACCTGGCGGTCATCAAGGTCGTCGGCATCGGCGGGGGCGGCGTCAACGCCGTGAACCGCATGATCGAGGTCGGCCTCAAGGGTGTCGAGTTCATCGCCGTCAACACGGACGCCCAGGCGCTGCTCATGTCCGACGCCGACGTCAAGCTCGACGTCGGTCGTGAGCTCACGCGCGGGCTCGGCGCCGGTGCCGACCCGGAGGTCGGCAAGAAGGCCGCCGAGGACCACGCCGAGGAGATCGAGGACGTCCTGCGCGGCGCCGACATGGTCTTCGTCACCGCGGGCGAGGGCGGCGGCACGGGGACGGGCGGCGCGCCCGTCGTCGCGCGGATCGCGCGCTCGCTGGGCGCCCTGACCATCGGTGTCGTGACGCGGCCGTTCACGTTCGAGGGCCGGCGGCGCTCGGTGCAGGCCGACGCGGGCATCGACGCGCTGCGCGCCGAGGTCGACACGCTCATCGTCATCCCGAACGACCGGCTGCTGTCGATCTCCGACCGGTCGGTCTCGGTCCTCGACGCGTTCCACTCCGCGGACCAGGTGCTGCTGTCCGGCGTGCAGGGCATCACCGACCTCATCACCACCCCCGGGCTCATCAACCTCGACTTCGCCGACGTGAAGTCCGTGATGCAGGGCGCGGGGTCGGCGCTCATGGGCATCGGCTTCGCTCGCGGCGAGGACCGTGCGGTCCAGGCGGCCGAGATGGCGATCTCGTCGCCGCTGCTCGAGGCGAGCATCGACGGGGCGCACGGCGTCCTGCTCTCCATCCAGGGCGGGTCGGACCTCGGTCTGTTCGAGATCAACGAGGCCGCACGCCTCGTGCAGGAGGCTGCGCACGCCGAGGCCAACATCATCTTCGGTGCGGTCATCGACGACGCGCTCGGCGACGAGGTCCGGGTCACGGTCATCGCCGCCGGCTTCGACAACGGCGGTCCGGTCGTCCGGCGCGACGCGCGCGCCCTCGGCCAGGTCAGCGGTGCGACCGCGCGCCAGATCCCGGCCGTCGCCCCGGTGACCAGCCTGCCGAGCGCCTCCTCGGTGCCCAGCCCCCGTCCGGTCCAGGTGCCCGACGAGGACCTGGTCCCGGTCGGCACGGGCCGTCCCGGTCGCCCGGGCGAGGTTCAGCGCGAGGTCCCCGCGTTCCTGTCGACGCAGGGTGAGCCCGCCCCCGCGACGGGCTCGCTCGAGGTGCCGCGCGTGCTCGCCGAGGACGCACGGCGCGAGCGCGACGAGCTCGACGTGCCGGACTTCCTCAAGTAGAGCCGTGCGCGAGATCCCGGGGCCGACGGCCGACGTCCTGCTGGACGTCGTGCCGCTCGGCCCCGGCGTGCTCGCGGGGTTCACGTCCCGCACCGGTGGCGCGTCGACGGGTCCGTGGCAGGGCCTGAACCTCGGCCTGCACGTCGGTGACGACCCCGAGGTCGTGGTGGCCAACCGACGGGCCCTCGAGCGGCGGGTCGGTGTCCCCGTGGTCTTCGCGACGCAGGTCCACGGCGCCGACGTCCTGGTCGTCGGTGACGCGGTCGACGGTGGGGCGCGCGGCGACGGGCTCGTGACGCCGTCCTGCGACGTGGCGCTGGGCGTGTACGTCGCCGACTGCGCGCCGGTCCTGCTCGCCGACCCCGTCGCGCGCGTCGTGGCCGCCGCGCACGCCGGGCGGCCCGGACTGGTCGCCGGCGTCCTGCAGGCCACGCTCGACGCGATGGTGCGTGCGGGCGCCGACCCGGGTCGCGTCGTCGCGGCGGTGGGCCCGTGCATCGCGGGCGCGTCGTACGAGGTGCCGTCCGGCATGCGCGACGACGTCGCCGCGGTGGTGCCCGAGGCGGCGTCCCGGACCGCGAGCGGGACGCCTGCGGTCGACCTCGCGGCGGGCGTGCGCGCGGTGCTCCTGCGGTGCGGCGTCGCGTCGGTCCACGTCGACGGCCGCGACACCTACGCCGACCCGGCGCTGTACTCCCACCGGCGGGCGGTGCACGAGCGTGCGGTGGCGACCGGACGGTCCGCCGGTGTCGTGCGCCTGCTCCCGGCGGCCGGTCCACCCGGCGGGTGACGTCCGCACGCCGGTCGCGACACGCCCGCGTGTCGCCGCGCCGCCGCTGCCACCCGTTGCTAGCGTGACCAGCGCTGGGACGTTTCGACACCACCCCCGCACCGCACCGGCACCGGCCGGACCGGCGGTGCCCGGGTGGTCAGGCGGGCCGCACGAGTCGGGGAGGCCCGGCGGATGGGAGACGACGCGATGGCCGGAGCGCTGCGCAAGACGATGCTGTACCTCGGCCTGGCCGACGACCGGTCCGACCACGAGGAGTACCTCGAGGAGTACGAGGAGGCGGAGGTCGCCGTGCCGGAGGACACCTACGAGGCGCAGGTGATGCCCCTGCACCGCACGCCGCGGGTGCAGGCCGCACCCGCACCCCGCGAGGCGGGTGACCTTCGTCGGATCACGACGATCCACCCGCGCTCGTACAACGACGCGCGCAAGATCGGTGAGGCGTTCCGTGAGGGCACGCCCGTCATCATGAACCTGACCGACATGGACGACGCGGACGCCAAGCGGCTCGTGGACTTCTCGGCCGGCCTCATCTTCGGCCTGCACGGCGCGATCGAGCGCGTGACGAGCAAGGTGTTCCTGCTCTCGCCCGCCCACGTCGAGCTCGCCGGTGACGCCACGAGCACCCCGGAACCAGCGGCACGCGCCGGCTTCTACAACCAGAGCTGACGCGTGGACCTGATCCGTAGCCTGCTCTACCTGGTCGTCCTGGTCTTCTTCCTGCTGCTGCTCGTGCGCCTCGTGCTGGACTGGGTCCAGTTCTTCGCACGGGACTGGCGGCCGACGGGGATCGCCCTGGTGGTGGCGGAGGTCACGTACTCCGTGACCGACCCGCCGCTGCGCCTGCTGCGCAGGTTCCTGCCCCCGCTCACGCTCGGGTCGGTGCGTCTGGACCTCGCGTTCCTCGTCCTCGCACTGACCTGCTCCCTGCTGCTGTCCGTCCTCGGGGGGGTGTGAGCAACTCTGCGACACGCCGCGGCGCGGGTTCCGACACGCCGGGCGCAGCGCGCTGCACGGGAGTGACGGGAGGCGTGCGCCGCCCGGATTCTCCGCTACCGTGGCCCGAGGTGGTCGGTGGACTGACTACCGCCGGCCAGAGCCAGTACGACCGACAGAGGTGACGACGATGGCACTGCTCACCGCAGACGACGTCCTGAACAAGAAGTTCCAGGCGACGAAGTTCCGGGAAGGCTACGACCAGGACGAGGTCGACGACTTCCTGGACGAGGTCGTCAACACCCTGCGGGACGTCCAGGGCGAGAACGACGACCTGAAGACCAAGCTGGCCGCGGCCGAGCGCCGCATCGCCGAGCTCAGCCGGGCCGGTGCCCAGCAGTCGGCCCCGGCGCCGAAGCCCGAGCCCACGCCGGAGCCGACGCCGGCACCCGCGCCCGTGCAGCCGGCACCCGTGCCCGCGCTGGCCCAGCCGCCCGTCACGTCGGCGTCCGCGCCCGTGCGCGGCAACGAGCCCGAGTCGGCCACCGGCATGCTCGCCCTGGCGCAGAAGCTGCACGACGACTACGTGCGCAGCGGCCAGGAGGAGTCGGACCGGCTCATCAACGAGGCCAAGACCCGGGCCAACCGCATCGTGCGCGAGGCGGAGGAGACGTCGCAGCGCACGCTCGGCCAGCTCGAGCAGGAGCGCTCGCTCCTGGAGCGCAAGATCGACGAGCTGCGCGTCTTCGAGCGCGACTACCGCACGCGGCTCAAGAGCTACCTCGAGAACCTCCTCGGGGACCTGGAGAACCGCGGCAACGCGCTGCCGCCGCGGTCGGGCCAGGGCCAGCCCGTGCCGGAGAGCCAGAGCATCTGACCGACCTCCGCCGCCGGGGACGCGTGCCCGTCCCCGGCGGCGTCGGCGCGCCCGGTTGCGGACTCCCCGCGGACGTCGTGACGACGGGCCCCGCGCGGCCCTCGTGCTTCCTCTCTGCACATGTGGGCACCCGCAGGTCGGCGCGGCGTGTCGCCGCTCCCGGGGGTGTCCGATCCGTGCTGTTGTGCCCGGACGCAGACGCGCATACAGTCGCGGAACTCGAGACGGGGGGAACGTCCGTGATCATGAACGACGCATTGAGCACACTGACGATGGGGTCCGACGAGCTGCGGAACGCACTGGTGGGTCTCCTACCGGTGCGGGAGGGGGAGGTGCCGTGGACCCGCAGCGAGATCGACGAGGTCGCCGACGACCTCGCATCCGACCGTGAACGGCTCGCTTCCGAGCTGATCGCGGCCGACGCCGAGCTCTCCGACCTGCTGCGCAACTCCGGTGACGGTGCCGGGGACGACCAGGCGGACTCCGGCTCGTCCGCGCTCGAGCGCGAGCACGAGCTCACGCTGGTCAACAACACGCGGGACCTGCTGGACCAGACCGTGCACGCCCTCGACCGCCTGGCCGCAGGGACGTTCGGGGTCTGCGAGTCCTGCGGGCAGGCCATCGGCAAGGCGCGCCTGCAGGCGTTCCCGCGCGCGATGCTCTGCGTGACCTGCAAGCAGCGCGAGGAGCGCCGTTGAGCCGCCCGTAGACTCCAGCGGTGCCCACGAAGGACGACGCGACAGCCCTGCCCGACGACCCGTCGCCCTCCGCCCCCCCCGCGGCCGGCGCCGGGGCCGTCCCCG
>NZ_JACSQV010000021.1 GCF_014836445.1 Cellulomonas avistercoris
CGCGACATCAACGGCACCGCCAACACCACCACCACCTCCCCACCCTTCACCGTCGAAGAACGCACCAGCCGCCTCGTCGCCGACCTGTGCACCGACAGACCGAAACCACCCGACTGCTGAGGACCGCAGCATCTTCGACCGACCTGCCGGACAGGCACCGCGGACTGCGCGCACCACCCGAACGGAGAACTCGTGATCTCGCTCCTCAGCCTGGTGCCCGTCCCCGACGTGCCTCCCGAACCCCCGCCACCAACGTCAGCTTCGACCCTCGGATGGGCTCTCATCGCCCTCGGTCTGGCGGGCATGCTCGGCTTCGCGGTGATCACCGTGCGGGCCATCCTCAACGTCTCGTTCCGCAAGCACGAGATCCGGCTCGCCGCCTGGCTGTCGTTCGGCGGCATTGCGCTCCTGGCCCTGTCCTACGTCGATTGGCGCATCCACCACCACCGGCAGGACGCGGCACGTGACACCTGGTGGGAGGCACGCCAGCAGGCGGACGACGTGGCGCAGGCAGCCCTGGAGAAGAAGTACGGCATCACCTTCACAGACCCGGTCCTCGTCTTTCCGATCGAGGAGGATCCGCTCCCGTGGGAGATGCACGTCGAGCTGACCGACGGCAGTCCTTCGAGCTGCTGGCTGAGCAACGCACATGACTACTTCACGATCTCGTGCGGGCCCGATGAAAGCACGGCTACCCCTCTCGCGGTGGTCGGCAACGACCACTCGGAGTCGGACGAGCATCCCGCACCCGCGACGGACGGTAACTCATGACGAACGCTCTCAGCCTCGACACAGATGCTCTGCATCGGACGGGAGCGGGCCTTCGACACGTCGCATCGGCGTTCGACGGTGCGGACGCGCAGAGCGGGCAGGCAGCCCAGGCGGCCGGGCACGGCGGGCTGTCGACCTGCTTGGAGCAGTTTGCTAGCGGTTGGGATGGCAGGCGCGCGTCGATCATCGAGGACATCGCCCGCCTGTCGGACGCCTGCGCTGCGGTGGCGACGGGGTTCGAGGACATCGACGAGAGCCTTGGCGCTGCGCTGCGAGGTCAGGGATGACCACCCGCGCCACGTCGT
The DNA here is from genome assembly GCF_014836445.1 of Cellulomonas avistercoris. Lineage (GTDB taxonomy): Bacteria > Actinomycetota > Actinomycetes > Actinomycetales > Cellulomonadaceae > Cellulomonas > Cellulomonas avistercoris. The sequence goes on from NZ_JACSQV010000021.1 coordinate 1,077, forward strand.
GGTACCCCCTCGCAGCAACCGATCCCGTGCCCGGCGATCCCGCCGTTCTCACGCAGCAGGCCGCGGCGCACCGTGAGGTCGCGGCACAGATCCGGCTCGCCGCTGACTCGCTCGTGGAGCTCACGAGCGACCCGCGCATGCGGTCGCTCGCTGTCGACACCCTCCGCGAGCGCGCGGCGGGGGTGGCAGGCACGATCAGGAAGGCCCGCGCTCGCTACCTGGCGGTGGCGGATGCGCTGAGCACCTACGCCGTCGCCCTACGCCAGGCCCAAGAGGCCGCAGACGACCTCCTCGCACGAGCCCGCACCACGCAGCAGTCCCTCGACGAGGCCGTTCAGCAGCGCCTGCGCGCGGCGGTGCTGCTCCGCGACCTCGAGGACGATCCCGCCGCGGCGGCGACCGACGTCCGGGCGACGACGAACCGGCTGGAGACAGCCCGCACCGCGGTGGACGATGCAGAGCTCCGGCTGACGACGCTGCGCGACGAGCTCGAGATCGTCGAGCGGGAACGCGACGCCGCGGCGCGACGCGCCATCGACACGATCGACGAGGCGCGGGCGAGCGATGGTCTGGACGACGGCTGGTGGGAGGACTGGGGTCTGGAGGTCGCGACCCAGGTCTCCGCGATCGCGGGCAAGGTCGCGACGATCGCCGGCACTGCGGCACTCGTCCTGTGCTGGGTGCCGATCCTGGGGCCCGCACTGGCGCTGACTGCGACGATCGCCGGCGCGGCCTCTCTCGTCGCGAACGTGATGCTCGCGGCGAAGGGCGAGAAGGGGTGGGCAGACGCAGGCATCGACGCTCTCGGCATGCTCTCGTTCGGCTGGGGAAAGGTCGTCGGCAAGGGGCTGCAACAGCTGTCCCGAGAGATGCCCGACGCCCTCACCGCGGTGCGCGGCTTCACCTCCCGCTCCGGCAACCCCGCGGTCGCCGCCGGCAGCGGCGCCGTCGACATGGCGACACGCGGTCTGCTTGCGTCCTCGGACCTCACGGTGCGCGGACTGCTCGCCGGCGGTTGGCGATCCGCGCCGGGCACGTACCTGGCGGCGTTCCGCACGGCGTTGTTCCAGGTCGGCGCCGGCCCCAAGGGGCTGCTCACGATGGCAGGCCACGGCGACGTCGTCGCCAACCGCGCCCTGCTGGACGACGTCGCGTCGGTCGCCACGCACCCGAAGGCCGTCGACCTCCTGAACCCGCTCCTTGCCAAGGCGTCGAGCCTCGAGCAGCAGGTGGTCTGGATCCATGGGATCGACGTGGCGGCGAACGCCTACGGTGCCGGGCAGCTCGCCTCTGAGCTCACCTCACCGCCCCAGCAGTCCGCGCGCGAGAGGCTCCACCTGTGACCGCGCCCATCGCGACCGTGCGCTGCGCGGCACCCCGCGGCTGGGTGGTCTGGCCGGCAGGCGACGGCGCCGTGGCCGCGGACCGGCTCACGACCGCGAACGACAGCCCGGCCACCCACGCCCTCGCCTCCGCGGTCCGGACCTTTGACGACGAGACGCAGACCAGCCATCCCGGCACGCTGCTCGCCGGCCTCTGGCAGCCGGATGAGAACAAGACCCCGTTCGCGTCGATGCGGATCCTTGTGTCGTCCCCGGCGTCACCCCGCATGACGCCCGACGAGCTCCTCGCCTTCGCGTGGGAGACGCCCGTGCTCGACGACGTCGAGATCCTCGACGTCGCGGCCGACCCCGGGCAACTGGCAGCCGGTCCGACGGTCGCGCAGATCGTCCGAGGCGTCCGACGGCCCGCGCGCCGGGGCGCCCTCGCGCGGCTGCTCGGCGGCCAGACCCGTCAGGTGATCACCCACGTCACCTGGTACGTGCTGCCGCCAGGGACCGAGCAGACCGTCGCGTGCCGCTTCGAGACGTCGAACCCGTACCTCCTCGAGGAACTGGGTCTGCAGACCAACGCGATCACCGACTCCCTCGTCGTCGACCTGGAGAGGGCGTGACCGACCACGCAAACGGGGCCGTCATCGTCACGCTCCCCGACGACTGGGCCGTCATCGAGCTCGGCGACGACGACGCGCGGACGGCAGACGTCCACGCCGTCGTGAACGAGCGGCTCGGAGACGACCCGCGATGGGCGAACCTGCGGGCCGACCTGACGCGCACCCTCCTCGACAGCACGGCGGCGGCCGCCGCCGCGCACGGGTTGTTCGTCGCGCTCGCGCTCGGTAGCGGCGACGGACCGCCGCTCCCCGCCTCAGTCTCGGTCCACCGCCTGCCCGGCCAGCGCGTCGACGCCCGCGGGCGCGCGCTCCTCGCCGACCTGGCGCGCACCGACGCGGAACCGGGCCAGGATCTCGATCTCGGGGAGACACCCCACGGCGTCGTGCTCCGTCGCGTTCGCGCCAGAGCCGCGAACCCCGACGAGGGAGCGCCGGATGCGCTGCCCTCGCTGGTCGTCGACTACTGGGTCGAGCCGACCGGCTCGCCGGACCTCGTCCACCTCGCATTCGCCACCCCGCTGCCGGCCGCCCGCGACGCCTTCCTCGAGCTGTTCGACGCCATCACGCGCTCCGTACGCGTGGCCGGTGGACCACCAGGGACGCCGAGAAGCGATCGATGAGGGCACCCGGCAGCCGAACCGCGACGGCCCTCAGCCCAGCGCCGCCGACGGCGTCGTCCGGCCGGCGGACCGGATCGGCCCCGAGGCTGTGCAGCTCTGACGTGCGCGTCGCGCCCCCGGCGCCGGCCGGGAGCGCCTCAGCGCCGGCCAGACCGTCGCCCCGACGCGGACGGCCCGCACGCAGCCGGATGATCCGGCGACGTGCGGGCCGTCCCTGCGCGACGACGCGCGCAGCGGCAGGTGAGGTCAGCTCACGTGCGAGCCACGTCGGCGGCGCACCGTCACCAGGACGGCTCCGCCGACCAGCAGCAGCAGGGCTGCGGCACCGAGTCCGGCGACCTGCGCACCGGTGACGGCCAGTGCTCCTCCGGCCGCGACCGGCGGGGCCGCCGCGACACGGACCGTGACCGTCGTGGTCGTGCGCGCCCCGGTCGCGTCGGCGGCGGTGTAGGTGAACGTCACCTCACCGACGAACCCCGGCGCGGGGGTGTAGACGAGCTTGCCGTCCACGATCTCGACCGTGCCGGACTCCGGCTGGGTGACCTCGACGATCGTCAGCGGACCGCCCTCGGGGTCGGAGTCGTTGCCCAGGACGTCGATCGTCACGGGCGAGCCCGCGGTGCCGTCCGCGGTGTCCGGCGTGACGACCGGTGCACCGTTGCCGACGGTGACGGACGCGGTGCCGGTGGTGGTGTCCGTGCCGTCGGAGACGACGTACTCGAAGGTGACCGTGCCGGACCACCCGGCGGGCGGCGTGTAGGTCACCACACCGTCGACGAGCGTGACGGTGCCGCGCGGGGTGCCGTCCGCGTCCACGGGGACCCGGACCTCGTCGACCTCGAGGGGGTCGCCGTTGGCGTCGGTGGCGGGCGTCAGGACGTCGACGACCACGGGCGTGCCGTACGGCGTGCCGACGGTGTCGAGCGGCGGGACGACCGGCGCCGCGTTGGCGACGGTGACCACGAGCATGCCCTCGTCGCTGCCACCGGCACCGTCGGTGACGGTGTAGGTGACGGTGACGTCGCCCTTGAAGCCGGTGGCCGGGGTGACGGTCAGGCGGCCGTCGGGCTCGATGGCGACCGTCGCGCCCTGGTCGGCCGTCGCACCGGTGACCGTGAGGCGCTGGTCGGTGCCCGGGATGTTCGGGTCGGTGTCGTTGCCGAGCACGTCCACCGTCACGGGGGCGTCCGTGGCGGTCGTGGCCGTGTCGTCGACGGCGACCGGCTCCGCGTTGGCGACGGTCACGGTGACCGTGCCGGTCGTCGTGCTGGTCCCGTCGGTGACGTCGTACTCGAACGTGACCGTGCCCGCGAAGCCGGGCGCCGGGACGTACCGGACCTGACCGTCCTCGACGGTGACGGTGCCCTGGGGCGTGCCGTCGCCGTCCACCGGCGGGGTGAGCGCGCCGGGCACGATGCTCAGCGGGTCACCGTTGGCGTCGGTGTCGTTGTCCAGGACGTCGACGAGCACGGACGTGTCGGTCGGTGTCGTCATCGGGCCGTCGTCGCCCACCACGGGGCTCGCGTTGGCGACCGACACCACGAGCGTGCCGGTGTCCTCGCCGCCCGCGCCGTCGGAGACGGTGTAGGTGACGGTGACGTCACCCTTGAAGCCGGGCGCCGGGGTCACCGTGACGCGACCGTCCGGGTCGACCACGGCGGTCGCGCCGTTGTCGGCCGTGACGGCGGTGACCGTCAGCTCCTGCGTCGAGCCGGGGATGTTGGCGTCCGTGTCGTTGGCCAGCACGTCGACCGTCACAGCCGTGTCGGTGTCGGTGCCGGCGGTGTCGTCGGTCGCGACGGGTGCGTCGTTGGCGACGACCACGGTGACGGTCGCCGTGTCGGCGGTCGTCCCGTCGGTGACGGCGTACGTGAACGTCACCGTGCCGGCGAACCCGGGCGTCGGGGTGAACCGCACCTGGCCGCCCTCGATCGCGGCGGAGCCGCGCACCACCCCGTCGGCGTCCCGCGGCACGGACAGCGACGCCGGGACGACGGAGAGCACGTCGCCGGGGTTCGCGTCGGTGTCGTTGGCGAGCACGTCGATGAGCGTGCTCGTGCTCGAGGCGGTCGTGACGGGGCCGTCGTCGCCCGCGACCGGTGCCGCGTTCGCCACGGACACCACGAGCGTGCCCGTCGCCGTGCCGCCCGCGCCGTCGGCGATCGTGTAGGTGACCGTGACGTCGCCGCGGAAGCCCCCGGCCGGGGTGATGGTCAGGCGACCGTCGGCCTCGACGACGACACCGGCACCGTTGTCGGCGCTCGCACCCGTGACCTGCAGGCGCTGGTCCGTGACGGGGATGTTCGGGTCCGTGTCGTTGCCGAGCACGTCGACCGTCACGGCCGTGCTCGTCGTCGTCGACGCCGTGTCGGCGACCGCGACCGGGGCGGCGTTGGCGACCTCGACCGTGATGGTGCCGGTCGCGGTGTCCGTGCCGTCGCCGACCACGTAGGGGAAGGTCACCGTGCCGGAGAAGCCGTCCTGCGGGGTGAAGGTCGCGACGCCGTCGGTGACGGTGACCGTCCCGCGGGGGGTGCCGTCACCGTCGACGGGCGTGCCCGCGCTGACGACGAGCGTGTCGTCCGGGTTGGCGTCCGACGTCAGCGCCGTCAGGTCGACGTCCACGGGCGTGCCGTAGGCCGTGGGGACGGAGTCGTCGTCGGCCACGGGTGCCGCGTTGGCGACCGTCACGGTGATCGTGCCCGTGTCCGTGCCGCCGGCGCCGTCGGCGACCGTGTACGTCACGGTCACGTCACCCTTGAAGCCCGGTGCGGGGGTCAGGGTGAGGGTGCCGTCGGTGTTGACGACGACGCCCGCGCCCTGGTCCGCGACGGCGCCCGTGACGGTGAGCTCCTGGTCCGTTCCGGGGATGTTGGCGTCGCTCGCGTTGCCGACCGCGTCGAGGACGACGGGGGTCCCGGACGGGGTCGTCTCGGTGAAGTCACCGGCGACCGGGACGGCGTTCGCGACCACGACCGTGGCGGACCCGGTCGCGGTCACGTCGCCGTCGGTGACGTCGTAGGTGAACGTGACCGACCCCGCCCAGCCCGTCGGGGGCGTGTAGCGGACCTCGCCGTTCTCGATGGTGACGGTGCCGCGGGGGGTGCCGTCGCCGTCGACCGGCGTGCCGAGGCCGCCCGGGACCAGCGTGAGCGTGTCGCCGTTCGGGTCGGTGTCGTTGGCGAGGACGTCGACGAGGACCGAGGTGCTGGTCGACGTGCCGACCGGCCCGTCGGGCAGCGCCGACGGCGCACCGTTCGCGACCTCGACCGTCAGGGTGCCGACGTCCGTGCCGCCGGCGCCGTCCGCGACGGTGTACGTGACGGTGACCGTGCCGGTGAAGCCGGCGGCCGGGGTCACGTCGAGCGTGCCGTCCGCGTTCCTCGTCACCGTCGCGCCGTTGTCCGCGGACGCGGCCGTGACCCGCAGCGACTGTCCGGAGACACCCGCCGCGACGTTGACGTCGGTGTCGTTGTCCAGCACCGGCACCCCGCTCAGGGTGCCGTTCTTCGCGACGGACGCGACGTCGTCGGCCGCGACCGGCGGCGTGTTGGCCGTGGTGACCGTCACCCAGGCCGTCGAGGACAGACCGCCGGCGTCCGTGATGCGGTACCTGAAGGAGTCGTCGCCGGCCCAGCCGGTGTACGGGGTGTAGCGGATGGTGCCGTCGGGGAGCACCGCCGCGGACCCGTGAACGGGCCCCGTCGCCACCGACACGGTCAGGGCGCCGTTCTCCGGGTCGGTGTCGTTGTCGAGCACGGGCACGACCACGTTCGACGAGCCCGTGGGCACGTTCGCGGTGTCGTCGGTCGCGACTGGCGCGCCGTTGACGATGATCGTGACCGTCACCGAGGAGGACACCCCTGCCGGGGACTGGTCGTCCCGCAGGAAGTAGGTGAAGGTGTCCGTGCCCACGAAGCCGGGGTTCGGGGTGTAGGTGCCGATGCCGTCCGCGCCCACGGTGACGCTCCCGTTGCTCGGCGTCGAGCGCCCGGCGACGCTGATCGCGTCGCCGTCGGGGTCGGAGTCGTTGACCAGGAGAGCCAGTGCGACCGTCCCACCGGCGTTCACGGTGTAGGTGTCCGGCTGCGCGACGGGGAGCCCGTTCGCGACCGTGACGGTCACCGTGGCGGTGTCCGAGCCGCCGCGGGAGTCCTGGACGACGTAGTCGAACGTGTCCGTGCCGCGGAACCCGGGGCGCGGGGTGTAGACGACCGAGCCGTCAGGGTCGATCGTGACGGTCCCGCCCTGCGCGCTGGTGGGCGTGACGGACCGGACGCTGAGCTCGTCGCCGTTCGCGTCGGTGTCGCCGTCGAGGACGTCGATCGTCACGGGCGTGCCGCCGGTCGTGGTGGCGGTGTCGTCGTCGGCGACGGGGGCGTCGTTGAGGACCACCACCTGCACCGACGCGGTGGACCGCAGGCCCGTGCTGTCCTCGATCGTGTACGTGAACACGTCGCGGCCCGCGAAGTCGTCGCGCGGGGCGTAGGTGACGGTGCCGTCGGGGTTGACGGTGAGCGCGGCGCCCGCGGCGTCGGTGACGGCCACGACGCGAAAGGTGTCGCCGTCGGGGTCGCGGTCACCGTCGAGCACGGCGATGTCGAGCGTCCGCTCGGTCGGCTGCGGCCGGAACGTCAGCACGTGCGGGGTGGCGATCGGCGGGTTCGCGCCCGGGACCGGTGTGGCCGTGACGACGTCGGTGAGGACGTTGGAGACCGACGACGCGGACTGGTAGGTGGTCTTGCCGCGGTACGTCATCGCCGCGCCGTTGACGATCTGCGCACCGTGCGGGATGTCGTCGTCGACGCGGACGCTGAAGGACACCGTGTGCGGGGCGGGTGCCAGCGCCGGGGTGATCGGGATGTCTCCCCCGCCGCCGGCCGACGCGGACGCGCCCAGGTACGCGACGACGTGACCGCTCGGTGCGGCGGCGTAGTACCCGGCGTCGTCGCCCTGCGCGTCGGTGACGCGGACCCCGTCGACGGCCAGCGACCCCGGCACGTAGGACGTGCCGGTGGGGATCGCGTCGAAGAAGCGGCTGTCGGCCGCCGTGTCCAGGCCGATGTTGCTGACCGGCACGGTGTACGTCAGGACGTCACCGGGCCGCAGCTGGCCGCCGTTGACGTCCGTGACCGACTTGTTGCCCAGCAGCGTCGGGTCGTACAGGTCGGTGGCGAAGGTGACGACACCGGGGAAGTACTGGTCGCTGGACGTCGTCAGCGTGATCGTCGCGCTCGTGTCGCCGTTGTTGACGACCGGGCGACCGACGCGGAAGACGTCGGCGTCGAACCCGAGCTGGTTGACGAACGCGGGGTTGCGGCGGCGGTCGTCGACACCGAAGCGGCTGATCGAGGAGTTGAACGAGTTGCCGACCGGGTTGCCGGCGTCGCTGAGGTTGGTGCCGTTGAGCTGCAGCTGGTCACCGGTGTAGCCGCGGTCGCCCTCGTACGCGACGACGCCGACCGACGTGCGGATGTCCCCGTTCGGGGGCGTGATGAAGCCGCTCACCGTGAACGTCGGCAGGGGGTCGCCGCTGCTGACGGACCCGAAGCCGTCGAAGATCGTCAGGTTGCGCGCCGGCGCCGCGGGGTCGGAGACCGCGACGACCAGCGTCCACCCGGCGTACTGGTTGTTGCTGCCCGAGGAGGACTGGACGTTGCCGACCGTGTACGTGCCGGACCCGGCAGCCTGCACGATCGCGGTCACGTCGCGGTGCGCCTGGTACGCGGTGCCGGAGTTGTCGCTCGTCGCGACGTCCACGCGGTCGGCGGTGACGGGCTGGTACGCGACGGCACCCGGGACGCGCAGGACGGCCTGGTCGCGCAGCGCGACGCTCTGGTTCGCGCCGCCCGTGCCGGTGCGACCCGCCCAGTACAGGCGCGCCCACAGCACGCTGCCGCCGTCCGGGACGGTCAGGTCCGCCGTGGAGGAGTTGAACGTCGACGCCGAGGAGTCGACGTCGACGAACTGCATGGGGCTCAGGTCGTTGTTGTTCAGGGACGAGCCGGTGCCGGCGCGCGAGTTGGCGCACGTGCCCGTCGTGGCGTTCAGCGCGGCGTTGCACGTCATGAGGGTGTTCGCCGCCATGAGGATGTCGCCGTTGGTGTTCGTGGTGAACACCGGCGCGAACGAGCGGTACTCCGCCGCCGCCGCGGGCGACGCGATGCCGACGAGGGTGAGCGGCGCGGCGACGAGCGCGCCGGCCAGGAGGGCCGCGACGCGTGCGACGAAGCGTCCGCGTCGCCGGGTGCCGTCGTGGGTCGTGCGTTGCCGACGCGCGCGTGCCGCTGCCATCTCTGTCGCCCTCCGTCGCACCCGAGGACGGGCACGTGTTGGTCAGTTGTCCAGGTCAAAGTGCCGACCGTAGAGGGTTCGCCGAGAGCGCGTGCGCGTGGAGACGGCAATTACGGCGAACACGGCGGGTGAGATTCGGCAACGGCTCGGGGGCTGCAACGGGGAGGCCGGAGAGGCGTCACGAGTCTTCTTTGCCAGCACCGATGAGGTTGTTTCCTGTTACAGTAAACAACTATGGAGTCGTCGCTGCGCGCCCGTGACGCGCTCCTCCGCGCCCTCCGGTCGTCCACCCCGGGACGGCTCGACGCGCACCCCACCCCCACCGGCGTCGACCTCAGACACCACGGGACGACCCAGCCGCTCCACCCCGTCTGGGCCGGTGAGGGCTTCCCGGCTGATGTCCGCCTGGCCCTGAGCGCCGTGGACGACACGCCCGCCGGCGCCACCCCCGTGATCGTCGCCCGCCGGCTCTCCCCCGGCAGCCGCGCCCTCCTGGCCGAGCGCGGCATCTCGTGGGCGGACGAGGCCGGAGGGCTGGACCTGTCGGCCGGCCCGATCCTCATCCGGATCCCGACCCCGCCCGCCCCGCCCGAGGCCGCACCTGCCCGGTTCACCGCAGCCGCCGGCGCGGTCGCCGAGCACCTCCTCCAGCGGGCGGCGACGGGCGAGACGCTCGTCCCACCGGTGGCCGACCTGGCGGCAGCGGTCGGCGCGTCGCCCGGCGCCGCCTCGAGAGCCCTCACCTACTTCGACAGCCAGGGGTGGACGGCACCGACCGGGCCGCGACGCGGACCGACGTCCCGTCGTGACGTCGTCGAGCGCGGCGCGATGCTCGACGGGTGGGCAACCTGGTACGCGTCAGGGCAGGACGACGGCATCGCAGCCCACGCACTGATCCGCGACCCCGACACCTGGCTCGCCGACGTGCTCGCGCCGGCCTGGCCGCGCGGCGTCTGGGCCGTGACCGGTCTGGTCGCCCTGGAGCGTCGGGCCCCGTTCACCACGGCGACCAACCCCGTCGACCTGTACCTCGACGGCACGGCGTTCGACCACGACCTCCATGACCTGCTGGCCGCAGCCGACCTCACGCCGACGGACGCCGGGGTTCGGGTCCGCGTCCTGCGGGCCGACCGGTACACCGTCGCCCTCTTGAGCGCGGACCGACCGCGCGCGGCACGACCGGACGCGGCACCCGACGACGACGTGCCGCTGGTGAGCGACGTCCGTCTCTACGGCGACCTGCTGCGCCGCGGCGGGGTGCGTGCCGACGAGTACGCGATGCATCTGCGCGAGCAGCGGATCGGCTTCTGATGCGCACACGCCGCACCCGCGCCATCGCGGAGGCCGCCCTGGCCCGCCTGGTCGCGCAGCTCGACGGCCGGACCGACGGGCGGGCGTGGCAGTGGGTGATGACGCTCGAGGGCGCCCCCGTGCGGATCGACCTGCTCACCGACGTGCTCGACCACCGCGGGCAGCAGCTCGCCGTGCCGGGCTGCACCCGCATGACCGTCCAGAACGTGGCCGGTCCCGCGCCGGCGCTGCGGGATCCCGTGATCCGCCGGCTGCCCGTCCGGTCCGGTGACGACCTCACCGCCTGGGTCGACGTGCCGTTCGCCAACCTCGGCGGGTACCTGCTCGCCAAGGCCGCGGCCGTGCTCGGACGTCGCGCCGACCGCGACCCCTACGACCTGGCGTTCGTCGTCCAGCACAACACCGCAGGAGGCCCCCGCGCGGCCGGACGTGCCGCGCGCGCGGCGCTGCCACCCGGCCGGGAGCAGGAGTTCGAGGGTGTCCTACGGGCCGCGCTCGCCCAGCTCACCGACCCGGACGGGCGCGCCGCCCGTCTCTACGCCACGCAACGCGTCGCCGACGGCGATCCCCTGCCCGTCGACGTGCTGGCCGCCGACGCAGCAGCCGCGGCTCGTCAGTGCCTTGCCGAGCTCGACCGGTGACCGACCCGACGCGATAGCAGTCGCGCTATCGTCGGACCATGACTGATCATCCGGGCGCCGAGCTGCGCGCCCGTCGCCTGCGCCTCGGCCTCACGCAGCGTGAGCTCGCGGCGCGGTCCGGCGTTGCTCAGCCGGTGATCGCAGCGGTCGAGACCGGGCGACGCGGCATCGGGCCGGAGGGACGCGCACGCCTCGACGCCGCCCTCCGCGTCCGGCCCTCCGCGGTGCTCGACCGGCACCGCCTCGCGGTCCGCGATGCCGTCGCGCGGCATCACGGTCACGACGCGCTCGTCATCGGCTCGGTCGCCCGCGGTGAGGACACCCCGGACTCCGACATCGATCTGATGATCACGTTCGACGACGGCACCGACCTGGTCGACGTCCTGGACCTCACGGACGAGCTCGAGCAGCTCCTGGGCACCAAGGTGGACGTCGTGTCCGGTCGTGTCGCCGGCGCCGTGAGCGCGCACGCCCGGCGCGAGGCGATCCCCCTGTGACAGCACCGGACAAGGTGGCGCGCCTCCTCGACGACCTCGTGGCCATCGCGGAGGACGCGGCGCACGTCGTCAGCCTCGGCCAGGCCGCCTACCTCGCGGACGACGCCCAGGGCCGGCTGCTGCGCAACGCCGGTGAGCGCATCGTCATCAAGGTGTCGACGGTCGTCGAGAAGCTGCCCGACGGCTTCAAGGCGGAGCACCCCGAGGTGGAGTGGGTCAAGATCCAGCGGATGCGCAACCTCATCGCGCACCACGACGACAAGGTGCAGGCCGACTTCGTGTGGGCGACGCTCGCGCACCGTATCCCCGGGCTGATCGCGGACGTCGTGGGCAGATGAGCTCGTAGTCCCCGCACCGACCCCTCAGTCCAGCGGCGCCGACCACCGCAGCAGCGCCCCGCGCCCCGACGCGGGCCGCAGCAGCGCGAACGACCCGCCCGACTCCTCGGCGCGCTGCGCGAGGTTGCGGGTGCCCGACGATCGCGTGCGCGCCGGCGGCACGCCGACCCCGTCGTCCTCGACCTCGACGACGACCTGCCCGACGTCCCCGGTGGTCACGGTCAGCCGCACGGACACCGCGTGCGAGCGCGCGTGGCGCGCCACGTTCGACAGCCCCTCCCGCACGACCGCGACGACGTTGTTGGCGCGGCCGGGTGCGACGACCTCGTCGATGCCGCCCGTGAGCACGCGGTCGCCGGCGAGGGGGTCCACGGCCACGCCGTCCACGTGGACGCTCAGGTGCGGGGCGAACCCGAGGGACGAGCGTGCGAGCTCGACCTCGGCGACGACGCGCTCGACGAGCGGGATGGTGGCGCCGGGGTCGTCGAGGGTCCGCACGATCACGCGGATCTGCCGGATGCCGGCGTCGACGTGCCCGACGACCTGCTCCAGCACCTGCGACGCCTCCGCCGACACGGGCCCGGTCGGGTCGGTCCGCAGCGCCTGGACCTGCATGCCGGCGGCGAAGAGCTGCTGGATGGCGAGGTCGTGCAGGTCGCGTGCGATGCGCGTGCGCTCGTCGCGCACGGCGGCGTGGCCGCGCAGCCGCTGGGCCTCACCGAGCACGAACGCGAGCGCGGCCTGCCGCGCGAACGACTGCGCGAGGGTGAGGTCCTCGTCGGTGAAGGGCGCGGCGCCCGTCCGGCGCAGCAGCACGAGCACCCCCATCCCCCGGCCCTGGGCGTGCAGGGGCGCGAGGAGCGACGGCCCGTACCCGACGAACGCCGGGGAGTCGCCGGCGTCGGCGACGAGGCACCCGGTGCCGTCGTCGAACGCCGCGCGCACGCGCTCCTCGGTGCTCATGTCCGCGCCCAGCAGCGACCTGCCGGCGGGGGTGACGATCTCGACGAGGAGCTCGTCCTCGTCGGCGCCCGGCAGGACGATCGCGGCGACGTCCGCCGCGCCGACCTGCACGGCGGCGGCCGCGACGCGCTCGAGGACGTCCTCGGCGTCGGCGCCCTCGAGCAGCATCGTGGCGATGTCCTGCCCGGCGGTCAGCCACTGCTGGCGGCGGACCTCCAGCGCGTACGACTGGGAGTTGAGGACGGCCACGGCGGCAGCGGCCGCCAGCGACAGCACCACCGCCTCGTCGTCCGGGCCGAACCCGCCGGGCTTCTCCGACAGGTACAGGGTGCCGAACCGCTCGCCGCGCACGCGCACGGCGGCACCGAGGAACGACCCCATCGGCGGGTGCCCGGCGGGCAGGCCGCGGAAGTCGGGGTGCTGGGTGAGGTCGTCGAGCCGCAGGACGCCCTCGTCGGGGATCGCGCCGAGCACCCCCCACGCGTGCGGCGGGTGGCCAAGAGCCGCGACGACGGAGTCGGTGAAGCCGCTCTGCACGAACTCGACCGACGCGCCGTCCTCGTCGACGATGTTGATCGCGCCGTACCGCGCGCCGGTCAGGCTGGTGCTCGCGGCCACGAACCGCTCCAGCAGGCTGCGGGTGTCGAGGTCGCCCGCCATGTCGAGGATCGCCGAGAGCAGCGCTGCCGCGACGTCGTGCTGCGGGGTGGGGCGGGCGACTGCCTCGGTCAAGGACTACCTCCTGGTGACTGACCAGCCCCACGATAGGCAGTCACGGGACCAAGGTCCCAACGTGCAGGGCGGCGGCACGTCACCCGCACCGCTCGCACCCGGCGCACGGCACGTACGCGGGCCGTGCGGCGTCGTACCGCTGCCCGGCGGGCCGCCCCGGCAGCAGCCCGACGACGACCAGGAGCAACCACCCGTAGGGCGCCAGGGCGATGACCTGCCACCACCCCGACAGGTTCAGGTCGTGGAGCCGGCGGGTGTTCAGCGCGACGGTCGGCACGGCGGTGACCAGCACCCACAGCACCAGCGCCGCCCCGACGGCGAGCACGGCCACCGCGGGTGCCGCGGCGCCGTCCAGCACCCGCAGGACCAGGACAGCGCCCCACACGACGACCACCTGCAGGAGCGCGGCGTTCCAGTACTCCGCGCGGCCGGCCCGCCCGGTGAGCACCGTCGACCGTCCGAAGTACCGGCGGACCGACTCCCCGAACCCGGCTCCGGGCAGCGGGGTGTCGTCGAAGGGGCGGGCCTCGGGGTGGCGTGTGATCGTCATGCCCGGGACGCTAGAGGCGGTCGATCACCCTTTGGTCCGCTTTCTCCCCATCTGTGGATAACCCTGTGGCCAACGGTGAGGGTCGGGCCCCTTCCCCGAGCACGGCGTGCGCCAGCAGCGTCGCCCCGGCGACCGCCGCGGGCATCGTCACCACGGCCCCGCCGGGCACCAGGAAGCACAGCTGCGTCGCCGCACCGAACCCGATCGCCCGGCGCCGGTGCGCCCGCAGCAGCCGGTTGCGCTCACGTCGCGGCACGCCGCGGGACACGAGCGCGCGCGACGTGAGCTCGTGCGCCAGCACCCAGCCGGTGAGCAGGAGCCCGCCGACCCACCCGAGCGCGGTCCCGACGACCGGCACGATCCCCACGGTCCCGGCGAGCACCGCGACGACGAGCCCGCGGCCCATGAGCGCGAGCCCGTCCTCGGCGCCGCGCCAGAACCCGGTGTCCCCGGTCGGCACCGCACCGGTCTCGGTGGCCTCGACGGCACGCCAGATCCGGTCGTAGAACGGCTCGCCGACAGTGAGGGTCAGCGCCGTGAACGTGACGACGACGAGCACGACCGCGGCCGCGAGCACCACGGCCTGCGCGGCGACCTCGGCGGTCCGCTCCCACGTGGGCGACCAGTCGTCGGCGAACGGCGTGAGCCACTCCGCGACCGTCCCCAGGTGCATCACCAGCAGGACGATCGCGGTGAGCATCAGGAGCCCGACCACCGCCGCCGGCACCAGGCCGAGCGCCATGACCCGCGGCTGCCGCCGCCAGTAGCCCCACCCGCGCAGCAGCAGCCGCGCACCGTCGAGCACCTCACCCATCGCCCACCTCACGCATCGAGCACCTCACGCACCGGCTCGCAGCGTAGGGCCGTCACCCCTCGGCCGTCCCGCGCGCCACCGCCGACGCGCGCGACGACTTGCGCGTCAGCAGGTGCAGCACGACACCGACCGCCAGCAGCACGCCCGCGAGCGCCCAGTGCTGCGGCTCCTGCCGCGTGAGCAGGACGAGGCACGACAGGACGGCGAGGACGGGCACGAACGTCGGGGCCTGGAAGTGCGGGTGCTCGACGCGGTCGCGCCGCAGCACCAGCACGGCGACGTTGGTCGAGAGGAAGACGAACAGCAGCAGCAGCACGACGGTCGACGCGAGGTCGACGAGCTCACCGGTGACCGCGAGCAGGATCGCGACGAGCGTCGTCACGACGATCGCGACGCCGGGCGTGCGGCGCTCGGGCAGCACGCGCGCGAGCGGCCCGGGCAGCAGCCCGCGCTCGGCCATGCCGTACGCGAGGCGGCTCGCCATGATCATCGTCAGCAGCGCGCCGTTGGCCACCGCGATGAGCGCGACGACCGCGAACACCTGCGGCGGGACGACGCCCGCGACCTTCACCACCTCGAGCAGCGGCCCGGTGGACTCCGCGAGCTCCTCGGGTGCGACGACGGCCGGCGCGACGAACCCCAGCAGCAGGTACACGACGCCCGCGGTGAGCAGCGACCCGAACAGCGCGCGGGGGTAGACGCGCGAGACGTCCGTGATCTCCTCGGCCAGGTTCGCCGACGTCTCGAACCCGACGAACGAGTAGTACGCGATGAGCGCGGACGCGAGCACCGCGGTGGCCACGCCGGTCTCGGCGGGCGGCGCGAACGCCCCGCTCAGGTCGGCGTCGCCGCGGCCGATCACCCAGGCGCCCAGCAGGATGACGACGACGAGCCCGGTCGTCTCGATGAGGGTCATGACGATGTTGGCGCGCAGCGACTCCTTGATGCCCCACGCGTTGATGAGCGCGACGAGCACGAGGAACACCACGGCCGCGGGCACCTGCGGCACGTCGAGGAACGCGGCCAGGTACTCCCCGGTGAACGCGAGCGACAGCCCGGCGGCGCTGACGACGCCCGCGGACAGCATGCAGAACCCGACGAGGAACGCGACGAGCGGGCTGCGGTACGCCTTCTCGGCGAACACGGCGGACCCGCCGGCCTTGGGGTACTTGGTGACGAGCTCGGCGTAGGAGAACGCCGTGAGCAGCGCCATGACGAGCGCGATCCCGAACGCCAGCCACACGAGCCCGCCGGCCTGCCCGGCCATCTCGCCGATCAGCGCGTACACCCCGGCGCCCAGCACGTCGCCCAGGATGAACAGGAACAGCAGCGGGCCCGTGATCGCCCGGCGCAGCGTGGGAGCGCCTGCGGTCACCTCGTCCGTCGTCTCGCCGGTCACGCGCCCGATTCTGCGGCAGGCCCTCCCGACGCGCGCGCCGAACGCCGCCGCAGGGCCTGCGACACGACGTAGATCCCCACCACGACGGCCACGAGCCCGGCCGTCGCGGCGAGCTGGGCGCGCGCCGCGTCGTCGGTGAGCATGAGCACGACGACCCCCGCGAGCGCGACGAGCGTCGCCCACGTCAGCCACGGGTAGCCCCACATGCGCAGCGGCAGCCCGGCGGGACCGGCGGCCGCCTCCAGGCGGGGCCGCAGCCGCAGCTGCGACACGGCGACCAGCACCCACACGACCAGCAGGGACGCACCGGCGGCGTTGAGCAGGATGCCGAGCAGCGCGTCGGGCAGCAGCCAGTTGAGCGCGACGGCGACGAGCCCGAGGACGACGGAGACGAGCACGGCGACCCACGGCACGTCGCGCCGCGACACGCGCCGCAGCGCACGCGGCCCGTCGCCGCGCCCGGCCAGGGAGTACGCCATGCGGGACGTCGCGTAGATGTTGGCGTTGAACGCGGACAGCAGCGCCAGGACGACGACGACCTCCATGAGGCGCGCGGCCCCCGGCAGCCCGGCCAGCTCGAGCACGGCGACGAACGGCCCGTCGACCAGCTGCGGGGCGTCCCACGGCAGGACGAGCACCATGACGCCCACGGCGCCGACGTAGAACAGCAGGATCCGCCACACGATCGACCGGGTCGCGCGCGCGACGGCCCGCTGCGGGTCGCGCGCCTCGGCGGACGCGATGGTGACGATCTCGATGCCCCCGAACGCGAAGACCACGACGAGCAGCCCGGCGGCGATCCCGCCCAGTCCCGTCGGCGCGAAGCCGCCGTGCCCCAGCAGGTTCGACGTCCCGACGGGGTCGGTGCCCGGCAGCCACCCGAGGGCCAGCGCGACGCCGACGACGAGGAAACCGACGATCGCGACGACCTTGACGAGCGCGAACCAGAACTCGAACTCGCCGAACTGCCGGACCCCGACGAGGTTCACGACGGCGAACAGGGCGACGGCCGCGAGCGCGACGCCCCACTGCGGCACGCCGGGCACCCACCCGGTGACGATGCGCGCGACGCCCGTGATCTCGACGCCCAGCACCATGACGAGCGTGAACCAGTAGACCCAGCCGAGCGTGAACCCGGCCCAGCGGCCCAGCGCGCGCTCGGCGTACACGGAGAACGACCCGCTCGCGGGGACGGCCGACGCCATCTCGGCGAGCATGCGCATGACGAGCACGACGAGCAGCCCGGCGACGGCGTACGACACGAGCACGGCCGGCCCGGCCACGGCGATCCCGACCCCGCTGCCGAGGAACAGGCCCGCGCCGATGGCCGACCCCAGGCCCATCATCGTCAGGTGCCGCGCGCGCAGGCCGTGACCGAGGGCGCGGTCGGGGTCGGGTGTGCCGTCGGCGCCCCGGGTGGGCCGGTCGACTGCTGAGGACATGCGGGTTCGGCTCCTGTGCGGTGGGGACGACCGGTCGGCCGTCGGCAGCACACGCTAGCCGCCCGGACTGAGCACCCTGCGGGCACGTGGTCCCCCCACCACCGAGTGCCCACCTCCCCCGAGGACCGGCGCCGAACGAGACCGGCCTGAGTCGTCGTCCCGCGCCGTGAAGACGACTCAGGCCGGTCCCGGCGAGGTCACGTCCCGGACGACCCGCCGGCCGCGGCACCGGGCGCGCGTCCTGTCTGTTCCGTCGGGAACCTCCGGGCTCTAGTGTGATGAGGGTCGAGCCGCGTCCCGGTGTGGGGACGCGGGCCTGAGGGGGCGCGTTGAGCGAACCGGCAGAGCTACCCGTCCGACCACCCACGCTCACCGACGCCCTCATCCCCCTCGGCGCCCTGGCCCTGCTCATCGCCGGGTCGCTCGCGCTGTTCGGCCTGGACGCGCTGGACGGACCGATCCAGGTGGCACTGGTCCTGGCGTGCGCGGTCGCGGCGCTCGTCGCGCTGCGCAACGGCCACACGTTCACCGCGATCCAGGCGGCGGGCCGCGGTGCGCTGGCGTCGGTGACGAGCGCGGTGTTCATCCTGCTGGCCGTCGGCGCGCTCATCGGCGTGTGGAACCTGTCGGGGACCATCCCGACGCTCGTCTACTACGGCCTGCAGGTGCTGTCCCCCGGGTGGTTCTACGCCGCGGCGGCGCTCATCTGCGGTGCGGTCGCGCTGAGCATCGGCAGCTCGTGGACGACGGTCGCGACGATCGGCGTCGGGCTGGTGGGCATCGCGACGCTGCTGGAGGTGTCGCCCGCGATCACCGCGGGGGCCGTGATCTCCGGGGCGTACCTGGGCGACAAGCTGTCCCCGCTGTCGGAGACGACGATCCTCACGGCGCAGATCGCGGACGTCGAGGTGCACGAGCACATCAAGCGGCAGGTGTGGACGTCGGTGCCGGCGTTCGTGCTCGCGTTCGTCGTGCTGCTCGTCATCGGCCTGGTCCAGCCCACGGCCGGCGGCGACGCGACGTCCTCGGACCTGGCCGAGCTCGGAGAGATCTACCGCATCACCCCGCTGGCGCTGCTGCCGGTCGTGGTGCTGGGCGTGCTGTCGGCGCGCAAGGTCCCGGCGTCGCTCGCCCTGCTGGCCTCGACGCTGTTCGCCGGGGTCCTCGGCGCGTTCCTGCAGCCGGACGTGTACCGCGACTTCGTCACCGGGGCCGGCAACATCGTCGCCGAGGCGGTGCAGGCCGTGTGGCTGGCGATGGCCAACGGCTTCGACATCGACTCGGGGGTCGCGGACGTCGACCGGCTGCTGTCGCGCGGCGGCATGGACTCGATGCTGCTGACGATCTGGCTGATCCTCGGCGCGGTGACGTTCGGGGCGATGCTCGAGGAGTTCGGGCTGATCAACCGGCTGGTCGTGCCGATGATCGACCGTGCGCGCAGCAACGGGCAGCTGTTCCTCACGGTGTTCGGCTGCGGGTTCGGCCTCAACGTCGTCGCGGGCGACCAGTACATCGCGCTGGTCCTGCCGGGCCGTATCTTCCGTGCCGAGTTCGAGAAGCGCGGCCTGGCGCCGACGAACCTGTCGCGGCTCGCCGCCGACAGCGCGACGGTCACCTCCCCGCTCGTGCCGTGGAACTCGTGCGGCGCGTTCATGGGCGCCACCCTCGGTGTCTCGACCCTGCTGTACGCGCCCTACGCGATCTTCTGCTGGGCGAGCCCGCTGCTGAGCGTGCTGTACGGCTTCACCGGGTTCCGCATCGAGAGGACGTCACCCGCCCCGACGATGGAGGACGCATGACCACGACTCAGAACCCGGCAGCACCCACCGCCGCCGCGGCGAAGATGAGCGTGCCGACCCTGACGGCGATGGTCGTCGGCGGCATGGTCGGGGCCGGCGTGTTCTCGCTGCCCGCACGCTTCGGCGTCGCGACGGGTGTGCTCGGCGCGCTCATCGGGTGGGCCGTCGCCGGCGCGGGCATGCTCATGCTCGCGTTCGTCTTCCAGAACCTCGCGGTGCGCAAGCCGGACCTGGACTCGGGTGTCTTCATCTACGCCAAGGCCGGCTTTGGTGACTACGCGGGCTTCAGCTCCGCGATCGGGTTCTGGGCCTCGACGGTCGCGGGCAACGCCTTCTACTGGGTGTTCATCACCGCGACGCTCGGTGCGTTCCTCGACGAGTTCGGTGACGGGGACACGGTGCTGGCCGTGGCCGTGTCGACCGTCGGGGTGTGGCTGTTCCACTTCCTCGTGGCGCGCGGCGTGCGCGACGCCGCCGTCATCAACCGCATCGTCACGGTGTTCAAGATCCTGCCGATCCTCACGTTCGTCGTCGTGCTGCTGTTCGCGTTCGACGCGCAGGTGTTCGCCGACAACTTCTTCGCCTACGACGACCTGGGCACCCTGTCCGAGCAGGTCAAGAACACGATGATCATCACGACGTTCGTGTTCCTCGGCATCGAGGGCGCGAGCGTCTACTCGCGGTACGCCCGGCGCCGCGAGGACGTCGGACGCGCGACCGTCCTCGGGTTCCTGTCGGTCTTGTCGATCTTCGCGCTCGTGACGCTGTCGTCGTACGGCGTGCTGCCGCGCGCGACGATCGCCGGCGAGCGGCAGCCGTCGATGACCGGGGTGTTCGAGTCGGTCGTCGGGGCGTGGGGCGCGACGTTCATCTCCGTCGCCGTGGTCGTGTCGGTGCTCGGGGCCTACCTGGCGTGGACCCTCATGGCGGCCGAGGTCATGTACCAGCCGGCCCGCAACGACGACCTGCCCGAGCTGCTCGGCCGCGAGAACCGGGCGGGCACCCCCATCACGGCGCTGGTGGTCACGTCGATCGCGGTGCAGGCGCTGCTCGTCGTCACGCTGTTCGTGTCCGACGCCCTGAACTTCATGCTCGACCTGTGCACGAGCCTCGCGCTCATCCCGTACTTCCTCGCCGCGGCGTACGCGCTGAAGATCGCACTCACCGGTGAGGGCTACGAGGGCGTCGACCCGCGCGTCCAGCGCAGGCACGCGATCATCGCGGGCGTCGCGACGGGCTACACGCTGTTCCTGTTCGTCGCCGCGGGCCTGGAGTTCCTGCTGCTGTCGACCGTGATCCTCGCGCCGCTGACCCTGCTGTACGTCAAGGCCCGCAGCGAGCACGGCAAGCGCCTGTTCACCCCGACCGAGGCGGTGCTGTGCGCCGTGATCGTCGTCGCCGCCGTCCTCGGGGTCCTCGGCCTCGCGACAGGCCGGATCGCGCTGTGAGACCGCACCACCCACGTCACCCGACGGAAGGACGAGCATGAGCCAGACCGTGTCCGCAGGCTACGGCGTCCACTCGGAGGTGGGCCGGCTCCGCAAGGTGATGGTCTGCCGCCCGGGGCTGGCGCACCGCCGGCTCACGCCGACCAACAGCGACGAGCTGCTGTTCGACGACGTGCTGTGGGTCGAGAACGCGCAGCGCGACCACGCGGACTTCGTCAACAAGCTGACGACCCGCGGCGTGGAGGTCGTCGAGCTGCACGACGTGCTCGCGCAGACCCTGCAGGTGCCCGGCGCCCGCGACTGGCTGCTGGACCGCAAGATCGTGCCGAACCGCGTCGGTCTGGGCCTGGTCGACAGCACCCGCACCTACCTCGAGGAGCTGGCGCCGGCACGCCTGGCGGAGCTGCTCATCGGCGGCCTGGCGACGATCGACCTGCCCCCCGAGCACCGCCCGCCCGCGATCGGCCTGGCCCGCGAGTCCACCGGCGCGCGCGAGTACCTCATGCCGCCGCTGCCCAACACGCTCTACACGCGCGACACGACGTGCTGGCTGTACGGCGGCCTCACGCTCAACCCCCTGTACTGGCCGGCGCGGCACGACGAGACGCTCATCTACCAGGCGATCTACCTGCACCACCCGGACTACGTCGGCTCGCGCGTCTGGTGGGGCGACCCCGGCAAGGAGTGGGGGCAGGCGACGTTCGAGGGCGGCGACATCATGCCCGTCGGCAACGGCGTGGTCCTCATGGGCATGAGCGAGCGGACGTCCCGGCAGGCGATCACGCAGGTCAGCGCCGCGCTGTTCGCGCAGGGGGCGGCCGAGCGCGTCGTGGTCGCCGGGATGCCGAAGCTGCGCGCGGCGATGCACCTCGACACGGTCTTCACGTTCGTCGACCGGGACGTCGTCACGCTCTACCCGACGATCATGGACGCGGTGCACACGTTCACGCTGCTGCCGTCGGACGCGCGCCCGGGCTTCGACGTCGTCGACGAGGGGTCGGCCGCGTTCACCGACGTGGTGGCCCGCGCCATGGGCCTGGACGCGCTGCGGACCATCGACACCGGCGGCGACGTCTACGAGTCGGAGCGCCAGCAGTGGGACTCGGGCAACAACGCCGTCGCGCTCGAGCCGGGCGTCGTGTTCACCTACGACCGCAACACCCTGACCAACACGCTGCTGCGCAAGGCGGGCATCGAGGTCATCACGATCGTCGGCGCGGAGCTGGGGCGTGGCCGCGGCGGCGGGCACTGCATGACGTGCCCGATCGTCCGGGACCCGGTGGAGTGGTGAGACGCGTCGCGGGCCCCCGCCGCCCGGGCCGGCGCCTGCACTTTGCATGCAGTCGCAGTAGTCTGACGGCATGAGCGTGTCCCTCACCGTCCGCGACGTGCCCGACGACGTCCGCGACGAGCTCGCCGCGCGCGCCGCGCGCAGCGGCCGGTCCCTGCAGGAGTACCTGCGCGCGACGCTGACCGAGCTCGCGGCCCGGCCGACGGCGGCCGACGCCGTCGCGCAGGCCCGCGGCCGTGCGCTCGGGTACCCGGACGTCAGCGCCGAGCAGATCCTCGACGACCTCGACGCCGGGCGGCGGTGACCACCGCCCTGGTCGTGGACGCGTCAGCCGTCCTGGCGGTGCTCATCGACCCCGGCCCCCGGGGTGAGCAGGCCGCGACCCACATGTCGGGCGCCCAGCTGGCCGCGCCCGACCTGCTCGGCTACGAGGTCCTCAACGTGCTGCGCCGACGCCGGGCGGCGGGGCGGCTCACCGCGAACCAGGCGGCGCTCGCCGTGCGCACGTGGTCGGACCTGCCGGTCGACCTCTGGCCTCTCGCCCCGCTCCAGCCCGACGTGTGGCGACTCACGCACAACCTCTCGGCCTACGACGCCGCCTACGTGGCTCTCGCCGGCCACCTCGGCGCACCGCTGCTCACGGGCGACCGCCGTCTCGCCGGGGCACCGAGCCTGACCTGCGAGGTCGTCACGATCTGATGCGCCCCCGCGGGTACGACCTGCGGTGCGGCCGTCAGGGTCTCGGGTCGTCGCCCGTCGGGTCCGACGGGTACAGGCGGCGGGTGCCCGTGTCCTGGTTGTCACCGGGCGGCGGCTGCGTGTCCGGGCCGGTGGCGCCGGGCAGCGGCTGGTTCTCCGGGTCCTGGGTCTCGGGCCGCTGGGATGCCGGGTGGACGGTGTCCTCGCTCATGGGTCCACCCTGCGACGGCCGTCCGGGCCCCGCCACCCGAGGGCGGCGGGGCCCGACGACGGCGCCCCGCGGCTGCGGGGTGCGTCAGCCGCCGACGACCCCGCACGCGATGCGGTCACCGGAGTCACCGGTCTTGAGCGTGTCCGCGTCCGGGCCGTTCGGCGCGTAGCGCTCGGGGATGTTGGCGAAGTTGTCCGGGCCGGCGTGGACCATGACCGCGGTGCCGTCGTCGTCCATGAGCTCCTCGAGCGTGACGGCGTCGGTGCTCGCGGTCAGGCGTCCCGCACCCGTGGAGTCGACGAGCAGCGACGGCAGGTCGCCCTCGTGCGCGCCGTGGTCCGCCATGTCGGCGCCGACGTGGCCGCCGGCGGACAGGAAGTCGCCGACCTTCGTCGGGTCGGTCGGGTCCGGGCTGTCCGGCTCGCACACGCCGATCGCGTGCAGGTGGAAGCCGTGGAAGCCCGGCGGCAGGTCACCGGCCGCGACCTCGATCTCCAGCGCGCCGTCCTCGTCGTCGAGCCACACCGTGCCGACCTCACCACCGTCCGGGTCGACGAGCACCACCTCGGTGCCCTCGTCGTCCTCGGTCATGGCCGGCGTGGTCGCCTCCTGCTGGTTCATCACCGGGTCGTCCTGCTCCTGCCCGGACGCGGTGCAGGCCGTCAGTGCCGCGGCCGCGGCGACGGCGACGGTCGCCACCCTGAGAGTCCCTCGCATCGTGCCCCCTCGATGTCGGTGCTCGGTCGTCTCTCCACGGTACGAAGAGGCCGGGGCGGGCGCCCGGCGAGCGACCGCGCCGCCCGGCGTCCCGCACGTCAGCGGAAGCGCCCCGCGAACCGGCCCGGCGTCAGGCCCGTGACCCGGCGGAAGTCGCGCGTGAAGTGCGGCTGGTCGGCGTAGCCCAGCTGCGCCGCGACCTGCGCCAGGGACACCTCCCCGTCCCGCAGCCGCTCGGCCGCCTCCTGCAGCCGGCGCCGCTGGATCAGCCACTTCGGGCTCAGCCCCGTCCGGCGGCGCACGAGCCGCTGCAGCGCGCGCTCGGCGATACCGAACCGGTCGCACAGGTCCTCGACGCGCAGCAGCGCGGGGTCGTCCTCGACGGCCGCCACGAGCCGGTTGACCAGCAGGCCCTCGTCGTCGACGGGCAGGTGGGTGCGCAGCAGGTCGGTGAACGCGTCCATCGCCTCGCGCTGGGCGCCCGGCCGGTCCGGACCCGCGGACATCGCGGCCCGCACCTGCTCCACGAGCCGCGCGCCGGGCGCGCCGAGCACGTCGCCGAGGTCCTCGGCCCGGTCCGTCCACCGGTCCACCGGGTCGCCCGTCAGCAGCGCACCCGCCGCGGGCTGCAGCATCAGCCCGACGGCCCAGCCCGACCCGCTCAACGTCGTCGTCGCCAGCCCCGGCACCACCCCGGAGAAGCGCGCGTCGTGCGGCGCGACGACCATGAGGCACACCGGGTACTGCAGCACCTGCTGGTGCGACTCCGCGCCGGCCGGGACGTCCCAGACGGGGATCCAGAACCGGCGCGCGAGGTCCGCCAGGTCGTCCGGCACCGCGTGCCGGTCGATGCGCCACGTCCGGTCCGTGGGGTCGACGAGGTGAGCGCGCTCGACCGGGTCGAGACCCGTGACGGCTTTCATCAATCCCCGCCTCCCGCACCGCGCCTACCGTCGGAGCATGACGACCTCCACGACCCACCCTGCACCCGACCTCCGACAGCTCACCGCCGCGTTCGGCGCCGTGTGCGACCGGCTCCCCGCGGACGCCTGGGACCGACCCTCCCCGTGCGAGGGCTGGGCCGCGCGCGACGTCGTGCGCCACGTGGTCGACACCGAGCGCGACTTCCTCGACCAGCGCGGCGTCCCGCTCGCCCCGATCGACCTCGACGGCGACCCGGCCGCCGTGTGGCGGACGCACGCCGCGGCGCTCGCCGACGCGCTGGCCGACCCGGCCGTGGGCGGGCTCGAGTACGACGGGCACTTCGGGCGGACCACCGTCGGGGAGTCCCTGCTGCGGTTCTACGGCTTCGACCTCGTCGTGCACCGCTGGGACGTCGCGACGGCGGCGGGCCTCGACGAGCGGTTCACCGACCAGGAGCTGGCCTTCGTCGAGGCGTGCGCCGCGGGCTTCGGCGAGACGCTGTACGGCGAGGGCATCTGCCGCCCCGCGCTCGACGTGCCGGCCGACGCCGACCGGCAGACCCGCGTGCTGGCCCTCGTGGGCCGCCGCACGACAGGCTGAGCGCACCCCGCCACCAGGTGGTGAGAGAGCAGTCCAGCCCCACCAGCTGGTGAGTGAGCAATCCAGCGCCCACCAGGTGGTGAGAGAGCGATCCAGTACGCCGAAACGGTCTCGACGCTCGGGCGTGGCCACCACTAGGTTCGTCCACCGATGCCCGACACCGACCCCACCCGGCTCGTCGCCTGGGACCGTGAGCTGCGTGCGGTCCACGCGCGCCTGCGCGGCAGCCTGCGACTCGCGCGCGAGGCGGTCGACGACGCGGCGGACGGTTCGGCGGACGCCGCGTCCCCGGCGCGCGAGCTCCTGCTGTTCTGCACCGGGTTCTGCGCGGCGCTCGACGGCCACCACCGGGGTGAGGACGACGTCGTCTTCCCCGGCCTCCTCGCGTCGGCGCCGGGGCTCCGGGACGTCGTGGGCCAGCTGGTCCGCGACCACGCGATGCTGTCGCACCTGCTGGGTGAGCTGCAGCGCGCGGTCGACGGGGGGCACGCGGCGGGTGGCCACGACACCGCCGCGCTGCACCGGCACCTCGACGGCATCGAGGCCGTCATGGAGACGCACTTCCGGTACGAGGAGAAGCGGTTGCTGCCGGTGCTGGCGGACCTCGTGCTCGACGCGACGCCGCGCGCGGCGCTCGGCCCGCTGGCCTCGGACGCGGCGGGCGACTGACCCGTCGGGGTCGCACAAAGCCCTCGGCCCCGGACGGTCGCGGTGCCAGGATCGAGCGCATGACGACCGACGAGTGCATCCTCTGCGAGATCGTCGAGGGCCGGCTCGACTCCTCGGTCGTGCACGAGTCCGCGACCGTCCTGGCGATCATGGACATCGACCCGGTCACGCCGGGGCACGTCCTCGTCCTGCCCCGCGCGCATCTGCCGGCGCTCGCGGACCTGGACGACGACCTGGCGGCCGAGATGTTCGCCGTCGCGCGGTCGGTCGCCGCCGCGCTGCGGCGCTCGCCGCTGCGGTCCGAGGGCGTGAACCTGTTCTACGCCGACGGCGAGGCCGCGTTCCAGGAGGTCTTCCACTCCCACCTGCACGTGTTCCCGCGATTCGCCGACGACGGCTTCACCATCGGCGCGCGGTGGGGCTCGCACCCCTCGCGCGCGCAGCTCGACGCGAACGCCGCGGCCCTGCGTGCGGAGCTCGCCCGGCCCCGCCCGGCCGAAGCGTGACCTGCCCGCAACACGCCTGACACACCCGCCTCGTAACGTCACCGCACCGCACCCGTGGACACGGCGCGCGCGCCGCGTCACGCTGGGTCCACCCGGCTCACGAGGCCGCGCGATTCGCCGCACCGACAGGCGCACGGCAGGACGGACGCACGCGAGGAGGCCGGGATGTTCGACCACGTCGACCCGTTCATCGGCACCGACGCGACCGACCTGCCCACGCCCGGCGGCCTCGCGGCGACGTGGTGGTCGCCCAAGCCGCAGGTCGGCAACACGCACCCGGGCGCGACGCACCCGTTCGGCATGGTGTCGGCGTGCGCGTACTCGGGGGCGTACCCGACGGGCTACGGGCGGTACGACCTGTCGACCGAGGGCCTGCCGCCCGTGCTGCACGACCGGCTCGTGGCCAGCGGGTTCACGCACTTCCAGCAGTCCGGCACGGGCGCGATCCGCAAGTACTACAACTACTTCCGCGTGACGCCGATGCTCTCGCCGCTCGACGACCTGGGCCGCACCTGGGAGATCGTCGACGAGGAGGCGACGCCCGGGTACTACGCGGCGACGCTCGAGTCGGGGATCCGCGCCGAGATCACCGTCGGGCCCAAGTCGGCCGTGCACCGGTACACGTTCCCCGCGCACCACGACGCACGCCTCGTCATCGACTTCTCCCTCGGCGGGCTCGACATCCCGTACGGCCGGACCATCCCCCTGCGCGCGCACCTGGGCTCGGTGAGCCCCGGGTGCGCGGAGGGCGAGATCGTCGTCGAGGGTGCGCCGCTGGCCGTGCGCGTCGAGTGCGACGCGCAGCACTGGCGGCAGCTGCTCTGGTACGACCGCCGCCTCATGCCCGGCGGCACGCGCCTCGACTTCGACCGCATCCGGCCCACCACGCTGCGCCCCTTCGGCCTCATGTGGGCGGGGCCGACGGAGCCGGGGCAGGTCGTCGAGCTGCGGTTCGGGTTCTCCCTGCGGGGCGTCGACCAGGCGGCGCAGACCCTCGAGCGCGAGTGCGGCTCCGACCCGCGCCTCTCGTTCGACCGGCGGCGCACGCAGACGCAGGACGTGTGGCGCGAGCACCTCGGGAAGGTGCAGGTCGACACGCCGTCGACGGACAAGGCCACGGTCTTCGGCACCGCGCTCTACCACTCCCTCATCAAGCCGTGCCTCGCGCCCGACGAGTCGCCGTTCTGGCCCACGCCCGGCCCGTTCGCGTTCGACCTGTCGACCATGTGGGACATCTACCGCACGCACCTGCCGCTCATGACGGCGCTGTTCCCCGACCGGGCCGTCGAGCTCGCGAACGCGCTCCTGCAGATCGCCGAGGAGGAGGGCAACCTGCCCATCGGCTACCGCATGGCGCGCGGCGCCGACCGCTTCAGCCGGCAGGGCTCGGCGCTCGCGCACACGTTCCTCGCCGACCTGTGCGCACTGGGCCTGCCGGGGGTCGACTGGGACTGGGCGCTCGTGCACATGAACGACGACCTGCGCCGCACGTACGGCGAGGAGTTCCTGCTGCACGGCCGCACGCACCCCATCAGCCACACGCTCGACCTCGCGTTCGGGTACTGGTGCACCGCGATCGTCGCCGGGCGCGTGGGCGACCTGACGCTCGTCGAGCAGTTCGGCCCGCTGGCCGCGCGCTGGCGCAACGCCTACGACCCGGCGACGGGGCTGCTCGTCGACTCGACGTACTACGAGGGCGGACGCTGGAACTACTCGTTCCGGCTGATGCACGACATGGCCTCGCGGATCGCGCTGACCGGCGGGGACGACGCCTTCACGACCATGCTCGACCAGTTCTTCGGGTTCGGTGCCGACCCCGTCAAGCAGCCGGGGCTGCACCCCGACGTCGACGAGATGGCCGCGGGGTACGCGCTGCACCGGTTCGAGGGGCTCAACAACGAGCCCGACATGGAGGCCCCCTGGGCCTACATGTACGCGGGCCGTCCGGACCGCACCGCGCAGGTCGTCCACGACGTCGTCCAGCAGCAGTTCGGGACGGGCCGCGGCGGGCTGCCCGGCAACGACGACTCGGGCGGGCTGTCGTCCTGGTACGTGTGGGCGACGCTCGGGCTCTTCCCTGTCGCGGGGCAGAACCTGTACCTGCTCAACGCGCCCGCGTGGCGTGAGGCACGCATCGACGTGGGCGGCCGGCCGCTCACGGTGGAGACGACCGGCTTCGCCGAGCCCGAGCCCGGCGGTCCGGTCCAGCACGTGCAGTCCGTCCACCTCGACGGCGTCCCGCTCGACCGCCCGTTCCTCACGGGCGGCGAGCTGCACTCCGGGGGGCGGCTGCTCATCGGTCTCGGCCCGGAACCGTCCGGGTGGGGCACGCAGCACCGACCACCCAGCGCGCCCGCGCCGCACGTCGACGTCCCGCTCCCCCGCCTGTCCAGACCCTGACGTGACGGGATTGCTCTCTCACGCCCAAGGGGGAAGGCCACCCACCCCCTCTCCCCGCGAGAGAGCAATCCAGCACCCCCTCTCCCCGCGAGAGCGCGATCCAGTCACCCCCGATCCACCGAGAGGACGACGCCGTGGACCCCATCACCGCCGCACGCCCCGACCGCCGTCTCGTCATCGTCGTGCGCGCCGACCCGGTGATCTGCGGTCACTCGGGCGAGGCCCGCAACCTCGCCGAGGCCGCGCTGCAGCGGGGCTTCGACGAGGTCCGGATCGTCACCTGGCCGGTCGAGCGGCTGCAGGAGGCGGGCCTGCCGCTCAAGCCCCTGGACGGCGTCATGCCGTACTCGCCGGGGATCGTCGTGGACCGCCCCGGACCCGTCGGTGACTACAAGGTCCCCGACGGCCGGTACCTCGCGGGGCTGACCGGGCGGCTCGTCGAGCTGTTCACCGACGGCGTCCCGACCGTCGCGATGTCGCTGTACCTGTCGCCGCACGCCACGGCGGTCGCCGACGCGGTCGCGGTCGCGCGCCGCACGGGGCTGCCGGTGGACGTCGTGACCGTGGCCGAGGCCGTCGGGTCCGACGTCACCAACGTCGTGCGCGAGTGCGTGCAGGAGGACCGGTTCGGGGCCGCCGCGCACGTGCTCGCGCAGTACCTGTCGCACGACGTCGTCCTCGCGGTGTCGCAGTACACGCGCGACCTGGTGATCACCGAGGCCGCCGCGATCGACGCGCGCCACGGCACGCGGTTCGCCGAGCAGTGCCGCGAGCGCGTCGCCGTCTCCTACCCCGCGATCGACGTCGGCACGTACCTGGCGCGGGACGAGGACGAGACCGACCGGGTGCTCGCCGACCGTGGCCTGACGCGTGACGGCTACGTGCTGTTCCTGTCGCGGCTCGCGCACGCCAAGGGCGTCGACGACCTCATCGACGGCTACGTCCGCTCGGGCGCACCGGCCGCCGGGCGCCGTCTGGTCATCGCGGGCAACGGGCCGCAGGCCGCGGAGCTGCGCGCGCACGCCGCCCGCACGCCCGTGGCCGGCCTCATCACCTTCCTCGACGACGTCCCCGACGACGAGAAGGGCCACCTCATGGCCGGCTGCACCGCGTTCGTGCTGCCGTCCAAGCCGCGACCCGAGTTCATCGAGACGTTCGGCATCGCCCTGGTCGAGAAGATGCTGTCCGGCGGCGGGCCCGTCATCACCACCGTGACCGGCGGCATCGGCGAGGCCGTGGGTGACACCGCGATCATCGTCCCCGTCGACTCCCCCGACGCCATCGCGGCCGCGCTCGACGACGTCCTCACCATGGACCGCGCCGACCGCGCCGCCTGGGCCGAGCGGGCACGGGAGTACGCGCTGCGCTTCGACCGGGTGGTGGTGCTGGACCGGATCCTCGACCAGGTCGCCGCCGTGAGGTGGGCACCCGTGCCCGTCTGAGGAGCCCTCGGGGGCGGGCAGAGCATGCTCACCTCAGGTCGCGCTGGACCGCCCGCTCCTCGTCAGCCGTGAGGCCCGACCGCCGCGGGCGGTCCACGCCCCGCGCGACCTCGTCGGCCAGCACGCGGGTGACCGTGTCGCGCAGGGGACGCAGGGTCCCGCCGGCGGCCCGGTACGCCGACCCGTCGCGGCGCGCGAACCCGGCGTCCGCGACGGGCAGCCACAGCGGCAGCGACCGCGGTCCCGCCCAGTACCGCACGTCGTGGGCCAGCAGGGTCGCGTCGTCGACCGGCACGAGCTCCACGTCGGCACCGGTCACCGCACGGATGTCGGCGAGGAGGTCCCCCAGCGGCACGGGCTCGCCGACGGCGTTCACGGCCCCGGTGATCCGCTCGCGCCCGGCCGCGACGATCCAGTCCGCGAGGTCGTCGACGTCGATCACCTGCACGTGGCGACCGTGCGGCGTCGGAACGACCACCCGGCCGCCGCGGTGCAGGCGCGCCGGCCAGTAGCCGAACCGGTCGGACGGGTCACCGGGCCCGACGATCAGGCCGGGCCGCGCGAGCAGCAGCCGGTCCCCGACCCGCGCAGCCGTCGCCTGCTCGGCGGCGACCTTCGCGTCCGGGTACTGCGTCAGGTCGCGCGGCTCGACGAGCGCCGCGGACTCGTCGGCGCCCGGCTCGTCGTTGCGCGCGTACACCGAGACCGACGACACGAGCGTCCAGTGCCGGGCGCGGTCCGCGAGCGCGTCCAACGCCCCCGCCACGAGCGCCGGGTCGTACGCGATCTCGACGACCTCGTCCCACTCGCCGGTGAGCGCGTCGTACGCGCCAGGCTCACGCCGGTCGGCACGGACGAGGCGGGCGCCGTCGGGCACCGTCCCCGACTCGCCGCGTGCGAGGCACACGACCTCGGCCCCGTCCGCGACGGCCGCGCGAGCGACGCGCGCGCCCAGCCACCCGGTCCCGCCCAGCACCAGCAGGCGTCGCATGGGGACAGTCAACCGTGCCGGCTCACCGCGCGCGGGCGAGCGCGTCCAGCGCGGCGACGGGGTCGGGTCCGCTGGGGAACAGCACGCACGTCGTGGCTCCCGCCTGCGCGCGGGCGGCGATGCGCTCGCGCACACCCGCCGGCGTGCCCGCCAGCGACAGCTCCCGCACCCACGCGTCCGGCAGCGCCGCGGCGAACTCGTCGGGTGACGCGGACCCCGCACGCAGCGCGGCCAGCTCGGCCGCGAACGGCTGCTGCGCGAGGTGCGGCGCCCAGTCCGGCTCGCCGATCCAGACCAGGCCACGCCGCGCGACGTCGAGCGCGCGGGCCTCGTCGTCGTCGACGCACGCGACGTCGTACGTCACGACGCGTGAGCGCCCCGTCGCGGCGACCTGCTCGACGGCCGCCCGGACGTACGCCGGGGCGCACGGCTCGGCGAGCACCACGCCGTCGGCGACCCGGCCGGCGACCGCGAGCGACCGGGGCCCGCGCACGCCCAGCAGCACGTCGGGCACGACGTCCGGGACGGACGACGGGTCGAGCGCGACCCCGTCGAGCACGATCGACGCACCGGGTGCGGTCGTCACCGTCTCGCCGCGCAGCAGCGCGCGCAGCGCGACCGTGTACTCCTCGAGGTAGGTCAGCGGGCGCGCCGGCCACCGGCCGACCGACCGCATCCAGTCCGGCATGCCGTGCCCGACGCCGAACGTCACGCGCCCCGGGAACAGGCGGGCGAGCGTCGCGGCGTCCATCGCGGCGAACGCGACGTCCCGCGCGGCGGCCGGCACGATGCCGATGCCGACGTGGATGCGTTCGGTCGCCGCGAGGACGGCCGCCGCCTGCGCGGCACCGCCGCGGAAGCCCAGGTCCTCGACCACCCACAGCTCGTCGAAGCCGAGGGCCTCGGCGCGGCGGGCGTGCTCCAGCACGCGGTCGGCGGGCAGGTCACGCGGCAGGAGCACCCCGAGGGACGGCGTCGTCATGGGGCCATCCTCGCCCGCCGGCCGGCGGGCGAGGCGCAGGCCCGCCGGTCAGAGCTTCAGCAGGACGGTGACGCCCAGGACGAGGTCGATGACGATGCACGCCTCGGCGAACCAGCGCCACGTGACGCGGCCCGCCCGGTGCAGGGCGACGTCCCACGCGACGTGCAGGAGCCAGCCGGCGGCGACGACGGGACCGGCCACCGCGGCCGGTGCGGTCGCCGCGACCGCGGCGAACCCCAGGTAGAGGACGAACCCCGCGACGTGGGCGGCGAGCAGCCGGTCGCGCCGGAACTCGCGCCGCACCGCCCCGATGACGAGGTACTCCCCGCCGAGCACGGCCAGCGTCCACGCGGGCGGGATGCCGGGGCTGACCCACGAGTCGAACGTCAGCCCGAGGGCGAGGAACGTCGGCCAGCGGTGCGCGACGACCTCGACCCCCCGGCCCCACGCCGTGCGGGCCGGGCCGTGGACGTGCCCGCCCGTGTACTCGGCCCGGCGCAGGAGCATCACGCCGACCATCGCGGGGAGCATCAGGACGTGCCCGACGACCAGGGCGTCGGCCCCGGACACGAGCCCGGCCCAGTAGGGCACCAGGCCGATGGCGAACGGCAGGACCATGGCCGCGGACATCTCGCCGACGGACCGTGGACCGTGCCCGCGGTGCACCATCCACACGGCCATGCCGAGGGTCATGGTCGTCGCCATGACGAGGGCCGCGGCCTCCGGGCCGGCTGCGGACAGGTCCCAGCCGGCCGCGTCGGCGAGGGCCGTCACGACCGGGGTGAGCAGGAGCATCCCGAGGAGCATGGCCACGGCCATGCCGCCGAGATGGAGCACGAAGGTCACGGCGGGCCCGCGGGGCGGGCGGGCCGGGACGGTCGCGGTGCGGTGCTGCGTGGGTGCGTGCGTCGAGGTAGCCATGGCCCCACGGTGCGTCGGGGGTGCTCCCGCGGTGCCCGTGGCCCGTGCACCCGGTCCCGTGCGGATCGCACGGGTCCGTCGTGCGCCCGTCAGCCGGCGGGCAGCTCCAGGTCGTCCACGTGCAGCGGTCCGCCGCAGCTCGCGCACCGCACCTCCGCGTGGGTGACCTGCCCGCAGGTGCGGTGCCGGTAGCTGACCGGCGGACCGTCCGGGCCGGCGAGCCAGCGGTCGCCCCAGGCCGACATGACCAGGAGCACCTCGCACAGGTCACGGCCGCGCTCGCTGAGCCGGTACTCCGACCGGGGCGGCCGGTCGCTGTAGGGGACGCGCTCGAGCACGCCCTGCTCGACGAGCCAGCCGAGGCGCTCGGTGAGGACCTTGCGCGAGACGCCGAGGTCGGCACGGATCTCGTCGAAGCGGTGCAGGCCCATGAGCACGTCGCGCAGGACGAGCGGCGACCAGGCCTCGCCGACGACGTGGAGCGTGCGGGCGATGGAGCAGTTCATCTGGCTGAAGTCGGTGCGCTGCACCGTGCCAGCCTAGGCCAGTGGGTTCCCTGGGGGAACCGACCACGGTACGGTGCGAGAAAGTTCCCTCGAGAGACGGAGTGACGCCGATGTCCCCGACACCTCCATCCACCGCCCTGCCACCTGCTGCCCTGCCGCAGGGGGACCCGCGGCTGCTCACCACGCCCGTCGCCCGCGAGCTGTTGGCCGGCACCGCGCTCGCCCGCATGGCGTACGTCGCGCCCGACGGCTCTCCCCGCGTCGTCCCGAGCTGGTTCCACTGGACCGGTGAGGAGCTCGTCACGGTGACGTACGTCGCCGGCCCGGGCGTGCAGCACCCCGCGCGGCGGCTGGACGCGCTGCGTGCCGACCCGCGGGTCGCCGTGACCATCGACGACGAGGGACCGCCGCCGCGCGTGCTGACCCTGCGGGGCCGTGCCAGCGTCCACGAGGTCGTGGGCGTCGCCGCCGAGTACGCCGCCGCGGCGCGCCGGTACCTCGGAGCGGCCGCCGCCGACGAGATGCTCGCCGAGCTGGAGCACCCCACGCTGCGGCAGGCCCGGATCTGCCTGCGCCCGGCATGGGTCGGCCTGCTGGACTTCACGTCGCGGCTGCCGAGCGCGCAGGGCGGCGTGACGGTGGACGCGGCGCAGGTGGGATGACACCGGCGCGCGACGCCCGGCGGACGCCCTCGCACACCATCCCGCACACGGTCCCGTGCGGATCGCACCGGTCCGCGGTGCGCCCCCCGCGCCTAGCATCACGCGTGTGAGCACCGTCGCCGCGTCGCCGTGGGCGGCCGCCCCGCGCGACCGTCGCCTGGGTCGCGCGCGGGCGCTCGTGCTGGTGTGGCTCGCGACGACCGTGTGCACGAGCCTGCTCATGCCGGGCATCGGCCTGCTCGAGGAGCCACGCCCCCGGTGGGTCGCCCTGGGCGCCGTCGGCATCGCGGGCTTCGCGGTCACGTCGGCCGGTGCGGTGCACGGCGCCGTGACGCCCTGGACGACGGCGCGCACGCGCCGGGCGTGGACCCTCGCGCTCGTCGTCGCCTCCGTGGCGTCGCTCGCGCTGGTGGCACCGGTCGCCGCCGGGCGCTGGGCGACGTGGGCGTGGGTGGGTGCGGGGATCGTCGGCATCGCGCCGCTGCTGGTGACGTGGCGGTGGGTCGTCGCCGTGGCCGCGGCCTGCAGCGCGGTCAGCGTGGTGGTGGCCGGGCTCGTGGGTGGGTCCCCCCTGCAGGCGCTCGTCGTCACCGGGGGCATCGGCGTGTCCGTCGCCGTCGTGAACTGGGTGCCGGTGTGGCTGTGGGGCCTGCTGCTCGACGCCGACGCCGGCCGCGACGCCCGCGCACGCCTGGCCGCGGGCGAGGAGCGGCTGCGGTTCGCGCGCGACGTGCACGACCTGCTCGGGCACAGCCTCACCGTCATCGCCCTCAAGGCCGAGCTCGTCGCGCGCCTCCCCGCGGGCGACCCGGCGGTCCGCGACGAGGCCGCGCAGATCCAGCGGCTGGCCACGACGGCGCTGGGCGAGGTCCGCCAAGCCGTGCACGCCTACCGCTCGGTCGACCTGCACGAGGAGGTCGCCGCCGTGCGGCAGGTGCTCGACTCCGCGGGGGTGCGGTGCACCGTCGTCGGCCAGGCCGCGGACGTCCCGCCGGACGCGGCGGCGCGGCTCGCGCCGGTCCTACGGGAGGCGGTGACGAACGTGCTGCGGCACAGCCGCGCGACCTGGTGCCGGGTCGAGGTGGGCCTGGACGGCGAGGGCGACGTTGCGGCACGGCGGGACGCGACGCTCACCGTGCGCAACGACGGCGTCGACGCGCGCGCCGCCGACGCGCACAGCTCCGGGCTCGACGGCGCCGCCGGGCGCCTCGCGGACGCAGGCGGGCGGCTGCAGGTCGAGCGGCGGGGCGGCGAGTTCTGGCTGCGGGCGAGCGTGCCCGCCGGTGCGCCGACGACGCCGGGAGGCGAGGGCCCGTGATCCGCGTCCTGCTCGCCGACGACGAGGAGCTGATCCGTTCCGCCGTCGCCGCGCTGCTTGCGCTCGAGGACGACCTCGACGTCGTCGCCCAGGCCGCCGACGGACCCGCCGCGGTCGCCGCCGCACTGGCCCACCGACCCGACGTCGCGCTCGTGGACCTCGAGATGCCAGGCCTCGACGGCGTGGCCGTCGCCGCGGAGATCACCCGCACCGTGCCGGGCTGTCGCGTCGTGGTGCTCACGGGCCGCGGTCGCCCGGGGCACCTGCGTCGTGCGCTCGAGGCCGGCGCCCGCGGATTCGTCACCAAGGGCACGTCGGGGACGACGCTCGCGGGCGTGCTGCGCGCCGTGCACGCCGGCGAGCGCTACGTCGACCCCGGTCTCGCGGCGGACGCGCTGAGCGCACCGGCCTGTCCCCTGAGCCCGCGCGAGCTCGAGGTGCTGCGGCTCGCGTCGTACGACCTGCCCGCCGCGGTCATCGCCCGGCGCGCGCACCTGGCACCCGGCACGGTGCGCAACTACCTGCTCGCCGCGCAGACCAAGCTCGGCGCCGCGACCCGGGCCGAGGCGGCCGCCACGGCCGAGCGGTTCGGCTGGCTGTAGCGCGAGCCCCTCAGCGCCCCGGCGCCTCCGCCGCCTTCACCGCCAGCACCGGGCACCGCGCGTCGAGCAGGATGCGCTGCGCGGTCGACCCGAGCAGGAGCTTGCCGACGGGTGAGCGGTGCCGGATGCCGATGACGAGCAGGCTCGCGCCGACCTCGTCGGCGATCGCGACCAGCTCCCCGGGGACGTCGCGCACGACGGCCTGCCGGACCTGCGCCTCGACACCCAGGGACTCGAGCAGCGCCTGCACGTCGGTGACGTCGGAGTCGGCGGCGAACCGGTCGTCCACGGCGGCGGTGCCGGTCGTCGCGTTGACCACGAGCAGGTCCTCACGGTGCGCGAGCGCCTCGCGAGCGCCCCGCAGGAGGGCCGCGTGGCCCCGGGCGTCGGGCGTCCAACCCACGACGACGGTCATCGCCTCACCTCTTCCTCGAGCTCGTCGACCTCGTCCGCGAGCCGTTCCGGTGCCTGCCGGCCGGGGATCAGCCGCAGCACGAGCGGCCAGAGCAGCAGGGCCGCGACGACGACGTAGACGACCACCGCGACGGGCTCGCTCCACAGCGCGGACACGTCCCCGCGCGACAGCTGCAGCGCCTGCCCCAGCTGCTCCTCCAGGCGCGGCCCGAGGATCACGCCCACGATGAGCGGCAGCACCGGCAGCCCGAACCGTCGCATCGCGAAGCCGAGGACCCCGAACAGCACGAGCAGCGCGACGTCGAACCACTGGAAGTTCACGCTGTACGCGCCGAGCACCGCGAAGAACAGGATGCCCGCGTACAGGTACGGCCGCGGGGTGCGCAGCAGCCGCGCCCACAGCGGCGCGAGCGGCAGGTTGATGACGAGCAGGAGCGTGTTGGCGACGAACAGGCTGGCCAGCAGCGTCCACACCAGCTCGGGCTCGGCCTCGAACAGCTGGGGGCCGGGCTGCAGCCCGTAGCCCTGCATCGCCGCCAGGATGACGGCCGCCGTCGCGGTGGTCGGCAGGCCGATGGCCAGCAGGGGCACGAGCGTGCCGGCGGCCGACGCGTTGTTCGCGGCCTCCGGCCCGGCGACCCCCTCGATCGCACCCTTGCCGAACTCGGCCCGGTGCTTGCCTGCCAGGCGCCGCTCGGTGACGTACGACAGGAACGTCGGCATCTCGGCGCCGCCCGCGGGCAGCGCGCCGAACGGGAAGCCGAACGCGGTGCCCCGCAGCCACGGCTTCCACGACCGCCGCCAGTCCTCCCGGTCCATCCACGGGCGTCCCACGGGGATGATCTCGAGCGGGCGCCGGCGCAGGTGGGCCGCGACCCACAGCGCCTCCCCGACGGCGAAGATCGCGACCGCGACGACGACGATGTCGATGCCGTCGGCCAGCAGCGGGTTGCCGAACGTGAGGCGCGGCTGCCCGGTCGCGGTGCCGACGAGCCCGATCGTCAGGCCCAGCGTCAGCGCGACGAACCCGCGCAGCCGCGAGCTGCCCAGGACGGTCGTCACCGCGATGAGTGCGAGCACCATGAGCGCGAAGTAGGACGGCGCCCCCAGGACGACGACCCACTCGGCGACCGTCGGCGCGAGCGCCACCAGCAGGACCGTGCCGATGGTCCCGGCGACGAACGAGCCGATCGCCGCGGTCGCGAGCGCCTGCGCCGCACGCCCCGCCTTGGCCATCTTGTTGCCCTCGAGGGCCGTGATGACCGACGACGACTCCCCCGGCGTGTTCAGCAGGATCGACGTCGTCGACCCGCCGTACATGCCGCCGTAGTAGATGCCGGCGAACAGGATGAGGGCCGCGCTGGGCTCGACGTTGTAGGTGACCGGCAGCAGCAGCGCGACGGTCATGGCCGGGCCGATGCCCGGCAGCACGCCGACCGCGGTGCCGAGCAGCACGCCGACCACCGCGTACAGCAGGTTCTCCGGGGTGACGGCCAGGCTCAGGCCCGTGAGCAGCGCGTCCATCACAGGATCCCGTCCAGCACGCCCGCCGGGATGGGGATGCCCAGCCCGACGTAGAACCCGTACCAGGACCCCACCGACATGACCGCGCCGATCAGCAGGTTGCGCACCCAGTGCCGGTTGCCGAGCACGGTCGCGGCACCGGCGAACAGCAGCGCACCGACGATCGCCCAGCCGAGGACGTCGAGCAGAGCGATGGTCGCGACGAGCACGCCCGCGAGCCCGGCGAGCGTGCGCCAGTCCGTGCCCTGGTCGAGGTCGACGTCCTCACCCGCCTCGCCCTCGGCACGGTCGCCGCGGGCCGTCGCCACCGCGAGCAGCACCGCGAGCACGACGAGCGCGGACCCGATGACGTACCCGAAGGCGGCGGGCCGCACGACCTGGTCGGCGAACCCCGGTCCCAGGCCCGCGGAGTCGACGACCGTCCAGACCCCGACGACCGCGAGCACCGCGGCCAGGGCGTACTGCGCACGGTCCACCACCGGCGTCACGGGTGCGACGGGCGCGGCGTCCTCGGCGGCGCTCACGGCAGACCCAGCTCGTCGAGGGTGGTCGCGACGCGCTCGTCCTGCTCGACGAGGAACTGCTCGAACTCGTCGCCCGTGACGAAGGCGTCGACCCAGCCGTTGGTCTCCAGGGCCTCCTGCCACGCGTCGGTCGCGTGCATCTGCTCGAGCAGCGCGATGTGGGCGTCGCGGACCTCGTCCGGGATGCCGGGCGGTGCCAGCACGCCGCGCCAGTTGGTGAAGACGAGGTCGATGCCGGACTCCACGAGCGTGGGGGCGTCGACGGCCGCGAGCCGCTCCTCGCCCGAGACGGCGAGCACGCGCAGCGACCCGTCGGCGATCTGCCCCTCGAACTCCGCCAGGCCCGACGTGCCGACGTCGATCTTGCTGCCCAGCAGCGCGGTAGTCAGCGGGCCACCGCCGTCGTAGGAGATGTAGTTGACCTGCGTCGGGTCCACCCCGACCGCCGCCGCGAGCTGCATGGGGAACAGGTGGTCCGGCCCGCCGGGGCTGGACCCCCCGCCGATGCGCACAGCACCGGGGTCGGCGAGCCACGCCGCGACGAGGTCGTCGACCGTCTCGAACGGCGAGGCGGCCGGGACCAGCAGGCCCTCCTGCTCCTCGACGAGCTGTGCGATGGGCGTCGCCCCGCTGACCCGCGCGTCGGAGCCGTTGGTGTACGTCGCGCCCACCACGCCCAGGCCCATCGTCATGAGCAGGTCCTGCGCGCCGCGCTCGTTGACCAGCCGCTGCATCGCGACCGTCCCGCTCGCACCGGTCACGTTGCTGACCTCGAACCGGCCCGTGAGGTCGGCGGTCTCCATGACGCGCGTCGCCGCGCGGCCCGTCTGGTCGTACCCGCCGCCGGGCGCGTTGGGGATCATCATCCGCAGCCGCCGGTTCTCGCCGCCGTCGTCGCCGCGCGTCACGCCGCAGCCCGCGAGCGCGAGCACCGCGACGAGGACCACCGCGAGCAGCGCCGTCCCGCGCCCGCCCCGCGCCCACCGGTCCGTGACGCCCCCCATGCAGAACACCCCCTCGTGCCTGCGTCGATCCTCATCCCTGCGGGGCGGACCGGCACGTCGAGACCGTGGAGGTGCGGCGCTGTCGCGCACAGCGCTGCGGTGACGGCCGAACGTCGCTACTGCAACATCTACTGGCACGTGCGTGTTGCAGTAGATGTTGCAGTAGCGACCGAGGGCGTCTCAGCGACCGACCACTACGTCAGCCGCCACGCCGCCCGCGGGTCCTTGGGCGACTGGCCCTCCCACGCCACCAGGCCGGCGTCCTGCAGTCGCTGAAGATGACGCGAAGCTGTCGGGCGCGTGACGCCGGCAGCATCGGCCACCTGACCGGTGCCCAGCGGGGCTACCGCGGCACCGTGAACGTCCAGCCGTCCACCCGCAGGCGCGGGATCACGCGCCGGACGGCCTCGACGGTCGCGCTGCGGTCGCCTCCCCCGTCGTGCAGCAGGACGACGCCGCCGGGCTCGATGCCGCCGAGCCGCTCGACGAGCACGTCGGCGGGCGGCGCCGGGTCCCAGTCCTCGACCGCGAGCTGCCACTCGAGCGAGCGCATGCCCAGCTCGGCGGCGACGCCGATCGTCTGCCCCCAGTGCCCGAACGGCGCACGGAAGAACGGCACGGGTGCGTCGGGGACGACCGTGTGGATCGCGTCGAGCGTGCGCACGAGGTCGGCGCGGACGGCGTCGGGCGTGAGCTGCGCGAGGTCGTCGTGGCGCCACGAGTGGTTGGCCAGCACGTGCCCGTCGTCGACGATGCGCCGCACGAGGTCGGGGTGCGCCTGCACCTGCACGCCGACCAGGCAGAACACCGCCGGGACGCGCTCGCGCGCCAGCAGGTCGAGCAGCTCGACCGTGTCCGGCGGGTTCGGCCCGTCGTCGAACGTCAGCGCCACCGTCGGCGACGTGGCGGGGGTGTCGACGAACCGGATGACGTCGGCGAGGCCCTGTGCGTTGTCCACACGCGCATCCTGCCCCACCGCCTGCAACGCACCCCGCACGGGCGCGCGAGCCTCAGCCCGCGAGGTCCGCGTCCGTGAGCACGACCCGCTCGCCGTCGTCGTCGGTCGCGCGGACCTCGAACGAGCCGTCGGCGACGTCGAACGTGAGCGTCGCGCGCGCGTCGCCGGCGCTGCGCACCATCGTCCCGCGCGTCTCGTCGAGGTCCCACGCGAAGTCGCCGCCGAACGCCGGGTGCGTCGAGCGCAGGCGCAGGCCGGCGAGCTGCCCGCGGACCGCGGGGTGCGTCAGCGCGTCCTCGACCTCGCCCGGCGTGAAGTGGTGGCGGTTGACGTCGCGGCCGACGCCCGTGGCGGCGAGCAGGTCCATGTCGTTGGACCCGGCCAGCAGGCCCACGTAGTAGACCTGCGGGATGCCGGGCACGAACAGCTGCAGCAGGCGGGCCAGCACGTAGCGCCGGTCGTCGCGGGCCAGGGCGTCGTAGAACGTGCAGTTGACCTGGTAGAGGTCGAGGTTCGACGCGGCCGCACCGGTCGCCTGGCGGGACGTGCCGCCGCTGTTGTCGTGGATCCGCTCGACGAGCGCGTCGATCTTCTCCGGCGCCAGCAGGCCCGGCTCACCCGGTCGCAGGTCGGACGGGCCGACGTCGACGATGCCGATGCCGTCGTGCGTGTCGAGGACCGTCACCGCGTTGGCGGGGCGGATCCGCAGCCAGCCCGCGAGCGGCTCGAGGTCCGCGGCCGTCAGCGCGTGCAGCACGAGCGGCGGCAGCGCGAAGTCGTAGACCAGGTCGACCTTGCGGGCGATCTCGATCTGCTGCGTGTGGTGCCCGTGGACCTCGACCAGCACCTGCGCACCGCGCTCGCGCGCCTGCTCGACGATGCGCTCGGTGTACGCGTCGGTCGCGGGCGTCATGAAGCAGTCGGTGCCCGCCTCCTTGCCCGTGTACCCGACGGCGTCGAGGCGCAGCATCGTGACGCCGCCCGCCGTGAGCGCGTCGACGACCGACGTCAGGTAGTCCCAGGCCTCGGGCGTGCGCAGGTCGATGTCGACCTGGTCGGGCGTGAACGTCGTCCACACCAGGCGCCGCTGCCCGCCGAGCGTCATGACCGTGAACGGCAGGCCCGGGCGCGGGCGGTAGATGCGCGCGAGGTCCTCCTCGGACGCGCCGTCGGGGAACACCGCGCCGAGCGTGAGGAACATCGGTGCGTGCGGCGAGGCGTCACCGCGCTCGCGCACGTCCCGGAAGCGCGCGGACTCCGCCGACACGTGGTTGACGATGACGTCGGCCATGACGTCCCGGCCGGTGGCGAGCGCCCGCACGTCGTCCCACGTGCCGAGGCGCGGGTCCACCTCGGTGTGGTCGCGCGGGTCGAACCCGGCGTCCACACCGTCGAACGGCGTGTAGAACGGCAGCACGTGCACACCGTCGAAGGCCCCGGCGAGCGGCCCGTCGAGCAGCGCGCGCAGGCCCGGCAGGTCGCCCGCGAGGCGGTCGGCGTACGTGATCAGCTGGGGGCCGCGGTGGGTCACGGTGAAGGCTCCGTCATCGGTGCAGGTGCTCGGGCCGGCAGGTGCCGGGCCGTGGGTGGAAGGCCGCGCCGCCCCCGGCAGGGGGGCTGCGGGGGCGACGCGGCGGTCAGGGGGCGTCGGATGTGGCGTCCGGCGCGGTGGCGAGGCGGGCGAGCAGTCGTGCCAACCATCGTGCGCGCGCGTGGCGGGCGTCGCGCGACACGGGCGCGTCGGGGACGAGGCCGTCGAACCCGTGGCAGCCGCCGGGCCACACGTGCAGCTCGGCGTCGCCGCCGTCCGCCCAGATGCGCGCGGCGTACGCGACGCACTCGTCGCGGAAGGTCTCCGCCGAGCCGACGTCGACGTACGCGGGCGGCAGGCCGCCGAGCGACGCCGC
Organism: Cellulomonas avistercoris; assembly: GCF_014836445.1. Classification (GTDB taxonomy): domain Bacteria; phylum Actinomycetota; class Actinomycetes; order Actinomycetales; family Cellulomonadaceae; genus Cellulomonas; species Cellulomonas avistercoris. The sequence continues at coordinate 43,651 of NZ_JACSQV010000021.1, forward strand.
GCGGGCCGCCGACGCGTACGGCGGGGTGCTCGCGCCGGCCGCGTCGCCGAGGTACGCGGCCCACGCGGTCGCGTTGGCCGTGCGGTCCCACGTGCCGACGCCGGCCATCTGGTGCCCCGACGCGCTGTCGTTGCGGTCGTCGAGCATGGGGCACACGAGCAGCTGACCCGCGAGGGACGGGCTCCCGCGGTCGCGCGCCAGCAGCGCGAGAGCGGCCGCGAGGCCGCCACCTGCGCTGACGCCCGCGACGACGACGCGAGCGGGGTCGAGCCCGAGGTCGCCCGCCTGCCCGACGAGCCACACGAGCGCCGCGTACGCGTCCTCGACAGCCGCGGGGTACGGGTGCTCGGGCGCCAGGCGGTAGTCCACCGACGCGACGGCCCAGCCGGGCCCGGCCTGCGTGGCGGCGGCGACGTCGTCGGACACCGTGCCCACGATCAGCCCGCCGCCGTGCAGGTGGAGCAGGACCGGCACGGGCCCGACGACCTCGGGGCGCAGCAGCGCGACGCGCACGTCGCCGTCCGGCCCGGGGGCCGCGTGCCACGTGAGCGTGCGCCCGGAAGCCACGGCGACCTCCTCGAGCACGGGCGGCAGCGCGCGCGCCCGCAGCCCGGCGATCTCGTCGGGCGCGAGCGTCGTCACGACGTCGCCCGGCCGCGCCGCCGCAAGGGCGGCGGCCACGGCCGGGTCGAACGGCGGACGGGTGGTCGTCGTCATCCCTTCAGTGCTCCCTGCATGAGCGCCGAGACGAACTGCCGCTGGAAGGCGAGGAACACGATGAGCGTCGGCGTGAGGATGAGCAGCGACCCCGCGCACAGCAGCGGGATGTCCGTCCCCCACTGGCCCTGGAAGGCGCCCAGCGCACCGGCCATGGTGCGGTTCTTCGGGTCGTCGACCAGCACGACGGCGAGCAGGAACTGGTTCCACGTCCACAGGAACATGAGGATGCCGAGCGCGGACAGCGCCGGGCGCGACAGCGGCACGTGCACGCGCGTGAACAGCTTCCACGTGTTCGCACCGTCGATGCGGGCGGCCTCGGACAGGTCCGGCGGCATGGTGACGAAGTGCGCGCGCATCCACATGACCGCGAACGGCATGTAGAGGCCCAGCAGCGGCAGGACGATCGCCCACCGGGTGTTGAGCAGGCCGATGTCCCGCATCTGGTAGTAGAGCGGCACGATGATCGCCTGGAACGGCAGGGTCAGCCCCAGGACGAACGCGAGGAAGATCCACCGGTGGCCCGGGGGGCGCAGGTGGCCCAGCGAGAAGCCGGCGAGCGTCGCGATGAGCAGCGCCGCGGGCACCACGCCGAGCTCGATGAGGAAGCTCGACCACAGCAGGGCCCACATGTCGGCGGCCTGGAAGGCGTCGACGAAGTTCGACCAGTACGGCGTCTCGGGCCACGCGAGCCCCGAGGGGTAGGTGCCGGGCTTGTGCAGCGCGGTGACGAACAGGCTGATGAACGGCACGATCGTGACGGCCATCAGCAGGACCAGCAGGGCGCGGCCGAGCCACGTCTCACGGCGGGAGACGATCATCAGTCCTCCTCCTTCGTCAGACGCTGGATCGGCAGCACGACGGCCAGCACGAGTGCCATGAACACCACGGCCAGCGCGGACGCCTGGCCGACCTCGCGGGAGAAGAACCCGAGGTAGTAGATCTCCAGGCCGGGGACGAGGGTCGAGTTGGCCGGCCCGCCCTGCGTGGAGATGTAGACGATGTCGAACGCGGCGAGCGCGGCGATGACGGTGACGGTGACGCACACGCCGATCTCCTGGCGCACGCTCGGCAGCGTGATCGCGAAGAACTCGCGGACCGCGCCGGCGCCGTCGATGCGCGCGGCCTCGAACAGGGCCGGGTCGATCTTCGTCATGCCGGACAGCAGCAGCAGGAGGCACAGGCCCAGGGCGACCCAGGCGCCGATGACGCCGACGGCACCGAGGGCTGTGCTGGTGTCACCCAGCCAGGCGCGCGTCACGGAGCCCAGGCCCACGGCGCGCATGAGCTCGTTGACGACGCCGTCCGTGGCGAGCATCCAGGTCCACATGATGCCGGCCGCGACGAGCGGGATGACCTGCGGCAGGAAGAGCACCGTGCGGGACACCATCGCGAGGCGGCTGGTGGCGAACTTGCGGATCGTGGCCGCGGTGAGCAGGCCGAGGATCACGGGGACGAAGCTGAAGTAGATGATCAGCTCGAGCGCGTTGACGATCGACCCGAGCAGCTCGGGCTTGTCGACGAGGCGCGTGTAGTTGCCGACGCCGACCCACGTGGCGGCGCCGACGCCGTTCCAGTCGTAGAACGAGTACTGCACCGTCAGCACGAGCGGGCGCAGCACGAACGCCACGTAGAACGCTGCCGCCGGGACCACGAGGCCGAGAGCGACCCAGCCCCGGCGCAGGCGCGCCCCCCCCCCCCCCCCCCCCGGGCGCCTGGCCTCGAGGCTGGTCGACGCAGGAGCGGCGACCTCGCGGCGACCGGGCCGAGCGGCCGTCCGCATCCTGTTCATCAGCCGTTGATCTCGCTCTCGTAGTCGGCCTGGACGGCCTGCAGCAGGCCCTCGGCGGTCTGGTCACCCGCGACGAGCTTCTGCAGGTTGGGGGTCCAGCTCTTGGCGTAGATGGCACCGGTGGCGTTCGCGATGAACTCCATCGAGCCGTTGTCCTCGGCGATGGTGGCACCCGCCGCGAGGGTCTGGCCGGTCACGGACTCGGGGTCGACCTCGGGCATGAAGGCGTCCGACGGGCCCATGGGGTGCGAGCCGCCGACCTCGACGGCGATGGTGCGCGCCTCGTCGTTCGTGGCGATCCAGTCGAAGAAGAACGCCGCGCACTCCGGGTTCTTCGCCTTGGACGAGATGCCGAACGTCAGCGGGGCCGACATGGCGCCGACCTTGCCGCCCTCCTCGAGCGGGGGCATGAGGAAGAAGCCGGCCTTGCCCGCCATCTGCGAGTCGAGCGTGCCGGACTCCCAGTCGCCGTTGAAGATGAACAGGCTCTTGCCGTCGATGAACTGGCCCATCATCTGCGAGTAGTCGAGCGAGTTGATGTCGTCGGCGAAGTAGCCCGCGTCGATCCACTTCTTGAGGTGCGCGGCGGCCTTGACGTTGTTCTCGGTGTCGATGCGCGCGTCCGGCTGCTGGAAGGTCCAGTCGTTGATCGCGTCCACGTCGCCGTAGGACGCCATGAGGAGCTGCAGCGGGAACGCGAGGCCCCCCGTGGCGCCACCGTTGAACTGGTTGGACGGCGTGATGCCGGCGTCCTTGGCCTTCTGCATCCACTCGTCGAGCTCGGCGAGCGTCTTGGGCGCCTCGGTCATGCCGATCTGCTCGGCGAGCTCGGTGTTGTAGAAGACACCGGTCATCGAGTAGTTCTTGCCCATGGCGTACAGGGGGCCGTCGCCACGGCGACCCTCCTCGTCGACCCGCATCTGCGCGAGCTGCGAGGCGGGCCACTCGTCCCAGCCGAAGTGCTCGGCGGCGGCGTCGAGGTCGTAGAGCAGGCCGTCACCGACGAGGTCGGACATCTGCGGCAGGCGCATGAGGTCCGGCGGGTTGTCGGCCAGCACGCGGGGGGCGTTCTGGGTGATGACGGCGAACTGGTCCTCGCGCACGTCGAACGTGACGTTCGGGTACTGCTTCTCGAACTCCTCGAACAGCGCCGTGGAGAGCGGGAAGCCGGTCTCGAGGTAGGCGCTGAGCGCGACGTCGTCCTCGCCGCAGGTCCAGTCACCGTCCGCGGCGGTCGCGCCGCCGTCGGCCGTCGCGTCGTCGGTCGTGTCGCTGCCGGGGGCGCTGCAGGCGGTGAGTGCGAGAATGCTTGCCAGGAACAGGGACGCGGCGGTTGCCGCGCTCCGAGGCTTTCCAGTCGATCGAGACACCGATGTCTCCCTCTCCAGAGGTTCGGCACCGGGGGGCTCGGCACCGTTGCTAAATCGTCTTAGCACGGTCATGCTCGCTACTGGCGGGAGACGTTGTCAAGCCGCGCCAGGTCACGGATGCATGACGGCGACGGACTGATCAGGACGAAGTCGGACACGTGACCAGGTGGGAGCGTGACCGGCGTCGCAGACAGCCCACCGCCCCTAGGATCGCTGCGACGAAAGGACCCCTGTGACCCGACGCGTCACCCTCGCCGACGTCGCCCGCACCGCCGGGGTGTCGTCCACGACGGCCTCGCTCGTGCTGTCCGGTCGAGGCTCGGAGCTGCGCATCTCGTCCGCCGTGCAGGAGCGGGTCCGCGAGGCGTCCGCCGACCTGGGCTACCGCCCCAACATCGTGTCCGTCGGCCTGCGCAAGGGCACCACGCGCACGCTCGGCCTCGTCTCGGACACGGTCGCGACGGGCCAGATGGCCGGCGACATGATCAAGGGCGCCATCGAGGCCGCGCGCGACCACGGCTTCATGCTGTTCATCGGTGAGACCGAGGGCGACCCCGCCATCGAGAGCGCCCTCATCGACGCGATGCTGGACCGGCGCGTCGACGGGATCATGCTCACGTCGATGTTCACGCGCACGCGCGCCGTGCCGGCTGCGCTCGAGCGCCTGCCCACGGTGCTGCTCAACACCCTGCCCGCCGGGCCGACGCGCGCGCCCGCGGTCGTCCCCGACGAGGTCGAGGCGGGCCGCGCCGCCGCGCGCCTGCTGCTCGACGCCGGGCACCGCGACATCCACCTCGTCGGCGCCGGCCCCGGGGCCGACGACGTGCCGCCGGACACGGTCGCGGGCGTCGAGCGCCTCGCCGGCATCCGGGAGGTCCTGCACGCGGCCGGCCTCGAGCCCGCGTCGAGCCACCTGTGCGACGACTGGACGCCCCCGCAGGGCTGGGCCGCGACCCACGACCTGCTCGCGCACCACCCGCGGCCGCGCGCCGTCATCTGCTTCAACGACCGCCTCGCGTTCGGCACGTACCAGGCGCTCCAGGAGAGCGGCCTGCGCATCCCCGACGACGTGTCCGTCGTGTCGTTCGACAACTACCCGATGGCGGACTGGCTGCGCCCCGGCGTGTCGTCGTTCGCGATCCCGCACGAGGCGCTCGGCCGCCGCGCGGTCGAGCTGCTGCTCGCCGAGGTCGCCGGCACCCCGGCCGTGCCCGAGGTGCACCGCCTGCCGGTCCCGCTGGCCGCCCGCGGCTCGGTCGCCCCGGCCTGACGACGCCGGACGGCAGCGGGCGGAGCTGCGCGGCACCGGGCAGAGCTGCGCGCACCGGACAGCACCGGGCCGCCCCCGTCCGTGGACGAGGGCGGCCCGGTGCTCACGTCACGCGCCGCGAGCGGTGCGCACGCGCTGCCGCACGAGGAACGCCCCCGCGGCCATCGCGGCGAGCGCGAGCGCCGCCAGGAGTGCCGGCTGGTCCGCCCCCGTGGCGGCCAGCTGACCGCTCGCACCCGACGGTGCGCCTGCTCCGGCGCCCGAGCCGGTCGATCCGGTGCCGCCGGTGCCGCCGGTGCCGACGGTCCCGTCGGTGCCGTCCGGGTCGTCGGTGCCCGGGACGTCGGTGCCGGGGTCTGTGCCCGGGCCCGTGCCGGGGTCGGTCCCCGGGTCGGTCCCCGGGTCGGTCCCCGGGTCGTCAGGGCCGTCGACGTCGGGGTTGCGGTCCTGGGCCAGGAGCCACTGCAGCGTCGCCGGGTCCTCGAACGTCGGCGCAGAGGCGAGGTGGTAGTCCGGCAGCGTGAACGCGTCGTTCCCGTACTCGGTCCACCGCACGAGCTCGGCGATCCGGTCGGCCGGGACGCCGAGGTCGACGTACGCCGCGACGAGCGCGTCGTACGACGCCCGGGCCCGCGCGACCGGCAGCAGGTGGTCGTTGGTGCCGTGCGTGATCCACATCGGCACCTCACCCGCGGCGATGCGCGCGAACTCGTCCGCGTCACCCGGGAACCCACCGGTGAGCAGACCGCCCGCGAACAGCTCGGGCCGCTCGGAGAACATCTCCCACATCAGCTGCGAGCCGTAGGACACCGACGTCGCGTACACGCGGTCGCTGTCGACGGCGAACCGGGCGAGGAAGTTCTCGACCAGCTCGATCGCCTGCGCGCCCTCGGTCGCCTTGCCGGTGCGCACGTTCTGCGGCGCGAGGACGATGACGTCCTCGTCCGTGCCCGTCCACGACTCCTGGAACCAGGCGGTGGCGAGCATGTCCGACGCGAGCTGCACGCCGATGTTCTGACCGTCGTAGCCCATCCCGTGGCCGGGCAGGGCGATGACGAGCGGGTAGGTGCGCGCGGGGTCGTAGCCCTCGGGCAGACGGTAGGCGTACTCGACGGGGCCGGTCGTCGACGTGAACCTCGCGAGGACGAACTGGTCGACCTCACGGTCGATCGCGGCCTCGGTGAGCGGGTGCGCCACGGCCGCGTCGCCGGCGGCGAGCAGGGCGCCGTCGGTGCCGTGGACGTCACCGAGCTGGGTGACCTGCGTGAGCTGGTCCGGGTTGACGCGGACCGAGCACAGGAAGGTGGGGCACAGCGAGACGATGACGGTCCACCCGCCGACGGGCGAGTCCGCCAGGTCCAGGACGACGAACCGGCCCGGCGCCTCGGGGCGGTCGGACGTGAGCAGGCGCGCCGGGTCGTCGGTCGTGAAGACCGACGCCACGTCGCGCTCGACCAGGTCCGGGAGCGTCTCGATCCCGGCGAACCGGAAGTTGTAGCCCGAGTCCTCGACGAGGAAGTCGGCCCCGGTCAGCGCCGAGGCGTCGACCGGCGCGGCGTACTCGAGGACGACCTGGGTGACCTGCTGGCCGTACGAGCCGACCTCGGTCACGGGCGTGACGGCCAGGACGGGAGCGGCAGCCGCGGCCACCGGGCCCGTCTCGTCCTCAGGCGCCGGCGCGGCGGCCGCGGGTGCGGCAGCCAGCAGGGTCGCCGCACCCATGGCGGCGAGGGTGAGCAGGGCGGTCGTGGTGACGCCGCGAGGGCGTCGGTCCGACGGGGCGCCCCGGGTCAGGGATCTCGACATGCATGTCTCCTTTGACGGACGGGCCTGACCGCCCGGCACCCCCCAGGCAGCGGCTCGATGGGTGCAGCTGCTTTGCTACACCGATTTAGCACCCTAGGTGAGAGGACCTGGGAGGGCAATGACCGCGACCAAACGGACCGCGGGACGCCGCGCGACGGGATCAGGTCAGGTCGGTCAGGTCGCGTGCGCCAAGGTCAGGTCAGGCGGCGCGGCGGGCCCGCGCCCGCACGACCCACCAGACGATCCCGCCGACCAGCACGCCGAAGCCGACAGCGCTCAGCCCCAGCACGCCGAAGACCCCGAGGACGGTCCCCCAGATCGCGCCGAAGAACGGCCCGAACGGCTTGTCCGGGGCCAGCGCGACCCACGCACCCGCGACGTCCGTGGGCGGCACGGCCATCTCGTACGTCCCGGTCTCCGGCGCCGTGAACGCGCCGACCGTCATGGCGACCCGGTCACCCACTCCGGTCCGCATGTTCACGCCCGGGGAGTCGTCCGCCTCGACCACGGCGCCCGACGGCGCGAGCAGCAGCACGTCCTCGTCGAGGTCCACGCGCTCGTCGTCGCGCACGGCGTCGCTCGGCACGACGAGGTACACGGCGTACCGCTCGCCGGCGGTCAGCTCGACGCTCGTCGCCCCCGGGGCGTCCGCGGACGCCAGGACGGCCGACCCCGGACGTCCGTCACGCGTCAGCACGTCGCTGCGCACCGCGCCGGCGAACCCCGCCGCGGCCACGACCGTCAGCACCAGCGCCGCGACCAGCAGCAGGACGCCCGTGGCCGTCAGCGCGACGGGCCCCGCGAGCGAGGGCCGGCGGGGTGCGGGGACAGGGGACGACGGGTGTGCGCTCACGTCCCCGAACCTACAGCGCACCCAGGCACCCCGGACCGGGCGAGAGCACCGCGGTCTAGAGCACGTCCCGCGAGCGGAACGCGTTCCGCAGCGCGAGACCCCCACTCAGCAGGCACGCCACGGCGATCAGCCCGGCGGCCATCGCCACGAACTGCAGGACCATCTGCAGCGCGGGACCCGCACCCGGGTGGTGTGGAGCGATCCCGACCCAGGCGCCGGGGGCGTCCACCGGGGGCACCGTGAGGGTGTACGTCCCGGCCTCGGACGTCGTGACCAGCGCGACGACGCGCTCCTCCCACCCGAGCACGCGTGAGCGGTACGTACCCCCGGGTGGCGCGAGCTCCACGGCCGCGCCCGACGGCGCGACGAGGGTGGCGTCGCCGTCGAACCGGGGAGGCAGGCCCGCCGTCACGGGAGCGGCGAGGTGCACGTGGTAGGTCGCACCGGCGTCGAGCGTGACGGTCGTCGTCCCCGGCGCACCCACCGACGCCAGGACCGCACCCGCCGGTCCGCCCGTCGGCGAGATCACGGAAGGGCTCTCCGGGGAGCCGGCCGCGCCCACCGCCAGCGCCACGCAGACGCCGACGGACACCAGGCCGGCGAGCGCGCCGAGCGCCAGCGTCCGCAGCGCGTGGACCACCTCGAGCGCCCGGACCGCACGCAGGACGAAGCCCATCAGATCGACGCCACCCACAGCCCGTCGCGCGCCCGCGTCATCGCGACGTACAGCTCACGCAGGCGGAAGTCGCGGCGCTCACGGTCGACGTCGTCCAGCTGGTCCGCCTTCTCGGTGATCCACGACGCGACCAGGTCGACCACGAGGACCTGCTTGAACTCCAGGCCCTTGGCGCGCTTGATCGTGCCGACCTTGACGCGGTTGACGGGCACGCCGTCGTACTTCTCGAGGTTGACGACCGGGACGCCCGCCTTCTTCAGCGCCTCGGTGGCCGCCTCGACGCCGCGCCGCGACAGCGACAGCACGCCGACGTCGCCGAAGTTGGTGCCGACCTCGGCGACCACCTCGTGCACCCGCTGGACCATCCGGCGCTGCCGGTCCGCCTCGCCGGCGCAGCGCACGTACACGGGCTTCGGCCCGCTGCGCAGCACCTGCGTGGGCCGGTCGCCGCGCGCGGTCGAGCCCTCGATGTCCGCGAACTCGTCGTCCTTGACCAGCAGGGACGCGAACTGCAGGATCTCGCGCGTGTTGCGGTAGTTGACGTCGAGGACCGAGCCGCGGCCGGCGACGGACACGCCCGCCTCGGCGAGCGTGAAGCCGCCGGGGTAGATCGTCTGCTGGCCGTCGCCCACGAGCGTCAGGCCGTCGGGGGCGTCCCCGACGAACGCGTGCAGCATCCGGATCATCACGCACGTGAGGTCCTGCGCCTCGTCGACGACGACCGCGGTGTACCGGTCGGTCGGCGGCTCGCGCCGCAGCTCCGCCTCCGCGAGCGAGATCTGGTCGGCGAAGTCGTGCACGCCGCGGTCCCGCAGCTCCTTCTCGTACGCCTCGTACAGCAGCCACACGACGCGGCGCTGCTGCGGGCCGAGCCGGTGACGGCGCCCGAGCCGCGGCAGGTCCGCGTACTGCTCCCAGCGCGTCAGGCCGCGGCCCTTGATGACGTAGCTGACCTCGTCGTGCCAGTACTCCTGCTCGTGGCGGTCGGTGTCGATGATGCTGCCGCCCGCGACCTTGCCCCACGCCGCGGTCCACGCCGACGCGATCTGCCGGCCGTCGATGCGGTGGGTGACCCCGCGCTCGTCGAGGATCCGCTTGGCGGTCTCGTGGACGCCGGCGAACTCGACCCGGTCCACGACGTCGGGGGCCAGCCGCGTCAGCAGCTGGCGCAGCACGTCGGGCAGCGTGCGGATGTACGTCGTGACCAGGACCTTGCCCTCGCGGGTCCGCGCGAGGTACGCGGCGCGGTGCAGCGCGACGACGGTCTTGCCGGTGCCGGCGGCGCCGCGGATGCGGGCGGGCCCGTTGTAGGACCGGCGCACGATCCGGGCCTGCGTGGGGTGCAGGAAGGCCATCCACTCCTCGACGGGCTCGGCCATGAGCCCCTCGAGCATCGCGCGCTGCACCTCGGCCTCGCTGAGCAGCGGCTCGTCGTCCACGAGCAGCACCGGACCGCGCGGCGCGGGCAGGACGGGCTCGGGGAGCGTCGTGCTGACGGGCGCGGGGCCCGCGACGTGCGTGAACCACTCGAGGCACCGTGCGAGCACCGCGTCGACCTGCCGCGTCCCCAGCCGCGAGCCGCGGCGCGCGATCTGGCGCAGCACGTCGCGGTCGCCCACGACGTGCACGGGCCCGACGCGCTCGTCGACGCCCGACCGCCCCGCGAGCACCGCGACGGCGTGCACCTCGCCCGGCGCCAGACCGACCTCGGCGAGCTCGCCCTCGGTGCGGTACGCCAGGTCGGCGAGCGCCATGAGGTCGTCGGTGACGTCCTCCTGACCGCGGTGGATCCGGTCGGCCGCGATCGTCACGTCGGCCCAGGCCTTGGTGTCGACGATGAACACGCCGCCGGGCCCGACCACGACCATGTCGACCTGCGCGCGCCGGCTGCCCGGCCACTGGCGGTCGGCCAGCAGGTGGTAGCCGGCGGCGGCGAGCGGTGCCAGGGCGGCCGCGGTGCGCTGCTCGGTCGCGGACGCGACGCCGTAGCGCGACGCGGTCGCGCGCGCGTCGGCCGCGGCCTTCTCGTGCGCGGCGGCGAGCGCGAGCTGTCGGCTCGCCTCCTGCGCCGCGGAGTCACCTGCAGGCATGCGTCGTCGTTCCTCCCACTCTCGGACTCCGAGTGCTATCGGTCCGGGAGCCGGACGCCATGAGGTCCGGGGAGCGTGACCACCCGCACGCGTGGTGCGCGCGGGTGTCAGCGGGTCGCGGGCGCGGGGGTAGTCGAGCGGCCGGCGAGCCGCGGCACGATCGCCATGGCCGGCACGAGCATGAGCGCCGGGACGAGGAACGCCGGGCCCAGGCCCGTGACCTCGGACAGCAGGCCGATCACGACGGCGCCGAGCAGGGCGCCCGCGTAGTTGAAGAGGTTGATGCGGGCCACGACGTCGTCGAGCCGCGCGGGCGCGAGCTCGCCCGCTGCCGAGAACGCGAGCGGCACGAGCGTCCCGGCGCCGATGCCCGCGAGCGCGAACCCGACGACCGCGGCACCCGGGCTGGGCACGAGGGCGACGACGAACAGCCCGACCGCGGCGACGGCACCCGTGGGCGCCGCGACGCGCACGCGGCCGTAGCGCCGGACCAGCGGGTCGCCCGCGAGGCGCGCGATGAGCACGGCGCCCTGGTAGGCGGCGTAGCCGAGAGGCGCGACGGTCCCCGACGCGCGCAGCTCGTCGTGCAGGTAGACCGTGCTCCAGCTGCTGACGGCCGAGTCGACGACGAACGCCACGGCGACCAGCGCACCGAAGAGCCAGATGCCGGCGCGCGGCAGGGGCGTGCGCGCGGGCGTCGCGGGGGCGTCGGGCGGGACGACGCCGGTGCGCGCCCCGGGCGCGATGCCGTCGGTGTGGTGGGCGCCGGCGGCGGGGAGGTCGGCGGCTGCGGCGTGCGGGGAGGTCGCGGGGTCCGTCGTCCGTGGCAGGAGCGACGGCCGCACGGCGAGCGCGATGGCGCCGGCGACGGCGACCGCGACCAGCAGGGCCGACACGGCGCCGGTCGTGGTGCCGAGCCGCGCGAGCCCCGACTGCGTGAGGGCCGCGAGGATCGCCGCGACGGTCAGGCACGCGAACAGCGTGGACAGGATGGAACGGCCGACGCGGTGCTGCAGCGCGACGCCCTGCATGTTGCACGACGCGTCGACCATGCCGAGCCCGAGCGCGAACACGACGAACGCCCCGACCAGCGGCGGCACCGACGTCGCGGCGGCGACGAACGCCAGGCCGACCGCCTGGGCCAGCAGGCCGACGACGACGGCCGTGCGGCTCGACCACCGGCGCGCGAGCCGTTCCGCCGAGACCGAGCCTGCGGCGGCCAGCAGTGCCCCCATGAGCAGGACCAGCGCGATCGTGTCGTCCTCGATGCCCGTGCGGGCCTTGAGCCCGGGCAGCGCGGTGACGACGGTCGCGTACCCGAAGCCCTGCGCGGCGTACGTGGCGCCGACCGCCACCCGCGCCCGCCTGACGGCAACCTCCTGCATCGGTCCCCCTTGTCCCGGGTGCCTCCCAGCGGCACCGAGGTGACCCTACGACGTCCGTGCCGGAGCGCGCGCGTGGACCGGTCTCGGGTTCGGCGCGTCGGGGCGCGGCACGGCCGGTGCCCACGTCGCGGGCTCACGTCGCGCGCCCGACGGGCCGATACCGAGGCATGGGGTCCTGGTGAGCACCGGCGACGAGCCGGCCGTCACGCGCCGCGGCACGCCCGCGGTGCGCGGCGGCGCGCGACGGCGCGGCCTGCCGTCGTGGGCGCGTCGCCGCGGCGCCGCCGACGCGCGGGCGGTCGCGGCCGTGGCCGCGGTGCTGCGGGGCCTGGAGCCGGACGGCTGGACGACGCTGGACGCCCTGCGCGGCCACGGGGCCGGATGGGCCGGCGCCGACCACGTCGTCGTGGGGCCGGGCGGGGTCGTCGTCGTGGACGTCCGCCGGGCGACGGGCGACGAGGGTCCCGACGCGACGGGGTCCGCCCCGGCCCGGTCCGGGCTCGCGACTGACGCCGTCCGCGCCGCGGCCGTCGTCACGACGCTCCTCGCGCCGCGCCACCGCACGGCCGTGCGCGCGCTCGTGTGCCTCACGGGCCGCGCGCTGCCGGCGACCGACGCGGTCGCAGGCGCCACGGTCGTCGCGGCCGACGACCTCGCCGCGTACCTGCGCGCGCTGCCGCCGCGCCTGCACCCGGCCGACGCCGCGGGCCTCGCGCTGCACCTGAGCCTGCACCTGGGCCCGCACCTGGGCGGGTCGGGCGATGCCGACGTGCTGACGACCGGGGCCCTCGAGGCCGACCCGCGGGTCGCACGGCGCCGCGTGGTGCGCCCGCTGCCGTTCGGCCGCCCCGCGGCGTCCGGCCGGCTGCCGGCGCGCGGCGGGCCGCTCAGCCCCGACGGCACCTCACCGGCCGCTCTCCCGGCGCTGCCCACGCCGGGTCATGCCACCGCGGTGCCCGGCCACCTGCGCGCCGACCTGCGCGGTGGGCGCCTCACCCCGGCCGGCGTCGCGCTGCGGGCCGGGGTCGTCGTGAGTGCGGCCTGGCTCGCCTGGGCCTTCACGACGGCGCCACTCGGCCTGTTCTGAGGGTCGCGCAGGGGCCGGCCCGCACGCGGCCCCCGGGGCGGCGCCCGTCAGTGCGAGGTGCGCTCGCAGAGCCGGGCCTCGTCGGCCCCGTCGTGCTCCGACCGGTCCGCCTGCTCCGCGCGCTCCACGTCGTCCGGGTGGTCGTGCGGGACGACCGCGTCGACGACCATCGCACCCTCGGACGGCCCCTCGAGCGCGACGGGGTCCGGCATCGCCTCGACGCGTGCGAGCGGTGCGACGGGCACGGACGCGAGCCGGCGGTGCGCCCGGACGTACGCCGGGACGAGGCCCGCGACGGCACCGAGCCACGCCAGCGGGTTGCCCCACACGACGCCCTCGAACCCGAAGGCGGCCCCCAGCACCACGGCCGCGCCGACCCGCATGACGAGCTCGACGATCCCGGTCAGGGTGGGCACCATCGTGTGCCCGAGCCCCTGCAGCGCACCGCGCAGGACCATGAGGACGCCGAGCACGACGTACAGCGCGCCGTTGACGACCAGCAGGTAGGTCGCGAGCTCGACGACGTGCTGCTCGCCGTCGCCGACGAAGAGCCCGACCAGGTGCCCGCCGGCCACGATGAGCACGGCACCGAGCACGACCGACGCGGCGACGGCCATCCACACGCCCTGCACGACGCCCGCGCGGATGCGGTCGGGACGGCCGCCGCCCAGGTTCTGCGCGACGAACATCGACATCGCGAGACCCAGCGACGACAGCAGGGTGACCGCGAGCATGTCGACGCGCGCGGCCGTGGTGTAGGCGGCCACGGCCTCGGGGCCGAGCGAGTTGAGGCGGACCTGCACGGCCAGCGCCCCGATGGCGATGATCGACGCCTGGAAGCCCATCGGCAGGCCGAGCTGCAGGTGCCGGGCGACGTCGGCGCGCGTCACGCGCCAGTCCTCGCGGCGCACGTGCAGGACGGGGACCCGGCGCCACACGTAGAGCAGGCACAGCGCGACGGCGATGCCCTGCGACGCGACGGTCGCGAGGGCCGCTCCCCCGACACCGGTGCCGAGGCCGCCGACGAGCGCGACGACGAGCCCGATGTTGATGACGCAGCTGACCGTGAGGAACACCAGCGGGGTGCGCGAGTCGCCGATCGCCCGGATGACCGAGGACAGGAAGTTGAAGAACATCGTCGAGGCGGCGCCCAGGAAGCTGATGAGGGCGAACGTCGTCGCCTCGGGCAGCAGCTCCTCGGGGGTGCGCAGGAGGCGCAGCGCGGGCTCGGCGAGCAGCGGCGCACCGACCGTCAGGACGGCGGTGATGAGACCGGTCAGCAGCGCGCCCGTGGCCACCGAGCGGCGCACGGCCGCGTGGTCCCCGGCGCCGAAGGCCTGGGCCGTCGGGATCGCGAAGCCGGACGTGGTGCCCCAGGCGAACCCGATGAGCAGGAACAGCAGGCTGCCCGTCGCGCCGACGGCGGCGAGCGACTCGACCCCCAGGACGCGGCCGACGACGATCGCGTCGACGAAGTGGTAGAGCTGCTGGACGACGTTGCCGATGAGCAGCGGCACGGCGAACGTCGCGATGACGCGCCACGGGCTACCGGTGGTGAGGGCTTTCGACATGACGAGGGGGACTCCGCGCTGGTGGGGCTGGGTTGCTGGGGCGCGGTGGTCGGTGCCTGGTCGCGTCAGTGCCTGATCGTATCGATACGATCGCCCGCTGAGCAGGGTGAATCTGCATCCGTACGCCGTGCGTGCGGCCGCGTCACGGCGGCAGGACGACGCCGGGGCACGGCCGTGCCACGCGGACGCCAACGGCACGCCGCGTCCTCATGGTCACGCGTCCGACTTTGACGTGGGCCAGACCCCGCCGCGGGCCGCCCCCCGCCCGCGGGGGGGGGGGCCCCGCGTGCCGGGGGTTCACGCCGCGCTCGCCGTCCGCGCGGCCCGCGCGTCACGACGCATGATCGACGCACCCTGGG
>NZ_JACSQV010000022.1:0-25072 GCF_014836445.1 Cellulomonas avistercoris
GAACTGGTTCTGGTTCGGCTCGGTGGCGTCCATCTTCATCTCGTTCTCGGCCGTGATCATGTTGAACTCACGGTTCAAGATCCCGGTGATCTGCGAGTTGTTCAGGTAGCTGCCGGCCATCGCGGCGCCGTAGTACCGGTTGGACTCGGCGGCGGCTGCCTGCAGCGTGCTGCCCGCGGCCGCGGCCGGCAGGGCCAGCGGCACGGCCATGCCCACGGCCATGGCCGCCACGGCGACGGCGCTGACCGCGCGCGCCCGACGGCGGCGGTGACGTGTGATCGTCATCGATCCCTCCTCAAGGGTGGTTCGCCGGGGGAAGCCGGCAGCACACCGTCCCGTCCCTCCTGGTTTAACGTCAATGCGTCGCGACGCGTTTCGGGAGGTTTCGAGGAGTTCGTAATCGTTTAGGTAGGAGTCAAGGCGGTCGCAACGGGGTGATGTATCGATAAACAGCCCCTCACGTGTGACCTGGCTCACATGTCGGCGCGCAGGTGCCGTGGGAGCGCGACCGCAGGGTCCCGAAAATATCGGGAAGGTGGGTCAGCGGGTGACGGGGGACAGGTCCAGCGACCGGCCCGCCAGGTTGCGCGGACGTGCCGCCAAGGTGCTCGCCACGGCACGCAGCGCGACGGCGGCCGGCGACGTCGGCGCCGCGAGCACGACCGGTGTGCCGCCGTCGCTCGCCTCGCGCAGCTGCACGTCCAGCGGGACCTGGCCCAGCAGCGGGACGTCGGCACCCGTGAGCCGCGTCAGGTTGTCCGCGACGCGGCGACCGCCCCCGGCGCCGAACAGCTCGAGGCGCGACCCGTCCGGCTGCTCGAGCCACGCCATGTTCTCGACGACGCCCACGACGCGCTGCCGTGTCTGCACCGCCACCGCACCGGCGCGCTCCGCGACCTCCGCGGCCGCGAGCTGCGGCGTCGTGACGACGACGATCTCCGAACCGGGCAGCAGCTGGGCGACCGAGATGGCGATGTCACCGGTCCCCGGCGGCAGGTCCAGCAGCAGCACGTCCAGGTCGCCCCAGAACACGTCGGCCAGGAACTGCTGCAGCGCCCGGTGCAGCATCGGGCCGCGCCACACCACCGGCTGGCCGGCGGGCACGAACATGCCGATCGACACGACCTTGACGTCGTGCGCCACCGGCGGCAGGAGCATGTCGTCCACCTTGGTCGGCGGACGGTCGACCCCCAGCATGCGAGGGATCGAGAACCCGTAGATGTCCGCGTCCACGACACCCACGCGCAGACCGTCGGCGGCCATCGCGACCGCGAGGTTCGCCGTCACGGTGGACTTGCCCACCCCGCCCTTGCCGGACGCCACCGCGATCACCTTCGTCAACGACCCCGGCAGGGCGAACGGGATCTGCGGCTCGGCGGACGTGCCCCGTAGCAGCGTGCGCAGGCCCGCGCGCTGCTCCGCGGACATCACGCCGAGGTCCACGCGGACACCCGCGACCCCGTCGAGCGGCGTGACCGCCGCCGTGATGTCCCGGGTCAGCGTCTCCTTCATCGGGCAGCCCGGCGTCGTCAGGTCGAGCCCGACGACCACGAACGACCCGGCGTCACGCGGCTCGATCGCCACCGAGCGCACCATCCCGAGGTCCGTGATCGGGCGGCGGATCTCGGGGTCCTGCACGGTGGTCAGCGCCGTGCGGACGGCCTCGAGCAGCGGATCGACGGGGGCGGGGGTCTCGACGGGCGGCACCCGACCATCGTAGGTCGCCGCGGCGGCGAGCCCGTGGGCCGTCCCCCCGTCGGCGCCGGATCGGCGTCAGCGCTCGACGGACCCCCGTCGGACCACGTCGGCTCCCGGCCGTCCGCCGGACGCGCCGTCCTCGTCCTCCGCCTGCTCGGCCTGCAGGTCCTCGAGCAGGTTGCGCAGCTCGGAGCGCACGAAGTCGCGGGTCGCCACCTCGGACAGCGCGATCCGCAGCGACGCCATCTCACGGGCCAGGAACTCGGTGTCGGCCAGGTTCCGCTCGGCGCGCTGGCGGTCCTGCTCGGCGGCGACCCGGTCGCGGTCCGCCTGACGGCTCTGCGCGAGCAGGATCAGCGGAGCGGCGTACGACGCCTGCAGCGAGAGCATGAGGGTGAGCGCGGTGAAGCCGTTCGCCGACTTGTCGAACCGCAGCTCGACCGGCCCCCACGCGTTCCACCCGAGCCACACGACGCAGAAGACCGTGAGCCACACGATGAACCGCGGCGTGCCGAGGAAGCGGGCGATCGACTCGGACGCGCGGCCCGAAGCGTCCGCCTCGACCTGCATGCGCGGCAGCAGCGAGCGGTTGCGGACCCGCGGCTGGTCGAGGCGGTCAGCCACGGTGCACCCCGTCGCGGCCCCGGACGACGGGGGTGGGGCGCGTCGGCGGGCCGGCGTGCACGTCGTCCGTCTCGCGCCAGTCGTCGGGCAGCAGGTGGTCCAGCACGTCGTCGACGGAGACCGCCCCGAGGAGGCGGCGCTGCTCGTCGACTACCGGCAGTGCCAGCAGGTTGTACGTCGCGAGCTGGCGGGTGACCGTCAGCAGCGGGGCGTCGACCGCGACGGGCTCGAGGTCGGTGTCGACGATCTGCCCGATCGCCTCGTGCGGCGGCTCCCGCAGCATCCGCTGCAGGTGGACGATGCCGATGTACCGGCCGGTCGGCGTCTCCAGCGGCGGGCGGGCGACGAACACGACCGACGCGAGCGCGGGGTTGAGGTCCTGGCGCCGGACGTGCGCGAGCGCCGCCGCGATCGACGTCTCGGGCCCCAGGATCACGGGCTCGGTGGTCATCAGGCCGCCCGCGGTGTTGTCGGCGTACGCCAGGAGCCGCCGCACGTCCTTGGCCTCCTCGGGCTCCATGAGCGAGAGGAGCTCCGCCGCCTGCTCCGCGGACAGCTCACCGAGCAGGTCGGCCGCGTCGTCCGGCTGCATGGCCTCCAGGACGTCCGCCGCCCGGCCACGCTCGAGGCCGCCGAGGATCTCGACCTGGTCGTCCTCGGGCAGCTCCTCCAGCACGTCGGCCAGGCGCTCGTCGTCGAGCGCGGTCGCGACCTCGAGCCGGCGGGTGACGCCCATGTCGTGCAGGACGTCGGCGAGGTCGGCGGGCTTGAGGTCCTCGTACTGGGCCAGCAGGAGCTGCGCACCCTGGGCGGCCGTGGGCCGACCGAGGCCCACGACGTCCTCCACGGCCATCAGCAGCGTCTCGCCGCGGCGCCGCAGCAGGCCGCCGCGCTGGTCCGTGCGCCGCACGAACACCTTGGTGACGAGCCAGTCGCCGTTGCGCTGCAGCTCGATCGCGACGTCCTCGACGCGCGCGCTGCCGGACCCGTCCGCCAGCTCGACCGTCCGGTCCAGGAGCTCGCCCATGACGAGCGTCTCGGACACGCGCTGCTCGAAGCGGCGCATGTTGACCAGCCCGGTCGAGATGACCTGCCCGGCGTCGACCGCCGTCACCCTCGTCAGCGGCAGGAACACCCGCCGGCGGCCCGGGACCTCGACCACGAGGCCCACCGCGCGCGGTGCGCCCTTGAGCCGGACGAGCACGACGACGTCGCGCACCTTGCCGACCTCGTCGCCGATGGGGTCGAAGACGGCGGTGCCGGCGAGGCGCGCGACGAACACCCGTGCCCCGACGCTGCTCACGCCGGTCAGCCTAGACGGCGGGCTCCCACATGGCCCGGCGCGAATCGCGGGCGGGGCGCGCCCGGCGCCCAGCCTGGCGGCACCCCGTGGTGTGCGAGAGGATCGGCTCATGTCGTTCACGCAGTCCGAGCGGATCCCCACGACCCCCACGCTGCCGACGGGGGAGACGGTGGCGACCTACGGGACCTACCTGCAGGCGCAGAAGGCCGTGGAGCTGCTCGCCACCAAGGAGTTCCCCGTGCGCGCCGTGACGATCGTCGGGACGGACCTGCGGATGGTCGAGCGCGTGCTGCGACGGCTGTCCTACCCGAGCGCCGCGCTCGGCGGGTTCCTGTCCGGTGCGTGGTTCGGCCTGTTCGTCGGGCTGATCCTCACGCTGTTCTCGTCCGGCGGCGGGGCCGGCGTCATGCTGCCCGCCGTGCTGTTCGGCGGCGCGTTCGGCCTGCTGTTCTCCGTCATCGGGTACTCGCTGACGCGCGGTCGGCGCGACTTCGCGTCGTCGAGCCAGATCGTCGCGACGTCGTACTCGGTGCTGTGCCCGGCCGAGCACGCCAACAAGGCCCGCCACCTGCTCGCGGAGACCGGCGGCGTCGTGTCCGGCTGGCCGGAGCCCGTGCGGCCCCCCGCGCCGGGATCGACCTCGACGCCGGAGTCGCCGACGGTGCCCCCGACGGCCCCGCCGACCGGACCCCCGACGATGCCGCCGCCGGCCCCTCCGGCGCAGCCGCCCGCACCCCCGACGACCTGAGCCGCGCGCGGCCGCCGGGGGACCGGCCCTGCGCGGTCAGCCCTCGCGCAGCGCGGCCATCCACGCCTCGACCGCGTCGGGGTCGCGCGGCAGCGCCGCCGACAGGTTCTCGTTGCCGTCGGCGGTGATCAGGACGTCGTCCTCGATCCGCACGCCGATGCCCCGGTACTCGGCCGGCACGAGCAGGTCGTCCGACTTGAAGTAGAGCCCGGGCTCGATCGTGAACACCATGCCGGGCTGCAGCACCCCGTCGAGGTAGAGCTCGGCACGGGCCTCGGCGCAGTCGTGCACGTCCAGGCCCAGGTGGTGCGACGTGCCGTGGACCATCCAGCGCCGGTGGTGCTGGTTGTCGGGGTCGAGCGACTCCTCGGCCGGGACGGGCAGCAGGCCCCACGCCTCGAGGCGGGCGGCGAGCACGCGCATGGCGGCGTCGTGCACGTCGCGGAACCGGGCTCCCGGCACCGCCGCGGCGAAGCCCGCGTCGGCGGCGTCGAGGACGGCCTGGTAGACGCGGCGCTGGACGTCGCTGAACACGCCGTCCACGGGCAGCGTGCGCGTCACGTCGGCCGTGTACAGGGAGTCGACCTCGACGCCCGCGTCGAGGAGCACGAGCTCGCCCGCCCGCACCTGCCCGTCGTTGTCCGTCCAGTGCAGCGTCGTCGCGTGGTCGCCCGCGGCCGCGATGGTCGTGTAGCCGACGTCGTTGCCCTCCTCGCGCGCGTGCCCCAGGAACGTGCCCTCGAGGACGCGCTCGCCACGACGGTGGGCGACCGCGCGGGGTAGCGCGCGCACGACCTTCTCGAACCCGTCGATCGTCGCGTCCACCGCCAGGCGCATCTGCTCGACCTCGTAGGCGTCCTTCAGCAGCCGCAGCTCCGAGAGGGCCTCCGCGAGGTGCGCGTCGGCCTCGCCGGACTCCTCCTGCCGGCGGATCTGCGCCACGACCTCCTCGACGGCCTCGTCGGCGCCGGGCACCACCAGCACCTGCACGCCGTCCTCGCCCACGTCCTTGGCCAGCGCGTCCCGCAGGTCCTGGACGTGCGCGGTCGCGATCCCCGTCGTCGTGGCGATCTCGTCGAGCGTGGGCCGCGCGCCGACCCAGAACTCGCCGTACCGGGCGTCGGAGAAGAACTCCGGGGTGTCGCGGCCCGCGAGCGGGTTCATGTACAGCACGGCGTGGTGCGCGCTGCCGTCGTCACCCGTGCCGTCCGGGACCGGGTGCAGCACGAGGACCGCGTCGGGCTCCTGCTCCGTGCCGAGCCCCGTGAGGTGCGCGAACGCGGCGTGGGGGCGGAACCGGAAGTCGGTGTCGTTCGAGCGCACCTTGAAGGAGCCGGCGGGCACGACCAGCCGCGCGCCGGGGAACTGCGCGGACAGGGCGCTGCGCCGCTCGGCCGCCCGGTCCGCCACGGGCGCCCGCACGGCCGTCGAGGCGGGGCGCTCGGCCCAGCCGGAGGTCACGAACTCCACGAACCGGCGCGACTGGGGACGTCGTGACCGGTTGGTGCCGCGCTCGTCCAGCGGCTGCTCGTCACCCTCGGCCACGGCCGGGGTGACGGTCTCGGGGGTGAGGTTCTCGGGTCGCTCGTCGGTGCTCACCGCTCCAGTATGGTGCCGCCCGCGCACCGTGTGCCGGGGCCCTGCTCACGAGCGGATAGCGTGGGTGGGTGCGCATCGACCTCCACACGCACTCGCGTGCGTCGGACGGCACGCAGACCCCGGCCGAGCTCGTCACGGCCGCGCGCGACGCCGGCCTCGACGTCGTCGCCCTGACCGACCACGACACCACGGTCGGGTGGGACGAGGCGGCGGCGACCGCGCGCGAGGTCGGCATCGCGCTCGTGCGCGGCACCGAGGTCTCGGCCCGCGCCCGCGGCGTCAGCGTCCACCTGCTGAGCTACCTGCAGGACCCCGCGCGGCCCGAGCTCGCGGACGAGCTCGAGCGCGCCCGCGAGTCGCGCGTGCACCGCGCGCGGCACATCGTCGAGCGGCTCGCGCGTGACGTGCCCATCACCTGGCAGGACGTGCTCGAACAGGCGCGCGACGCCGTGGTCGTCGGACGCCCGCACATCGCCGACGCGCTCGTCGCGCGCGGCGTGGTCCCGGACCGGGACGCCGCCTTCGCCCACCTGCTCGCGTCCGACGGCCCGTACCACGTCGACCACTACGCGCCCGAGGCGCCCCTGGCGGTCGCGGCGATCCGCGCGTCGGGCGGTGTCCCCGTCTTCGCGCACCCGGCGGCCGACGCGCGCGGCAGGATCGTCCCGGACCGCGTCTTCGACGAGCTCGCGGAGGCGGGCCTGGCCGGCCTCGAGGTGTTCCACCGGGACCACTCGCCGGCGCAGCGCGAGCGCCTGCTGGCCATCGCCGACCGCCTCGACCTGCTGGTCACCGGGTCGAGCGACTACCACGGCACCGGCAAGCTCAACGTCCTGGGGGAGAACCTGACCGCCCCGCACGTGCTCGACGAGATCGTCCGCCAGGGGACGACGGAGGTGGTGGGGCCGTGAACGGCGTGCTCGACGTCCAGCTGTTCCTCTCGGTGTTCGTGACGCTGTTCGTCATCATGGACCCGCCGGGGACGGTGCCGCTGTTCCTCGCGCTCACCGGGTCGATGACCCGCCAGCAGCGGGCGCGCGCAGCCCGGCAGGCGATCCTCGTCGCCTTCGGCGTGATCGTCGGCTTCGCGCTCTTCGGCCAGTCGCTGCTCAACTACCTGCACGTGTCGGTCCAGGCCCTTCAGGGTGCGGGGGGCCTGCTGCTCCTGCTCGTGGCGATGGAGCTGCTCACCGGCAAGATGGACAGCAACGAGGGCTACGAGGGCACGCAGGGCAACGTCGCGCTCGTGCCGCTCGGCACGCCGCTGCTCGCGGGCCCCGGAGCGATCGTCGCGACGATGGTCTACGTCCAGCAGTCCACCGAGCCGTCCGACTGGGTGGCGCTCGCGCTCGGCATCCTGCTCGTGCACGTGTGCCTGTGGCTGTCCATGAGGTTCGCCGGCGCGATCCACCGCGTGCTCAAGGACTCCGGGACGATGCTGGTCAGCCGCATCGCGGGCCTGCTGCTCGCCGCGATCGCGGTGCAGCTCCTCGCCGACGCCGTGCTGGCGTTCGCGCGCCAGATCTGACGGCGGGAGCCGGCCGCCCGCGCCTGCGGGCCGGTGCGTCCCCGTGACGGCGTGACGTGCCCGGGCGCACGACCGCCCCCGTGCCGGTGGCACGGGGGCGGTGCGGTGCTGCGTGGAGCGGGCGTCAGGCGTCCGAACCGGCGTCCGCCGGTGCGCCGGCCGCACCGTCGCGCGAGCGGCGACGGCGGCGACGGCGCGGTGCGCCCGCGGACTCGCCGTCCGCGGGGGCGGAGGCGCCACCGTCCGGCGCTGCCTCGCGAGCGGGTCGCTCGGCGCGGGGCTCGCTGCTCCGGTCGGGAGCCTGCGCGGGGGCCTGGTCGGTGCGCGCGGCGCCGTCGCCACCCGTGCGGCCACGGCCGCCACGACGACGGCGGCGGCCCTCGCCCGTGCGCTCGCCCGCGTCACCCTCGCGCGGTGCGGCGTCGGCGTCGGCTGCGGCACGCGGCGCTCCGGCGGTGGCAGCCGCGCCGCGGGAGGCCGTCCGGCCACCGTCGCGTGCGCCGTCCCGGCCTGCGTCGCGTCCGCCGTCACGACGTCCCGCGGGGCGCTCGTCGGCGCGCGGGGGGCGCGCACCGCCGCCACGCTTGCCGGTCTCGCCGAGGTCCTCGAGCACCTCGGCACCCAGGCCGGCGCGGGTCTGCTGCGACTTCGGCAGGCGACCCTTGGTGCCCTCGGGGATGTCGAGGTCCGTGTAGACGTGCGGGGACGACGAGTAGGTCTCGACCGGGGCGGGGATGCCCAGCCCGAGCGCCTTGTCGATGAGGCCCCAGCGCGGCAGGTCGTCCCAGTCGACGAACGTCACCGCGGTGCCCTTGTTCCCCGCGCGCCCGGTGCGGCCCGTGCGGTGCAGGTACGTCTTCTCGTCCTCGGGGCACTGGTAGTTGATCACGTGCGTGACGTCCTCGACGTCGATGCCGCGGGCGGCGACGTCGGTGGCCACGAGCACGTCGACCTTGCCGTGCCGGAAGGCGCGCAGCGCCTGCTCCCGGGCGCCCTGCCCCAGGTCGCCGTGGATCGCGCCGGCGGCGAAGCCGCGCTCGACGAGGTCGTCCGCGACCTTGGCGGCCGTGCGCTTGGTCCGCGCGAAGACGATGGTCAGGCCACGGCCCCGTGCCTGCAGGATGCGGGCGAGCAGCTCGACCTTGTCGAGCGCGTGCGCGCGGTACGCGACCTGCTTGATGTTCTTGACCGTCTGGCCCTCGTCGTCCGGCGCCGACGCGCGGATGTGCGTGGGCTGCGACATGTACCGACGTGCCATCGCGACGACGGCGCCCGGCATGGTCGCCGAGAACAGCATCGTGTGACGGTTGGCCGGGGTCGCCGCGAGCAGCTTCTCCACGTCGGGGAGGAACCCGAGGTCGAGCATCTCGTCGGCCTCGTCGAGCACGACCTCGGTCGCGTGGTTGAGGCGCAGGTGACGCTGGTTGAGCAGGTCGATCATGCGGCCCGGGGTGCCCACGACGACGTCGGCGCCCCGCTTGAGCGCCTCGACCTGGGGCTCGTACGCGCGCCCGCCGTAGACCTGCACGATGCGCACCTTGCGGCCGGTCGACGCCATGGCGAGGTCGCCCGCGACCTGCACGGCGAGCTCACGCGTCGGCACGACCACGAGCGCCTGCGGCTCACCGGGCGCGGCGAGCTGCTCGTAGCCCGGCTCGCCCGGCGCGATGACGCGGTGCAGCAGCGGGACGCCGAAGCCGAGCGTCTTGCCGGTGCCCGTCTTGGCCTGGCCGATGATGTCGTGGCCCGACAGCGCGACCGGCAGGGTCATCGCCTGGATCGGGAACGGCTGCGTGATCCCGGCGGCGGCGAGCGCCGCCACGATCTCGGGCCGGACGTCGAAGTCCGCGAACGAGGCGTCGACCGCCTGCACGGACGTGGCGCGGCGCGAGCCGGTCGGCGACTCGGTCGGGACCGCGTCGGCCGCGGTGCGGAAGTCGGGGACGGCGGGGTCGACGGCGGCGTCGGTGCGCGGCTGCTGGTCGACTGTCTGGTCGGTGGTCACGTGTGCGGCTCTTCACTGCCAGGGTGGCGGCTCACGGTGCAGCCGGGGGCCGGCGGCGCGGCGTGCGCTCGTCCGCCCCGGGCGACAGCGGGCTGCGCCACGCGGGTTGGCCGGCAGCCGATCGTAGAAGTCGCCCCGCGCGGCGCACCCTGCCGGCGCGTCCGCGGGCGTCGAGCCCTGCAGGCGTCAGGCCGGTGCGCATCGTGCGGGGAGGGTCGCGGCACGGAGCCGGACCGGGAAACCGAGACGAACGGGCAACCGATGTACGGGATGTACCACACCAGTCTATCCGACGCGGGTGCCGCACCCCAGGTCGGGGGCGCCGGTCGGCGCGCCCCCCGGCGCTACGATCGCCCGATGACGACCAGCGCAGGCAACGCCCGACCCCTGCGTCCCGAGCAGGAGGGCGCCGACGACCGGTCCGCGAACCGTGCCGGCAAGGACGTCGAGGCCCTGCGCGGGCTCGAGGTCGCCGACGCCGTCGAGGTCCTCGGCCTCGTCGCGAGCCTCGAGCACCAGGCCTTCGCGCGCCTCGCGGACGACAGCCGACAGGCGCCCCGGCTCGAGCAGTCGCTGGCGCTCAGCCGCCTGGCCGCGCGCTGCACCGAGCGGCGCGACCGCGTGCTCGCGCGCATCGAGGAGCTGGGCGGGGACGCCGTGGCGGCGCTCGGCAGGTTCGACGGCGTGCTCACGGACTTCGACACGCGTACGCCCTCCAGCACATGGGCGGAGCGGCTGCTCAAGGCCTACGTCGGGTACGGCGTGGCGGACGACTTCTGCCGGCTCGTGGCCCGGGGCCTCGACGAGGAGTCGGCGCGGCTGGTGGCGGACGTCCTCGACGACGTGTCGCGCAGCGAGCTCGCCGTGCGCGAGCTCGACCAGGCGTGCGCGGCCGACGACGTGCTGTCGTCGCGGCTCGCGCTGTGGGGCCGGCGCCTGGTCGGTGAGGCGCTGGGCGTCGTGCAGCGGGTCGCGCAGCGTCCCGAGGTCGCGCGCGTGCTCGACCGTGCGGGTGCCGCCGAGGGTGCGTCCGGCGCGCCGGCGTCGGGTGCCCGCGCGTCGCAGACGCCCGCCACGGTCTTCAACGAGCTGACCGCCGAGCACACGCGCCGCATGTCGCGGCTGCGTCTGACGGCCTGACCTACTGACGGCCTGACGACCGCGGGGCCCGGGACGAGGGCCGGACGCGCCCGACGCCCGGCACGAGCCGGGCGTCGGGACGAGGTCACACCTGGCCGAAGCCCACGCGCCCCTTGATCTCGGCGCCGATCTCGACGAAGCCGAGGACGGCGGCGGGCACGATGACGCGACGTCCGCGGACGTCGGTCAGGTCGAGCGTCGCGGCCTTGCCGTCGAGCACCGCCTGCACGGCCGCGACGATCTCGTCCGCCGACTGGTCGGACTCGAGCGTCAGCTCGCGCGAGTGGTGCTGCACGCCGATCGTGATCTCCACGGGCACTCCTCATCGGACGGGACCCGACGCACCGCGTCGGGCTGGTCGTCCCCGATCCTAGGCGTCCCCGTACGGGTAGTCGGGCCGCACGAGGCCGGCGAGGCCCCGCCACTGCAGGTCGGTCACCAGCTCGACCACACGCTCGATGCCCTGGCCGCCGCCGTGCCGCAGCCAGTACGTCGCGGCACCCTGCGCCGTGGCGACGAGCGCGGCGGCCAGCACGTCGGCGTCGGCGCGGTCGCGTCCCGTGACCCCGCCGAGCACCTCGGCGATGCGCCGGGTCACCTCGCCCGCCGCGTGCTCGACCCGGCCGCGTACCTGCGTGTCGCGCGTGACGTCGGACTCGAACAGGAGCGTCGAGGACTCGCCCGCGACCTGCACGAAGGCGAGGTACGCCTCGACCACGGCCGCGACGACCCTGCGGCCCTCGCCGCGCGCGACCGGGCCCGCCTCGAGCGGTGCCACGGCGCGCTCGACGGCCGCGAGGAGGTCCGCCCCCTGCTCGTCGACGACGGCGAGGTAGAGGTCGAGCTTGGACGGGAAGTGCCGGTACAGCACGGGCTTGCTGACCTCGGCGCGCTCGGCGATGTCGTCCATCGAGACGTGGTGGAACCCCTCGGTGGCGAACAGGTCGAGCGCGATCGTCAGGAGCTGCGACCTGCGCTCGGCGCGCGCCATCCGCTGCCCACGGGCACGGCTGCCGGAGGCGTCCTGGGCGTCGGTCATCCGCCGATCGTAGCGACGGTGTGTTGCGGGCAGGCGTCGCGTCCGCGACCTCCGGGGCGCGGCGCCCGCTCCCGCGCGTGCCGGCCGGGGATGTCGGTGGCACGTGATGTGATCGGGCCCGTGACGACGGCACCGACGACCAGGCTCGTGGCGGCACCCCTCGTCGAGCGCGCGGCGCTCGGTGCGGCGGCCCGGCCCGTGCTGGACGACCGGCAGCGTGAGGTCGTCGAGCGCGTCGCCGCCGGCACCGACCGCGCGCTGCTCGTCACCGGGGCCCCCGGGACGGGCCGCACGACCGTCGCCCTCGAGGCCGCGGCCGCCGCGGTGGCCGCGGGGCTCGCGCCCGACGACGTGCTGGTGCTGGCCGCGAGCCGCCGGGCGGCGGCCGACCTGCGCGACCGCCTCGCGGTGCGGCTGGGACGCACGGCGGGTCGGCCGCTCGTGCAGACGGCCGCCGCGGTCGCCTTCGCGGTGCTGCGCGCACGTGCGGGCGCCCTCGGCGAGCCGACGCCGGTGCTGGTGTCGGGGCCGGAGCAGGACCTCGCGCTGGCCGAGCTGTTGGCCGGGCACGCCTCGGGCGAGGTGCCGGGGCCCGTGTGGCCGCCCGGCGTGCCGGAGGCGGCGCTGGGGACGCGCGCGTTCCGCGACGAGCTGCGCGACCTGCTGATGCGGGCGGCCGAGCGCGGCCTGGCGCCGACCGACCTGGCGGCGCTCGGGCGGCGCGAGCAGCGTCCCGCGTGGATCGCGGCCGCGCGCGTGTACGAGGAGTACTTGGACGTGATGGCGCTCGCGACGGCCACGCCCGACGCGGGCGAGCGCCTCGACCCCGCGGTCGTGGTGGACGCGGCCGTCGCCGCGCTGCGCGGCTGGGACGACGAGGTCCCGGGGGTGCCGTGCCCGCGGCGTCGGCTGGTCGTCGTCGACGACCACCAGGAGAGCACCGCGGCCACCGCGCGGCTCCTGCGGGCCTTCGCCGACGGTGGCGCGCGGCTCCTGCTGCTGGGGGACCCCGACGTGGCGGTCCAGACCTTCCGCGGCGCGCAGCCGTCGCTCGTCGCGCGGGCGACCGCGGCCGGTCCCGGCGAGCACGCGGCCGAGCACGTGGTGCTGCGCACGGTGTGGCGGCAGAGCGCGCCGCTGCGGGACGTCACCGCGCGGATCACCGAGCGCGTCGCCGCGTCCGGCACCGTCGCGCACCGGCGGGCGGTCGTCCCGCAGGACCGTGCGCAGGGGCCGGCGCCCCGCGTCGCGGTGCTGCCCAGCGCCGCGCAGGAGGCCGCCTGGGTCGCGCACCGCCTGCGGCGCGCGCACCTGCAGGGCGGTGTCCCGTGGGACGAGATGGCCGTGCTCGCGCGCTCCGGGGGCCGCGTGACGGCGGTCCGGCGTGCGCTCGCGCAGGCCGGGGTCCCCGTCCGTGTCGTCGGGAGCGACGTGCCGCTGCGCGACGAGCCGGCCGTGCGGCCGCTGCTCGACGCGGTGCGCGTCGCGCTGCAGCCCGACGAGCTGGATGCCGAGGTCGCGGCCCGGCTCGCGTGCTCGGCCCTGGGTGGCCTGGACGCCGTGGGCCTGCGCCGGGTGCGCCGTGCGCTGCGCGCGGAGGAGCTCGCGGGCGGCGGGGGACGGTCGAGCGACGTGCTCCTCGTCGAGGCGCTCGCGGCGCCCGACCGTGCCGCGACGCTCGAGCCGCACGTGGGTCGGCCGGTGCAGCGTCTGGCGCAGCTGCTGCAGGCGGGGCGCGACGCGGCGGTGCAGCCCGGGGCGGACGTGCAGGCCGTCCTGTGGGCGGTGTGGGACCGCGCGGGGCTCGCCGAGCCGTGGCGGCGTGCCGCCCTCGCCGGCGGCTCCGGCGGCGAGCGTGCGGACCGTGACCTCGACGCGGTCCTGGCGCTGTTCCGTGCGGCGGAGACCTTCGTCGAGCGCATGCCGCAGGCGACGCCGCGCGCGTTCGTCGACTGGGTGATGGCGCAGGACCTGCCCGCCGACTCGCTGGCAGCGGCGTCGCGCGCGGCCGGCGTCAGCGTGCTCACCCCGGCCGGTGCCGCGGGCGGGTCGTGGGAGGTCGTCGCGGTGGTCGGCGTCCAGGAGGGCGTGTGGCCCGACCTGCGGCTGCGCGACTCGCTGCTCGGGGCCCAGACGTTGGTCGACGTCCTGGCAGGTCGCGCGACGGCCGGCGGCCCGGGTGAGGAGCACGCGCGGGCCGCGCGCGGTGCCGTGCTGGCCGACGAGCTGCGCACCTTCGCGCTGGCGTGCTCGCGTGCGCGCACGCACCTGATGGTGACGGCCGTGGACGACCAGGACGCGACACCGTCGCCCTTCCTCGACCTCGTGCAGCCCGGCTCCGACGACGAGGGCCCCGACCCCCGGCGGACCAGCGCACCGGCACCGCTCGACCTGCGTGGGCTCGTCGCCCGGCTGCGGGCCGCGCTCGAGCGCGCGGCGGCGCAGGGCGAGACGGACACGGCCGCCGCGCGGACGCTCGCGCGTCTCGCGGCCCACGGCGTCCCCGGCGCGGACCCCGCGTCCTGGTTCGGCCTGCCGGAGCCGTCGAGCGACGAGCCGCTGTGGCCCGCCGACGCGAAGGTCCCGGTGTCGCCCTCGCGCCTGGAGACGGCGCAGCGGTGCGCGCTGCGGTGGGCGCTCGAGGCGGCGGGCGGCACTCCCGCGTCGTCCGCCCAGCAGTCCCTCGGCACGCTCGTGCACGCCATCGCGCAGGAGCACCCGACGGCCGACCTGCCGACCCTGCGCGCCGAGCTCGACCGTCGCTGGCACGAGCTCGGGCTGGGGGAGGGCTGGCCGTCGGTCGCGGCGCGGCGCAAGGCCGACGCCATGGTCGAGCGGTTGGCCGCCTACCTGCGCCACGCCGGCGAGCCGGTGCTCGTGGAGGCGCCCTTCACGCTCGAGACCGACCGTGCCGTCGTGCGGGGGTCGGTCGACCGCGTCGAGCGCGCGGTCGTGGAGGGCGAGGGCGCGCCCGGCGCCGTGGAGGTCGTCGACCTCAAGACCGGCACGCGCGTGCCCACCCTGGCGCAGGCCGCCGAGCACGCCCAGCTCGGCGCGTACCAGCTGGCGGTCGACGCGGGCGCCGTCCCGGGGCTCGAGCCCGGGGCGCACAGCGTCGCCGCGCGGCTCGTCCACCTCGCGCAGGGCTCCGGCGGACCCACGCAGCGCCGGCAGGACGCGCTGGGTGCGGAGGGCTCGGGGCCGAGCTGGGCGCGCGTGCTCGTCGACGACGTCGCCGACCGCATGGCGGCCTCGAGCTTCGAGGCGCGCGCGAACGACCTGTGCGACCGCTGCCCCGTGCGCCGCGCGTGCCCGCTGCGCGGCGAGGGCGGGCAGGTGGTCGCATGAGCACCGACGTCGTCCCCGCCGTCGCGGGTCTGTCGGCCCTGCGGATCGCGCAGCTGGTCGGCCAGCACCCGCCGACGGAGGAGCAGCGGGCCGTGATCGAGGCTCCGCTGCGCCCGTCGCTCGTCGTCGCGGGCGCCGGGTCGGGCAAGACCGAGACGATGGCGGCGCGGGTCGTGTGGCTCGTCGCCAACGGCCTGGTCGCCCCGGACCAGGTGCTGGGCCTGACGTTCACGCGCAAGGCCGCCGGCGAGCTGTCCGAGAGGGTGCGCCGCCGGCTGCGCGGGCTGGTGCGCGCGGCCGCGGCGGAGGGCGTCGCGCTGCCGACGGGTGCGGACGTCGTCGACGAGCTGGCGCGTCCGCACGTGTCGACGTACCACGCGTACGCCGCGTCGCTCGTGACCGACCACGCCCTGCGCCTGGGTGTCGAGCCCGGTGCCCGGCTGCTGGGCGAGGCCGCGCAGTGGCAGCTCGCGTCGCAGGTCGTCGAGTCGTGGTCCGGCGACCTCGACACGTCGGCCGCGACGTCCACGGTCGTCGACGCCGTGCTCGCGCTCTCCGGCGCCCTCGACGAGCACCTGCTGGACCCCGCGAGCGCCCGCGAGGGCATCGAGTCGCTCGTCGCGAGCCTCGAGGAGACGCCCCCCGGCACGCCGCCGCGCGCGCCGTACGCCAAGGTCCGCGAGCTGGTCGCCTCCCTCGGGGAGCGCTCGCGCGTGCTGGACCTCGTCGCCGACTACCGCGCGCGCAAGCGCGCCGCCGACAGCCTCGACTTCGGGGACCAGGTGGCGCTCGCGGCCCGCATCGCGCGCGACGTCCCCGAGGTGGGCGCCGGTGAGCGCGACCGGTTCCGCGTCGTGCTGCTCGACGAGTACCAGGACACGTCCTACGCGCAGCTGGTCCTGCTCCAGGCGCTGTTCACGGCAGGTCACCCCGTGACCGCGGTCGGTGACCCGCACCAGTCGATCTACGGCTGGCGCGGTGCGAGCCCGGGCGGCCTGGCACGGTTCCCCGCGGCGTTCCCCGTCGTGGAGGACGCACCGGACGGCCGCGAGCGGCGTCGTCCCGCCGACGTCGTCCCGCTGTCGACCTCGTGGCGCAACGACGTCGCGGTCCTGGACGCCGCCAACGCCGTGGCCGCGCCGCTGCGCACGGGCGGCGCACGCGTCGACGTGCCGCGCCTGGCACCACGGCCCGGAGCCGGGGACGGCACCGTCCAGGCGCTCGTGGCGGCCACCGTCGAGGACGAGGCGGAGGCCGTCGCGGCCTGGGTCGCGCAGCGGTGGCGCCCCGCGCTGCACCCGTCGGGACGGCGCACGGCGGCCGTGCTGTGCCGCAAGCGCTCGCAGTTCGAGCCGCTGCGCCGCGCCCTGCGGGCCGCCGGCCTGCCGGTCGAGGTCGTCGGGCTGGGCGGTCTGCTCGCCACGCCCGAGGTCGTGGACCTGGTCGCGGTGCTGCAGGCGGCGTACGACCCGACGCGCGGCGACGCCGTGGTCCGGCTGCTGACGGGCGCCCGGACGCGGCTCGGCGCGGCCGACCTGCACGCGCTGGGGGAGTGGGCGCGGCTCGGCGCCCGCCCGGCGGGCGGGCGTGCTCCCGGGGGCGAGGGCGTCGAGGCCGACGTCGTCGACGAGCGCAGCCTCGTCGACGCGCTGGACGACCCGCCGCCCCCGGGGTGGCGCAGCCCTGCCGGACGCGTGGTGACCCCGGAGGGTCGACGCCGGCTCACGGACCTGGCCACGGTGCTGCGCGCCGTGCGCGCGCAGCAGGGGCTGTCGCTGCCCGAGCTCGTCGGCGAGGCCGAGCGGCTGTTCGGGCTGGACATCGAGGTGCAGGCGCGCGCCGACGTCTCGCCGGGCCGTGCGCGCGCCCACCTCGACGCGTTCGCCGACGTCGCCGCCGAGTTCGCGCGCGGCGCCGACCGTCCCACGCTGGGTGCGTTCCTCGCGTGGCTCGAGGCCGCCGACGCGCGCGAGGACGGGCTCGAGCTGCCGGTCACCGAGCCCGACCCGGACGCCGTCCAGGTCACGACGGTGCACGCGGCGAAGGGGCTGGAGTGGGACGCGGTCGCGGTCGCGGGCATGGTCGACGGCGGGCTGCCGGCGACGGCGATGCTGGGCAAGGACGGGCCCAAGGACTCCGCGTGGCTCACGGGCCTGGGCGTGCTGCCGTACCCGTTGCGCGGTGACGCGGACGACCTGCCCCGGCTCGAGTGCGCGGGCGCCGAGTCGCCCAAGGAGCTCGCGGAGCGCCTCGACAGGTTCCGCCTCGACGCGGGCGACCACGAGGTGGCCGAGGAGCGCAGGCTCGCGTACGTCGCGCTGACGCGGGCGCGCGAGGCGCTGCTGCTGTCGGCCGCGTACTGGGGTGAGCCGAAGGCACCGCGACGGTTGTCGCCGTTCCTCACCGAGCTCGTCGACGCGGGCCTCGTCGAGGTGGTGGCGCGTGCCGAGGAGCCCGAGGCGGGCACCCCGAACCCGCGCGGCGCGTCGACGCCGACGGCCGTGTGGCCGGCGGACCCGTTCGCGCGTGACGGCGCCGCACCGCGTCGGGCGGCGGTCACGGCCGCGGCCGAGGCCGTGCGTGCCGCGCTGGCCGACCTCCCTGAGGGTGCCGGGTCGCCGACGGCCACCGACGGGGCGCCGGCCTTCGACGCCGGGGCGACGCTCGGTGCGGACCCGAGCCCCGGCCCGGGCACGGCCGGTGCCTCGGACGTCGCGACCGCGTCACGGCAGGGCGAGGACTGGGACGTGCTCGCGGACCGGCTGCTGGCCGAGCAGGCCGCGCGTCGTCGCGGTGACGCGCGCGTCGCGCTGCCGGCCCACCTGTCGGCGTCGTCGCTCGTGCGCCTCGACGCCCAGCCCGAGCAGTTCGCGCTCGGGCTGCGACGCCCCGTGCCTCGCGAGCCGTCCCCCCAGGCTCGGCGCGGCACGGCGTTCCACGCGTGGGTGGAGGCCTGGTACGGGCAGGCCACGCTCGTGGACGTCGACGACCTGCCCGGCGCCGACGACGACGTCCTGCCGGACGACCCGGGCCAGGCGGAGCTGCGCGCCGCCTTCCTGCGCACCCCGTGGGCGCACCGCTCGCCCGTGGCGGTGGAGGTCGACGTCGAGACGACGATCGGCGGGTACGTCCTGCGCTCCCGCATCGACGCCGTCTTCGCCGACCCCGACCGGCCGGACGTGCCGGGAGCCGTCGTGGTGGTCGACTGGAAGACGGGCTCGCCGCCGCGGAGCACGGCGGACCGGGCGTCGCGCGACCTCCAGCTCGCCGTCTACCGCATCGCGTGGGCACGCCTGACCGGGACGGACCCGGAGCTGGTGCGCGCCGCGTTCTGCTACGTGGGGGCCGGTCTCACCGTGGTCCCGGAGGAGCTGCCGGGGGAGGCGGAGGTGGCGCGCCTGCTCGCCGACGCCGCGCCCGCCGCGGCGAGCGTGGGCCCGGGCGCCGGCACCGTGCCGGCCGGCCGGGCACCGGAGCAGCGCGGCGCGCGGCGCGGCCGCCCCGCGGGACCGACCACCTCCCGGCGCCGCAGGAGCGGGTGAGCGGCTGCAGGGAACGGGTGAGCGAGCGGTCCGCCCTACGAGAACTGGCCCGCGGCCTCGTCCACCAGCGTGTGCTCCTCGAGGTCGCGGAGCATCTGCACCGCGTCGTCGACGACGTCCTGGCGCTGGGCCCGCACGCCGTGCAGCAGCCACCGCGCGAGCGCCAGCTCACCGGCGAGCAGGGCGCGGTCGGCCAGGTGCGGGTCGGTCAGCTCGGTGCGGCGCAGCAGGTAGGCCTCGAGGATGGCGTCGACGGCGTCCTGCGGTGCCGCGACCAGCAGCCACGACAGGTCGTCGGCGGGGTCGGCGACCATGGTCGAGCCCCAGTCGAGCACGCCGGCCACGGCGCCGTCGGCCACGAGCAGGTGGTTGCTCGACAGGTCACCGTGCACGACGGTCGGCCGGAAGCGCCACATCGCGACGTCCTCCAGCAGCTCCTCCCAGCGGCGCAGCAGCGACGGCGGGACCAGGCCCGTGCGTGCGGCCTCGTCGACCTCCGCCTGCCGGCGCTCCCGGTACCCCGCGGCGTCGTAGACCGGTAGGCCGACGTTCTCGACGACCGACGTCG
Source organism: Cellulomonas avistercoris (assembly GCF_014836445.1). GTDB lineage: Bacteria > Actinomycetota > Actinomycetes > Actinomycetales > Cellulomonadaceae > Cellulomonas > Cellulomonas avistercoris. The sequence goes on from NZ_JACSQV010000022.1 coordinate 19,143, forward strand.
GCAGCTCGTGGATCGCGGCGACGGCGCGCCCGACGGTCGCGGCGAGGCCGGGTCCGGGCCGGAGCGTCTCCAGCTGCAGGGCACGACCGGGCAGCTCGCGGTGCACGCTCGCCCGCCCGCCCTCCGGCAGGTGCGCGAAGCCGACGGGACGCGGGACCGCGAACGGCAGCCGGCCGTCGTCGACCAGCGTGCCGAGCGCGTCGAGCAGGGCGACCTCGGCCTCGAGCGCGGCCCCCGCGGCCGGGTGCTGCGGAGCCCGCACGACCCAGCGCTGACGCACGGAGTCGACCACCACGGCCACGTCGAAGTCCGCCCCCGGGTGCGCGGGTCGCCGCACGTCGTACGCGTCGAGACCCGGGACGGCGACGGTCGCAAGAGCGGCGAGTGCGAGCGGCGAACGGTTCACGACCGCAAGCGTAGGTCCCAGCGATCGCCGCACGGCCACGACGCGCGGTGTGTCGGCGTCCGGTTCGTCCTGCGGTGGCCGGGTGGTGACGGGGGCCGGCCCGGCGCGTGCGACCGCACGGCCGGTCGTCGCGGTGGGCCGCGTAGCGTGGCGGGCGTGACCCACCACGTCCTGTCCGGCCTCCCGCTCGCGCGCTCGACGGTGCCTCGCGCGGCGCACCTGCGCGAGGTCCCGCACGTCGTCGCCGACGCGCTGGCCGACCCGCGCACGCGCGTCCTGGCGGTCCGCGACGGGGGGCTGCTGCTCGCCGACGAGGGCCGCGTCCGCTGGCTCGACCCCGCGTCGGCGGGTGCGCTGGTCGCCGCGGCCGACCCCGACGCCGTCACTCCGGGTCCCACGTCGGACGCCTGGCTGCTGCTGGGCGAGGAGGACGACGGCACGCGCGTCCTCGCGCTGCGCCTGCCGGACCAGCACCCGCTGACGACGGGCGGCGAGCCGGCGGACGTCCTGGTCCACCTGCCCGACGGCCCGGCGGGGCCCGGTGGCTGGGCGTCGCTGCGCACCGTCGGTGCGTCGCTCGACGCGCACGACGCGGGGCTGGCCACCGCGGCGGTCGCGCTGGACGCGTGGCACGACCGCCACCCGCGCTGCCCCCGCTGCGGCGCCCCGACCCGCGCCGCGCAGGCCGGGTGGTCGCGCGTCTGCGACGTCGACGGCTCCGAGCACTACCCGCGCACCGACCCCGCGGTCATCATGGCCGTCGTCGACGACGCGGACCGGCTCCTGCTGGGGCACGCGGCCGCGTGGCCGGCGGGCCGCTGGTCGACCCTCGCCGGCTTCGTGGAGGCGGGGGAGCCCGCGGAGCAGGCGGTGCGGCGCGAGGTGCTCGAGGAGACGGGCGTCGTCGTCGGTGACGTCGAGTACGTGGGCAGCCAGCCGTGGCCGTTCCCCGCCTCGCTGATGCTCGGGTTCCGGGCGCGCGCGACGAGCACGCACGTCGAGGTCGACGGCGTCGAGATGGCGGACGCCCGGTGGTTCACGCGCGACGAGCTGACGGCCGCGGTCGAGTCCGGCGAGGTGCTGCTGCCTGGCGGCGCGTCGATCGCGCGTGCGCTCGTCGAGCAGTGGTGGGGCCGCCCCCCCAGGCAGCAGCACCTCGCCGGACTCGACCGCGGCCGTCAGACCCCGAGGCGCTCGCGCACCTGCGCCAGGGACGGGTTGGTCGCGGCGGACCCGTCGGGGAAGACGATCGTCGGCACGGTCTGGTTGCCACCGTTGACGGTCTCGACGAACTGCGCGGCCTCCGGCTGCTGCTCGATGTCGACGACGTCGTAGGGGATGCCGACCGAGTCGAGCTGCTTGCGCAGCCGGTGGCAGTACCCGCACCACGTCGTGGAGTACATCGTCACGCTGCCGGGGGCGGGTGTGGGGGTCGTCATGGTTCCTCGCAGGTGCTGGCGGTGTTCCTTCCACAGATCCTCGCACGCGCTGTCGGTGGGGGCTGGGAGACTGTCCCCGATGTCCGCCGACTCCCTCCTGGACGCGCTCGACCCCGAGCAGCGCGCCGTCGCCACCGCCCTGACGGGTCCCGTCTGCGTGCTCGCAGGTGCGGGCACCGGCAAGACCCGCGCGATCACCCACCGGATCGCCTACGGCGTGCGCACCGGGGTCTACCGCCCGGCGTCGGTCCTGGCGGTGACGTTCACCGCGCGCGCCGCCGGCGAGATGCGGGTCCGGCTGCGTGACCTCGGTGCGTCCGGCGTGCAGGCGCGCACGTTCCACGCCGCCGCGCTGCGCCAGCTCGGGCACTTCTGGCCCCGCGTCGTCGGCGGCGCCCCGCCGCGGCTGGCCGAGCAGAAGGCGACGCTCGTCGCGGAGGCCGGTCGCCGGGTGGGCGTCGCGGTCGACCGCGTCACGGTGCGCGACCTCGCGGCCGAGATCGAGTGGTCGAAGGTGTCGCTCGTCACGGCGGAGGACTACGAGCGCGCGGCCGCGGCGGTGCGGCGCCCGGCGCCGGCGGGTCAGGACGCGCAGGCGGTGGCCCGGCTCATGACGGCGTACGAGGACGTCAAGACCGAGCGGGGCGTCATCGACTTCGAGGACGTGCTCCTGCTGCTCGCCGCCATGCTGGCGCAGCGCGGCGAGGTCGCGGACGAGGTGCGCGCGCAGTACCGGCACTTCGTGGTCGACGAGTACCAGGACGTCAGCCCGCTGCAGCAGTACCTGCTGGACCAGTGGCTCGGGGGACGGCACGACGTGTGCGTCGTGGGTGACCCCAGCCAGACGATCTACTCGTTCGCCGGCGCGTCGCCCCACCACCTGCTGACGTTCGCCTCGAAGCACCCGGGTGCGCAGGTCGTGCGCCTGGTGCGGGACTACCGCTCGACGCCGCAGGTCGTGTCGCTGGCGAACCGCGTGCTGACGGCCACGCGGCGGCCCGGCGACCCCGTGCCGCTGCACCTGGTCGCGCAGCAGCCCGACGGCCCCCAGGTGCGGTTCACCGCGTACGACGACGACGACGCCGAGGCGGCGGGCATCGCTGCGCGCGCCGCGCGGCTCGTCGCGGCCGGCGTCCCGGCGAGCGAGATCGCCGTCCTGTACCGCACCAACGTGCAGTCGGAGGCGTTCGAGCAGGCGCTGGCCGCCGCCGGCGTCGGGTACCAGGTCCGCGGCGGCACACGCTTCTTCGCGCGCCGCGACGTGCGCGACGCGCTCGTGCTGCTCCGCGGCGGTGCCCGGTCCGCCGACCCGGACGTCCCCCTCGGTCAGACCGTGCGCGACATCCTCACCTCCGTCGGATGGGCGCCGCAGCCCCCGTCCGCCCGTGGTGCGGCGCGCGAGCGGTGGGACGCGATGCAGGCGCTCGTCGGGCTCGCCGACGACATGGTCGAGCTGCGCGCGCAGGCGACGCTCCCCGACCTCGTGGCCGAGCTCGACGACCGTGCGTCGGCCCAGCACGCCCCGACGGTCGACGGCGTGACGCTCGCGTCGCTGCACGCCGCGAAGGGCCTGGAGTGGGACGCGGTCTTCCTCGCGGGCCTGTCCGACGGGCTCCTCCCGATCTCGCTCGCGCAGACCGAGGCCGCCGTGTCCGAGGAGCGGCGCCTGCTGTACGTCGGCGTGACGCGTGCGCGCCGCCACCTGGAGCTGTCGTACGCCGCGGCGCGCACGCCGGGGTCGCGTGCCTCGCGCGCGCGGTCGCGTTTCCTCGCGGGTCTGTGGCCCGGCGAGGACGCGCGGCGCGGTGCGGGGGGACGTGCCTCGGCGGCCGCGGACCCGGCGGTCCTCGACAGGTTGCGGCAGTGGCGCGCGCAGGTCGCCGACGAGCGCGGCGTCCCGGCGTTCCGCGTGCTGCCGGACGTGGCCCTCGAGGCGGTCGCGGCGGCGATGCCGACGCAGCCGGCCGACCTGCGGTACGTGCAGGGGCTGGGCCAGACGCGCCTGCGCGAGTACGGGGACGACCTGCTGCGCGTGGTCGCCGACGAGCCCGTCGGACGGCCCGACAGCGGCGTCGGGGCGAAGTTCCGTTAATTGCTTGTGACGTCGTGACGGGCCGCCCTAGGGTGGTCACGTCCTTGTTCGCGGGGTGCTGCCGAAGAGGCGGGACCCGACCTGGAGAGGAGGTGCTGAAGCGTGGAGATCAACACGATCGTGAAGTCGTCGTGGCGTCATGAGTACACGCGCGCCCTCGCGCCCACTGCCGGCACCTTCCAGGGGATCGCTGTGCCCATGTCCGGGCGCACGCGTCGTCCTCGCCCCGTGACGTTCGGCACCGATCTCGGTCACAGGACTCCGTAGCACCAGCCTCAGCACGTAGGCAGGCCGCGGAGTCCGAACTCGGATCCGCGGCCTCTCTCGTTTCTCCGGTCTCCACCGGGGGCAGAGCGGGCCCGATCCGGCACCCACAGCTCACCCTCGCAAGGACACCAGGAGGACATCGTGCGGCTCACGACGCTGCTCGACAACGTGAACCAGGGCGGATCCGGCCCCTGGCCCACCAGCAGCACCGCGACGACGAACGAGAAGTTCGACCGGATGGTCGCGGATCTCATCCCGTGCCGGTCCTACGACGCCGAGCTGTGGTTCGCGGAGCGCCAGGCCGACGTGGAGCAGGCGAAGGCCCTGTGCCGCGAGTGCCCGATCATCGAGGGCTGCCTCGCGGGCGCCGTCGAGCGCGCCGAGCCCTGGGGCGTGTGGGGCGGGCAGGTCTTCGTCGGTGGCGTGATCGTGGCCACCAAGCGTGGCCGTGGTCGGCCCCGGAAGGACGCGAGCGCCGCCTGACCCAGGGTCGACGCCGGGCCGTGCGAGGTCACCCCTCGCGCGGCCCGGCATCCGTCGTCCGCGGCGGCACGCGGCAGCCGCACGCGGGGTGCACCGCCCAGCGTCGCTCGCGGCCGACGAGGTCCGGCAGGGTCAGCTCGACGGTCGCGCCGCACAGCGACGGCGTCGTCCCGGCGAGCAGCGCGAGCACCTGCGCCGCGGCCAGTGCCGCGCACGCCCCGGCCAGCACGCCGACCTCGCCCGGCGGCGCCGCGTGCGGCCCTGCGCCGCGCGTCAGCGCTCCGAGCACCGTGGGCCACGCGCGGTCGACGTCCGTACGGTGCAGGTCGAGGCACCGCAGGCACGGGTCGGTCCCGGGACGCACGAACGGCCCGACCAGCGCGTCGGCCGTGCGCACGACGACCGACAGGTGCGGCAGGTCCTCGCCCATGAGCCGCACCGCGCGCACGGGGTCGGCGGCCTCGTGCTCCACGACGACGACGACCTCCGGGGCGCCGTCCGCGTCGGTGCGCACGCCCGGCGCGGACTCGCGCAGCACGCGGCGTGCCGCCACGGCCCGGGGCGTCCCGACGTCCGCCCACCGGTGCGTCCCGGCGGCGACGTCGGGGGAGCGCACGGGGTCGTCGTCGTCGAGCAGGAGGGTGCCCACACCGGCGACAGCCAGCTGGCGGGCCACCCCCAGCCCGGTCGGGCCGAGGCCGACGACGCCGACCACGGCGCCCGCGCGAGCCCCGACGACGCCGTCACCGGCGGCGTCGGGCAGCAGGAGCGACCACGCCGCGGCGTCGGCCGCGGCCGGCCCGTGGACGACGGTCGTGGTGTCGGGCCGCGGGCGGGTGAGCCCGGCGCGGCGCAGCTCCTCGACGGTCGCCGCGACCGTCGCGCCGTCGAGCCCCGCGGCGCGGGCTCGGTCCGGCAGCCGCGTGAGGTCCGTCGTGTCGTCGACCTGCGACCACAGCAGGACCTCGGCCGGCGCGAGCCCCGCGAGGCGCACCGCCCAGCGCGGGTCGGTGCCGACCTGCACCTCGTCCTCGGAGCGTGGCAGGGCGCGCAGCCCGGGTCGCAGCAGCACGTCGTCGCGGGTCGGCCGGCTCATCGCGACACGATGGCACCGCGCGGCGCGACGCGTCGGGCGTCGTCCACAGGTCGCGTCCGCGCGGTCACGCGCGCCAGGGGCACGGACGCGACGAGGGCACCGTCGCGTGCGACGGTGCCCGCGTGGGGCGGTCGTGGGGGGGGGGGG
>NZ_JACSQV010000022.1:25082-32657 GCF_014836445.1 Cellulomonas avistercoris
CCCCCCCCCCCCCCCCGGCCCGACGGATCAGGCCTTGCCGAGGATCCGGTTGAGCTTGGTGCCGCAGACCGGGCAGACGGCCTTGGCCATCCGTCGACCGGACTCCGAGACGACGACCTCGCCCTCCGTCTCCCGCTTCTCCTTGCACTTCACGCAGTAGAACTCGCCCGCCCAGGTGTCGGCCATGTGGTCCCTCCTCGTGCTCCTCACCGAGCGGTGGCATCGCGCCCGGGGCAGGGACCATGACGGCCTCCGTGCTGTCACACAGTAGTGCGCGCGCCCCGCGCACAGCGGCCGTGCGGGCCGCGTGGTGCGACGCAGGCGGGTGAAGCGGGGTGTCGCCGCAGCGTGGGCCGCGCCGGCGCGCTAGCGTGCGAGAGTGCCGACTGCGCGCGAGGCGACGCCGCGCGAGCCCGCACGTCCTGAACGGTCCGCGCTGCCACCCGACGACACCGCCGAGGTGCCGGTCGTGGAGGTGCGGCGCTCGCGGCGCCGTGCCCGCACCGTCAGCGCATGGCGCGAGGGCGGACGGACGATCGTGGCGATCCCGGCCCGGTTCACGCGGGCGCAGGAGCGCGAGTGGGTCGGCCGCATGGTCGAGCGGCTGGCCGCGCAGGAGCGCCGGCGCCGCCCGTCGGACGTCCAGCTCGTCGCGCGCGCGACCGAGCTCTCACGGCGGTACCTGGCCGGGCGCGCGGTGCCGACGAGCGTGCGCTGGTCCTCCAACCAGGGGCGGCGCTGGGGCTCGTGCACCCCGGCCGAGGGCACCATCCGCATCTCCGACCGCGTGCAGGGGATGCCGCGGTGGGTCCTCGACTACGTGCTCCTGCACGAGCTCGCGCACCTGCTCCAGCCGGGGCACGGTGAGGCCTTCTGGGCCGAGCTGGCGGGCTACCCCCACACCCAGCGCGCCCGCGGGTTCCTCGAGGGGTACGCGTTCGCGCGGGACGGCGCCGAGGACGGCGACGTGCCCGACGAGCCCGTCGACGACGACGTCTCGGTCGACGAGCTCTAGGGACGAGCTCTAGGGACGAGCTCTGGGGGACGAGCTCTGGGGGACGAGCTCTGAGGGGACGAGCGTTAGGCGGGCTTCTCGCCGTCGTCCTCGCCGTCGTCCTCGCCGGGGCCCTCCGCCGCGTCGAGGATCTGCGCGAGCGCGCGGTCCAGGTCGGCGGACTCGTCGACCTCGGCCGCGCGGCGCGCGTCGTAGCCGGCGGGGTCGTCGAGGTCCTCGGACGTGGGCACCAGGTCGGGGTGCGCCCACACGGCGTCCCGCCCGGAGACGTCGCGCGTGCTCGTGAGGTGGGCCCAGACGGTCGCCGCGTCGCGCAGCCGCCGGGGGCGCAGCTCGAGACCGACGAGGCTCGCGAAGGTCTGCTCGGCGGGACCGCCCGCGGCGCGACGGCGGCGCACCATCTCGCGCAGCGCCGGCGCGTGCGGCAGGTGCGGCGCCGCCGCGGTCGTCGCGACCTCGTCGACCCACCCCTCGACGAGCGCGAGCGCGTGCTCGAGCCGCGCGAGCGCGGCCTGCTGCGCCGGCGTCGTCTGCGGGGCGAACACCCCGCCGGACAGCGCCTCCTGCAGCGCCGCGGGGTCCGTCGGGTCGATCGCCGAGACGGCCTCCTCGAGGTGGTCCACGTCGATCGCGATGCCGCGCGCGTACTCCGCGACCGCGTCGAGCAGGTGCGCCCGCAGCCACGGGACGTGGGCGAACAGCCGGCTCGCGGCCGCCTCGCGCAGCGCGAGGTACAGCCGCACCTCCTCGACGGGCGCGTCGAGCCCCTCGGCGAACGCGTCGACGTTCGCGGCGACGAGCGCCGGCACGGGACGCTCGAGCAGCGGCAGGCCGATGTCGGTGGTGCCGAACACCTCGCGCGCGAGCGTGCCCGCGGCCTGCCCCACCTGCAGCCCGAACACCGCGGAGCCCAGGCCGCGCAGCATCTGGGTGGGGTCGGCGCCGGGGCCTCCCGCGGTCGGGGCGCCGGGGAACCGGTCGCCGATCTCGCCGATCGCCGGGCCGAGCGCGTCGGCCAGCGCCGCCGACAGCGACGACGCCACGGGCTCGGTCAGCGTCCGCCACGTCGGCAGGGTCGCCTCGACCCACTCGGCGCGGCTCCAGGCGTGCGACGTGCCGACGGCGGGCGGCAGGTCGGTGGCGGCGTCGAGCCACAGCTCCGCGACCGACAGCGCGTCGCGCACCTCCTTGACGCGGCCCGGCGACAGCGCGGGGTCGCCGCCCACGGCGGCCTGCTGGCGGGCGAGGTCGTGGGCCATCTGCCAGTTCACCGTCTCGTCCCCGGAGCTGGCGAGCAGCTGCTGCATCTGCGCGAGCGCCTGCTGGAGCGCCACCGGGTCCGTGGGCAGGCCCGACGCGGCGGCCATGGCGGCCGGGTCGACGCCCATCTCACGCATCTCGCGGATCGCGTCGTCGGCGGCGGGGCCGAGCATCGCACGGAGCATCTGCTCCCACTGCGGGGCTCCGCCGGGGCCGTCGGCGGCGGCGGGGACGTCGGGGGTCATGCGGGCCTCCTGGCTGGCCGGGGAGCACCACGGTAACCACCTCCCGACCAGGTCGGACCGGCGGGGGGCCACGGTTCGCTCTGGGCGCACACGCGTCGTGCGCCGTGCCCACGCGCGGGTGGGGGATGATCGTTCCCGTGCTCGACGACCAGCCGACGGACGACCCCGCCGACGACCTGCGCCCGCGTGACCCCGCGCAGGACGCCGCGGCCCCCGACGACGGGCCCCCGCAGCCGCGTCCCACGCCCCGCGCGGTCGTCCAGTCCTTCGGCATGCTCGCGGCGGCCGTCCTCGTCGGCGTGCTCGCGGTGATGCCGGCGCCCTACGCGGTCAACGGTCCCGGTCCGACGACCGACGTGCTGGGCGAGGTCGACGGCGAGCCCCTCATCGAGGTCGAGGGCGCGGACACGTACCCCTCGACGGGCGAGCTGCGGCTGACGACCATCTCGGGCGTCGGTGGCCCCGGGTACCCCGCCTACCTGCTCAACGTGCTCCGGGGCTGGCTCTCGCCCGCATCCGTGGTGCGCCCCGTGGAGGACGTGTACCCGCAGGACGCCTCGCGCGAGGAGATCGAGGAGTCGAACGCCGGGCTCATGGTCTCCTCGCAGGAGAACGCGACCGTGGCGGCGCTCACCGAGCTCGGCTACGAGGTGCCGGCGACGCTCGTGGTGGCCGGGACGGTCGAGGGCACGGACGCGGAGGGCAAGCTCGAGGAGGGCGACGTCCTGACCGCGATGGACGGCGAGCCGCTGCCGGACTACCAGACGCTGGTGTCCCGGCTCGCCCAGGTCGAGCCCGGTGACACGGTGACGCTGACGGTCACGCGCCACTCGCGCACGCTCGACGTGCCCGTGGTGACCGGCGAGCGTGAGGGCGGGGGCGCCCAGATCGGGGTGTTCATCGACCCGTCTTTCGAGATGCCGGTGGACGTGAGCATCAACATCGAGGGCATCGGCGGACCCAGCGCCGGGACGATGTTCGCGCTCGGGCTCATCGACCTGCTGACGCCGGAGGACGAGGCCGGTGGTCAGGTCATCGCGGGCACGGGCACGATCGACGTGACCGGCGCGGTCGGCCCGATCGGCGGGATCCGCCAGAAGCTGGCGGGTGCCGTGCGGGACGGCGCGACGTGGTTCCTGGCGCCCTCGGACAACTGCGACGAGGTCGTCGGCCACGTGCCCGACGGCCTGCGCGTGGTCGAGATCTCGACGCTGCACGAGGCGCGCGAGGCGATGGTCGCGATCGGCGCGGGCGAGGGCGACGACCTGCCGACCTGCACGGCCGGCTGACCGGCTGCGCCCACCCGGGACCGGCTCACTCGAGCGTGGCGCGCACCGCCTCGACGAGGCCCGGCACCAGGTCGGGCCCGAGGCCGACGGCGTCGTCGCTGTCGTGCGCGCGCGTGCGGACCGCGCACCACGAGGGGCCCCCGCGCAGCACCGCGACCGCGAGCCGCACGTCCTGACGCTGCGGGTGCGCCAGCAGCGCCGCGACCGCCGCCTCGGGGTCGCTGGGCAGGTCGTCCTCGGCGCCCGGGGGCAGGACGACGCGCTCGACGGTCACGGCCGCGCCGTGGACCGTGGGCGGCCACGTGAGCCCGCCCAGCAGCGCCTCGAGGTCGTCGGCGTCCGGCAGCCCCTCCTGCTCGACCGAGGTGAGGTGCTGGTCGTCGGCGAGCGCGGCCGCGAGGACCTCGGGCGCCAGCTGGTCGGCGAGGCCCGGCTCGGCCGCGAGCGCCTCCTGCGTGCGCACGAGGGCGAACACCCGCACGGGTGCGTCCCAGCCGGCGGCGGCGACGTGGTGCTCGACCTCGCGGACCGCGTCGGCCAGGGCGCGGCGGGCGCGGGCCTCGGGGGCGGTGTCGTCGGCGGACGGGGGCGGGGTCGGGCTCGTGCTCACGCGCCCCATCGTCCCACCCGTGTGGGAACCTGGGACCCGTCGCGCCCGTTCGTCTGGTCAGGCGCGTGTCGCGCCCCCGCCGCCCGCACAACATCGAGGACCGCAACGCTGTGACCTTCGCCTCCCCGCCCCGCCCTCGACCTGTCGCGCCCCGCCGGCGCGGCCCCCTGGTCCCGACACTGATCACGCTCGCCGTGCTCGTCGTCCTGCTCCTGGTCCTCGCGCAGGTGTGGACCGAGGTGCTCTGGTACTCGCAGCTCGGGTTCACGGAGGTGCTGCGCACCGAGTGGGTGACGCGCGGCGTGCTGTTCGTCCTCGGCTTCGCGATCATGGCCGCGAGCGTGGGCTTCTCGCTCAGCTACGGCTACCGCGCGCGTCCGGTCTACGCACCGTCGACGCAGGAGCAGGCCAACCTCGACCAGTACCGCGAGGCCATCGAGCCGCTGCGCCGCCTCGTGCTCGTGGTGGGCCCCGTCGTCCTCGGCCTGTTCGCGGGTGGTGCGGCGTCCCAGCAGTGGAGCACCGTCCAGCTGTGGCTCAAGGGCGAGTCCGTCGGCGTCAAGGACCCGCAGTGGGGCGTCGACCTGGGCTTCTACCTCTTCACGCTGCCGGGCCTGCGGTTCGTCGTGTCGTTCCTCATGGCGGTCCTGGTGCTCTCGACCGTGGCCGCGGTGGCCACGCACTACCTGTACGGCGGCCTGCGGATCGGTGGCGCCGCGGGTGGCCCGCGGACGACGCGCGCGGCGCGCGTGCACCTGTCGGTGCTGGGCGCGCTCGTGCTGCTGCTCGTGGCGGCCAGCTACTGGCTCGACCGGTACTCGATCCTCACCAAGCAGCAGACCGGTGAGCAGCGCTGGCAGGGCGCCGGCTTCACCGACGTGCACGCGGTGATCCCGTCGAAGGCGATCCTCGCGGTCGCGGCCGTGGTCGTCGCCGGCGCGTTCATCGCGACCGCGTTCAGCGGCAACTGGCGGCTGCCCGCGATCGGCGTGGGCCTCATGGTCGTCGCCGCGATCGTCGTCGGGGGCGTGTACCCCGCGATCGTCCAGCGCTTCCAGGTGCAGCCGAACCAGCAGGACGCGGAGTCGGAGTACATCCAGCGCAACATCGACGCCACGCTCGCGGCCTACGACCTCGACGACGTGGAGATCAGCGAGTACGACGCGAACGTCACGGCCGAGTCCGGTGCGCTGCGCGAGAACGCCGAGACCACCGCGTCGATCCGGCTCCTCGACCCCAACATCGTCTCGCCCTCGTTCAAGCAGCTGCAGCAGATCCGCGGCTTCTACGACTTCCCCGACTCGCTGTCGGTCGACCGCTACACGATCGACGGCGAGAGCCGGGACACGGTCATCGCGGTCCGCGAGCTCGACCTCGACGGCCTGAACGCGGGCCAGCGCAACTGGACCAACGACACGACGGTCTACACCCACGGGTTCGGTGTCGTGGCCGCCTACGGCAACACGCGCGGCGCGCGTGGTGCACCCGCCTTCTGGGAGGGCGGCATCCCGTCGCAGGGTGCGCTGGGCGAGTACGAGCCCCGCATCTACTTCGGCCAGTCGTCGCCCGAGTACTCGATCGTCGGCGGGCCCGAGGGCACCGACGGCTGGGAGTTCGACTACCCGGACGACGACACGGGCACCGGGTCCGTGCCGTTCCGCTTCCCGACGGAGGAGGACTCCGCCGGCCCGTCGGTCGGCGGGCTGTGGAACAAGGCCCTGTACGCGCTGAAGTTCGGCGACGAGCAGATCCTGTTCTCCGAGCGCGTGAACGAGAACTCGCAGATCCTGTACGACCGCGACCCGCGGGAGCGCGTCGCGAAGGTCGCGCCGTACCTCGACCTCGACGGTCGCGTGTACCCGGCCGTCGTGGACGGTCGCGTGAAGTGGATCATCGACGGCTACACGACGTCGGACCAGTACCCGTACGCCGCCGTCCGCTCGCTCGAGGACGCGACGACGGACTCGCTCACCGAGCGCAGCAGCACCGTGCAGGCCCTGCTGCCCAAGCAGGTCAACTACATCCGCAACTCGGTGAAGGCCACGGTGGACGCCTACGACGGGTCGGTCGACCTGTACGCCTGGGACACCGAGGACCCGATCCTGCAGGCGTGGACGAAGGTCTTCCCGACGTCCCTGCAGCCGATGTCCGAGATCTCGGGCGACCTCATGAGCCACATCCGGTACCCGGAGGACCTCTTCAAGGTCCAGCGGGCGCTGCTCGGCCAGTACCACGTCACGAACGCGGCGGGCTTCTTCTCCGGGAACGACTTCTGGCAGAACCCGGGCGACCCGACGGCGACCAACTCCGACGTGCCGCAGCCGCCGTACTACCTGACGCTGCAGATGCCGGGCGAGGACGAGGCGACGTTCTCGCTGATGTCGACGTTCATCCCGGGGGGTGGCAACGCCCGCAACGTCCTGACCGGCTACCTCGCGGTGGACGCCGAGGCCGGCAACACGCCGGGCGAGGTCTCCGAGACGTACGGCAAGATGCGGCTGCTGGAGCTCCCGCGTGACTCCACGGTGCCCGGGCCCGGGCAGGCCAGCGCCAACTTCACGGCCGACCCCCGGGTCTCCAACGAGCTGAACATCCTGCAGCGCGGGGACTCGACCGTGCGACGCGGCAACCTGCTGACGCTGCCGGTGGGCGGCGGCCTGCTGTACGTCCAGCCGGTCTACGTGCAGGCGGCCAGCGGGACGACGTTCCCCCTGCTGCAGCGTGTGCTGGTGTCGTTCGGTGACGAGATCGGGTTCGCCGAGACGCTCGACGGCGCGCTCGACCAGGTGTTCGGCGGTGACTCCGGTGCGGACGCCGGGGACGCCGGTGCCGAACCGGTGCCTGCCCCGGGCGGGGAGGACACCGGTGACGAGCCGACGGACGAGGCCACGCCGGCACCGACCGACGCGGCCACGCCCGACGCCGGCGCGACGGCCGACCCGGACGCCCGTGCGGCGCTGGACGAGGCGCTGCAGCGCGCGCGTCAGGCGATCACCGACGGTCAGGAGGCGCTCGCGGACCAGGACTTCGCCCGGTACGGCGAGGCCCAGGACCGGCTCGACGAGGCGATCGCCGACGCGATCGCCGCGGAGGAGCGACTGGCGCGCTGACACCGCCGCCGACGCCCGCCCACCCGCCCTCGAGGCGCGGTGCGGC
>NZ_JACSQV010000023.1 GCF_014836445.1 Cellulomonas avistercoris
GACGGGGGCGAGCGGGCCGCGGGGGGCGGGGCGGGCGGGCGCGCCGCCGACCGACCGACGACGCGGGCGCCCTCGGCGCCCGGCCGGGAGCGTCCGGCGTCGGGTGCGAAGCTGGGGGGCGGGTTGGTGTCGTCCTCGCGGCGTCCCGGCATGCGCCTGCTCAGCAGCTCGTGTTGGTGTCGGCGGCCGTGAACGGGTCGACGCCGGGCGTCTTCGTCTCGGTCGGCTGGTCGACCGGGGGCGGCGGGGCGGGGTCGGTCGACCCCGGGGTCTCGGGCGTCTGCGGGACGTCGGGCACCTCGGGAGCGCCGAGCATCGGCACGTCGGCCGCGATGTTGGCCCACAGGTCGTCGGCCGCGGGCGTCCACTCGATGCGGTTGCGGTCGCTGCTCGCGGGCGCCCACGGCACGGTCATGAAGACGATGTTGTCACGGTCGATGCCGCGCAGGCTGAAGGCGAGGCCCGTGAGGTCCCCGACGGACAGGTTGGTCGTGAGGGACTGCGTCGCGGCACTGAGGAACTGCAGGAGCTGCGCACCGTCGGTCAGCAGGTTCTTCGACAGCACCTCGTTGGCGACGCGCGAGACGAGCTCCTGCTGGCGCCCGGCACGCATCGTGTCCGAGCCGTCGAACCCGGTGCCGTGCCGCGCGCGGGCGTACTGGAGCGCGGTCACGCCGTCGAGGACCTGCTGGCCGGCCTTGATGTCGAGGCCCGTGTACTCGTCGTAGTGGTCCTGGGCGATGCACATCGGCACCCCGCCGATCGCGTTCACCATGTTCTGGAACCCGGCGAAGTCCACGACCACGACGTCGGTGATCGCGACCCCCGTGTTGGCCTGCACCGTGTTGACGGTGCAGGCCGCGGCCGACGCGAGGTCGTTGCCCTGGTCCCAGCCCAGGGCGAAGGCCGAGTTGAGCATGGCGCGCTTCTGCGCCCGCGTCGTGCGGCCGTCCGTGAGCGTGCAGCTCGGGATCTCGACGAGGGAGTCGCGCGGCAGCGAGACCATCTCGACCCGGGTCCGGTCGGCCGAGACGTGCACGAGGATCGTGGTGTCGGACCGCATGCCCTTCTCGTCGCCGCCGATCTCGCCGTTGACGCCGTCGCGCTGGTCGGATCCGAGCACCAGCACGTTGACCGGCTGACCCGCGTGGACGTCCGACGGGTCGGGCGCCGAGGTCGGCGTCGGCGCGGCGGCGACCAGGCCGTCGAGGTCCAGGTCGGAGACGTTGCCCGTCATCCGGGCGGCGACGGCGGTCGCGCCCGCCGCACCGAAGACGACGACGCTCGTCACCAGGAGCGCGACGCCCCGCAGCACGCCGTGCGAGGCGAGGCTCCTGGCGTGGCGGGGGGCGCGAGCGCGCCGGGGCGCGGCATGGCGAGAACTCACGGACCAGATCGTAGGTGGTGGACGACCCGCCGCAGGCGTGCTCCGCGCGCCCGGCGCGTAGAGGATTCGTGGAGAACGGGCGCACGAGCCCCCGCGGGTGCGCTCGTCAGCGGCCCAGGACCGCGTACTTCGCCTCCGTGGCGTCCTTCTGCGGACGCCACCACGCCTCGTTCGCGCGGTACCACTCGATGGTCGCCGCCAGACCGTCCTCGAAGGTCGTGTAGCGGGGCTCCCAGCCCAGCTCCGTGCGCAGCTTGGTCGCGTCGATCGCGTAGCGCATGTCGTGGCCGGGGCGGTCGTTGACGTGGTCGTAGGCGTCGGCCGGCTGGCCCATGAGCTCGAGGATCAGCTCGATGACCGTCTTGTTGTCCTTCTCGCCGTCCGCGCCGATGAGGTAGGTCTCGCCGAGGCGGCCGTCCTCGATGATGCGCCAGACGGCGGAGTTGTGGTCCTCGACGTGGATCCAGTCACGCACGTTCTCGCCCGTGCCGTAGAGCTTGGGGCGCACGCCGTCGATCACGTTCGTCACCTGCCGCGGGATGAACTTCTCGACGTGCTGGTACGGCCCGTAGTTGTTCGAGCAGTTCGAGATCGTGGCGCGCACGCCGAAGCTCCGGGCCCACGCGCGGACCAGCAGGTCGGAGGCCGCCTTCGTCGAGGAGTACGGGCTCGACGGGTTGTACGGCGTGTCCGGCGTGAACTTGGCCGGGTCGTCGAGCTCGAGGTCGCCGTAGACCTCGTCGGTCGACACGTGGTGGTAGCGCACGTCGTGGCGGCGGACCGCCTCGAGCAGCTGGTACGTGCCGATGACGTTGGTGCGCACGAACGGCCACGGGTCGTGCAGGGAGTTGTCGTTGTGCGACTCCGCCGCGAAGTGGACGACCAGGTCCACGTCCTTGACCAGCTGGTCGACGATGTCGGGGTCCGCGATGTCGCCCTTGGCGAAGACGACCCTGCCGTCGACGGGGTCGAGGCTGCGCTCGTCGCCCGCGTACGTGAGCGCGTCGAGCACCGTGACGTGGACGTCGGGCCGCTCACGCACCGTCTGGTGGACGAAGTTGGAGCCGATGAAGCCGGCTCCGCCGGTGACGAGCATGCGCATGGCGGTTTCCTCCTGGATGGGACGACCGACGAGACTACCCCGCGTCCCGGTAGGGACCGTAGGCGGCTGCGACGGGGACGAGGTGGGCGGCGACGTCCCGGCGCCGGACGGCGGCCGTCCGTCCGATGCGTCGTCGCTCGGCGAGCAGTGCCGGGAGCATCATGGCGTACGAGGAGAGCGCCCGCAGGCGTGTCCGTGCGTGCTCGGCCGGGCGGGTCCGGCGCACCAGGATCGAGACCGTCGTCACGACGTCGCGCGCGACGGCGCGCACGACGAGCCCGGCGGGCGCGCACTTGGTGAGCGTCGCGAGGCGGTTGCGGGTGTCGTGGAACCGGAAGAACGCCGAGCCCTCCACCGACGAGGCCGAGTGCACGTGCTCCACGACCGCTCCGGGGCAGTGCTCGACGCGCCACCCCGCGAGCCGCAGCCGCCACGACAGGTCGGTGTCCTCGTAGTACATGAAGAAGGTCTCGTCGAAGAGCCCGACCTGGCGCAGCGCGGCGGTGCGCAGCAGGGCCGCGGCCCCCGTGAACCCGAACACGTCGCGGGGCGGCCGGTGCTGCGCCGCCTGCGCCAGCCAGCCGCGGTCCACGCCGTAGCCGTCGGTGCGCACCTCGTTGCCCGTCGAGTTCACGAGCCGGACGTCACCGTCCGGGTCCGGCGTCCAGCGGCCGTCCGGCCCGGTCACCACGCCGCGGGTGTCCGTCGGGGCCGCGGCGCGGAAGTGCTCGGCGAGCAGCACCGTCGGTGACATCGCGGCGACGTCGGGCGCCGCCCGGTCCATCGCCTCGACGAGGGTGCGCACGGTGTCGGCCTCCAGCGTCGCGTCGTTGTTGACGAGCAGCACGTAGCGGCTGGTGACGTCGCGCAGCGCGAGGTCGTTGCCGCCCGCGAAGCCGAGGTTCTCGCGCGCGCGCAGCACCCGGACCCAGGGCGCGCGCGCCTCGACGAGGTCGGCCGTGCCGTCGCTCGACGCGTTGTCGACCACGACGACGTCCATGGTCACGTCGCCGAGCCGCTGGGCGCGCAGGCTCGCGAGGCAGTCGAGCACCAGCGCGGACGCGTTGTAGGTGACGGTCACGACGGTGACGTCGGGCTGCGTCACGAGGCGGCCGCCCGTTCGTAGACGGCGAGGGTCGCGCGGGCGCAGCGCGCCCAGGTGTAGAGGGACGCGCGCGCCCGTCGCGCGTCACGCGCCGCCGCGTCGTCGTCGGCCGCGACGGCACGCGCCACGGCCGCGGCGATCGACGCGGTGTCGGTGGGGTCGGCGAGCTCGACCTGGTCGCCCCCGACCTCGCGCAGCGACGGGATGTCGGCGGCGACGACGGGACGCCCCGCGGCGAGCGCCTCGAGGACCGGCAGCCCGAACCCCTCGTCGAGCGACGGCAGGACGAGCGCGCGCGCACCGGCGACGAGGGCGCGCAGCGACGCGTCGTCGAGCCAGCCCGCGACGTGGACGCCGGGCGCGTCCGCGATGCCGGGCTCGCGGCCCGCGGGGCCGGCCAGCACGAGGTCCGGGGTGCCGGGGTCCTGCGCCCGCAGCTCGCGGTGGGCCTCGAGGAGGCGGGGGAGGTTCTTGCGGGGGTCGAGCGAGCCGACGAAGACGACGTAGTCGTCGTGCGGGACCGGCGAGGGGCCCTGCGGCCCGAACCAGGAGGCGTCGACCCCGAGCGGGGTCGCGGTCACGCGGTCGGCGGGCAGCCCGTACCGCGCCCGGACGGCCTCGGCCACGTGCAGCGTGGGCGTCACGACGTGCGCGCCGCGGTCGAGCGCGCGGGGGACGAGGTCGCGGTAGGCGAGGCTCGCGGGGGCGACCGTGGTCGGCAGGTCGAGGAACGTCAGGTCGTGCACCGTGAGCACCTCGGCCGCGCGCCGGGTCGGTGCCGAGACGAAGTTCGTGCCGTGGAAGACGTCCAGCGCGCCGTACAGCTGCTCGGCGGTGGGCACGTCGATGCGGCGCCACGCGCTCTGCAGCACGCGCGCCGGCACCGGGCGGCCGACCTGGTGGGTGCCCGGCGGGAGGTCCGTCAGGCGGCCGCCCCGCCAGGTCCACGTGCTCAGGCCGAGGTCGAGGTCCGCGACCGGCGACCCCGCGCGGAGCGCACCGACGAGCTCACGGACGTAGCGGCCGATCCCGGTACGACGGCCCAGGAGCGGCGTCGCGTCGAGGATCACTCTCACGCGGTGATGCTCTCACGCCCGCGCTCGGCCGCGCGGCCCCCGCGGCTGTGTAGTCTGTCCCGGCCCGGCCGGTGCGCCGAGGCCGATCCCGCCCGTCGCGTCGACGTGACGGGCGTGTCCCCGGAGAGAGGTCAGAGGCGGCCGACAGTGGTCTTCAGCTCGTACCTGTTCGTCTTCGGCTTCCTACCGGCGTTCCTCGTCACGTACTACCTGCTGCGGCCGCGGTTCCGCAACGCGTTCATCCTCCTCGCGAGCCTGACGTTCTACTACATCGGGGACAAGAACGGCATCGTCGCGCTCATCGCGGCGATCGTCCTCAACTACGCGGTCGGTGCGCTCATGGGCGGGGCCGAGCCGGAGGACCCGGACCGGACGCGCCGGCGACGTCGCGGGCTGCTGGTCGTCGGCATCGTGCTCAACCTCGCGGTCCTCGTCTGGTTCAAGTACATCGGCCTGTTCACCCGCACCGTCGACGAGCTGTCGTCGGCGATCGGCCTCGGCGAGATCGTCCCGGTCATCGAGGTGGCCCTGCCGCTGGGCATCTCCTTCTTCGTCTTCCAGGGCATCAGCTACCTGGTCGACGTGTACCGGGGGACCATCGCACCGACGCGGAACTTCATCGTCTTCGGTGCCTACAAGTCGATGTTCCCGCAACTCATCGCCGGTCCGATCGTGCGCTACCGCGACGTCGCGGAGGCGCTCGACCACCGTGCGGTCACCGACACGATGGTGTTCCAGGGCATCATCCGGTTCGTCACGGGCTTCGCCAAGAAGGTGCTGCTGGCCGACACGTTCGCGGTGACGGCGGACGCGATCTTCGCGCTCCCGTCCGACCAGCTGAGCACCTCGACCACGTGGCTCGGCGTCATCGCGTACACGCTGCAGATCTACTTCGACTTCTCGGCCTACTCCGACATGGCGATCGGCATGGCCATGATGATGGGGTTCCGGTTCCCCGAGAACTTCAACTACCCGTACATCTCGCGCTCGATCCGCGAGTTCTGGCGGCGCTGGCACATGACGCTGTCGTCGTGGTTCCGCGACTACGTCTACATCCCGCTGGGCGGGAGCCGGGCCGGCAAGTACCGGACGTACCTCAACTCGCTGATCGTCTTCATGCTGACCGGCCTGTGGCACGGGGCCGAGTGGACGTTCCTCGTGTGGGGTCTGTGGCACGGGTTCTTCATCGTCATGGAGCGCGTGCTCGACATCGACAACCGTCGCATCCCGTCCTTCCTGCGCTGGGCGGGGACGCTCGGCGTCGTCATGGTCGGCTGGGTCCTGTTCCGCGCCGAGAGCTTCGGGTACGCCACCGACCTGCTCGCCCACATGATCGGGCTCGGCCCGAGCGGCGCCGCCGTGCGCCCCCTGGGGGAGTTCGTCAACCCGTGGCTGGTCGTGACCGGTGTCGTGGCTATGGTCCTGAGCATGCCGGTGTACCCGTGGCTCAAGGAGCGTCTCTCGCCGCGCACGCGTCTCGTCCTCGGATGGGTCGTGTTCTCGCTGCTCTTCGTCCTCGCGAGCACCAAGGTGCTCGCGGGCGCGTACAGCCCGTTCCTCTACTTCAGGTTCTGAGATGAAGCGAATCCACTTCACGCCCGCCGCAGGTCGCAAGCTCACCGTCGGCGTCTTCATGGCCGCCCTGGTCGCACCGGTGGTCGCCGTCGGCGCGTCGGACCACGTGCGCGAGACCATCAGCGTGCTCGTGAACGACCCGGCGTCGTGGCAGGCGCAGTCGAACCGGCTGCGCGCCGGCACGCCGCTGTGGAACAACAGCGTCGCGGCGTACTCGACCCTGCTGTACCGGCTGGACACGTCGTCGAACGAGGCCGTGGGCGTCGTCGGCCGCGACGGCTGGATGTTCCTCGGCGACGTCCAGAACCTCAACTTCTCCCAGGCGATCGGGCGCAAGGTCCTGACGCCGGGCGAGGCCGACGCGTGGGCCGACGTCGTCGCCCAGCAGCAGACGTGGCTCGAGACCCGCGGCATCCCCATGGTGTTCGCCGTGGGGCCGGCCAAGTGGTCGGTGTACCCCGACCGGCTCCCGGCCTGGACGGACGACGTGCGCGGACCGACGTCCTTCGACGCCGTGCTCGAGGCCCGCCCGGACCTCGGCCTGGTCGACCTGCGCGGGGTGCTGCGCGACGCGGAGGACCCCACGTACTCGCCGCTCAACAGCCACTGGACCGACTACGGCGCGTACGTGGGGTGGACGGGCCTCGCCGAGGTGCTCGAGGACAGGGTGGACGGTCTGGACCCGGCGGTCCCCGGACTCGAGGGCATCGAGACGGTCGACGACGGGCCCAACGAGTTCGACGCGATGATGGGCGTGCGGGCGCCGAACCCGTGGACCAACCCGCTGCTCGACGAGGACCTGCCCGACTACGCGGTCGTGCAGCCCGACGGCTCGACGGTCCCCATGGGCGGCGAGGCCCCGACCTCGCTGCTCGACCTGCCGCGCACGACCACCAGCACCGCCGCGGGCAACGACCTGACGGCCCTCGTGCTGCGCGACTCGATGGGCGACGCGCTCACGCCCTACCTGCAGGCGTCCTTCGGGCGGACGGTCCAGGTGCGCCACAACATCGACAACCACGGTGAGGCGCCGAACCTCCAGGCGCTCGTCGACCTGGTGCAGCCCGACGTGGTGATCTTCGAGATGGCCGAGCGGCACTTCAACTCCGGGCTGCCCGACGCCGCGACGTGGCACGCCGCGAACGCGTACGACGACGCGGACGCGTCCCTCCAGCTCGACTGGTCCGCCGACGCCGCGACCCCCGGCGCGGTCGCCGTCGACGGCGAGCTCGACGCCGAGGGCGCCGAGGTGACGTGGCAGCCGTCGGGCACGGCGGGGCAGGTCCTGCGGGTCAGCCTCCTGGCCGGTGGTCCGGGGCAGCTCGAGGTCGTCTCCGACGACGGGACCGTCACGCCGCTGCGCGTCGCACGCGACGCGAACGTCCTCTTCGCGCACCTGCCCGCCGGTGCGTCCCAGGTGACGCTCCGTCCCGTGGACGGGTCGGCGGCGGCGACGCTCACGTCCGTCTCGGTGCGCCCCGCCTCCTGACGCAGCCCGTCCCGCGGGGGCGCCCCGGCCCATCGCCGGTGCGGGGTGCCCGGCTCACCCCCCTGTGCGGGGACCCCGGCTCACCCCCAGTGCGGGGCCCGGCTCACCCGTGTGCGGGGTGCCCGCACCACCCGCGGGTGCGCGGCGCCGGGCGGACCGCCCTGCGGTCAGCCGAGCGTCGCCACGACCTGCGCGCCCGGGCTCGCCTGCACGAGCCGCCCGCGCTCGAACGTCTGGACGGTCCTGCCCGAGGCGTCGGTGCGCGCGGCCGACGTGGGGTAGCCCAGCGGGCCGTTCTCGCGCTGGCTCGACGGCCATGCCGCGTCGAACGCCGCCGTGACGGCGAAGCTGCCCGCGCCGGAGGTCCAGACGCCACCGCGTTCGAACGTCTGGAACGAGCCACCGTTCCGCAGGCCGCCGCGGGCCTCGGACGTCGGCACGCCGAGCCCGGCCACCCCGCCGGCGGCCTGCCAGGCGTCCCACACGGCCTTCGTCAGCGCCACCGGCGCGCGCCCGGGGGCCTGGACGACGCGGCCGCCCTGGAACGTCTGCACGGTCATGCCCGACCCGTCGCGGACCGCCGCCGACGTCGGGAAGCCGAGCGGTCCGTTCTCGCGCTGGCTGGACGGCCAGGCGGCGTCGAAGGCGGCGGACACGGCGTAGGCGCCGGCCGGGGACGACCAGATGCCACCGCCCTGGAAGGCCTGGAAGCTGCCGCCGTCGCGCAGCGGGAACACGCGGGACGTCGGGTACCCCAGCGGGCCGTTCTCCCGCTGCGAGGTCGGCCACGCGGCGTCGAAGGCGGGGGAGACCGCGTGGGCACCGGTCGATGGGCTGGACCAGACGCCGCCGCGTGCGAACACCTGGTAGCCGCCGCCGTTGCGCAGCCCGGTGATGAAGGGTGAGGAGGGCGGGCCGAAGGAGCCCGTGAGGCCTCCCGTGGCAGCCCACGGCGCGTGCACCGGCGCGGCCACCGCGAGGACGGGCCCGCCCGCAGCGCTCGTCACGATGCCGCCCTGGAACGTCTGCGTGGTGCGGCCGTCCGGTGCGGTCACGGCGTCGGAGGTGGGGTACCCGAGCGGGCCGTTCTCGCGCGAGCTCGGTGGCCAGGCCGCGTCCACCGTCGGCGTCACGACGAACGTGCCGGCCGTCGAGGAGTAGACCGAGCCGCGCTCGAAGGACTGGTAGGCGCCGCCGCGCAGGGCGACGGAGCCGGACAGCGGCTTGCCGAGCGAGCCCGTCGCACCGCCCGCGGCGTCCCAGCGGGCGGCGATCGACGTCGTCGTCGTGAACGCCGTGCCGTTGGCGAGGACGACCACCAGGCCACGCTCGAAGCTCTGGCGGGTCTCGCCGGAGCTCGTCCTCGTGGCCGCCGAGGTGGGCAGGCCCAGCGGGCCGTTCTCGCGGCCGCCGGCGGCCCACGCGGTGTCGACCGCGCGCGGGACCGCGAAGGTCCCGTGCGCGGAGAGGTAGATGCCGCCGCCCTCGAACCACTGGAACGAGGCGTTGTCGCGGGTGCTCAGCAGGTCGGTGGTCGGGTACCCCAGGGGTCCGTTCTCACGCGTGGCGGGCGGCCACGCGGCGTCGACCGCCGGCAGGACGGCGCGGGTGCCGCCGACGGGCGACGAGTAGATCGCGCCGCCCTGGAACACCTGGTAGCTCCCGCCCGCGCGCAGCGGGCGCGGGTCGGTGAGCGGGTAGCCGAGCGGCCCGTTCTCGCGGCGGCTCGTCGGCCAGGCGACGTCGTACGCCGCGGTGACGTAGTGGGTCCCGGTCGCGGGCGACGAGTAGACGGCGCCGTTCCGGAACGGCTGGAACGACCCGCCGTCCTTCAGCCCTGTGACGAGGTTGCCCACGGGCTCACCGATCGGCGACGCCGAGTAGCCCAGGCTCGCCCACAGCTCCAGCACCGCGCCGGTGACGGTGAACCGGGACTGCGTGGACCCGAACCAGTCCGTGTACGTGGACCAGAAGTTGAGGTTGCCGTACGACGAGCACCCGTCCGGGCTGCCACCCAGCACCGCGCCGTTCGGCTGGTAGGGCGTGTAGTTGTACAGCCCGGCGGTCGCGCTGTTGCGGATGAGCACGCTGGACGACCCGCAGGCGGCGTTGGGGTGGAAGCGGACCGTGTTGGTGGTCCCCGGCCGGTGGGCGTACGACGTGGGGTTGGCCGCGTAGAGACGGAACTGCCGTGCTGCGAGATAGACCTGGTTGAAGAAGCCGTAGTACTGCGAGGCGCACGGAGCGGTGTCCGGGCAGCCGTAGCCCGTCGCCGAGCGGTAGCGCGTCGCGTAGAGGCTCGAGCCCGACGCCGTGACCAGGCTCTGCTCCTTCTGGAGCAGGACGAGCAGCGCGCGGGGGTTGACCCCGCACGCCCGGGCGACCTTGACGATGATCTGCGCCGCCGTCTCGTTCGCCGCGCCCTCGTAGGTCGACGCGCACCCGCTCTGGCTGCGGGTCCAGGTCGACTCACGGTAGTCCTTGAGGCACGGCGTGCCGTCGTTGCCCGCACGGCACGAGCGGCCCTTGTCGGCGATGAAGGCGGACACGGCCGCGACGTCCATCGCACCGCCGTCGAAGAAGACCTCGTCGGCGATGATGTTGCCCGGGTCGAAGTAGCGCGGGTCGGCGGCCTGGGCCGGCGCCGCGACCAGCGTGCCCAGCGTCATGGCCAGCACGGTCGTCACCGCCGCCAGCACAGCAGGCCGGCGGCGGGGCGCCGCGCGGACGGTGTCGGCCGGGCGTCGGGCGGCGTGCGGGATCACGGCCCGAGGCTACGGGGCGGTACCGTACAACACGGCGAGCCGCCCCCGCGTGTCGTGGCCCGCGCGGACCAGGCCCCTGCGTGCGGTCTATGCTGGCGGCTCCGGACGTCATGAGGTGGATCCTCGGCGTCAGTGCAGTCCGGTGCGCTGTCACCCCCCTCCCGCCTCCACGTGCGGCCCGGGTCGGTGATGCGTGGGGGGCGCGACCAGACCGACGAAGTGCGGAGGAAGCCGTGGCGATCAAGCGCGTCGTGTTCTACCTGTTCTACGACTCGCAGGGTGTCGTCGACGACTACGTGACCCACATGCTCGCGGCGCTGCGACCGCACGCCGAGCACGTGTTCGTCGTCTCGAACTCCGCCCTGACCCCCGACTCGCGGAGCCGGCTCGACGCCGTCGCCGACACCGTCTGGGTCCGGGAGAACGTCGGGTTCGACGTCTGGGGCTACAAGGAGGCCATGGAGGCCTTCGGGTGGGACCGGCTCGCCGAGTACGACGAAGCGCTCTTCATGAACTACACGGTGTTCGGCCCGGTCTTCCCGTTCAGCGAGCTGTTCGACCGCATGGACGCGGCCGACGTCGACTTCTGGGGCGTCACGGCTCACAAGGAGGTCGACCCGAACCCCTTCGGCGCCGGTCCCGACGTGCTGCCCATGCACATCCAGTCGCACTGGATCGCCGTCCGCCACCGGATGCTGGTGTCGCGCGAGTTCCGGTCGTACTGGGACACCATGCCGATGATCACGTCGTACGACGACTCGATCCTCAAGCACGAGTCGCGCTTCACCGGCCACTTCGCCGCCAAGGGCTTCCGGTTCGACGTGGCCTACCCGCCGGAGAACTACCCGGACGACCACCCGATCTTCGAGGACTTCTCGCTGCTCCTCGACGACCGCTGCCCGATCGTCAAGCGGCGGATCTTCTTCCACGAGCCCACCTACCTCGACCGGCGCGCGATCATCGGACGCCGGCTCGTCGAGAGGCTCGAGGCCGAGACCGACTACCCGGTCGACCTGATCTGGCGCAACGTCGTGCGGACGGTCGAGCCGCGCACGCTGCACACGAACCTGTCGCTGCTCGAGGTGCTGCCCGAGGAGGACGACGGCTGGCGCCCGCCGCCCGAGCGGCGGATCGCCGTCTTCGCGCACATGTACTACGCCGACATGGCCGACGAGATCATGGCGTGCCTCGCGAACATCCCGGTCGAGTACGACCTGTACGTCTCGACGAGCAGCGAGCCCAACCGTGCCGAGCTCGAGCAGACGCTCGGCGGCGCGGCCGGGGTCGGCAAGCTCGAGGTCCGCGTCGTCGAGCAGAACCGTGGGCGCGACATGAGCTCGCTGTTCATCACGTTCCGCGACGTGCTGCGGTCCGGCGACTACGACTACGCGCTGCGCGTGCACTCCAAGAAGTCGCCGCAGAACGACTACAACAACGGGCAGCTCTTCAAGCGCCACATGTTCGACAACCTCCTGCTCAGCCCGGGGTACGTCGCCAAGGTGCTGCGCCTGTTCGAGGAGAACGACACGCTCGGCATGATGTTCCCGCCGGTCGTGCACATCGGCTTCCCGACGCTCGGGCACGCGTGGTTCAACAACCGGGAGCCCGCCGAGGAGTGGGCCGAGAAGCTCGGCATCACGACCACGTTCGACCGCTCGACGCCCATCGCGGCCTACGGGACGATGTTCTGGTTCCGGCCCGAGGCGCTGCGCGACCTCACGGACTACGAGTTCGCCTGGAGCGACTACCCCGCGGAGCCCGGCCACAAGGACGGCGGCCTCGCCCACGTCCAGGAGCGGCTGCTCGCGTACGCGGCCATGAACGCCGGCTTCCACGTCCGCGCGATCCTCAACCGCGACTGGGCGGGCATCTCGCACACGTTCCTGGAGTACAAGCTGCAGCGGATCAGCGCGCTGCTGCCCGCCTACACCCAGGACCAGGTGGACGAGCTCACGCGGCTGCAGTCGACCACGTTCCTCGGGGACCTCAAGCGCCTCGTGTCGGACCACCTGCCGCGGCTGAGCCGTGCCGCGCGGCCCGTGTACCTCGTGGCGCGGTCGGCGTACCGCGGGCGCCGGCGCCTGACCGGACGGCTCACGCGTGACCGCTGATTCGGTCCCTGCCGGGGCGTCCGGCAGACTGTCCGCCGTGACGCGCATACTCGTGACCGGTGCCGGCGGCTACATCGGGGTCCACGCTGTCGACGCCCTCGTGGCACGCGGCGCCCAGGTCGTCGCAGTCCATCGCCCTGGGACACCCCCGGGCCCCGCGCAGGACGGCGTCGAGTGGGTCTGCGCCGACATCTTCGCCGAGGACCTCCTGGCGCGTGTCGGCGCGGTCGACGCGTGCCTGCACATGGCGTGGGAGGCGGGCTTCGTCCACAACGACCCCGTGCACATGCTGCGGCTCTCGGACCACTTCCGCTTCCTCGACGGCCTGGCCGCCGCGGGCGTCGGTCGGATCGCCGTGCTGGGCACGATGCACGAGATCGGCTACTGGGAGGGTCCGATCGATGAGGACACCCCCGCGAACCCGCGCTCGCTGTACGGCATCGCCAAGAACGCGCTGCGCGAGGCGCTGACGCTGCGGCTGGCCGGCTCCGGGACGGTCCTGCAGTGGATCCGCTGCTACTACATCTACGGCGACGACGCCCGCAGCCGCTCGGTCTTCACCAAGATCGCCGACGCGGCCCGCGAGGGGAAGAAGACCTTCCCGTTCAACTCGGGGACCAACCAGTACGACTTCATCGAGGTCGGCGAGC
Source organism: Cellulomonas avistercoris (assembly GCF_014836445.1). Classification (GTDB taxonomy): domain Bacteria; phylum Actinomycetota; class Actinomycetes; order Actinomycetales; family Cellulomonadaceae; genus Cellulomonas; species Cellulomonas avistercoris. The sequence goes on from NZ_JACSQV010000023.1 coordinate 13,261, forward strand.
TGGGGAACCAGATCGCCGCGGTCTGCCTGCAGGACGAGGTCGCCGGTGTGATCAACTGCTGCTCGGGCAGGCCCGTGCCGCTGGCGCAGCAGGTCGAGCAGTACATCGCCGAGCACGGGTACGACATCAAGCTGGAGTACGGTGCCTTCCCGGACCGGCCGTACGACTCGCCCGCCGTGTGGGGGGACGACACGAAGATCCGTGCCGTGCTCGCGGCCGCGCCCCGGTGACGGCGGCCCTGACGGCGGACGTCCAGGGGTCGTGCACCGGACGGGTCGACCGTCCGGTCCCGCGCGAGCGTCCGGGTGTCCGCCCTTGAGGAGTGAACGAGAGTGACCAACTGTCTAGTGACGGGCGGTGCCGGCTTCATCGGCACGGCCGTCGCGGCCGCCCTGGCCGACCGCTTCGACGAGGTCGTCGCGATGGACGTGCTGCATCCGGACGTCCACCCCGACCGTGCACGGCCCGCCGCGCTCGACGCGCGGGTGCGTCTCGTCGCGCGTGACGTCGCCGACGCCGCCGCGTGGGACGAGGTGCTCGACGGGTTCGCACCCGACGTCGTCATCCACCTGGCCGCGGAGACCGGCACCGCGGTGTCCGTCACCGAGACGACGCGGCACGCGCGTGCGAACGTCATCGGCACCACCGAGATGCTCGACGCCCTGCTGCGGCACGGCGTCGCGCCGCCGCGCGTCGTCCTGACGTCGAGCCGCGCCGTGTACGGCGAGGGTGCGTACCGGGTCGACGGGGCCGTGGTGCCCGCGCCGCTGCGCTCGCACCAGGACCTCGCCGCCGGGCGCTGGCAGCCCGCGGGCGAGCCCGTCGCGCACCGGGCCGACGCCGTCGTGGCGCGCCCCGCGAGCACCTACGCCGCGACCAAGCTCGCGCAGGAGCACCTGCTGTCCTCGTGGGCGTCCGCCCACGACGCCGCGGTGACCGTGCTGCGGCTGCAGAACGTCTACGGCCCGGGTCAGTCCCTGACCAACCCGTACACCGGCATCGTGCCGTTCTTCGCGCAGATCGCCCGTGACGGCGGGTCCATCCCCGTGTACGAGGACGGCCGGATCGTCCGCGACTTCGTGCACATCGACGACGTCGCGGCCGCGGTACTGAAGACGCTCGACGTCCCGCCGTCCACGGTGCCGCTCGACATCGGCACGGGCCGGGGCACGACCGTCCTGGAGCTGGCCGAGATCGTCGCCGCGCACTACGGCGCGCCGGCCCCGACCGTCACGGGCCAGTTCCGTGAGGGTGACGTGCGTTGGGCCGTCGCGGACGTCGAGCCGGCACGGGCCGCGCTGGGCTGGGAGCCCCGCGTGGACCTCCGGTCGGGCATCGCGGGCCTGTGCGCCTGGATCGACGGGGTGGTGGCCCGATGAGCGGCCCCAAGCTCGTGCAGGAGGTCCGCGAGGTCGTCGCCTCGCGTGAGCTCCTCGTCAACTTCGTGCGCCGCGAGCTGCGCAGCAAGTACAAGGGGACCTTCCTCGGCTGGGCGTGGTCGCTCATCAACCCGCTCGCGACCACGCTGATCTACACGGCCGTGTTCGCGGTGGTCATGAGGGTCCAGCCGCCGGTCGGCGTGGACGGACTGACCAACTACGCGCTGTTCCTGCTGTGCGGCCTGCTGCCGTGGAACTTCCTCGCCGTGGCGGTGCAGGGCGGGCAGACCGTCCTCCTGGACAACGGCAACCTCATCAAGAAGACGTACTTCCCCCGGCGGCTGCTGCTGCTGTCCCACATCGGCGCGGGGTTCGTGACGTTCCTCGTCGAGATGGGCGTCCTGGTCGTCGTGTTCGCCTTCTTCGGCGTGAACGCCCTGCCGTGGATCCCGCTGCTGCTGGTCATCATGGTGCTGTTCGCCGCCTTCGGCCTCGGGCTCGCGCTCGCGCTGTCCGTCGCGAACGTGTACTTCCGGGACGTCGCGCACTTCGTGGGTCTGTTCATGCAGATCTGGTTCTACGCGACCCCGATCGTCTACCCCCTCGCGCTCGTGCAGGGGCTGGGCGGCGGGACCGGCAGGTGGAACGGGATCCCGCTCGCGGACCTCGCGACGCTCAACCCCGCGGTCGCGTTCATCGAGCCGATCCGCGACATGTTCTACGACGGGACCTTCCCCGAGCCGCGGTACCTCCTCGCCGCCGTGGGATGGGCCCTGCTCACGCTGCTCGTCGGCAACCTGGTGTTCCGCCGGCTCGAGCCCCGACTCGCCGAGGAGCTGTGATGGCCGACGTCGCGATCAACGTGGAGGACGTCTCCAAGCGCTTCCGCATCTACCACGAGCGGAACCAGTCCGTGAAGAGCGCCGTGATGCGACGCGGGCGCGCGCGCTTCGAGGAGTTCTGGGCGCTGCGGGACGTGGACCTGGAGATCCCGTACGGCAAGACGTACGGGCTCGTCGGGCACAACGGCTCCGGCAAGAGCACGCTGCTCAAGTGCCTCGCGCGCATCCTCGTGCCCGACAAGGGGCGGGTCGTCGCGAACGGGCGCATCTCGGCGCTGCTCGAGCTCGGCGCCGGGTTCCACCCGGAGCTGTCCGGGCGCGACAACGTGTACCTGAACGGCTCCATCCTGGGGCTCTCGCGGCGCGACATCGACGCGCGGTTCGACGACATCGTCGAGTTCGCCGGTCTCGAGCAGTTCATCGACACGCCCGTGAAGAACTACTCCTCGGGCATGTACGTGCGGCTCGGCTTCTCCGTCGCGATCAACGTCGAGCCCGACATCCTGCTCGTGGACGAGGTCCTCGCGGTCGGCGACGAGGCGTTCCAGCGCCGCAGCGCGGCGAAGTTCGACCAGTTCCGCGACGAGGGGCGCACGATCGTCGTCGTCAGCCACGCGCTGGGCTCGGTGCGGAACATGTGCGACGAGGTCGCCTGGCTCGACCACGGGCGCGTGCTCGAGGTCGGCCCCGCGGACGCCGTGGTGGGCAAGTACGCGGACGCCACCACGCAGACGCCGACCGAGCCCGCGCACGTGCACCCGAGCGACGTGCGCATGACCGGGCTCACGGCGCTCGTGGACGGCCGTCCCGTGCAGGAGCTCGCCGTCGGCTCGCCGATCGACCTGCGCCTCGAGTGGCAGGCCGACCGGGCGGTCGCCGGGCTGCTCCTGGCGGTCCAGCTGCGGACCTCCGACGGCATGCTCATCGGGACCGCGCGGTCGGACGCGCTCGGGCCGCTCACGCTGGGCCCGGGCACCGGAGCGGTGGACCTGCACCTCGAGAGCTGGCCGACCGCGGCGGGTACCTACGTCCTGGACGCGGTCGTCCTCGAGCAGGGCGAGCCCGAGCGCGAGCTCGACCGCCTGAGCGACGCGGCACGGCTCGCCGTGGTCGCCGAGGGCGCGCGCGGCCACGAGGGCCTCATCCTGCTGGGCGGCTCCTGGAGCTGACGGCCCGCGCGCTCACGCGCGGCGGCGGACGGCGGCGCGGTACGCGTCGACCGTCCGCTCGGCGGCCGTGTCCCACGTGTACGTCGCCGCCCTGGCGCGGCCGGCCACGCGCATGCGGGCGCCGTCAGGGCCGAGCGCGGTGAGGATGCCTCGTGCGATGTCGTCGACGTCGAGCGGGTCCACGAGGACCCCGGTGTCGCCGAGCACCTCCGCGCACGCGGTCGCGCGCGACGTGACGACGGGCGTGCCGTGCGCCATCGCCTCGAGGACCGGGAAGCCGAACCCCTCGGAGAGCGACGGGAAGACGAACGCGGTGGCGCCCGCGAGCAGGGCGTGCAGGTCGTCGCGAGACACCCGCCCGGTCCGCCGGACGCGCGTGCGCACCGACGGCGGCACGACGGGCTCGGCGCCCCACCCCGCCGGTCCGGTCAGGACCAGGTCCGGGACGCCGGGGTCCGCGGCGACCGCGGCGGCGTAGGCCTCCAGCAGGCGGTCGACGTTCTTGCGGGGCTCGACCGTGCCCGCCCACATGACGTAGTCGCTGCCCACGTCGAGGCGCGCCTGCGCGGCGGCCACGGCCGTCGGGCTCGGGCGGGGGACGTCGACGCCGTGGGGGACCACGTGCAGCAGGTCGGGGTCGATGCCCGCCCGGACGCAGTCGTCGGCGGTGGCACGCGACGGGACGACGACGGCGTCGGCCCGGCGCCGGACGTCGTCGAGCGCACGGCGGAAGAAGGCGTTGCCGTGCGGCGTGAACAGCTCGGGCCCCTCGAGGAACGCCAGGTCGTGCACGGTGACCACGAGCGGCGCGCGGGTCGGCGGCACCGCCCACGTCGTCGCGTGGCACACGTCGAGCGCGGTGCGCGCGACGTGCTCCGCGCGCGGCACGTGCGCGTGCTGCCACGCCGCGTAGAGCAGGCGGCGGGGGAGGGGTGCGTGGCGCACGGGTACCTGCGTCCGCCAGTCCGCGGCCGGTGCGCCGCGGTGCGCCGCGGCGATGCCGACGACCCGCAGGTCCTCGCGGCGACGCAGGGCGTCCCCGAGGGCGACGACGTACGTGCCGGAGCCGCCGGGCACAGGCTGGTAGAGCTGCTCGACGACCATCGCGACGCTGAGCTGGTCGGGTCCGGGCACCACGTCACTGTAGAGGGAGGTGCGCGCCGGGGATGACAGAATCCGGCTCGTGACACTTCGAGCGCTCGTCGACGCGACTGCCGTCCCCGCCGACCGTGGCGGCGTCGGCCGCTACGTCGACAACCTGGTCCCGGCCCTGGCCCGGACGGGGACGGAGGTGGTCGTGGCGGTCGTCGAGCGTGACGCCGAGGTGTTCGCGGGTGCGGGCGTGCGCGTCCAGGTCGTGCGGGGGCTCGGCCGGCGGTCGGTGCGGATGGCCTGGGAGCAGGTCGGTCTGCCGTCCCTCGCGCGCCGGGTCCGCGCCGACGTCGTGCACAGCCCGCACTACACGCGGCCGCTCGTGCTCGGGGTGCCGTCGGTCGTGACGCTGCACGACGCCACCTTCTTCAGCCACCCCGAGCTGCACACGGGCGTCAAGCGGACGTTCTTCCGCACCGCGACGCGTCTCGCCGTGCGGCGCGCGGACGCGCTCGTGGTGCCGTCGGCCGCGACGCGGGACGAGATCGTGCGGTTCGTCGGCGCGCGCCCCGAGCAGTTCCACGTCGCGCACCACGGCGTGGACCCGCAGGTGTTCCACCCGGTCGAGCGCGCGGACGTCGCGGAGGTCGCCCGGGAGCTCGGGCTCGACGGGCCGTACGTCGCGTTCCTCGGCACGCTCGAGCCCCGCAAGAACGTGCCGGCCCTCGTGCGCGCGTGGACGCAGGTCGCGGCCACGCTGCCGGAGCCGCCCGCGCTGGTGCTGGCGGGCGCACGCGGGTGGGACGACGAGGTGACGGCAGCGTGCGCGGCCGTGCCCGCCGGTCTGCGCCTCGTCGTGCCCGGCTACCTGCCGGTCGGGTCCCTCGCCCCGCTGCTCGCCGGTGCCGACGTCGTGGCGTACCCGTCGCTCGGTGAGGGCTTCGGCCTGCCGGTGCTGGAGGCGATGGCGTCGGGCGGGTGCGTGCTGACGACCCGCGAGCTGTCGCTGCCCGAGGTCGGCGGTGACGCGGTCGCCTACTGCGGCACGTCGAGCGCCGCGATCGCCGACGGTCTCGCGTCGCTGCTGGCCGATCCGGACCGCCGCGAGCGGCTGCGGGCCGCGGCGGTGGAGCGCGCCGCGCTCTTCACCTGGGACGCGGCCGCGCGGGCGCACGTCGCCGCTTTCGAGAGCGCGGTGCAGGCCCAGGTCAGGCCGCCGCGTGAGGTAGCCTGACCGCGCTGCCAGCGAGGATGCCGGCCGCGGACGGCCGGTACCGGGGAAGGAGCCTCGCTGGTGAACGAGCGCGCGACCGACTCGGGCACGGCTGCGCTGGCACTGCTGTCGTGGTCGGGCCCCGTGACGGGATGGGCACCCACGGTGCAGTCGCTGCGCCGGGCGGCCCTGCCGGTACGGATGCTGGTCGAGCCGGCGGCCGTGGCCACGGCCGAGGAGCTGTACGGCGGTGTCGGCGTCGAGGTCGTCGCCGCGTCCCCGGCCGAGGCGCTGAACGCCGCGGTGGCGCAGGGCTGGCGGTCCGTGCTCGTCGTGACGAGCCCCGTCGTGCTGCCCCCCGATCCGCTCGGACCCGCGCTGGCGCTGCTCGCGGACGACATCCGCGTCGCGACGGTCTCGTTCCTCACGAACCACGGGGGACACCTCTCGTTCCCGCGGCGCAACCACCCGGACGGGATCGTGCTGAACGGTCACGACGAGGCGTCGCTGACGCGCGCGCTGCGCGACGTCCCGGCTGACGCCGGCGTGCCGCTGCTCGTCCCGGGCGGCTCCGCGGTGCTCGTCAGCGCCGCGGTGGTCCGCGCGTTCGGCGGCCTCGACCCGGCGTGCCCGCGCGTCGACACCGCGCTGATCGACCTCGCGCTGCGCTGCGCGCGTCGCGGTCTGCGCAACCTCCTCGACGCCTCGACGTTCGTCGTGCGGCCCATGCAGCACGGCGACGTGACCGAGCCCCACCGCGACGACGAGCAGCGCGCCTGGCTCCACGCCCGCCACCACCTGTTCCCCGAGGCGTTCGACGAGGACGTCCGGGACGAGCGGACACCCTTGGCCGACGCCCTCGCGCTGCGCCGCGCGCACGTGATGGGCCTGCGGGTCATGCTCGAGGCGTCGTGCCTGGGACCGCACGAGATGGGCACGCAGGTCGCGACGCTGGCGCAGGTCGCGGCCCTCGCGCGCCACCCGCGCGTGCGTGAGGTCGTCGTGGCCACGCCCGGCGGCGTGGTGCCCGACTACGCGCGGGCGACCCTCGACCTGCCGGGCGTGACGGTCGTCGCGCTCGACGGCCTGAGCGTGACGGACGCGACCGGGCTGGACGTGCTGCACCGCCCCTACCAGCCCGACGGCCCCCTGCCCATCGAGGAGTGGCGGGCCGCCGCGCGGCGCATCGTCCTCACCGTGCAGGACCTCGTGGCCTACGACAACGGCCACTACCACCTCAACGCGTGGTGGTGGTCGCGGTACCGCCGTGCCATGCGCGACGCGGTCGGTGGCTCGGACGCCGTCGTGACGATCTCGCACGACGTCGCGCGTGCCGTGCGCGCGGCCGGCCTGCCGGTGGCGCCGCACGCGGTCTGCGTGATCGAGAACGGGACCGACCACCTGCGGCGCGCCGACGCGGTGCCGGTGCCGCCCGCCGAGCTCGACGGCGAGGCGGCCGGCGACCCGTTCCTCCTCGTGCTCGGCGCGACGTACGCCCACAAGAACCGTGACCTCGCGGTCCGTGCCTGGCAGCTGCTCCGCGAGAAGCACCCGGACCTGCGGCTCGTGCTCGCCGGGTTCGTCGTGCCGCTCGGCGGCACGCGGGACGAGGAGGTGCTCGCGCTGCTCGGTGACGACGAGGCACCCACGTTCCTCCCCGACGTGACGACGGCCGAGCGGGACTGGCTGCTCGAGCACGCCGAGGTGGTCCTGTACCCGACGTCGGGGGAGGGCTTCGGCCTCGTCCCCTTCGAGGCGGCCGTGTTCGGCACGCCGACCGTGTTCGTCGGCTTCGGCCCGCTCGCCGAGCTGCTGCCCCACGTCCCGGTCGTGGCGGGCGACTGGAGCCCGCAGTCGATCGCCGACGCCGTCGACGCCCTCGTGTCCGACCCGTCGGTGGGTCGCGCGCAGGTCGCTGCCGTGGAGTCCGACGGTGCCCGTCTGACCTGGGAGCGGTTCGCCGACGAGCTCGTGGACCTGTACTTCGACGCACTCGCGCGTCCGGCGACCTGGTCCCGGCCGGCAGGGGAGGACCAGTGAGCATGCCCGAGGCCCAGGACGTCGGTGACATCGTCGAGCTGCCGAGCCTGGAGCAGGCGCTGCGCGAGCGCGAGGTCGCGCAGGCGCGCATGGTCGACCTGCGCTCGCGCCTGACGCAGTCCCGGGTGGAGAACGCGGCGCTGCGCGCCCGCGTGGCCGAGCTCGAGGGCCTGCTCGGCCTCTCGGGCGGCCCGGTCGGCGACGACCCGGCCGACGGCGGGTCGCACGGGGACCCCGTCGCGGCGCCGGATCGCACCGGTGCGACGCGGTCCCGACGCCGCCTGTTCGGCACCCGGCACCGCTAGTCCCGCCCGTGCGTCGCCTGTCCGTCACGGCGGGGCGCGTGGGTTACCGTGAAGGCCGTGATGGCGCCACGGCCGGCCCACGCGAGGAGGAGGGCACGACCGTGCAGACCATCGCCGGAGCGCCGAGCGCAACCGACGACCTGACCGAGGACGCGAGCCGTCGCCGGCTGGAGCGCCTGCTCATGGCGGCCATCCTGGTGGTGGGCACCGTGGTGAGCGTGCTGCGGGTCCCGCGGCCGCACCTCGACGTCGTCTGGGCCGAGGACGCCCACATCTTCCTGCTGGAGGCGATCGAGCAGGGCCCCTGGGCCGTGCTGCTCGAGGGCTACGCGGGCTACCAGCACCTCGTGCCGCGGCTCGTGGTCGCGCTGACGTCCTCCTGGCTGCCGACGGAGTACTACGCGATCGGGGTCTTCTGGATCTGCGCGCTGCTCACGGCGCTCGCTGCCGTCGCCGTCTTCGTGCTGAGCCGGGACCTCGTCGACTGGATCCCCGCACGTCTGGGGCTGGCGGCCGTCACGCTGCTCCTGCCGCTCGCGGCGCAGGAGGTGCTCGGCAACCTCGCGGACATCCACTCGTACTGCATGTGGCTGGTGCCGTGGCTCGTGCTCGCGACCCCGCGCACGCGCCGCGCGGGCTGGGGCTGGGCCGTCGTCATGCTCCTGTGCGCGATGACGGAGGTGCAGGCGGTGATCTTCCTCGCGCTCGTGCCGTTCCGGCTGCGTGCGCGGGACCGCTTCATCCGTCCGGTCCTGGGTGCCCTCGTCGTGGGTGCGGCGGCGCAGCTCTGGACCACCGTGACCGACCCGCGACCGTCGACGGCGGCGTGGCCGGGCCTGTGGTCGATCGTCAAGGGCTGGCTGGTCAACACGGTGCTGCCGCTCGTGCAGCCCGACCCCGCGGTCTCCGAGCGGCTGCTGCTCGACAGCGGCGTCCTCGTCCCCCTGCTCGTCGCCCTGCTGCTCGCCGTGGCCACGGGGTACGCGCTGTGGCGTGGCACCCCCGCGCAGCGGCTGCTCACCGTGACGCTCGCCCTCGCCTCGGCGGCCGTCTACGCCGGTGGCGCCGTCGCCGACGGCTCCTGGGTGTTCTGGTACGGCAGCCACGCCAACGTCGACCACTGGGAGGGCCTGCTCAACTCGCGCTACGGGGTCTCGTCGGGGATGTTCGCCGCGGCGGTCGTCCCGGTGTCGGTCGCCGTGCTCGTGCGTCGCGGGCGTGAGCGGGGTGCCCAGGCTGCCCGCCGCGCGTACGTCGCGGGCGGGGCCGTGCTGGCCGTGCTGGTCGTCGTGTTCGCGCTGGCCAGCACGCAGACCGTCTCGTCACGACGCGACGGGCAGTGGTCGCCGGCCGTGCGGGACGCCGTCGAGTCGTGCGCCGACCTGCCCCCCGACACCGAGGCGGCACTGCCCGTCTCGCCGGGTCGCGTCCTGTTCCTCACCTGCGAGCAGGTCCTCGAGCACGCCTGAGGCCCCGCCCGCCGAGCGGGGTCACCCGGGCAGGGTCAGGGGACGGCGACCTCGCGGGACGCGGAGACGATCGTGCTCCCGCCGGGCGGCGTGAAGGCGAGCCGGACGCTCCACGTGCCGGCCGTCAGCTGGTCGCGCGCGACGACCAGCGTGCCGCACGCCGTCGTGGTCGCGTCGGGAGCCGCGTCGCGGGAGGCCCGGACGGTCGCGGCGGAGCGTGTCGCGACGAGCTCGCACGTCCCGCCGTCGTGCACCGCGGGCACGTAGCCCGTGACCTCGAGCTCCTGGGTGTCCGGCGCGAAGCGTGCGTTCGTGATCACGGGGGCGTCGTCGTCCGGGGCCTCCGGGACCGGCGCGGCGTCGCCCGTGGGGGAGGCGGGCGCGCTCGCGTCGGGCGTGGGGCCGGCGTCCGGTGAGCCGGTCGACGCGGGGGTCGACGGTGCGGCGGTCGTCGGTGACGGGGCCGTCGAGGTCGTCGACGGGCCCGGCTCCGGCGTGGCTGTGGTGCACCCCGCCACGAGCAGTGCGAGGACGACGGGAGCCGCGAGGCCCAGGTGCCGTGCGGTCGACCTCATCCGCGCAGGCTCGCGAGCCAGGCGTCCACGTCCTCCTGGCGGGGGAGCAGGCCCGACTCGCGCGCCTCGGTGAGGCCGGGCGCCGCGGTGTCCTTCTCCGAGAGCTGGTAGGTCAGCGGCGAGCCGTCGCGTGCCGTCGTCGGCCAGGCGATGCCCACCTCCGGGTCCAGCGGGTGGATGCCGTGCTCGCGTCCGGGGGAGTACCCCGTCGAGCACAGGTAGGTGACCGTCGAGCCGTCCTCGAGCGAGACGAACGCGTGCCCCAGGCCCTCGGACAGGTAGATCGCGCGGCGGTCGACGTCGTCGAGCAGCACCGAGTCCCACTGGCCGAACGTGCTCGAGCCGACGCGCAGGTCGACCACGACGTCCAGCACGGCGCCCTTCGGGCAGGTCACGTACTTGGCCTGCCCCGGGGGCACGTCGGCGAAGTGGATGCCGCGCAGGACCCCCGCGGCCGAGACGGACAGGTTGGCCTGTGCCAGCGTGAGCGGGTGGCCCGTGGCCGCGGCGAAGGCGGACCCCTGGAAGAGCTCCAGGAACACGCCGCGCGGGTCGCCGTGCTGCGTCGGGGTGATCTCGTACGCGCCGGGGACGGCGAGCTCGCGGTAGGTCATGGCGGTGCTCCTGGAGGTCAGCGGGGGGTGGACGACGGACGCTCGGCGTCGAGCAGGCCGAGCAGGTACTGCCCGTAGCCCGACTTCACGAGCCGCTGCGCGCGCTCGGCGAGCTCGGCGTCGGAGAGGAAGCCGGCGCGCCACGCGACCTCCTCCGGGGAGCCGACCTTGAGGCCCTGGCGGAGCTCGATCGTGCGGACGAAGTCGGTGGCGTCGCGCAGCGAGTCGAAGGTGCCCGTGTCGAGCCACGCCGTCCCGCGGGGGAGCACCTCGACCTGCAGGCGACCCTGCTCGAGGTAGGTGCGGTTGACGTCGGTGATCTCGTACTCGCCGCGGGCCGACGGCTTCAGGTCACGCGCGATCGCGACGACGTCGTTGTCGTAGAAGTACAGCCCAGGGACGGCGTAGGAGGACTTCGGCGCGGTCGGCTTCTCCTCCAGCGAGAGCGCGCGCCCGGAGGCGTCGAACTCCACGACGCCGTAGGAGGTCGGGTCGGCCACGCGGTAGGCGAACACTGCAGCGCCCTCGATGCCGTTGAACCGCTGCAGCGTGCCGCCGAGGCCGGGGCCGTAGAAGATGTTGTCGCCGAGGACCAGCGACACCTCCTCGGATCCGACGAAGTCGGCGCCCAGGACGAACGCCTGCGCCAGACCGTTGGGCTCCGCCTGGACCGCGTAGGAGATGGAGATGCCGAACTGCGAGCCGTCCCCGAGGAGACGCTCGAACTGCGACGCGTCGTGCGGTGTCGTGATCACCAGCACGTCGCGGATCCCGGCGAGGATCAGCGTCGACAAGGGGTAGTAGATCATCGGCTTGTCGTACACGGGCACGAGCTGCTTGCTCGTTCCGAGGGTGATGGGATGCAGTCGTGTGCCAGATCCGCCGGCCAGGATGATTCCACGCATGTCGCCATTCTTGCAGCCCGGGGCGGTGCGGCGGGCACACCCCGTGCCGTCGCGTCAGGCGGTGCCGGCGCGCTCCTGCTCCAGCAGCCGCGCGCGGCGCACCTCGTCGGCGGCGACGTCGGCGTCGAGGACGACCGCCGAGCCGTCCCCGGCGAGCAGCTCGAGCGTGCGCAGCACGACCGTGCGGGCGTCGCCCGTGACGACGGCGCGGGACGGAGGCAGGGCCGCCCGCACGAGCGCGTCGTGCGCCACGACGGCGTTCCCGTCGTCGAGCGCGTCCGCGCGGGGGTCGCGCGGCGCGACGAAGCCCAGCACGTCCCCGTACGTCATGGTGGCCGACGCGGCGTCGACGGCACCGGCGGGCAGGTCGCCGGGCCAGCGGCGCGCGAGGGCCGGCAGCGCGACCGCCACCAGGTCGCGCGCCCCGGGGTGACGCGACGGCTCGGACGTCACCACCAGGTCGACGGGACCCGTCGCACCGGGGAGCACGACGCACGCGCCCGCGCGCCACACGGCGAAGCACCACACGACGGTGCGCCAGTGCGCCGGCAGGTCGACGAGGACGCGCGTGCCCGGGGCCGCGTCGAACTCCTCGACCAGGAGGTTGGTGGTCTTGGTGACCCAGTTGGCCAGCACGGCCCCCGACAGCTCCACACGCTCGCCGTCGACCGCGTACCAGGTGACGCGGGGGCGGCCCGGCTCGCGCTGGACGAGGGCGAGGACGTCCTCGAGGCTCGTGGGAGGGGTGGCAGGGGACGCGGCGGGCACGTGCCCGAGGCTAGTCGACCGGCTCGTCCGCGCCGCTCACAGCGGTCGGTACAGGACGATGTCGGCCTGGCCGTCGGGACCGACCGTGGCGGCGTGGTGGAGGATCTCGGCGTCGGTGGTCCGCAGGGGCGCGCCCCCGTGCAGCAGGTGCACCTCGAAGCCCGCGGCGCGGTACCCGGCGAGCACGTCCTGCGGTCGCACGCCGCGCTCCACGAGCGCGGCGGGCCACAGCTCCGCGACCACCACCATCTGGGGGTTGGCCGCGATCGTGCGGGTCATGCCCTCGAGGACCTCGGCCTCGAAGCCCTGCACGTCGATCTTCACGACGTCCACGCGCCCGCGCGTGACGTCGTCGAATCGGCGCATGGGGGCCTGCACGTCGTCGGGCGCGGACGTGAGGCTCACGCGCGTGTCGCCGATGTTGTGCTCCGTCGAGCGCAACGAGACGCGCGCCTCGTGCGCGCCGAGCGCGATCGCGTGGACCTCCACCGCCGGAGCGAGGCCGGCCACGTTCCGTCGCAGGACGGGGACGATCGCGGGGTGCGGCTCGAAGGCCAGGATGCGTCGTGGCGAGCAGGTCGTCGCGATGAGACGGGTGAAGTACCCGACGTTCGCCCCGACGTCGACGAAGGTGGCGCCGGGACGCACGACGCGACGCAGGAGCGCCCCCACGGCCGGCTCCCACGTCGCGTGACCTCGCAGGTAGGGGAGCATGATGCCGTCGTCGGCGTGCAGCAGCAGGGGACCGGCGTCCGTGCGGACCCGGGTCGTGCCCGGCACGTCGGGGTGGGCCGCGGGCCGGTGCAGGCGGCCCCGGGTCCGGGGCGTGCGGTCGCCCGTCATGCGTCACCTCCGGCGGCGTCGCCGGAGGTGACGTGCGCGGTGGCGACGCGTCGGGCCACCCGTGCCACGAGCTCGGCGGCGGCGGGGTCCTCCGCGTCCGCCGCCAGCGCGTCGGGACGGCGGACGAAGAGCTCGGTCAGGCTCACCTCGACGTCCTCGCCCGCCTCGGCCCTGCGCAGCAGGTGCTGGCCGCGGAACCGGACGGTCCAGGTCGCGGGGTCGTCGGGTCGCACGTGGCAGCGCGCGGTCGTCCAGTCGTCGGCCCCCGGGTCCCGGCCCACGTCGATCGTCCACCCGTGCCGACGCGCGCCCGCGACGACGACGTGGCGCGCGGCGCCGTACCGGGCGTTCTCGACGAGGCGGGACGTGCGGAACGCGTCCAGCTGGTCCGGCACCTGGGGGAAGCGCTGCCGGACGAGGCGCCAGCCGCGGCCCTCGACGGGACCGGTCACGTACCGGCCGAGCCCGTCGGTCCCCCCGGTCGTCGGGACGCCCCCGGACCGGACCGCCAGCGCGCGGGGTGCGAGCCGGGTGTGGAGCCCCGAGGCACGGGCGCGCAGCGACCAGTCCGCCGTCGCGGTCGCGAGGTCGGGGTAGGCGGTGTCGAGAAGGCCGACGGTGGCGACCGCCGCGGTGCTGAAGGCGGTGCAGGCGCCCACGACGAGCGGGACGTCGAACGCGTCGTCGCCCATGGCCTCGCCCAGGACGGCCGCCAGCCAGTCGACGGCATCGCGCTCGACGTACCGGTCGGCGGCGTCACCCAGGTGGATCGAGTACTCGCCCGCGTCGTCGGACCAGGCGCAGACGCACGCGACGTCCGTGCCCGCACCCTGCCGGAGCGCAGCGACGGCGCCACCGGCGAGCACCAGCCCCGCGTCGGCGAGCACCACCATGTCGTGCCCGCAGGCCCGTGCCGCGGCGAGCGCCAGGTTGCCCGCGGGGACGGCCCCCAGCGGTCGCGGCGACCGGTAGAGGGAGGTCCCTTCCTCCCGGCACAGGGTCGTCAGCGTGTCGGCCGGACCCGCGTCGGGGCGGTCGTCGAGGACGAGCACGTCGACACCGCGGCCGTCGACGTCGTGCAGCCTCCGGGCCGCGCGCACACCGGGTCCGGGGTCGGTCGTGCCGTCGACGACGAGGCACACGAGGGTTCCCGTGGTCATCGCGCGAACGGCGCGACCACGCGCGACAGCGCACGGGCGAGGCGGTAGGAGCGGGAGGCGCGCAGGGCCGCCAGGTCGTGGCGCTCCTGGGACAGCAGCAGCTGCAGGTTGCCCACCTCCGCGCGCAGCCGGAGTGCGTCGGCCTCGAGCGTGGTCGACCGGTCGAGGGCGTCGGCGAGCCGGGCCCGGGCGGCCTCGGCATCGACGAGCGCCTGCTCGAGGCTGAGGTCGGCCAGCAGCTCGGGGGAGAGTGTCCGCCGGTCCGTCGAGTCCTGGTTCACGTGGGCTCCTGCCGTGAGGGCGCGCCGGTGCGTCTCCGGCATGCTAGCCGCCGCCCTCGCGGACGGGGCAGCACCCCCGATGGGCACGGCTGACGCACGCGCCGGGAGCGACACTCCGGGGAGTGCCAAGTTCACCCGGGAGGATTCGGGCATCTAGCACGTCTCCGGTTGACGATGACGAACGACACGCGTGTAATTCTTGAGAACTGGTTCGATGACGTGACGTCGCGGCCTCCGCGCCGCACCACCGGTCGGACGCGTGGTCTGCACCGCACGACGACGCACCGGCAGGACCACCGACCGGCACGAGCACACCGAGCACGACATCCGCGGAGGCACGTATGTGGCACCTTCTCGACGACGAGAGCTTCCCCACCGACGTCGCCACGCCCGCTCCCGCCGGCAACGTCCTCGCCCTCTTCGGCGCGCCCGAGGACGACGGCCCCATGGGGTGGCAGGAGCGTGCGCTGTGCGCACAGACGGACCCCGAGGCGTTCTTCCCCGAGAAGGGCGGCTCCACGCGCGAGGCCAAGAAGGTCTGCACGCAGTGCGAGGTGCGGGCCGAGTGCCTGGAGTACGCGCTCGAGAACGACGAGCGCTTCGGCATCTGGGGCGGGCTGTCCGAGCGCGAGCGCCGCAAGCTGAAGCGGCGCGTGGTCTGAGCCGGCACGCGTGCGGGCGAGGTCCGGGGCGCGACGCGCCCGGACCGCCTCCGGGAGCACGCGCCGCCGCGACGGCATGATGGCGCGAGCATGACTGACACGCTGTCCCCTGTGGACCCCATCACGACCGCAGCGGTCCCGGTGACGACACCGGTCACCGCCGTCGTCGTGACCCGTGGCCGCACGGCCTACCTCGAGACGACGCTGCGCGCCGTCGCCGAGCAGGTCCGCCGACCGCTGCGCGTGCTCCTGGTGGACGTCGGGCCCGAGACCGGCCCGCCGCTCGGACCGGTCCTCGACGCGGCGTTCGCGGGCGTCGCCGCACCCGCACCCCGGCTCTCGACGGTGCGCGCGCCGCAGGCCCGGACGTTCGGCGACGCGGTCCGCACGGGTCTGGCCGTCCTCGCCGAGGCCGTCGACGAGCGTCCGAGCCCCTGGCTGTGGCTCCTGCACGACGACAGCGCGCCGGCGCCCGAGGCGCTCGCGCGCCTGGTGCGCACGGTCTCGAACGCGCCGTCGGTCGCGGTGGCCGGCTGCAAGCAGCGGACCTGGACCGACCCCGAGCGCCTGCTCGAGGTCGGTGTGCGCACGACGCTCTCGGGCCGGCGCGTCACCGACGTCGAGCCCGGGGAGCTCGACCAGGGGCAGCACGACGGGCGCACCGACGTGCTCGGCGTGGGTCTCGCGGGCTCGCTCGTGCGGCGCGACGTCTGGGACGTCCTCGGCGGTACCGACCCGGCGCTCGGCCCGTTCGGCGACGGCCTCGACCTGTCGCGCCGCGCGCGGCTCGCCGGGCACCGCGTGGTGGTCGTGCCGACGGCGGTCGTCCGGCACGCGCAGGCCGCCTACCACGGGCTGCGTCCCGCGCGCGGCGGGCCCGCGGGCGCCGACGACGGCGTGGCCGACGTGGACCTCGACGGTGACGGTGAGCCCGACGCCGCGGACCCGACGCGCTCGTTCGCGGGCCGCCGCCGCGCGCTGCTGCACTCGCGGCTCGCGTGGGCGCCGCTGCCCCTCGTCCCCCTCGTCGCGCTCGTCATGCTGGGCGCGGCCGTGCTGCGCGGGCTCGGGCAGCTCGCGGGCAAGCGGCCCGAGCTCGCCGTCGCCGAGCTGCGCGTGGCCCTGCTCATGCTGCTCCGACCCGGTCCCGTCGTGCGTGCGCGGCGTCGCTCGCACGTCACCCGCGTCGTCCCGCGGCGCACGCTGCGGCCGCTGCAGGCCGCGTGGCGCGACGTGTGGCAGCAGGCGCGCGACCGCCGCCTCGCGCGCCGCGAGTCCCGCCGTGTCGTGCGGGCGCCGAGCGAGCTCGAGCTGCGCGAGCTCGCCGTCCTGGCCACGCGCCGGCGCCTGGTCGGTGCCGTGCTGGTCGGCGGCCTCGCGCTGCTGAGTGCCGTCGCCGTCGGCCGGCTCGTCGGCGTCGTGACGTCCGGTGGCTCGCTCGTGGGCGATGCCCTCGCCCGCGCGACCACGGACCTCGCGGACGTGTGGACGGCCGCCACCTCGGGCTGGGTCGCGGGCGGGCTGGGCGCGCCCGGGCCCGCCGACCCGCTGCTGGTGGTGCTCGTGCCCGCGGCCGCGCTGCTCGGCGGCGACCTCGGTGCCGCGGTCGGCGTCGTCGTGCTGGGGGCCGTCGTGCTGTCCGGACTGGGTGCCTGGGCGGCGGCCGGTGCCGCGACGCGGTCGGTCGGGGTGCGCGCCTGGGCGGCGTGCGTGTGGGCGAGCGCGCCCGCGCTGCTGCTCGCGGTCGGCTCGGGCCGCCTGGGCGCCGTCCTGGCCCACGCGGCGCTGCCGTGGGTCGCGCTGGGCATCGCACGCGCCGTCGGCGTGCAGCGCGTGGACCAGGTGCTCCCGGGCGTCGCGACGGCCGTGCGCTCCGAGGCCGACGCCCACGCCGACGCCCTCGCCGCCGCGCGGGCCGAGGAGGCGGCGGTGCGCCGGTTCGGGCTCGGGGGCCCCGAGACGGGCCGGCACGCCGCGCCCGACGTCACCGGTGACGCCGCTGCGGTGCACGCCGAGGTGGACGTCGCCACCCCGGTGCGCGGCATCGCGGTACCCCACCCGCGTGGGCCCGCGTCCGGCGCGCTGCCGCTCGCACGGCCCCGGCGGGTGGTGACCGAGGCGACCGAGGTGCCGCAGGAC
>NZ_JACSQV010000024.1 GCF_014836445.1 Cellulomonas avistercoris
CCCCCCCCCCCCCCCCCGCGGAGGCGCGCTTGACCGATGTGACCTCGGCGACGTCAGGCCCGGACGACCGAGCCCTCCGGCGTGATCTCGTCGGCGTCGACGTCGTCGAACCAGCGGCCCTGCGGGCCCAGGTAGCGGAACCGCACGGTCGAGCCCGCCGGCACGACGACCGACGCGCTCGCCGTGCCGTTGGAGCGCCGGCGCAGGGGGTGGACGCCGGGCGTCCAGTCGTTGAAGGTCCCGACGACGCTCACGGGACCGTCCAGGACGGTGGACGGCAGCGCGAACGTCAGGGTGCAGGTGGCGGACTTCACGGAACGGGACTTCTTGAGCACGGGCTGTTCCACTTCTCCTCGGCCGGGCGACACGGACGGGTGAATGGTCGCGCGACGATGTTTCCGGGACCGCCGCGACACGGTGACCCCCGTGTGACGGCTGGGTGTCCCGACGGCGTGTCGCGGCGTCAGGGCGCGACGTACGCCGTGTACGTCGTCCCCGCGGGCAGCTCCTGGTAGAACGTCGCGTCGAACGCGGCGTCGCCGCCCGCCGCCAGCTCGAAGGCGTACCCGCGGGCGGCCGCGACGACCTCGCCGTCCGGCCCGGCGGCGACCACGACGACCTGCGCCATCTCCGTGTCCTCGTCGAGCGTGCTCGACACCGTCCCCTCGACGGTCACGCCCCACGACTCGCTGCGCACGGTCAGCTCACCGACCGTGAGCCGGCCCGCGCCCGGCGCGTACGTCACGGGCTGGAGCAGCGGCAGCCGGACGTCGACGCGGTCCGGCACCCGGTCGCCGAGCTCGCGGAACGTCCCCGACACCGCCGTCCGTCCCGGCAGGACGTCGGCGTACGCCCACTCCGCCACCAGGAGCGTGCCGTCGGCACCGAGCGCCTCGACGGACATCTCGGTGGACCCGAACCGGTGCGCGGCGTTGGGGTTGTCGATGACCGCGACGTACCACCAGACGCCCGGCTGGTCGGGCTCCGGGCCGAAGGCGACCTGCTCGACCGTCATGGGCTCCCAGGGCGGCACGTCCGACGCGTCGCCACCGGCCGCGCCACCGCCTGCGTCGCCACCGGCCGCGCCGTCACCGGTCCCGCCGTCGAGCGCTCCGTCGTCGAGCACCCCGTCGTCCTGCGCGACGTCGCCGGGGCGCGCGTCGCTGCCGCCCGAGGACGTGGTCGCGGCCACGACGTAGGACACCTGGGCGACCACCGCGACGAGCACCGCGACCGTCCCGAGCACGACGCCGGCGGTCGCGCGCCCGGCCGGCGCGGGCCGCGCGCCGCCGCGACGACGCCGCGCCACGATGCCCAGCACGAGCGCGACGACGCCCAGCGGCAGCGCCACGATGCCGACGAACGGCACCCAGGCCAGCACGAACGCCACGATGCCCAGGACGAGCGCGGCGGTCCCGGTCCGGCCCTGTCCGCCGCCGTGGCCGTCGACCGGGCCCCGGGACGCCCCCTGCGGGGACCACCCGGGCGGGGGCGGCGGTGCGGGCATAGCGCCGGGCGGGGGCGTCCCGTAGACCGGGGGCGCTCCGGCGGGCGACGTACCGTACGACGGCGGCGGGAGCGTGCCGGCGGGCGCACGCGGGACGGACGGCGCGGCGAACGGCTCCAGCGGCGCGTGGCCCGCGTCGACCGCGGGCGGCGGCGGCGGGGGCGGGGGCACCGCACCCGGCGACCCCCACGTCGGTGATCCCGGCGTCGTCGGTCCCTCGGTGCTCACGTCGTGCCTCCCGGCCGCGGTGCGTCGCGGCCGGCCAGGTCGGCCAGCATCGCGTTGTACTCGTCCATCTCGTCGTCGCCGTCACGGTCGACGCGGCGGTCGCGGCGGCGGGCCGTGCGCTCGTCGTCACGCGTCCACTGGACCGCCACGACGATCGCCAGCGCGAGCGTCGGGATCTCCCCGATGCCCCACGCGATCGAGCCGCCGAGCTGCTGGTCCCGGATCGCCGACGGCCCCCACGGCCGGCCCGTCAGGCCGAACCAGTCCGCCACGAGCAGCCCCTCGCCGCCCACCAGGGCCACGCCGAAGAACGCGTGGAACGCCATGGTCGCGAACAGCAGCAGCAGGCGCATCGGGTACGCCGGGCGGGTGGGGCCGGGGTCGATGCCCGCGAGCGCGTTGACGAACAGGTAGCCCGCGAGCGTGAAGTGCACGACCATCGCGAGGTGCCCCACCGGCGAGCGCAGCGACCACTCGAACAGCCCCGAGTAGTAGAAGACCACCATCGACCCGGCGAAGTTCAGGGCCGCGACCAGCGGGTTCGCGAAGAACCGGCCGACGCGGCTGTGCACGAGCGTCAGGACCCACTCGCGCGGCCCGCGCGACACGTCGCCGCGCAGCGTCGTGGCGCGGGGCGGCACCGCGCGCAGCAGCAGCGTCACGGGCGCCGACAGCGCGACGAACAGCGGCACCACCATGACCAGCACCATGTGCTGGATCATGTGCGCGCTGAACAGCACGTGCCCGTAGACGGACGGTCCGCCGGACGTCGTCCAGGCGAACAGCAGCATGCCGACGACCCAGGAGGCCGTGCGCAGCCACGACCACGTGTCGCCGCGGCGACGCAGGCGCCGCACCCAGCGCAGGTAGACGACGACGCCCGCCGCGGCCGCGCAGGCCATGAGCACGTCCCAGCGCCACTCGGTGAGCCAGCGCAGGGCCGTCGGCTCCGGGGGCAGGGGGTGACCCGTCAGGACGTACGCGGGTGACGTGTCGGCCGCCGCGGTCTCGGGCACCGGCGGCGGGGACGAGCCCAGCGCGACGGCGACGCCGGACACGGCGCCCATGACGACGAGCTCGACGAGCACCACGCGCCAGAACAGCCGCCCGCCGCGCGGCCCCGCGAGCTGCGGGACGGTCGCGCGCCGGTGCGCCAGCCCCAGCAGCGCGAGGGCCCCGAACAGCAGGATCTTGACGACCAGCAGCACGCCGTAGCGCGTCTGCAGGCCGTCCCACCCGCCGAGCCGCACGACGCTGTTGACGACCCCGCTGATCGCGACGCCCGCGACGCACCACCCGGCGACCACGGAGAACCGGGCGACCGCGGGCACGACGTCGGTGCCCAGCCGGCGCACCAGGACGGCCAGCGCCGCGAGCGCACCGATCCACACCGCGGCACTGACCAGGTGCAGGACCATCGCCGACGTCGCGAGGTCGTGGCTCGCCGCGCCCGCCGCGTGGCCCGTCTGGCCGAGCTGCCAGAGCGCGACGAGCGCGAGCGCGGCCGTCCACGCGGCCCCGGTGGGCGTCGCGACGACGAGCGCGAGGGCCGTGACGACGGCGGCGACCGTCGTGACGGACAGCAGCGTGCGGCCGAGGTCGATCTGCGTGACGAACAGCACGAGCTCGTCACCGAACGACGGCGCCGTGGGCGAGGCGCCCGCGACCGAGGCGTACGCGAGCACCAGGTGCACGACCGACAGGACCGTCCACGCACCCGCGGCGACGCCCGCGAGGACGAGGCTGCGGGGGTAGGCCGAGCCGTCGGCCGCGGCGCGGCCGGACCCGGTGCCGGGCGCTGCGGTCGGCGTCGTGGCGGGTGCGGACGGTGTCGCGGCGGGTGATGAGGCGGCGGGTGCCGCCGCGGGCGGCGCGGTCCGTCGCGGGAGCACGCACACCGCGAGCAGCAGCGCGCCGACGGTCAGCGACGCGGCGAGCTCCGTGAGCGTCTCGACGACCGGCAGCCCCCACCGCACGAGCGGGCCGGGGTCGCCGATCGCGACCGCGGTCGCGACCCCCGAGAACGCGACGCCGACGAGGACCGCGACCGTGCCGGCGGCCGCGAGCACGCCGAGCGCGCCGCGCCGTACCAGGGTCTCGCTCTCGTCCACCGGAACAGCCTAGGCGTGCCTCACGCGCCGGTGGACGGCCCGCCGTCCGCGCGGTCGTCCGACGTGCCGGTCCCGCTCCCGGCCGGGGCGTCACCGGTCTGAGCGGCACGCCGACGCTGCGTGACGACCGCGGCCGTGGCACCGCCGGCGACCGCCACGAGCGCGCCCACGCCCACGGCGGCCCACACCCACGGCGAGGTCCCCTCCTCCTCGAGCGGGCCCTCGACGGCCGTCATCGTGACGTCGTCGCTCGTGGGCGCCGGCTCGGCCGTCGGCTCGGCCGTCGGGTCGGTCGCCGCGTCGGCTGCGGGTGTCGCGTCGGGCGTCTCCGGCGCCGCCGTCGGCTCGACCGCCGCCGGCGCGGTCACCGCGAACGTCAGGCTCCCGGACAGCGGGTGCCCGTCGGCGGAGGTCACGCGCCAGTCCACGGCGTACGTACCCGCCGGCAGCGGCGTCGCGACGAGCGGCTGGACGACCGACACGTCGACGAGCTGCGCCGGGCCGTCGCTGACGACGGCGCCGTCCGGCCCCGTCACGACGACCTGCGTCCCGAGCTCGACGGCCGGCTGGTCGAACGTCAGCGTCACCTGCGTCGGCGGCGTCGCGACGCTCGACCCGTCCGCCGGGTCGGTCGAGCGCAGCGTGTTGTGCGCGGCGGCGGGCGCGGCGCCGAGCACCGCCATGAGCAGCACGAGGGCGGCGAGGACACCGCTGCGACGCGCGGCACGTGCGCGCAGGACCGGGACGACGCGGGACACGACGACCACCTTCCAGGAGGGACGACAGCGCGTCGATCCCATCACGCGGGCACGCGCGGGGACGAATCGGCCGCCGATCCCGTGCCGCACGCCGACGGTGCGACGAGCCCCCCGGCCGTGCCCCCCTCCCGGCCGTGCCCCCTCCCGGCCGTGCCCCCTTCCGGCCGTGCCCCCCTTCCGGCCGTGCCCCCCTCCCGGCCGTGAGAGAGCGATCCGGCATGCACGGCGTGCACCCCCCTGCTGCCCTGGGACGTCGCGGAGCACACCCGCTCTCACGCCGCCGCCACGGCCCACGGGCCGGGGCGACGGCGGCGCACGGGCAGGGGCAGGGTCAGCGCGGTCGCCGCGAGCGCCGCGGTGAGCAGCAGCGTGGCCGCGACGGCGGGCCACCGGTCGCCCGGGGCGACCGCGGAGTTCGGTGCCTCCGGTCCGGCCGCCTCGGCGGAGACGTCGGGGGCGATGGCGGCCGCCTCGGCAGAGACGTCGGGGGCGGTGGCGGCCGCCTCGGCAGAGACGTCGTCGGCCGTGCCGTCGGGCGGGACGTCCGCTGGTGCCCCGGCCGGTGCCGCGCCGGACGCCGCGGCGCGGTCGGCGGCCGCGACCAGGGACGCGACCGTGTGCGGTGCGTGCGGGTCGGCCGGGTCGACCCCCGCGGCCTCGAGCGTGGCGGCGTCGAGGCCGGCCGCCACCAGCGCGTCGAGGTCCCAGCCGGCGGCGCGCACGGCGTCGAGGTCGATGCCCGCGGCCTGCAGCGCCGCGAGGTCGATCGCTCCCGCGCCGTGCGCAGGATCCGTCGCCGGCGCGGCGGCATCCGTGAGCTGCGCGGGCGCACCCGGCTGCGGCGGGTTCTGCTCGGTCCCGCCCTGCGCCGCACCGTGGCCTGCGTGGGGGTCGGCGACCGCGACGGCCCCGGACGCTGCCGTGAGCATCGTCAGCACGGGCAGGAGCGCGACCGCGAGCAGGGCCGCCGCGAGCACGGCGACGACGCGCGTGCCGCGGCCGACCGACGTGCGGGCCCCGAGCACCCCGGCGACGAGCACGAGCGCGGCGAGAGCGCCCAGCACCGCGGGCCCGGGCACGTGGCCCCCCGCCAGGCAGTGCCCGGCGACGGCGCCCGCGAGCACGGCCGCGGTCAGGCCGACCCCGCGGACGAGCACCAGCGGGGTGCGGCCCGCGAGCGTCGTCGTCGCGTCGGCCGGCATGCGCCGAACATCGCCCGCGGGCGATCACCCGTCCACCCACCGAATCGCTTCAGTCACCCGCCCGCGCGACCGCGCGACCGTGCGCCGGGCGTCGCGCGTCGAGACCGGGCTGAGTCGTCGTCAGGGCCCCGGTCGACGACTCAGGCCGGTCTCGACGACGGGCCGTCCCGAAGGTCGGGACGGGCCGTCGAGGAGCCAGGTGGTGTCAGCCCCAGACCAGGGCCTGGGACGGGTCGCCGAGGACCGCCGCGACGTCGGCCAGGACGCGGCTGCCGAGCTCGCCGTCGACGAGCCGGTGGTCGAAGCTCAGCGCGAGCTGCGTGACGTGGCGCGGCTTGACCTTGCCCTTGTGCACCCACGGCTGCTGCCGGATCGCCCCGAACGCGAGTATCGCGGCCTCGCCCGGGTTGAGGATCGGCGTGCCGGTGTCGATGCCGAACACCCCCACGTTGGTGATCGTGATGGTGCCGTCGGACATGTCGGCCGGCGAGGTGCGCCCGGCACGGGCCGTGGCCGTGAGCTCACCGAGCCCGCGAGCCAGGCCCAGCAGGTCGAGGCGGTGCGCGTCCTTGATGTTGGGGACCACGAGCCCGCGCGGGGTCGCCGCCGCGATGCCGAGGTTCACGTAGTGCTTGTAGACGATCTCCTGCGTCGTCTCGTCCCACGACGCGTTGATCTCCGGACGCCGGTTCACGGCCATGAGCAGCGCCTTCGCGGCGACGAGCAGCGGCGTGACGCGCACGTCGGCGAACTCGCGGTCGGCGCGCAGCCGCTCGACGAGCTTCATGGTCCGCGTGACGTCGACCGTGTGGAACACCGTGACGTGCGGCGCGCTGAACGCGCTGGACACCATCGCCTCGGCGGTGCGCTTGCGCACCGACTTCACCGGGACGCGCGTCTGCCGGCCGTCGGGGCTGACGACGCCGCCCGCTGCCCACGGGCGGTCGTCGCCCGGGTAGGTGGCGAGCTCGCGGCCGTCCGCGCGCACCGAGTGCGCGAGCACGTCCTCGCGCGTGACGATGCCGCCGGGGCCGGTGGGCGTGACGGCGTCGAGGTCGACGCCCAGGTCCCGTGCGAGCTTGCGCACGGGCGGCTTGGCGAGCGCGTGCGCGGTCCCGTCGGGCCGGTTCGCCGACACCTCCGGAGCGGGCGCCGGTGCGGCGGCGGACGCGGCAGCCGGGACGGGCACAGCCGCGCGGGCCGACGTCGCGGCGCCCGGTGCGGCTGCGCCCGGTGCGGGTGCCCCCGTGCGCGGGCGGCGCGCCGACGACCCGTCCGCGACGCCGTACCCGACGAGCACCGCACCGGAGCCGCCGCCCGACGCGCCGTCGGCCGCAGGGGCCGCGGCACCGGCCGCCGACACACCCGCCGACACCGCCTGCGCCTCGTCGCGCGCCGCCTCGACCTCGTCCGCTCCCCCGGGCTCGGCCGACGACCGGCTCGGGTGCGGGTGGCGGGCGCGCACGCCCTCGGCGCCCGCGGCGGGCCCGGCGGCGGGTGCCGCACCGTCCGGGTCGACGTCCACCTCGATGATCGGCGTGCCGACCTCGACGGTCGCGCCGACGTCCACGAGCAGGCGCGTCACGACGCCCGTCCACGGGCACGGCAGGTCGACGAGCGACTTGGCCGTCTCGATCTCGACGATCGTCTGGTTGACCTCGACACGGTCACCGACCGCGACGTGCCACGTGACGATGTCGGCCTCGGTGAGGCCTTCGCCGGCGTCGGGCAGGGGGAACTGCTGGTACGTGGGCACGCGAGGCTCTCCGGTGGCGCGATGGGTCGGAACGCGAAAGTTCAGAACGCGAGGGCGCGGTCGACGGCGTCGAGCAGCCGGTCGAGCCCGGGCAGGTAGTCGTGCTCGATCTTCGCGACGGGGTACGGGGTGTGGAAGCCGCCGACCCGCAGGACGGGTGCCTGCAGGTGGTAGAAGCACTCCTCGGTGATGCGGGCCGCGACCTCGGCGCCCGACCCGTACAGCACGGGCGCCTCGTGGGTGACGATGCACCGGCCGGTGCGCCGCACCGACGCGGCGACCGTCGCGGTGTCGAGGGGCGAGATCGTGCGCAGGTCGACGACCTCGATGCTCGTGCCCTCGGCCGCGGCGGCCTCGGCGACCTTGAGCGCGGTCGCGACCGTCGGGCCGTACGCGACGATCGTGACGTCGGTGCCGGCCCGCACGACGCGCGCGTGGTCGAGGTCGCTCGGGCTGCCGTGCGGTGCGAGCAGCGGCGCGTCGAGGTCGACGTCGCCCTTCTCCCAGTACCGGCCCTTGGGCTCCAGGAAGATCACGGGGTCCGGCGACGCGATGGCCTGCTGGATCATCGTGAACGCGTCGGACGCGTTCGACGGGGACACGACACGCAGGCCCGGGGTGTGCGCGAACAGGGCCTCGGGCGACTCGCTGTGGTGCTCGATCGCACCGATGCCGCCGCCGTAGGGGATGCGGATGACGACGGGCAGCCGCAGCCGCCCCTGCGAGCGGTAGTGCATGCGCGAGAGCTGGGTGGTGATCTGGTCGAACGCGGGGAACACGAACCCGTCGAACTGGATCTCGCACACCGGCCGGTACCCGCGCAGCGCGAGGCCGATCGCGGTACCGACGATGCCCGACTCGGCGAGCGGCGTGTCGACGACGCGGTCGTCGCCGAACTCCGCGAACAGCCCGTCGGTGACCCGGAAGACGCCCCCGAGCCGCCCGATGTCCTCGCCCATGAGCAGCGTGCGCGGGTCGTTGGCCAGCGCCCGGCGCAGGCCGAGGTTGAGGGCCTTGGCCATGGGCAGCCGCTGCGTGCCCGTCGGGAAGGGGGCCGGGGCGGGTGCCGGCGGCGGCTCGGTGAGGCGTGCGCGGTCGCTGGTTACGGTCATCGGTGACCTCCTGCCGCCTGGCGGCCGTCGTGGTCGACGAAGGACTGCTCGTACTGCGTGAACCACGCGCGCTCGGCGTCGACGACGGCGTTCGGCGTGGCGTAGACGTGGTCGAACATGGTGTGCGGCGACGGGTGGCCCATCGCGCGGACGGTCGTGCGGATGTGCTCGCCGAACGCGTCGGACTCGGCGGCGAGCTGCGCCTGGAAGACCTCGGGCAGCTCGCCCGTGCGCTCGAGGTGCACGCGCAGGCGCTCGATCGGGTCGCGGCGGCGCCAGTGCTCCTCCTGCTCCGACGTGCGGTAGCGGGTGGGGTCGTCCGACGTCGTGTGCGCGCCCATGCGGTAGGTGAACGCCTCGATGAACGTGGGCCCGCCGCCGCTGCGGGCGCGCTCGAGCGCCTGGCGCGTGACGGCGCACGACGCCACGACGTCGTTGCCGTCGACGCGCACGGACGGGATGCCGAAGCCCGGTGCGCGGTCGGCGATCGGCACGCGCGCCTGGCGCGTCGTCGGCTCGGAGATCGCGAACTGGTTGTTCTGGCAGAACAGCACGACGGGCGCCTGGTTGACGGACGCGAACACGAGCGCCTCGCTGACGTCGCCCTGCGCGGTCGCGCCGTCACCGAAGTACGTGACGACCGCGGTGTCGCGCGTCGGGTCCCCCGTGCCGACGAGGCCGTCGCGCTGCACGCCCATCGCGTAGCCGGTCGCGTGCAGCGTGTGCGAGCCGATGACCAGCGTGAACAGGTGGAAGCCGTGCTCGGCCGGGTCCCAGCCGCCGTGGTCGACGCCGCGGAACAACCGCAGCAGGTCGGTCATCTCCAGGCCGCGCACGTGCGCGACGCCGTGCTCGCGGTAGGAGGGGAACACGTGGTCCTGGGGGCGCAACGCGTGGCCGGAGCCGACCGCCGCGGCCTCCTGCCCGAGCGACTGCGCCCAGAGCCCGAGCTCGCCCTGCCGCTGCAGGGAGGTCGCCTCGAGGTCGAAGCGGCGGGTGAGGACCATGTCGCGGTACATCGCGCGCAGCCGGTCGCCGTCGAGGTCCTCGGCCCACGCGTCGTAGGTGGGGTGCGCGACGCGCTCGCCTGCCGGGGTGAGCAGCTGGACGAGCCCCTCGTCGGTCAGGGGGCCGTCGGCCGCGGGTGCGGACGTGCTCACGCGGTTCTCCTTCGCCTGGGATGCGAACCTACGTCAGCGTAGGCTACGGAGGCGTAGGTTTCGACGGGAAGAGTCCGACAAGCCTCAGCGCGCGCGGTTGTCGGATCCCCACACCGCCCCGCACGTCGACGCCCCCGGGCGTCGTGCCGCACGCGGAGCGTCGTGCGGTGCGCCCGCACAGGCCGCCGGCATCGAGCCGTCGGGGCGCGCGGCGTCCCGACGGCTGGCCCATCCCGTCGCTGACGGCCCGCGCCGTCAGCCGCTGACCGGCTGCAGCGCGTCGAGCTGAGCCACCAGGTCGTCGGCAGAGACCGGTCCGGCGTGCTCGGACCACTGCAGGGTCCCGACGACCGCGTCGAACATCGCGACCACCGCGAGCACGGCGGGGTCCTCGAGGTCACCGTCCGTCAGCACGGTGAACGTGAGCAGCGCCCAGGTGCCGGGCTGGTCCGGGTGGGCGGCGTAGTACGCGACCTTGCGGGTCGGGTACGGACGTCCGACGCGGCGGGAGTCGAGCACCTCCTGGACGCGGACCGCGGGCCCGCCGCCGACGTCGAGCGACAGCGCGTCCTCGCCCCCGTCGGCGACGAGCCCGGCGAGCACCAGCTCCGGGTCGACCGTCGGGTCGTCCTCCAGGACCGTGACCAGCAGCGAGCCGGGCAGTCGGAACCCGCCGTACTCCGCGAGCGGCAGCAGCACGCACCGCGCCCCACCGGCCGCCGCGTCGTCGACGGCACCCGTGAGCTGCTTGCGCAGCTCCTTGCGCCAGGGGCCGGCCTTGTCGCGCGGCAGGTGCTCGGGCACGAAGCGGCGCACCAGCTGCTCGACGACCCAGACCCGCAGACGCTGCGTGCCCGGCCCGGTGGGCACCAGGACCCACCCCTCGGGCACGATCAGCTCGACATCGATCACGACACGCTCCTCAGGCTCTGCTCCTGGGGGCGGTGCTCGCCCGCCACCGGGGGCCCCACCTCGGCCGCGACCAGGTGCATGAGCTCCTCGACGCCCTGACCGGCGATCCCGAACACCGACTGGTCGACCACGCGGGTGGACAGCACCACGTCGATCGCGCCGTGCTGGTCCGTCGCGTCGACGCGCAGTGCCGCGTCCACCCGGGCGCAGACGTCCCCGTCCTCGCCCCGGACCAGGGCCGACACCCGCACGCCGTCCCCGGCGGACGTGGTGACGTAGTCGACGACCGGTCGGCGGGCGTCGCCGGGTGCACCGTCGGGCGCGAGCCCGTCGAGCAGGTACCCGGCATCGGCGTGCGCGGGCTCCCTCATCTCGACCACGACGACCACAGGTGCCCATCGCGGTCGCTCCGGCGCCAGGAACCCCGCGCCCCACGCGACACGCGTTCCCACAGGCAGCCCCGCGGCGCGCCCACGCAGCCACGTCGCGACCTCGTGCCCGACACCCTGCGGCGTCAGACCTCGACGCAGCTCGACCGGCAGCGTCGCCGCGCCGCTCAGGATCGTCTCGTCCACCCACTGCGCGAACATCCCCGCCGTCGCGGCGTGCCACTCCTCGACCGCAGCGGGGTGCTCGTCGTCGGAGGGGACCCACCACCACGCCCAGGCCACCTCGGGCACCGGCAGGCTCACCACGGCGTCTCCTTCGCGCCGATGGTCGGGAAGTTCTCGTTCTCCGTCACGCGCCCGCCGGTGTACACCACACCCGCGGCGAACCCGAAGCCGGCGAGCGTGAAGCCCCACACGCCCCACAGGCTCGACGTGCCGGTGTGGTTGAGGCTGAGGCGCATGGCCTTGAGCTCGCGCCAGCTGGTCAGCCCTCCGAGGACCTTGCCCCAGTCCGAAGCCGCGACAGCGGGGTTCTTGTACACCGACTTCCACAGCTTGACGGCATCCTCGAGCTGCATGACGCTCGACCTCCAGAAGCCGAAGTCCGGTACCAGGCCCTTCCACGGCAGCGCCCCGAGGAGTCGGTTGGTCAGCGGGTTGTGGAACCAGTCGGCCGTGTTCTTCCAGTGCTGGGTCGCGTGGATCGGCAGGTTGGTCCGCCCCGCCGGGGTGGCCCCGATCGGGCCCATGGGGATCGAGTCGTTCCGTGCCGGGGCACCACCGACGGGGCGGGAGCCACCGGTGCGGCTCCAGTCGGTGATGCGCGTCGTCCACGTGCGCTTGATGCCCTGGGCCGTGGTCCGGGCACCGGCCGACATGCTCCGACCGGCGAGCGACACCACCGCCCCCGCTCCCAGCAGCCCGACGCCCAGCACGGCGAAGATGAGGTCGACGAGCCCCTCCTTGCCGTTCGCGTAGAGCGTCGCGGCCACGACGAGCCCTGCGACCGCCACGACCGCGGCCGCGGCGAGCAGGAGCGCCACGCCCGGCAGGAGGATGCACAGGACCGCCA
Organism: Cellulomonas avistercoris; assembly: GCF_014836445.1. Classification (GTDB taxonomy): domain Bacteria; phylum Actinomycetota; class Actinomycetes; order Actinomycetales; family Cellulomonadaceae; genus Cellulomonas; species Cellulomonas avistercoris. The sequence continues at coordinate 12,208 of NZ_JACSQV010000024.1, forward strand.
GGGCGATCCCGATCCACGACAGCACCTTGCTGATCACGGCGAACACCGCGAGGATCTTGTCCTTCGTGCTGTCGGACAGGCCGTCGCCGTAGCGCTTGGCGTTGACGTTGTCGCCGAGCCGGCGGCCCGCCCGCTCCAGGTCGTCGAGCGCCGACTCGAGGCGGTGCCGTGCCGCCGTGGCGTCGACCTCGGCCTGGTTCGTGCTCACCAGCTTCTTCGCGTTCTTCGCCTCCTCGTCCGGCGAGAGCACACCGCCGTCGTCGGGCACGCCGTCGGGCAGCCCGGCTGCAGCGGCCAACGCGCTGCGCGCGGTCGCGGCGTCCGTCTGGGCCCTCCCCACCTTCTCGATCGCGTCGTCGAGCTCCGGGAGGTAGAGGTCGACCTCGCGGGTGACGTCCTCGTACCGCACGGTCGCCTTCTCGAGCTTCTGGCGCGCGTGCTCCGCGTCCTCCCGGATCGCGTCGACCGACTTGCCGGCCATGCCCTCGCTGCCGACCTCGACCACCTTCTGCAGACGGTCGACCGCGCTGCGCAGCGTCGTGGCGATCTCGCGGTACCGGGCGGCGGCCTTCCTGAGCCGCTCCGTGTCGGCGTCCTTGAGCTTGCGCAGGCGGAAGTCCGCGGCGCTCTCCTCCGTGTCACCGGGTGGCAGGAAGAACATCCTCTATCCCTCCAGGGAGGCAGCGAGCTGCCGGTCGGTGTCGGCCCACGCCTCGGCGAGCTCCGCGACGGCCTTCTGGAAGCCCTCGAGCTTCTCGACGAGGTCCTTCCGACGGTGCTGCCAGTTGTCGGCGAAGTCCCCCATGGAGAGGTTGGCGTTGTGCTGGCCCCACACGCCGTCGCAGGAGTCCTCCAGGTTCGTGGCGTCCTTGAACGCCGAGATGATCTCGGTGAGCTCGTCGGCGAGCTTCTCGAGGTCGTCCGTCACGACCAGGTCGGGCATCAGACCATCTCCTTGCGTGGTGCGAGAGGTGCGAGCGGCACCTGCGTGGTCACGTACGTCCCGTCCCCGAGGTGCACGAGTGCCGTGCCGGGGGCGACGCGCACCGCGAGCTGTGAGCGGGACAACCGCGCGCCGACGAGGTCGCCGTCAGCGAGGTTCTGCGGGGACAGCAGCGCACCGCGCCGGTTCTTCTTGACGTCGGCCTGCCAGCCGGTGAACCCGGCACCGACGCTGCCGAGCTCGCCGCCGATGACGACGCCGCGGCGGTCGTTCGACGCCCGGCGCACGAGACGGCGCAGCCACTCGCGTGCGGGCGCGTCGCGCCACGCCTCGGCGTCGTCGACCAGCAGCACCACCGGCCCGTCACCCTCGTCCACGAGCGGTGCGAGGGTCGCCTCGTCCGGCGCGTAGTCGTCGAGCACCGCGCGGACGCCCGGGCGGCCCGCCAGTGCCCGCAGCGGCGAGCGCAACGGCGCCCCGACGACCAGCTCGACGCCCGCCCGCAGCAGCGACTCCGCCACCACCGCGAGCAGGGTGCTGCGTCCCGAGCGCGCCGGACCGGCGACGAGGAACGTGGGCACGTCCACCGCGAGGTCAGCGCCGACGGGCTCGAGCTCGTCACCACCCACGCCGAGCAGTGCCCACATCGGCCGCGGCTCGACCGCGGCCCACGCGTCCTCGAACGTCAGACGCGTCGGCATCGCGGCGATGCGCGGCGGGCGGGCGGCGCGTGGCACGTCCTGCTCACGAACGGTCAGGCGGTCGGCGAGCGCGTGCAGCGCCGCCACCTGAGCCGGCCCCGACGGGTCGTCGGCCAGCAGCGCGACCTGCGTCTCGACGGCCCCGGGGACGCGCAGCCCCCGCCCGGGCGGCAGGTTCTCCGGGAAGGACCGCGCGGACAGGCCCGCGAGCGTCGCGTCGGTGCGGTCCGCGAGGCGCAGCACGAGCTTGTCCTCGCACAGCGACGCGATGCGTCCCCCGAGCAGCGTGTGGTCGCCCGCGATGACCAGGTGCACGCCCGCGCTGGCGCCCTCGCGGAGCAGCGCGTGCACGGTCTCGGTGAGCGCACCGCCGTCGTGCTCGCCGAGCGTCGTCGTGAAGCCCTCCCAGCGGTCGACGAGCAGCAGGACGTGCGGGAGCCGCTCGCCGGGCGCGGTCGCCGCACGCTGCTCGGACACGTTCGCGAACCCGCCCTCACCCAGCACGCGCTGCCGGCGCTGCACCTCCGCCTGCAGGCGCGTGAGCAGCCGGGCGGCCCGGTCGGTCTCCGTCCGCTGGACGACGGCGCCGCAGTGCGGCAGGCGGGTCAGCGCGAGCAGCGCGCCGTTCCCGCAGTCGATGCCGTACAGGTGCAGGTCGGCGACGCCCGTCGCGGCGCACGCGGCGGCCGCGAACGTCCGCAGGGTCTGCGAGCGCCCGGACCGCGCCGCGCCGGCCACGTGCAGGTGTCCGAACGTGCCGAGGTCGGTGACGACGTCCTCCTGCCGCTGCGCGCGCGGCAGGTCGCGCCGCCCCCACACGACGACCGGGTCGGCGGTCCTGCGCGGGGCGTCGGCCAGGGGCAGGACGTGCGTGGTGGGCAGCGGGGCCAGCCACGGGCGCCGCTGCTCGGGCACGCCGAGCATCTCCGCCGCGAGACCGATCGCGCGGACGAGCACCGTCAGGTCCGTGACCTCGCCCTCCTCGCGGTCGCCGCGCGGCCGCTCGGGGACCGGGCGCCCCAGGTCGGACCAGGACACCGGCCGCAGGTAGGGCGCGGGGACCTCGGCACGCCGCAGCGGCCGGCGACCGCCCACGCGCGCCGCCTGGAACGGGATGAGCGCGCTGTGCCCCAGGCGGGCGAACGCCCGGCCCGGCTGGCTCGGTGCGATGCCCGCGGCCTCGCGCGCGTCGATGACGTCGGTGCTGTCCCCCGCGTCGGTCACGCGCAGCGCGATGCGCAGGTTCGTGTTGGCGCGGATCTCGGCGGACACGACGCCCGACGGCCGCTGCGTCGCCAGGAGCAGGTGGATCCCCAGGGACCGTCCGCGCTGGGCGATGTTCACGAGGCCGCTGACGAAGTCGGGCAGCTCGCGTGCGACGGACGCGAACTCGTCGATGACGATGAGCAGGCGCGGCATCGGGTCGAGCGTCCCCCGGCGGACGCGCGCCTCGAGGTAGTCGTCGAGGTCCTTGACGCCCGCGGCCGCGAGCACGCGCTCGCGGTGCGCGAGCTCGGCACCGAGGGACGTCAGCGCACGCTCGACGAGGTGCGGGTCGAGGTCGGTCACCATGCCGACGGTGTGCGGCAGGTCGACGCAGTCCTTGAACGCGGCGCCGCCCTTGTAGTCGACGAGCACGAAGTTCATCGCGTCGGGCCGGTTGGCCACCGCGAGCGACGCCACGACCGTCTGCAGCAGCTCGGACTTGCCGGAGCCGGTGGTCCCGGCGATGAGACCGTGCGGCCCGTGCTCGGCCAGGTCGAGCGCGAACGGCCCGTCGAGGGACACCCCCACGACCGCGCGCGTCGTGCTGCCGCCCGCCGCCCAGCGCGCGGCGATCGCCGCGGGGCCGGGCTCGGTGAGGTCCAGGACGTCCAGCAGGCGCGCGGCCGACGGCAGCGCCGCCTCACCGACGGCCTTGCTCGTGTCGCGCAGCGGCGCGAGGCTGCGCCCCACCGCGGTGAACCAGTCGTCGCCCACCTCATCGACGCGGACGTCCTCGATCTGCGCGGCGCGCTGCTGGCGCAGGGTGCCGCCGCGGCCGGGAGCGCCGACGACCACCGCGGCGCACTCCTCGGGCAGCGTCCGCTCGTCGGCGTCGACGCAGATGCAGTGCACCCCGACGGCCGGGCCGTCCTTCAGGATCGTCACGACGCCCGGCAGCGCGCGCAGCCGCAGCGCACCGTCGAGCACGACGACGACGTCGGGGTCGGGCAGTGCGGCGCGTGCGCCGGCGCCCAGCCGCGCGCGCTGCCGTCCCTGGATGAGGTCGAGCAGCTCGGCGACACGGCGCGCGAGCGTCTCGGCGTCCGAGCCGACCAGCGCGAGCGACTGCTGCCCGAGCACGGGCCGCACGTGCGGCAGCCACGTCGCCCAGCCCCACCACCGCTCCCCCTCGGGGTCGGTCAGGACGTAGAGCTGCACGTCACGCGGGCTCTGCAGCACCGCGAGCTGGGCGACGAACCACCGTGCGAGGCACCGCGGCCAGTCGCCGGGTCCCGCGAGGCCGACGACGCCGGCCTGCGCGATCGACAGCGCCGCCGGCACGTCGGCGGACGTGCGGGGCTCCTGCTTGCGGTGCAGCCCCTCACCCTGCGTGACGACGAGCGTGCTCGGCAGGTCGGCCGTGCCGACGCGCACGAGCAGGTGGTCGGGGTCCGTGCGCCGCCGCTCCCACAGCCGCGCGCGCGGCGACGTCGCGACCAGCAGCAGCTCGGCCGCGTCGGGGCTCGCCGAGCGGCGGTCGGCGCGCTCGGTCGCGAGGGCCTCGAGCACCTCCTGCTCGACGCGCGCGAGGTCCGCCTGGTGCTCGGCGACCCGGCGCCGGTGGCCGATGCGTCCGCCACGGCGGTTCGACAGCCAGCTGCCCAGCACCATGACCGGGGACATCGCGGCGAACATCAGGTACATGGGGTTGCGCATGACCAGGGCGATGACGGTCGCGCCGACCGCGGGCAGCAGCGCCGTCAGCCACGGCATCACGGCGGGGGGCTGCGCACGGGGCTCGGGCGGCAGCTGGAACTCGGTGCGCCGCTGCGGTGGCAGCAGGCGCGGCGGCCGGTTGTAGTCGAGGTGCTCACCCTCGGGCGACGGCTCGAGGACCGCGTCGGGCGCGGCCGCCGGGTGCACCTCGAGCAGGCGCTCGCCCACGTGCAGCAGCGCCGACCCGCGCCACGTCGTGCCCCCGGCGGGCAGCGGCTCGCCCTCCAGCAGTGCGGGGCCGACCGGCGCCGCCGGCGGCACGTCCCACGGCTCGAGGTGCACGCGCGCGTCGAGCGTGACGCGGACCGTCACGAGCACCACGGGCGCCAGGTCCAGCACGACCGCGCCCGAGCCGTCGACGCCGAGGTCGTACGAGCCGGCTCCGAGGTGCCACACGCGACCCGCGTCGGGCCCGGCAACCACGCGCAGGGTCATGAGCGCGGGAGCCGGCGGGGGCGTCGGGTCCGGGCCGCCGAGCCACAGCACGGCACCGTCGCGGACGCCGCTGCCGGCCAGCGGCGCTGCGGCGTCCACGACGGTGCGGCCCACGTGCAGCGTCGTCAGGTCCAGCCCGTCGCACGGGTGGCGCGACGGGTCGAGCCCGTCGACGGCGTTCTTCACGACGTCCCGGACGCTGGTCAGCGGGTCCGCGTCCACGACGACGTCGCTCGCCCAGGCGCCCGGCCTGGCCAGCGTGATCATGAGGCGCATCGCGGATCCTCCGGCGCGGGACGGGCGGGACGCGGTCAGCTGCGCAGCGAGCTCGCCATCTGCGTGTCCACGTCCTGCAGGGCGGTCACGGCCTGGTCGAGCCAGGACGAGAGCGACTCGAGAGTCGTCATGAGCTCGTTCGCCGCCGTGACGAACTCGGTGTTGACCTCGTCGAAGCGGACGGACGCCTGGTCGGTGACGAAGCCCGAGGCGACGAGCGAGTTCACGAGCGACTTGGTGTCCGACAGGCGCGCGTCGACCTCCGCCTTGTTGCTGCGCAGCCTGCTCGCGCTGTCGCTCATGTCGGCGTACGTGATGTTCAGGTTCGGCATCGGTGGTCCCTCCGGGTCGAGCCGGCACCCGGTCGCCACGACGGCGCGGTGCCAGCGCCCACGACGCTAGGAACGCCCGGTCGGTCCGGTCCACCACCCCGCCGCCGTGGTGGGCCCGCGGGCCCAGGACGGGTTTGTCCCGTTCCACCGCGCCCCCCGACGATCGGCACGAGGGTCGGCGCCCACGCGTCGTCGGCCGGCCGCCGCGACCCGGAGGAGCACACATGGAACGGCCTGGTCTGCGGGGACGGCGCCGGGGCACGCGCACGGGCCGTGCCACGGCGGTGCGGATGGCCGTCGCGCTCGCGTTGACGGTCCCGCTGGTCGCCGGGGGCGCCGGTGCGGCGACGGCCGGCGTCGTCACGGGGACCTCGGGGACGACGGGTACGACGACGGTCGACGAGCAGGCCGGCGACGTGACCTACTACGTCGTCAAGGAGTCGTGGGAGGGCCAGCCCGAGTTCCTCTTCTCGATCGCCGAGCGGCTGCTGGGCACCGGCGACCGCGCGCTGGAGATCTACGACCTCAACGAGGGCCGCGCGCAACCCGGCGGCATGACCGTCAGCGACCCCAACGTCATCCGCCCCGGCTGGGTGCTGCTGCTGCCGCCCGACGCGGTGGGCGACGGCGTCGTCGTCGGCCCCCTGCCGACGCTGCCACCCGTGGCCGTCCGCCCGACCACCACACCGAGCCCCGCACCGGGCGCCACCGAGCGCGCGTCGGGCGGCGGCGCCACCGACGAGTCGTCGACCGCGGCGTCCGACGACGCACCGGCGACCTCGCTGCCGTCGTTCGACCCGGAGACGGTCCTGCTCGTGGCCCTGGCGGTGAGCGCGGGCATCGGGGTGCTCGTCCTGCTGGTCGGTGTCGGGGTGGGCGTCGTCCGCCGCCGGCGCGCCCGACGCGATGCGCCCCCCGCCCCGGTCGTGCACCGCGAGGACCCGGGCGCCTGGACGATCGACCGCACGACCCGCGCGCTGGCCCGCGCGTGCGCCGACGCGGGCCGCGCGGTGCCCGGTGTGCACGCGCTCGTCCTCGCGGACGACGAGGTCCACCTGCGCCTGCGCACGCCCGACGCGCACCCCCCGGCCGGCTGGTCCGCGACCGACGACGGGCGCACGTGGACGTCGCCGATGCGTCCGCTGCAGGACGTCGCGCTCGACGCGCACGTGGTCGCACCCTTCCCCGGCCTGGTGACGCTGGGCGACGACGTGCGCGGGCGCGTCCTGGTCGACCTCGCGCAGGCGGGCCCGGGGATCTGCCTCGAGGGTGACGTCGACGAGGCGACGCGGCTCGCGGAACGGTGGCTGCACGAGCTGGCGAGCAGCCCGTGGTCACGGCACGTCCCGGTCGTGGCCGTGGGCGTCGGCGGGTCGTCGTACGGGCGGCTCGACGAGGCCGCGGACGCGATCACCGCGGCGGCCGGCGGTGTGCTGGTCGTCGCCGACGCCCGTCGCCGTGACGCGGACCGGCTCGCGGTGCTGGCCGAGAACCCGGCGTGGGCGGTCGTCGTGGTGGGTGCCGCCGGGCGGGACTGGGCCCGTTGGCGACTGACGCTCGACGCCGAGGGTGTCGCGACGGGTGGCCCCCTGGACACCGACGTGCACGTGCGGACCGGTGCGCCTCGCCTTGAGCTCGTCTGAACCGCCGACGTGCCGCGGCTGCACCTGCAGGGCGTCTGGAGGCGATCTGGAGGGCGTCTGGAGGAGCCCGTCGCAGGGTCCTCCCATGACGACGACACCGACGGCCGGCTACCGGATGCGGATCGCGATCTCCAGCCCGGAGATCGAGGCGCGGATCCGCGGCGTCTTCGCGAGCCGCGGTCTCGACGTGGTGCTGGACGACGCACCGCCGACGTTCGAGGTCACGGTCCTGCCGGGCGCCGGGGCGCGTCCGGCACCGACGGCCGTGGGCGACGCCCTGCACCACCTCGTGGGCGCGGTGACACCGCGGCTCGCCACGACGCCGAGCGCGCGCTACCGCCTGACGCTCGCGACCGCCGAGCGCGACGACGACCCCGCGCCGGCGCGCCGCGGCAGCGCCGGGGTGGCGGACCTGTCGCCGCGCGAGTCGCAGGTGATGGCGTGCGTCGCCCGGGGCCTGCGCAACACCGAGGTCGCGGACGAGCTGGGCGTCACGGTGAAGACCGTCAAGAACCACGTCAACCGGATCTTCGGCAAGCTCGGGGCCGCGGGTCGCGTGGAGGCCGTGCTCATCTGGCAGTCGGCGCGGACCTCGTCGGCCCGCACCACGTCGGCCCGCACCCCGTCGGCCCGCACCACGTCGACGCGCCGGCCCGTCGCGGCCGCGCTCGCCGGGTAGCGCTACCGCAACGCGGCGTCGACCGTCATGCGTGCGAGGAACTCCTGGACCGCGCCCGCCTCCTCCGCACCCAGCTGCCGGAACCGGTCCAGGGCCCGTTCCGCGTCGCGCCGCGCCTCCCGCTCACCCGCGGGGCCGTCGCGGGCGGCGCGCACGCGCGCGAGGCCGAACAGCGCCAGCGCCTCGTGGTAGAGGTCCCCCATGTCCTCGCACAGGTGCAGGCCGTGCGCGAAGCGCCGCTGCGCGGCGTCGTGGTCGCCGAGCCCGTCGGCTGCGAGCCCCAGGTTGACCAGCAGGTTCGCCTCCAGGATGCGGTGCCCCTCGACGCGAGCGATCGCGAGGGCCGGCTCCCCGTGCCGCACGGCCGCGTCCCAGTCCCCGAGCTCGGCGTACAGCTCGCACAGCACGTCGCCCGCCGCGACCTGGTAGTAGCCGTCCCCGAGGTCCCGAGCCGCGGCGTGCGCGTCGTGGGCCGCGACGAGCGCCGCGTCGTACTGGGCGGCCTCCCGCAGCGTGGACGCGAGGTTGCTGACGACGCTCACGCGGTACCACCACCCGTCGCCGTCGAGCAGCCGCAGCGCCTCCCGCAGCCGCTGCACGGACGCGTCGTTGCGGCCCAGCCGCGAGCAGGCCACGCTCTCGTGGTTGAGCAGGACGGCCTGCGCTCGCGTGTCGCCCAGCGCACGTGCGGAGCGCGAGGCGACGCGCAGGGAGTCGAGCCACTCGGTGGCGCCGGCCGCCGCGTAGTACGTCTCGAAGAGCAGGGCGACCAGCTGCCACACCAGCAGGTGGTGGCCGTGCGCGTGCCCGTCGCGCAGCAGCGCGGTCATGTTGGCGAGCTCGGCGAGCGTCCAGCGCAGCAGTGCCGCGTCGTCCGCGAGCCGGGGCAGCTCGTGGCGCGGCGGCGGCGGGTCGAACTGCAGGCGCCGGTGATGGGTGCTGGCGACGAGCGTGCACACGTACCAGGCGAGCAGACGCTCGCGGGCGGCCGCGCGGTCGTCCTCGCCGAGCTGCTCCGCGAGCTCGGAGGCGTGCGCGCGCGTGAGGTCGTGCATGGCGTACCGGCCGTCGACCGCCTCGAGGAGGTGGTGGTCGTGGAGCTGGTCCAGCAGCTGCACGGCACGCTCGGGCGCGACGTCCACGAGGGCCGCCGTCGCGAGCACCGACGTGCTCTGGCACGGCAGCGCCGCCAGCAGGCTGAGCGTGCGCCGCTGCTCCGCGTCGAGCGCCGCGGTCGAGGTCGCCAGGACGCCGCGCACGGACGCCGACGGGCCGTCGTCGAGGTCCAGCACGTCGAGCCGGTGCCGGGAGTCCACGAGCCGCGCCACCATCTCGCCGATCGACGCACCCGGGCCGGTCTGGACCTGCTCGGCGGCGATGCGCAGGGCGAACGGCAGCGCGTCGCACAGCTCGACGAGGCGGCGTGCCGCGGCGGGCTCGCGGGCCACGACGTCGGCGCCGATCGTCCCCTCGAGCAGCTCACGCGCCTCGGCGGGCTCGAAGCGGGCGAGCGGCACGCTGCGGGCGCCGTGCCGGACGGCGAGGCCGCCCAGCCGGTCACGGCTGGTGACGAGCACGAAGCACGACGGGGACCCCGGCAGCAGGTCCTCGATCTGCTCGGTCGACGCGGCGTTGTCGAGCACCACGAGCAGGCGACGGTCCGCGACCATGCTGCGCCACAGCGCGACGAGCTGGTCGTGCTGCTGCGGCGCGGACAGCACCCCGAGGCCCGCCAGCAGCTGACGCAGTGCGTTCGACGGGGTGACGGGTGGGTGACGGGGGTCGAAGCCGCGCAGGTTCACGTAGAGCTGACCGTCGGTGAAGCGGTCCCGGAGCATGTGGCCGGTGCGCACGGCGAGCGTCGTCTTGCCGACGCCACCGACCCCGACGACCGACACGACGCGCGGGCCGTCGGGCCCTGCGGCCACGCGCAGCACCTCCACGAGCTCGCGCGAGCGGCCGACGAAGGTGGCCAGGTCCGGCGGGAGCTGCGCGGGGGTCACACGCGGGTCCGCGGACGGTGGCGCGGCGGGCGGTGGCGCGGCGGCCTCCGGTCGGCCAGGCGGCTGCGTGGACGACGACGCGGCGACCTCGGGCGTCGCGTCACGGTGCGGCCCCGGCGGGCCGGACGTCGGCGGGCGCCGGGGGGCCGGGTGCCGCGCCCCGGGCACGGCGAGGATCCGCGCGTGCGTGGCGCGGGCGGCTGCGCCCGGGTCGATGCCGAGGCCCTCGGCGAGCTGGCGCCGCAGGTCGTCGTACTGCTCGAGCGCCGCCGCCGTGCGTCCGCTGCCCGCGAGCGCCGACATGAGCGCGCACCTCAGACGCTCGTCGTAGGGGTGCCTGCCGACCTCGGGCGTGAGCCGGTCGGCTGCGTCCGCGAGCACCGCCGGACCGGCTCCGGAGGCGACGAGCGCCTCGGTGCGCTCGACGAGCAGTCCCACGCGCAGCTGCGCGAGACGCGCGCGCTGCTCGGCTGCGAACGGCCCGGGCACACCGGCGAGCGCGTCGGCCGACGGCCACAGGCCGAGGGCCCCCTCGATCGCGGCCACCGCCGCGCGCGGGTCCGACGCCTCGCGGGCGTCGCGTGCACGGCGCTCGACCTCGAGCGCGTCGACGGCGGCCGCCGGGACCGCCAGCAGGTAGCCGGTCGGCGTGCGGCGCAGCACGTCGGGCCCCAGGACGCGACGCAGCCCGGACACGTACGTGTGCACGCTCCCGCGTGCGCTCGCCGGTGCGCCCTCGCCCCACGTGCCGTCGACGAGCGCGTCGTGGGCGACGGCCCGCCCCGCGCGCAGCGCGAGCCCCACGAGCACGGCGCACTGCTTGGGCGCGCCGAGGTCGACCGGGCGGTCGTCGACCAGCGCGTGCGGCGCACCCAGCAGGCGCAGGCGCAGCGACGTGGACGCAGGTGGCACGAGGCTCCTCGGGAGCACGGCGCGGGACACGCCTGCCGAGCGGGAGGGAGAGGACGGGACGAAACGGGACACCGGATGGTGACCGCTTGAGTTGTACTGGTCGGGCCGCCCACGCGTCAACGCGCCCTCTGACTGGTGCACCCGTGCGCGTGAACCGGCTGTGACACGCGCGTGCCCGTCGCAGCGTGACTCGCCCGCACCGCGCGTCGTCGGCGCCTGGCTGCGTGGCGCTCGTCACGCCACCGGTCCCGCATCGTGGACGCGGCGGCACGACCCGCCGGGGCGCCGTTCGACGGCCGCTCGCGGTGGCACGCCTGCGCCCGGTGGGCCACGCTCGGTCCCACCCTCGGCATCGACCCCCGGGAGGAGCCGTGACCGCGAGGTCCCCGCACGCACAGCCGCCGGCACCCGGCCCACCCCGCGCGGGCCGCTCCCCGACGCACGCCCGCCGCTCGGCAGGAGCCGCCGCACTCGTCGGTGCGGGCGTCATGGCGGCGGTCGACGAGATCGTGTTCCACCAGGTCCTCGCGTGGCACCACTTCTACGACCGCGGCACGCCGGACGTCGCCCTGCTGTCCGACGGGCTGCTCCACGCCGCCGAGCTCGTCGCCCTGGTCGCCGGGTTCTTCCTGCTGCTCGACCAGCGCCGTCGCGGCGCCCTCGTCGTCCGGGCGGCGTGGTCCGGGTTCTTCCTGGGCGCGGGCGCGTTCCAGCTCTTCGACGCCCTGGTCGACCACAAGGTGCTGCGCGTCCACCAGATCCGCTACGGCGTGGACCTGCTGCCGTACGACGTCGCGTGGACGGGCAGCGCGGTGGTCCTCCTCGCGGTGGGGGCGCTCCTGTGGGTGCGGCGGCCTGCCGCCACGGACGGGCCGGCGTGCTCGCTGCGGTGATGCCGGCGCACGGTCCCCACGCCGGTCACGACGCACCGGCGTGGGGACCGGACGCGCTCGTGCCGCTCGTCCTCGCCGTCGTCGCCGCTGTCGCGTACGTCACCGCGACCCGCGCGTACCACCGCGGGCGCCTGCGGCCGTGGCGCCCGGCTCGCACCGCCGCGTGGCTCACCGGGTGCGCGCTGGTGGCCGCCGCGTTCTCCCCCGTGCTCGTCGTCGTGCCGGGCGACGCGAGCCGGCACATGGTCCAGCACCTGCTGCTGGGGATGCTCGGGCCGCTCGCGCTCGCGCTGGCCGCACCGGTGACGCTGCTGCTCGGCGTCGCGTCACCGGCCACCCGGCGCGCCGTGGGCCGGGTGCTGCGCGCCCGCCCCGTCCACGTGCTGGCGCACCCGGTGACGGCGGCCGTCCTGCACGTCGGGGGCATGGCGGCCCTCTACCTGACGCCGCTGTACGCGCTGACGACGCGCTCCGCCGGCGCGCACGCGTTCGTGCACGCGCACTTCCTCCTCGCGGGCTACCTGTTCGCGTGGGCGCTCGCCGGTCCGGACCCGGCGCCGCGGCGTCCCGGCACGGCGACGCGGGTCGCCGTGCTCGTCGTCACGGGCGGTGCGCACGCGGCGCTGGCCAAGCTGCTGTACGCGCACGCCGACCGCCTGCCCCCGGGCGGCGTCCACACCGTCGCGGAGGTCGAGGCCGCCGCGCAGTGGATGTACTACGGCGGGGACGTCGCCGAGGTCCTGCTCGCGGTCGCGGTGCTGGCGGGCTGGTACCGGTCGCGCGCACGACGCGAGCGCCGGGTGCCCGGTCCGCTCAGTAGCGCCCCTGCGCCCGCAGGCGCTCGTTCTCCTTGAGCACGGGCCACGTGCTGAAGGCGAACACCAGGAACATCACGAGATTGAGCACGGGCACGAGTCCGACCAGCACCCACCACCCGGAGTAGCCGGCCTTCTGGATGATGCGCACGTACGCGACGAGCATGACCACGTAGGCGCCGATGAGGACCGCCAGCCCGATGCCCCCGGCCAGCCAGTCGGTCCACTGCGTGGCGGTGTCGGAGGTGTCGACGACCGACGGGAGACGCATCAGCACGGTGTCCATGTTTCATGGTGCTCCCGGCCGTGCGGCACGGCGAGGCGAACCGGGCGAGGACGTGCTGAACGTCCGCCCAGGTCAGCGCGGTGCGTGCGCCGCCGCGACCTCGAGGAAGATGTCCGTCGCCTCCGACTCGCCCACGCTCACGCGCAGGCCGTCCCCGGCGAACGGGCGCACGATCGCACCGGCCTGGGCGCAGCGCTCCGCGAACGACGTGGTGCGGTCACCGAGCGCGAGCCACACGAAGTTCGCCTGGCTGTCGGGCACGTCCCAGCCCTGCGCGCGCAGGCCCGCGAGCATGCGGACCCGCTCGGCGACGATCGCGTCGACGCGGACGAGCAGCTCGGTCTCGGCGCGCAGCGACGCGAGCGCGGCGAGCTGCGCGACGTGCGAGACCCCGAACGGCGTCGAGGCCGTGCGGATCCCCGCCGCGAGCCGCGGACGGGCGACGGCGTACCCGACGCGCAGGCCCGCGAGGCCGTAGGCCTTGGAGAACGTGCGCAGGACGACGACGTTGGGGTGCTCGGCGAGCAGTGCCAGCCCGTCGGCGGCATCGGGGTCGCGGACGAACTCGACGTAGGCCTCGTCGACCACCACCAGCACGTCCCGCGGCACCGCGGCGAGGAACGCCCGCAGCTCGGCGTCGCGCACCGCCGGGCCCGTGGGGTTGTTGGGCGTGCAGACCAGGACGACGCGCGTGCGCTCGGTGACCGCCGCCGCCATCGCGGGCAGGTCGAGGCGGCCGTCCGCGCCGACGGGCACCCGGACCTGCTGCGCGTGCGCGAGGGTCACGGCGATCGGGTACGCCTCGAAGGAGCGCCACGGCAGGACGACCTCGTCGCCGGCCTCGCACACCGCCATGAGCACGTGCCCCAGGACCGCGACGGACCCGGTGCCGGCCACCACGGACTCGGGGGCGACCCCCAGCCGCTGCGCGATCGCCTCGGCGAGCTCGGTCGCGTACATGTCGGGGTAGCGGTTGACGTCGACGGCGGCGTCGGCGATCGCCGCGACGACGGACGGCAGGGGCGGGTACGCGTTCTCGTTGGACGACAGCTTGTACGCGGCGGCCCCGACGGCGGCACGCGCACCCGGGACGTACGCCGGCAGCCCGGCGAAGGCACGACGGAGAGGAACGCGACTCACGGGCGCCAGCATGCCACCCCCACCCCCGCGAGAGAGCAATCCGGTCCCCCACCCCCGCCCCCCTTCGTCCGCGAGAGAGCAATCCCGTCACCCCACGCCCACCCCCCCGTCGGTGAGAGAGCAATCCAGTCCCCGACCGGCTCGCGGCGTCGGCCTCAACGCGCCGGGGCGCCCCCGGGGGTGTTCTGCTGCGCCCTCAGCTGACGGTCGAGCGCCTGCAGGGCGTCGACCGCGGCCGTGAGCGCTGCCGCCTGCTCGGCGGGCAGCGCGGCGAGGGCGTCGACGATCGGCCCGGCCCAGCCCTCGGCGATGGCCTCGTGCTCGACCCGCGCGCGCTCGGTCGGGACGAGCCGGGTCACGCGCCGGTCGTCGGGGTCCGGCTCGCGCGCGACGAGGCCGCGCTCCCCCAGCGTGCGCAGCGCGGCGCTGGTGTTGCTCTGGCGCAGGCCGAGCTGGCGGGACACCTCGCCGACCGACAGGCCCGGGGACTCGAGCACGTGCATGAGCACCGCGAGCTCGGTGGTCGGCAGGGGCTCGATCCCGGCGACCTGCGGGGTGCGCCGGTGGATCGTCCAGGCGAGGTCACGCAGGACGCCGGTGACGTCGGCGCTCACCGAGCCGGTGCCCGGGGGGCCGTCGGCTGCCGGCTGCGGTGTCACCATGATCACAGCCTAGCGCATATGTTGACATAGATATGTTGGCATATCTATCGTGGGTCGATCCCCAGCACCCCCGGAAGGCTCACCTATGCCCGCGTCCACCGACGCCCCCGCACGTCCCGTACCGACGCTCGCGCCCGTGCTCGTCGCCACCCTCGCGCTGCTGACGGCCGTCGCCCCCCTGTCCATCGACATGTACCTGCCGGGCTTCCCGGCCATGGCCGCCGACCTGGGCACGACCGCCAGCGGCATCCAGCTGACGATGACCGCCTTCCTGCTGGGCCTCGGCCTCGGCCAGCTCTTCATCGGCCCGCTCTCCGACGGCGTCGGACGCCGCCGCCCGCTGCTCGCCGGCACCGCCCTGTGCCTGGTCGCGAGCGTGGTCTGCGCCGTGGCCCCGAACGTCGAGGTGCTCACTGGCGCCCGGTTCCTCCAGGGCGTGGGCGGCGCCGCCGGCGTCGTGCTCGCCCGCGCGATCGTCTCCGACACCTCGCGCGGTCCCGTCGCGGCGAAGCTGCTCGGCGTGCTGACGATCGTCAGCGTCATCGCGCCCGTCGTGGCGCCCCTCGTCGGCGGCCTCATCGTGGCGCAGTCCGGCTGGCGGCTGGTGTTCTGGGTGCTCGCGGCCGTCGTGGCCGTCATGCTCGTCGGCTCCGCCCTGCGGGTCCGCGAGACGCTGCCCGTCGCCCACCGCACGCGCGGCGGCATCGCCACGACCTTCGCGACGGCCCGCGAGGTGCTCGCCAACCGGCACTACACCGGGTACGCCCTGACGTTCTCGTTCGCGTTCGCGGGCCTGTTCGCGTACATCTCGGCGTCGCCCTTCGTCGTGCAGAACATCCTCGGGCTGTCCGAGGCGCAGTTCTCCCTCGTCTTCGCGCTCAACGCGCTGGCCATCACCGCGACCAGCGCGGTATCCGCCGGGCTCGCCGGCCGCGTGCCCTACCGCACGATGATCGGCACCGGGCTGGCGGCGATGACCCTCGCCGGCGCGGGCCTGCTCGTCACGGTGCTCAACGGCGTCCCGATCGTCCCGACCCTCGTGCTGTTCGCGCTGTTCCAGGGCTCGCTCGGCCTCGTGTTCGGCAACGCCACGGCCCTCGCGCTGGGCGAGGCCGGGCGCCACGCCGGTACCGGGTCCGCGTTCCTCGGCTTCCTGCAGTTCGGGCTCGCGGCCGTCGTCGCACCGCTCGTCGGCATCGCGGGCGAGGCCACGGCGGTCCCGATGGGCATCGCCATGGTCGTCTCCGCCGTGCTCGCGGTGGTCTCGTTCGTGGTCCTCACGCGCGGCGCCACCGAGCCGCAGCCGCACACGGACGACGTCGTCGCCGACGACGCCCAGCGCGGCACCGAGCCGTCGAACGCGGCACTCGTGGCTGCCGCGCCCGGCGCGTGAGTGCCGCGCTCGGGGGATGAACTCAGCCGGCGGGCACGCGGGCGGCGGGTCTGGTCCTGCGCGATCCGCCCTCGAAGGGGCAGGATCAGGACATGGGATTCGTCGTGCGCGTGCTCGTCAACGGTGTCGCCATCTGGTTGGCCACCGTCATCCTGCCTGGCATGACCGTGGTCGGCGGTGACTCGACCGCAGGCTCGGTCGGGGTCATCCTGCTCGTCGCCCTCGTGTTCGGCATCGTCAACGCGATCGTCAAGCCGGTGGTCGCGCTGCTCTCCATCCCCCTCTACATCCTCACGCTCGGCCTGTTCACGCTCGTCGTGAACGCGCTGATGCT
The DNA here is from genome assembly GCF_014836445.1 of Cellulomonas avistercoris. Taxonomy (GTDB): domain Bacteria; phylum Actinomycetota; class Actinomycetes; order Actinomycetales; family Cellulomonadaceae; genus Cellulomonas; species Cellulomonas avistercoris. The sequence goes on from NZ_JACSQV010000024.1 coordinate 28,637, forward strand.
CGTGGTCACCGAGTGGATCACCGAGCAGACGTCATGGGGGCTGCGGATCGACAACTTCGGCACCGCGGTCCTCGGGGCGCTCATCGTGTCGCTCGTCAGCTTCGCGCTGTCGTCGATGACGTCGAGGGACTGAGGACGCCTCACCGTCCCGTGGGCCCCCCCCCCCCCCCGGCCCC
>NZ_JACSQV010000025.1 GCF_014836445.1 Cellulomonas avistercoris
GCCGATCGAGGGCACCGCGTCCGCCGACTGACACCTCCCACCCCGTGGCGAGAGAGCAATCCACCCCTGTGGTGAGAGAGCAATCCACCCCTGTGGTGAGAGAGCAATCCACCCCTGTGGTGAGAGAGCAATCCACCCACCCCTGAGGTGGTGAGAGAGCAATCCACCCCCCTGAGGTCGTGAGAGAGCAATCCACCCCCTGAGGTGGTGAGAGAGCAATCCAGTTCTTGGGCCCGCCGGCCCGGGCGTCAGGGGCGCGCGGCGAGCGTCGTCGCGAGCCGGTCGAGGGCGTCGGTCAGGATCTCGCGCGAGGTCGCGAGGTTGAGCCGCACGTGCCCGACGCCCTGCGGGCCGAACGTCGGCCCGGAGTTCACCGCGAGCCGGCCGTGCTGCAGCAGCAGGCGCGCCGGGTCGGTGCCCGACGACACCACGGCGGGTGTCGCCCGCACGTCGAGCCACGCGAAGTACGTCGCCGCCGGCCGCGCCCAACGGGCCTGCGGGAGCCGCTCGGCGAGCACCTGCTCGACGAGGTCACCGTTGGCGCGCACCGCCGCGCGCACGTCCCCGAGCCACGCGTCGCCCTCCCGGTAGGCGGCCTGGTGGGCGATCGACGCGACGTGGCTGACGCCGTGCCCCACGATCTCGGGCAGGCGGGCCAGGTCGTCGGCGGCCGGCCCGGGGACGGCCAGGGCCGCCTTGAGACCCGCGAGGTTGAAGGCCTTCGACGCGGAGTGCAGCGAGATCGCGTCGAGGATGACGGTCGTCGTGGGGACGAAGGGCTCGTCGCCCACCGTGAGCGGCGCGTGGATCTCGTCCGCGACGACGCGCACACCGTGACGTGCCGCGAGCTCGCCGACGGCCCGCAGCTCGTCCGCCGTGTGCAGCGTGCCGGTCGGGTTGTGCGGGTGGCACAGCAGGTACGCCGTCGCGCCGGCGAACGCCCGGTCGAGCGCTGCCAGGTCCAGACGCCCGTCCGGAGCGAGCGGCGCGGTCACGACCTGGCGTCCCGCGTGCTCGAGGAACGCGCGGAACGGCGGGTACACCGGCGGGTTGATGACGACGCGGTCGCCGGGGACGGAGAGCACGCCGACGACCTCGACGATCCCCAGCATGACGTCGGGGACCATCCGCGTGCGGTCGACGGGCACGTCCCAGCCGTGCTGCCGGGCGGCGAACCCGGCGAACGCCTCGGCGTACGCCGTCCCGAGCGCGCTCGCGGGACCCGCCTCGTAGCCGGTGTCACCCGCCAGCATCGCGCCCGTCACCGCGGTGACCACGGCGTCGAGCGGCCGCACGTCCATCTCCGCGACGAACGCGGGCAGCACGTCGTCGGGGTACGTGTGCCACTTCAGCGAGGTGCGCCGACGCATCTCGGCGACCGTGACGTCGAACGGGGATCCCATGCACGGCAGGTTAGGCGAGGCGTGAGTCGGCCGCGTGGCATGGCCGAGGCCCCGGCGCCGCGGGTGCGGCGGCCGGGGCCTCGGCTCGTGCGGGCGGGGCGTCAGAGCGTCGCGCGGACCGTCCGGGTCGCCGCCACCAGGTGCTCGAGGGAGGGGTTGACCTCCTCGTAGCGGCGCGTCTTGAGGCCGCAGTCGGGGTTGACCCAGAGCTGGTCGACGTCGATGGTGCGGACCGCCTCGGTGAGCAGCTCGGTGACCTCGGCCTGCGACGGGACGCGCGGCGAGTGGATGTCGTACACGCCGGGCCCGACGGCCCGCGGGTAGCCCGCCGCGGCGATGTCGCCGAGGATCTCCATCTTCGAGCGCGCCGCCTCGATGCTCGTCACGTCGGCGTCGAGGCCGTCGATCGCCTCCATGATCTCGCCGAACTCCGAGTAGCACAGGTGCGTGTGGATCTGGGTGTCCTCGCGCACGCCGGCCGTCGCGAGCCGGAACGAGCGCACCGACCAGTCGAGGTACGCCGCGTGGTCCTTCTCGCGCAGCGGCAGCAGCTCGCGGATCGCGGGCTCGTCGACCTGGACGATCGCGATGCCGGCGGCCTCGAGGTCGGTGATCTCGTCGCGCAGGGCGAGCGCCACCTGGTTGGCGGTGTCGCCGAGCGGCTGGTCGTCGCGGACGAACGACCAGGCCAGGATCGTCACCGGGCCCGTGAGCATGCCCTTCATGTGCTTGCCGGTCAGCGACTGCGCGTACTGCGCCCACGCGACCGTGATGGGCGCCGGGCGCGACACGTCGCCCCACAGGATCGACGGGCGCGTGCAGCGCGACCCGTACGACTGGACCCAGCCGTTCTGCGTCACAGAGAACCCGTCGAGGTTCTCGGCGAAGTACTGGACCATGTCGTTGCGCTCGGGCTCGCCGTGCACCAGCACGTCCAGGCCGATCCGCTCCTGCAGCTCGACGACGCGGCGGATCTCCGCCTTCATCTCGTCCTCGTACTGCTCGGCGGTGAGCTCGCCCTTGCCGAAGGCGGCACGCGCCTTGCGGATCTCCGGCGTCTGCGGGAACGAGCCGATGGTCGTGGTCGGCAGCGCGGGCAGCTGGAGCCGCGCGGCCTGCGCGGTCTTGCGCCCGGCGAACGGGCCGCGACGGAACTGCTCGTCGGTGAGCGCCGCGACGCGCTCGCGGATCTCGGGGCGCACGACCCCGGGGGCCGTCGTGCGGCTGTTCACGGCGTCCGACGCGGCGAGGAGCTGCTCGCGGATCGCCTCGCGGCCCTCGGTCAGGCCCTGGGCGAGCGTGGCGACCTCGCGGACCTTCTCGTCGGCGAACGCGAGCCACTGCACGAGGGTGCGGTCGAGCGCGGGCTCGTCGTCGAGGGTGTGCGGGACGTGGAACAGGGACGTCGAGGTGCCGACGGTCACGGCGGCCGCACCGAGGGTCTCGAGCTGCTCGAGGATCGCGAGCTTCTTGTCGAGGTCGGCGCGCCAAATGTTGTGGCCGTCGATCACGCCGCCGACGAGCGTCTTGCCGGCGAGCCCGGTGACGGCGACCGTGGGCGCCTCGCCGCGCACGAGGTCCAGGGCGAGGCCCTCGACGTCGGTGGCCGCGACCGCGGGCAGCGTCGGGCCGAGGTCGCCGTACGGCGCGGCGAGCAGGATCGCCGGACGCTGGGGGCGCGCGAGCTCGGTGGCCAGCACGCGGTACGCGCGGGTCGCCGCCTCGGCCAGCACGTCGGGCGAGACGCCGACGGAGTCGGAGACCAGGGCGGGCTCGTCGATCTGCACCCACGTGGCACCCGCGGCGGCGAGCTCGGTGAGCAAGCGCACGTACACGGGCAGGATGTCGTCGAGGCGGTCGAGCGGCGAGAACCCGGCCGGGGCGTCCTCGGTCGGCTTGGCGAGCGCGAGGTACGTCACGGGGCCGACGACGACGGGCCGCGTGAGCACGCCCTCGGCGAGCGCCTCGGCGAACTCGGCGACGGGGCGGTCGGACGCGTAGCGGAACGCGGTGCCGGGGCCGATCTCCGGCACGAGGTAGTGGTAGTTCGTGTCGAACCACTTGGTCATCTCGAGCGGCAGGTCGTCGCCGCGGCCGCGGGCCACGGTCGAGTAGCCGGCGAGGTCGAGGCGACCCTCGGCGTCCTGCAGGTCCGCGAAGCGGGCCGGGACCGCGCCGACGAGTGCCGTGGCGTCGAGGACCTGGTCGTAGAACGAGAAGGCGCTCGGGATGGCGGGGACGTCGGTCGCCAGGCCGAGCTCGGCCAGGCGCGTGCGGGTGCGGCGGCGCAGGTCGGCGGCGACGGCCTCGACCTCGTCCGCCGACGTGCGGCCGGCCCAGAAAGCCTCGAGGGCCTTCTTGAGCTCGCGGCGCGGGCCGATGCGGGGGTAGCCGAGGACGGAGCCTGCGGGGAAGGCCGGGGTCGCCGGCGCGCTGGTGGTGGTCTCGGTCATGAGAGGTTTCCTCGCGGTGTCGTCGTGGTCGCGTCCGCGGGGCTGCCGTCGGACGCGGTGAGGTCGTGGGGGGTGACGGCACTGCGGCGGCCGCCGACCAGGTCGGCGCCGTCGAGCAGGTCGAGCGCCGCCTCGTGCTTGTTGAACGTGTAGACGTGGACGCCCGGCGCGCCGCCGTCGAGGACGCGGTTCACGAGGTCGACGCCCGCCCGGGTGCCGCGGCGGTGCCGCTCGGCGGGGTCGTCGGTCGCGCCCAGCAGGTCGAGCAGACGGTCCGGGACGGGGACGCCCGTGAGCTCCTGCACCCGCGCGAGGCGCGCGGGGTCGGTGGTCGGGATGATGCCGGGGACGATGGGGATCGTCACGCCGGCCTCGCGGGCCTCGGCGACCAGGCCCAGGTACGCCTCGGCGTCGAAGAAGACCTGCGAGATGGCGAAGTCCGCACCGGCCTCCTGCTTGGCGAGCAGCGCCTGGACGTCCTGCGCCCGCGTGCCGCCGGTGGCGTGGTTGCCGCGCGGGAAGGCCGCGACCGCCACGGATAGGGGACGGACCCGGGCGCGGACGGCCTGCGCGGCGCTGCGGCCGCAGCGCCGCTTCTCGATGTCGCGCAGCAGCTCGACGAGCTCGGCCGCGGTGTCGACGCCGTCGGGGTGCGGGCGCCAGTCGGGCTCTCCCGCCGGCGGGTCGCCACGCAGCGCGAGGAACGAGCGCACGCCCTCGTCGAGGAACTCCTCGACGATCGCGGTCACCTCGTCGCGCGACGTCCCGACGCAGGTGAGGTGCGCGATCGGGTTGAGCGACGTCTCCCGCAGCAGCCGGCGGACGAGCGCGCGCGTGGTCTGGCGGGTGCGCCCCGAGGCGCCGTAGGTGACGGACACGAAGTCCGGCTCCACGGTCTCGAGCTTGCGCACGGTCGCCCACAGGCGGGGCGCCGCGTCGGGGTTGCGCGGGGGGAACAGCTCGAACGAGACGGTCGGGCGGTCCAGCGCCCCCGCCTGCTCGGCGCGTCGGCCCGTGGCGCGCACCGGACGCTCGGCGGGCGTGTCCTGCGCGGCGGGAGCGGTCTCGAGGTCGGCCACGACGCTCATCGCGCCGCGGGGCTGGTCGTCGGGCGGGTGGTACCGCACGAGGGGTCGGTGGCACGGGGGCGCACGTTCATCGTCACTCCATCGTTCCTGGCGGAAGCACCCACACCCTCGCGTGGAGGGGGGTTGCTGCGGCGTCGTCGAGCCAGGTCTCTCAGCCGCTCTGGATGGTCGCCGAGGATCGTAGCCCGGCTGCCCGGATGGCGGACAGATCCTCCCGACAGATGAGACAGGATGTCCGATGCGTGGGCAGCGCGGTGCGTCGCCGGTGAGTCGGGCGCGACGGGACGCGGACGACGACGGGTCGTCCCGTGACCGACGGCGTCAGCGGGGCAGCGTCAGCGACGGCGGCGGTGCAGGAGCGACGTCGACTCGCGCGACGTGCGCTGGTGCGGCAGGCCGAACCACGACGACGTGGGCGCTGCGACCGGGACCCGCAGCAGGCCGTCCTGGACGGCCTCGAGGACGAAGGGGTCCGGGTCACCGGGGGACAGCCACGCCGCGTGCGCCGCACGCACGGCGTCGTGCCGTCCGTCGTGCTCAGCGTGGTCGCTCATGTGGGCACCCTAGCCTTCGGGCGTCCCCCTGAGGAGACCTGGACGGCTGTATCACTCCGCAGGAGTAGCCGCGACGGCCGCGTCCAGCCGGCGCGCGACGACGCAGTCGGCGAGGTGGTCGTCGACCACGCCGCAGGCCTGCATGGCGGCGTACGCCGTCGTCGGGCCGACGAAGCGGAAGCCGAGGCTCTTGAGCTCCTTCGCGAGCGCCGCCGACCCCGGCGTGCGGCCAGGGACGTCAGCCCAGGTCAGCGGCCTGGGCCGGGGCGCCGGCGCGTACGACCACAGCACCGCGTCGAGCGTGCGACCCGACGCGTGCAGCGCGAGCAGCGCGCGGGCGTTGGCGATCGTCGCCTCGACCTTGGCGCGGTTGCGCACGATGCGGTCGTCCGACAGGAGCCGCGCGACGTCGTCCTCGCCGTAGGACGCCACGACCCGGGGGTCGAAGCCCGCGAACGCCTCACGGAAGGCGGGCCGCTTGCGCAGGATGGTGATCCACGCGAGCCCCGACTGGAACGCCTCCAGCGAGATCCGCTCGTACAGGGCGTGCTCGTCGTGCACGGGCACGCCCCACTCGTCGTCGTGGTACGCCGCGTAGAGCGGGTCGGAGCCGCCGAAGCAGCGGAACGGCGCGGGGGTCGAGGTCATGGGCCGAGTCTGGCGCGGCCCGCCGACACCGGGCGCCGCCCGGCCCGCCGCCTGTGGACGACCCTCCCGCGGTCGGGGGCTGTGGTGCGCTCGGTGCGCGACGATCCGGTCAGAACAGCGGCCACGGCACCGGAGACGTCCCACCCGTGGGCGCGGGGAACCGACCGGTCCGCAGCAGCCGGTCGCACCGCTCCCCGAGCGCGTCGACCTCCGGCGCGCTGAGCAGCGCGGACAGCTGCTCACCGAGCCCACCGTCCACCCCCGACCGCACGCGCTGCACGCCGGCCGTCTCCTCCGCGTCGAGCTCCGCGCCCACCCAGCCCCAGAGCACCGTCCGCAGCTTGGGCTCGGTGTGGAACGTGACGCCGTGGTCCACGCCGTACCGGTGCCCGTCCGTCATGGGCAGCACGTGGCCGCCCTTGCGGTCGGCGTTGTTCACCAGCACGTCGAGCACCGCCATGCGGCGCAGCGCGGCCGAGTCCTCGTGGACCACCGCCACCGGGCGGCCCTGCTCGTCGGTGCCCTCGAGCACCGTGCACCAGCCCCGCGCCGGGACGGCCGACGTCGCCACGACGTCGACGGGGTCCTGCTCCGGGTCGGGCTCCTGCCAGAGCTGCACCATGCCGGGGCCCAGCGGCCCGTCGCGCAACCACGTGCGCGGCACGACGTCCCAGCCGAGCGCCTGCGAGACCAGGTAGGCCGCGACCTCACGTCGGGCCAGCGTGCCGTCGGGGAAGTCCCACAGCGGCCGCTCGCCCGCCACCGGCTTGTAGACGACGGTGACGTCGCCGATCGTGCCGACGAACGTCGCGTTGGACGCCGCGGTGAGACGACCGACGATCCGCAGCTCGTCGCCGTCCCGGTCGTCGTTCGCCGGGGTCACGCCCCGTCGGGCGATCCGCAGACGTGGCCGTCCGGGTCGATCGGCTCGCCGCACCGGCTGCACGTCGGACGCCCGGCGTCCACGACGCCCCGGACCCGCTGGACGAAGGCGCGCGCGGTGCCCACGGGCATCCGGACCAGCAGCACCTCGCGCGGCTCGTCGTCGAGGTCGGGCAGCACGCCCGGCTCGTCCGGCGTCTCCTCGAGCGGGAACGCCTCGACGACCACCTGGAGCGTGCGCGGGTCCCAGCCCAGACGCATCGTCCCGGTGCGGAACAGCGCGTCCACGGGCGGGTCGATCGGGTCGTCGTCGACGAGCTCGGGCGGGGTCTCCCGCGGGACGGTGACGGGGTGGGACCCGTCGGTCGCGAGGTCGTCGAGCAGCTCCTCGATGCGGTCGGCGAGCAGCGCGGACTGCTGCTTCTCCAGCACGACGCTCGAGGAGCGGGCGCCCATGCGGACCTGCAGGTAGAACGTTCGCTCGCCGGGGCGGCCCACGGTGCCGACGACGACGCGGTCCGGCCAGTCGTACTCGTGGACGAGAGCGGTCATGCGTCGAGTGTACGAAGGGTCAGACGGTCCCACCGGTCGCGTCGTGCCCGGCCCCGCCGCCGACCGGCGCGTCGTCCGCGGGCCGCGCCGCCGCGAGCCACCCGAGGTCGCCGCCCTGGGTGTTCAGGGCCATCACGTGCGGCCGCAGCGGCCCGTAGCGGACCAGCGAGACCGACGCGGGGCCGACGTCGAGCCGCTGGAACAGGTCGAGGTGCATGCCGAGCGCGTCGGCCAGCACCGCCTTGATCACGTCGCCGTGGCTCACGGCCGCCCAGACGGCCCCGGGGCCGTGCTGCTGCTCGAACGCGGCGTCGTGCCGCCGCACCGCCGCCACGGCCCGGGCCTGCATGGCGGCCAGGGACTCGCCCCCGGGGAAGGTCACGGCCGCGGGGTGCGTCTGGACCGTCGACCACAGGGCCTCGCGCGCCAGGTCGGCCAGGGAGCGGCCCTGCCAGTCCCCGTAGTCGCACTCGGTCAGCCCGTCGTCGACCGTCAGGCCGGGCGCGCCGCCCTGCCGCGCCCGCAGCAGGTCCGACGTCTCGCGGCACCGCTCCAGCGGGCTCGTCACCACGCCGGCCAGCGGCACCACGGCCAGGCGGTCGGCCGTGCGCTCGGCCTGCCCGCGTCCGACGTCGTCGAGCCGCACCCCGGCGGCGCGCCCCGCCAGGACTCCCTGGACGTTGGCGTCGGTGCGGCCGTGGCGGACGAGCAGGACGGTGGCCATGCCCGCAGCCTAGGCAGCCGTGCGGCCGGTGCCCGCCGCGTCGTCAGCAGGCGTCGTCAACCGGCGTCGTCACCCGGCGTCGTCGCCCGACGTCGTCAGCCGGCACCGACGCTCCTATGGATCGTCAAGCGGTCGTTGGTCGGTGTTCGAGCTGGCGGAACAGGTCGCGGGCGATGTAGCGCTTGAGGCAGCGGCGGATCTCCCGGTCGGTCTTGCCCTCGTGGCGGCGCCGTTCGATGTAGTCGCGGGTGCGTTGGTCGTAGCGGGTGCGGGACAGGACCACGACGTGCAGGGCGCGGTTGAGCTGACGATCGCCGGAGCGGTTGAGCCGGTGGCGGGTGCGCAGTCCCGAGGAGGCCGGGACGGGTGCGGTGCCGGCGAGCATCGCGAACGCGGCCTCGGAGCGGATCCGCCCGGGGTGGGACCAGCTGATCAGGACCTCCACCGCGACGATGACCCCGACCCCTGGCTGGGTCAGCAGGTCCGGGCGCCAGGCCCGCACGATCACGGCCATGGCCTGCTCGTGCTGGCGAGCCTCGGCCTGCAGCGCGATCACGCGTCGGGCCAAGGCGCGCAGCACCGTGGCGGTGGTGGCGGTGTGCCCGTCCCAGGCAGCGCGTGGGCGCAGCCGTGCGGCGGTCGTGGTCATCGTCGCGGTGGACTGGCCACGGAACATCGCCCGCAGCACCTCCGGGGCTGCGATCACCAGCGCGTGCAGCTGACGTTGCGCGAGCGTGGCGGCCTCGACCGCCGAGCGTCGCGCGGCCATCAACGCGGCCAGCTGGCCGCGTGGTCCATCGCTCTTCACCTGCGCCAGGTGCGCCCGACCCAGCGCCTCACGGGCGGCCCGGGCAGCGTCCAGGGAGTCCGACTTCGCGCCGTGACGGCGCACCGCACGCACCGGTCGGTCCAGCTCCAGGACCTGCTGGCCAGCGGCCTGGAGGTGGCGGGCCAGGCCGGCGCCGTAGCCGCCGGCACCTTCCAGGGCCCACGCCACGGCCGGCCCGTGTGCCCGCGCCCACTCGAGCAGTTCGGCATAGCCCCTCGCGTCGGTGCTGACCGTCCGCTCGGCCAGCACCCCGCCGGTCCTGGCGTCCACGACCACCGCGGTGTGGGTGTGCTTGTGGGTGTCGACCCCGATGACGACATCGACGACTTCGGCAAGACTGGGCATCGCGTTCATCTCCTTGATCCGGGGGAACGTGAAGGTTCCGGTCCGGCTGGAGACGGCAGGACTGTGACGGGACACGCCCGCAGCCACGGGCGGTCAAGCTCCTGATCAGGCCAGCAACTCCGGTCGGGCCGGGGCCGGCGACCACACGCGGACAAGTCGGCTCGAAGGCATCACGCCAGTCAGACGAAGGGTCACACGCGCAGCCACCGACCACAGCCCACCGCACTCAACGAGGCTGCGTCGAGATCCTCACAGTCAGCCGAGCGCCGCCAGCGCCTTGCGGATCCGCGTCGGCGACACCGGTACCGGCGTGCCCAGCTGCTGCGCGAACAGGCTGACGCGCAGCTCCTCGAGCAGCCAGCGGACGTCGTCGAGCGCGGCGTCGCGGGCCGGGTCGTGCGACGAGGTCGCGGCGCGCTCGCGGGCCGCGGTGTAGAGCTGCTCGACGTCGTGCACCTGCCACGCGAGGTCGGCGTCGCGCGTCGGGTTGTCCGCCGCCTTGGCCAGCCGGTGCTGGGCCGCGCGCAGGTAGCGGACGAGCTGCGGCAGCCGGTCGGCGCCGACGTCCGACACGAACCCGTCGTGCACGAGCGTTGCCGCCTGCTCGCGGACGTCCTGCGCGGTGGCGAGCAGCGCGAGGCTGCTGGTCCCGCGCACGTCGGCGTCGAGCTCGCGCCACGCCGTCAGGACCCCGACGAGGTCGGCGACGACGCGGTGCACGTCGTCCTCGAGCGCGTCGCGCACCGCACCGCGCAGGGCGGCGTAGCCGTCGGCGTCGCGGACGTCGCGCGGGGTGCGTCCCTGCAGGTGGCGAGCCATGAGCCGGTCGATGGACGCGAGCTGCACGTCGGCGACCAGCGCGTCCGTGGTGCGGTACGGCGACGCGGCCAGCGCGAGCGCCTGCGTGCCGCTCCAGCGGCTCGTCACGCGGGGCGTCGCCAGGCCGACGTCGAGCAGCAGGAGGCGCCGCAGCCCGCGCCGCGCGGCGGCCTGCGCCACGGCACCGTCGGCGAGCACGCGCAGGGCGACGGTCGCGCGGGGCCCCGTGCCCTCCTCGACGATCGTCGGGTAGGCGCGCACGACGCCGCCCGCGGTGGTCACCGCCTCGATGACGTCGGGCAGCGGACCGGGCAGGTCGGGCCAGGTGGTCAGCCCGGTGCGCTCGAGGTCGGGGGTCGTACCGGATCGCTCTCTCGCGCCGGGGGTGGGGGTGCCGGGGGTGGGGGCGCCTGGGGTGGGGGCGCCCTTGCGGGGGGTGCCGGAGGGGCTGGATTGCTCTCTCGCGCCCTGGGGGGAGGAGGGGGCAGGCTGGCTGGGAGCGGGCTGGGCGGGGAGGCCCGCCTGGGTCGCCGCCTCCTCCATGGCGGCGCGCACGGCCGTGCGCACCGCGGACGCGACCGCGTCCTGCGCGCGGTCCGCGAGCCGGCGCTGCAGCGCGAGCAGGTCCTTGCCCTCGTCGATCACGCCGCCGCGGTCCCCGACGACACGGAACGTCATGCGCAGGTGAGGGGGCAGCCGGTCCTCGTCGACGGCGTCGGCGGGCACCTCGACGTCGCGCAGCGCCCGGACGGCGCGCGCGAACATCTCGCGGAACGACGGCGCCGCGTCGCCGGCGCGCACGGTGTCGGCCCACGACGCCGAGTTCTCGGCGAGCCACGCGTCGACGGCCCGCGCGACGTCCGGTGCCGGGACGAGCTGCACGCGCACCGGCTTGGGCAGCGCACGGATCGTCGCGGTCAGCAGCTCGGCGCGCATGCCCGGGACCATCCAGTCGAAGCCCTCGGGCCGCACGCGCGGCAGCTGGGAGATGGGGATGTGGACCGTGACGCCGTCGGCCTCGGTGCCGGGCTCGAACTGGTAGGTCAGCGGGAACGACAGCTCGCCCTGCGGCCAGCGCGACGGGAACGCGCGCTCGTCGATCTCGGCGGCGTCGTCGCCGACCAGCAGCTCGCGCGTGAACGACAGCAGCTCCGGGTCGGCACGCTTCGCGGACTTCCACCAGGTGTCGAAGTGGCGTGCGGACACGACCTCGGGCGGGATCCGCGCGTCGTAGAAGTCGTACAGCGCGTCGTCGTCGACGACGAGGTCGCGGCGCCGCGCGCGGGCCTCGAGCGCCTCGGCCTCGTCGAGCAGGCGGCGGTTCTCGTGGAAGAACGTGTGGTGCGTCGTCCACTCGCCCTGCACCAGCGCGTGCCGGATGAACAGCTCGCGCGCCTGCTCGGGGTCGACCTTGGCCAGCAGCGACCGGCGCTGCGCCACGACCGGCACGCCGTAGAGCAGCACCTTCTCGTTGACCGTCGCCGCGCCCTGCCGCGTCGACCACGCGGGCTCGGAGTAGGTGCGCTTGACGAGGTGCGCCGCGGCCTCCTCGACCCAGTCGGGGTCGACGCGCGCGACGTCGCGCGCCCACAGCCGGGACGTCTCGACGAGCTCGGCCGCCATGACCCACGACGGGGGGCGGCGGGCCAGGCCCGACCCCGGGAAGATCGCGAACCGTGCGCCGCGGGCCCCCAGGTACTCGTTGCGGGCGCGCGCGTCGGGCTTGCGGGGCTTGCCGTCGCGGCCCTTGGGCGGGTTGCCGGCGGCGACGTCGGTGACGACCTGCATGCCGATCTGGGACAGCAGGCCGGGCAGGATCGCGCGGTGGATCGCGTCGCCGTCCCACGTCCAGCGCGTCTGCACGGCGTCCGGGGCGGTGCCGGCGGTCGCCTCCTGCGTCGGCGCACCGGTGGGGACGTGCCGCCCGCCGTCGCGGCGACCGTCGCGCCCGTGCCCGTCGGCCGCGGGGGCGTCGGACGACGTGGGCGTGGGGGCGCCCTTGGCGTCGACGCCGAGGCCCTTGGCCATCTCGCGCAGCTGCGTGACGACGTCCTGCCACTCGCGCACGCGCAGGTGGTGCAGGTGCTCGGACTTGCACATGCGCCGGAACGCGGACCCGGACAGCTCGCGCTGGCGCTCGCGCAGGTAGGTCCACAGGTTGAGGTAGGACAGCAGGTCCGACGACGGGTCGGCGAAGCGTCGGTGCAGCGCGTCGGCCGTCTCGCGGGACTCGGCGGGCCGCTCGCGCGGGTCCTGGATCGACAGCGCGGCGGCGATGACGAGCACCTCGCGCGCGACGCCGCGGCGCCCGGCCTCGACGACCATGCGCGCCAGGCGCGGGTCGATGGGCAGCTGCGCCAGCTGGCGGCCCGTCTCGGTGAGGCGGGTGCGCCCGTGGACGACCTCGAGCGCGTGCAGCTCGGTCAGTAGCGCGACGCCGTCGCGCACCGAGCGCACGTCCGGCGGGTCGACGAACGGGAAGTCCACGACCTCGTCGGGGGACGTCACGACGCCCACCGCGATCATCTGCAGGATCACCGACGCGAGCGACGTCCGCAGGATCTCCGGCTCGGTGTACTCGGGGCGGGACTCGAAGTCCTCCTCGCTGTACAGCCGGATCGCGATGCCGGGGGCGACACGGCCGGAGCGGCCCGAGCGCTGGTTGGCCGACGCCTGCGAGATCGGCTCGATCGGCAGCCGCTGCACCTTCGTCGCCTTGGAGAACCGCGAGATGCGCGCGGTCCCGGGGTCGACGACGTACCGCACGCCCGGCACCGTCAGCGACGTCTCGGCGACGTTGGTCGCCAGGATGACGCGGCGGCGGGTGTGCGCCTCGAAGACGCGGCGCTGCTCGGCGGCCGACAGTCGCGCGTACAGCGGCACGATGTCGACGCCGTTGGGGTGCTTCGGGTCCACGCGCGGCCCGAGCGACCCGCGCAGCGCGTCCTCCGCGTCGCGGATCTCCCGCTCGCCGGACAGGAACACCAGGATGTCGCCCGGCCCCTCGGCCATGAGCTCGTCGACGGCCTCCGTGATGCCCGTGACCATGTCGCGGTCCGGGCCGTCGTCGGGGGACAGGGGCTGGTAGCGGATCTCGACGGGGTAGGTGCGGCCGCTGACCTCGACGACCGGCGCGGGGACGCCGTCGGGGTGCTCCTCGGTCGGCGGGCCCGCGAAGTGGCGTGCGAACCGGTCGGAGTCGATCGTCGCCGACGTGATGACGAGCTTGAGGTCCGGCCGCTGCGGCAGCAGCCGCGTGAGGTATCCGAGGATGAAGTCGATGTTGAGGCTGCGCTCGTGCGCCTCGTCGATGATGAGCGTGTCGTACATCCGCAGCATCGGGTCGCGCTGGATCTGCGCGAGCAGGATGCCGTCGGTCATCACCTTGACCAGCGTCGAGTCGCTGGACTCGTCCGTGAACCGCACCTGGTACCCGACGACGCCGCCGAGCGGGACGTTCAGCTCGTCCGCGATGCGCTCGGCGACCGTGCGCGCCGCGATCCGCCGGGGCTGCGTGTGCCCGATCTGGCCGGCGCGCCCGCGGCCGAGCTCGAGGGCGATCTTCGGGATCTGCGTCGTCTTGCCCGACCCCGTCTCGCCCGCGACGACGACGACCTGGTGGTCGCGCAGGGCGTCCGCGATCTCCTGGCGGCGCGCCGAGACCGGCAGCTGCTCGGGGTAGACGATCGGCGGGAGGGCGACGGCCGCGCGCGCCTCGGCGGTGCGGGTGAGGTGGGCGTCGGCGCGGCGGGTGCGGGAGGTCTCGTCGCGACGCCCACGGCGCGCGTCGTCCCGGCGGCCACGACCCCTGCCGGACCGGCCACCGCCACGACGACGGCCCGCGCCGCGCTCGTCGGCGGCCGCGGCGGTGTCCGGGGCGGGTTCGGGCGTGCTCACGACCGTCCATCCTCGCAGGCGCCACCGGGTTCGCTCACGCTGATACCCGTCGGTCGGTGAGGTCGACGCCCTGCGGACGTCCACCAGCCGGGACGAACCGCCCCCGAGCCCGTCGTGGGTCGTCGTCCGACGCCCGGAAGCCGACCCAGGCCGGTCTCGGCGAGCCGGTGTGCCGGGGCAGTCGGCCCCGGGGCGGTCAGGGGTGGCGGCGTAGGCCCGGGAGCAGCTCCTCCGGGAGCTCGTCGACCGGCACGACCACCAGGTCCTCGACCTTCCAGTCCAGGTCCGTGACCGCGTCCCACGCCTGCTGCAGCTGCTCCTGCGTGGGCATGCCGTCGCGTGCCACGACGAACGCCTCGACGTGGAACACGTGGCCCTGGTCGCGGACCCGCGACGCGGCGCTGCCGACCCACTCCAGGCCGCGCAGCGTCTCGTCGATGGCACCGCCGAGCGGGTGCGGCTCCGACCCGTCGACCGTGGTCGCGCGGGCGTCCATGAGTGCCGCCACGGCGCTGCGCAGGTTCTTCACCCCGTCGTGGAGGATGCTCGCCGAGATGAACAGGGCGGCCGCCGAGTCCGCCCACCACAGCCCGACGCCGATGCCCAGCACGCCGACGATCCCGCCGACGCCCGTCATCCAGTCGGCCTTGTTCATGTCGGCGTCGGCGTGCAGCACACGGTCGTGCAGCTGCTCGGCCAGCGGCATCTTGGCCCGTCCCAGCAGCACGGCGGGCACGCAGGTGTACGCGAGCACGATCACCATGAGCCAGCCGGACCAGATCTCGTGGCCCAGCACCACGATCAGCCCCACCGGCGGGTGCTCGCCGGCCAGCAACCCGGACACCGAGTCGAACACCAGGAACGCACCCATCGTCAGCAGCGCCGTCGCGGCGACCAGGTGCCCGATGCCGACGGACCGGTGGTAGCCGTAGGGGTGCTTCTCGCTGGGGACCCGGCCCGTCACGCGCAGCGCCACGAGGAACGCGATCGGCGGGATGAACGACAGCAGGTCCTCCGCCCAGGCCGCCTTCATGGCCTGCGAGCTGCCCATGACGAGGTAGACGAGGGTCACCGCGGTGACGAGGAACGCGATGGTGAGCCACGCGAGGCGCTTGGCCTTGCGGGCCGCGTCGCGCGCGTCGGGCGGCAGCTCGGTGTTGCCGAACCGGAAGGACTGCTCGACGGCTCCCTGGGTCACGGTGCCTGCACCTCCTGGTCGAGCAGGTAGCGCTCGAGCTCGACGAGGAACGCGTTCTCGCCCATCGGCGTGAGCATGACGTGCCCCTCGGGTTTGCCGTCGGGGTCGGTGACGGTGACGTAGGAGACCGTCACGGCGGCCTTCGACGTCCACGGCGACGACGCCGTGAACCCCCCGACGACGAGGTCGAGCGCGCCGCGCTCCAGGTCCCCGACGAGCTCCTCCTCACCGCCGGTCGTCCACACGACGTCGGCGTCGAGGCTCTGCGCGAAGCCCTCGACGAGGTCCACCTCGAGGCCTGTCGGCGTGCCGTCCGGGACCGGCACGGTCCACGGCTCGTGGGGGGAGACCCCGACCCGCAGCTCGCCGCCGCGGACCCGGTCGAGCGTGCCGTCGGGGTCGGTGGGCACGGTCACGCCGCACCCGGCGAGCACACCCAGCGCCAGGACCGCCGCGGCCGCCGTCACCGCCGGCCGTCCCGTGGTCGTCGTCATCGCAACATTGGACGTCACCGCGTGCGTTCCTGCACGTCAGGAGGAGATGGTCGCCCGCAGCTCCTCGAGGTCCACGAGCCCGCGCACCACGGGCCCGACCATCACGAGGTACATGAGGCCGAAGAACAGCGCACCCAGCAGCGTGAAGCCGATCGCGTTGCCCACGGCGCCGGGCGAGCGCAGGTGGTCCACGACCTTGCGGACCAGGTGGTGCGGGTGCTTGACGTCCCACGAGTTCAGGCGCACGTGCCGGCCGAGGTAGATGCCGAACGCGACGAGCAGCAGCAGCACCCCCTCCAGGACGCGCGCGCGGGTGCTGTCGAGCGGCGCCGCGGAGTCCTCGCTGCCGACGACGAGCGCGACCAGCACGACGAGGAACACGTTGAGCACGGTCGTCAGGACGCCGGACATCGCGAGGACCAGCACGAGCAGCACGTCGTACCACTCCGGGACGCGCTCGCCCTCGCGGCGGTGGTTGAGGTTGAGCTCGGTGATGAGGTACCCGGAGTTCGGCAGCAGCAGCAGCCACACGAGCCCGAGCACCACGCCGACCGCCCACACCAGGGGCCGGGGCGTCCCGACGACGAGGAGCGGCAGCACCACGACGACCGCCAGCCCCAGCACGACCAGCGGCGCCGCCGACAGCACGAGGTTGAGCAGCATCGGCCGGTACAGCCGCGTCCGGTAGACCGGTGCCCGCGCGACGACCAGCGCCGCGGCGAACACGTTCATCAGCAGGACCCCCACGACGAGGCTCGTCAGCACACGCCCTCCCTGGACTCGAAGGCGCCCATCATGTCGCCCCGGCCCCCCAGGAGCAGCGCCCCTACCGGCGCGTCCGCGAGAAGTGGTCGACGACGTGCCCACTTCGCGTGCCGGAGAGAGCAGGTGTGACCACTTCTGCGGCGACCCCGGGCTCAGGCGCAGCCGTCGACCGGGGGTGCGCCCCCGAAGCGGTCCGCGGTCCAGGCCAGGAGGGCCGGGATCAGGGGGGAGTCCGGCTCCACCAGGGCGACGTGGTCCAGGCCCGGGTACGAGCGGTGGTCGACCGCGTGCCCCGCGGCGCAGCGGGCGGCCACGTACGCGTCCTGCGCCGAGGCGACGACGATCGAGTCCGCGGTGCCCTGCGCGACGAGCAGCGGCGCGTCGATCGCGCCGTCCGGCACGTTCTCGTCGAGCCGCGCGCCGAAGGCGCCGGTGTACGGGTCGTCGTGCGCCCACACCGGCTGGTCCAGCAGCAGCGCCGTGAGCGCGGACACGACGACGCCCCGCTCGGCGAGGCAGCGGTGCGCCATCTCCCGCACGATGACGCGCGCACCGGGCCGCACGACGTCGTCGAGCCGCACGTCCGGGTACGTCGCCGTGTACCCCTGCGCCAGGTAGGCGGCGAACAGGGCGCCCACCGAGACCTCGGGCAGGTGCGCGAGCAGCGCCGACGGGTTCGACGCGGGCGCCAGCGCGGCGACGCCCAGCAGGTCCACGTCGGGGGCGTAGTCCGGTGCGACGATCCCCGTCCACAGGGCCGCGCCACCACCCTGCGAGTGCCCCCACACGACGTGCCGGTCGCTGAGCGCGACGTCGTCGAGCTCGTGCGCGGCGCGGACGGCGTCGAGCACGTCGTGGGCCGCGGGCTCCCCGACGAGGTACGCGTGCGGGCCGTCGGTCCCGAGCCCGGCGTAGTCCGTCGCGACGACCGCCCACCCGCGGGCGAGCACGTCGTCCGCGACGAACATGGCGCCGGCGGCGAGGCCGTCGGGCAGCACGGACGGCGCGCACCCCGGCGTGACACCCGTCGTGCCGTGCGCCCACGCGACGACGTCGGCGGGCCGTGCTGCCGCGCCCGTGGCGGTGCGCGGGGCCAGGACGAGGCCGGAGGCGACGGTCGGCGAGCCGTCGACCCGGGTCGTCGTGTAGAGGATGCGCCACGCGAGGGCGTCGGGCGGGACCTCGGAGGACGTGAACGCGGCGCTGCGCAGCAGCCGGCCCGGGGCGTCCGGCACGTCGGCCGGCGTCGCGTAGAAGTCGTCGGGCTCGTGCGCGGCGCGCTCGATGCCGATGCCGGCGGCGGTCAGCGCGAGCGTCACGACGAGGGCGGCGACCTGGCCGACCAGCCGCCACGTCCCCGGGCGGGCGCGGCGGTCCGCAACCGACGGGCGCGGCGTGCGTCCGCGGCCCAGCGCGGCCCCGACGCCGCGGAGCCCCGCGAGCAGCACGCGGGCCCCGAAGAGCACGGCGACGACGAGCACGGTGACGTCCGGCCACGCCAGCGCGAGCGCGCCGAGCAGCACCGACGTGGCACCGGACAGCAGCGCGCCGGCGCGGGCCGTGCCGCGGGCACCGCGCGCCGCGAGCACGTCGAGCACGCCGTCGGCGACGAGGACCAGGCCCACCGCGACGGCGAGCACGCGGATCGTCGGGCCGGGCCACAGCAGCACGACGGCGGCCGCGGCCAGGTACGCGCACCCGGGGGCCCACCACCAGCGCGGCGGGGTCGGGGGCGGCTCGGCGGCGTCGGGTGCATCCCGGTCGGCTGCCGCGGGGCGGTCCGCCACGAGCCGCACGGCGCCCAGCACGACGAGCCCCGCGACGACCCCGACGACCAGCACCCCGAGCGACGCGAACGGCCGCAGCGCGAGCAGCGCGCCGACGGGCACGGCGAGGACCGACACGACGAGCAGCGACCACCGGCGCACCGCCGCCATCCTGCGCTCGTCCGCCGCCCCCGTCACGACGACGACGGTACCGACGGCCGACGGCCCCGGACGCCATCGGGCCGACCGGCGACCGGCCGGGCCCGCTCGATGAGAAGGTCCTCACCCCATGGGGTGAACGACGTCACGTCGGCGCTCGCGGCAGTGCAGGATGGGCACCTGGGCGATTCGTCCGGATCCACCGACGCCGACGACGGGAGGGCACGTGCTCGAGCAACCGTGGCCACCTCCCGGTCCGGGCCCGCAGCAGCCGCGCGACGCTCACGGCCTCCAGTGGGCCAACGACGTCCGGCGCGCGCTCGTCCGGGCGGTCGCGGCTCCGTCGTCCGGTCCTGCTCCGTCGTCCGGTCCGGTTCCGTCGTCCGGTCCTGCTCGGTCGTCGAGCCCTGCTCCGTCGTCGGGCCCTGCTCGGTCGTCGGGCCCCGCTCCGTCCTCCGGTCCCGACCCGTCGTCCGGTCCCGACCCGTGGGCCGACGTGAGCGGGCGGCAGCCGGCGGCACGTCGTCGCGGGCCCGAGGACCACCCGTCCGCCGCCCGGGACGCCGGCGGCGGCCCCGCACGGCCCCTGCCCGCGCACTGGGTGCCGCAGGAGGAGTGGATCCCCGACCCGATGCCGGCGCCGGAGCAGCGCTGGACCCCCGAGCAGGACTGGCTGAACGCCTTCGCCACGCGTCACGAGGCGGCCGCGCAGGACCCGGCGGTGAGCCCGGGGTCCCGGCGGTGGTGGGTGCTCGCCGGGGTCGCCGTGCCGTCCCTGGGGTCGGTCGTCGCGCTCGTCGTCGCGCTCGTCTGACCCGTCGCGACGCCCGTCACCCGCGCGGGCCCGCGCGCCGGCGCACCGGTGGCTACCGTGGACGCGTGAGCGACGCGACCCCCGCACCCACGGCCGCCCCCGACGACGAGCTGCGCACCGACGGCGAGCGGCGCACGGTGGAGGCGCTCGAGGCGTCGGGCGTCCCCTACGTGCGCACGCGGCACGGGCGCGTCGGCTCGCTCGTGGAGGCCGCCGCCGCACGGGGCATCGAACCGGCCGACCTCGTCAAGACGATCGTGGTGCGGCGCGGCGAGAACGACTTCCTGCTCGTCCTGCTGCCGGGCGACCGGACCATCTCGTGGCCCCGGCTGCGCGCGCTGCTCGGCGTGAGCCGGCTGTCGATGCCCGACGCGTCGGTCGCCAAGGACGTCACGGGGTTCGAGCGCGGCACCATCACGCCGTTCGGGACGACGCGCACGTGGCCGGTCGTCGTGGACGCCCGCGCGGCCGGACGCCGCGTGTCCATCGGCGGGGGCGGGCACGGCGTGGGGATCGAGCTGGCGACCGACGACCTCGTGCGTGCGCTGGGGGCGACCGTCGCGGACGTCAGCGAGGCCGGCTGACGCCACCGGGGAACACGCGCGCCGGGGTGCACGTTGTGAGGCGGGAGGAGCCCGCTCGCCGCGCCGATGTCGGTGGGGATGGGTAGTTTTCGTCCCGCCCGTCGCACCCCGGTACGACGACGTACCGCCCGAGGCACGAGGAGCCCGAACGCCCATGAGCGAGCTGACCGCTGCGATCGAGCGCACCCCGGAGCCCGCGGACCACGAGATCCGCGTCGAGCACCGTGACGGTCGGGCCGTGGTCTGTCTCGTCGGCGAGATCGACGCGTCCCTGCGGCAGTCCGCGTCGGCGGCGATGGGGATCGCTCTCATGAGCGGCCTGCCCCTGCTCGTCGACTCGAGCGCCGCGACGTTCGTCGACTCCTCGGGCGTGGCGTTCGTGCTGCAGCTGCACCTGGCCGCCTCGGAGGCGGGCGTCGAGCTGACGCTGCACGACCCGCACCGCGTCCTGCGGGACCTGCTCGACATGGTCGGCGTGGGCAGCGCGATCCCCGACGACGTCTGAGGCCCCGTCGCGGGTCGACCGCGGCGATGTCGGAGGGCTCGGTTACGTTCCGGGCATGCGGTTGCTGCACACGTCGGACTGGCACCTGGGCCGGACCCTGCACGGGGTCGACCTGCTGGACCACCAGGCGTCCTACCTGGACCACCTGGTCGACGTCGCGCGCTCGGAGCAGGTCGACGCGGTCGTCGTCGCCGGTGACGTGTACGACCGGGCGATCCCGCCGGTCGAGGCCGTGACGCTGCTGTCGGACACGCTCGCGCGGCTCGCGGAGCACACGACGGTCGTCGTCACGTCGGGCAACCACGACTCGGCCACGCGCCTCGGGTTCGGGTCGGCGCTCATGCGCGAGCGGGTGCGGCTGCGCACGCGCGTCGCGTCGCTGGCGGAGCCGGTCGAGGTCGCGGGCGCGCTGGTCTACGGGCTGCCGTACCTGGACCCCGACGTCTGCCGCGCGGAGCTCGCGCCCGTCGGCGCCGATGGTGCCCGCGGGCTCCTCGCCCGGTCGCACCAGGCCGTCACGGACGCCGCGATGACCCGGGTGCGGGCGGACGTCGCGGCGCGGCGGGGCGGTGAGCGGCCGCGCGTCGTGGTCGCCGCGCACGCCTTCGTCGTCGGGGGCCGGGCCAGCGAGTCGGAGCGGGACATCCGGGTGGGCGGCGTCGACCACGTGGCGGCCGACGTGTTCGCGGGTGCGGACTACGTCGCGCTGGGCCACCTGCACGGCCCGCAGGTCGTCCAGGGGCCGGCCGGCACGGTCCTGCGGTACTCGGGCTCGCCGCTGGCCTACTCGTTCTCCGAGCAGCACCACGCCAAGTCCTCGGTCCTCGTGGACCTGTCGGGCGACGCGCCGACGACGACCCTCCTGCCGGCCCCCGTCCCGCGCCGCCTGACGGACGTGACGGGCACGCTCGACGACCTGCTGGGGCCGGCCGGCGAGCCGCACGTCGAGGACTGGGTGCGCGTGACCGTCACCGACGCCGCGCGGCCGGCGGACCTCTTCCGTCGCGTCCGGCAGCGGTTCGCGCACGCGCTGGTCGTGCAGCACCGGCCCGAGCGCCCGGACGAGGAGCGCACGCGGCCCGTCCTGGTGACCGCCGCCGCCGACCCCGTCGTGGTCGCCGCCGACTTCGTGGCGCACGTGACGGGCGCGCGACCGACGGACGCCGAGGCGCAGGTGCTGCGCGCCGCGCACGAGCACGTCATCGCCGCCGAGCGGAGCGCCTGATGCACCTGCGCTCCCTCACCGTCCAGGCCATCGGGCCGTTCGCCGCCCGGCACACCGTCGACCTCGACGCGCTCGGCGCGTCGGGCCTGTTCCTGCTCGAGGGGCCGACGGGCTCCGGCAAGTCCACGCTCATCGACGCGGTCGTGTTCGCGCTGTACGGCAAGGTCGCCGGCGCCGACGCGTCGGACGAGCGGCTGCGCTCCGCGTACGCGGCCGACGACGTGGAGAGCGTCGTCGACCTCGTCTTCGAGGTGCCCTCCGGGGTCTACCGCGTGCGTCGCACGCCGGCGTACCAGCGGGCCAAGCGTCGCGGCACCGGCACGACCACCGCCCAGGCGAGCGTGAAGGCGTGGCGCCTGCCCGCCGACGTCGACCTGGCAGCGGCGCCCGAGGGCCTCGACGGCGTCGGCACGCTGCTCGGCACGCGCCTGGACGAGGTGGGGGCCGAGCTGCAGCGGGTCGTCGGGCTGGACCGTCAGCAGTTCGTCCAGACCGTCGTGCTGCCGCAGGGCGAGTTCGCGCGGTTCCTGCGCGCGGGCGGCGAGGAGCGGCGCGTCCTGCTGCAGAAGATCTTCGGGACCGAGGTCTACGAGCAGATGCAGCAGCGTCTCGCCGCGCTGCGTGCCCAGGCCGCCAGGACGGTCGAGGCATCCCGCGCGCACCTGGGGGAGGCGGTCGCGCACCTGCTCGGCGCGTGCGCGCTGGGGCCCGACGAGCAGGCCGAGGTCCGGGGCGCGCTCGACGAGGCCCTCGTGGGCACGCCGGTCGCCGAGCGCGTCGCGCAGGTGGTCGTCGCGACGACCGCGGGCCTGGACGCCGCGGCGGACGCGCTGGCGCACGAGGCCGCCGCCGCGCGCACGACGTGGGACGCCGCGCGCGCCGAGCTCGAGCACGCGCGCGCGACGGCCACGCTCGCCGCGCGCCGGGACGCGCTGCGCGCCGAGCGGACGGCGCTCGAGGCGGCGGCGGGCCGGCACGAGGACGACGTCCGACGCCTCGCGCGGGGACGCGCCGCGGCGGCCGTGCGTCCGCTGCTCACGGGGTGGCAGGACGCGTGGACGGCGCACGAGGCGGCGGCCAAGGCGCTCGTCGCGGCGTCGGACGCCGCCCCGGGGGACCTGCTGCCGGCGGGCCAGGACGTCGCGGCGCTCGTCGAGGCCCTCGTGCCCGGGCGCGGTGCGGAGCCCGGTGCGGCCGGGGGACCGGACCGCGACGACCTCGCGGACGTCCTCGACGCCTGGCGTCCCCACCTGCGGGCGGAGCGGGCGGCGGCGGCCGACGCGGCGGCCGGTCTGCGCCGGACCGTGGAGGCCGAGGCGGGGCTGAACGGGCGCCGCCGCGCGGTGCGCGAGCTCGCGGCGGTCCTCGACGACCTGCGTGCCGAGGTCGAGGCGGCCGCCGTGTGGCTCGCCGGACGGCCCGCGGAGCGTGCGACCCTCGAGCAGGAGCGGGACGACGCGCGCCTGCGCGCGGCACAGGCGGACGCCGCCGAGACGGCGTGCGCCGCGGCCCGCGTCCTCGTCGCGGACGTCGCGGCGCTGGGTGCGGCGCGCGCCGAGCTCGCCGCGGCGCAGGGCGAGGTCGCCGCGGCGGCCGGTGCCGCGCAGGCGGCGGTCACGGCCGAGGCCGCGCTGCGCACGGCACGGGTCGCGGGGCTCGCCGGTGAGCTGGCCGCCGGCCTCGTCGACGGCGACGCGTGCCCCGTGTGCGGGGCGTGCGAGCACCCGGCGCCCGCGTCCGTCGGGGCCGACCACGTGACGGCCGAGCAGGTGCAGGCGGCTGAGCAGGTGCGAGCCGCGGCCGAGGCCGCGCTGGCCGCCGCGGGCGCGCGCGCCGCCCGGCTCGCCGAGCGGGTCGACGGCCTCGCCGCCCGCACGGGCGACCACGACGCCACCACCGCGGCCGACGCGCTGCGCACCGCGCAGGACGCGGTCGCCGCCGTCACCGCCGCGACTGCGCAGGTCACCGACCTGGACGGACGGATCGCGGACCACGACGCCGCGACGCGACGCCGCGAGCAGGTGCGCGACGAGGTCCTCGCCCAGCTGCACGGCGCCGAGCTGACGCTGGAGACGGAGCGCGACGCGCTGAGCCGCACCGAGGCCGAGGTCGTGGAGGCCCGCGACGGGCACCCGACCGTCGCGGCCCGGCACGCCGCACTCGACGCCCGCGCCCGCCAGGCCGCCGCCACGCCGAGCACGGCCGGGCCGGGGTAGCCCGCGGCGACCGTCGCGACCATGCCCGGGCCCCGG
>NZ_JACSQV010000026.1 GCF_014836445.1 Cellulomonas avistercoris
CCGCCCCCCCCCCCCCCCCCCCCCCCC
Organism: Cellulomonas avistercoris; assembly: GCF_014836445.1. Lineage (GTDB taxonomy): Bacteria > Actinomycetota > Actinomycetes > Actinomycetales > Cellulomonadaceae > Cellulomonas > Cellulomonas avistercoris. The sequence continues at coordinate 28 of NZ_JACSQV010000026.1, forward strand.
GCGCCGCGTCCGCCCGCCGGCGGACGACCCCTCGTGACCCGGAGCACCGCCATGCGTCCCCTGCACCGCTTCCTGCGCACGCTGCGCGACGACCTCGACGCGGCGCACCGGCACGACCCCGCGGCGCGCTCCCTGCTCGAGGTCGCACTGGCCTACCCCGGCGTCCACGCCATCTGGGTGTACCGGCTCGCGCACCACATGTGGGCGATCCCGCTGCTGCGGCTGCCGGCGCGCCTCGTCTCGCAGGCGGCGCGCGCGGCGACCGGCATCGAGATCCACCCGGGCGCGCGGATCGGCGAACGGCTGTTCATCGACCACGGCATGGGCGTGGTCATCGGCGAGACGGCCGAGGTCGGGGACGACGTCGTCCTGTTCCACGGCGCGACGCTCGGGGGCCGCTCGATGAAGCGCGGCAAGCGCCACCCCACGCTGGGCGACCGCGTGGTCGTCGGCGCGGGCGCCAAGATCCTGGGCCCGGTCTGGCTCGGGGACGACGTCCAGGTCGGCGCGAACGCCGTGGTCATCACCGACGTGCCGACGGGAGCCGTCGCCGTGGGTGTGCCGGCCAAGATCCGGCGCCGGGGCACGCAGGTCCCGTTCGACGTCGAGGTCGACGACCCGGCGATCTACATCTGACACGCCTCCGCGCGGTGGTCTTGTTCTAGTTGTTGTGTAACTACTAGACTGGTCGCATGCTCTTCCGCATCGACCCCGCGTCCGACGAGCCGCTGTACGCGCAGCTCGTCGCCCAGGTGCGCACCGCGATCGCCCACGGCGACCTGCGCACCGGCGAACGGCTGCCGTCGGCCCGCGACCTCGCGACGTCCCTCGAGATCAACCTGCACACGGTGCTCCACGCGTACCAGGAGCTGCGCGACGGCGGCCTGATCGAGCTCCGCCGCGGTCGGGGCGCCGTCGTCACGGGGCACGCCGCACCGGACCTGGACGAGCTGCACACCGCGGTCGGGGCGCTCGCCACGACCGCGAGGAGACTGCGCGTCTCCCCCGAGACCGTGACCGCCCTCGTCAAGGAGGCCCTGCGATGACCACCCCCCGCCCGACGCCGCCGCACCGGCTCGCCACCACCGTGACGACGCTCGTCGTCCCCCTGCTGGTGATCGCCGCCGCCGTCGCGGTCGCGGTCGGCTGGGCACCCCGCCTGCCCGACCCGCTGGCGGTGCACTGGTCGGGGTCCGGGGCGCCGGACGGCTTCGGCTCGCTCAAGGACGCCATCGCGATCCCGCTGCTCTTCGCGCCCGTGTTCGCGCTCGGCATGTGGGCGCTGGCGTTCTGGGGCGGACGCGACACCTCGACGCGTCGCATGGCGGCGGGGTTCTCGACCGGGCTGGCGGTCCTGATGTCGATCGTGGTGCTGGGGTCCCTGTCGGTGCAGCTCGACCTCGCCGACGCCGCGCAGGCGCCGGGCATCGGCCACGTGGTCGGGTGGGCGTTCGGGGGCGGCATCCTCGCCGGGGTCCTCGCAGGGCTCGTCGTCCCGCGCACGCCAGCCGCACCGACCGAGGCCCCGGTCGACCCCGCGGCGCCGCGCACGACGCTGCGCCCGGACGAGCGGGCCGCCTGGAGCCGGTCGGTGACCAGCCCCGTCGGTGCGTGGGTCGGCGGGTCGGCCGTGCTCGTCAACGTGGTGCTGGCGATCGTGGTGCAGGCACCCGGGCTCCTGGTCCTCGCCGCCGGGCTCGGGCTGCTCCTGGCGTCGATGCTCGTGCTGCGCGTGAGCGTCGACGCGCGCGGCCTCGTGGCCCGGTCGCCGCTGGGCTGGCCGAGCGTGCGCGTGCCGCTGGACGAGGTCGTCGCCGCGCGGACGACGCGGATCGACCCGTTCGGGGACTTCGGCGGGTGGGGCTACCGGATCGGCTCGGGCGGGCGCGTCGGGTTCGTGCTGCGCAAGGGCGAGGGCATCGAGGTCGAGCGCACGGGTGGCCGCATCAGCGTCGTGACGGTCGACGACGCCGCGACGGGCGCCGCCCTCCTCAACACCCTCGCCGACCGCACGCGCGGCGCGGCTACCGCCCGGTAACGTCACCCGGGCGCCCGTGGGGCGCACGTCGACGACGACAGGAGCACCGCATGCGCCTCGGGTACCACACGGGCTACTGGTCGGCCGGCCCCCCGCCGGGTGCCGCGCAGGCGGTGCGCGCCGCCGACGAGCTCGGCCTCGACTCCGTCTGGACGGCCGAGGCGTACGGGTCGGACGCCCTCACGCCGCTCGCGTGGTGGGGCGCGGGCACGCGGCGCGTCCGCCTCGGCACGGCCATCGCCCAGATCTCGGCGCGCACGCCCACCGCCGCCGCGATGGCCGCGCTCACGCTCGACCACCTCTCGGGCGGACGCTTCGTCCTGGGCCTCGGTGCCTCGGGTCCGCAGGTCGTCGAGGGCTGGTACGGGCAGCCCTACCCGCGGCCCCTGGCGCGCACGCGCGAGTACGTCGACGTCGTGCGGCAGGTCCTCGCGCGCGAGGCCCCCGTCACCTACGACGGCGCGTTCTACCGCCTGCCGCTGCCCGCGGACGAGGGCGCCGGCCTCGGCAAGGCGCTGCGCTCGACGGTCCACCCGCTGCGGGCCGACCTCCCGATCCACCTGGCGGCCGAGGGCCCGCGCAACATCGCGATGACCGCGGAGATCGCCGACGGCTGGCTGCCGCTGTTCTACTCCCCCCGCATGGACGCGACCTACCGCGAGCTCCTCGCCGAGGGCTTCGCGCGCCGCTCCCCCGCGCGCCGGCCCGTCGAGGAGTTCGAGGTCGTCGCGACCGTGCCCGTGGTCCTGGCCGACGACGTCGAGTCGGCCGCCGACGCCGTGCGCCCCTTCATCGCCCTGTACGCCGGGGGCATGGGGGCCAAGGGCGCCAACTTCCACCGCGACGTGCTCGACCGGCTGGGGTACGCCGCCGCGTGCGACGAGATCCAGGCGCACTACCTCGCGGGCGACCGGGCCCGCGCGACCGCCGCGGTCCCCACCGAGCTCGTGCGGGACATCGCGCTGGTCGGCACCGAGCAGGACGTGCGCGCCCAGCTCCCGGCGTGGCGCAGCACGGCCGTGACGACCGTGCTGGCCCAGACCGACCCGCGCGCCCTGCCGCGGATCGCAGCGCTGTGGGGTGAGGCTGGTCACGACGACGGAGCCACGGACCGTCCGGTGGCGGAACCGGCCTAGCCTGGGTCGCACGCCGCGCCGCCGGGAGGCGCGTCGGATCGCGCAGGGTACGTCCGCAAGGGGTCGCAGTGGCAGTCGTCGAGCACGTCGCGACGCGTCCGACGACCCGACCCACGGCGCCCGTCCCGGCCCCGCCCGCCCGCCTCCCGCACCTGCGCGGGCTCGACGGCGTCCGCGCGCTCGCCGTCGTCGCCGTGCTCCTGTACCACCTGCGCGTGCCGTGGGCCCCGGGCGGGTTCCTCGGGGTCGACGTCTTCTTCGTGCTGTCCGGCTACCTCGTCGCCGCCCTCGTGCTCGACGAGGTCGAGACGACCGGCCGGTTCCGCACCGGGCGCTTCCTCGCCCGGCGCGTACGGCGGCTCGTCCCCGCCCTGCTCGCGGTGCTGGCCGGCGCGGCGGCCGCCGGCCTCGTCGCACGCGACGCGCTCACGTCGCTGCGCGGCGACCTGCTCGCCGCGCTGACGTACACGTCCAACTGGTGGCAGGTCGTCGCCGACCGCTCGTACTTCGAGCTGACGGGTCGCCCTCCTCTGCTGCAGCACCTGTGGTCGCTGGCCGTGGAGGCGCAGTTCTACCTCGCCGTCCCGCTCGTGGCTCTGCTCGCGCTGCGCGCGGGGCGCGCTCGCGTCGGGCAGGTCGCCGCCGTCCTCGCCGTCGCGTCGACCGTCGCGATGGGCGTCCTGGCCGCGCGCGCCGGCATGCCGGTGCCGCAGGACCCCACGCGGGTGTACGTGGGCACCGACACGCACGCCATGGGTCTGCTGCTGGGCGTCGCCGCGGCGACCGTCTGGCGGCCGTGGCGCACGTGGCGGGCCGGCGGGTCGTGGGCGGCCGAGCGCGGCGACGCGGTGCGCCGGTTCGAGGCGGGGGTCACCGACGTCGTGGGCGTCCTCGCGCTCGCGGGCGTGGTCGCGTGCGTCGCGCTGGTCGACGAGTTCTCCGTCGGGCTGTACCGGGGCGGGTTCCTGGCGTTCGCCGGGCTCACGGTCGTGCTCGTCGGTGCCGCCGCGGACCCGGCCGGGCTGCTGGGGCGGGCGCTCGCGCGGCAGCCGCTGCGCTGGCTGGGCGAGCGGTCGTACGGCATCTACCTGTGGCACTGGCCTGTGCTGATGCTGACGCGCCCCGACCAGGACGTCACGCTGCCGGACTGGGCGGCGCCCCTCGTGCGCGTGGGGGTGACGCTGCTGCTCGCCGAGGCGTCGTACCGGTGGGTCGAGGCGCCCGTGCGCCGTGGTGCCCTGGGACGCGCGGTGGTCCGCCTGCGGACCCCGGCACCCGGCCGGGTCAGGGCCGCGGTCGTCACCGCCACGGTGACCAGCGCCGTCGTCGCGACCGCGGTCGTCCTCGCGGTGGGGGTCGTCCGGACCCCCGCGCCGGACGGCACGGCGTCGGGCCCGACGGCAGGCACGTCGGCCGCGCCCGACCCGATCGGCTCCGTCGTCCCGCAGCAGGACCGGGCACCGAGTGCCGCTCCCACCGCCGACCCCGTGCCGGCGGAGGAGGTCGGCACGGTCACCGCCTTCGGCGACTCGGTCATGCTCGGCGCGGCCGGTGAGCTCGCCGCACGAGGCGTCGTCGTGGACGCCGTCGTGTCGCGGGGCTTCGGCGAGATGGTCGACCTCGCGCTCGGCGCGGGGGCGGCCGGCACGCTCGGCCACACCGTCGTGGTGCACGGCGGCACCAACGGGCCGGTGGCCGAGGAGGACCTGCGGCACCTGCTCGAGGCCACGGCGGACCACCGCGTGTTCGTGCTCAACGTGCGCGTGCCACGCCCCTGGGAGCAGTACGACAACGAGCTGTTCGCGCGCGTCGTGCCGGAGTACCCGCACGCGCGCCTGCTCGACTGGAAGTCGGCCGGGGAGGCGAACCCCGGCTGGTTCTACGACGACGGGATCCACCTGCGCGCGGGCGGCGGCCGCGAGGGCTACGCGGCCTGGATCGCCCAGGAGATCCAGCCGCGTCCCTGACGACGGTGGACGCCCGTTGCCCCCACCTCGCGCGTGCCGCTACAGTCTGCTCGAAGCGTGGTCACCGGGTCTCACATAGTGAGAAGCACTCGGCCTCGCCCGACGTCGACAGGAGGCCCGCGATGACCGTCGCCCGCTCCGTCCACGTCCTGCGCCCCGTCATGTGCCGCTGTTGCCCGTGCTGCGTCATGCAGCCCCGCACCGGCCCCTGCTGAGCTCAGCAACCCGCGACCTCCCCCGGTCGCCCCGCCGGTGCCCGCCCTCGTGGCCGCCCCGGCTCCGCCGGACGCCCACGCCCGACCTCACGGACGTCCCCATGACCCTGACCCCCACCGCCGAGCGGCGCGCGCACACCGTCACCCTCGACGGCGTGCGTCGCACGTTCCCGACCCCCGCGGGCACCCGGACGGTGCTGCACGCCGTCGACCTCGAGCTGCGCGCCGGTGAGATCGTCGCGCTGGTCGGCCCGTCCGGCTGCGGCAAGTCGACGCTGCTGCGTCAGGTGAGCGGCCTGGACACCCCGGACGCGGGCCGCATCCTGCTCGACGGCACGCCGCTGTCGGGGGTCGACCGCCGGACGGCCGTCGCGTTCCAGGAGCCGCGCCTGCTGCCCTGGCGCACGCTGACCGGCAACGTCGCCCTCGGCCTGCCGCGCGGCACCGACAAGCACGTGGGACGCGAGCGCGTCGCCGAGCTGCTGCGCCTCGTGGCCCTCGAGGAGTCCGCCGGGCTGCGACCCCGTCAGGTGTCCGGCGGCATGGCGCAGCGGGCCGCGCTCGCGCGGGCGCTGGCCCGCAACCCCGGCGTCCTGCTGCTCGACGAGCCCTTCGGCGCGCTCGACGCGCTGACCCGCCTGCGCATGCAGGACCTGCTGCTCGAGGTGCACGCGGCCGAGCCGACGACCGTGCTGCTCGTCACGCACGACGTCGAGGAGGCCCTGTACCTCGCCGACCGCGTGCTGCTGCTGCGCAACCTCGCGAAGTGCCCGCCCGGGACGCCGACCGTCGCCCGCGTGATCGACGTGCCCGGCGCCCGGCCGCGCGACCGCGCCGACCACCAGCTCGCGGAGCTGCGTGCCGAGCTCCTCGAGGGCCTCGGCGTCGCGACGCACCACCCTGCGCCGGTCGACCCCGACCTGCACCACTCCATCTGACCCACCCGTCCGACCCGGCGCTCCCCCGCACCGGTACCACCGGGCCCTCCGGCCCCGTTCCCCGAGATGAGAGAACCGATGACGATCCGCACCGCCGTGTCCGCCACCGCGCTGGCCCTCGTGACCGCCCTGGCGCTGACCGGCTGCGTCGCCGGCGAGAATGCCGAGCCGGAGGCGGCCGACCCGAGCGCCGCGTCCGACGGCGAGGTCACGTGGAGCGCCGACACGCTCGACATCGACTTCGCGACCTACAACCCGCTCAGCCTGGTCATCAAGGACCAGGGGTGGCTCGAGGAGACGCTCGGCGACGACGTCACGGTCAACTGGGTGCAGTCGGCCGGCTCCAACAAGGCCAACGAGGCGCTGCGCGCCGGCGCGGTCGACGTGGGCTCGACCGCCGGCTCCGCCGCGCTGCTCGCGCGCTCCAACGGCTCGCCGATCCACACGATCGGGATCTACTCGCAGCCCGAGTGGGCCGCGATCGTCGTGCCGGCGACCTCCGACATCACGTCCGTCGCCGACCTCGCGGGCAAGTCGGTCGCGGCGACCAAGGGCACCGACCCCTACTTCTTCCTCCTGCAGTCGCTCGAGGAGGCCGGGGTCCCGCTCGACCAGGTCGAGGTGCAGAACCTGCAGCACGCCGACGGGCGCACGGCGCTCGAGCAGGGCTCGGTCGCCGCGTGGTCCGGCCTGGACCCGATCATGGCCGCGAGCGAGGCCGAGTCCGGCACCAAGCTCGTCTACCGCAACATCGACTTCAACACCTACGGGTTCCTCAACGCGACGCAGGAGTTCCTCGACGCGAGCCCCGACCTCGCGCAGGTCGTCGTCGACGCGTACGAGAAGGCCCGCGAGTGGGCGCAGGAGAACCCCGAGGAGGTCGTCGCGATCCTCGCCGAGGTCGCCGGGATCGACCCGGCCGTGGCCGAGAAGGTCATCGTCGAGCGCACGAACCTGGGCGTGGACCCGGTCCCCGGTGACGCGCAGCGCGAGGTGCTCGAGGTCGTCGGCCCGATCTTCGTCGAGTCCGGCGACGTGCCGAACCAGGCCACGATCGACAAGGCGCTCGACGAGCTGTTCGAGCCGGCGTTCGCCGAGAAGGCCGACGCCTCCACCATCGCGGGCTGACCGCACGCGGTGCTCCGCCCGCCCCCGCGGCCGGGGCACCGCGCCCCGCACCTCCTCCTCCGTCCCCAGGAGTCACGCCCCATGACCGACGCCTACGTCGCCGACGCGCCCCTCGAGGACGCTCCCGTCACCGACGCGACCGTGCCCCCGGGCGCACCCGTCCCCCGGGTCCACGACCTCGGCGCTGCCCGGCGACCCGCCGGCGGCTTCTGGTCGCGGCGCGCGACGCGGGCCGTCGGCGGCGCGCTGCTCCCGCTGCTCCTGCTCGCGGTGTGGCAGTACGTCACGACCAGCGGCCTCGTGCCGCCGTACCAGCTGCCCAGCCCGGCGTCGGTGTGGAACGCCGCCGTCGACCTCTGGCAGCGCGGCGACCTGCAGACGCACGTCGCGATCTCGGTGCAGCGCGTGCTCGTCGGCTTCGCGATCGGCGCGCTGGTGGCCCTGGTGGGTGCCGCGTTCGTCGGGCTGTCGCGCGCCGGGGACGTGCTGCTCGCGCCGACGCTCGCCGCGATCCGGGCCGTCCCGTCGCTCGCGTGGGTCCCGCTGCTGATCCTGTGGATGAAGATCGGCGAGGAGTCGAAGATCACGCTGGTGGCGATCGGCGCGTTCTTCCCGATCTACACGACGGTGGCGGCCGCGCTGCGTCACGTCGACCCGCAGCTCGTCGAGGCGGGCCGCGCGTTCGGCCTGCGGGGCGTGCGGCTCTTCCAGTCGGTGCAGCTGCCCGCAGTGATCCCCTCGGTCATGTCCGGCCTGCGGCTCGGGCTCGCGCAGGCGTGGCTGTTCCTCGTGGCGGCCGAGCTCATCGCCGCGTCGATGGGGCTGGGCTTCCTGCTGACCGACTCCCAGAACAACGGTCGCGTCGACCGGATCCTGCTCGCGATCGTCCTGCTGGCCCTCATCGGCAAGGTCACGGACTCGATCGTCGCGCTCGCCGAGAAGCAGCTGCTGCGGAGGTTCGCATGACCACCCTGACCGCGCTGCAGACGGAGACGCGCGCGTACCCCGCACCCGCTCACCTGGCGGCGGCGTCGAACGTCCGCCCCGAGGACTGGGCCCGCGCCGAGGCCGACCCGGTCGCGTTCTGGGAGCAGGCCGCGCGCCGCCTCGAGTGGGACACGCCCTGGCACACCGCGCACACGTGGTCCCCGCCGGTCCCCGTCGAGGGCGGCGCGCCGGACGAGCTGACGGTCCCCGAGGCCCGCTGGTTCGTCGGCGGGCGGCTCAACGTCGCCGTCAGCTGCGTCGACCGGCACGTCGCGGCGGGCCGCGGCGACAAGGTCGCGCTGCACGTCGAGGGCGAGCGCGGCGACCGCCGCTCGATCACCTACGCCCAGCTGCAGCGCGAGGTCGCGCAGGCCGCGCACGCGCTCACCGAGCTCGGGGTCGGTCCCGGCGACCGCGTCGTGGTGTACCTCCCGGTGATCGCCGAGACGGTCGTCGTCACGCTCGCGATCGCGCGGATCGGCGCGGTGCACTCGCTCGTGTTCGGCGGGTTCTCGGCCGAGGCCGTGCGCTTCCGCGTGCAGGACACCGAGGCCAAGGTGCTGGTGACCAGCGACGGGCAGTTCCGCCGCGGGCAGGCCGTCGAGGTCAAGTCCGCGGCCGACGAGGCCGTCGCCGGGCTCGCGCACGTCGAGCACGTGCTCGTCGTGCGCCGCACGGGCCAGGACGTGGCGTGGACCGACGGGCGCGACGTCTGGTGGCACGACGTCGTCGACCGCCAGCCCGACGTGCACGAGCCGCAGGCGTTCGACGCCGAGCACCCGCTGTTCGTCATCTACACCTCGGGCACCACCGGGAAGCCCAAGGGACTCGTCCACACCTCCGGCGGCTACCTCACGCACGCCGCGTGGTCGCACTGGGCGGTCTTCGACGCCAAGGACGACGACGTGCACTGGTGCACCGCCGACCTCGCGTGGGTCACGGCGCACACGTACGAGATCTACGGTCCGCTCGCCAACGGGCTCACGCAGGTCATCTACGAGGGCACGCCCGACACCCCCCACCGCGAGCGCCACCTCGAGGTCATCGAGCGGTACGGCGTCACGACCTACTACACGGCCCCGACGCTCATCCGCACGTTCATGACGTGGTTCGGCGACGAGCTGCCCGGTGGGCACGACCTGTCGAGCATCCGCCTGCTGGGCACGGTCGGCGAGGCCATCAACCCCGAGGCGTGGGTGTGGTTCCGGCGCACCTTCGGGCGCGGCGAGACCCCGGTCGTCGACACGTGGTGGCAGTCCGAGACCGGCGCCGCGATGATCGCGCCCGTCCCCGGGCTGACGACCCTCAAGCCCGGGTCGGCGACGCGGCCGCTGCCCGGGATCGCCGCCAAGGTCGTCGGCGAGGACGGCGTCGAGGTCGGGCCCGGGCAGGGCGGGTTCCTCGTCGTCGCGCGCCCGTGGCCGGGCATGGCCCGGACGGTCTGGCGCGACCCGCAGCGGTACCTCGAGGCGTACTGGCGCCGGTTCGCCGGCCACGGTCCGCACGGCGGGTACTTCCTCGCGGGTGACGGCGCGTCGTACGACGAGGACGGCGACATCTGGCTGCTCGGCCGCATCGACGACGTCATCAACGTCTCCGGCCACCGGCTGTCGACCATCGAGGTCGAGTCCGCGCTGGTCGCCCACCCCGCGGTCGGCGAGGCCGGCGTCGCGGGCGTCGCCGACCCCGTGACGGGTCAGGCGATCGCGGCGTTCGTCGTGCCGAGCTCCCCGCCGGGGCCGGTCGAGGACGTCGAGGCGTGGCTCGCGGCGACCCGCGCGCTGCGCGACGAGCTGCGCGACCACGTCGCCCGCGAGATCGGGCCGGTCGCCAAGCCGCGCCACGTGCTGGTCGTCCCCGAGGTGCCCAAGACCCGGTCGGGCAAGATCATGCGCAGGCTGCTCACGCAGCTCGTCGAGGGCACCACGCTCGGCGACACGACGTCCCTGCAGAACCCCTGGGCGGTCGAGCAGGTGGGCACGCTCGTCACCGCGGCCCTGCGCCGCTGACCGTCCCGCACCGACCGGCACCGACCCCCGTCCCCCGACCCGTCCCCCCGACAGGAGCACCGTGAGCGAGCACCGCTTCGGCTTCCGCACCCGTGCGCTGCACGCCGGTGGCATCCCCGACGCCACCACGGGCGCACGCGCCGTGCCGATCTACCAGACGACGTCGTTCGTCTTCGACGACACCGCCGACGCCGCGAACCTCTTCGCCCTGCAGAAGTACGGCAACATCTACTCGCGCATCGGCAACCCCACGGTCGCGGCGTTCGAGGAGCGCCTCGCGTCGCTCGAGGGCGGCATCGGCGCGGTCGCGACCGCGTCGGGCATGGCGGCGGAGTTCCTGGTGTTCGCGGCGCTGGCGGGCGCGGGCGACCACCTCGTCGCCTCCGCGCAGCTCTACGGCGGCACGGTCACGCAGCTCGACGTCACGCTGCGGCGCTTCGGCGTCGAGACGACGTTCGTGCCCGGCACCGACCCGGCCGACTACGCCGCGGCGATCCGCCCCGAGACCAAGGCCGTCTACACCGAGGTCATCGCCAACCCGTCCGGCGAGATCGCCGACCTGGCGGGGCTGGCCGAGGTCGCGCACGCCGCAGGCGTCCCGCTGGTCGTCGACTCGACGCTGTCCACGCCGTACCTCGTGCGGCCGATCGAGCACGGCGCCGACATCGTCATCCACTCGGCCACCAAGTTCCTGGGCGGGCACGGCACGACGCTCGGCGGCGTGATCGTCGAGTCCGGCCGGTTCGACTGGGGCAACGGGCGCTTCCCGACCATGACGGAGCCCGTGGCCTCCTACGGCGGCGTGCGCTGGTGGGAGAACTTCGGCGAGTACGGGTTCCTCACCAAGCTGCGCTCCGAGCAGCTGCGCGACATCGGCCCGGCCCTGTCCCCGCAGTCGGCGTTCCAGCTGCTGCAGGGCGTCGAGACGCTCCCGCAGCGCATCGACGCGCACCTGGCCAACGCGCGACAGGTCGCGACGTGGCTCGAGTCCGACCCCCGGGTCGCGTCGGTGCTGTGGGCGGGCCTGGAGTCGCACCCGCACCACGAGCGCGCGCAGCGGTACCTGCCGCTCGGACCGGGCTCGGTCTTCGCCTTCCGGCTGGCCGGCACACCGGACCTGCCGGGCCGCGAGGTCGGGCGCCGCTTCATCGAGGCCCTGCAGCTCGCGAGCCACCTGGCGAACGTCGGCGACGCCCGCACGCTCGTCATCCACCCCGGGTCGACGACGCACCAGCAGCTGTCCGCCGAGCAGCTCGAGACGGCCGGTGTGCCGGAGGACCTCGTGCGCATCAGCGTGGGCATCGAGGACGCGGCCGACATCCTCTGGGACCTCGACCAGGCCCTGACCACGGCGACCGGTACCGCACGGGAGGACGCACGATGAGCGCACGCACCTGGCAGGGTCCCAGCGCGCCCGAGCGCCTGTCGATCCTGCGCGCCACCCGCTCGATCGCGATCGTGGGCGCGTCCAGCAACCCCGCGCGCGCGTCGTACTTCGTCGCGACGTACCTGCTGTCGAGCTCGCCGTACGACGTGTACTTCGTCAACCCGCGCGCCGACGAGATCCTCGGCCGGCCCGTCTACCCGTCGCTCGACGCGCTGCCGGTCGTCCCGGACCTCGTCGACGTGTTCCGCCGCCACGACGACCTGCCGAGCGTGCTCGACGAGACGCTCGCGGTGGGCGCGAGGACCCTGTGGCTGCAGCTCGGCTCGTGGCACGAGGAGGTCGCGCGGCGCGGCGAGGAGGCGGGACTGTCCGTCGTCATGGACCGGTGCGTGAAGATCGAGCACGCGCGGTTCCACGGCGGTCTGCACCTGGCCGGGTTCGACACGGGGGTCATCTCGTCCCGGCGCGCGCTCGGCTGAGCGCGGCGCGGGACGCTCAGTCCTCGGGGAACCACACCGCCGCGCGCACGCGCACGCGCTCGCCGTCGGCCGTCAGCGGCGTGCCCTCGGCACGCAGGTGGGCCAGAGCCCGGCCCTCGTGGCAGGCGGGCGGGCGCCCGTCGGCGGTCACGACGCGCCACCACGGCACGTCCCCACCGGCCGCCATCGCCCGCCCGACCTGACGGGGTCCGCCGCGCGGCTGCCGTCCGGCGGCCGCCGCGCGGTCGGCGAGCACCTCGGCGATCAGCCCGTACGTCATGACCCTGCCCGCCGGGATCAGCGCGACCAGGGCATGGACCTCCGCGACCCAGGCGTCGGTGCCGACCGCCACGTCACCGCCTCCGGACGACGACGACGGCGCGGTCGTCGTCCTCGGCGGCACGCACGCCCGCGAGGACCTCGTGCGCGCTGCCCGGCCGTGCCGCGACCACCGTCTCCACGACGCCGAGCAGCCGGTCGATGCCCTGGTCGACGTCGCGCCCGGGCGCCTCGACGAGGCCGTCGGTGTACAGCACGATCGCGTCGCCCCGCAGCAGCACGCCGCCCACCACGCCCGGCTGCATGTCCTCGACGACGCCCAGCGCGACACCGCCCGGCGGGTCCAGCACGTCGATGCGTCCCGAGCCCGCGTGCAGCACCGCGGGCGGCGGGTGCCCTGCGGTGGCGACCCGGAACGTGCCCGTCGTCAGGTCGACCGCGAGGTGCGCGGCGGTCGCGAACCCCTCGTCCCAGCCCTGGCTGAGCAGGTAGGCGTTGGCGGCGGGCAGGAACCGCTCGAACGGCAGCGCGCCGAGCAGCCCGCCGAGCGCGCCCTGGAGCTGCAGCGCCCGCACACCCGCGGCCTGGCCCTTGCCGGAGACGTCGACGAGCACCACCTCGAACGACGCACCGTCGCGGTGCGCGACCACGAAGTCGCCCGAGAACGCCGCACCGTGCGCCGAGCGCACCTCCGCGTCCACCTGCCAGACGGGCGGCAGCACCGGGAGCCGACCGCCCGCGGCGAGCCGGTCCCGCAGGTCGACGAGCATGAGGGCCCCCGGGGCGCCCTGCAGCCCGAGCCGTTCCCGCTCGACGCCGAAGGTGACGACCGCACCGCACGCGAGGGCGAGCACCGCCGCCTCGCCGGCGTTCACGACCCCGGACGCGGCCAGCCCGGCCGTCAGCAGCACGACGAGCGACACCAGCACGAGCAGCCACCGCCAGCGCAGCACGAACGCGCCGACGAGCAGCACCAGCACGAGCCCGGACGCCGCGAACCAGTCCGGGCGCCACTGCACGGCGACGCAGTAGGCGACCGCCAGCAGGCACAGCACCGCCGCGACGAGCGGCTGCGGCCCTGCGGCCCAGCCCGCGAGCAGCCGCCACGCCCACCCCGTGGGGGCGCCGGGCCGGGAGGTGGTCACGGCCCGAGCCTAGGCGGCCGAGGCGGCAACGAGCCGCAGCAATGCCCGTGCGTCCCGGCACGTGCGTGCCGCAGGATGGCGCCATGAGCACGCTGCCCGCCGGCTACCGCACCGTCGTCGTCCCGCCCGAGCGCATCGAGGAGCTCCGCACGGTCGACCAGCTCGCGTTCGCGGTCGCACCCGACCCCGAGGTGGACCAGCTCCTGCCGTTCCCCGTCCCGCACGACCGCCTCATGGCCGTCGAGTCGGCGGACGGCACGTACGCGGCCGTGCACGGCTCCTACGACCTCGTCATGCCGGTGCCCGGCGGGCAGGTCGCGTGCGCCGGGCTCACCTGGGTCGGCGTCCGTCCCGACGAGCGCCGCCGTGGCCTGCTGCGCGCGATGATCACGACGCACCTCGAGCGCTCGCTCGGGCGCGGCGAGCCGGTGTCGGCGCTGTTCGCGGCGGAGGCACCGATCTACGGCCGGTTCGGGTACGGCAGCGCGTCGGACCAGGTGCGGCTGACGGTCCCCCGCGGCGCGGCGCTGCGGCCCGTGGCGGGCTCGGAGGGCCTGACGGTGCGTCTCGAGCGCGTCGACCCCGCGCGTCACGCCGAGCTCGTCGAGGACCTGTACGTCCGCGCCGGAGCCGGACGCCCCGGGTGGGTGCCGCGCGCGACGCCCGTGCTGCGCGCCTACACCGTCGGGGACCCGCCCAGCCGGCGCGCCGGCTTCGAGCCGCTGCTGCTCGCGACCGTGCTCGACGGTGACGACGTGCGCGCCGTGGCGCTGTTCGCCCGCAAGGGGTCGTGGGGCGAGGACGGGCCGGACGCGGTCGTCAAGGTCCGCGAGGCGTCGGCGCTGGACCCGGCGTCGACCCACCGCCTGTGGTCGTTCCTGCTCGACCTCGACCTGACCGCCACGGTCGAGACGCCCCCGCTGGCGGTGGACGACCCCCTGCTCCACCTCCTGGTGGACCTGCGCCCGGCACGGCGCCGCCTCACCGACAACCTGTGGGTGCGGCTGCTGGACGTGCCGACGGCCCTGGCCGCACGCCGGTACGCGGGCCCCGCCGACGTCGTGCTCGAGGTCACGGACACGCTGCTGCCCGAGAACGCCGGGCGGTGGCGGCTCGTCGTCGACGCCGACGGCGCGGCCGAGCTGAGCCGCGCCGACGCGGACGCCGACGTGGCGCTCGACGTGCGCGAGCTCGGGGCGCTCTACCTGGGCGGACGGTCGGCGGCTGCGATGGGCGGCGCGGGCCTCGTGCTCGGCGACCGTGCGGCGCTCGACCGGCTGACGACGACGTTCGCCTCGCCGCTCGCGCCCGTGTGCCCCTTCATGTTCTGAGGGGCGCCCGCGGGCCGTGCGCCACCGGGCCGGCGCTCAGGCGCGCGCGGCCTCGTAGGCGGCCAGCTGCTCGATGCGGCGGGCGTGGCGCGGGTTGCCGCTGAAGGGCTCGGCGACGAACGCGTCGACCAGCTCGAGCGCCTCGTCCACCGAGTGCTGACGGGCACCGATCGCGACGACGTTGGCGTCGTTGTGCTGACGGCCCAGGCGCGCGGTGTCGAGGTTCCAGGCCAGCGCGGCGCGCACCCCCGTCACCTTGTTCGCGGCGATCTGCTCGCCGTTGCCCGAGCCGCCGATGACGACGCCCAGGGAACCGGGCTCGGCGACGACGGCCTCGCCCGCGGCGAAGCAGAACGACGGGTAGTCGTCCTGGTCGTCGTACTCGAAGGCCCCGTGGTCGACGACCTCGTGGTCGGCGGCCCGCAGGTGCTCGACGAGGGCGACCTTCAGCTCGTAACCGGCATGGTCGGCGGCGACGTGGATGCGCATGTGCCCATCCTGCCGCAGCGCGGCGGCCTCCGATGTCACCGTCTGTTCGTAGGCTGTCGCCATGACGCGCAGCGGACTCCCCCTCGACGACCTCGACCCAGCAGTCCGACCCCAGGACGACCTCGACGCCCACGTCAACGGCAGGTGGGCGGCCTCCTACGTGATCCCGGCCGACCGCGCGATGGACGGCCCGTTCCGCGCGCTGTACGACGAGGCCGAGCGTCAGGTGCTCGACATCATCACGGACGCCGCGGCCGCGGCCTCCGAGGGCGACGCCCAGGGCGTCGAGGCCAAGATCGGCGCCCTGTACGCGAGCTTCATGGACACGGACGCGGTCGCGGTCGCCGGCGTCGAGCCGCTGCGCGAGGACCTCGCGCCCGTGGACGCCGCGACGACGCGCGCCGAGCTGACCACGGCGCTGGGCACCCTGCAGCGCACGGGTGCCGTGTCCGCCGTCGACCTGTACGTCGACAACGACGCCAAGGACCCCGACAGCTACGTGGTGCACCTCGTGCAGGGGGGCCTGGGGCTCCCCGACGAGGCGTACTACCGCGAGGAGCAGCACGCCGCCGTGCGCGAGAAGTACCTGCCGCACGTCGCGCGCATGCTCCGGCTCGCGGCGCCCGTGTCGGCGGTCGTCGCGGCCGGCGACCCGGACGACCTCGCGGCGCGCGTCGTGGCGCTCGAGACGCGGCTGGCGGCCCACCACTGGGACGTCGTGAAGGACCGCGACGCCGAGCTGACCTACAACGCGCTGACGCTGGCCGAGCTGACCGAGCGTGCGCCCGGGTTCGACTGGCGGGCGTGGGCGGAGGCGCTCGGCGCTCCCGCCGGCGCGCTCGACCGCCTCGTCGTGCGCGAGCCGTCCTTCGCCGAGGGCTTCGCGGAGCTGTGGACCGAGGTCCCGCTCGCGGACTGGCAGGCGTGGGCGACGTACCACGCTGTGTCGTCGCGCGCGCCGTACCTGACCGACGAGCTCGTGGAGGCGAACTTCGACTTCTACGGGCGCACGCTGTCGGGCGCACCCGAGGTCCGCGAGCGCTGGAAGCGCGGCGTGTCCCTCGTGCAGGGCGCGCTGGGCGAGGCCGTCGGCAAGGTGTACGTCGAGCGGCACTTCCCGCCGTCGCACAAGGAGCGCATGGACACCCTCGTCGCGCACCTGGTCGAGGCGTACCGCGAGTCGATCACCGGGCTCGAGTGGATGGGTGAGGACACGCGCCGACGCGCGCTGGACAAGCTCGACAAGTTCACGCCGAAGATCGGCTACCCGGTGCGGTGGCGCGACTACACGGCGCTCGACGTGCGCGCGGACGACCTGCTGGGCAACGTGCGGCGCTCGCACGCCTTCGAGCTCGACCGCGAGCTGCACAAGATCGGACGCCCGATCGACCGCGACGAGTGGTTCATGACCCCGCAGACCGTCAACGCGTACTACAACCCCGGCATGAACGAGATCGTCTTCCCGGCCGCGATCCTGCAGCCGCCGTTCTTCGACGCCGAGGCGGACGACGCGGTCAACTACGGCGGGATCGGTGCCGTCATCGGCCACGAGATCGGCCACGGGTTCGACGACCAGGGGTCGAAGTACGACGGCGACGGCCGGCTGGTCGACTGGTGGACGGCGGAGGACCGCGCCGAGTTCGAGCGCCGCACGAAGTCGCTCGTCGACCAGTACGCGCAGTACTCACCGCGCCAGCTCGGGGGCAGCCACCACGTCAACGGCGAGCTGACCATCGGGGAGAACATCGGCGACCTCGGCGGCCTGGCGATCGCGGTCCGCGCCTACGAGATCGCGCTCGGCCGGCCGCTGTCCGAGGCGCCCGTGCTCGACGGGCACACGGGGCTGCAGCGGCTGTTCATCGGCTGGGCGCACTCGTGGCGCACGAAGGGCCGCGACGAGGAGGTCGTCCGGCGGCTCGCGGTGGACCCGCACGCACCCGACGAGTTCCGCTGCAACGGGGTCGTGCGCAACATCGACGAGTTCTACACCGCGTTCGACGTGCAGCCCGACGACGCCCTGTGGCTCGACCCGGAGAGCCGCGTCCGCATCTGGTGACCCCTGCGCGTGCGGCCCCCGCTCGGGGC
>NZ_JACSQV010000027.1 GCF_014836445.1 Cellulomonas avistercoris
GGTCCTCCTTGCCGCCGATGCCCAGCGGGTGGATCTCCACGCGGGGCCTCGACGTCGTGAGCGTCGGGCAGATCTCGGCAGCGGGCCGACAGCCTCGACCCGACGCTCGACTACCACCTGCTCGCGTGCTCAGGCGCGTTCGTCTCGAACGTCAAGGGCCAGGGCGGGGCACGACGTTTCGGTGAGCGCCCGCAGATCGCGCGGGGGTTCCTCGACGAGAACACCACCCTCGCCACGATGTCGATCGGCGGCAACGACGCGGGCTTCCAGGGCGTGATCATCTCGTGCGCCATCACCGCCGAGTGCCACACTCGCACAGCCGACGACGGGACGACGTACGCTCAGCGCGTCGAGCGCACGATCAACCAGACGGTCGGCCCCGACGTGACCGACCTGCTCGAGGAGATCCACGGCGAGGCGCCGAACGCGCGCGTCCTGCTCATGGGGTACCCCAAGCTCTTCTCGGGGAGGTGCGAGGTCATCACGCAGCTCACGCTGAGCGAGGGCGAGGTCGGCTGGATGAACGACCTCGCTCGCGTCCTCGCCGAGCGGCTCTCCCGCGCCGCCGCGGACGCCAACGCACGTGCCGGCACGAACTACGTCACGTTCACCGACCCGCGCCCCGCCTTCGAGGGCAAGGGCATCTGCGGGTCGCCGGAGCACATCCACGCGGGCGTGCTGACCCCCACGGACGGCGACATGCTCGTCATCGGGTCGCAGCAGTCCTTCCACCCCAAGGCCGAGGGCTACCTCGACTACGCGTGGGCGATGGACCTCACGCTCAATCCGCCCGCGCCGTGAGACACCGTCGGTGGACCGCCACCCTGGCGGTCGTCCTCGCTCTGGCGGGGACGACCGCGGGGTGCGCTCCCGGGCGCGACCGCGCAGGCGAGGCCCGCGGCGCAGCGCTCGAGAGCGTCCGCTACCTCCGTGTCGTCCTGGAGGACGTCATGGAGGACGCCGGCCCGCTGTCCGACGAGGAATTCGCGGCCCTGGTCACCACGGAGGTGGCCGACCGGTTCGACGGGACGTGGGAGCCGACCGGCGCACCCGACGGCCGACCGACCTGGCGCGGCACGGCGCTCGGCGCGGCTGACGGTCCATTGAAGTCCCAGGTCGTCGCGGCCGCCTGCTTCGACGCGGAGATCGACCGGCAGGCCGCCACGGTGACGTTCGACGATGCGCCGTGCCCAGAGCGCGTGCGACGGACGCTCTCCGTCACGGGCGACGAGGACAACGTCGTCAGCGTCGCCGACCTGGCCACGGACTGACACGACGGCGGCCCACGGCGGCCCGACCACGGCCCCACACGCGACGACGGCGGGTGCCCGGCGACCGCCGGAGACCCGCCGTCGACCGGGCGTCAGAAGCCCTGCGCGACCCGGTAGTACACCTGGTTCCACCGCACCTGGTCGGCGAACCCGCGACGCGTCGTCGCCTCGTCGATGACGAGCAGCTCGGTGCGCGCGAGCTCGGCGAAGATCTCCCACGCCTCGATGCCCACGGCCGTCGTCAGGACGGTGTGGTGCGCTCCCCCGGCGGTGAGCCAGCACTCGGACGACGTCGTGAAGTCCGGGCGGGGCTCCCACACGGCGCGCGCGACGGGCAGGTGCGGCAGGTCGGCCGTCGGCGGGACCACGTCGACGACGTTGGCCGTCAGGCGGAACCGCTCGCGCATGTCGGCGAGCGACACCACGACGGCAGGGCCCGCGTCGGTGTCGAACACCATGCGGACCGGGTCCTCCTTGCCGCCGATGCCCAGCGGGTGGATCTCCACGCGGGGCCTCGACGTCGTGAGCGTCGGGCAGATCTCGAGCATGTGCGCGCCCAGGATCTTCTCCGCACCCGGCGTCAGGTCGTACGTGTAGTCCTCCATGAGCGACGCGCCGCCGGGCAGCCCGGCGCCCATCACCTTGGCGACGCGCACCAGCACGGCCGTCTTCCAGTCGCCCTCGGCCCCGAACCCGTAGCCCTTGGCCATGAGCCGCTGCACGGCCAGGCCGGGCAGCTGGCGCAGCTCGCCCAGGTCCTCGAAGTTCGTCGTGAAGGCCTTGGCGTCACGCTCGACGAGGAAGCCCTCGATCGCGATCTCCTGGCGGGCGGCGTAGCGCAGCGACTCGTGGCGGTCGCCGCCGCGGCGCAGCTCGGGGACCACGTCGTACAGGTCCTCGTACTCGGCCACCAGGGCGTCGACGCTCGCGTCGTCGACCGCCGCGACCGCGGCGACCAGGTCGTTGACGGCCCACGTGTTGACGGACACGCCCAGGCGGATCTCGGCCTCGGTCTTGTCGCCCTCGGTGACGGCGACGTTGCGCATGTTGTCACCGAAGCGCACGAGGTTGAGGTCCTGCGCGGCCTGCCAGCCGGCCGACGCGCGCACCCACGTGCCGATGCGCGCGGTGACGGCCGGGTTCGACACGTGGCCCGAGACCGTGGTGCGCGCCAGGCCCAGGCGCGTCGCGATGTACGCGTACTCGCGGTCGCCGTGCGCGGCCTGGTTGAGGTTCATGAAGTCGAAGTCGATCGTGTCCCACGGCAGCTCGACGTTGGCCTGCGTGTGCAGGTGCAGCAGCGGCTTGCGCAGCAGGTCCAGGCCCGTGATCCACATCTTCGCCGGGCTGAAGGTGTGCATCCACGTGATGACGCCCAGCACGCGGTCGTCGGAGTTGGCGTCCAGCACCGCACGGCGGATGGAGTCCGAGTCCTTGAGGACCGGCTTCCAGACGACCTTCGCCGGGACGTCGCCCGACGCGTCGAGCGCCGCAGCGACCTCGCGGGACTGCGCGGCGACCTGCTGCAGCGTCTCCTCGCCGTAGAGGTCCTGCGAGCCGGTGAGGAACCAGATCTCCTGGTCGGGGTAGGCCTTGCTCATCGTCGTTCTCCCTCGTGGCTCAGCATCAGTGCTGGCCGTAGACGTTCTGGTAGCGGGCGTACAGCGAGTCGACGTCGGACTGCGCGATGGGCAGCGGCTCGCCGAGCTGCCGGCTGATGTGGACGGTCCGCGCGACCTCCTCGACCATGACCGCGGCCTTCACGGCGGCCTTGGCGTCCTTGCCGATCGTGAACGGGCCGTGGTTGCGCATGAGGACCGCCGGGCTGCGCGAGTCCCGCAGCGTCTCGACGATGCCGCGGCCGATCGAGTCGTCGCCGATGAGCGCGAACGGCCCGACGGGGATGTCCCCGCCGAACTCGTCGGCCATCATCGTCAGCACGCACGGCACGGGCTCGGCCCGGGCCGCCCACGCGGTCGCGTACGTCGAGTGCGTGTGGACGACGCCGCCGACGTGGGGCAGGTGGCTGTAGACGTAGGCGTGCGCGGCCGTGTCGGACGACGGGGCGCGCGTGCCCTCGACGAGGTTGCCCTCGAGGTCGCACACGACCATCGCCTCGGGCGTCAGCTCGTCGTAGGTCACGCCCGACGGCTTGATGACGAGCAGGTCGCGCTCGCTCGGGCCGGCGGGGTCGACGACGACGCGCTGCGACACGTTGCCCGCCGTCCACACCACCAGGCCCCACCGGGGCAGCTCGGCGTGCAGCCGGCTGACCTGCTCACGCGCGCGCGCGACCGCGTCGCGCACCTCGGGGGCGTACTCGTCCAGGGCGGTCATCCGCACCTCCAGCTTCGGGGCCCGCGTCGTGCGGGCGGTCGGGACCGGCGTCGGGCGCCGGCGGGACGCGCGCGGGTGCGCGCGTCCGGGTGGTGCCGGCGCTCAGAGCGCCTCGGTCGCGGCGCGCTCCACGGCCAGGCCGGCGGCGTAGCGCTCGAGCCACGCGGCGTAGCCGGTGACGTCGGCCGGGTCGGGCTCGACGACGTCGATCTCGGCGTCGGCGAACACGCGCGTCGACAGGTACGTGCCCAGGTCCTGCGTCGCGCCGCTCGCGACGTACGCGGCGAGCACCGCGATGCCCCACGCGCCGCCCTCGCCGGCCGTGCGACCCACCGCGACGGGCGTGTCGACGGCCGCGGCGAGCAGCCGCTGCGCGACGCCCGCGGTCCGGAACAGCCCGCCGTGCGCGAACATCGTGTCGACCTCGACGCCCTCGGCGGCGAGGATCCGCAGGCCCAGGCTCAGCGTGCCGAACGCCGCGTACACCTGGGTGCGCACGAAGTTGCCGAGCGTGAGGCGGCTGTCCGGCGTGCGGACGATCAGGGGACGGCCCTCGTCGAGCCCCGTGATCGGCTCTCCCGACAGGTAGTTGTACGCGAGCAGCCCGCCGCCATCGGCGTCGCCCTCGAGCGCCTCGCGCAGCAGGACGCCGAACACCTCGTCGGCGCCCGCGTCGGACCCGAGCGCGGTCGCGAAGCGGCCGAAGACCCCCGCCCACTCCCCGAGCTCGCTCGCGCCGTTGTTGCAGTGCACCATCGCCACCAGGTCGCCCGCGGGCGTCGTGACGAGGTCGATCTCGTGGTGCACCTGCGCGAGCGGCTTCTCGAGCACGACCATCGCGAAGATGCTGGTGCCGACGCTGGTGTTGGCGGTGCGGGGCGCGACGGACGCGGTCGCGACCATGCCGGTGCCGGCGTCGCCCTCGGGCGGGCACAGGGGCGCGCCGGCGCGCAGGGTCCCGCTCGGGTCGAGCAGCGCGGCGCCCTCCTCGGTGAGGCGGCCGGCGTCCTGGCCCGCGACGAGCACCTCGGGCAGCAGGTCGACGAGCCGTGCGACCGGCAGGCGGCCCGCGGTGTGCGCGTCGAAGCGCGCGAGCAGGTCGGCGTCGTAGTCGCGGGTCACGGGGTCGACCGGGAACATGCCGGACGCGTCGCCCACGCCGATGACCTTGCGACCCGTCAGGCGCCAGTGCACGTACCCGGCGAGGGTCGTCACGAACCGCAGGTCGGGCACGTGCGGCTCGGCGTCGAGGACGGCCTGGTGCAGGTGCGCGACGGACCAGCGCAGCGGGATGTTGTACCCCAGCAGCTCGGTCAGCTCGGCCGCGGCCGCACCGGTGGACGTGTTGCGCCACGTGCGGAACGGCACGAGCAGCTCGTCGTCGGCGTCGAAGGCGAGGTAGCCGTGCATCATCGCCGACACGCCCAGGGCGGCGACGGACGTGGGACGCACGCCGTAGCGCCGCTCGGTGTCGGCCAGCAGGTCCGCCACCGCGGCGCGCAGCCCGTCCCACACCGCGTCGAGCGGGTAGGTCCACGTCCGGTCGACGTACTGGTTCTCCCACGCGTGGCCGCCGGAGGCGAGCGGCACGTGGTCCTCGCCGACGAGGACCGCCTTGATGCGCGTGGAGCCGAGCTCGATCCCCAGGACCGCCCGGCCCTGCGCGACCGTCTCGCGTGCGGCCTCGCGGCGGGCGTCCGCGTCGTCGTGGTGCTGCGCCATCGCGTGCTGCTCCCTCTCCGGGCCTCGTCGCCCGGGGTCGTGCTCACGGCCGGGTCGGAGCGACGCGGCGTCGGTCGATGTTAACGATCACATGGCGGAGAAGCCAACCTCCGGGTCACGCCCCACCGCCCTGCGCACCGGTGCCCTCCACCGGCGCCGACGACCGGCGCACCACGAGCTCCGGCGCGATCGACTGCTGCGTCGGCTCCCCGCCGGTCAGCGCGTCGACGACGGCCTGCACCGCCCGCCGGCCCAGCTCGTCGAACCCCTGCCGCACCGTCGTCAGCGGCGGCGCGTAGAAGGCCGTGCCGGGCTCGTCGTCGAACCCCACGACCGCGACGTCCTGCGGCACGCGCACGCCGGCCTGCCCGAGCGCCGCGAGCAGCCCGAGCGCCAGCTGGTCGTTGGCGGCGAACACCGCCTCCGGCAGCCCCGTGCGCACCAGCTCGAGCCCCGCGGCGTAGCCGTCGGCCGCGGACCACCCGCCCGCACGGTGCGCCTCGCCCGTGGCCCCGGCCGCGTCGAGCGCGTCCTGCCACCCCCGGAGCCGGTCGCGCGCGTCGTACCACTCCTGCGGCCCGGCGACGTGGAGCACCGAGGTGCGCCCCGACGCCAGCAGGTGCTCGGTCGCCAGGCGCCCGCCCGCCACCTGGTCGACCGACACGGTCGGCAGGTCCACACCCGCGCGGCCCGACGAGACGAGCACAGCCGGGACGGGCACGTGCACGCCGCTCACGGCGTCGACCGTCCCGCTGCGCGGCGCCACCACGACGACGCCGTCGACGCCCTGCGCGAGGAAGTGCTCGACCGCGGCGACGACCTCCTCGCCGCTGAACGCGCGCAGCGTCGCGACCGACACGTAGAACCCCGCGTCGCGCGCCGCCTGCTCGAACGCGACGAGCGTGCTCGTTGGCCCGAACAGCGCCGTGGCCGGCGTGATGACGCCGAGCGTGCCGGTGCGGCGCGTGACCAGCGCCCGGGCCGCGAGGTTGGGCCGGTACCCGAGCGTCGCGATCGCCTCGAGCACGCGCTCGCGCGTCGTGGGGCGCACGCTCGGGTGCTCGTTGAGCACCCGGGAGACCGTCTGGTGGCTGACGCCCGCGAGCGCGGCCACGTCGTTCATCGCCGGGGGGCGGCCGTCGCGCGAGCGCCGCGTCGCGGCCGGGCGGCCGGCAGCCGTGGGGCGAGGGTCCACGGTCACGGGGTCAGCCGGCGCCGAGCTCGCGCGAGCGCTCGGCGGCGGCCCGCACCCCCGCGACCAGGCCCGCGCGCACCGCGTGCGCGTCGAGGGCGGCGACGCCCGCGACCGTGGTCCCGCCGGGCGAGGAGACCCGCTCGCGCAGGACCGCGGGGTGGTCGCCCGTCCGCGCGACCATCGCGGCCGAGCCCTCGACGGTCGCGACGGCGAGCCGCGAGGCCAGGTCCCGCGGCAGGCCGAGCAGCACGCCCGCCTCGGCCAGCGCGTCGATGACGTAGAACACGTACGCGGGACCGGACCCGGACAGGGCCGTCACCGCGTCCAGGTGCTTCTCGGCGACCCGCTCGACCAGGCCCGTCGCCGCGAGCATGCGCTCGACCAGCGCGAGGTGCTCCTCACCGGCGGCGCGGCCCGGTGCGATCGCGCTCGCGCCCTTGCCCACCAGGGCCGGCGTGTTCGGCATGACCCGCACGACGGGCGTGCCCGCGGGCAGCGCGTCCTCGTAGGTGCGCAGCGGGACCCCTGCCGCGACGCTCACCACGAGCGCCCCGGCGCGCAGCACGGGCGCGACCTCCGCGAGCGCGGCCGGCACGACGTCCGGCTTGACGGCCAGCAGGACGACGTCGGCGCTCGCCACGGCGTCCCGGTTGCCGGCCGTGCGCACGTCGTGCTCCCGCGCGAGCGCCTCGGCCCGTCCGGTGTCCTGGTCGGCGACCGTCACGCGGTCCCCCGGCCAGCCGCCCGTGCGCAGGGCCGCCACGAGCGTGCCGCCCATGACCCCTCCGCCGAGCACCGCCACCGCGGGCCGTGCCCCCGTGTCCTGCGTGCCCATCGTGCCTCCGTCGCTGCGGTCCGGTGCCGCGCGCGCGGCCGTGACGAGCGTACTGGCGCCCGCGGACGCCCGGACGTCACCCCCCACCCCGCGAGAGTGCAATCCAGTCACCCCCACCCCCACCCCCCCCCGCGAGAGAGCAATCCAGTCACCCCCTCCCCCGGCGAGAGAGCAATCCAGCACTCGACACGTGGGGTCCCGACTGCCAAGGCGGATCGACCGGGCGCTCGGTGGTGCGCGACTGGATGGCCCTCGGGGGGTACGCGACTGGATTGCACTCTCACGCTCGGGGGTGAGCGACCGGGTTGCTCTCTCGCGCTCAGGCGATCGTCAGGAGGCCGTCGGTGAGCAGACCGCGGACCGTGGGCAGCACGTCGGCGGCCACGTCGGACGCCGGGACGTCCAGCAGCGCGCCCAGCGCGCCGACGATCTGCCCGGCGGTCAGCTCGCCGTCGCACGCACCGACGAACGCGGCGAGCGCCGTGCCCGCCTGCACCGTGCGTCCGAAGCCCCTGCCCTGGCGCAGCAGCACGACGCGCGGGTCGACGGCACCGGGCTGCAGGTAGCGCTCCTCGGTGACGTCGGGGGCGACGGTGAGCCGCAGGCCCGCGAGAGCCTCGACCGACAGGCCGGTGACCCCGTCGTGCGCGGCGAGCGCGGCGGAGATCACGGGCCCGAGCGGCTGCCGCACCGGTCCCGTCTGCGACTCCAGCCGGCGCAGGGTGGGCGGCCCCGCGACCGGACGACGCAGCGTGACGACGCCGAACCCGACGGACGCCACGTCCCGGGACGCCAGGTCGTCGAGCCACGCGCCGTACCGCGCCGTCCACGTGCTGCGGTCGGCCGGCGTCGTGCCGCCGTCACGGATCCACGTCTCGGCGTACTGCGCGGGGTCCTGCTCGTCGCGCAGCACGACCCACGCGTCGAGGCCCGACGCGTCGACCCACGCGCCGATGCGCTCGTGCCACTCCTCGCCGTCGCGGACCTCCCAGTTGGCGAGCAGCTGCGCGACGCCGCCGGGCGCCAGGACGCTCCCGACGCCGGTGACCAGGTCGCGCACGAGGTCGTCACCGGCCCGGCCGCCGTCGCGGTAGTCGTACGCGGGCACGTCGCCGCGGCGCGGGGTGATGACGAACGGCGGGTTGGAGACGACGAGGTCGAACGTGTCACCGGCGACCGGCTCGAGCATCGACCCGGCACGCAGCTCGACGCGGTCGTCCCCCAGCCCGGCCAGCGCGGTCGTGAAGCGCGCGAACGCCAGGGCACGGGCGGAGAGATCCGTCGCGACGACGTGCGCGGCGTGCCGGCTCGCGTGCAGCGCCTGCACGCCGCACCCCGTGCCCAGGTCCAGCACGCGACGGCGCGGGTCCCGGACCGTCGCCTGCGCGAGCGTCAGCGACGCACCGCCGACGCCGAGCACGTGGTCCGTGCGCAGCGGCCCGCCGGTCGCCAGCTCGCCCAGGTCCGACGCGATCCACCAGGCGGCGTCCCCCGCGCCGTCGCTCGCGGCGTAGGGGCGCAGGTCGACGCGGGCCACGACCTCGTCGTCAGGGCCCTGGCCCGCGACGTCCACCAGCCCGAGGCGCCGGGCGCCCTCGACGCCGACGGACGGGAGCGCGGCCTGCAGTGCTGCGGCAGGCACGGGCACGCCGAGCAGGAACGCGCGCGTCAGCGCCGCGGCCGGGGCCGACCCGGACGGGGTGCCGGAGGCCGTCGCCCGCAGCGCCGGCAGCACCTCGCCGCGGGTCAGGGCGCCGGCCGCGACGGGCCCGAGGAGCTCGTCGACGTGCTCGACCGTGAAGTCGGCGGCGGTGAGGTCGGCGCGCAGCGCGTCGACGAGTGCGGGGACGACGACGGGGGCGTCAGGGGTGGCGGTCACACCGCCATCGTCCCAGGCGGGCGACGGCCCGACGGGGCGCGCTCAGGCCGGCAGGTGCAGGTCGACGACCAGCGGGCGGTGGTCGCTGGCCACGCCCACGGCGGCGTCGTCGAGCACCCACGCGTCCAGCACGGGCAGGCGCGGGTCGACCAGGACCACGTCGATGCGCACGCGAGGGACGTCCGCCGGGTAGGTCGGCCGGTCCGCCCCCGCGACGACCGCCGCGTCCTGCAGGCCTCCCGCGGCCCCGGCCAGGACGGACCAGGACGGCCCGCCGGGGCGCTCGTTGAGGTCGCCCGCCACGACGACCGGTCCGTCGGTGCCGCGCAGCAGGCGGCGGACCACCAGGTCGACGTGCCGGCCGCGCTCGGCGGCACGCAGCCCGAGGTGCACGACCACGACGCGGACGCCGTCGACCCGGGCGGTCGCGACGCCGCGGCGCGTGCGCCCGACGCGCCAGGGCAGCCGCAGGCCGGCCGCGTCGTGCACGCTGCGGTAGGGCGCGACGAGCAGGGCGGTCGTCCGCGCACCGCCGCCGCCGACGGCGACGCGCAGCCCGGTCCGGGCGGCGAAGGCCCGCAGCCGCGCCCTCCCGGCCGCCCCCCGGGGAGGTTCCTGGACCGCCAGCACGTCGGGCCGCACGCTGCGCACGACGTCGACGAGCGCGTCGAGCTCGTCGCGCAGGCCCCGCAGGTTGTAGGTCATCACCCGCAGGGTCCCCACGTCGCGTGCGTCCACGGTGGCCTCCGTCCGTCCTCGGGCTGCGCGAGCGTACCGACCCCCCGGGCCGGTGGCACCACCGCACACGCCGTGGACGCGTCGCGGATGGCGCGGGACGCCCGCGCGGACGGTTCCGCCCGCCCCCGCGGCGCCGCCGCGGGTGCCGTACGTTGGTCGCGAATCGAGCGACGGCTGCGCCTGCGCGCGCGACGAGAGGGACCACCCGTGCGACGACGTCACACCGCACTGGCCGCGAGCGCCGTGGCCGTGCTCCTGCTGAGCGCCTGCACCGGCGACGCCGACGCAGGTCGCGACGAGGCCACGGCGGGCACCACGTCGCCCCCGTCGGCCACCGCGACGAGCGACCCGGCCGACGACGAACCTGTCGCGGGCGGCGTCACGCAGGAGTGCCTGCTGGGCACGTGGCGGCTGGACCTGGCCGCGATGCAGGACGACCTGCGCGAGACGTTCGAGGCAGCCGACGACGACCAGGGCGCGGTGGAGGTCACGGTCGACGGCACCGCCACGTACGAGTTCGCGGACGGCGGCACGTTCACCGCCGACGTCGACTCGAGCTCGGCCATGACCATGTCGGCCGACGGCTCCGAGCTCACGTCGACGTCGCGGTCCACGGGCGACCTCACCGGCCGGTGGACGCTGGCGGGCGACCAGCTGACGATCTCCGACATCGACTCGTCGGGCCTCGACGTCACGACCACCGGCACGCTCGACGGCGAGGAGCTGGACGTCCCCGAGGGGTCCGCCGACGACGCCATCGAGGCGCTGCCGCCCACGGCGTCGACCGCGACGTGCAGCGCGAGCACGCTGACCCTGGTGACGTCGCTGCAGGCCGACGAGAGCAGCGACCCCGTGACGATGACCTACACGCTCCGCCGCTGAACAGCGCCCCGCCCTCCCGTCCGACGGCGACGGGAGGGCGGGGCGGACGTGCGGGGCGTCAGCCGACGAGCTGCGCCTCGTGCTCGAGACGTCCCTCGCGGTCGACCTTCGCGGCGCGCAGCCGGGAGGCGATGACCGCGCCGAACGCGATGGCCGTCGCGACGAGCGCGATGGTCAGGCGCAGCGTGTGGTTCGCGTCCTCGCCGACGGACACCGCGACGATCGCCGGGGCGATCAGCACGGACACGAGGTTCATCACCTTGATGAGCGGGTTGATCGCCGGGCCCGCGGTGTCCTTGAACGGGTCGCCGACCGTGTCACCGATGACGGCGGCCGCGTGGGCGGGCGAGCCCTTGCCGCCGTAGCTGCCGTCCTCGATGATCTTCTTCGCGTTGTCCCAGGTGCCGCCGGAGTTCGACAGGAACACGGCCATGAGCACGCCCGTGGCGATGGTCCCGGCCAGGAACCCCGCGAGGGGTCCGACGCCCAGGCCGAAGCCGACGGCGATCGGCGCGAACGCGGCCAGCAGCCCGGGGGTCGCCAGCTCGCGCAGCGAGTCGCGCGTGCACATGTCGACGACCCGGGCGTACTCGGGCCGCACCTCGCCCGTCATGATCCCGGGGTTGTCGCGGAACTGGCGACGCACCTCGAAGACGATCGCACCCGCGGCCCGCGTCACCGCGTCGATGGCCAGGCCGGAGAAGAGGAAGACCGTCGCGCCGCCCAGGATCACGCCCACGAGCGTGATCGGGTTGATGATGTCGTACGACATCATCGCCTCCACGAGGTCCCCGCCGAGGCCGCCGGAGATGTCCTCGAGCGCCGTGCGGACCGCGTCCGCGTAGGAGCCGAACAGCGCGGTCGCCGCGAGCACGGCCGTCGCGATCGCGATGCCCTTGGTGACGGCCTTGGTGGTGTTGCCGACGGCGTCGAGGTCCGTGAGGATCTGCGCGCCCTCGGGGGTCACGTCGCCCGACATCTCCGCGATGCCCTGCGCGTTGTCGCTGACCGGGCCGAACGTGTCCATCGCGACGATGACGCCGACGGTCGTCAGCAGGCCGCAGCCCGCCAGCGCGATGAGGAACAGCGCGAGCGGCACCGAGCCGCCGGCCAGCAGGAACACGCCGCAGATCGCGGCCGCGATGATGCCGGTCGTGTACACCGCGGACTCGAAACCCACGCCGATGCCCGACAGCACGACCGTGGCGGGGCCCGTCAGCGTCGTGCGTGCCACGTGCAGCGTCGGCTTGCTGGTGGTGCCGGTGAAGTAGCCGGTGACCCACAGGATGACGCCCGCGAGGACCACGCCGATGAGCACGGCGAGCGACGCGACGAGCCGCGGGTCACCCGCGTGGCCCTCGAGGCCGGTCGTGCCGCCGGGCAGCTCGGCGAACGTCCCCGGGAGGTACACGTACGCCGCGGCCGACGCGAGCAGCACGCCCACGAGCGCCGAGACGTAGAAGCCGCGGTTGATCGCCGCGAGCCCGCTCTCGGCACCGCGCACCCGCGTGATCGCGACACCGAGGGCCGCGACGAGCGCACCCACCGCGGTGACGATCAGCGGGAACACCATGCCCTCCTCGCCGAACGCCGCGCGGCCGAGGATGAGGGCCGCGACCAGCATGACCGCGTACGACTCGAACAGGTCCGCGGCCATCCCGGCGCAGTCACCGACGTTGTCGCCGACGTTGTCGGCGATCGTGGCGGGGTTGCGCGGGTCGTCCTCGGGGATGCCCTGCTCGACCTTGCCGACCAGGTCCGCGCCCACGTCGGCGGCCTTGGTGAAGATGCCGCCGCCCACGCGCATGAACATCGCGAGCAGCGCAGCGCCGAAGCCGAAGCCCTCGAGCACCGCGGGCGCCTCGCCCCGGTAGAGGAGCACGACGAGCGACGCGCCGACGAGCCCGAGGCCCACCACGGCCATGCCGACCACACCGCCGGTGCGGAACGCGATCCGTGCACCCTCCGCGCGGCCCTCCGGCCCCGAGGCGGCCGCCGCGACGCGCAGGTTCGCACGCGTGGCGAGCCACATCCCGAGGAACCCGATGGCGGCCGAGAAGCCGGCGCCGACGAGGAAGAACACGGAGCGCCCGATCTTGATCCCGCTGTCCCCCGGCAGCAGGAAGAGCAGGGCGCACACCACCGCGGCGAACACCGCGAGCGTGCGGAACTGCCGGCTGAGGAAGGCGGACGCGCCCTCCTGCACCGCGCGGGCGATCTCCTGCATCGAGGCCGTGCCCTCACCGGCCGCCAGCACCTGGCGGCGGAGCACGGCGGCGACCACGAGGGCCGCCAGTCCGATCACGGCGATCGCCGTGACGATCGTGATGCTCGTGGCACCGAGCTGCATGCATCCTCCTCGACACACCGGCGCGCTCCCCCTGAACGCAACCCCACCGCCCGGCCCCGTTGCCGTCGGACCGGGTGAGTCTAGCGGGGGGTGTGACGCAGGTCGCACACCGTCAGCACGCGGTCGTCGACGACCGCGCGCTCAGGACGCGAGCGCGGAGTCCAGGCTGCCGTGGATGGTGAAGACCTGCGTGAGGCCCGTGATGCGGAAGACCTTGAGCAGACGCTCCGAGTCGACCACGAGCTCGAGACGGCCACCGGCGATCCGCACGCGCTTGAGCGTGCCGACCAGCAGCCCCAGGCCCGTGGAGTCCATGAAGGTCACGGCCGTGAGGTCGACGACCAGGTCGGTGCGGCCGTCGGCGAGGAGCACCGCGATGCGCTCGCGCAACCGGTCGGCGGAGGCGACGTCGATCTCGCCCGAGACGTGCACGACCGTGCGCGCGCCGACGTCCTCGGTCGTCACCTGCACCTCCATGGACGTGCCTCCCCGCGTACCGTGGCGTCGCCTGCATTCAAGCATCCCGACGCGCGTGCCGTTGCTCCTCCACGCGGACCGGTGCGTGCGACCCAACCTTTTCGGGCCGTCATCCGTCACCATGCAGTGAGGGCAGCCCTGTGCGCGGTGCCCGACCGTCTCACGACAGGAGCACCGTGACCACCTGGCAGGACGCGCTGGACGAGCTCGTCCGCACGCGCGGCCGTGCGCTCGTCGGCTACGCCTACCTGCTCACGGGCGACTCGCGCGAGGCGGAGGACCTCGTGCAGGACGCCCTGGTGCGGACGTTCACGCGCGGGCGCGGCACGCGCGAGGTCGCCTCCGCCGAGGCCTACGTGCGACGGGCCATCCTCACGACCTACGTCGACGGGTTCCGCCGACGGCGCCACTGGGCCACGATCCGGCACCTGACGGCCGTCCCCGAGCCGAGCCCGCCCGACGGCCCGCACGCGGGCCCCGAGTCGGTGGTGACCACGCGCCTCGCGGTGCAGCAGGCGCTCGCCCTGCTGCCGCCCCGCGAGCGCGCGTGCATCGTCCTGCGCCACTTCGAGGACATGACCGTGGCGCAGGTCGCCGACGCCCTGTCCCTGTCCGTCGGCACCGTCAAGCGGTATCTCTCGGACGCCACCCGCACGCTCGAGTCCCACCTCGGCAACCTCTCCGGAGCCGACGACACGCCCGCGCACCACACCGACGAGGTCCTCGTCACGGTCCGGAGGTCACGATGAGCACACGCCTGGATCTCGCGCTGCACGACCTCGCCGACGCGGCCGCGGACACGAGCCGGTTCGGCGACCCCGACACGTCCGCGACCGTCCTGACGGTGCACCGGCTCGCCGCACGCGTCCGCCGCCGCCGCGCGGCTCGCGCTGCGGGGACCGCCGCGGTGGCGGCGAGCGTCGCGGGCGCCGTCGCGCTCGTCGTGCCGCAGCTCACGCGGGACGTCACGCCCGCCGGGGACCCGGACGCGGACCCGGGGGCGTGCCGTTCCGCGGTGTCGCGGATCCCGTCGGGGCCCAAGGACGAGCTCGGCGTCGAGCTGGGGTACCAGGGCATGAGCACCCCGCGGATCGACACCGCGGCCGCCGGGCAGGACCTGGGCACGTGGCAGGGCAGGTCCGCGGACCTCGTCGTGAGCATCTCGCAGATCCCCGAGGCCGGGGTGGGCGCGACGCGCCTGCGGCTCGTGCTCACCGAGGACGGCGTCGTGGTGGGCGCGGCGCAGGAGCTCATGTCCCTGACGCCGACCACCACGGGCGAGGTGCTGCGCACGCAGCTGGGCGACCCCGTCGCGTCGACGGAGGACCAGCCGGAGGTGTACCCGCTGGAGGACACCCGGGACCGCTGGTGGCAGCCCGCGGTCACGTCGACCGGAGAGGTGCGCGTCGCGCAGAACACCTCGCTGGGGTTCGCGGCGTGCGACGGCTCCGGGCAGCTGTCACCCGGCACCTACCAGGTCTACGCGACCACGGTCGACGCGGTCGGCACCGCGCGTGGTGCCGCCGGCCCGTGGGACCTCGAGATCGCGCAGGACGACCCGACGCGGCACCACCTGCCCGACGGCTTTCCCGACGAGGTGCCGCTGATCGACGGGCGCCTGGTCACCGCGCACCGGCACGGTGCCGGGTGGGCCGCGGAGGTCGTCAGCCCGGGCCAGGACCGCGCCCTCGTGGCGACCCGGCTGCTCGCCGAGGCCGCGCGGGACGGCGCCGACACCGCGACCTCCCAGCGGTCGACCCTGTCGCCGCCGTACGACGCGCTCGCTCAGGACTCCACGGTCGCGCTGCCGGGGTGGTCGGTGCGTGCCGTCGCGTCGCAGACGCCGGCCGGCGAGCCGTCGGTCGTGTACGTCCTGATGCCGCAGGGCTGACGGGGCGCCCGCGCCCGCCCGGGTGCACGGGCGGGCGGGTGCCCGCTGACCGCGCGGTGAGCCTCACCCCCGGTGCAGGCGCTCGCGGGGGACGCGCGCGAGCGCCTGCGCGTACTCGTCGGTCGCGCCGTCGGGGCGGACCTGCTGCAGCACGTGGTCGCGCACGCCCAGGTCGGCCAGCGCAGCGCCGAGGTCCGCGACGTCGGCGTCGGTGAGCACGGTGGGGTCGACCGTCGTGCGGACCTGCACGTCGACGCCGCTGTCGAGGACGAGGCGCAGGGACTCGAACGCCTTGTCGGCGGTCGTCGTCTCCCCGCCCGCGCGGGTGATCGCGCGGTACAGGTGCGCCGGGGCCTTGATGTCCAGGCCGACCCAGTCGACGTACGGCAGCAGGTCGGGCAGCCGCGCGGGGTAGGCGCCCGCGGTGTGCAGCCCGACGAGGAAGCCGGCCTCCTTGACCTCGCGCGCGGCCGCGACGATCCCGCCCTGCCGCGTCGGCTCGCCGCCCGACAGCACGAGGCCGTCGAGCAGCCCGCGCCGCCGGCGCAGCAGGTCCGTCACGTGCGTCCACGGCACGACGCCCGGCAGCCGGACGTCGAGGATCGCGCTGTTGTGGCAGTACGTGCACCGCCACGGGCAGCCCTGCAGGAACGCGGTGGCGACCAGCTTGCCCGGCCAGTCGACCGTCGACAACGGTGTCAGGCCCGCGATCTGCAAGGACGTCGCGCGCTGCTCCCAGTCGCCCCGGGCGGGCGGCCGCGGGCCGCCGCCCCCCCCCCCCGGGGCGGGGGGCCGCCCCCCCCC
>NZ_JACSQV010000028.1 GCF_014836445.1 Cellulomonas avistercoris
CCCCCCCCCCGCGCGCCGGGGGCCCGCCGACGCCGGCCGCCGACGCGACGAGCTCGACCGCGCGCTCGCGGAGCACGGCTTCGACGACGACGACGCGGCCCGCGACGCGTGGTGCCCGCCCCACGTCCTGAGCGACCTCGACCGCCGGGTCCTCGCGCACACCGCCGACGCCGCCCGCGTGGCGGCGGGCCTGAGCGACCCCGACGTCCTGGCGCTGCCGGAGGACGTCGCCGCCGACGTGACGGCGGCGCAGGCCGCGGAGAGCGCCGCGCGCCGCGCCGCCGACGACGTCGAGGGCCGCGCACGCGTCGCCGCGTCCCGCGCCGAGTCCGCCGCGGAGGCCGCCGCGCGGGTGCGGCGCGCCGC
The DNA here is from genome assembly GCF_014836445.1 of Cellulomonas avistercoris. Taxonomy (GTDB): domain Bacteria; phylum Actinomycetota; class Actinomycetes; order Actinomycetales; family Cellulomonadaceae; genus Cellulomonas; species Cellulomonas avistercoris. The sequence continues at coordinate 367 of NZ_JACSQV010000028.1, forward strand.
CGACGCCCTGGACGCCGCGGTCGCCGCCGCCGCTCCCGTGACCCGCATGGCCAACCTCGCGTCGGGCACCGGCAGCGACAACGCCCGCGCGCTGTCGCTCGCGACGTACGTGCTCGGGCGCCGGTTCGAGGACGTCGTCGCGGCCGCCAACGAGCGGCTCGCGGTCATGTCCGACGGCCGCTACGAGCTCGTGCGGTCCGACGAGAAGGAGGACGTCCGCACCCGGGCCGTCGGCCTCGCGATGCGCGTCGTCGACCACCGCACCGAGCAGGCGCGCGACCCGCGCACGCTGTCCGGCGGCGAGACGTTCTACGTGTCGCTGTGCCTGGCGCTCGGCATGGCGGACGTCGTCACGGCCGAGGCCGGCGGCGTCGAGCTGGGCACGCTGTTCGTCGACGAGGGCTTCGGCGCCCTCGACCCGCACGTGCTCGACCAGGTGCTGGGGGAGCTCGGGCGGCTGCGGCAGGGCGGCCGCGTCGTGGGCATCGTGTCCCACGTCGAGGCGCTCAAGCAGGCGGTCGCCGACCGCATCGAGGTCCGCCCGACGCCCGCCGGGCCGAGCACGTTGACCGTCCTCGCCGGCTGACACGCCGGCCGCCGGCCGGCTCGCGCCTCACCAGGGTTCACCCTCACCGGACCCACCCTCACCACGTCCAGCCGCGCGCGGCCAGCTCGACCTCCTCGCGGAACCGCTCCTGCGCGTCGCCCGCCGCCGCGGGTCGCACCTCGACGCCCGCCATGCGGCACGCCTCGGCGAGCAGCTGGTCGTACGCGAGCTGCGACGCGATGATCCGCTCCGCCCGCGCGAACAGCCGTTCGTCGCCCTCGAGGCGCCGCACGTGGTCCGCGACCGCGCCGAGCCGCTCCTGCACGGCGAGCGTGCGGAACGGGTCGTACGGCTCGACGTGCCGGTGCCGCAGGCGGTGCGCGACGGCCTCCAGGGCGTCGGCCAGCGCGACGCGCCAGCGCGGCGGCTCGTCCGGCGAGGGGATCAGCGACCAGACGGCGCACAGCAGCGCGGTGGGGGCCACCGAGGCGACCAAGAGGAGAGCCCAGGTCATCGCGCGTCCTCCGTCGAACGTGACACGAGCCTAGACAGTCGGTGTGACGCACGCCACAGGACGGCCCGGGCGTCCCGTGGGCCGGCCCCCTACGGTGGGCGCGGACGACGGCACGACGGAAGGGGGCGCATGGGCGCCAAGGGACTGGTGAGCGGCGTCGTGGCGCTCGGGCTCGTCGCGGCCGGTGCGTTCGTGGCCGACGGGTTCGCACGCGGCAGCGCCGAGGAGACCGCGGCGGACGTGCTCTCCCAGCAGCTGCAGGTGACCGGCGCACCGGACGTGCAGATCCGGGGGCTCCTGTTCCTGCCCCAGCTCCTCACCGGCTCGCTGGACGACGTGCGCGCGACCGCCGCCGGGGTCACGCTCGAGGGCGTGGAGACGACGGACGTCGTCGTCGACGCCGCGGACGTCTCGCTCGACGCGCCCTACCGCGTCGGCACGGTGCGGCTCGAGGCGACCGTCCCGACGTCCTCCCTGCAGCGGGTCGTCGCCGAGCGCGCCCAGATGGACGTCGCCGTCGACGGCGGGGTCCTGCGCGCCTCGGGAGAGCTCTTCGGCATCCCGCTCACGGCGGGACTCCTGCCGCGCGTGGCCGACGGCCGGCTCCTGGTGGACGTGCAGGAGGTCACGCTCGGGGCCGGCACGCTGGAGCTCGACGACCTGCCCGGTGACGTCGCCGAGCGGCTCGTCGGGATCGAGGTGCCGCTCGAGGGGCTGCCACCCGGGGTGCTGCTCGAGCAGGCGGTCGTGGTGCCCGAGGGCGTCAGGTTCACCGCCGGCGGCACCGACGTCGCGCTGGAGGAGCTGCCGTGAGCGCGGGTGGGGGAGCCCTCACGGCGCTGCTGGCGACGTCGACGCCCCGCGCCGACGGGCTCGCGGGCCTGTGGGAGCAGGTCACGACCCCGCAGCCCGCGCCCGGGCGCGTCACCGTGCTCGTCGTCGGGGGCGTCGTGCTGCTCGCGCTCATGGTGCCGTTCGTCTGGCACCTCCTGCGCCACGGCCTGACGATCGTCCACGAGGCCGCGCACGCGGCGGTCGCGGTGCTGGCCGGGCGGCGGCTGTCGGGCATCCGGGTGCACTCCGACACCTCGGGTCTCACGGTCTCGCGCGGGCGCGCCCGGGGCCCGGGCATGGTCGCGACGGTCGCCGCGGGCTACCCCGGCCCGGCCGTGCTCGGCGTGGCGGCGGCCTGGCTGCTGTCGCGGGGCTACGCGCTCGGTGTGCTGTGGCTGCTGCTGCTCGTCGTCGTCCTCGTGCTGCTGCAGATCCGCAACTGGTACGGGCTGTGGGCGGTCCTCGTGAGCGGGCTCGCGCTGGTCGTCGTGACCCTGTGGGCGCCGGCGCAGCTGCAGACGGTCGTGGCCGCGGGGCTCACCTGGTTCTTCCTGCTGGGCGCACCGCGCGCCGTCCTGGAGATGCAGGTGCAGCGCAGCCGGCTGCGCCGCCGGGGCGGGCGTGACACGTCCGACGCGGGCCTGCTCGCGGGGCTCACGCACGTGCCCGCGGTCGTCTGGGTGGGGGTCTTCCTGATCGTCTGCGGGGCGCTGCTGGCCCTCGGCGGCGCATGGCTGCTGGCGGTCTGGCCAGTGGCCTGAATCACTCACCCACCTTGGGCCGGTCTGCACCCGTGTGCCCCGTTGTGACCCTCTGGCCAGGGCGGACACGGCAGCAGGACGGGTGTCCAGCGTCTGCGATAGTGAAGCGGTGAGCACAACACCCGACGTCGAAGCGCGCCCGGGCCGCAACGAGTCGCTCTCCCTGCGTCGGGCGCTGGCACTGCTCGACGTGTGCGCGGCGGAGACGGACCCCGCCGGTCTGACCGCCGCAGAGATCGGCCGCCGGCTCGACGTCCACAAGTCCACGGTCCTGCGCCTGGCCGCCCCGCTGCTCGAGTCCGAGCTGCTGCGCCGCGACGCCGTGAGCGGCCGGTTCCGGCTCGGCCCCGGCGCCCTGCGCCTCGGTCACGCGTACCTCTCGAGCCTCGACATCGAGACGGTCGCCGCCAGCTCCCTCGACGACCTCGCACGCACGAGCGGCTGCACGTCCGTCCTCGCCGTGCCGGACGGCCTCCAGGTCCGCCTCGCGGGCCACCGGTCGGCCCCCGGGACGGCCGCGCGCGCCGCGGGCCGCCTGCCGGCCACCGTCCCGCTGCACTGCTCCGCGAGCGGCAAGGCGATCCTGTCGGTGGCGGGCGCCGCGCTCGTGGAGCGTGCCGTCGCCAGTGGGCTGCGGTCCGTGACGGCCCGCACCATCACCGACCCCGGGGAGCTGCGCGCCGAGCTGCTGCGCACGCGACGCCGCGGGTTCGCCGTCGACGACCGCGAGCTGGACCCCGACACGCGGGCGGTGGCCGCACCCGTGCTCGACCACACCGGTGACGTCGTCGGCGCCCTGGCGCTCGTCGCGCCGGCCGCGCGGATGCCCGCCGCCGCCGTGCAGGAGCACGCACGCAGCGTCGTCCTCGCGGCCCGCGCGGTCTCGCGCCGGCTGGGCGGGGCGATCGGGCCGCGCAACGCCGGCGGGCCCGGCGAGGACGTGCAGGCCCGCCGGGGCGCGTGACCCAGCCCGCGACGACGCGGGCCGCGTGACCCAGCCCGCGACGACGCGGCCCGTGCGACTCAGCCCGCGACGACGCACCGGTCGATCGCGCGCGCGAGCGCATCGTGCTCGGCCTGCGTGACCCACAGGCCGTAGCCCGCCTTCACGGCGGTCTGCCGCAGCGCGTACGCGCAGCGGTAGCCGGTGTTCGGGGGCAGCCACGTCGCGGCGTCGCCCGCGCCCTTGCTCTGGTTGGCGCTGCCGTCGACCGCGAGGAGGTTCGCCGGGTCGTTGGCGAACTGGCGGCGCTTCTCGTCCGTCCAGCGCTGCGCACCCTTCTGCCACGCGTCCGCGAGCGCGACGACGTGGTCGATCTGCACGTCGGCCGACCGCTCGCCGCGCGTGAACGCGATCGTCTCGCCCGTGTAGGGGTCGGCGAGCGTGCCGCGCAGGACGACGCACTCCTGCGTCCCCGGCTTGACGGTGAGGTCGACGAGGTCGCGCCGCAGGACGTCGTTGCGCGTGTCGCACCCGTTGCGGTCCACGTCCGCCCACGACGGCCCGAACTCGTCGCGGTCGTACCCGGTACGCGGCGCGCGGCCCTTGACGGCGAGCGTGCCGAGCGCGGCGCGTCCGGCGGCCAGGTCGCCCGCGCTGACGGGGTACTGCGCGGCGGCCTGGGCGTCGAGCACCACGGGCGTGCCGAGCCCGGCGGCCAGACCGAGCAGCAGCACGAGCAGCCACGGCCAGCGGGGACGGCCGCGGCGCCCGCGGCGCGGGACGGTCCGACGCGCGCCGGCGGCCCGCGCGGAGGTCAGGAGGTCGGTCACCGGGGCAGCATGCCGGTGCTCCACCGGATGCCGGGGTCGCCTCGCCGATGGCGGTGGAAGGTCGTGACCTGCGGCAGGGCTGGGGTCGGCCCGCGGGTCCGGTGGCGGGCCGGGCGCCCGGCCGGACGGCGGCTCAGACGGCGGGCGGGACGCGCGCGGCGTCGGCCGCCGGTGCGTCGTCCGGTGCTCGCGCGTCGTCCGGTGCCGGCACGTCGACCGGCAGGGCCTCGTGCCCGCGGCGCCCGTGCGTGCGCTCCCGCTCCTTGAGCTGCGCCTCGTAGACGTGGCGACGTCCGGCCGTCAGCTCGTCGCGCACGCGACGCTCGGCGTCGGCGAACGCGCGGTGGTAGCCGTCGTCGAAGTCCTCGACGACCTGGAACGTCCACCTCCCGGCGATGACGTTGCGCCCGACGACGTCGGCCCGCACGCGGTCGGCGAGCTCACCGTGCCCGGCCGCCTCCAGGTCGTCGAGCGCCTCCTGCAGCTCGAGGTCCGCGCGCCCCACGAGGCGGTGGAAGGCGTACAGCATGCCGCGCGCGTGCTCCACGACCTCGAAGGCCGCCGTCACCGCGCCCACGGCGGCGACGGTCGCGTCGTCGACGCCCGTGGGGGGCACGTGCCGGTCGTCGGGCCCGTCGTCGCGGGAGCGTCGTGCCGTGTCGTCCATGCGCCCACGATGCCCAGGGCCGGCGCGTCCCGCACGCCGGCGGCGGCGGGTGCGGCGGCCCGCGCACCGGGACGATGGTCCGGTGGACCCCGGTGCTCGCGGAGGTCATGCTCACGGGTGGCACGCAGTCGCATCCGAGGGGGAACCATGACGGCGACGGGGGAACCATGACGGCGACGGACGCACGGCGCGCAGGCGGCCCGCGCGGGATCCTGCGACGCAGGTCGGTCGAGGCCTCGATGGCGGTGGTCGACGACCCGGACCGGCAGCTGAGGCGCACCCTCGGCGCGTGGGACCTGGCGGTCATGGGGGTCGCGGTCGCCGTGGGCGCGGGGATCTTCTCCGTCGGTGCGACGGCCGCCGCGCGGTACGCCGGACCGTCGGTGATCGTCTCGTTCGTCATCGCCTCGGTCGTGTGCGCGCTGGCGATCATGTGCTACGCCGAGTTCGCGTCGACGATGCCCGTGGCCGGCTCGGCGTACACGTACTCCTACACGACGATGGGCGAGTTCGTCGCCTGGATCATCGGCTGGGACCTCATCCTCGAGATGCTGCTGGCGTCGGCCGTCATCGCGAAGTTCTGGGGCGTGTACCTGTCCGACGCGTTCGCGCTGTTCGGCGTGGACCTGCCGCCGACCGTCGCGGTCGGGGGTGCCGACGTCGCCTGGGGACCGGTCCTCATCGTCGCCGTCTTCACGACGCTGCTCGCCGTCGGCACCCGCCTGAGCTCGCGCGTGAACAGCGTCTTCACGATCCTCAAGGTCGGCATCACGCTCTTCGTGATCGTCGCCGGCTTCTTCTACGTCAAGGCCGAGAACTGGTCGCCGTTCGTGCCGCCGTCGCAGCCCGCGCCCGAGGGCACGGGCGCGCTGCACCAGCCCCTCACGGGCTTCCTGCTCGGCCTCGAGCCGAGCATGTACGGCGTCATGGGCATCCTGTCCGGTGCCGCCCTGGTGTTCTTCGCGTTCATCGGCTTCGACGTCGTCGCGACCACCGCCGAGGAGACCAGGAACCCCCAGCGGGCGGTGCCGCGCGGCATCCTCGGGGGCCTCGCGCTCGTGACCGTGCTGTACATCCTGGTGACGGTCGTCGTCACGGGCATGGTCAGCTACACCGAGCTCGCCGCGTCGGACTCGCCGTCGCTGACGACCGCCTTCGTGCTCGTCGGCGCCGACTGGGCCGGGCGCGTGATCTCCGTGGGCATCGTCCTGGGCCTGACGAGCGTCCTCATGGTGCTGCTGCTGGGCCTGACGCGCGTGGTCTTCGCGATGAGCCGTGACGGGCTGCTGCCGCGCGCGATGTCCCGTACGTCGCCCCGCTTCGGCACGCCGCTGTGGCTGCAGGTGGGCGCCGGCGTGGTCGTCGCGCTCATCGCGGGGCTCTCGGAGGTCGAGCTGCTCGAGGAGATGATCAACATCGGGACGCTGTCGGCGTTCGTGCTCGTCAGCTTCGGGATCCCCCTGCTGCGCCGCTCGCGGCCCGACCTGGCGCGCGGGTTCCGCGTGCCGTTCTCACCCGTGCTGCCCATCGTCTCGGGGTTGGCGTGCATCTGGCTGATGCTCAACCTGACGACGCTGACGTGGCTGCGGTTCCTCGTGTGGGTCGCGGTCGGGTCCGTCATCTACTTCGCGTACTCCTACCGCCACTCGATGCTGGGCCGGGGCGCGCCCGTGCCGGTGCTCGCCGAGGAGATGGAGCGCCCCTGACGCACCGGTTCACCCGGTGCCCGTCCCCCGACGGGCCCACGGGCCCCTCCGGCGGCCTGCGGTGCTGCGGCATACTGACCGCGCACACCCACCGAAGGGACCCCCACGGACGTGACCGTCTTCCTCGTCATCGGCGGCATCGGCCTCGTCCTGCTGCTCGCGTCGCTCGTCTTCGGCGACGTCTTCGAGTCCTTCGACATCGGTGAGGGCGGTTTCTCCGGCATCGCCGCGGGGATCGGAGCCGTCGTCTTCGGTGCCAGCGGCGTCCTCGCGCTCGCCGCGGACCTGCCCCTGGTGTGGGCGTACGTCATCGGCGTCGGGTTCGCCGTGCTCGCCTCCGTGGTCGCGCAGCGCGTGATCAAGCAGCTCTCCGACACCGAGGACGGGCCGCCGCCGCCGCTCGACGGCGCCTTCGGCATGACGACCGCCACCACCGGGCCGTCCGGCGGCGAGGTGCGGCTGGAGGGCGTGCGCGACCTCGAGGCGCGGCTCGCGTGGGCGGAGGAGGAGATCGCGGCGGGCACGCGTGTCGTCGTGGTCGCCGTCTCGGGCTCGCGCGTGCAGGTGCGCCCCGCCTGACCCGACCCGCCCGACCCGCAGCCGTAGCCGTAGCCGTAGCCCAGCACCACCCACGCAGGACCTCAGAGGAAAGGGGCCCGGCTCAGCCGGGACACCATGGTCGACTTCTTTCAGGACGGTGCCACGATCCTGGCCGTCGGTGCGCTCGTCATCGCGTTCGTCGCGGTCATCGCGCTCATCACCAAGCGCATCCGGCGGGTCCCGCCCAACGAGGCCCTCGTCATCGTCGGGCGCGGCGCCGGCCGCAACGCCGCGGTCGACGGCGGGCAGCGCGTCGTCGTCGGTGGCCGCGTGTTCGTGTGGCCCGTGCTCCAGCAGGGCTTCCCGATCTCGCTCGAGCAGCGTCAGATCGGCATCACGGTCGAGGGCGTCGACAAGAACCGCATCAAGCTCGCCATCAAGGCGTCCATCAACTTCAAGGTCCGCGGCGACGAGGAGGGCGTGCGGCGTGCCGCGCAGCGCTTCCTGTCCCAGCAGGCGACGCTCAACGACGTCATCAAGGAGTCCCTCGAGGGCTCGCTGCGCGCGATCATCGGCGACATGACGATCGAGCAGATCATCAGCGACCGCAAGTCCCTGCAGGACGCCGTCGTCAGCTCCACCAAGTCGGACCTCGCGGAGCAGGGTCTGCAGGTCGACCTGCTCAACATCTCCGACATCTCGACGCCGGGCTCCGACTACCTGGCCAACCTGGGACGCGCCGAGGCCGCGCGCGCCCGGCAGGTCGCCGAGGTCAAGGAGGCCGAGGCGCAGCAGGTCTCCGAGTTCGCCAAGATCCAGGCGATGGAGTCGATCGCCGAGCGCCAACGCGACCTCGCGCTGAAGCAGGCGGGCATCAAGGCGGAGACCGACCGCGCCAACGCCGAGGCCAACGCGGCCGGGCAGCTCGCGCGTGCCGAGCAGGACAAGCTCGTGGCCCTGCAGGAGCGCGACGCGCTGGCCGAGAAGGCGAAGGTCACCGAGGAGCAGCTCGACATCGACATCCGCAAGCCGGCCGAGGCGTCCGCGTACGCCGCGGTCCAGCACGCCAACGCCGAGCGTGACGCCGCCAACGCGGCCGCCGAGGCCGACGCGTACCGGCGCATGAAGGTCGCCGAGGCCAACAAGATCGCGACGGTCCAGGACGCCGAGGCGGCCGCCGAGGCGACCATCCGCGCGGGCAACGCCGAGCGCGACCGTCAGCTGGCCGAGGCCAAGGCGCTCGAGGCGCTCGGTGCCGCCCGCGCGTCCGCCACGCGGGCCGAGGGGCTCGCGCAGGCCGACGCGACCCGCGCGCAGGCCGAGGCGCTGCGCGAGCAGGGCCAGGCGGTCCTCGCGCAGCAGGTCATCGCGCTGCTGCCGGAGATCGTCCGCGCCGCGGCCGAGCCCATCGGCTCGATCGACCAGCTCACGGTCGTCTCGACCGACGGGGCGTCGGCGATGACGCGGACCGTCGGTCAGGTGCTCGGCGAGGGCCAGGAGGTCATCAAGTCCCTCACGGGCCTGGACCTCCACACGCTCATCGCCGGCATCGCGGACAAGACGGTCGGCGCGAACGGGACGTCGAACCACTCGGCCTGACGCCGGCGTCCGCACGCGGACACCACGACGGCGCGCCCGGTCCCTCGCGAGGGACCGGGCGCGTGGTGCGTCGGGGAGGGCTCAGTCCTCGGCGGGCGCGAGCACGAAGACGGGGATCTCGCGGTCCGTCTTGGCCTGGTACTCGTCGTACGCGGGCCACGTCGCCACCGCGCGCTGCCACCACACGGCGCGCTCGTCGCCCGTGGCGAGGTGGGCGTCGTAGTCCTTCTTCACGGCGCCGTCCTGCAGCTCGACGCGCGGGTGCGCCGTGATGTTGTGGAACCACGTGGGGTGCTCCGGCGCACCGCCCTTGGAGGCGACGACCGCGTACTCGCCGTCGTGCTCGACGCGCATGAGCGGCGTCTTGCGCAGCTTGCCGGTCTTCGCGCCGAGCGTGGTCAGGACGATCACGGGGCGGCCGTTGAGCGTCGTGCCCTGCGTCCCGCCGGAGGACTCGTAGAGCTCGGCCTGCTTGCGGGCCCAGTCGCTGGGGCTGGGCGCGTACTCACCGGTGAGAGGCATGCACGGCACAACCCCGCTCGCGGCCCCGTCATTCCGGCGCGGGCACGGCGGGCCGCGCCCGGCGCACGAGCCACGTCGTGACGACGCCCCGGCGTGGCGAGAACAGGTGCACGGCCGCGAAGACGACGCCCTGCGTCAGCACGATGGTCGCGCCGGAGGCCGTGTCGGCGTAGTAGCTGGCGTACAGCCCGACGACGCCGCACGCGGCGGCCAGGGCCGGGGCGATGACGAGCATGCGGGAGAACCGGTCGGTCAGCAGCTGGGCGGTCGCGCCGGGCACGACGAGCATCGCGACGACCAGCACGACGCCGACCGCCTGCAGCGCGACGACGGCCGTGACGGCGAGCAGGCCGAGCAGCAGCGCGCCGAGGCGACGCGGGCTCAGGCCGATCGCGTGCGCGTGCGTGGGGTCGAACGCGTACAGGGTGAGGTCACGCCGCTTGACCAGCAGCACGACGAGGACCAGGGCGCCCAGCAGGCCGACCTGCACCAGCTCGCCGCGCGCGACGCCGAGGAGGTTGCCGAACACGATGTGGTGCAGGTCCGTCTGCGACGGCGTCACCGACACCAGGACGAGCCCGAGCGCGAACAGCGACGTGAACACGATGCCGATCGCGGCGTCCTCCTTGACGCGGCTCGTGTCGCGCACGAACCCGATGAGGACGACCGCGAGCAGGCCGAACACCAGGGCGCCGAGCGCGAACGGTGCGCCGACGACGTAGGCGAGCACGACGCCGGGCAGCACGGCGTGCGACACGGCGTCGCCCATGAGCGACCAGCCGATGAGCACCAGCCAGCACGAGAGCACGGCGCACACCACGGACGCGACGAGGATCGTCACGAGCGCGCGGACCATGAAGTCGTACGTGAGCGGCTCGACGAGCAGGTCGACGGCGCTCACCGGTCCACCGCCGGGGTTCCGACGCCGAACGCCAGCGCGAGGTTCTCGGGTCGCAGGACCTCCGCAGGCGTGCCGTGCACCAGCACGCGCCGGTGCAGGAGCGCGGCCTCGTCGGCGAGGGCCGGCAGCGCGTGCAGGTCGTGCGTCGAGACGAGGACGGCGGCACCGCCGGCCGCGAGCTCGCGCAGCAGGCGCACGATCGTCGCCTCCGACGCCTTGTCGACGCCCGCGAACGGCTCGTCGAGCAGCAGCACCGTGGCGCCCTGCGCGAGCCCGCGGGCGACGAACGCGCGCTTGCGCTGGCCACCCGACAGGCGGCCGATCTGCCGGTCCGCGAGGTCGTCCAGGCCGACGCGGCCCAGGGCGTCGTCGACCGCCGCGTGGTCCTCGCGCCGGGGCCGGCGGGTCGGGCCGAGGCGGCCGTAGCGGCCCGTCATGACGACGTCCCGCACCGACAGCGGGAACGTCGGGTCGACGTCCTCGCTCTGCGGGACGTAGCTGACGGTGCCGCGCCGGCGAGCCGTGTCGGGGTCGGTGCCGTCGACCAGGACGGTGCCCGTCTCGGCGCGCACGACGCCCATGACGGCCTTGAAGAGCGTCGACTTGCCGGAGCCGTTGACGCCGACGAGCCCGCACACGCGCCCGTGCGCGACCGTGAGGTCCACGCCGTCGAGCGCGCGCACGTCGCCGTACCTGACGCGCAGGTCGCGGACCTCGAGCGCCGCGGTCACGGCGCGCGACCGGTGAGGCCCTCGACGATCACGCGCACGTCGTGCCGCAGCAGGTCGAGGTAGGTGGGCACGGGCCCGTCCGGTTCGGAGAGCGAGTCGACGTAGAGCGTGCCGCCGAGCACGGCGCCGGTGGCCTCGGCCACCTGCCGCATGGGGGCGTCGGACACGGTGGACTCGCAGAACACCGCCGGCACGTCGTGCGCGCGCACGTGGTCGATGACGTCGGCGACCTGCCGGGGCGTGGCCTGCTGCTCGGCGTTGACGGGCCAGATGTACCGCTCGGTGAGGCCGGCGTCGCGCGCGAGGTAGGAGAACGCGCCCTCGCACGTGACCAGCACCCGCTGCGGCTCCGGGACGGTGGCCAGGGCGTCGAGCAGGTCCCGGTGGACCTCCTGCAGCTCGGCGGCGTAGGCCGCGGCGTTGGCGCGGTAGTCGTCGGCGTGGGCCGGATCGAGCTCCGCGAAGGCGGTGGCGATGTTCGCGACGTACGTCTGCGCCTCGACCGGGCTCATCCACGCGTGGGGGTTGGGCCGGCCGGCGTAGGCGTCGCCGGTGATGTCGAGGACGTCGACGCCCTGCGAGACGACGACGTGGGGTGCGTCGAGGTCGTCGACGAACTGAGCGAACCACGTCTCGAGGCCCATGCCGTTGTCGAGGACCAGGTCGGCGCGGCGCGCACGTGCGACGTCGCCCGGCGTGGGGTCGTACCCGTGCACCTCGGCGCCCACCTGGGTGATCGACTCCACGCGCAGGTGCTCGCCGGCGACGTTGCCGGCGAGGTCCGCGAGCACGGTGAAGGTCGTCAGGACGACGGGCCGGTCGTCGCTCTGTGCGGCCCCAGGTGCGCAGGCGGCGAGCAGGAGTGCGAGGACGAGGGCGACGGCCGACGACCTCGCGCGGCGCGTGGCAGGGCTGGGCATGACCGGACCATAGTTTCGGTCGGCCGAACTTTCAAGATTGGCACGGGGAAAACATCGCCGGTGTGCGGACCGCCGCGCTTCTGCCAAAGATGGAGCGCATGGCACTCCCGACACTGCCCACCCGCCCGGTCGCCGACCCCGCCGCCGTCGTGCAGGGCGAGCGCTACCGGATCACCGTCCTCACCGAGGGCCTGCTGCGCCTGGAGCACTCACCCGACGGCGTGTTCGAGGACCGGCCGTCGACGTTCGCGCTGCACCGCGAGCAGCCGGTGCCCGAGTTCCGCGTCGTCGACCGCGGCACGCACCTCGAGGTCGTGACGCGGCGGCTGCGGCTGACGTACGACAAGGGGCCGTTCACCACCAGCGGCCTGTCCGTCGCGGTGCTGGGCGCGGTGACCACCTGGCACTCGGTGTGGCGCTACGGGCAGGACGACGACGGCCGCAACCTCGGCGGCACGGCGCGCACGCTCGACGAGGCGGACGGCGCGGTGCCGCTCGAGCCGGGCGTCGCGGGGCGCAACGGCTACGCGGTGATCGACGACTCGACGTCGCTGCTGCTCACGGACGACGGCTGGGTCGCCCCGCGCGACGACGCCCGCACCGACCTGTACGTCTTCGCCTACGGCCACGACCACGCCGAGGCCGTCCGCGCGCTGTACGCCGTGTCGGGTGCGCAGCCGGTCGTCCCGCGCTGGGCGCTCGGCAACTGGTGGAGCCGCTACCACCGCTACACGGCCGACGAGTACCGCGCGCTGCTGACCCGGTTCCGCGCCGCGGGCGTGCCGTTCTCGGTCGCGGTGCTCGACATGGACTGGCACGTCACGGACGTCGACCCCGCGATCGGCAGCGGCTGGACCGGCTACACGTGGGACCGCGAGCTGTTCCCCGACCCGGCCGCGTTCCTCGCCGACGTCCGCGAGCGCGGCCTGCGCGTGACCCTCAACGTGCACCCCGCGGACGGCGTCGGCCCGCACGAGGAGGCGTACGAGGCGATGTGCGCTGCGCTCGGCCTGGACCCCTCGACACGCGACCCGATCGCGTTCGACGTCACGGACGAGGCGTTCCTCACCGCGTACCTCGACGTGCTGCACCGCGACCTGGAGGCCGAGGGTGTCGACTTCTGGTGGATCGACTGGCAGCAGGGCGCCCACTCGCGCGTCGCGGGCATCGACCCGCTGTGGATGCTCAACCACTTCCACTTCCTCGACAACGCGCGCGACGGTCGCCGCCCGCTGACGTTCTCGCGGTACGCCGGGCCCGGGTCGCACCGCTACCCGGTGGGGTTCTCGGGCGACGCGGTCATCTCGTGGGCGTCGCTGGCGTTCCAGCCGCACTTCACGGCGGCCGCGGCCAACATCGGCTACGGCTGGTGGAGCCACGACGTCGGCGGGCACATGTTCGGCGCCAAGGACGACGAGCTCGCGACCCGGTGGGTGCAGCTCGGGACGTTCTCGCCGGTGCTCCGCCTGCACTCGTCGCACAACCCGTTCCTGACGAAGGAGCCGTGGTCGTTCGGCCCCGAGCACGCCGCGGTGCAGACGGACTTCCTGCGCCTGCGTCACCGCCTCGTGCCGTACCTGCACACCATGAACCACCGCGCCGCGCGCGAGGGCGTGCCGCTCGTGACGCCGATGTACCACCGCTGGTCGCGGCACGCGGAGGCGTACCGCGTGCCGGGGCAGGTCGCGTTCGGCTCCCAGCTGCTGGTCGCGCCGGTGACGGCGCCGCGCGACCCCGCGTCGGTGACCGCGGCGGTGCCCGCGTGGCTGCCGGACGGGACGTGGGTCGACGTGCTGACGGGTCTGGTCTACGACGGCGGCCGCGAGCTCGTCCTGCACCGCGACCTCACGTCGGTGCCGGTCCTGGCCCCGGCGGGTGCGCTCGTGCCGCTCGACGCCGCCGACGTGCCCGGCAACGACCCGGTCGAGCCGCACGCGCTCGAGGTCCTCGTGGTCGTCGGCGCCGACGGCACGTTCACGCTCGTGGAGGACGACGGCACGGGTGACGGCCTCGACGAGGCGCGCGTCGCCCGCACGCCGCTCGTCTGGGACCAGGCCGCCGGGGTGCTGACGGTCGGCCCGGTCGCCGGTGCGCACGGCTTCCTGCCGGCGACGCGGACGTGGACGGTGACGTTCCTGTCGGTGGCCGACGAGGTCGCGCCGGGGGCGACCGTCGAGGGCGGGGCGGTCGACCCCGTCGTCGCGCGCACCGCCGACGGCCGCCTGCGCGTGACGGTGGCCGACGTGCCCGTCGACGCCACGCTGCGCGTCGGGCTGGGCCCGGCACCCGCGCTGGGGCCGAACGACGTCGCGGGCCGGCTGCACCGGGTCCTGGACGCCGCGCAGGTCGGGTACGAGCTCAAGAGCCGCGTGCTGGACGTGCTCACGTCGGAGCGCCCGCTGCACGTGCGGCTCTCGCACCTCGCGGCCCTCGACGTGCCGCCGGCCCTGCGTGCGGCGGTCGAGGAGGTCGTGCTGGCGCGCGCGACGGCGTGACGGGCGTGCGCCGCGCTCGTACGGTGGCGGCGTGGACGAGTACGCGATGACCGGGTTCCGGGTGCGCGAGCACCGTGTCGAGGTGCCGGTGGACCGGGACGACCCGCAGCGGTTCGGCACGCTCGAGGTGTTCGCGCGCGAGGTCGTCGACCCGGCGCGCGACGGCGAGGACCTGCCGCTCCTGCTGTTCCTGCAGGGCGGGCCCGGCGGCATGGGGCCGCGGCCGATGCCGGGCGGTGGCTGGTGGGCCACCGCGCTGCGCACGCACCGCGTCGTGCTGCTCGACCAGCGGGGGACGGGTCGCTCGTCGCGGGTCGACGGCGCCGACGTCGCGGCGTTCGACGAC
>NZ_JACSQV010000029.1:0-6371 GCF_014836445.1 Cellulomonas avistercoris
GCCCTGGAGGGGCGGCACCCGGGGTCGGGCCGTCAGGCGGGCTGGACCACCGTGGGGTGGACGCCCTTGCGGCTCTCGAGCACCTGGTCGACGATCCCGTAGTCCTTGGCCTGGGCGGCCGTGAGGATCTTGTCGCGCTCGATGTCCTGGCGCACCTGCTCGATCGGGCGTCCGGTGTGCTGCGCGAGCGCCGCCTCGAGCCACTCGCGGATGCGGATGAGCTCGTTGGCCTGGATCTCGATGTCCGACGCCTGCGCGTAGCCACCGCCCTCCATCGCGGGCTGGTGGATCAGCACGCGCGCGTTGGGCAGCGCCAGGCGCTTGCCGGGCGAGCCGGCCGCCAGCAGGATCGCCGCGGCCGAGGCCGCCTGCCCGAGGCAGACCGTCTGGATGTGCGGCTTGATGTACTGCATCGTGTCGTAGATCGCCGTCAGCGCCGTGAAGGAGCCGCCGGGCGAGTTGATGTACAGCGTGATGTCGCGGTCGGGGTCCGTCGACTCCAGGACGAGCAGCTGCGCCATGACGTCGTCGGCCGAGGCGTCGTCCACCTGCACGCCGAGGAAGATGATGCGGTCCTCGAACAGCTTGGTGTACGGGTCCTGGCGCTTGAAGCCGTAGGCGGTGCGCTCCTCGAACTGCGGCAGCACGTAGCGACCGCTCGGGGACACGGGCGCCGTGCCGCCGGCCAGCCGGTCGGCACGGGCGATGAACTGGGACTCCATGCTCACGAAGGTTCTCCTCGCTGATGCGTTCGCGGTGGCCGTCAGGACTGCGTGGTCCCGCCGCCACCGGCGACGGAGCGGGAGCTGGACACGACGTGGTCGACGAATCCGTACTCCAGCGCCTCGGGCGCGGTGAACCAGCGGTCACGGTCCGAGTCGGCGTTGATCTGCTCGACGCTCTTGCCCGTCTGCTCGGCGATCAGCTCGGCGAGCACCTTCTTCATGTGCAGGATGAGCTGTGCGTTGATCCGCACGTCGGTCGCCGTGCCGCCGATGCCGCCCGACGGCTGGTGCATCATCACGCGGGCGTGGGGGGTCGCGTAGCGCTTGCCCTTGGTGCCCGAGGAGAGCAGGAACTGGCCCATCGACGCCGCCATGCCCATCGCGATGGTCGCGACGTCCGGCTTGATGTACTGCATCGTGTCGAAGATCGCCATGCCGGCCGTGATCGACCCGCCGGGCGAGTTGATGTACAGCCAGATGTCCTTGTCGGGGTCCTCCGCGGCCAGCAGCATCATCTGCGCGCAGATGGCGTTGGCGTTCTCGTCACGGACCTCCGAGCCGAGCCAGATGATGCGCTCGCGGAGCAGTCGGTTGTAGATGGAATCGTTGAGGCCGAGGCCCGGAGAATCTGCCCGGGCCAGACCCGGCACCTGCTCGTTCACGAAGGCTCCCTCGTCTGGCTGCGTGCTACCTGCGCGGCGGTGCGGCCCCCACGTCGGGGACTGCGGCCGGTCACGCGTTGCAGCGACCCTAACGCCCGACGCCGCCGGCCCATGTCCCACCGACGCGCCGTTTCGCTGTCGGCGCAGCGGTGGCGCCCGGACGGCCGCGGCCCGGACGACGACGGCCCCGCCACCCCCGGCAGGGGGCGGCGGGGCCGTCACGACGTGTGCCCCGAGGGGCGGCGCGTCAGGCCTTCTCGTCGGCGCTGTCCTCGCCGGACGCCACGGCCGAGAAGTCGGTGGCGGCGTCGGCGGCCGGGGCCTCCGCCTGCTCGAGCGCCTCGTCCTCCTCGTCGCTGCCGATGAACTCGGACAGGTCGACCGCTGCACCCGAGCCGTCGACGACGGCGACCTTGCGCAGCGAGACGGCCAGCGCCTTGGAGCGGGCGACCTCGGCCACCATGGCGGGGATCTGGCCCTGCTGGTCGAGCGTCGTGATGAAGGTGTTGGGGTCCATGCCGTACTGGCGCGAGGCGCTCACGAGGTAGTCGAGCAGCTCGCTCTGGCTGACCTTGATGTCGAGCTGCTCGGCCAGCGTGTCGAGCAGGATCTGGTTGCGCAGCGCCGACTGGGCCTGCTCGGTGACCTCGGCACGGTGCTCGTCGTCCTCGAGCCGGCCCTCGGACTCCAGGTGGCGGTGCACCTCGGCCTCGACGACGCCGGCCGGGACCGGGATCTCGGTCTCGGTGGTGAGCTTCTCGACCAGGAGGTCGCGCGCCTGCACGGCCTGGTTCGACGCCTTGATCCGGCCCGCCTGCTCGCGCAGGTCCGCCTTGAGCTCGTCGATCGTGTCGAACTCGCTCGCGAGCTGCGCGAACTCGTCGTCGACCTCGGGCAGCTGACGCTCCTTGACGGCCGTGGCCGTGACGGACACGTTCGCCGTCTCACCCTTGCGGTCGCCGCCGACGAGCACGGTCTCGAACGTCGTCGTCTCGCCCGAGGACAGCCCCGTCAGCGCCTCGTCGAGGCCCTCGAGCATGTTGCCCGAGCCGATCTGGTAGCTCGTGCCGGAGACCTGGTCCACGACCTCGTCGCCGATGGTCGCCGCGAGGTCGATGACGACGAAGTCGCCGGCCTGCGCGGGACGGTCCACGCCGACGAGCGAGCCGAACCGCTCGCGCAGCGCGTCGAGACGCGCGTCGACGTCCTCGTCGGAGACCTCGACGTCGTCGACCGTGACGCTCAGGCCGTCGAGCTCCGGCAGCGTGATCTCGGGGCGCACCTCGACCTCGGCGGTGAAGTGCAGCTCGCCCTCGTCACCGGCGGCGGCGGGCACGAGACCGGGGACCTTCGTCACCTCGACCTCGGGCTGACCCATGGGCCGCAGCTTGTTCTCGCGCACGGCCTCGGCGTAGAAGCCCGACAGGCCCTCGTTCACGGCGTGCTCGATGACCGCCGGACGCCCGACGCGCTGGTCGATGATGCGCGGCGGCACCTTGCCCTTGCGGAAGCCCGGCACCGTCACCTGCTCGGCGATGTGCTGGTAGGCGTGTTCGATGCTCGGCTTGAGCTCGTCGTACGTCACCTCGACGGACAGCTTGACCTTGGTCGGGTCCAGGGTCTCGACGGCGCTCTTCACTTCGATGGTCTCCACTTGGTCATGGCCGGGCGTCGGAGGTTCCGACGAGGTGGCTCGCTTCGCTCTGCACGCTCTGGGAGGCGCTGCGCACGCTGCGGCCCGGGCGACGTCGTGACCTTCGCGGGACGAGTCCCGGGGAGGCGACGTGAGAACACCCGACGGCGCGTACGCGCGACCCTCGATGCTACGCCACGAGCGGGACCGGCCGCCAAAGCGGTGGTGGCGACGACGCCCCCCGCGGAACCGGTACCCTTGCTGCGCCGCCGGGTACCCACCCGGCGCGCGCGGACGTAGCTCAATGGTAGAGCCCCAGTCTTCCAAACTGGCTACGCGGGTTCGATTCCCGTCGTCCGCTCCGACGCCCCGCCGATGCCCCCGTCAGCGGGCCCGCATCAGGCCGCCGCCCGGCGCACCAGCCCCGCGATCGCCGCCTCCACCTCGGGCGTGACCGACGTGAGCGCGAACACCGTCGGCCACATCGCGCCCTCGTCCAGCGCGGCAGGGTCCTCGAAGCCGAGCGTGGCGTAGCGCATCCGGAACTTCGCCGCGGGCTTGAAGTAGCACAGCACCTTGCCGTCCTTGGCGTAGGCCGGCATGCCGTACCAGGTGCGGGGCGCGAGGTGCGGCGCGTGCGCGAGGACGATCGCGTGGACCCGCTCGGCGAGGACCCGGTCGGCATCGGCCATCTCGGCGATCCGCGCGAGCACCTCCGCCTCGAGGTCCGCCGCCCTGCCCCCGGCCCGGCCCTGCGTCCTGAGCTCGTCGACGCGCGCCCTCATCGCCGCACGCTCCTCGTCGGTGAACGTGCCGCCCGTGGACGTCGAGGCGTCGGTCATGGTGTCCTCCCGTGGTCCGCTGGGAGCACCACGCTAGGGACACGGCCCCCGACGCCGCTTCTCGGATCCTGACCGATCGGCTGCGGTACCTCGGGCCGGTGACGTCACGGCTCGAGGGGCGGACAGGGTCGGGGTGGTCGGATTCGAACCGGCGACCTTCCGCTCCCAAAGCGGACGCGCTACCAACCTGCGCCACACCCCGCGCGTCGCGCACGGCGCGACGACGACCTCACCCTACCTGCGCCGACAGCGCAGGCAGCCCACGGGCACGGCCGTCCGACGGCGGTGCGACCACGCCGTCAGCGCACGTGCGCGACGGACGCCCGCTCGTGCAGCGCCATGGGGACGAGCACGTCGCCGCTCGGCAGCTCGGCGCCCGAGATCATCATCTCGACGGCGAGCCGCCCCATCTCCTCGTGCGGGATCGCGACGGTCGTGAGCCCGGGCCGCAGGGTCGCCGCGATCTCGTCGTCGTCGAACGACACGACCGACACGTCGGCCGGCACCCGCAGGCCCGCCTCCGCGAGCGCGTGGTACGCACCGACGGCGAGCCGGTCGTTGAGGCACAGCAGGGCCGTCGGTCGTCTGCGCGTCAGCAGGTCCCGCACCGCCTCGTAGCCCGCCTCGACCTGCCAGTCGTCGCAGTGGAGCTCCGCGACGACCGCCACGCCGCGGCTCCCCGTGGCCGCGCCGATGCCCGCGAGCCGGCGCCGCGCGGTGTAGCTGACCTCCGCCCCGACGTCGGCCAGCCCGGACCCGACGAGGGCGATCTCGGTGTGGCCGGCGTCGGCGAGCACCCGGACCGCCCGGCCGCCCCCCTCGAACTCGTCGGGCAGCACGGACGCCGTCCGCGGGTCCGCGACGTTGACGTTGACCGTCCGCAGACCCGGCGGGAGGAGCGGGTGCATGGGCCCGCGCGACTTCATGGCCGCGAAGACGATGCCGTCGACCCCGCGGTCGAGCAGGGACTGGACCGCCTCCTGCTCCTGGCGGGGGTCCCCGGCGGTCTCGGCGATGAGCAGGAAGCCACCGGCCGTGCGCGCCGCGTCGAGGGCGCCGCGCAGGATGCCGCTCGCGTGGCGCGTGATCGTGACCGAGTCCGACACGAAGCCGTACGTGTCGGTGCGGGCGGTCCGCAGGCTCCGGGCGACGAGGTTGGGGCGGTACCCGAGCTCGTCGACCGCGGCCACGATGCGGGCGCGCGCCTCGGTCGAGATGCGGCTGCTGGGGTGCTCGTTGAGGACCTGCGACACCGCCCCGACCGACACACCGGCACGAGCCGCGACCTGGGCGAGCGTGACGCGCGCGGTGCTGCCGCCCGGACGGCGCGGGGTGACGGACATCTGGGGATCGTACGACGCGCCCGACGGGCCCGGTGCGCCCGGTGTGCCCGGTCACTCCACCGGCGACTCCTCCCCCGCCGACCGGACCTCCCGACCCGTGGCCTGCGCGACCGCCGCGTCGATCCGCGCCTGCACGCGCACGGCGGCGCGGCGCCGCAGCACGCGGACGGCGACGACCGCCCCCACGACCAGGAGGACGAGGGCGATCTGGGCCCACGGGACGGCCCAGACGGTGAAGGACGCGGTCCCGGGCCGCAGCCGCACCTCCACGTCGTCCTCGCCGACGACGACGGGGTCGACGCCCACGTCGCCCCACACGCGGAACAGCGGGACGACCGGCAGCTCGAGCGCGACCGACGCCGACCGTCCGGGAAGGACCTCGCGCACCTCCTCGCGCCGTTCTGCGCGCCCGGCACCCCACGGGCCGGCGGTCGTCACGACGGTCCGGGACCCGAGCCGGACGTTGCCCGCGTTCTCGACGCCGACCTCCACCTCGACCGTGCCGCGTGCGAACGGGTTCCACGACGGACGGTACGACGCGCTCAGGACCTCCGGGACGAGCTCCGCCACCACGTCCCCCGCGACGCGCAGGTGCACCCGGACGCCGACGCGGGACGCCACGCCGATGCTGGGGCCGCCACCGCGGACGAGCTCGGCGACGACGCCGGCGGGGTGGTCCCCCGGCAACGCCCCGGGCGGGACGTCGATCTCCACGGGCAGCGTCACCGTGGAGGCGGCCGGCACCTGCACGGTCACACCACCGCCGTCGCGGACGGTCGCGACCTCGCCGGGGGACACCGTGATCCAGGTTCCCGCGCCCGTCGCCTCCTCCCCTGCGGGCAGGAGGTCGAACAACCCGTCGTCCGTGACCGTGCCGTCGCTCGCGTAGACGGCGAACGTCGCGGGCCGCTCACCGAAGTTGGTGAGCGCGACGTGGTCGGACGCGCCGGCACCCTCGTCCAGGACGTGCCGCAGCGACACCCGTCCGTCGGGGCCGGCGGCGTCGGCCGGCTGCAACGCCCACGTGGTGCTCGACGGCTCGGCCTGCGATTCGTTCGCCGCCAGGGCGGGACCCGCACCGGCGGCCGCGAGCCCCAGGCCGATCAGCGTCACGACTACAGCACGCACAGCACACCTGTCCTCATGGTGAACGGGGTGGGGGGGGG
>NZ_JACSQV010000029.1:6381-10068 GCF_014836445.1 Cellulomonas avistercoris
CCCCCCCCCCCCCCCCCCCCCCCCCCCCCCACCCCTTGTGGGTCAAGCGGTGGTCAGTCGACCGGGAAGAGCGTCACCGTCACCATGCCGGTGTAGGTGCCCGGCTGGGTGTCGACGGGGACCTCGAGGCGCAGGTCGGCCCCGAAGGACGTCGACCCCCACCGGCCCTCGGCGGTCGCCGAGCCGAGACGGCTGGGCGTGGCGAGCCCGGCGCCACCGTCGAGCACGGTGGCCACCCGTGCGCCGGCGGACACGCCGGGCTTGGGCGCGAGCACCTTCGGCGTCCAGCCGAGGTGGCTCGCCGCCAGGCTCTGGCCGGCGGACGTGAAGGCGTCGGCCTGCCCGGACACCGCCCAGCCGCCGTCGCCGGCCTGTGCGGTCGACCGCGAGTCGGTGACCGTCACCGCGGGCAGCTCGCCGACGAGACGCAGGCGGTCGCCGGCGTTCTCCGGGGCCGAGAGCTCGACCGCGTCGCCGAAGTCGGCGACGGTCAGGCTGAGCGCACCGTCCTGGGCGGCCTCGGGGATGACGCCGCGCACGGGGATGCCGTCACGGCTGTCGGCGTTCTTCCACAGGTAGTCCCTGGCGAAGATGATGAACAGCTGGCTCGCCGTCATGCCGTCGTGCGCACCGGGGACCTGCGCGGTCGCGGCCGGGATGCCGCGCTCGCGCCAGCTCGCCGCCATGACCTCGCGGCTGTCGAGCGAGCCCTCGAAGAACCCGTTGCCGAGCAGGACGGACATGCCGTTCTCGCCGACGGCGCCGGCGATCTGGTCGTAGTTCGCGGCGGTCAGCGCGGGGCTGGGGACGCCGGAGAGCAGACCGTAGTACCCGAACGCGGTCGGGTAGGAGCGCATGATGTGCGAGCTCGTCATCGCGCCGTAGGAGAAGCCGCCGTAGGCGCGGTCCTCCCGCTCGTTCGACACGTTGTAGCTCGACTCCACGCGCGGGATGACGTTGCGCACGAGGTTGTCGGCCGCGTTCTGCTGGTTGTACGAGCCGAAGCTGAGCGCGGTGCCCGTGAAGTGGTTGCCCACGGTGATGACGACGGTCGGCTCGATCTCGCCGCGTGCCGTCATGTTGTCCAGGATGTTGGGCACGTTCGTCGGCACCATGAAGTCGGTCTCGTCGCCGAAGATGCCGTGCATGAGGTAGGCGACCTTGTAGGGCTCCGCGCGGTCCGCGTCGTAACCGGCCGGCAGGTAGACGCCGAGGTAGTGGCCGTCGTCACCGAGGATCGTCGTGTACTCCTCGTAGTGGACGGAGCCCTTGCTCGCCAGGTCGGCGACGGGGAGCTCGTACTGCGCCCGCTCCTGGAGCACCGGGTCGCCCTGAACGGGCGAGTACGGGACGTAGGCGGTGTCGAGCACGTCGTTGTTGCGCACGCGGAACGAGTCGCCCGCGGGGCGCGGGTGGGCCGAGGCGGGGTCCCAGATCCGCTTGTTCTCCCAGCCCTGGCTCGCGTCCCAGACGCGGTACCAGTAGCTGAGGCTGCCGGCGTGCAGCGGGAGCGTCACGGACCAGTTGCCGTCGTCGTCCCGGACCATCTGCCGGACGAACTCGACGCCGCCCGCGTGGTAGCGGCCGGGCCGCCACTCCTCGGGCTCGTAGCGGGTGTTGCCCGTGCTGACGTCGAGCAACGTGAGGTCACCGGCCAGGCGCACCTGGCTGGCGTTCTCGTTGTGGTACACGAACGTCACCATGTAACCGGTGGGCGAGCTCGGGTCCGCGACCACGGTCACGCCCGGCGCGGGCGTGTCCGCGTGGGCGGCCGGTGCGAGCGCGATGCCTCCGACACCGATCGCCAGCGACGCCAGCAACGACACGGCGCGCCGACGGCGCCGCCCTTCTACAGCATTCCTCACGTGACTACTCCTTCGTATACGTGCGGTGATCCCTCGGGGTCCTGCTCGGGGCCGTCCGGCCCTGCTCGTGCGACCGCGTCGCGGTCGACCTCGTCATGACGACGGACGCTCGTCGTCGGCGCGTCCATCGGGAGTCGTCGGTGCGTCGCGTCCGCGCCTCGTCCCGAGGGACGGGTGCCCGGCACCCACTGGTCTTCGTCGACCGGTGCGTCTCGGGCCCCCGTTGATGCGGACGATACAACGATTTATCAGCGCGCCACAGCAGCCCCGTGCTCGACAGCACGGCGGGAGCGTGACCAGACCCGAGCGTCACCCTCGTGCGTCAGATACGGTCCCCCGTCCGGGCGACGACGCCCCCCACGGACCGCCCCGGGACGGGGCGCCCGCCCGTCCGCATGCCGGGACGCGCGTCTCGCGGGAACCTTTGCGCGGGCTACCGTGTTGACGCTAGCGTCGGCTCGACCACGGGCCGACGTCCGTGCACCCCGGTCCCGCCCCTGGCGAGGCCCTGGACGAGGAGAGCGATGCGCGTGCCGACCGCCGCCGTTGCCCCCGTCGTGCGCGCCTGCGTGGCGTGCACCTGTTGTCGGTGTCGGTAGAGCGCTGGCCGCTCCCGCACGCCTGACGTGCGCGCACCCGTCGGGTGCACCCCCGCCCAGCGCTCGCCCCGGAGGACCCGCCGCGGCGCGCCTCCCCCGGTCCCACCCGCGTCGCCCCGGCGCACCCCTCGCAGATCCCCCGCACCGCCGACCCTGACGGGTACGGCTCGACCGAAGAGGAATCATGGCCCGCATCTACGACGACGCCACCGCGCTGATCGGCAACACCCCGCTCGTCCGCATCAACAAGATCACCGACGGCGCCCCCGCGCAGGTCGTCGGCAAGCTCGAGTTCTACAACCCCGCCAGCTCGGTGAAGGACCGCATCGGCGTCGCGATCATCGACGCCGCCGAGAAGTCGGGCGACCTGCAGCCCGGCGGCACGATCGTCGAGGCCACGAGCGGCAACACCGGCATCGCGCTCGCGTTCGTCGGTGCGGCGCGCGGCTACAAGGTCGTCCTGACGATGCCCGAGACGATGTCGAAGGAGCGCCGTGCGCTGCTCCGGGCGTTCGGCGCCGAGCTCATCCTCACCCCCGGCTCGGAGGGCATGAAGGGCGCGGTCAACCGTGCCAACGAGATCGTCGCCGAGCGCCCGGGCGCGATCCTCGCCCGCCAGTTCGCCAACGAGGCCAACCCGGAGATCCACCGCCGGACGACGGCCGAGGAGATCTGGGCGGACACGGACGGCGAGATCGACATCCTCGTCGCCGGCATCGGCACGGGCGGCACGATCACGGGCGTCGGCCAGGTGCTCAAGGAGCGCAAGCCGGGCGTGCAGATCGTCGCGGTCGAGCCGGCCGAGTCGCCGATCCTCAACGGCGGCGCCCCGGGCCCGCACAAGATCCAGGGCATCGGCGCCAACTTCGTCCCCGAGATCCTCGACACCAACGTCTACGACGAGGTCATCGACGTCGACGCCGAGACGGCCATCGCGGTCGCGCGCCGCGCGGCACGCGAGGAGGGCCTGCTCGTGGGCATCTCGTCCGGTGCCGCCCTGCACGCCGCCACGCTGCTGGCCCAGCGCCCCGAGAACGCGGGCAAGCTGATCGTCGTCATCATCCCGTCGTTCGGCGAGCGCTACCTGTCCTCGGTGCTCTACGCCGACCTGCTGGACTGACCGCCCGGGCCCCGGGGGGGGCGGGGGCCGGGCGGTGCTCAGCGCAGCGTGCCGACCCAGTGGGACAGCAGCTGCGCGCCGGCGTCGCCGGACTTCTCAGGGT
>NZ_JACSQV010000002.1:0-11916 GCF_014836445.1 Cellulomonas avistercoris
CCCAAGGGAGGGGCTGGATTGCTCTCTCACACCCCAAGGGAGGGGCTGGATTGCTCTCTCACACCCCAAGGGAGGGGCTGGATTGCTCTCTCACACCCCAAGGGAGGGGCTGGATTGCTCTCTCACACCCCAAGGGAGGGGCTGGATTGCTCTCTCACACCCCAAGGGAGGGGTTGGATTGCTCTCTCACACCCCACAAGGGAGGGGCTGGATTGCTCTCTCAGCCCAAGGAGGGCTGGATTGCTCTCTCGCGAGGGTGGGGTCAGCCGAAGAGGTTCTTGCCGCAGTGCGGCCACTGCCCGGCGCCCGAGCGGTTGTAGAGCATCTTCGCGCGGGCGGTCTGCTCGTCGGCGGAGGCCTGCGACGGGAGACCCGCGCCGCCGACGGCCTGCCACGTGGCGACCGAGAACTGGTACAGCCCGTGGTACTTGCCGGTGGACGACACGGCGTCGGGGCGGCCGCCGGACTCGCACCTGGCCAGCGCGGCCCAGTTGAGCGAGTCCGCGCTGCCGCCGGCCGCGATGGGTCCGGCGGCGGCGGACGAGCCGGACGACGAGCGGGCCGACGACGCGGCGGGCGCGGGCGCCGGGGCGACGGGACGCGCCTTGGTGCCGACCTTGACGATCTCCTCGACAGGCGCCTGCGTGATGCCGTCGCTGACGGGCTCCCGCGTCTCCTCGACGCCGTCGACCGTGGTGACGCGCTCGACGACCGTGCGCACGCCGGGCACGCCGGCCTGCGCGACGACCTTCTGACCGGTGAAGCGGCTCGCGTCGTCCTCGGTGCGCGACGTGAACGGCACCTCCGACGTCGTTGCGACGTCCTGCACCACGACGCGCTGCACGACCACCTGGACGACCCCGTTGCCGCTGCGCTGCACCTGCACGCGGTCCAGCGGCTGCAGCACGACCGCGAGCTGGTCGAGCACCTCACCGACGGTGGCGTCGGCCTCGGGGACGTCGAGCACGGTCCCGTCGACCAGCACCTCGGCGCGGCCGTTCAGCGCGAGGTCGAGCGGCAGCTCGGCGCGGTCGGCGGAGCGCGACGCGACGAGCGCGACCGAGCCGGCGCGGTCGGCGAGCGTGTCGAGCGCCTCGTCGGCGCTGAGCGCGGTGGTCCAGACGACCTGGCGGTTGCCGTCGATCGTCACGACGAGGGCGGTCGCGTGCCGCACGACGATCTCGGCGCCGTCGGCCAGCGCGCCCTGGTGGGACACGCTGTCGCGGTCGCCGACCTCGACGTCCTGGTCGGCGAGCAGCCCGTCGACCGAGCCGGCGAACGTGCTGACGCGCGTGACCTCGCCGTCGACGTCGAGCGCGACGGTCTTGTGGGCCTGCGCGACGGCGCTGCCGCCGGCGGCGACGACGAGCACGGCGGTGCCCGCGGCGACGAGCGGCCAGCGGCGGCGCGAGGCGCCTGCCGCGGGACCCGGCTCCGGTCCGGAGTCAGGCTGAGGGGCCGTGGCGGACGATGCCGCCGACGACGTCGGACCGGTGTGGCGGGTAAAGAACTGCACGAGGCTCCAGCCGTCGTCGAGACCGGGCACAGGGAGAGGCGGGACGCTCCGCGGCGACGAGCGCCCGGACGTCCGCCACGGAGGGATCCCCGATCCGGCGGTCGCGGTGGCCGTGGGACGGCCGACCGTGCGTCACCTGAACGACCGGGCTCTCACCCGTTCGTGCAATAGCGACACGCGACCGTAACGGATTCTCGGCGACAGTTCCAACCCCTGCGCGCGGAGACGAAGGTCACAGCACGGACGGCGCGTCGCACGCGACGCGTCGTCCGGGGACGAACGTGGAGGTCAGTACCAGTTCTTGGCCTGCGAGTGCGCCCACGCGCCGCAGGGAGTCCCGTACCGACCGGCGATGTAGTTCAGCCCCCAGGTGATCTGGGTCGCCGGGTTCGTCCGCCAGTCGTCGGCCACCGACGCCATCTTCGAGCCCGGCAGCGACTGCGGGATGCCGTAGGCGCCCGACGACTTGTTCTCGGCGTTCCAGCGCCAGCCGCTCTCCTTGTTCCACAGCGAGAGCAGGCACGCGAACTGGTCGTCGCCCCACCCCCGTGCCGCGGCCATCTCCTTGCCCATCGCCTGCGCCGTCCCGGGCTCGACGGCGACCGTGGACGGGTCCGGCAGCTCCGCCGTCCCGACGCGCGTCACCTGGTCGACGGGCGGCACGGTGACGACCGACGCGAGCACGGTGCGCCCCACGACCACGCCACCGACCACGTCGAGCGCGTAGGTCGTCGTGCGCTGCCCCGCGCGCCCGGTCGACTTCACGACGCGGTTGCCCTTGACGAGCGTCGGGTCCTCGATCTCCTGCACCGCGAACGGCACGGCCTCGGTCACGGTCTCACCCGACGTGGCCGCGCGCGTCACCAGGACGACGAGCCCGTCGACGGCCGCGGCGTCGAGCGGCACGGAGACCTGGTCGGCCTCCTCGAGCACGAGCCCGATCTCGCGCAGCGCGTCCCGCACGGTCGAGCCGCTCGTCACGCCGTCGATCACCTGGCCGTCCACCACGAGGTGCACGGTCTTCTGCGTCGAGACCCGCAGCACGTCACGGCCGACGCTCGCCGAGCGCGAGGCCGACAGGCGCACCCCGTCCCGCAGCCCGAGCTCCTCGACCGCCTCGCCCACCGTCAGCGCCGTCGTCCAGACCGTGCGCTCCTGACCGTCGACCTCGACCGCGATCTCGCGGCCGTGCCGGACGACCACCTGCCCGTCGCGCGCCACGGGCTGGTCGAGACCCGGCGCGACCAGGTCACCCTCGGACACCTCGATGCGGCCTGCGGCGAGGACGTCGGCCACCGTGCGACCGAAGGCCTGCACCTGCACCTCACGCCCGTCGACGTCGACGGTGACGTCCTTGTGCATCGCGGCGAAGGCGGTGGTCCCGCCCGCGACGAGCGCGAGCACGACCGCCTGCGCAGCGGTGCGTGCGGCCCGGTCGCGCGCGCGTGCTGCGCGGCGTCCGGGCACCTGGTCGTGACCGGTCACGGTGTCCTTCGGGTCGGCGGGAGGGACGCTGCCCTGAAGTTCTCTTCGGCACCCGCACCCGCGCCCTTGACGGGCGCAGCACGGCTGCCGGGACAGACCGTAACCGACTCGTGACCCCCGCGACCAGCGGGGGGCGCACGCCGCGACGGCTCACCAGTCGCCGTAGACCTCCACCGAGACGGCACTGACCTGCGCACACACCTCGGCGAGCGACCTGCCGGTGGCCTCCGCGACCGTGCGCACCGTCCCCGGTAAGAGGTACGGCGCGTTGGGCCGACCCCGGTGCGGGTGGACCGTCAGGTAGGGCGCGTCGGTCTCGACGAGCACGAGCGAGGCGGGCAGCAGCCGCAGCGCCGCCCGCAGCTCCTCGTTGGCGGGGAACGACACGGGTCCCGCGAAGGAGCAGTACCAGCCCTCGTCGGCGCACACGCGCGCCAGGCCGGTCCCGCCGGAGAAGCAGTGGAACACCGTGCGCTCGGGCGCACCGTCCCGCCGCAGCACGTCGACGACCTCGTCGTGCGCGTCGCGGTCGTGGATCTGCAGCGCCAGGCCGAGCTCCTTGGCGAGCGCGACGTGCGCCCGGAACGCCTCGCGCTGGACCTCCCGGCCCCGGGGCCCGGCGCGGAAGTGGTCCAGCCCCGTCTCCCCGATCGCCCGCACGCGCGGGTTGGCGCGCGCGACGGCGGCGACCGCGGCGAGCGCGTCGTCGAGCGGCACGTCGTGCCGCGGCTGCGGGTCGGGATCGAGCCCGTCCGGTGCGACCTCGCGGACCCCCGCGTGCAGCACGGCCTCGTTGGGGTGGATCGCGACGGCCCCCAGCAGCGCCGGGTGGGCCCGCACGGCCGCATCGGTCCAGGCGACGGCATCGAGGTCGCAGCCGACCTGCACCATGCGGGTCACGCCGACGGCCGCCGCGCGCGCCACGTGCGCGGCGACGTCCGGGGGCGTCGCCGCGGAGTCGTCCACGTCGCCGCCCCAGCCGTCCGCCCGCCAGCCGACCGCCGACTCCAGGTGCGTGTGGTTGTCGACGACGGGCGACGGCAGGGGCTCGGGCGAGGGCGGCCAGCCCGTCTCACGACGCTTGCGGGCCACGGGTCAGGGCTGCCGGAGCCGCTCGAGCTCCTCCTCGACGATGGCGTCGTCGAGCTTGGTGAAGATCGGCGTGGGCTTGTCGACCTTGGTGCCCGGCACGACGGCCTTCGGCTGCCACGTCCCGCGGACCGACGTGTAGTCGCCCGTGATGACGGGGTAGTGCCGGCTGTCGTCGTCGAGGTCGGTGACCTCCTCGATGCGCGGCTGCGGCGAGAACGTCCCCGTGCCGCCCAGCGCCTCGTGGACCTGCTGCGCGGAGTGCGGCAGGAACGGCGCGAGCAGCGTGTTGAGGTCGCTCACGGCCTGCGTCGTGGTGTGCAGCACCGTCGCCAGACGCTCGGGGTCCGTCTTGAGCTTCCAGGGCTCGGTCTCCGAGACGTACCGGTTCGCCTCCGTCACGACGCGCATGGCCTCCTGCAGCGCCTGCCGCTGCCGGTGGGCGCCGACGAGCTCACCGACGCGGCCGAAGGCGGTCGTGATCTCGGCCGTCAGCGCCTCGTCGACGGGCAGCCGGTGCCCCGGTGCGGGGATCTCGCCGAAGTTCTTGTGCACCATGCTCGCCGTGCGGTTGACGAGGTTGCCCCAGCCCGCGACCAGCTCGTCGTTGGTGCGGCGCTTGAACTCCGACCACGTGAAGTCGACGTCCTGCGTCTCCGGGCCCGCGACGGAGATGTAGTACCGCAGCGCGTCGGGCTGGTAGCGCGCGAGCATGTCGCGGACCAGGATGACGACGCCGCGCGACGTCGAGAACTGCTTGCCCTCGACGTTGAGGAACTCGCTCGAGACGACCTCGGTCGGCAGGTTGAGCGCCCCGTACGCACCGGGCTCCCCGCCGCGCGAGCCCTTGCCGTCGTAGCCCAGCAGCTCGGCCGGCCAGATCTGCGAGTGGAACGTGATGTTGTCCTTGCCCATGAAGTAGTACGACAGGGCCTCGGGGTCGTTCCACCACTGCCGCCACGCGTCGGGGTCGCCGCTGCGCCGCGCCCACTCGATCGACGCCGACAGGTACCCGATGACCGCGTCGAACCACACGTACAGGCGCTTGGTCGGGTTCTGCTCCCAGCCGTCGAGCGGCACGGGGATGCCCCAGTCGATGTCCCGCGTCATGGCGCGCGGACGCACGTCGTCGAGCAGGTTCAGCGAGAACTTCAGGACGTTCGGGCGCCACTCGGTGCGCGTGCGCAGCCAGTCCCCGAGCGCGTCGACGAACGCCGGCAGGTCGAGGAAGAAGTGCTCGGACTCCACGAACTTCGGCGTCTCGCCGTTGATCTTGCTCTTCGGGTTGATGAGCTCGATCGCGTCGAGCTGGTTGCCGCAGTTGTCGCACTGGTCGCCGCGCGCGCCGTCGTAGCCGCAGATCGGGCACGTGCCCTCGATGTAGCGGTCGGGCAGCGTGCGGCCCGTCGACGGGCTCACCGCACCCTTCGTCGTCCGCTCGATCATGTAGCCGTTCTTGTGCACCGTGCGGAACATCTCCTGCACCACGGCGTAGTGGTTGCGCGTGGTGGTGCGCGTGAACAGGTCGTACGACAGCCCGAGGGCCGTGAGGTCCTCGGCGATGACCCGGTTGTAGCGGTCCGCGAGCGCCTGGGGGCTGACGCCCTCCTTGTCGGCCTGCACGAGGATCGGCGTGCCGTGCTCGTCGGTGCCCGAGACCATGAGCACGTCGTGGCCCGCCATGCGCATGTACCGGCTGAAGACGTCCGAGGGGATGCCGAAGCCGGCGACGTGACCGATGTGGCGGGGGCCGTTCGCGTAGGGCCAGGCGACGGCCGACAGGATGCGGGACATGCCTCGATCCTAGGTGCGGAGCCCCTCGTCGCCGTCCGGGTTTCCGCGCTCCGGACGCGGCTCGGCCGGCTCCTCGGGCGCCTCGACGTCCTCGCGCCACCTCCGCCGGCCCAGGTCGACGAACCGCGTGGTCCCCTCGGAGACGTCCCACGAGCGCTCGTGGGCCTCCTCCTCGTCGAGGCGCAGGGCCTCCTCGCCGGCGATCGCCTCGGCCTCGATCGACGTGCCGTCCTCCTCCGCCTCCGCGAGCGTGGGCGGCAGCCGGCGGCGGGTCGCGACGTCCTCGTCGGGCGGGACGTCCACGTCGTCGGTCTCGTCGGGCGTGCGCAGGCGCAGCGGCTGGGTGTCGTCCGGCTCGAAGGGGCGCTCGCGCGTCGGCCACACGACGACGGGCTCCGCCCACCGGTCCGGCGGCCCGTCACCGTCACGGCCGCCCGCAGGGACGCGCGGCGACCCGACCTCGCGGGTGCCGCCCGCAGGTGTCGTCGCCGTGGGCGCCTCGGCGACGGCGACGGCACCGGCCTCGCGCGACGGTGCGCGTGCCGGCGGCACCGACGGGGGCGGGCCGTCGGGGCGGCGCAGGCGCCCGCGGCGCGAGGGGCGCGGACCGGCGTCGTCCTCGCCGTCGGACGGCGGCGTCGTGACGGGCGTGAAGATGAGCGCGCACAGGTCGCGGTACGTCGCGTCGGGGCGTGCCACCCACCCGATCTGCCGCAGCGCCTGGTCCTGCCCGGCGGACTCGAGGAGGAACTGGCCGTAGCCGAGCATCTGCCCCAGGACGGACCGCGAGTACCGCATGTCCGTCACCTTCATGAGCGGCATCATGCCGACCTGGTGGGTCACGAGACCGGTCAGCAGGAGCATCCGCTTGTCGGTGGCGACGAACCACTCCACGCGCCACAGCAGCAGGTACCACCCGAACCTCGCGAGCGCCGCGAGCCACAGCCACCACACCACGAGGACGCCGTCGCCCACGGTCGGCTCCAGCACGTACGTCAGCCAGCCGCAGACCGCGAACACCGCGGCGGCGACCAGCGCCGGCTCGAGCAGCTTGGCCCAGTGCCGCCGGGTCGCCAGGACGACGCGCTCACCGGGCAGCACGTACCGGCGCAGCAGCCGGTGGGACATGACGATGCGCGTCGCGTGGTCGGTCGTCACGTGGTCACCTCCCGCCCGTCGTCGTGCCGCGACGGCCCCGCGGCTCGGCCCGTCAGTCCGCCAGGTTGCTGAAGAACCGCGCGAAGCCCGAGAACACGCTGTAGACGAAGTCCCCGATGCCCTCGACCACCGACGCCGCACGGTCGGGGTTCGTGGCCACGGCGTAGATGAGGAAGATCACGACGATCCACATGAGGATGCTCTTGGCCCTCGCCGGCATGTCGGCTCCCGTCGCGCTCGTCGTCACGTGTCGTGCTGCTGATCACCGCCGCCGTCGTCGTCCGGCCGGTCACCGACGAGCCGCGGGCGCGACGGTCGGACGGCGCACACAGTACCGACCCGGACGATCCTCCCGAACCGCACACGCCGGGAGAAGCGCGACTCTCAGTCGGCTCTCACGGTGACGCGCAGGATCCGGTCGTCGCCGGGCACCGGGTCGCCGCGTCCGTCGGTGTTGTTCGTCAGCACCCACAGGGAGCCGTCAGGGGCGACCTCGACCGCCCTCAGGCGACCGTGCTCGCCCGCCAGCAGGGGCTGCGGCGTACCGACCCCCGCGGCGTCGGCGGCGGGGTCGTCGAGCGCCGCGGCCGTCACCGGGCGCAGCGGCACGCGCCACAGCGTGCGGCCGCGCAGGCCCGCGAGGTACACGCCCTCGTCGGTCACCGCGAGCCCTGAGGGCGACGCCTCGGACGTGGCCCACACGGCCACCGGGTCGGCGTACCCCTGCGCAGCGCCGCCCTGCCCCTCGACCGTGGGCCAGCCGTGGTCGGCGCCCGCGCGCAGCACGTTGAGCTCGTCCCACGTGTCCTGGCCGAACTCCGCGGCGAACGCCCGCCCGTCGGGCGCCCAGCCGATGCCCTGCACGTTGCGGTGCCCGCGCGTCCACACGGGCGACGACGGGTCGGGGTTGCCCGGCGCGGGTGCGCCGTCGGCCGTCACGCGCAGCACCTTGCCACCGAGGCTGCCCGGGTCCGGGGCCAGCCGCGTCGTGTAGGTGTCGCCCGTCGTGACGTACAGGTGGCCGTCGGGCCCGAAGGCCAGCCGCCCGCCGTTGTGGTTGGTGCCGTTGGGGATGCCGTCGAGCAGGACGCGCGTGGGCCCGAGCGTCGTGCCGTCGAGCGTCGCGCGCAGGACGCGGTTGTCGTCGCGGGACGTCAGGTACACGGTGACGTCGACGGGCCCCGAGGACCCGGTGCCCGGCACGACGGCCACCCCGAGCAGGCCGCCCTCGCCGCGCGCCACGGTGGCCGCCGCGATCTCGTCGGCACCCGGGCCGGTGACGTCGCTCAGGGACCCGTCGGCCCCGGCGACGACGAGCCGGGCCGCGTCCCGCAGCGTCACCAGCGCGCGTCCGTCCGGCAGGAACGCGAGGCCCCACGGCGCGTCCAGACCCGTCACGACGTCCTGGACCGAGGCCACGGTCACGGTCGGGACGTCCTGCACCGCGGGCGCGGTCGCCGCGTCGGGCGTGGGTGCGGGCGACGTGGCGGACGGCGAGGGCGCTGCCACGGACGTCGGAGCCGCGTCGGGGGTGTCGGGTGAGCAGCCGACCACGAGCAGCCCCAGGCCGAGCACGGGAGCCGCGCGCCCCACCACCGCCCGTCGCCGGGCCCCGCGGCCCCTCCGGTCGTGTCCCACGGCACCACTGTGCCGGTCCGCGCCGCCGACCGCAGCCCCCGGGTCCCCTCCCGTGACGCGTCGTCGCCGAGACCGGCCTCGGTCGTCGTCCGACGCCCGGAGGACGACTCAGGCCGGTCCCGGCGCAGCCGCGTCCCACGGTGCGGACGGGGACGGCGGACGGGGACGCGGCGGCGGGGTGCGTCAGGTGCGGCGCGCCGCCAGGGCTGCTGCGTAGAGGTCGCGCTTGACGACGCCCGTCACCTCGGCGACCTCGGCGACGACGGTCTTGAGCCGCTCCCCCGCGTCCACGCGCGCCAGCACCTCGGGCACCAGGTCGGCCACGTCCCGCGGCCCGTCCGACGGTGCGCCGCCGACGACCAGCACGACCTCGCCCCGCACCTCGCCCGCGTGCGCCCACGCGGCGAGCTCCGCGAGCGGTCCGCGACGGACCTCCTCGTACGTCTTGGTCAGCTCGCGGCACACCGCCCCCGGGCGCTCCGCGCCGAACGCCGCGACCAGGGCGTCGAGGGCCTCGGCCACGCGGTGCGGGGCCTCGAACAGCACCATGGTGCGACGCTCGGACGCGAGCGCGGCCAGCGTCCGGGCACGGTCCCCCGCGCGCCGCGGCAGGAACCCCTCGAAGCAGAAGCGGTCCGTCGGCAGGCCCGACAGCGCGAGCGCCGCCAGGACCGCGCTGGGACCGGGCGCCACCGTGACCGGCAGGCCCGCGGCCACCGCGGCCTGCACGACCCGGAAGCCGGGGTCCGACACCGTCGGCATGCCCGCGTCCGTCACGACGAGCACGGTGCCGCCGTGCGCGACGACGTCGAGCAGGTCGTCCGACCGCCCCGACTCGTTGTGCTCGTGGTGGCTGACGACGCGCCCCGTGATGGTGACGCCCAGCCGCGCGGCCAGCGCGCGCGTGCGTCGTGTGTCCTCGGCGGCGACGACGTCCGCCTCCGCGAGCAGCCGGCGCAGGCGGGCCGACGCGTCCTCGGCGTCACCGATGGGGGTCGCCGCCAGCACGAGCGCTCCCTGGCCCACGCGCAGCGACCGGCCCGGCGGCGCCGTGCCCGGTGCGGGCGCCGCCCCGACGTCACCGGACGGCTCACCCAGGTCGACGGCGGGCTGCGGTACGGGCACCGGGTCGAGGGCGGGCTCGGTCGGGGTCGGCGAGGTCACCGCACCAGCCTGCCACCCCGTCGGCGGCACCCGGCGCGCCCGCCGCCGGACGCCCCCGGACGTCCTGCGACGACGACGCGGGACACGGCGTGCGCGCGTCCGGGTGGCGCCCGGAACGCCCCGGTCCGGGTACCCCTACGATGGGCCGGTGCCGACCGACGGAGACGACACCGAGCGCCAGCCCACCGGGCCGGGGGCTCCCACGCACGCGGGTGCGGACACGCTCCCACCCGCGGCCACCGAGCCGGTCGGGCGCGCGCCCGACGCCGGTGCGCGCACCGCCCCGGACGGGGCCCCCGACGGGCCCGCCGCCGCACCGGACCCCGGTCCCGACGGCCCGGGCCCCGACGGCGTCGACCCCGAGGGTGCCGGTCCCGCGCAGGACACCGAGCCGCAGGAGACCGAGCCGCACGAGCAGCGGCTGCTGCACCGCCTGCTCGGCGCGGGGACGCTGACGCTCGACGCGACGCCGCGCGCACGCCTGCACGGGTGGCTGTGGGCGCTGGGCGTCACGGCGCTCGCCGGGTTCCTGCGGCTGTGGGACCTGGGCCGTCCGCACCGGCTCGTCTTCGACGAGACGTACTACGTCAAGGACGCGTACTCGCTGCTCATGCGCGGCTACGAGGCGACGTGGGGCGACGACCCCAACGCGCGCTTCGAGGCCGGTGACGCGAGCATGCTCGGCACCGACCCCGCGTACGTCGTCCACCCGCCCGTCGGCAAGTGGATGATCGCGCTGGGGATCCGCCTGGGCGGCGGCGTCGAGAGCTCGGCCGCGTGGCGCCTCGCGGCGGCCGTGTGCGGGACGCTCGCGGTCCTGATGATCGCGCGGATCGCGCGGCGGCTGTTCGCGTCGACCGCGCTCGGCACCATCGCGGGCCTGTTCCTCGCGGTCGACGGCCAGGCGATCGTGCACTCGCGCGTGAGCCTGCTGGACCCGTTCCTCATGTTCTTCGCGCTCGCCGCGTTCGGGTGCCTGATCCTCGACCGGGAGCAGGCCCGGCGCCGCCTGGCCGTGCGGGCCGCCGCCGTGCTCGACTCGGGAGGACCGCTCGGCTGGGGCCCGGCCCTGGGGTTCCGCTGGTGGCGCCTGGCCGCGGGCGTCCTGCTGGGCCTGGCGATCGGCACCAAGTGGTCCGGCCTGTACTTCCTCGCCGTCTTCGGCCTGCTCACGGTGCTGTGGGACGCGACCGCACGGCGCACCGCCGGCGTGCGCCCGTGGGTGCGGGCCACGCTCGTCAAGGACGCGGTGGTCGCGTTCCTCGTCATGGTCCCCACGGCCGCCCTGACGTACCTCGCGTCGTGGGCGGGCTGGTTCGCGACGGACAACGGGTGGGACCGGCACTGGGCGGAGAACAACCCCGGCCAGGGCGTGCAGTGGCTGCCGCCCGCGCTGCGCTCCCTGTGGTCCTACCACCAGGGGATGTGGCGCTTCCACAGCGACCTGGACACGCCGCACAGCTACGCGGCGAGCCCGCTCGGCTGGATCGTGCAGTGGCGGCCCACCTCGTACTACTACCCGACGGAGGTCTCGGGCCTCACGGGCGACGCCGCGCAGCAGGCGTGCGGCGCCGACTCCTGCTCGCAGGCCATCGTCGCGGTCGGCAACCCGCTCATCTGGTGGGCCGGCGCGGCGGCGATCCTCGTGGCCCTGTTCTGGCTGGTCCGCTACCGCGACTGGCGCGCCGGCGCGGTCCTGTCCGGCATCGTCGCCGGGTGGCTGCCGTGGTTCGCCTACGCGCACCGCACGATCTTCACGTTCTACACGATCGCCTTCGTGCCGTGGGTCGTGCTGACGCTCGTGTACGTCCTCGGGCTGCTCGTGGGGCCCGCGGTCGAGGACGACGCCCCACCCCGCGACCGGCGGGCGCGCCGGTGGACGGTGGCCGCGGTCGGCGTGTTCGTGGCCCTGGTGGTGGGCGTCGGGCTGTTCTTCTACCCGGTGTGGGCGGGGTTCGTCATCCCGTGGCAGCAGTGGCACATGCGCATGTGGCTGCCTACCTGGGTCTGACGACCGGCCGCGGGGACGCCTGTCTCAGGCGTCCTCGCGGCCGTGGGGGGGGGGGGGGCCC
>NZ_JACSQV010000002.1:11926-196788 GCF_014836445.1 Cellulomonas avistercoris
CGCCCCCCCCCCCCCCCCCCCCCCCCCCGTCCGGCGTGCGGTGCCACGCCAGGCCGATCCGGTCCCAGTGCCGCCCGTGGTGGCGCAGCCGCAGCGTGAAGTCGTCGAAGTCCCGGCGTGCGGGGGCGCTCCACGCGACCTCCGCGACGGCCGCGAGGCGCGGCAGGAGCATGGTCGTGAGGTCGTCGAGCGTGCGCAGCGTCTCCGTCCAGAGCGCGGCCTCGACGCCGATGACGGCCTCGGGCGGCAGCCCGGCGACGAGTGCGTCCGGCTCCCAGTCGTAGGCCTGGCGCAGGTCGATCGTCCCGGCCCACTCCAGCCCGAGCGGGAAGCCCGGCTCGTACCTCATGTCGAGGTACACCTTCGACGCGGGCGACAGCAGGATCCGTGCGCCCGCCTCGGCCGCGGCGACGAAGGGCGCGGGGTCGACGCGCGTGTCCCAGTACTGCACGACCGTGCCGGCGGGCAGGTCGGGCACCGACGCGACCTCCTGCCAGCCGACCACGCGCCTGCCGTGCGCCGTCACGGCGGCGGACGCCGAGCGCACGAGGCGCGCGTACTCGTCGTCGGCCATCGTCAGGACCTCGTCGCCGCCGATGTGCAGGTACTCACCGGGGGTCATGTCGGCGAGGTCGCCGAAGACGTCGACGAGGAAGGCGTGCGTCGCCGGCAGGTCGTCGTGCAGCCGCGAGAACCCGACCTCGGTGCCGAGGTACTCCTCGGCAGGTCGCCCGTCCGGCGTGAGCTCGCCGTACGCGTGCAGCGCCGCGTTGACGTGCCCGGGGACGTCGATCTCCGGCACCACGCGGATCGCGCGTGCCCGGGCGTACGCCAGGATCTCGTCCCAGTCGGCCGCCGAGTAGTACCCGCCCGGGTCGCCGCCCACGGAGTGCGCGCTCGAGCGTCGCACCAGCTCCGGTCGCGACGGCAGGTCGATGCGCCACGCCTGGTCGTCCGTGAGGTGCAGGTGGAGCACGTTGAGCTTGTAGTGGCCCATCAGCCCGATGACCACCTTGAGGTCCGGCACGGCGACGAAGTGCCGCGCCACGTCGAGCGACAGACCCCGCCACGGGTAGCGCGGGGCGTCCTCGATGCGCACGGCCTCGACCTCGACGCCGCCGTCGGGCCGCTCGCGCAGCAGCTGGCGCAGCGTGACGACCGCGTGCACGAGCCCGTCGGTGGTCCGTGCCTCGAGCAGCACCCGGCCGGCCCCCACGACCACCCGGTACGGCTCCGTGCCGGGCGGCAGGTCCTCGACGAGCCGCATGCGGACGACACCGGCGGTGCCGAGCTCGGCGTGCCGGATCTCGACGGCGCGCCCGCTCACGCGGCCCAGCAGGTCGGCCGTCAGCACGGCCAGCGGCAGCAGGTCCTCGTCGGCGTCGACCACGACGACGGTCGAGCGCGTGATGACGAACGGCGCCTGCGACGACGGCTCGACGACGAGCGGTGCGGGCACGACCCCTGGGACGTCGGACACGGGACTCCTCACGACGACGGACGGCCCCCCGCAGCCGAACCTACCCGCCGGGGGCGCGGCGAGGTGGTCGAAATGGGTGGATCCGTTGCCCCGGGCAGGCCGTGTCCCCGCTCGACAGGCGAGGATGCCGGGACTGCCCTAGTTTCCTCTCAGACCGGGCATCGGTCCTGACCTCTGAGGAGTGCACATGGGTTTCGGCGGAATCATCAGCGCCATCGTCGTCGGCGCGATCATCGGCGCACTGGGCCGGCTGGTCGTGCGCGGTCGCCAGAAGATCTCGATCATCGCGACGATCCTCATCGGGATCGTCGCAGCGCTCATCGGTACGTGGATCGCCTCGCTCGCCGGCTGGGACACCACCGAGGGCCCTGACGTGCTCGAGATCGTCATCCAGGTCGCCCTGGCTGCGCTGTTCGTGGCGCTCTACGCGGGTTACGCCGGCAAGCGCCGCTGACCCCACGCTCGCAGGGCCGGCACCGCGGCGCACGCCGCGGGGGGCCGGCCCTCGGCATGTCCGTCAGACGTGCGCGACCTGCGCGTCGAGCGTCGCGCCGTCCGGCACGGTCCCGCCGTCACCGACGAGCTCGGCGTCGCCGGCGACCCGCACGCCCTGCCCGAACGTCCAGTCGCCCCGGACCTTGAGCGAGGTGGCGCCCCGCAGCGACGGGACGTGCGGCACGCGGGCGTCGAACTCGCCGACCAGCGCGTAGTGCGCGGGGTCGAGGTCGACGAACGGCGCCTCGGCCACGGCCACGAGGCGGTGCGCGTCGTCCTCCTCGTACACGTCGGAGCGCAGCACCAGCAGGTCGTTGGTCGTCTTGACGGGCAGGAAGCGCTCGCGCCCGACGCCGAGGACCGCGGCGCCGTCGAAGACCTCGATCGCGGCGCCCATCGCGGACTCGATCTGCACGACCTTCGGCGACGTCTTGTCGGTCGGGTCGACGTTCTTCTCGTTGCGGATCAGCGGCAGGTCCAGGACGCCGCCGGTGCGGGCCAGCTCGGCGGCGACCGCCTCGAGGTCCAGCCAGAGGTTGTTGGTGTTGAAGTAGCGGTGCGTCTCGATGTCCGCGGCCGCGGCGGCGTCCTCGGGGGCCGTCTGCGCCGTCTCGCGCAGCACGATCCGCCGGTCCTCGCGGCGCACGACGAGGTGGCCGCCCTTGCGGTCGGCGGGCGTGCGCAGCGCCACCTCGGCCGCGAACGGCGCACGGGTGGCCGCGAACCAGCCGGCGACGCGCGCGTCGGGCGTGGCGCCGAGGTTGTCGGAGTTGGAGACGGACGCGTACCGGAAGCCCGCGGCGAGCAGCGCGTCGAGGACGCCCGACGCGTAGAGGGCCGTGTAGAGGTCGCCGTGGCCCGGCGGGCACCACTCGAGCGTCGGGTCGGCGTCCCACGTCACGGGCGTCAGACCGTCGACCAGGAGCTTGGGCTCGCGGTTCTGCAGGAAGTCGAGCGGCACGCCGTCGACGGCCAGCTCCGGGTGGGCGGCGAGCGCGGCGAGGGAGTCGTCGCGCGTGCGGAACGAGTTCATGAGGACCAGCGGCAGCCGGGCACCCGTCGCGGCCCGGGCCGCGAGCACCTGGTCGGCGATGACGTCGAGGAACGTACGGCCGCCGCGCACGGGCAGGAGCGACTTGGCACGGTCCATGCCCATCGACGTGCCGAGCCCGCCGTTGAGCTTGATGACCGCCGTGAGCGCGAGGGCCTCGGCCGCGGCGGCGTCGTCGACCTCGAGGTCCTCGAGGTGCGGGACGTCGGTCAGCGGGTCGACGTCGGCCTCCGGGACGAGCCCGGTGCTGCCGGACTCGAGGAGCCCGTAGAACCTGGTGAACACGTCGACGGCGGTGGCGGCGACGCCACCGTCACGCATCTTCTGCTGGGCGAGCTCGAGTCCGTTCATGCGTCGACTGTAGGAGCGATCACGTCACCCGGGCTGGTGAATCCGGTCACATCGGGCGGGTCGTCGACCGGTGTTCACGTGACGGTCGCCGTCGCCCGGGCACTCCCCGACAACGCATCAGGCCGGACCCCTGGGGGTCCGGCCTGTTGCCGATGTCCTGCGACATCACAGGGTGGAGCTGAGGGGATTCGAACCCCTGACCTTCTCATTGCGAACGAGACGCGCTACCAACTGCGCCACAGCCCCTTGAAGCGGGGATCACACTAGCATCACCGACGCCCCGCCACGAAACCCGCGAGCCACGCGCCGGCGGCGTTGCGGTGCGCGAGTCGGACCACTACTGCCCGGCGGCGCGCCGCCGCGCGAGCACCGCGTTGAGGTCGATGCTCCCGGTCGTCTCGACCGACGGCTCGGACGCCGTCGACTGCGACTCGCGGGCGGCCGGTGCCACCTCGTCGCTCGGCGCGTCCGCGGGGCGGCGCACCGTCGAGGCCTCGGCGTCCGGCTCCGCGAGCGGCGCCGGCGTGCGGCGCGGCGCGGGCGCCTTCATCGCGTAGGTGGGACGCGGGACGCGCACGGGCGACCACTCGGCGTCACGCTCGTCCTGCGCGGTCGCGTCCTGCGCGTCGTCCTGCGCCGTGGGGCCGGCCGGGGCGCGCACGACGGGCACCTGCCCGGTCGCGTGCCGCGCCGGGCCCGTGGACTCGCCGCGGTCCTCGACGATCCGCTCGAAGACCTCCGTGTGCGCGTCCGACGGCCGCACGGCGTGCCCCGTGACGAGCGGGACCGGCACACCGGGCTCCGCGTCGGGCCGCACCGCCGGGGTCGCCCCCGTGCGCGGTCGCACCACCGGGGTGGCACCGGTCCGCGGGCTCGCCGCGAGACGCTCCTCGCGGTGGATGGTCGCGACCCACTCGGCGTCGGCCACGTGCCCGGCGATCACCGCGCGGCGTCCGAGCACGACGACGGTCGCGAGCAGCACGGTCGGCACGGCGCCCAGCAGCCACGTCGCCGCCGGCACGACGCCCGTGACGACCCAGCCCGCGACCGAGGCCGCGACCAGGACGGCGGCGAGGAGCCCACGACGACGCGCGGCGGCGCCCCGCCGGGCAGCGGAGGCCGCCCGGGCGGCGCGGGCCTGCGCCAGGCGGCGCGCGGCCTCGGCGGAGATGCGCTCGGGTGTGGCGTGCGGTCGGTCCACGGTGGTGCCTCCTGTCAGCGTGCCGGCGTACGCGGCCGGCACCCCCGTCCCCGGGGTCAGCAGTGCCGTCGTGCTCGGTCCCCACATCCCGGCCGC
Organism: Cellulomonas avistercoris; assembly: GCF_014836445.1. Taxonomy (GTDB): domain Bacteria; phylum Actinomycetota; class Actinomycetes; order Actinomycetales; family Cellulomonadaceae; genus Cellulomonas; species Cellulomonas avistercoris. Next base: position 16,601 of record NZ_JACSQV010000002.1, read on the forward strand.
CGCGGCCCGGCGTCCCAGCCGGCGGCGCGTGCTGCTCGCCACCGCGACGACGCGCAGACCCGCGGAGAACCGGTCGTCGGTCCGAGCCTCCAGCAACCGTTGACGGTGCCGCAGGTGGTGCGGCACCAGATACGCCGCCCACAGACCCACGAGCGCGAGCGCCACGAGGCCTGCGAGTCCATTCACGTCACGACGGTAGGGGGCGCGACGGCCACGACGCCGCAACGGCGCGGCGTGTCGCGTGGACATCCCCCGAGGGGAGGGTCCGGGCGCTGCGGCTCAGGCGGTGCCGCGTCGGCGGTGCCAGCGCTCGACCAGCCCCTCGGGCACGTCCTCGACCGTCAGCGCGAACGTCCGGTGGTCGCACCACCGCCCCTGGATGTGCAGGTAGCGCTCGCGCAGGCCCTCGTCGCGGAACCCCAGCTTCTCGACGACGCGCAGCGACGGCGTGTTCTCGGGGCGGATGTTCACCTCGACGCGGTGCAGACCCAGCACCCCGAAGCAGTGGTCCGTGGCCAGCGCCACGGCCGTGGGCGTGATCCCCTGCCCCGCGACGTGCTGCGACACCCAGTACCCGATGGCCGCCGACCGCAGCGACCCGTACTGGATCGAGGAGACCGTGAGCTGGCCCACGAGCTCACGGTCGCGCTGGACCGCGAACGGCAGCGCCGTGCCCTCGCGCGCCTGCGCCGACAGCGCCCGCACGAACTGCCCGAACGTCGGCCGCGGGCCCCGCACCGGCTCGGGGCTGGTCGCGTCCCACGGTTCCAGCCAGCCCAGGTTGCGTCCGCGCAGCGTCATCCACGCGTCCGCGTCCCGACGACGCAGCGGCCGCAGCCGTACGTCGCCGTCGACGAGCTGGGCGGGCCACCCGACGGCCATCCTCATCCCTCCAGCACCAGGCAGTGCACGACGTCGCCCGGACGCACCGCGAGGTCCGTCTCGCCGACCACCGCCAGGGCGTTGGCGTGCGCGAGCGCCGTGGTCGACGGCGCCGACGGGTCCCCGAGCGGGGTCGCGCGGTACCCCTCCTCCGGTGACCCCAGCACGGTCGCGGGGACGAACTGCCGCAGGCCCGCGGGGGACGCCCAGCCGTGGGTGGCCGCCGCCGCGACCGACGGCCGGAACAGCTCGGTGTACCCGGCCATGGCACGCAGCGCCGGACGCACGAAGACCTCGAAGGACACCTGCGCGGCGACCGGGTGCCCCTGCAGCGCGAACAGCGGGACGGTGCGCCCGCCCTCGTCCACCAGGTCGAGCCCCAGGGCGCCGACGATCCCGAACCCCTGCCGCAGGCCGGGGGTCATGGCGACCTGGTCCAGCCGCACGGTGCCCAGGGGCGCCAGGACGTCCTTGACGGTGTCGTGCGTGAGCTCCGACAGCCCGCCGGTGAGCACGACGAGGTCCGCGCGCACGAGCTGGTCCTCGAGCGCCTCGCGCAGCGCCGCGTGGTCGTCGGGGACCACCCCGACGCGCACCGGGGTGGCACCCGCGTCGTGCACGGCGGCCTCGAGCGCGTGCCCGTCGACCTCGAAGACCGTGCCGGGACGGGCCGACGTGGTCGGCTCGACCAGCTCGTCGCCCACGGACAGCAGCACGACGCGCGGGGTCGGGTGGACGGTCAGGCGGCCTCGGCCCATGGCCGCGGCGAGGGCGATCTGCCGGGCGCCGAGCCGGGTGCCGGCCGTCAGCACGATGCCGCCCGCGCGCACGTCGTCGCCCGCGCGCCGCACGTGCTGCCCGGGGGTCGCCGCCCGCTGGAACGCGACGCGCGCCTGGCCCCGGTCGGTCTCCTCGACGGGCACGACCGCGTCGGCGCCCAGCGGCAGCGGCGCGCCCGACGCGACGCGCACGGCCGTCCCGGGCACGTGGCGCAGACCCGCGGGGCTGCCGGCGTGCAGGTCGTGCGCCACCGGCAGGCTCGGGCCGTGGGCGCCCCCCGCGGTCGTGTCGTGCGCCGCGACCGCGTACCCGTCGCGCGACGCGACCGCCACCGCCGGCACGTCGACCGGCGCGACGACGTCCGCGGCCAGGATGCAGCCCGCGGCGTCGTGCAGGACGACGTCGAGCGGCGGGACCGGACCCGCGGCGGCGAGCACGGCGGCGAGGTGCTCCTGGACCGATCTCATGGCCGCATTGTGCCCGCTGCGACGCCGCGCACCCGCGCGCGCCGCGCCCCCGACCCGGCCGCCGTCACGACGCCCCGGGCTCCGTCCCCCCGGCCGGCGCCCGTCTTTGCGACACTGGTGCCATGAGCGCCGTCGCCCAGCCCCCTTGGCACGCCCACGAGGACGCGGCGGCCCACCGGTCGCGGCCCCGGGACACGGCGGAGGAGAAGGACCGGCTACGGCGTCAGGTCCGGGCGCGCCGCGCGCACCGGTCGATGCGGCGCCGCGCCGAGGCGGCGGACCGGCTGGCCGAGGTGGTGCTCACGATCCCCGAGGTGGCCGCGGCCGGCTGCGTGAGCGTGTACGCCTCGCGTCCTGGCGAGCCGGGCACGGGGCCGCTCATCGCGGCGCTCGCCGCACGCGGCGTCCGGCTGCTGGTCCCGGTGCTCGGCACGGGCCTGCAGCGCGACTGGGCCGAGTACGCCGGTGCCGACGACATGCGCGAGCGCGCCCCGGGCCGTCCCCCCGAGCCGAGCGGCGCCCCCCTGGGTTCGGCGGCCCTCGGGGAGGCCGACGTCGTGCTCGTCCCGGCGCTCGCCGTCGACGCGCGCGGCGGGCGGCTGGGCCAGGGCGGCGGCTGGTACGACCGCGTGCTCGCGCACGTCCGCCCCGGCGCGCCGGTCATCGCCCTCGTCCACGAGGACGAGATCCTCGCGGAGGTCCCGCGCGAGGCGCACGACGTCCCTGTGACCGCGCTCGCGACCCCCGACGGGTGGCGCCACGTCGAGACGCCCGACGCCCCGCAGGCCTGACCCGCAGGACCGCCCGGGATCAGTCCCCCGGCGGCACCAGCATCTGGCTGTCCACCGCGTCGGCACGCACGGCGGCCGCGGAGTACGGCCACGGGAACTGCCGGCCCTGCGCCCACGCCTCGAGCTGGTCGGCGTAGTGCGCGCTCGCCGGGTGCCCGGAGGTGCCGGTGAGGTTGACCCAGGTCGAGGAGTCGAGGTCACCGAGGTCGACGACCATGCGCATCGACGGCGCCGACGTCACGCCGTACGAGCCCGTGGCCGCGTCCCAGCTCGTCGCGGAGACGATCGACGAGCCGCCGCCGACGCGCTGCGGCGCCGGGTTCACCAGGCGGTGCAGCATCCCCGGCACGCCGTCGCCGCCGAGCACGGGGTGCGTGGGCGCCGCGGTGTGCAGCTGGCCCCACTCCCAGTCCTCGGTGCGGCTGCTGATCTGGGCGGTGAGCTGGCGCCGCGCGGACACCAGCGCCCGGGCGAGGACGTCGTCGCGGCCCTCGACGACGCCGGGCGTCGACCGGTCGTCCCACCAGGGGGACGTCGGGTCGTCCAGCATCCCGCGGACGACCTCGAGCCACCGCGAGTCGCCGGTCGGCGCGTGCCCCTCGGGCAGGTCGTCCGCGAAGGTCAGCTCGAGCACGTCCGCCCACACGGCGGCGAAGTACATGGCGGCCGCCGAGTCGACGTCCATCATCTGGTCCCAGTCGCGCAGCAGCTGCTGGCCGGCACGGTCGAACGGGTCCTCGACGCGGACCTGCAGGAGGGCCGGGACGAGCACCTGCGCGTAAGGGCTGTGCGCGTCCGTCTGCAGCTCGGCCGTGCTCGCGACGTCCAGGGGCTCGCCCGTCGCGATGCGTGCCGCGAGCAGGTCGCGGACGCGCTGGCTGCGGTACCCGTAGTCGGTGTCCTCCGCGAGGAACGGCCCGACGCCGAGCGGGGTCACCGCCTGGTTCGCCGCGACGACGAAGCCCTCGACGGGGTCCAGGACGCGCGGCATGTCCGCCGGGTCGACCCAGCCCTGCCAGTCGTAGCGCGAGTCCCACCCGGGACGCGGCCATGTGCCGTCCGACGGGACGGGGCCGGCGACGGCACCGCGCAGCGGGACCCTGCCGGGCGCCTGGTACCCGATGTGCCCGTCGGTCGTGGCGAACACGATGTTCTGCGCGGGCACCTCCAGCAGGACCGCGGCCGCCGCGACGTCCGTGGCGTCCTGCGCGGTCATGAGCGCGAAGATCGCGTCGCCCGTGCGGCCCGGCGTCAGCGCCGTCCACGACAGCGCGACCTCGAACCGCAGGCCCGGGGCGTCGTCCGGGACGGGCGCGCGCTCCACGTCGGGCAGGTCGAGGACGTCCGAGACGAGGGGTCCGTGCCGCGTGCTGCGCACGTCGATGTCGACGTCGTCACCGCCCGCGACCTCGATCGTCTCGGTCCGCACGTCGAGCGGCACCCGCTGCCCGTCGACGATGACCTCGCCGTCCTCGACGCGCTCGAGGAAGAAGTCGGTGACGTCGGCACCCATGTTCGTCAGGCCCCACGCGAGCGACCCGTTGTGGCCGATGACGACACCGGGCAGCCCCGCGAGCGAGAACCCCGTGGCGTCGAACGGGCACGCGTCCGTCACCTCGGCGCAGCGCAGCCCGACCTGGGACCAGACCCCCGGCGCCGAGATCCCCATGTGGGGGTCGTTGGCGAGGAGCGGCTTGCCGGACACGGTGTGCTCCCCGGCGACGGCCCACGAGTTCGACCCGACGCCGTCGCCGTCGCCGACGAGGTGCGGGACGGCCGCGAGCGCGCGCTCGGCCGACTCCAGCGCGCCCTGCAGACCCGCGTCGGTCAGGTCCAGCTGCGTCGTCGAGGCCGCGGGGGACGTCCCGGCGGCGACGTCGGCGGAGGTGACGATCGGCAGGTTGCGGTCCTGCGGGTACGGCGGGAAGAGCTCCTCGACGCGCGCGACGTCCTGCACGAACCGATAGGTCTGGGCGCGCGAGAGCTCACGGTCGTAGTTGGCGCGCAGGTCCCAGGCCATGGCCTTGAGCCACGCGAGCGAGTCGATCGGGTCCCACGCCTCGGGCGCCCGCTGCGGGACGCGCAGGCCCAGCACGGTGTACTCCATCCCGATGGAGCCCGGGTCCCGGTCCTCGAGGTAGGCGTTGACGCCGTCGGCGTAGGCCTGCAGGTGGTCACGGGTGTCCTGCGACAGCAGGTCCCACTCCTGCTCGGCGACGCGGCGCCAGCCGAGCGTGCGGATCACGCGGTCCGCCTCGATCGCGCTCTCGTCGTCCCCGACGAGCTCCGCGAGCCGGCCCGCGCTGACGTGGCGGCGGTAGTCCATCTGGAAGAACCGCTCCTGCGCGGACACGTAGCCCTGCGCGAGGAACAGGTCGTACGGCGTCTCGGCGACGATCGTCGGGACCCCGCGGGCGTCGCGCGTGACCTCCACCTCGGCCTCGAGCCCGGCGAGCGCCTGGGTGCCCTGGACGTCGGGCAGGGGGCGGCGGACGACGAGCGCGCTGACGAGGGACGTGACCACCAGCGCGAGGACGACGACGACGGCGAGGACGACGAGCGCGGCTCGCAGGCGATGGCGACGGGGCACGGTCGAAAGGCTACCCGCGAGGACGCTTGACGGTGGCGCTAGAGTTGGCACTCGGATCCTGAGAGTGCCAGCAGCGCCCGCGACGCGGGCGCGACCGGACGGACGAGCTCGGTGACCCGACGGCAGGCCGAGCGGCGTCCAGGACGCCACCGGCCGGGACGGGTGGACACCCGCCGCCGCCGGTGCAGCGGCACCCTCGGGGAAACCTTCGAGCACGGCCGGGGACGCCCGGCGACGACGATCGGGAGTCACCTTGCCCACCTATGCCTACCGCTGCACGGCCTGCGACCACGCCTTCGAGGTGCAGCAGTCGTTCACCGACGACGCGTTGACCGTCTGCCCCGCGTGCGAGGGGCGCCTGCGCAAGGTGTTCTCGAGCGTCGGGGTCGTCTTCAAGGGCTCCGGCTTCTACCGCAACGACGCTCGCACGGGCAGCACCACGTCCGGCAGGTCGAGCGGGTCGGGCACGTCGGGCACCTCGACGGACACGTCGTCGTCCTCGTCGTCGTCCTCCGACGCGTCGACGTCCACGTCGAGCAGCACTCCGGCACCGTCCTCCACGGGCTCGACGAGCTCGCCGGCCCCCGCGACGACGTCCAGCTCCGCCGCCTCCGCCTGACCCCACCCGCGGCGGGGCCCGTCGGGCACGCCCCGGACCGGCGCGAGCCGACCACAGGCCCCGCACCCGGCACCCTCCTCCCCCGGCAGGGAGGAGGCAGGCCCGCCGCGGGCCGTGCGCACCTAGCGTCGCGCCATGGCCCTCCTGACACCCGCGAGCGCACCGCCCCGGCGCGCGACCGACGAGCGTCCGCTGCCCCCACCGCTGCCGCACGTGCGCGGCGCCGCCCGCGCGCGGGCACGGTCGGCGCTCTGGCGGTTCCGGTTCCTGCTCGCGGCGGTGTGCCTGGGCGTGGCCACGGCTGCGACGGTCGAGGCGCTGCGCCCGCCGGCCGCCGCCACGCTCCCCGTGGTCGTGCTCGCGCACGACGTGGGTGCGGGTGCCGTCCTGGCGGCGGGTGACCTCGTCGTCGCCGACGTGCCCGCGGACGCCGCGCCGGACGGCGCGTTCCGGTCGCCCGACGACGCGCACGGGAGCGTCGCCGCCGTCGACCTGCCCGCTCGCCTCCCGCTCGCCCCCACGCTGCTGGCCGGCACCGGGCTCGCCGGCCCCACCGGCACCGTGGTGGTCGCCGTCCGGCTCGACGACCCCGCCGTGGCGGAGCTGCTGGAGCCGGGCCTGCACCTCGACCTGGTGGCGGCACGCCTCGAGGGCGGCCCCGGTGAGACGGTGGCCCGCCGGGCGCTGGTCCGCCCCGCGCCCGGCGCCGGCACCCCGTCGGGCGGCCTGCTGGGCGCTGCGCCGGCGGACGACGGACCACCGGTGCTCGTCGCGGTGACCCCCGAGGAGGCGGTGCGCATCGCGCAGGCGTCGGTCGCGTCCCGCCTCGTCGCGGTCGTCGTGCCATGATCGGAGAGGAATGCCGGAAAACCGCCGCAGGTCCAGGAGGGGTCGAATGTCCGAGAACAGGCGTGACGGACTGCGCGGGGCGGGTCACCGGTTGCGATCCGTCGGCGAGAATCCCCAGGTCAAGGGCGTTGCGAAGGTGTTCCAGGGTTTCAAGGACTTCATCTCCCGCGGAAACGCGGTCGAGCTGGCCGTCGGTGTGGTCGTCGGTGCGGCGTTCACGCAGGTCGTCGACGCCCTGCAGAACGGGCTCATCAGCCCGGTCGTCGGGTGGATCTTCGGCAAGCCCAACCTCGACAACCTGTGGAACATCGGGCCCTACACGTGGAACGGCGACATCGCGGACACGGCCCAGCCGATCATGGTCGGGGTCATCCTCAACGCGATCATCCAGTTCCTCATCACGGCCGCGGCGATCTACTTCCTCATCGTCCTGCCGCTCAACGCGCTCGCGGCACGGCGCAAGAAGGGCCAGGAGGACGAGCCGGCCGCACCGGCCGAGGACCTCCTGCTGCTGCAGGAGATCCGCGACCTGCTCGCGCAGCGGCTCAGCCCGGCGATCGCGAACGACACGACCGGCGCACCCGGCGACCCGGGCACGCCGCCGCCCCCGCCGCCGTCACCCGCCGGGCCTGCAGGCGGTCCGCCCAGCATCCCGCCGGGCGCTTGACCGTCCGCATCTGACGGTCCGCGCCTGACCGTCCCGCAGACCGTCAAAACCTGAGGCTCCGCGCCTGACCGTCGGGACGCGAACGTCCGGACCACGCCGATCCGGCGGACCACGGCTACCAGTGCGGGGGCTTCTCGCGCCGCAGCCGTTCGTCGTTCGACGACGACTCCTCACGACCCCAGCCGTGGTCGGAGTCGTCGGCGGACCGCGTCGCGCGCCACAGGTCGTCGACGGTGACACCGGTCCCCGTCGCCCCCGGACCGCCGGTCGCGTCGGTGACGGCTCCGGACGCCACGGCGTCCGGGACGTCGGCGTCCGGGGCGTCGGCGTCGGGTGCGTCCGCCGGCGCCCGGTGCGCCGCAGCCGCACCCTCGCGGGCCGGTCCCGTGGCGGACGGGAACGCCGGCAGGTGGGCGTGCAGCACCGACTCGTCGGTGCCGACGGTCCCGGAAGGTCGCACGGCCCGGCGCGGACGGCGAGGTGCGCTGCTCATGTCCCGATCCTCGCACCGCACGCACCGGCACCGCGCCGGGGGACGGTGCGCGACCGCCCGCCCTCCCCTGTCGCCGGTCGGTCGCGCACCGGCGGCGGACTAGCTGAAGGCGCGGGTGACGGCCGCACGCACGGCCGAGTCGACGCGGTGGCTGCGCCGTGTCACGCCGAGCTCGGCGCGGAGCGCGTCGGCGAGCTGGTCGCGCGTGCGCTGGGCGCCGTCCGACCGCAGCCAGCGCACGAGGTCGTCGAGCTGGTCGTCGCTGTACGCGTTGATCGGCAGGCCCGCCCGCACGTCGGGACGCGGCAGCGTCGGCACGGCGAGCGCGAGCTGCTCCCCCGCCGGCGGCGTGTCCATGAACGCCTCGGTCTGCGCCACGACACCCGTCACCGGGGCCTGCGGGGCGGGCGTCGCGGTCGCGGGCACGGCCCCCGACCCCACCACCGGCATGACACCGGTGGGCGTCCGCACGATCGGCGTCGCACCCGTCGCCGGCCGCACCACGGGCGTCGCACCGGTCGCCGGCACCACGGGCGTCGCACCGGTCGCCGGCACCACGGGCGTCGCGCCGGTCGCCGGCACCACGGGCGTCGCGCCCGTCGCGGGCCGGACGACGGGCAGCGACCCGGTCGTCGGGTGCGTCACGTAGGGGCGCACGGGGCGGCTCTGCTGGTCGTCGAGCGCCTCCGGCGCAGTGGGCACCGCGACCGGCAGCGGCTCCGCCGCATCTGGCAGCCGCTCCACGAGCGCCGCGTGCACGGCGCGCCGGATGCGGTCGACCTCCGCCTGCGGGTCGAGGAACGCGGCCGCGGACCACACCCGCACGACGGACCAGCCGAGGCGCGCGAGCCGGTCGCCGACGAGGCGGTCGCGCACGCGCACGCTCGGCTCGCCGACGTAGGTGTCGTCGTCGGTGAGGACCGCCACGAGCATCTCGTCCGGCAGGTCGGGGTGACCCACGACGAGCGGGATGCGCGCGCCGCCGGGGACGCCGTGGTCGACGTCGACGAGCAGGCCGTGCCGCCAGAGCCGCTCGGCCAGGTCGAGGACGAGGCGGTCGGGGTCGGCACCACCCGTGGGCCGCTCCTTCGCGCCGTGCCCGGCACCCTGGGCGCCGCGCTCGGCGGCGAAGCGCAGGACGTCGGCCAGCAGCCTCGGGCCGGGGCCGCGCAGCCGGTCGGGGTCGAGGTCGTCCCCGCCGAAGCACGTGACGACGGTCAGCCGGTGCCGCGTCGAGCCGAGCGCGTCGAGCAGCAGCGCGTCGCCGCCGGGGCGGCTGACGGGACCGAACGTGTGCAGCACCCGGCGGTGCGGCGTGCGGCCCAGGCCGACGGACAGGATGACGGCGTCGCGCCGCAGGCCACCGACGTTGGTGACGTCGACCACGACGAACGGGTCGGCGCGGCCGGCGTCGAAGAACACGGCCAGCGCCGGGTTGTCGCGCACCTCCGCCATGACGGTCTCGCGCACCGCGTCCGCGTGCCGCGGCGTGAGCGTGACGACCGCGAGCGACTCGCCCGGGTGCTGCAGCACGTGCTCGACGACGAGCTCGAGGACCCGCTCGACCTCGGCGGACGTCGAGTCGACCATGCTCGAGGCGGGGTCCGGCATGCCCGTGCCGTCGACCGTCTCGAGGGTGACCAGGGGCCGCGAGTCCGGCAGGGGCGTCGGGACCAGCACGCCCTCGTAGCCGTGCTCGGCGAGGAAGCGCGTGAGGTACGGGTCGCGCCGCGAGGCGTCGGCGTGCAGCGCGACCGACGGCAGGACCGCGGCGAGCTCGCGGACCGCGCTGCCCGACGCGCAGCGCGCGTCCCCGACGACGACGACCTGACGGCCGCGCGCGATCGCGGGCACGGCGGCCTCGATGGGCAGGTGCGCGGCCGCGTCGATGACCACGAGATCGACCGTGCGGGTCGCGGGCAGCACCTGCGAGACGAGCATGGGACCGGCGACGAGCACGGGGCGCAGCCGGCGCGCGAGGTCGGGGTAGCGCGCGACGGTGTCGCGCAGCGAGGTCATGCGCTCCTCGACGAGCTCGGCGAACAGCCCTTCGGCCTGGTCCCGGTGCGCGCGTACGGCGGCCGCGATGCGGCCGATCGCCGCCGCGAGCACGGGTGCCGTCCGGCTGACGACGTGCCGGCGGTCGAGCGCCGCGTACCGCGCGGACAGCTCCCCGAGCGCCGAGCCGTCGTACCCCACGAGCGCGGGGTCGGCGGCCAGGACGTGCTCGAAGACGGTGCTCCACCAGGCCAGGTCCAGCTCGGCGGGCGCCTGCCGGGGGTCGGTGCGTCGCGCCGCGAGGTCGTCGACGAGCTCGCCCAGACCGGCGGCGCGCAGACCGTGCAGCAGCTGGGTGCGCTCGGGCAGCGTGTCGAGCGCGGCCGCACCGGAACGCAGCCGCGTGAGCCGCTCGCGCAGCTCGTCGAACGGCGTGGTCGTCAGGCGCCCACCCAGCGGCGTCGTCGCGAGGACCTGGGCGACGCCCTCGACGTCCTGCCGGACCGCCGCGTGCTCGTCCTCGATGACCTCGAGGCTGTCGGGCAGCCGCGGCCAGCCGCCGGCGGGGCAGTGCGCCTGCCACACCTCGCGGCGCTCCTGCACCTCGATGAGCGCACCGTGCAGGTCGGCGACGGGACGCCCGGGCCGCAGCATGTCCTTCGCCTGCTTGCGCAGGCGCCGGCGCACCCAGTACCCCATCGCGATCCCGCGCTCCTCGCGCCACTGCTTGGTCGCGGTCGCGGCGACCAGGTCGGCGGCGGTGCGCTCGAAGACCATCGGCTGGAAGACGTCGAGGGACGCGCGGACGCCGTCGAGCATGCGCAGCTGCTCGGCCCACTGGTCGAGGGTCGTCGCGTGCGTCAGGCCCGTCTCGCCCGCGACCTGCGCGACGCGCTCGACGAGCAGCGGCAGGCTGACGTCGAGGAGCCGGTCGAGGCGGCGGCGCACCACCTGCGCGTCGGCGGCGGTGCGCAGGTCGGCCCCGTACCAGGGCGTGTCCTGCGGCCGCAGCGAGAACGCGCCGAGCTCACCGGCGTGGACCAGGTCCTGCGCGAGCCGCGTGCGCCGCTCGGGGTCGAGCGCGTGCGCGACGTCGGGGCGCAGGCGGACCGTGGTGGCCGGCGTGGGGCGGGTCGCGGTGAGCCGCGCGAGCTCCTGCAGCGCGTCGTACGCCGACGCGCCCCACGGCTCGCGGCGCTCGTGCAGCGCGTCGACGTAGCCCCGCAGGCGCTCGCGGTGCTCGACGAGCGGCACCCGCACGGCCTGCACGGCGTCGGTGTCGACGACGGGCGGCTCGAGGGTCATCGCACCGAGGAGGCGGCGCGCGGCGGTGGCGCGCCACCCGGCGTGCGGCTCGACGTCGAGCACGACCTCCCCCAGCCCGAGGCGCTGCAGGCGCTCGACGAGGGACACCGCGGCGCGGCGGTGGCCGGGCACGTAGAGCACGGTGCGGCCCTCGGCCGCGGCGTCGGCGACGATCGCGGCCAGCGTCCCGGTGACGTCGGACCCCGTGGGCGCGTCGACGAACACGTCGGCGCGCGTGGCGACGACGTCGAGGACGTGCTGCTGCGCGGGGTCGAGGTCACCGACGCCCCGCTCGAGCGCGGGGTCACGGTCGCCGGCGACCGGCGTGGGCAGCGGCACCTGCAGGGCCGCGCGGGCGTCGTCCAGCCCGGCGAGCGCCCGGACGAGGTCGTGATGCTCGAGCGTGCCGGCAAGCTGGTCGAGGTCGTCGACGATGACCTGACCGGGGTGGACGAACGTGCCGACCACGACGCGCTCGACCAGCGAGAAGTCCTCGAGCACGGCCTCGCCCAGGGACGCGAGCCGCTGCAGCGCACCCCGGGGGTCGAAGCCCGCGCCGGTGAACGTGCCGCGTGCGACCGCTGCGGGGTCGAGCAGCGCGCCGTGCCCGCGCAGCGCGCGCGCCAGCACGGGGTTGACCTCGATGGACGGCTCGAGCTCGAGCTCGTAGTCCCCCTCGCCGGTCCCCCGGGCACGCAGGCCCACGGGTCGCAGGAGGACGGGCGCGCGCACGGTCCGCACCGCGGCGTCCTGCCCGTCGAGGGCCGACGTGCGGCCGGCGGCCGTGCGGGGGTGGCGCGTGACGTGGGCGAGCGCGCCGACGTCGTCGGACGCCAGGTCCGCGCTCGACCGGTCGGTCCAGGTCGCGACCCCGATGGCCAGGGACGTGGACGCGATGCCGTAGCGCTGGGTGTACCCGGCGGCGCGCGCGCTGACGGCACGCGCCCGGCGACGGGCGCTCGACAGCGCCCCGGGCTCGCGCACGAGGTTCGACAGGCGCGTGGGGCGACCGGCGAAGAGCTGGGCCATCCCCGACGGGTGCGCGGCCGACAGGTCGAGCGCGGCGTCGCCGAGCTGGTCGACGTCGGCGAGCGTCGAGGCGCCCGCGGCCTCGACGAGCGCGGCACGCCACGTCGCGACGGCGCCCTCGAGGACCTCGGCTGGCGGCGGGGGCTCGACGAGCGTCACCGGGGGGCCGTCCGCCGCATCGGTCCGCCCGGCCGTGGCGACGTCACCCTCGGCGGGCGGCGTCGAGCCGGCCGGGGGGGTCCCCGTGGTGGGGGTGCGCACAGGAGCGGTCATCTTGGCACGGTAACCGCGCGGCAGGCCGATCGCCGGGCGGCCACGCCGTGCTCGCGCGGGTTGCGTCCGGACGAGTGGCGCAGGGCCGCGCCGCGGTCCGCGGACGGGTCCGCGGGGGCCTCGTCCGGTCCCGGGAACGAGCGACGGGACGGGCCGCTGGGGCCCATCCCGTCGCTTCGGAAGCTGAGACGGTGCGCACCGCGCAGGGGGCAGGCGATACGCACCGTCGGGTTCAACTATGCGCCATCTCCGAGTGTTGGTCAACTGTCCAGGCCACCCCGGGAAGGTGAAAGTTCACAGAACTTCCGCCGGACCGCGGACCGCCCGCGACCGAGCCCCGGACCATCCGGGAGCATCCCGACACGCCGCCTACGCTGGTGCGGGACGACGGACGGAGGGGCGGATGCGAGGGCACCGCAGCGCGATGGCGGTATGGGCCGTCGCGGCCCTCACGTACCTCGTCGCCGTCGTGCACCGCACGGCGCTCGGGGTCGCCGGGGACGCGGCGATCGACCGGTTCGCCCTCGGCGCGACCGGTCTGGCGATGTTCTCGGTGCTCCAGCTCACCGTCTACGCAGCCCTCCAGATCCCCGCGGGGCAGCTGCTCGACAGGTTCGGGGTCCGGGCGCTCATCACGACGGGTGCCGGCGTCATGGCGCTCGGCCAGGGCCTGCTCGCGCTCGCCGACGACGTCCCGACGGCGCTCGTCGCCCGTGCGCTCATCGGCGGCGGCGACGCCGCCATCTTCATCAGCGCGTGCCGGCTCATCGCGCAGCACTTCCCCGCCCGGCAGGTCCCGGTCATGGTGCAGGTCACCGGGCTCGTGGGCCAGTCCGGACAGATCGTGTCGGCCACCGTCGTGCTGTGGCTCCTGGCCGCACGCGGCTGGGGCGCGACCTTCGGCGCCCTCGCGGTCGTCGGGGCCGCCGTGACCGTCGCCGCGGCCGTCGGGCTGGGCCCCCGACCCGCACCGCCCGCGGAGCGCGCGGCACGCGAACGGTTCGGGCAGGCCGTGCGCGCGGCCGCCCTGCCCGCCGGGACGCGCCTGGGGTTCTGGGCGCACTTCCTGTCCCCGTTCTCGTTCAACGTCGTGGCGATGCTCTGGGGCACGCCGTTCCTCCTCACGGCCCAGCAGCGCACCCTCGGCGAGGTGAGCGCGCTGCTGTCCGTGATGACGCTGTCCGCCATGCTCAGCGGCCCGCTCGTCGGCAGGTGGACGTCGCGCCACCCGCTGCGACGCTCGTCGGTCGTGCTGGCGTCGGCGGGCGCGACGCTCGTGGCGTGGGTCTGGCTGCTCGTCCCGGACACGCCCCGCCCGTTCGCGCAGCTCGTCGTGTTCTGCGTCGTGATCGGCGCCGGCGGGCCCGTGTCGCTCATCGGCATCGACCTCGCGCGCACGTTCTCCCCGCTCGAGCGCCTCGGCACCGCCACCGGGTTCGTCAACACCGGCGGCTTCACGTCGACGATCCTCGGCGTCCTCGCCGTCGGCGTCGTCCTCCAGCTCGTCTCGCCGCCGGGAGCCACGACCTACTCGCTGGACGCGTACCGGATCGCGTTCGCGGTCCTGCTGGCGCCGTGGCTCGTGGGCGTCGTCGGCCTGCTGCGCAGCCGACGCCGTGCGCGCGCCGACCTCCGCGACGCCGGGACGCCCGTGCCTCCCCTCCGGGAGGCCCTGCGCCGCCGACGGGCCGGGTGACGCGCACCCTCGCCGTCGGGTCCGTCCTGCTGGCCGCCGGTCTGCTGGCGCTGCTCGCGGGCGTCCTGCCCGTGCCCGCGGCCCTCGCGCTGGCGGCTCGCGTCTGGCCCGTGCTCACGTTCGTCGTCGCGATGACGGTGGTCACCGAGCTGGCAGCCGGGGCCGGGCTCTTCCGCGCGGTGGGTGCGGCCGTCGCCCGGCGGGCGCACGGACGCACCGCGCTGCTGTGGGGCGGGGTCGTCGTGCTCGCGGTGCTGTGCACGGTGTTCCTGTCGCTCGACACGACGGCCGTGCTGCTCACGCCCGTGGTGCTCGCCGTCGTGGTGCACGCCCGGCTCGACCCCCGGCCGTTCGCCCTGGTCACCGTGTGGGTCGCGAACACCGGGTCGATGCTGCTGCCGGTCTCGAACCTCACCAACCTGCTCGCCGCCCACCACGTCGGCGGGGTCCGCGAGTTCGTCGCGCTCACGTGGGCGCCCGCGCTGGCGTGCGTCGCCGTGCCCGTGGCGGTCGTCGCGCTCGTGCACCGCCGGCGGCTGCGCGGCACCTACGAGGTCGGCGCGCCCGAGCCCGTCGAGGACCCCGTGCTGCTGCGCCGGAGCGCCTGGGTCGTCGGCGCGCTGCTGGTCGCCCTCGTCAGCGGGGCACCCGTGTGGGTGCCCGCGGTCCTCGCCGCGCTCGCCCTGCTGGTCGTCACCGCCCGGCGGCGGCCCGGCACGCTGACCCCCGCCCTGGTGCCCTGGCCGCTCCTCGTGCTCGCGTCCGGCCTCTTCCTCGCGGCCGAGGCCGTGCAGGAGGCCGGGCTGCGTGCCGTGCTCGAGCAGGACCTCGCCGGACGCGGCCCCGTGGGGGTCGCCGCGACGGGCCTGATCGCGGCCAACACCCTGAACAACCTGCCCGCGTACCTGGTGCTCGAACCGGCCGCGGCGCACGACCCCCGCCTCCTCGTCGCGCTCCTCGTGGGCGTGAACGCCGGCCCATTGATCACGCCGTGGGCGTCGCTCGCGACGCTGCTCTGGCACCGCGCGCTCGTGCGGGCCGGGGTCGACGTGCCGTGGGGCCGCTACGTCGTCCTGGGCCTCGTGGTCGCGCCGCTCACCGTCGCAGCAGGCACCGGGGCCCTGGTGCTGACGACGTGAACCGGCGCGACGGGCCACCGGTACGGGCGACGCGGCGCACGCGACCCGCGGGATAGGTTCGGCCGATGGACCCGGTGGATCCCGCGCTCGCCGGCGTGCGCGCCTACCTCAGCCACCTCGACGGGTGCGAGGTGGCCGTCCGCACGACCTCCGGCGGTGAGTACGTCGGCCCGCTGTCGTGCCTGCTCTCCGGCAACGTGGTGTTCGTCGGGCCGTCCGGGGCCGCGCCGTGCATCCGCATCGACACCGTCGAGTCGGTCCTGCTCCTGCGCGGCGAGCCCGGCCGCTCCGGCTGAGCGGCGGCCGCCGTGGCGCCGGTCCGAGAGCCCCGCGGGGCCACGGACCGGCGACGCGAGCCGCGCGCGCACGGTGAGGACGCTCCCCCTCAGATGTACTTGCAGCAGGGGGAGTTGACGCTGACCGAGCCGGCGACGGTGGCGGATGCGCCGACCATGCCGGAGAGGGCGACGAGGACGGTGACGGCGGCGACGGTGAGCTTCTTCATGATGGAACCCCTTAGGAGAGACGTGCCGGACTGTCCGGCACCCCGCATGTTCCACAGGGGTGTGTCGTGACCGCAATGACTCAGCCATAAACCGTGTAGACGCTCCCAGGAATACGGTCGCCCGGGCGTGTCGCGGCGAGGCCCTGGTCCGGGCCTCGAGCTCGACGGCTCAGAGCCGCGCGGAGCCCACGCCGGCCGCGTCGAGCGCCCGCCGGTACGCCTCGGCCACGCTCGCGCGGTCCTCGCCCGCGGCCCGCAGCCGGTCGCCGAGGCGGCGCCACGCGATCGCGGCCGGCCGGCCGGCCGGGACGAGGTCCAACCGGTCCTGGACCTGCCGGTACGCCTTGACGGCGGCCGAGCGCTCGCCCGCGGCGAGCAGCGCGTCGCCCAGGGCCTCGTGCGCGGGCGCGGCGTCCCGGCGGTCGCCCGACGCGAGCATCTCCGTCGCCCGGGCGGCGTGGACGAGGGCCGCACGGTTCTGGCCGAGCAGCAGCAGCGCACGCGAGCGGATCGTCGCCGCACGCGCGAGCTCGACCTGCGACTCCCCGACCTCCAGGGCCGTGCCCGCGGCGTCGAGCTCCGCCAGCGCCTCGCGGGGCCGGGCGGGCGTGACGGCCAGCAGGAAGTGGGCCAGGTCCAGGCGCAGACGTGGCACGTCGCGCTCCGCCTCCCGACCGCCCGCGATGGCCAGCGCCGCGCGGACGTGGGCGAGCGCGTCGTCCGCGTCCCCGAGCGCGTCGTCGACGAACGCCAGGTTCCAGTGCACCGACCAGACGGCCCGCGCGGACCCGTGCTGCAGCGCGCGGCCGAGCAGGTCGGTGCCGCGCACACGCGCGTAGGTGACGTCGCCGCGCGCCACGTAGGCCCAGACGACGGTCGACTCGAGGCGGAACAGCTCGTCCGTCTCGGCGGCGGTCGTGCGCAGCGTCGACAGGTGGGCCTCGCCCGCGTGCACGGCGCCGTGCAGGTCGCCCTCCTCGGTCAGCGCCATGACCAGACGCGTCGCGGCGTACGCCGCCTCCTGGGGACGGTGCCCGTCGACGAGACGGCGCGTGGTGTCGGCGAGCACCTCGGCCGAGGCCTCGAGGTCCCCGGCCAGGTCCAGCGCCTCCGCGCGCGCGAGGAGCACCCGCGCGCTCTGGTCGACGTCGAGGGCGTCCAGCTGGACCGTCGCGAGCTCGGCCACCGCCTCGCGGGCCCGGCCCGCACGTACGAGCTGGCGCGCGCGGACGACGGACGCCTCGGACGCGAGGTACGCGGGCGAGCGGTCGCCCTCCTCGAGGTACGTCGTCGTGACGCCCAGGGCGCGCGCGAGCCGTTCGAGGGCGCCGTCGCCCGGGCCCCGGACCCCGCGCTCGAGGTGCGACACGTAGCTGGGGTGCATCATCGCCGCGCGGGCGAGGTCGGCCTGGGACAGGCCGGAGCGCTCACGGGACTCGCGGATACGTTCACTGACGGGGTGCACGACCTCACGATAGGGACCAGTCTCCCCGCACGGAAGAGGGGTCACCTGTACTCCTGTCACGGCCGCGGTGACGCAGGTCCCCCGACGTCGGGGCGCACGTCCCGCGCGGGGGCGTCCGGGAGCGACCACGCTGGCCCGCCCGACGGCCCGTACGGGGCCGCCGCCGGGGTGGCCACGGCGGTCGGCGCGGGCGCCGTCACCACGCGCACCGAGGCCACGCGCGAGCGCCTGACCAGCACCTCGACCAGCCCGACGTAGGCCAGCGTCGACGCCGTGGACACCGCGAGCGCGTCCGGGCCGATGTCGACCAGGTCGAGGTCGGCGAGGCCCACCGACCCCAGTGCGAACACCACGAGGTTGTTCACCACGTGCGCCGCGGCCGCCGCCTCGAGACCACCCGTACGCCACACGAGCCAGCCCATCGCGAGCGCCCAGACGGCGGTGTCGACCATCGCCAGCCCGACGTAGGTGTGCCCTGCGACGAACAGCGGCACGGGCAGCACGATCGCGACGGCGGGGTGCCTCGCCCAGGCGCCCAGCGTCTGGACGAGGTACCCGCGGAACACGACCTCCTCGGCCACGCACTGCGCGGGCACCAGCAGCAGGACGAGCCCGAGGAGCACCCACGTCGTGTCGTCGACGCGCGGCTGCCACGGTGTCCCCTGCGCCGCCGCGATCGCGAGGTCGGCCCCCTGGACGACCAGCGCGAGCACCGCGGACAGCGCGAGGCAGCGCAGGGCCCAGCCCCAGCGGACGCGCCCGGCGACGGAGGCGAGCAGGCCGGTGGGCCGCGCGCCCAGGAGCCGCGTCGCGACGACCACCGCGGGCAGCATCGCGATGATCGTGAGCATCCCGACCGTGAAGGCGAGGGGGTCGCTCAGGTCGAGCACGTCGAGGCCCGCCAGGGCGTCGAGCCCGCCCGGACCGGACGCCAGCGCCGCGACGGCGACGAGCACACCGCCCACGGCCAGCAGGACGACGAAGAGCGCGCCGGCCACCACCCCGACGAGCAGGGGCCGCCACCAGCGCGACCCCGGCCGGGTGCGCCCCAGCCGGTGGTAGGCGTAGACGCCCGGCACCTCGTACGGGTCGACGACGACGTGCGCGCTGCTCACCGCACCATCCTGACCGGTCGTCACCCGCGGCACATCGGTCGCGCGGCCGAGCGCTCGGGATTCCCCTCCCCCCGGCCCGCACCGCGCGCCTACGATCGCCGGATGCCGGACGAGACCTGGGTCGAGCACCGCCGCAGCGGTGACCGCGAGCTGCTGGGCTGGGTGCGCCCGGCGGGTGAGGGGTTCGTCGCCGTCGACCGGCTCGGGCGTGACCTCACGGGCCCGCTGGACTGGACGGACGCCGAGGACGCGCTCGAGGCCCACGGTCTGCACTGGCTCGCGGAGCTGTGGCAGCTCACGCACGACGACGGCACGGTGGTGCGGGTCCGGCTCGTCGAGGTGAGCCCGACGCGGGTCGTCGTGAAGCAGGACGACCTCAACGCGGTCGGTGAGGAGGCGGCGCCGACGTGGACGCTGCCGTTCCCGGCGCCGCCCGCGCTCGCGCCGTTCGCGGGTGACGCGTTCACGTTCGACCCCGGCTGGGGCCGCTGACCAGCACGGGGTGACCCTCGGCACGGTCCGGCGAGTCGTCCGCGCGACCGATCCGGCGCCGCCGCGCCGCGACCTAGCATCGCCACGTGACCTCGACGGACCCCACCGCGCCGCCCTCGCCCAGCCGGGCGCGGCGCACGTGGGCGCACACCTGGCGGCTGCTGCTGGCGCTGGTCGTCGGCGGCTCGTCGGGGCTCGTCGTCTACGGCGTCGGCATGTCGGGGATGGCCGAGCTCGACGTCCCGCCGACCGCGGCGGCCTGGGTCTTCGTCGACCTCCTGTGCCTGCTGGTGTGCGCGCCGCTGTACGTCCTGCGACGGCGCGCACCGCTGGTGATCACGGGCGTCCTGGTGGTGCTCGGGTCGTTCTCGCTGTTCTCCGCGGGTCTCGTGGTCCTGGCCGTGGTGTCCCTCGCGACGCGGCGCCGGTGGCTGGAGATCGGCGCCGTCTACGCGCTGTGGTGCGGGGCGGGGCTCGTCAGCGAGCGGGCGTTCAGCCAGTGGGTGGTGCCGACCGAGGCCCTGCCGGGGCAGAGCCTGTGGGCGATCGCCGCGCAGCTGGTGTTCAGCGCGCTCGTCGTCGTCACCGGCATGTTCATCGGTGGCCGGCGCGCGCTCGTCGCGTCGCTGCGCGAGCAGGCCGCCATCGCGCGTCGCGAGTCCGACGCGCGCGGCGACAGCGCCCGCGCGGCCGAGCGCAACCGCATCGCCCGCGAGATGCACGACGTGCTGGCCCACCGCCTGTCGCTCGTCGCGCTGCACTCCGGTGCCCTGGAGTACCGCGCCGGGCTCGACCCGGAGCAGGTCCGCGAGACCGCCGCCGTCGTGCGGGAGAACGCCCACGAGGCCCTCGGCGAGCTGCGCGAGGTCCTGGGCCTGCTGCGCGACACCAGCGCCGCGGACGAGAGCTCGCGCCCGCAGCCGACGTTCGCGCAGGTGGGCGAGCTGATCGAGGGGACGCGCGCGGCGGGCTCGCCCGTGACGTTCGTGCTCGACCGCGTCGGTGAGGACGACCTCGCGCGCCTGCCCGTCTCGACCAGCCGGCACCTGTACCGCGTGGTGCAGGAGACGCTGACCAACGCCCGCAAGCACGCGCCGGGCGCACCCGTGCACCTGCGCCTGCACGGCGCGCCGGGCGAGCGCATCGCCCTCGAGGTGACCAACCCCGTGCCGGAGCAGGAGCCGGCCACCCGGCTGCCGACGTCCGGGTGGGGCCTGACGGGCCTGTCGGAGCGGCTGCGGCTCACGGGTGGGGAGCTCGACGCGCGCCGGCGGGCCGACGGGACGTTCATCGTGCAGGCCTGGCTGCCCTGGGCGGCCGCGACGGAGGGACAGACATGACGACGACGACGGCGCAGCACGCGGCGGGACAGGCCGTGCGACCGACGGTGCGGGTGGTGCTGGTCGACGACGAGACGCTCGTGCGCGTCGGCCTGCGGCTCATCCTGGGGGCCGAGCCGGCCATCGAGGTCGTCGGGGAGGCCTCCGACGGGGTGGACGCGCTCGACGTCGTACGACGCACGTCCCCCGACGTCGTGCTGATGGACATCCGCATGCCGCGCCTGGACGGGCTCGCCGCGACCGAGCAGCTCCTCGCGACGCAGCCCGACGCGCGCGTCGTCATCCTCACGACCTTCGACACCGACGAGATGGTGCTGGGTGCCCTGCGCCTGGGCGCAGCGGGCTTCCTGCTCAAGGACACCCCGCCCGCCGAGATCGTGCGGCACGTGCTCGACGCGGGCGCGGGGCGCACGACCCTGTCGCCCTCGGTCACCGACCGCCTCATCGCGTCGGTCACGCAGCGCCCGCGCGACGAGCGGCGCACGGCCGCGCGCGAGTGCCTCGACCAGCTCACGGACCGCGAGCGGGACGTCGCCCGGGCCATCGGCCGCGGGCTGTCCAACGCCGAGATCGCGTCGGAGCTGTTCATCACGGTCGCGACCGTCAAGACGCACATCAGCCGCATCCTGGAGAAGATGCCGGCCGAGAACCGCACCCACATCGCGATCTGCGTGCACGAGGCCGGGGACGTCTGAACGCCGCCGGGCGCCGCGAGGTGCCCGTCGCCCGGCGGGTGGTGCAGCGGCCGCGCCCGTCGAGGACGCCGAGGAGGACGGGCGCGGCCGCGGTTCAGGCCGCCGGACGCGGCCCCGCCTGGACGATCCCCACGACCGCCCACGGCGGCAGGTCGAGGTCGATCTCCAGGACGCCGTCGTCCGACGCGGTCAGCGTGCGACGCAGCAGGTCGTCCGCCGCGTCGCGCAGCGCGGCCGTCTGCGGCAGCGTGAGGTTGATCGGCTGCCCCATGGCGTGCCACGCCTCGGCGACGTTGCCGTGCTCCCAGTCGAGCTGGACGAGGTCGAACGTGGCCCCGGCGGGCAGCCCCGCGACGGTGTGCGTGACCCGTCGGGGCGTGCCCACGTCGGCCAGGCCGCGTGCGGCCGCGTACGTGTGCTGCGCGCGGACGGAGCGTCCGCCCATCTCGTCGGGGTAGTGGTGCAGCACGCCGGCGACCCGCCCGGTCGCGCTGTCCCGCGTCAGGACGCCGTGCGGCAGGTCGGCCAGGACCTCGTCGCCGAGCTGCGCGAGCATCGAGAACGCGTGAAACGTCGGCTTGTGCAGGCCCTGCTCGTTGACGAGCCCGAAGCCGCCGTGGAACGGCCCGAGGCCCGCGCCGCCCTCCTCGAAGACGTCGGTGAAGGTCCAGTACGAGATGGAGTCCGCGAGCGACGCGCAGCGCAGGTAGGCGCGCGTGATGTACGTGGCGGCGAACAGCGTGTCGTGGCTGCGGTCGCGGCTCGACGGCGACGTCGACCACTCGGTGATGTGGATCTCGGCGCCCGCGTAGGGACTGTCCGCGACGATGCGCTGGAGCAGCGTGAGGTCGTCGTACGTCGCGTCGACGTACCGGCTGATCTCCTTGGCGCCGCCGCTGGGCGTGGCCGCGTAGTCGGTCGGGTACAGGTGCGCGGTGAAGAAGTCGACGGGCAGGTCGCGCTCGTGGCACCAGGCGATGAACTCCTCGACCCACACGGGACGCCAGTCGAGCGCGTCGGGGTCCTCGGCCTGGCCGGTGGCGATCGACCTGCTGCTGTCCTCGTACTCGCCCGCGTAGCGGTCGTCGGGGACGAACACGCTGGTGGACGGGCCGCCGACGAGCAGGCGCTCGTCGATGGCCTTGATCGCCCGGACGCTCGCCTCGTAGAGCTCGAAGTACTGCGTGCGCGTGCCGGTCCAGAACAGCGGCACGAGGTTCGGCTCGTTCCACACCTCGAACCGCCACTGCAGCACCTCGTCGATGCCGTACCGCTCGATCCAGTGCCGCACGCTCGCCGCGACGAGGTCGGCCCAGCGCCCCATGTCGTTGGGCGGGCTGCAGTGCGCCTTCCACCAGAACAGCGTCTCGGTCTGCGTGGCCAGGTCGCGCGGCATGAAGCCGAGCTCGACGAAGGGCTTCGCGCCCGTCCCCAGGATGAAGTCGAAGACCTTGTCGACGTAGCTGAACGTGTGGACGGGCTCCGCGAGCGGCGTGGGCGGGCCGAAGCCGCCGCCCCCGCCGTCGTTGCCGCGGTACACGAACATGTCGTCGTGGAAGAGGCCGTGGAAGCGCACGTACCGCGCGCCGAGCACGTCGACGGCCTCCCGGAAGTGCGCCTGCCAGTCGGCCCGGAGCGCCTCGTTGGCACGGCCCGCGCCGACGCACTGGTTCCACACGTGGTGCAGCCGGCGCCCGGTCGAGGGTGCGCCGTCCACCGTGGGCGTGGACGTGCTGACGTGCATGACTTCTCCTCGTCGAGAGCCGGGCGGTGTCGAGCCGGACGGTGTCGCTGCACGGTCGGCCCCCGCACCATATGAACGTTAAAGCAGCGGGTCAAGCGAGCCGCGCGACGGCCGGCCCGGTCGCTGCGCCGTGCGGGCGAGGTGGATCCGCCGCATGCTGGCACGGAGCGGACGACCGATCCGACCGGGAGGGCTCATGACCCGCACGACCCCCGCTCCGGCGGACGACGCCCCCGGCGCCGCCGCCCACAAGAGCGACGCCCCCGCCCCCGACGACCCGCGCAAGCCGGACTCCCCCA
The DNA here is from genome assembly GCF_014836445.1 of Cellulomonas avistercoris. Classification (GTDB taxonomy): domain Bacteria; phylum Actinomycetota; class Actinomycetes; order Actinomycetales; family Cellulomonadaceae; genus Cellulomonas; species Cellulomonas avistercoris. Next base: position 39,834 of record NZ_JACSQV010000002.1, read on the forward strand.
CCCAGCTGCACCGCCGGTCCTGGGTGTACGTGCTGCGCACGACGGTGCGGGAGTTCCTCGGTGACCAGTGCACCGACCTCGCGGCCGCGCTGACCTACTACGCGGTGCTCGCGCTCGCGCCCGCGCTGCTCGCGATCGTCTCGCTGCTCTCCCTCGTCGACCGGCCGGACGACGTCATCGACGGCATCGTCGAGCTGGGCGAGGGCGCCGGCGCGGGTGAGCAGGTCGAGGGCATCCGCCCCGTGCTCGAGAACCTCAGCGACGCCCCCGCGGCCGGCCTCGCGCTCGTCGTCGGTCTCGTCGTCGCGCTGTGGTCCGCGTCGGGGTACGTGGCCGCGTTCAGCCGCGGCATGAACCGCGTCTACGAGGTCGACGAGGGCCGTCCGATCTGGAAGCTGCGGCCCGTGCTGCTGCTGCTGACCGCCGCGCTCGTCGTGATCGCGGTCGTGGTCGTGGCGCTGCTGGTCCTCTCGGGGCCCGTCGCGGAGAGCGTCGGTGAGGCGATCGGCCTGAGCGGGACCGTGGTCGACGTGTGGCAGGTCGTCAAGTGGCCCGTCGTGGTCGTCCTCGTCGTGGTCGCGATCGCCGTGCTGTACCACTGGACGCCCAACGTGCGGCAGCCGAGGTTCCGGTGGCTGAGCCTCGGCGCGCTGCTCGCGCTCGTGGTGTGGGTGCTCGCGACGGCCGGCCTCGGGCTGTACGTCTCGCGGTTCGCCAGCTACGACGAGACGTACGGGTCGCTCGCGGGCGTCATCGTCCTGCTGCTGTGGCTGTGGCTGACCAACCTGGCCCTGCTGTTCGGCGCCGAGCTCGACGCCGAGCTCGAGCGCGGGCGCCAGCTGCAGGCCGGCATCGAGGCCGAGCGCAGCATCCAGCTGCCGCCGCGGGACACCAGCGCGAGCGACAAGCGCCGCGACAAGCTCGAGAAGGACGTCGAGCAGGGGCGGGCGCTGCGGGAGGCGGCGTCGCGGCGCCACCGCTCGGAGCCCTGACCCCCCTCGCCGTCCCGCGCCGTCAGCGCAGGGGCGGGAGCACCTGGTCGCCCGCGAGCACGCCGTGGAACGGGTCGCCGCGCTCGGCGACCCGTTCCAGGACCGTGCGGACCGTGAACGCGTCGGGACGCAGCCACGGCTCGTCGAGCTCGTCCCACGTGATCGGCGCGGAGACCGGCGCACCCGCGGCGGCGCGCGGGCTGTACGGCGCCACGAGCGTCTTGTTGATCGCGTTCTGCGTGTAGTCCAGGCGGGCCTGCCCGCCGCGCTCGCGCACCTCCCAGCGCCAGCTCACCAGGTCGGGGACGACCTTGCCGACGGTGCGCGAGAGCCGCTCGACCCACGCGCGCGTCTCGTCGAACGACGGCCCGACGGCGACCGGCACCCACACCTGGATGCCGCGCCGGCCCGTGAGCTTGGGGAACGCCTGCACGCCGACGTGCGCGAACGCGTCGCGGTGCAGCCGGGCGAGCAGCAGGACGTCCTCCCAGGCGGTCGCGGTACCGGGATCGAGGTCGATCAGCGCGTAGGTCGGCAGGTCGGGTGCGCTGGTCCGGGACGTCCACGCGTGCCACTCGAGGGCGCCGAAGTTCGCGGCCCACACGAGCGCGGCCGGCTCGTCGACGACGAGGTACGTGGTCGACTCGCCGGGGTCCGCGTCAGGCCGGTCCCAGCGGGGCACCCAGTCGGGCGCGTGGTCGGGGAGCTGCTTGTGCCAGAACCCGCGCGTCGCCGCGCCCTGCGGGAACCGGTGCATGTTGAGGGGGCGGCCCGCCAGGTACGGCAGCGCGACGGGGGCGATGCGCGCGGCGTACCGCAGCAGCTCGCGCTTGGTCACCGGCGGCTCGTCGTCGCGGCCCGGGAAGAGCTCCTTGTCGAGGTTCGTGACGCGCAGCCGGCGACCGAAGACCTCCCACGTGCCCGACGCGCCCAGGTCGTCCAGCGCGGCGAGCTCGTCGTCCGACGGGCCCGCGACGTCCGGCACGGCCGGGTGCGTCTCGACCTCCGCGCGGTCGGCCGGGACACCGGAGCGCCACAGGCGGTCGGGCGCCGCCGCGACCTCGTCGTTGGTGCGCCCGGACACCACGGACGTCGGGTGGTCCTCGGCGTCCCAGCCGTCGACGGCGTGCTCGTCGCGCTTGTGGAACATGAGCCACTGCTCCTTGCCGGAGCGCCCGTCGTCGCGGCGCACGAGCAGGAACTTGCCCCGCAGCCGCTCACCGGAGAGCTCGGCGTGCAGCTGCCCGCCGCGGACCTCGGCCGCCGGGTCGTCGGTCTTGTACGGGCGCCACGTGCCGCGGTCCCACACGATCACGTCCCCGCCGCCGTACTGCCCGTGCGGGATCACGCCCTCGAACGCCTCGTACTCCAGCGGGTGGTCCTCGACGTGCACCGCCATGCGGCGCGCGGCGGGGTCGAGGGTCGGGCCCTTCGGCACGGCCCAGCTGACCAGGACGCCGTCGATCTCGAACCGCACGTCGTAGTGCAGCCGGCGGGCACGGTGGCGCTGGACCACGAAGCGACGCTCGGGGCCGTCGGACGGCTCCGGGGCCGCACCCGCGGGCTCGGCCGTGCGCGTGAAGTCGCGCATCGAGCGGTAGGTGCCGAGCGCGTCGCCGTCGTCCGGCGTGCCGGGAGTGTCGGGCGTGCCGTGCGTGTCGCGCGCGACCGCGTCACGCCTCCGCGGCGTCAGGGTCCTCCTCCGGCTCGAACGAGCTCGGCTCGTCGGTCGTCGTGCCGCCGACGCCGTCGTCGGACAGGTCCTCGGCGTCGGTGCTGCTGCCGGTGCGGCCGTCGTCGGTCTCGCTCACGGGGTGCCTCCTGCGGTTCGTGGTCCGGCCAGCGTGCGGCGGGCGCGGACGCACCGCAACCGCTGCGCCCCGCGCGGCCCGCACGACGTGGGGGGGTGGCGGCGCGCCCCCCCGGCAACCCCTCACGCACTGCGTGCCGCACGCCCCGCGGTGCGGGGGGGTCACGGGGTCGGGGAGCCGCCGTTGACGTTGAGCGTCTCGCCCAGGACGTAGCTCGACTCCGGCGACGCCAGGAAGACGTAAGCGGGCGCGAGCTCGGTCGGCTGCCCGGCGCGACCCAGCGGGACCGACTGGCCGAACTCCGGCAGCTGCTCGGGCATCTGACCGCCCGACGGCTGCAACGGGGTCCAGATGGGCCCGGGGGCGACCGCGTTGACGCGGATGCCCCGCGGCGCGAGCTGCTGCGCCAGGCCCTTGGTGAAGTTGTTGATCGCGGCCTTCGTCGACGCGTAGTCCAGCAGCGTCGGCGACGGCTGGTACGCCTGCACGGACGTCGTGTTGATGATCGCCGAGCCCGGCTGCAGGTGCTTGAGCGACGCCTTGACCAGCCGAAACATCGCCAGGATGTTCGCCTGGTACGTCGACTCGAGCTGCTCGTCGGTGATCTCCTCGATGCTCTCGGTCGCGATCTGCTTGCCCGCGTTGTTCACCAGGATGTCCAGGCCGCCCAGCGCGTCCACGGCCCGGTCGACCACCCCGGCGCAGAACTCGGGGTCCGTCAGGTCGCCCGGCAGCAGCGCGGCCGTGCGGCCGCTCTCGGTGATGATCCGCTCGACGTCCCGCGCGTCCTCCTCCTCGGCCGGCAGGTACACGATCGCGACGTCCGCGCCCTCGCGCGCGAACGCGATGGCGACCGCCGCGCCGATGCCGGAGTCACCGCCGGTGACCAGCGCCTTGCGGCCCGTCAGCCGGCCCGTCCCGCGGGTAGGAGGTCCTCTCGCACGCCTCGGCGTCCTCGGGCGTCGTCCCAGTCCGTGCAGGCCTGCGCCCCCGCGCATCCGGACGTCGGACGCGGGGGGGCGCGGCGTGCAGCGAGGGGTCACCGTCCTGGCGACACCCGGGCATCACCCCCGGGGGACGCGGACCTTCCGCCCGGCACCGGCGCGCTGGCGTGCACCGACGACCAGCGCTCCGCCGACCGCGAGCAGCGCGAGCGCCGCCGCGCCGAGGCCCAGGTCGGACCCGCCGGTGACCGCGAGCCACCCGCCGCCGGACGTGTCACGCTGCGGCGGCGGTACCGGCCGCGTGGGTGTCGGGTGGGTCGTGGTCCGGCACTCCTCCTCGTCGGCGACCGCGAGCGTCGTGATCGGCGCGGCCACGAGGACGACGTCGGCGGCCGTGGCGTCGGCCAGCACCGCGGGCGCGACGTCCGCGGGCGGTTCGACGCACGGCTCCGCCCCCGGTGCGGTGACGACGTTCGTCAGCGCCTCCCCGTTGACGTCGTCGGCGACCCGCACCCGGTACGTCAGCGTCTGCACGCCCACGAGCGTGCCGACGTCCCACGTCAGGCTGGTCCCCGACGGCGTGGCGGTCCCCGTGCTGGCCGTGATGCTGCCCTCGTCGAGGACGGCGGAGCCGAGCACGCCGGACAGGTCGTCGACGATCGGCTCGATGTCGACGGCGTCGCCGGTCAGGACGGTGGCCACGACCGTGTAGGTGATGGTCTGCCCGGGCCCCACCTGCTCGCCCCGCGGCGGGTCGCTGTCCTTGACGACCGTGAACGTGGCCGGGGCGCTGCGGTCGGTGTTCGTGACCGTGCACGTCGTCACGTCGCCCACCGCGAGCTCGACGACGTCGCCCTCGACCGGGACGGGCCCGCCGGCGTCCTCGCACACCCAGCCCTCGGAGCTGTACCCCTCGGGGCCGTCGGCCTCGGACAGCGTGTACCGGCCCGGGGCGACCGGGACCTCGGTCACCGTCTCGGTCCGCGTCGCGCCATTGACCGACTCGGGCCCGTCGGCCCGCAGCGTCCAGTCCTCGGGGACCGCGGTGCCGCCCTCCTCGTTGACGACGACCTTGACGAGGGTCAGACGGGGGGCGTCGAACGTGTTGACGACGGTGCACGTGACGTCGTCGCCGTTGCTCACCGCGACCGTGTCGCCGGTGAGCGTCCCGCCCTCGCAGGTCCACCCGCCGGCGGTGTAGCCGCCCGGGCCGTCGTCCTCCGAGAGCGCGTAGTCGCCCGCGTCGACCTGGACGCCCGTGACGTCCGTGCTGCCGCTGGGCCCGGTGAGCGCCGTGGGGCCGTCGGCCGTCAGCGTCCACTCGCCGGGTTCGGCCGTGCCGCCGTGGTCGTTGACGACGCGCTTGACCAGCGTGAGCGTCGCGGGCTGGTCGTCGTTGACGACCGTGCACGTGACGTCCTGGTCGAGGCCCACCGTCACCACGCCGTCGGTCACCGGGACGCTCGCCCCGCCCGCCTCGCACTCGTACGGCCCGCCCGCGTAACCGCCCAGTCCGGTCTCGCTGAGCGTGTAGTCCCCGACGGCGACCGGCGCACCGGTGACCGCCGGATCGCCGGTCACACCGGTGACGCCCGTCGTCGGTCCGCTGGCGGTCAGGGTCCAGTCGGTCGCCGCCGCGGTCCCGCCGTTGTCGTTGACGACCTGCTTGACGAGCGTGAGCGTGGGCTGCTGGGCCGTGTTGGTGATCGTGCAGGTCACGTCGGCCCCGTTGGCCAGGGTCACCACGTCGTCCGTGACCGCGACGGCGGTGCCGTCAGCCGTCATGCACGACCAGTCACCCGCCGCGAACCCCGCGACCGTCGACTCCGAGAGCGCGTACCCGCCGGCGAAGACCTCGACGCCCGTCACGCCGTCCTCACCGTCGCCGGACACCGGGTCCTGACCCTCGATGCCCTGCGGGGTCGCCGTCAGCGTCCAGTCCGCCGGCGTCTGCGTCGCACCGGTCGCCCCCGCGTCGACCACCTTGCGCAGCGTGAGCACCGCCGGGGAGTCCTCGTTGACGATCGTGCACGTCACGTCCTGACCGAGCGCGACCGTCACCACGTCATCGGCCACGGGCACCGTGGCCTCGTCGGTGGCGCACACCCAGTCCCCGGCCAGGTAACCGGCCGGCCCCGCCTCCGAGAGCGTGTAGCCACCGATCGCGACCGGCACGTCGGTCACGGCGGGCGCACCGGTCACCCCGGTGACGCCGGCCGTCGGACCGGCCGCCGTCAGCGTCCAGTCGGTCGCGACCGCCGTCCCGCCGGCGGCGTTGACGACCTCCTTGACGAGCGTCAGCGTGGACTGCTCGGCCGTGTTGGTGATCGTGCACGTGACGTCGGCCCCGTTCGCCAGGGTCACCACGTCGTCCGCGACCGTGACGGCGGTGCCGTCGGCCGTCGCGCACGACCAGTCACCCGCCGCGAACCCGGCCACCGTCGACTCCGACAGCGCGTACCCGCCCGCGAAGACCGCCTCCTGGGTCACGCCCTCGGCGCCGTCGCCGGACACCGGGTCCTGACCCTCGATGCCCTGCGGGGTCGCCGTCAGCGTCCAGTCCGCGGGCGTCTGCGTCGCACCGGTCGTCCCCGCGTCGACCACCTTGCGCAGCGTCAGCAGCGCCGGGGTGTCGTCGTTGACGATCGTGCACCTCACGACCGCGCCGTTCGCGATCGTGACGGTGCTGCCCGTCAGCTCACCACCCGCGCACGTCCACGGCTCGCCGACGTAGCCCGCGGGCCCGCCCAGCTCCGACAGCGCGTAGGCACCGGCGGACACCGGGACGTCCGTGACCTGCGTGGTGCGGGTGGCTCCCGAGACCGGGGTCGGGCCGTCGGCCCGCAGCGTCCACTGCGAGGCGTCGGCCGTACCGCCGTACTCGTTGACGACCACCTTGATCAGCGTCAGCAGGCCGGGCAGGTCGTCGTTCACGATCGTGCAGGTGACGTCCTGGTCGAGGCCCACCGTCACCACGCCGTCGGTCACCGGGACGCTCGACCCGGCCGCCTCGCACGCCCACGACCCGCCCTCGTAGCCGGCGAGGGCCGACTCGCTCAGCGTGTAGTCCCCGACGGCGACGGCCGCGCCGGTCACCGCCGGGTCGCCCGTCGTCCCGGTCACGCCCGCGGTCGGACCGCTCGCCGTCAGGGTCCAGTCGGTCGCTGCTGCGGTGCCGCCGTCGTCGTTCACGACCTGCTTGACAAGCGTCAGCGTGGACTGCTGGGCCGTGTTGGTGATCGTGCAGGTCACGTCGGCGCCGTTGGCCAACGTCACCACGTCGTCCGTGACCGTGACGGCGGTGCCGTCGGCCGTCGCGCACGACCAGTCACCCGCCGCGAACCCCGCGACCGTCGACTCCGACAGCGCGTAGCCGCCGGCGAAGACCTCGACGCCCGTGACGCCGTCCTCGCCGTCGCCGGACACCGGGTCCTGACCCTCGATCCCCTGCGGGGTCGCCGTCAGCGTCCAGTCCGCGGGCGTCTGCGTCGCCCCGGTCGTCCCCGCGTCGACCACCTTGCGCAGCGTCAGCACCGCCGGGGAGTCCTCGTTGACGATCGTGCACGTCACGTCCTGACCGAGCGCGACGGTCACCACGTCATCGGTGACGGGCACGGTGGTCTCGTCGGTGGCGCACACCCAGTCCCCGGCCAGGTAGCCGGCCGGCCCCGCCTCCGAGAGCGTGTAGCCGCCGATCGCGACCGGCACGTCGGTCACCGCGGGCGCACCGGTCACCCCGGTGACGCCGGCCGTCGGGCCCGTGGCGGTCAGCGTCCAGTCGGTCGCGACCGCCGTCCCGCCTGCGGCGTTGACGACCTGCTTGACCAGCGTGAGCGTCGGCTGCTGCGCGGTGTTCGTGATGCTGCAGGTGACGTCGGCACCGTTCGCGAGCGTCACCGCGTCGTCGGCGACCGGGACCGTGGTGCCGTCCGCGGTCGCACAGGACCAGGCGCCCGCCGTGAACCCCGGCACGGTCGACTCCGTGAGCCCGTAGCCGCCGGCGAACACCTCGACGGCGGTCACGCCGTCGGCGCCGTCGCCGGACACCGGGTCCTGACCCTCGATGCCCTGCGGGGTCGCCGTCAGCGTCCAGTCCGCCGGGGTCTGCGTCGCCCCGGTCGCACCCGCGTCGACCACCTTGCGCAGCGTGAGCAGCGCGGCCTGGTCGTCGTTGACGATGGTGCAGGTGACTGCCCCGCCGTTGGGCACGGTGACCGTGCTGCCGGTCAGGGTGCCGCCCTCGCAGCTCCAGGCGCCGGCCGCGTAGCCCGCCGGGCCGCCGGTCTCCGACAGGGCGTAGTCGCCCGCGTCCACGTCCACGCCGGTCACCTGCGTGCTGCCGCTCGCGCCGGACAGGGGCGTCGGGCCGTCGGCCGTCAGCGTCCAGTCGGTGGCCTCGGCCGTGCCGCCCTGGTCGTTGACGACCTCCTTGACCAGCGTGAGCGTCCCGGGCTGGTCGTCGTTGACGATCGTGCACGTGGCGTCCTGACCGACGCCGATCGTGACCACGCCGCCGCTGACCGGCAGTGCCGCCTCGTCCGTCGCGCACGCCCAGTCCCCGGCGGTGTACCCGGCGGGGCCTGCCTCGGTCAGGGTGTAGTCGCCGACCGCGACCGGCGCGTCGGTGACCGCCGCGTCACCGGTCACACCGGTCACCCCGGCCGTCGGCCCGGCGGCCGTCAGCGTCCAGTCGGTCACGGCGGCGGTCCCGCCGTCGTCGTTCACGACCTGCTTGACGAGCGTCAGCGTCGACTGCTGGGCCGTGTTGGTGATCGTGCAGGTCACGTCCGTGCCGTTGGCCAGGTCCACGACCCCCGCCGTGACGGTGACGGGCGTGCCGTCGGCCGTCGCGCAGGTCCACGTGCCCGCCGTGAACCCGGCGACCGTCGACTCCGTGAGCGCGTACCCGCCCGCGAACACCTCGACGGCGGTCACGCCGTCGGCACCGTCGCCGGACACCGGGTCCTGACCCGTGATGCCCTGCGGGGTCGCCGTCAGCGTCCAGTCCGCCGGAGTCTGCGTCGCCCCGGTCGTGCCGGCGTCGACCACCTTGCGCAGCGTGAGCAGCGCCGGCTGGTCGTCGTTGACGATCGTGCAGGTCACGTCCTGGCCGAGCGCGACGGTGACCGCGCCGTCGGCGACGGGCACCTCCGTGTCGTCGGCCGCACACTCCCAGGCCCCGGCCGTGTAGCCGGCCGGTCCGGCCTCCGTCAGGGCGTAGCTGCCCACGGCGACCTGTGCACCGGTGACCGCCGGGTCGCCGGTCACACCCGTCACGCCCGTCGTCGGGCCCGTGGCGGTCAGCGTCCAGTCGGTCGCCGCCGCTGTCCCGCCGTTGTCGTTGACGACCTGCTTCACCAGCGTCAGCGTCGAGGGCTGGGCCGTGTTGGTGATCGTGCACGTGACGTCGGCCCCGTTCGCCAGGGTCACCACGTCGTCAGCGACCGTCACCGCGGTCCCGTCGGCCGTCGCGCACGACCAGTCACCGGCCGCGAACCCCGCGACCACCGACTCGGAGAGCGCGTACCCGCCCGCGAACACCTCGACGGCGGTCACGCCGTCGGCGCCGTCGCCGGACACCGGGTCCTGACCCTCGATCCCCTGCGGGGTCGCCGTCAGCGTCCAGTTCGCCGGGGTCTGCGTCGCCCCGGTCGCCCCCGCGTCGACCACCTTGCGCAGCGTCAGCAGCGCCGGGGAGTCCTCGTTGACGATCGTGCACGTCACGTCCTGACCCACGCCGACCGCCACGGCCCCGTCGGTGACGGGCACGGCGGTCTCGTCGGTGGCGCACGCCCAGTCCCCCGCCGCGTACCCGGCAGGCCCGGCCTCGGAGAGCGCGTAGCTGCCGACCGCGACCGGTGCGTCGGTGACGGCGGCGTCACCGGTCACGCCCGTCACACCGGCGGTCGGGCCGTCGGCCGTGAGCGTCCAGTCCGCGACCGTCGCCGTGCCGCCCGCGTCGTTGACGACCTGCTTGACCAGCGTGAGCGTCGGCTGCTGCGCGGTGTTCGTGATGCTGCACGTGACGTCGGCGCCGTTCGCGAGCGTCACCACGTCGTCGGACACCGGGACCGTCGTACCGTCGGCGGTCGTGCAGGTCCACGTCCCCGCTGCGAACCCGGGCACCGCGGACTCGGACAGGGCGTACCCGCCCGGCAGCACCTCGACGCCCGTGACGCCGTCGGCGCCGTTCCCCGAGACGGGGTCCTGGCCGGCGATCTGCTGCGGCGTGGCCGTCAGGGTCCAGTCCGCGGGTGTCTGCGTCGCCCCGGTGCTCCCGGCGTCGACCACCTTGCGCAGCGTGAGCTGCGCCGGGTCGTCCGCGTTGGTGAACACGCACAGGACCGACTGCCCGGCGCCCACCGTGATCTCGGTGACGACCTCGCTCGTGCCGTCGACGGTGCAGCTGATCTCGGTGAGCCTGTACCCCTCGGGGCCGGTCTCGCTCAGGGTGTACGTGTAGTCCGGCCGGACCTCGTTGAGCTGCGCGTCCGCCACGGACGCCCCGGGGACCTCGACGTCGGGGAGCCCCTCGACGGGCGGGGTGCCGCTCGGCACGGCGCGCAGCGTGAAGTCGGCTGCCACGGCCGTCCCGCCGTCGTCGTTGACGACCTCCTTGGCGAGCACGAGCTGCGCCGTGCGGTTGGTCGCGGTGCAGCTCACGCGCGTGGCGAGCGGCACCACGACACCACCGTTGAGGCCGTCGGCGAAGCCGGGGACTTGGGTGCCGTCGGCGGCGATGCGGATGCAGTTCCACGAGCCGGTCGACGACGGGAAGGACTCGAGGTCGGAGCGCTGGTCGTCCTGCACGTACGTCGGCGTCCCACCGGACTCCGCGAGCTGGTAGGCCACGTCGGGCGTGACGACCTGGTCGGTCACCACCGCGGTGCCGGCCTGGCCGCTCGGGCCGGGCAGCTGCCCCGCGGGCTCGTCCGGGGCGGGGAGGGCGGACAGCGTCCACAGGCCCGGGTCGGCACTGCCCTCCACCGACTTCGCGAGCGTCAGGCGGGACTCGCACTCGATGGTGTTGCGGACCGTGTAGGTGTTGTCGCCATCGTGCAGCGTCGCCTGGTAACCCGTCTCGGGCAGGTCGGCCGGCGTGACCGGCTGGCCGTCGACCGCGACGACCTGAGCCGCGGCCACCTCGCACAGGTCCGGGTCCACGTCGGGGGCCACGAGGGTGATCTCCTCGTTGAACGTGACCGAGTCGCCCGAGACGTACCCGGTACGCGTCACGTGCCAGTCCTGCGGCGTCGGACCGGCACCCTGCGGACCCGTGAGCGTGAGCTGGGAGGTCAGGCCGGACGGCTGGTTGCCCTGCGCGACGGGCGCGGCGCCGTTGACGACCCACTCCTTGTCGACCGTGACGGACGCGGACGCCGCCTCCTGGTTGTAGACGATGCAGCTCACGGCCTCGGTGCTCGCCACGTCGACGGTGAACCCGACGTCACCGGCGTTCGTGACGGTGAGCGTCTCCCCCGTGTCCAGGTCGGTGCAGACCGCGTTGGCTCCACCCACCGGGAACAGCGTCGTGCCCGTCCGCGGCTCTTCCTGGATCTCGACCGTGCCGGACGTCACACCGCCCTCGTACGTCAGCGGGAAGCTCACGGCGCTCGTCGTGTCGGTCGTGGCGGTGGTCGTCTCCAACGAGACCCCTGCCGTGGCGGTCGACGCGTCGAACGTCCACCCGGCGCCGCCCGGTGTCGCGCTCGCGACGTCACCCTCCGGCCCGACCAGCTGCTTGACCACGGACAGCGACCCCGCGCACTCGCCGAGCGCGAGCTGGCGCAGGGCCTGCCCGACGATCGCGTAGTCGGCGACCTGGTAGTAGTCGGCGGTGAGCGGGTTGGTCCCGTCGTACGCGGTGGGGCCGGAGATCGCCGCCAGGTTGCGGGCCGTGGCGGCGTCGGCGACACCGGCGCCCACACCCACGGCCAGGACGCGGCTGCCCTCGGCCTTCAGCTCGTTGGCGGAGAAGATCCCGTTCTCCATCTCGCGCAGGCGCGTGTAGTTGCCCGGTCCCTGCGCGGGCTGCGAGTAGTACGTGGGGTCGCCGTCGGTGATGACCACCGTGAGGTCGTACGTCCCGGCGGCCTCGGCCGCTGCCGCGAGCCCGCGGTCCCAGTTGGTGCCGCCGCCGGACGTCCACGACTCGTAGCGCGACTTGAACGTGTCCGCGCCCGCCTGCGTCGACACCTCGGTGAGGCCGGGATAGTTCCGCGTGGCGCCCGAGGCCGGGGTCACCGAGGAGAACGAGAACAGCGCCATCTGCGACGGGGTGCCGACGAGCGAGTCGACGAACGTGTCGGCCGCGGCCTTGAGGTCGACCAGCTGGGAGGGGGTCACGGACCCCGAGAGGTCCAGGACGAGCGCGACGTTGAGCCCGCACTGCTGCAGCGGCGCGGGGTTGACGCGCGACTGCTGCCACGTGCCGCCCGACGCGCTGCGGTTGGTGCCGCCGGTCCCGACCATGAAGTCGGACTGGGACGTGTAGGTGTTGCCCGCGCGCAGGAACTCCCCGGTGCGGAACTGGTACGCCGTCAGCTCCGAGCCGGTGCCGTTGCCGCTGCCCGTGCGCAGGACAGAGTTCTGGGTGAACCCCTCCGGCACGCCGGTCTGCACCACCCAGAACCGGCGGTCGCAGTTGGCCCCGGCGAGGAAGGTGCACGAGCGCAGACCGGTCTGGGTGTCGGGGACGACGAAGCTGCAGTCCCCGTCCGCGTCGGAGACGCAGGTGGCCCAGTCCGCCGCGACGGGCGTGGTGGGCGACGTGGTGCCGTCGTAGAGCCGGAGCGTGACGCCCGCGAGCCCGGTCACGCCGGTGGTGCCCACCCGGTCCCCGCCGACGCGGACGGTGATGACCGCGTCGTTCCCGGTGGGCGTCGGGACGGCCATCGGGGCGACCCCGGGACCGCTCCCCTGTGCCGTCGTCACACCGGTGAGACTGAGCAGGAGCACCACCGAACCGAGCACCGCACCGATGCGGCGCAGCCGTCGCGAACCGTTCTCCATGGCGTCCCCCCGGTCGCACTGGCACAACGCCGCAGGCGGCGCGATTCCGACAGTACGCCCGGATCGGAGAAGGACGCCGTTCGGGAGAAGGGCGATATTTCGGGCGGAGAGGGTGAGGCGCTCACCCGCTGGTGGCCACCGCCGGCTCAGCCCCTCCACGCGCCGTGCGTGTGTGCGCAGGTCACGACCCCTGCCCGCGACCCGCACCCCGACGTGCGCGACGGCGGTCGGATGGGGATGCTCGACGGAGGCGACGGCGTCGCGGTCGCCGGTGCGAGAGGAGCAGCCATGAGCGAGAACCCCGGTCCTGCGTCCCCCGGGACGCCGCACGGCCACGACCACGACCACGACCAGCAGCGACAGCCGGTCGACACCGGCCCGGGGCCGAGTGCGGCGGACGTCGACCCCCCGTCGGCCGGCTCGGCCGCCGAGGACCCCGAGGAGGGCTCGGACGCCGACTGACGCCTCAGCCGGCGTGCCGCTGCAGGACGAGGACGTACGGCCGCGGGTCGCCGCGCACGTCCATGACGCCCACGGCGGGCGGGGCGTCGAACAGCGCGAGGGCGTCCTCGGGCGTCGTCCCGTGCTCGAGCGCACGCAGCCGACGGCGGGCGTCGGTGGGCTCGACCGGCACGCGCGTCACCTCCTTCGTGGCACACGCACGGTACGTCGCGTCGCCGAGCACCGCCGGACGGGGTAGACAGGCAGGGATGAGCACTCCGCTGGAGGACTACGCGCTGCTCTCCGACCTGTGCACCGGTCCGCTGGTGTCACGGGACGGGAGCATCGACTGGTTGTGCCTCCCGCGCTACGACTCACCCGCGGTGTTCTCTGCGTTGCTCGGCGGCCCCGACGACGGGCGCTGGCGGCTGTCCGTCGTGGACGGCGAGGTCGTCGAGCGCCGGTACATCCCGCACACGTTCGTCCTGGAGACCACGTGGCGGACCCCGACCGCGCGCGTGCGGGTCACGGACTTCCTGCCGATCGCCGCGGACCGCGCGGACCTCGTGCGGCGCGTCCAGTGCCTCGAGGGAGAGGCCGAGATCGAGCACGACCTGCGGCTGCGGTTCGACTACGCGCGGGCGACGCCGTGGGTGCGCGTCGTGGACCACGCCGGTGCGCCCGCGCTGCTGTCGCTCGCGGGCCCGGACGGGCTCATGCTGGTCGGGCCTCTGCTGACGTGGGCGCACGCGGGTGCCGAGGGGCTGCCGGACGGGGCCGCGGAGCAGCCCGAGGCGGTCGACGTCCCGGCCGACGGCGAGGCCGGACGGCGTGCGCCCCGGCTCACGGGCCGGTTCCGCATGGAGGCCCGCGAGACCCTCGACTGGGACCTGTCCGCGTTCCCGTCGTACGAGGACCGGCCGGAGCCGGCGTCGGTCGACCACGCGCTGGCGGCGACGATCAAGTACTGGACGGACTGGTCGGCGGCCCGGGACGTGGACACCGAGTACGACCCGCAGGTCCTGCGCTCGATGCTCGTGCTGCGTGCCCTGACCCACGGCAGGACGGGCGGGGTCGTCGCGGCACCGACCGCGTCCCTGCCCGAGAGCCTGGGCGGCAGCCGCAACTGGGACTACCGGTACGTGTGGCTGCGGGACGCGGCCCTGACGATCGAGGTCGCGGTGGCGCACGGGAGCGCGCACGCGGCTGTGCTGTGGCGTGACTGGCTGCTGCGCGCCGTGGCGGGTGACGCCGAGAAGATCCAGATCATGTACGGGATCGGCGGCGAGCGGGAGCTCACCGAGAAGGTGCTCGGTCACCTCACCGGCTACGAGGGGTCGCGCCCGGTGCGCATCGGCAACGGCGCGGCTGACCAGTACCAGGCCGACGTGGTGGGCGAGGTGATGATCGCGCTCGGGCTGCTGCGGGACGCGGGGGTCGAGGAGGACGAGTACTCCTGGGGCCTGCAGAAGAGCCTGCTGCGGTTCTGCGAGCGCAACCTCGACCGCAAGGACAACGGCATCTGGGAGATGCGCGGCGAGCTGCACCACTTCACGCACGGGCGCGTCATGATGTGGGCCGCCTTCGACCGGGGCATCACCGCGGTCGAGCACCCGCACGGTCTCGACGGACCGGTGGAGCGGTGGCGCGAGATCCGCGACCGGCTGCGCGACGAGATCGAGCAGCGCGGGTTCGAGCCCTCGCTCAACAGCTTCACGCAGGTGTACGACGGCACCCGGGTGGACGCGTCGCTGCTGCAGCTGCCGCACACCGGATTCATCGCGCACGACGACCCCCGCATGCTCGGCACGGTCGCGCGCATCGAGTCCGAGCTCGTCGACGCGCACGGTCTGGTGCACCGCTACCGCACCGACAACGGCATGGACGGCATCGCCGGGGACGAGCACCCGTTCCTCATCTGCAACTTCTGGCTCGTCGAGCACTACGCGCACAGCGGGCGACTGGCCGAGGCACGGGCCCTCATGGACCAGCTCCTCGGGTACGCCAACGACGTGGGCCTGCTGAGCGAGGAGTACGACGCGGGCGCGGGCCGGCTCATCGGCAACTTCCCGCAGGCGTTCAGCCACATCGGGCTGATCCGTGCGGCGGACGCGATCGCGGCGGCCACGCGCAAGGGCTGAGGCGCGACCGGGACCACCCGGTCAGGCGACCGTCAACACCGTCCCCGGCGGGACCTTGCCCCACAGCAGGTCCAGGACCTCCTCGCTCACGCGCACGCACCCGTTGGAGATGGCGCCGGTGCGTGCGATCGGGCTGGTGTGGATCGCGGTCGCCGACGTCCCCGTCGCCTTGTCGTAGACGTCGATCGTCTCGCTCTGGCTGGACAGCAGCAGGACGCGCGGCGTGTACGTGCCCGGCTGCTCCCACTGCGACCCGACGACGAACTGCGGCACCGCGGGCGTCGGGGACCCCGGTGCGCCCACGGCCTTGACCGGCACGGTGCTGGTCGTCGTGCCGTCGTCGACGGTCAGGCTCAGCGCCGCCAGGTCCAGGTGCAGCCGCCAGTCCGTGCCCGAGGGCGTCGTGTCCTGCGCGCGGATCCACACGCTGCGCCCGTTGACCTGGGACACGTCCTGGCTCGGCAGCGCGCTGCGCGTCGCGACGAGGACGCGCAGCCAGCCGCCGCGCTGGTCGATGACGGGCAGCACCGTCGGCACGTCGAGCGTCACCGCGGGGACCGTGGCCACGGGCCGCCCGTGCACCGCGTCGTACCCGGCCGTGTCGCGCACGACGGTCGCGGTCTGCCAGGTGCCGAGGGCGGGGTCGTCGTTGCGACGCTGCTCGAGACCGTCGGTGCCGGGCAGGCCGGGGACGACGTTGCGCGGCTCGACGACGGGCAGCGACGCCAGGTCGACCGCTCCGAGCGGTGCCGGCGCGGGGACCGCGGACTTGTCGGCCACGACGGGCGTGCGGACGACGACGACCTCGGGCTCCGCGGGCGCGGCGGCGACGCAGCCCGTCACGGTCACCGCGCACACCAGCGCGGCAGCCGCCAGCCCTGCCCGTGCCCGTGCGCGCGTCTCCACGGGTCCATGGTGCGGGACGTCCGGCCGGTGCGGCGAATGCGGGTGGCCGCCGCGCCCCACCGCGGCGGACACTGGGGGCATGGAACCCGAGGCCGGCGGCGCCTGGCGGCCGCGCACAGCACCACCGGGCGGGCGCCCGGCCACGACGCCGGCGCCCGGTCAGGAGTCCGTCTGGGACTACCCGCGCCCGCCGGCGGTCGTGCCGAGCCCCGAGCGTGTCGTCGTCCGGCTGGGCACGACGGTCGTCGCCGACACGCGCCGGGCGCTGCGCGTCCTGGAGACGTCGCACCCGCCGACGTACTACCTGCCGCTCGCCGACGTGACCCCCGGCGCGCTCGTGCCCGCCGACGGCCCGACGACCTTCTGCGAGTTCAAGGGCCGCGCCACGTACAGCGACGTGGTCGGCGTCGACGAGCGCGGCGGGCGCGTCGTGCTGCGGCGCGCCGCGTGGGGGTACCCGGACCCGGCGCCCGGCTACGAGGCCCTGGTCGGCCACGTCGCGCTCTACCCCGACGGGCTGACGTGCACCGTCGACGGCGAGCTCGTCCAGCCGCAGGACGGCGACTTCTACGGCGGCTGGCGCACGAGCCGCGTCGTCGGACCCTTCAAGGGCGGGACGGGCACGCGCGGCTGGTGACCCCGCCCGCCGTGTCCAGGTTACGACCCGACCCGGGGCTTGCCGCAAGCCCCCGGTCGGCACCCAGGATGGTCGGTCGCGGCCACCCGGCCGCCGACGACAGGGGTGGGCATGTCCGACGTGATCATCAGCGGTGCCGGTCCGACGGGCGCGATGCTGGCGGCCGAGCTGCGGCTGCACGGTGTCGACGTGCTGGTCCTGGACCGGGACGCCGAGGCGAACCCTGCCGTGCGCTCCCTGGGCCTGCACCCGCGCAGCATCGAGGTGCTGGACCAGCGCGGGCTGCTGGACCGGTTCCTCGCCCATGGGCAGCAGTACCCCGGGGGCGTGGGGCACTTCGCCGCGATCGACGCCCCCGCACCACCCGACCTCGACACGGCCCACGGCTACGTGCTCGGCATCCCGCAGCCCGTCACCGACCGGCTGCTGCTCGAGCACGCCGTCGGCCTCGGTGCGCGGGTCCGGCGCGGGTGCGAGGTCGCCGACGTCGCGCAGGACGACGACGGCGTGGACGTCACCCTCACGGGCGGTGAGCGCCTCCGCGCCGCGTGGGTCGTCGGGTGCGACGGGGGGCGCAGCCTCGTGCGGCGCTCGGTCGGCATCGGGTTCCCCGGCGAGCCGGCACGCACCGAGTGGATCCTCGGCGAGGTGCACGTCACGACGCCGCCGGACGAGCTCGCGCGCATCGCCGCCGACGTGCGCGCCCGGCACAAGGGGTTCGGCATCGGGCCCGCGGGCGACGGGCTGCACCGCGCCGTCGTCCCCGCGGCGGGCGTCACCGAGGACCGCTCGGTCCCGCCGAGCCTGGACGAGCTGCGCACGCAGCTGCGCGCGTACGCGGGTACGGACTTCGGCGTCCACGCCCCGCGCTCGCTCACGCGCTTCACGGACGCGACGCGGGTCGCCGACCGCTACCGGCAGGGCCGCGTGCTGCTGGCCGGCGACGCGGCGCACGTCCACCCGCCGCTGGGCGGGCAGGGGCTGAACCTCGGCATCCAGGACGCGTTCGCGCTCGGCTGGCGGCTCGCGGCGCAGGTCCGCGGCTGGGCGCCCGACGGCCTGCTCGACACGTACGGCGCCGAGCGGCGGCCCGTCGCCGAGGACGTCCTGACGCTCACGCGCGCGCAGAGCGAGCTGCTGCTGCCCGAGCCGGGGCCGCAGGCCGTGCGCCGGGTCCTCACCGACCTCATGGCGCTGCCGGACGTGCGGCGGGTGCTCGCCGAGCGCGTCGCCGGGCTCGCGATCCGCTACGACCTCGGCGGGCCCGAGCCGGTCGGTCGGCGCCAGCGCGATGTCCGGCTGGGCCGCAGGCGGCTGTACCCGCTGCTGCACGCGGGGCGCGGGCTGCTGCTCGACCGGACCGGCGCGCTGTCCGTCGCCGGCTGGTCCGACCGCGTGGACCACGTCGTCGACGGCAGCGACGAGGTCGACGCACCCGGCCTGCTGCTGCGCCCCGACGGGCACGTGGCGTGGGTCGGCGCCGGCCAGGACGACCTCGCGCCGCACCTGACGCGGTGGTTCGGGGACCGGCAGCGGGCCGACCGCGAGCATCCGTGAGGACGGGACCCCGGCGCGGGCGGCGGCGAGGGTTCGCACGGTCGCCTAACCTCACCGGGTGCCTGCACCACCCCTGACCGCCTCCCCCGTCCGTCACCACGCCCGTCGGGTCGCGCAGCAGACGGTCGCGCTCGTCGTGGGCGCCGGCCTCGGCCTCGTCGCGGCGACGATGGTCCGCGACTACGCGCTGCTGTGGATGGTGCTGCTCCCGCTGGGTCTGTGGGCGCTCGCGAACCGCGCGGGGGTCCGGTCGGCCGCCGGCGGCTTCGACCTGCGGCGCGTGCCGCCGGGCGACCTCGTCGCGATGACGCTGGGCGTGCTGCTGGCGGTGCCCGCCGCCCTGGCCGCGCTCGACGGCTCGGTGCCGCGCGCGGCCGGGCTCGTCGCGATGCTCGCGGTGCTCGGCTTCGGCATGCTCGGCCACGCCGGGGCCATCCGCGACGGCGCGACCCTCGTCACGGACGGACGCGGCCGGGTCGCCCGCGCCGCGGACGTCGCGCTGCGCGGCATCCGCACCACCTCGGGACTGACCAACGTGTACCTCGCCGCGGTCGGGACGCTGCTGGCGTTCCCCGACGCGGCCGCGTGGCTGCCGACCGTGGCCATGGTCGTGACGGGCGCGCTGCACGCCGTGCTGGAGGGACGCTCGCAGGGGGTCGTCGAGCGGTAGGCGCCCGGGTGAACGCACGCGCACCGGGTCAAGCGCACCCGGTGGCGGGTCGATCCCCGTGCGTGCACCCTGCCCGCGCCCTCGCGCGTCCCGCCACCGCCCTGCTCGCCGTCGTCCTGGCGGCCCTCACGCTCACGGCCTGCGGCGGCGGACCCTCCGACACCGCGACGGTCGTCGAGGTGGTCGACGGGGACACCGTCGACGTCGAGCGGGACGGCACCGAGGTCCGCGTGCGGCTCCTCAACGTGGACGCACCCGAGTCCGTCGACCCGGACGAGCCCGTCGAGTGCCTCGGCGAGGACGCGGCGGACGTCCTGCGCGAGCTGCTGCCCGTGGGCACCGAGGTGCGCCTGGAGACCGACGTCGAGCTGCACGACCGGTACGACCGGCTGCTCGCGGGCGTGTTCACCGGTGACCTGCTCGTCAACGCCGAGATCGCGCGGCGCGGCATGGGCCACGCGGTCGTGGTGGAGCCGAACGAGAAGTTCTACCCGCCCGTGCACGAGGCGGAGCAGGCCGCGCGGGCGGCCGGTGCCGGGCTGCACGACGCCGAGGTCGACTGCACCTTGCCCGGTCAGGTCGCTGCCCTCGAGGACGACACGGAGAACACCGTCGTCGCCTCCGCGGGACTCGCCACGGGCGTCGGCCTCGAGGAGGTCGACCGGCACCGCACGCGGCTCGCGACCGCCGCGACGACAGGTGGCGCGCTGCTCGCCCTGCTCGACGGCGACCGGACGTCCGGTCCGACGTCCCGCTACGACGAGGACGTGCTGGTGGACCTGCGCGAACGCACGGCACGCCAGCACGAGCGCGTCACCGCCGCCCAGGTGACGACGGACGCGCTGCGTGCCACCGAGGAGCAGCGCATCGAGGCCGAGCGGGTCGCCGCGGAGGAGGAGGCGCGTCGCGTCGCCGAGGAGGCCGCGCGGCAGGCCGACGAGGCCCGCCGCGCCGAGGAGGCCCGTGAGGCGGACGCCGCGCGCCAGGCTGCGCGCGCCGCGTCGGCGGCCTCCGCGCCGGCGTCCGGCGGGTCCGGGGGCTCCGCCGCGTCGGGTGGCTCGGGTGGCTCGGGTGGCGGGAGCGTCTTCTACCAGAACTGCGACGCCGTCCGTGCTGCGGGCGCCGCGCCGCTGCTCGTCGGCCAGCCCGGGTACGCACGCAAGCTCGACCGGGACGGCGACGGCGTCGCCTGCGAGTGACGGGCGCTCGGCCCGTCAGATCACGTCGTCCGCGGCGAGCGCGTCCTTCAGCATCCCGACCAGCGCCTCGACCTGCACGTCGCTCGAGGACCCGTCCTCGTCCTCACCGGCGCCGTCCAGCGCGCGGGCGGCCAGGCCCGACTTGCTGTCGATGAGCTCGGCGATCCGCGAGTCGATGGTCTGGGCGGCGACGATGCGCCACGCGGTGACGGGCTCGTCCTGACCGATCCGGTGGATGCGGTCGATGGCCTGCGTCTGCTCGGCGAAGGTCCAGGACAGCTCGGCGAGGACCAGGTTGGACGCGACCTGCAGGTTGAGGCCCACGCCCGCGGCCGTCAGCGAGCACACGACGATCGACACCTCGGGGTCGTCGACGAACGCGGCGACGTTCTTGGCCCGGGCCCGGGGCGTCTGGTCGCCGCGGATCGAGGCGTAGCGGATGCCACGGTCGGCGAACGTCTGCTCGGCCACGTCCATGACGTCGATGTGCTTGGCGAAGAACACGACCTTGCCGACGTTGCGCGCGAGCTGTGCCGCGAAGTCCGCGGCGAGCCCGGCCTTGGCCTGACCGATCCGGCGGACCATCGTGAAGACGTTCTCGCCACCCGTCTTGGAGCTCGCGTCCTTGAGCTCGGACGCGGCGACCCGGCGGGCCAGGTCGAGGTCGATGCCGTCGACGGCTAGGTCTCCCCCGCGCGCCTCCAGGGCCGCGCGGTACCGGCTGACCAGGCGCTGCGCGAGGACGGCCTCGGCGGCGCGGATCGAGCGGCCGACGGCGCCGTCGAGCTCGACCGGCAGGTCCGCCACCCGGCGCGCGGGGATGTCGGCGACCACGTCGGCCTTGCGGCGGCGCACGATGCCCATGTCGATCACGGCGGCCCGCGCGGCAGCGGAGAAGCCGCGGTCCGCCGGGGTCAGGCCGGTGTCCTCGAGCGCCGTCATCAGCGCACCCAGCGGCTTGGTCTCGTCGATCCAGCCGAGGAACTGCCAGATCGCGCGGAAGTCCTCGATGTCGTTGATGAGCGGCGTGCCGGTGAGCGCCATCAGCAGCGGCCGGGCCATGCGCTCACGGATCCGCTCGGACAGCGCCAGGACGTGCTTGGAGCGCTGCGAGCCGGTGTTCTTGATGAAGTGCGCCTCGTCGACGACCATCCCGCGGAAGCCGTGGTCGCCGAGCCAGCCGACGTGCCGGTCGAGGATGTCGTAGTTGACGATGACGACGTCCGCGAACGCGTCGACGTCGTCGCCGTCACCGTGGACGACGGTGGCCCGGCGCAGCGGCGTCCACAGGCCGACCTCGTGCGCCCAGTTGGTCTTGACGACGTTGGGGACGACGACCAGCAGCGGGAACGCGTCGGCGGCCTGCGCGGCGAGCAGCGCCTGCGCGGTCTTGCCGAGGCCCGGCTCGTCGGCGAGCAGGAACGTGCGGTGACCGCGCACGGCCGCCGCGACGACCTGCGCCTGGTGCGGCATGAGCTCGCGGCCGGGGGGCGTCGGCACGTGGCGCGGCTCGGGCAGCTTCATGCACGCCGGCGCGCCGGGCGTCGCGTCCTCGAAGGACCGGAAGAGCGGCTCGAGCAGTTCCCAGCCGGCGAGCCGCCGGGGGCGCGCCACGATCCGCTGGGCGGCGGCCTCGAAGTCGGGCGCGAGGAACGGGTTCGCGCGCTGATGGGAGATGACCGACCGCGGCACGACGCGCTTCTCGGCACCGGGCACCGGTGCGGGCGGGGCGGCGGGCTCGGGCTCCTCGGGCGGCTCCAGACCGCCGGCGCGCATGACCGTCGCGCGGTAGGCGCGGGCGGCGTCGGAGACCCGGGCGTCGTCGGCGAGCAGCTCGAGCAGCGAGGTGTCCCGGGCCGCGGTCTTGGCCAGCTGGGTCGCGACCCCGTCGAGCCGCTTGAGCTGCTCGGTCCGTCGCGCCTGGGACAGCGTGGTGTCGGCCATGACGCGGGCGCGCTCCTCGCGCACCAGCAGCGCCACGACCTGGAACTTCGTGCGCACCGTCGCACGTGTCGGCGGCCGCTTCACCGCGGCGTCGACCTCACGCGCGAGACCCGCGAGCACCGGGACGATGCCCTGCTCCGCGGGGCGCGCAGGACGGCGACGCTGCGTGCCGGCGTCGCCGCGTGCCCGACCGGAGCCGCGCTGGCCTGCTCGTGCCACATCTCCTCCTTCGCGCCTGTGCGCACCGCGACCGCGGTGCAGCACGCCGTGCCACCGCCAACCAGGACCGGTCACGCCAGGGCAGCGCCCCGTGCCGCCGGGACGAGGGCTCCTCGGGGCGAGCGCGCCGTGCAGCAGCGCTGCTTCCCCCGTGCGCGCCACCTACGGGTCCGTGCTGACGTCGGTGGTGCCACGCGGCCGGACGCCGCCGTGAACGCTCACGGGGCACGGTCCTGGCCTAGCTCCATCACCGACTGACGCGAATCCTACCGCCGAGCACTCCCGCGGGGGGCGTCACCGTCGCGTCCGGTGCGCGCGCCGCGCCGCGGCCCGTCCGATGCGTCGGCCTGCTCCCGGTCTGCACCGTACGACGCCGCCAGGCGGCGCAGCCCCTCGTCGAGGGAGACCTCGGGGCGCCACCGCAGGTCGGTGCGCGTCCGGCGCTGGTCGAACCAGTGGGCGGTCGACAGCTGCTCGGCGAGGAACCGCGTCATGGGTGGCTCGCCGTCGGCGCTGCGCAGCGGCAGCCGCGCCCAGGCGGCCTCGACCGCACCGCCCGCCGTCCTCGCCACCGGGGCCGGGACGCGGCGCGTGGGCGCGGGGACGCCCGCGGCGGCGCAGATGCCGGCGAGCATCTCCGCGACCGTCCGCGGCTCGCCGTTCGTCACGACGTACGCCTGTCCGCGCACGGCGCCGTCGTCGTCGGCGAGCCGGTGCAGGGCCGCGACCAGCGCCGACGCCGCGTTGTCGAGGTAGGTCGTGTCGATGAGGGCCGCGCCGTGGCCCAGCAGCGGCAGCCGCCCGGCGCGGGCCCGCTCGACGATCCGCGCGACGAGCTGCTCGTCGCCCGGCCCCCAGACGAGGTGCGGGCGGACGGCGACGACCCGCAGCGGCCCGTCGGCGCCGAGCGCGAGGAGCTCGGCCTCGGCCTTGGTGCGCGCGTACTCGCCGCGCGCGCGCTGCGGGTCCGCCGGGGAGGCGTCCCGGCCGACGATCGCGGTGCCGGTGTGCGCGACCGACGGCGAGGACACGTGGACCACGTCGGTCACGCCGTGCCGGGCGGCGGCGTCGAGGAGCGTGCGCGTGCCGTCGACGTTGACGCGCCGGAAGTCGGCCGGGTCGCCGGTGAGCGACACCTTCGCCGCGAGGTGCACGACCGCGTCGACGCCCCGCACGGCACGGTCCACGTCGTCGCGCTCGGTGAGCGAGCCGAGGACGTCGTGCACGCCGTCGACCCCGCTGGGCCGGCGCTGGAACGTGCGGACGTCGTGCCCCGCGTCGCGGACGTGCGCGGCGGTGGTCCGGCCCAGGAGCCCGGACGCACCCGTGACGAGGACCCTCACGGCGGTCCCACCCGGCCGCCCGCGAGGACGCCCTCGGCCCAGCGCGCGAGCCGCGCGCGGTCGATCTTGGAGTTGTGACGGACGTCCGTCGGCAGGTCGGGGACGACGAGCACGGCCGCGGCGTCCCGCCCCACCGCCGCGCGCACGTCCGCCGTCAGCTCGGGCGTCGCGAGCGACGGCCGACGCGCACCCGGGTCCGTCTCGACCACGACGACCAGCTGCTGCGTGCCGCGCGGCCCGACGCCGACGACGCCCGCACGCGCGACGCCGGGCACGGACTGCGCACGCTGCTCGGGACCGACGGGCGTGACGGGCCCGTCGGCGGTGACGACGACGTGCGCGAGGCGACCCTCGACCCACACCCGACCCTCGGCGTCGAGCCGCCCGACGTCGCCGGTCCGGTGCCACCGGGCGCCCGGTGCGACGTCGCCGTCGACGTCCGCCCGTGCGCCGCCGTCGCCGTCCGGCGTCCCCCGCCGGCTCTCGCGGTCCGTCAGCCACAGCCGGTCGTAGTGGTCCTTGACGTGCGGCGCCGCGACCACGATCTCCCCCGTCACGCCGGGCGTCGCCGCGAGCGGCCCGGTCGCGCGGCCGTCGGCGTCGAGCGCGCTGATCCGGACCGTCGCCGCGGGAGCGGGCCGCCCGACGCACACGCCGCCCGCCGCGCCGCCGTCCCCGGCCGCACGGATCTCCTCGAGCGTCACGTCGGTGAGCAGCAGCCCCTCCGTCATGCCGTACGGCGTGTGCGGCACGGCCGCGGGCAGCAGGTCCCCGATCGCCGCGAGCAGCCCCTCGCCCACGGGTGCCCCCGCCGAGAGCAGGAGCCCCACGCGCGCGAGCGCGCGATGGTCGTCGTCCGTCAGGTCGTCCGACGTCGCGACGACGTTGGCGACGGCCGCGGGCGACAGGAACACCGCGGTCGCGCCGTCGAGGGCGGCCGGCGCGGCGGCGACCGCGGCGGCCACGGCCCGGGCCGTCAGGGTGCGGGGCGCGGTGACGTCCATGTCGGGCGTCACCGAGCGGCAGCCCAGCGCGGGCCCGAGCAGCGCGAACGGTGCGAAGCCGGCGACCAGGCCCGTCCCGACGCCCAGCCCGTACTGGTCGGCGAGCGCGTCGCGCATCGCCGCGAGCTGCTCGTGCGTGTACGCGACGCCCTTGGCGGGGCCGGTGGACCCGGACGTGAACAGGATGGCCGCGACATCGTCCGGGGCCGGCTCGGGCGGCAGGGCAGCCCCGGCGCCGAGGTCCACGAGGTCGGGCAGGCTCAGCTCGACGCCGAGGGCCGCGGCGGTCGCGCGCGGCAGCGTCGTCGTCGACACGCGCCGCCCGGGCCACCCGAGCGCGCGCGCCGCGACGAGGCCGCGACGCTCCCCCACGACCACCGCGGGCTGCGCGCCCCGCACCGCACGCGTGAGCCCGCGCGCGCCGAGCCCGGCGTCGGCGACGACCACGACAACCCCGATGCGCAGGCACGCGTAGAGCGTCGCCGTGAGGTCGGCACCGGGCGGGACGAGCAGCGAGACGCGGTCACCGCGCCGGACGCCGGCCGCGTGCAGCCCGGCCGCGAGCTCGCGCACGCGCCGCGCGAGCAGCCGCCACGTCACGGTCCGCACGCCGTCGCCGGTCGACGGCGCCATCTCGACGAGGGCCGTCGAGCCGTCGTCGGCGAGGTCGTCGAGGCGGCGCCACAGGGGCGGGCGCCGCGACGCCGGCGCTGTGCCGTTCGCCGTGCCCGTGCCTGTGCCCCGCACGCTCCCCGCGTCGGCCGGCTGCCGGTCCGCGAGCCACGTCAGCACGGCGCCCGCGGTGTCGACGTCCTCGGCGACGAGGTGCCCCGCGCCCTCGAAGCGGTGCACCTGCGCCTGCGGCAGGCGCGACAGCAGGTCGGCGAGGTGCGGGTCGCCGAAGACCGGGTCCCGCGGGCCCCAGAACACGAGCGCGGGGACGTCGAGGCCGCGGACGCCGTCGGCGACGCGGTCGAGCTCGCCTGCGCTCGGGTGGTCGGGCCCGGCGGGGATGTCGGCGACGAACGCACCGATGCCCGAGCGACGCTCCGCGGTGCCGTACGGCGCGCGGTAGGCGTCCTTGACGTCGTCGGGCAGCGGCGGGTGCGCGAGCGCGAGCGTCGTGCGCAGGAACGCGGGCGTCACGACGGTCGCGGGGCCGAGCGCACCCAGCGCGAGGCGCAGCGGCAGCGGGATCGGCCGGTCGGCGGGCTGGTGCACCGCGGTGTTGAGCAGCACGACGCCAGCGAGCGCGTCGGGGTGGTCGACGGCCCAGCCGAGCGAGACGACGCCGCCCCAGTCGTGCCCGACCGTGACGACCGGGCCGTCGAGGCCGAGGGTGTCGGTGAGGTCGGCGAGGTCCCGCACGCGGCGGCGCAGGGTCCGGTGCGTACCGGTGCGCTCGGAGAAGCCCATGTCGAGCTGGTCGACGGCCACGACGCGCCAGGCATCACCGGGGGCGTCGTCCGCGGCGGCGAGGGTCGCGGCGAGCAGGTCCCGCCACAGGTACGACCACGTCGGGTTGCCGTGCACGCACAGCAGGGTCCCGACCGGGGTGACACCGCGTGCGGCGAGCGCCGGTCCCGTGTCGAGGACGTGCCACGTGCGCTCGACGCCGTGGGGCTCGTCGGCCCGTCCGTGCGCCCCGAGCAGCGGGGTCTCGGGGACCGTGACGAGGCGCGACCAGCCGGCGTCCAGGCCGGGCAGGTCGACCGGGGGGAGCCCGGCGGGCGCGGTCGTGGGCGGGGGCAGCCGGTCGGCGTGCCCCGTCGTGGCACCTGTCACCAGGCGAGCTCCATCATGGCCGTGTTGATGCCGGAGCCCACGCCCATGAGCAGGACGCGGTCCCCCGGCGACAGGCTCGGCGCCTCGTGCGCGAGCGTGATGGGGATGGACGCCGGGCCGACGTTCCCGAACCGCGGGTAGGTCAGCGGCACGCGGTCACGGTCGAGCTTGGCGGCCTTGATGATGGCGGCGGTGTGGACGTCGGACACCTGGTGCATGACGTACCGGTCCATGTCCGACCAGTCGACGTGCTGGCGCGCCTCCTGCCACGCGGCCATGACGAGCTGCATGCCGCCGCGCAGCAGCGCCTTGGCGTCGGTGTACATGCCGTTGACGCCGCCGACGCACAGGTCGTTGAACTGCGTGGCGGCGCGCGTGACGCCCATGACGAGCCGGTGCCCCGAGGGGTGCGCGTCGGCGCGTCCCAGCAGGGCGGCGACCGCGCCGGAGCCGAGCGTCAGGCTCGGGAACTCGCGCATGAAGTCGGCCCGGGTCGTCTCCGGCCGGCACAGCCGCTCGACGGTGTGGTGCTGGATCTCGTCGGCGTCCTCGCCGTCGACGACCAGCGCGTACTCGATCTGCCCCGCGTCGATGAGCTGGGCCGCGAGGCTCATGCCGTTGACGAAGCCGAGGCACGCGTTCGCGATGTCGAAGTTCACGGCCGACGACGGCAGCCCCAGCCCGTGGTGCATCCGGACCGCGACGGACGGCTCGAGGTGCGGGCGCGTGACCGACGTGTTGATGATCAGGCCGATGCGCCCGCGGTCGACGCCCGCCTCGGCGAGCGCCTTCTCCCCCGCCTCGACGGTCGCGGCGTCGAAGCTCTGCCCCTGCGCCCAGTTGCGGCGCTCGTGGACGCCCGCGATGCGCTGCAGCAGCCCTGTCGGCAGGCGCAGCCGCTCCAGGACGGGCCGCAGACGCCCGTCGAGCTCCGCGGACGTCGTCACGCGGTCGGGGGTCACTGCCGCCAGGGACAGCAGAGCCGCGTTGCGGTACATCGATGTCGCGTTGCCGCCCACTCGCACGCCCCTCAGGTCACGGAAGTGCCCATCCTCTCCCGAGGGGCCGGTGCCTGCACGCGATGGCCTGCGACGCAGCGCAGCACGCCGCGGGCCGCGCGGGTCCAGGAGCGTCCGCCCTGGACCCGCGCGGGCCGTCCACCGCCTCGGTCGTCACGACCTGGGCGGGCTCGGCTTCTTCTCGAGCGCGGCGACGGCGTCGAGCAGCGCGGCGGTCGCCGCGTTGACCTTCGCCTGCGGTCCGCCCGAGGACAGGACCGCGACGACGCGACCGATGGCCGCCTTGACCTTGGCGATGCTGACGCCGCTGTAGTCACGGCCGCGCAGGTCGAGCGCCTTGGCCTGGGCGAGCGCCTCCTCGAGCTTCGAGGTGTCGACGATCGGCTTGCGCAGGCCGAGCCACCGCTCGGGGTCGGCCACCGCGACCGCGCCCAGCTTCTCCGAGAAGTCGCTGTTGAAGATCAGCGGGTTGTGGGTGGACCGCCAGCTGAGCTGGTCCGTCAGGCCCCAGAACGTCACCCGGTTGATGTCCGTCGAGTACTTCTTGTAGACCGCGAAGTACTCCGCGAACCGCTGGGCCTGGATCCTCTCCAGCTCGGCCCGGTTGGTGATCTTCCCCTCCCAGTAGGTGAACCCCTCGCGGGAGATCCGGCCGCTCACCGACGGGTCGTTCAGGTCGCGGTACGCGGTGCGGTCGTCGCCCTCGGGCTGACCGTTCCACGCCTCCCAGACCTGCAGGTCCAGCTCGCTGATGCTCACCGAGAAGCCCGCCTCGACGATCAGCTGGATCGACCGCTCGACCGACGCCTCGTTGCTGCAGGCCCCCGGCTGCCACTCCGCCGCGGAGTCCTTCACCAGCTGACGCAGCCGCGTGCGGTCCGAGCAGGCGAACGCCGGCGTCTGGTTGATGTAGTTGTGCGACTGCATGCCGATCGCCTCGACCAGCGGCCGCGGGTCCTCGGGGTGCTCGGCGGCGTACCGCTCGTTGAGGTCCGTGGCCATCGCGATGATGGCCTGCGCCTTGCCCTCGGACTGGAAGACGTTGAAGTCGTTGTACTCCAGCTGCGTCTCCGGACCGTACGTGCGGGCGTACACGAACGCGTCGTAAAGGAAGTCCGCGGCGTGCTCGCCCGCGGCCGTGTCCGCGCCGTTGGCGTACGCGCTGTACCAGTTGGACCAGCCGCCGTTGGGGCCGCCGCGCAGGAAGTCGCGCCAGTCCTGCGTCGCGGGGTCGAACTCCGCGAGCCCGTCGACGAACGCCTCGTTGACGACGTCCCACGAGACGGTGCGGCCCTGGAAGTGCGTCAGCACCTCCTGGATGTACCGCTCCATGTTGGCCTTGGCCTGCGCGCGCGTGCCGCCCGTCGTGCCGCTGTTGATGCGCGGCGGCGACTGCCCGTGCCAGACGAGGACGTGCCCGTGCACCTTCATGCCGCGCGCGAGCGTCTGGTCGACGAAGGCGTCCGCCTGATCGAATTTGAAGGTGAACTCACCGGTCTCGGGGTCGATGTTGTCGTTGGGCAGCAGCTGGTCCGGCTTCATGTTGTTCTCGGCCGTCATGACGCCGTAGTGCCGGTCGATGGTCGCCGAGTTGGGCGACCCCGCCTCGTACGTGCCCGGGTGCGAGTAGATGTTGCCCACGTCGAAGTAGTCCTTGTAGACGTTCTTCAGCGACGCGATCTGCTTGCGGAACTCGGTCGTCAGCTCGACGTCCTGCGCCGGCATCGTGAAGGAGCCGACACGCGCGCCGATCCAGCCGAGGTCGGCCGACGTCCAGCCGCCCCACACCTGGTCCTTCGCCGGCGCCGCCGTCAGCTCGACCGTCTCCCCGGCCTCGTAGCTGCCGGCGCCGGTCACCGTGCCCTTGCCCGTCACGCTGATCTCGACGTCGTACGTCTCCGCCGCCGCTGCCTGCGCCGGGACGCCGAGGCCCACGGCCGCGAGCGCGACCGCCAGACCTGCTCCCGTGGCGCGTGCCGCCCACCGCCGCGCGGCCTGCGCCCCTCGTGTCCCGTCACTCCGTCGTGTGGTGCGCCGATCGATCATCGATCCCCCTTCGAGCCCTGCACCGGAGCCGGCACAGCAGGAGGCGAGCCCCCCGCGAGCCGGCATGTCCACCACCCGCCCGAGAGGTCCACCTGCCGCGAACGATCGATCAGCAACCGCCTGGGGGAAGGTCCTGCGGTCCTCCGGCGGGTGGCGACGTCATCGTCGACGGGGAACGTTCACTAGGCCGAGTGGGTGACACCGTAAGGAGGGTCACGGGGGACGTCAAGGAACCACGCTCCCCGCATGCTGCGACCTGCTGGGCGCGGACTCAGGCACGACGTGCCGTGTGCCGATGGTCAGACGTGGAGAGACTGCCCGGCCTGCTCGCCGGCGAGCCCGTGTACTGGATCGAGCGCGTCACCACCCTGGGCGACGGACGGCTGCGTACCGAGCTCGGGTTCTCGGACGTCGCCGCGCACCCCTACGAGCGCCTGGTCGCGGGGACCGTCGCGATGCTCCAGCAGGTCGGGGGCGTGGACGACGTGATCCACGAGCAGCGCGAGGTGGTCGTCGTGGTCAGCCGGGGTGTGACCGCCGAGCAGATCGGTGACCTCGTCGACCGCTACTGGTTCGACCGCCTGCCGAGCACGCCGGTCGACCCCGGGTTCGCGACCGACCCCGCCGACGTCCTCGCCTCGCCGTGGCCGAGCGCACCGCCCGGCCCGCGGGGTGAGCCGCCCGTGCCGGCGCACCTCGACCTGCGCGAGGCGATGCTGCTCCCGCCGTCGCGCAGGCGCATGTGGACGTACCTCGTGTGCGGGGCCGTCGCCCTCGCCGGCGGCGCCGCGCTCGCGGCGACCCCCGGGGGCGCCGACGGGATGCTCCCGCTCGTCGTGGGGGCGGTCAACATCGCCGTCGGCACCCGCATCGCCGTGCGTCGACGGGCCTCGTGACTCCACCGGACCCGAGATCGCCTGCCTGACCGGCGTCGCGGCCGGGCAGTGGATGTGCTGGCGACCGGGCGAGGAGACGTGCGAGGACCTGGCGTCACGCCGAGAGCTCGACCGTCTCCCCGGCCGCGTCGCTGCCGGCACGCGTCACCGCACCGAGATCGCCACCTCCGCGGCCTCGGCGACGGCGTCGATCGCGCGCCGCGGCGAGCGCGCGTCGCCGATGATGTGGAACGGGATCCTCCTGGCCAGGCAGTGGTCGGTGAGCTCGGTGGTGTCCAGGGAGCGCGAGCCGACGGCGACGACGACGCCGGTCGCGGGGATGGTCGAGACCTCGCCGTCGTGCTCGACGACGACCCCCTCGGCGTTGATGCGCAGGCAGCGGGTGTCCACGACCGTCGCGACCTCGTGCAGGGCGAGGTGCGTGAGGACCTCCTGCTTGCGCAGCGTGCCCAGGTCGCGGCCCACCTCCGAGCCCATCTCGACGACCGTCACGGAGGTGACCCGCGGGTCGTTCTGGGCGAGGTACTCGGCGACCTCGAGGCCGACGAGCCCACCACCGATGACCACGACGTCGCCCGTGAGCTGCGAGTAGCCGGTGAGGACCGTCTCGGTGTCGATGACGGAGTTCTGGTCGGAGCCCTCGAGGTCCAGCGTGATGGGGGTCGAGCCGATCGCGATGATCACCTCGTCCGGGGCGACCTGGTCGATGAGGTCGGGCGTCACGGGCGTGCTCAGCCGCACGTCGACCCCGAAGTGCTCGAGCGTGCTGGCGCGGCTGAGCGCGGCGTCGCTCATCTCCTGCTTCCGCGGGGCCAGCCCGGCCATGTAGAACTGCCCGCCGAGCCGCGCCGACGCCTCGCACAGGATCGGCTTGTGCCCCAGCGCGTGCAGGCGCTCGGCGGCCTCCATGCCACCGATGCCGCCGCCCGCGACGAGGATCGTGCGGGGGTTGTCGGTCTTGGGGATCCGGAACTCCGCCTCGCGTCCCACGGCCGGGTTCTGCAGGCACGAGATGTGCGGGAACGTCGAGGCGTTCGCGGCGGCGATCCGGTCGAAGCAGCCCTGGTTGCAGCCGATGCAGCGGATGATCCGCCACTCCTCGCCCGCCATCGCCTTGTTGCAGAACTCGGCGTCGGCGATCTGGGCGCGACCCATGACGACCATGTCCGCCTGGCCCGAGGCGATGATCTCCTCGGCCTGCTGCGGGTCGTTGATCCGGCCGACGGCGACGGTGACCAGCCCCGTGTCCGCCTTGAACTTGGCGGCATTGTGGACGTTGAAGCCGCGGTCGTGGTCCATCGTCGGGACCTGCAGGTTCACGCTCATCACGGTGCCGCGGGACACGTTCACCATGTCGACGCCGTGCTCGCGCGCGACCGTGGCGAACGCGATGACGTCGTCGACGGTGTTGCCGCCCGGGACGCCGTCGTCGCCCGCGGAGACCCGCATCATGAGCGGGACGTCGTCCGGGATGGCGGCGCGGATCGCGTCGATGCACTCCAGGGGGTAGCGCATGCGGTTCTCGGCGCTGCCGCCGTACTCGTCGGTGCGGTGGTTGAACCCGGGTGAGAGGAACATCTCCGGGGAGTAGTTGTGGCCGGCGTGGAACTCCAGGACGTCGAAGCCCGCCGCGACCGCGCGCGCGGCCGCCTCGCCCCACGCCTGCACGACCTCCGCGATCGTCTCCACGGTGGCCCCGGGCAGGACGACACCGGGGGCGACCGGCATGTCGCTGGGGATGACGGCGTACGTGGCCGGGTCCTGGCCGGGCGTGATGATGCCGCCCTGCCAGAGCTGGATGCAGGTCTTGCCACCGGCGGCGTGGACGGCCTCGTTGAAGCGGATCCAGCCCTCGAGGTAGGAGTCGTCGGCGATCGACATGAAGTTGCGCGGCGCCGTGGGCTTGTGCACGGACGTCGCCTCGACGGTGAGCAGGCCGCAGCCGCCGCGGGCGCGGGCGACGTGGTAGTCGATGAGCGCGTCGGTCACGTACCCGCCGTCGGCACCCATCTTGGTCGCCATGGCCGGGAAGTCGACCCGGTTCTTGAGCGTCACACCCCGCACGGTCAGCGGCGAGAACAGGTGGGGGTAGAGCATGACGCACTCCTTCGTACGGGCCCGGCTTTTCGGTACTGGAAACGTACTGGCGTCCCGAAACCGCGGCTCAGGCCCATCGTCCCGATAAGGTCGGCCTCACCTGCCACGAGGAGAACCCGCCGTGACCGCCCCCGAGCCGCCCTCTCCTCCGGGCCCCGGCCGACCCCGTGCGACCACCCACCGCGCCATCCGCGACGCCGCGATGCGCGAGTTCGCCACCCACGGCTACGCGGCGACGAGCGTCGAGCGCATCGCCCAGGCCGCCGGCATCGGGCGCAACACGTTCTTCCGCTACTTCCCCACCAAGCTCGACGTCCTCGGCGACGACTACACCGCGAACCAGGAGGTCGTCGCCCAGCACCTGCGCGACGCCCCGGCGGGCGCGGACGCGCTCGAGCAGGTCATCGACGCCGTCCGCGCCTCGATCCGGTACGACGACGCCGACCGGGAGTTCTACCGGCTGCGCCTGCAGGTCCTCGCGCAGGACCCGACGGTCCCGCCCGCGTGGGCGCGACCGCTGGTCTCCGGCTGGGCCGAGCTGGTCGCGTCGCACGTGCTGGCCTCCGCCACCGACACCGGCCCGCGCAACCGCGCGGTCGCGGACGCGGTCGGGTACGGCATCCGCGGGGCCCTGGCCAGCGTCCTCGAGGCGTGGTCCCAGGACGAGCTGGGGCTCGGCGCGGCGCTCGACCTGCTCGCGGCGACCGTGCGCGAGATGTTCGGCCCGCCGGTGCGGACGCTGGCCGGGTGAGCCTTCTGCGTGAGGCGCGCCGCGTCCGTGACACCTCGTGGCCCGACATCGTCGCGCCCAGCGCCGAGCACCTGGGAGTCACCTTGAGGCGACCGCCCATCCGGTGAGACGCTCCCGTCATGAGCTTCGACGTGTTCGCGCAGCGCATGGTGAACGGCGAGCTGGCGGTGACGGACAGCGACGCGCTCCGCGCGCTCATCGACCCGTACGTGAAGAGCACCGAGCCCGAGTCCGACTTCGCCCAGCTCCAGTTCGACGACGGGACCGCCGACCTCTACGGGATCGGCGAGCCGGGCAGCGGGTTCATGGTCAACCACGTCAGCGGCCGGCTGGCCTGGGACCTCATCGCGAAGGTCGCCGCGACGGGTGACATGACGCTCATGGCGCCCGGGGTGCCGCCGATGATCTTCGACGAGTCCGTGCGCGCTCACCTGCCCGAGGGGCTCGGTGACGAGGCGGTCGTCGTCGCGTCGGGTGCCGACATCGTCCGCATGCTCGACGAGGCCTGAGCTCGCACCCGTGTCGGTAGGCGTCGAGTCTGCGACGGGCATGACGTCGGCATGACGAGGCAGCCCGGAGTGTCCTGGTCCTACCTCCGGGACAGGACCGGGCGCCCTGGCGAGATCCCGGATCCTCGTGCCGGCGCTCGACCTCGTCGAGCAGCGGGTCGCCGGGGCGCTGCTGCACGTGCTCGGTCAGCTGCGCCTGGCGATGCGGGAGGCGTCACCGCCCTGCCACCGTCCGGGTCGGCAGGCCATCGTGTCGCGTCAGGCGCGGCGCCCAGCACGGGCGGCGAACGCGTCCATCGCGGTCAGGATCTGCGGCGCCTGCCAGACCTTGTGCCGTAGCGCCGAGGTCGACGGTTGAAGGACACCAGCCTTCTCGAGGACCTCGATCGCGTTGCGGGCACCACGGTCGGAGATGGCGAGCGTCGCTGCGACGTAGCCCGCGTTCACGACGGGCTGGGCGAAGAGCGCGTCGACGAGGCGCCACGCTGCCGAGTCGGATCTGGCCCTGACCTGGTCCTGCCATGCAGCACGAAGGGCCATGACGTCGTCGGCGAGGTGGCGGCCGTTGACGGTGGCGGCCAGTGCCGCGTGGGCGACCTGTTCGGCGATGGGGTCGGGGTCGCCCTCCCGGTAGCTGGTGAGCGCGCGGAAGTAGCGGTCGGGATCGCGCAAGAGGCCGGCGGAGACGGGCACGGTCGTGTGGCGGGTCAGGCCCCGGCGGCGCAGAACCTGTTGCAGCAGCACACGGCCGGTGCGCCCGTTGCCGTCGACGAACGGGTGGATGGTCTCGAACTGGGCCTGGACGAGCGCTGCGTGCGTGAGTGCGGGGATGTCGTCGCGCTCAGCGAACCTGACCATGTCGTCGATTGCAGCCTGCACGCGTTCGTGGTGCGGGGGGATGAAGTCGGCGCCGTGCGGGCTGATCGCGGAGGCGCCCACCCACACCTGTTCGGCGCGCCATCGGCCGGCGACGTCCGGGGCGGAGACGGCGAGCAAGGCGTGGTGGACGGCGAGGATCGTGTCGGGGGTGATGTCGTCGCCAACGGTGAGGGCTTCATTCATGGCGCGCACGTTCGCGGCCACGAGGTCGGCGTTCTGCTCGGATCCCACTCCGAGACTTGCCATGGCGAGGTTGCGGGCGTTGGTCGTGAGGTGCTCGATCTGGGAGCTGGACGCCGACTCGGTGCGGAGCAGGACCGCGGGCATGGGGACAGGCATCGTTGCGACCTCGCTGTCGAACCGCGCGACATCGGAGGTCGCGTCATCGACGAGGGCGTGCACGTTGCTGCTGATGCGCGGGGTACGGTGCGCGATCGGTGGCAGCACCGACGCCTGGTAGGGGCGCGAGATCCGCTGGCGTTCCCAGACGCTGAGGCGCCCGTCATCGAGATTCGATGTCCAGTCGCGGGGCTCGGTGGTGAGCGCGGGCCACGCTGCGTCGTCACCCGCGCTGGGTTCGACGTCCGTCTGCCGGTCGCTCATCAGGCTTCAACCACCGTGGTCACTATTGAAACCTAGCCGCTTAGCCTTCAGTAAGCGACGTGTGTGTTGAAGGCTGCGAGTCGACCGCACCCCGAAACGCCTGGCGACCGTACGGCCACACGAGCGCTGGGGCAGCAAGTCCGATCCGGACGATCCTGTTGACCACGAGGCCCTGCCACCACCGCGACGGACTCGCGCGCAGCGGCCACACACCCCTTGAGCTGCACCAACACCGTGCGCCTGGGCAGATTCGAACTGCCGACACCCGCTTTAGGAGAGCGGTGCTCTATCCCCTGAGCTACAGGCGCGTGGGCCCGAGCCGAGCTGCGCCGAAGGCTCGGACGTCACGTCGTCAGGGTCTTCGATCACGGCACTTCCGGTCCCATGCGGCGTCCGTGGGACCGCGAGGACCCGCACCGACGCGGGTCCCAGGGTAGCGGGGCGGGCACGGAGCTAGCGCCAGGAGCCCGTAGCGGGTCTCATGTGAGGTAGTTCAACGCCTCTCGGAGCGGTCCCTGCGCCCTCGGCAGGGTGCGGGCGATGCTCCGCAGCGCGGCCGGTGAGCTGCCGCGTCGGCGGAGCCACGTCCGGAGCGCGTCGATGCCGGTCTCGTACCCGATCTCGCCACGCAGCCGGAACGCGTCGACGATGGACCGCTCTGCGCTATACAGACCAACGGTCGCGTCCGTGCCTGCGATCGGGGTCGTGGTGCGGCCGAGCGTGAAGGTGGCGGCGTCGAACATGTGCCATCGGACGGTGTCGACGACGGCGGGGCGCCGGGTGCCGCGCGGGAGCGCCAGGTCGATCCGCCCGGGGATGGCGTCGACGAGCGCGTGGTGCGCGAGAGCGGACATCAGACACAGGGTGGCGTCGGGCGCGCGGGTCGCGGCAGCGTAGAGGTCGGTGTCGTAGCCGGCGGTCTCCGGGCGTTGGTACAGCCCGCGGCCGAGTCGTTCGAGCCGTCCGTCCGCCGCGAGACGTTGGACCGCACGTGCGTTGACCCCCGCTGCGGCCGCCTCCTCGAGGGTGAAGGCGTGGGGGGGAAGTGCCGCGGTGCGGTCCATCTCCACCTCCTGGCATGTCGCCAACCGTCTACACGTAACGTTACGTGTAGACGTTATGCGACGCAAGACCGAACCGCGCGGCCGCTCCGAGTCCGGCCGTCACCCCGCCGTGCGGCCCCGTGACGACACCGCCAGGAACACCGCCGCACCGAGCCCGGGCAGCAGCAGGATGACCAGCACCCACAGCAGGGCAGCACGCGTCGGCCGGTCCTGGGACCTCCAGCGCATCAGCGCGACCACCGTGAGCGGCAGCACCAGCAGCACGGCGATCGACCACACCACGTCGTAGAACGCGGGCACGAGCGGCATCTCCATCCGCGGAGCGTACCGACCGGCGCGCACCCGAGAGGCGCTGACCGACAACCTGTCGACGGACCAACATCGGCCCACACCGCACGGCCGGGACCGGTGCACCCCGGTCCCGGCCGTCCGCCCCCTCCGTACCCACACCCCTCAGCGCGCGCTCTTCTCCGCCGCCTGCAGGATGACGTCCGTGACGACGCCCGGCTGCGAGACCGTCACGGCGTGCGACGCGTCGACCTCGACGAGGTGGGCGTCCGCGCGGTCGGCCATGAAGCGCGACAGCCCGGCCGGCACGGCGAGGTCCTGCTGCGCGGCGACCACCCAGGACTCGATCGACTTCCAGGCCGCGCGCGTCGACGGCGCCTCGAACGCGGCCAGCGCGAGCGGGCGCTGGGTGACCGCCATCTGCTGGGCGACCTCGGGGTCGACGTCGCCGGCGAACAGCTCGTGGAACCGGGCCTGGTCAATGTACAGCTCGGGGGCCATGCTGCCGTCCGGGGTCGGGTACAGCACCGGCTGCGCGGCGTCGCCGAGGCGCGCGCCCGGGAACTTGGTGACGAGGTCGACCAGGGTCTCCCCCGGCTCGGCCAGGAAGCTCGCGACGTAGACGAGCGCGGTGACCCCCGGGTGGCCGTCGGCCGCGTGGCTCATCACGACGCCGCCGTAGGAGTGGCCCGCGATGACGATGGGGCCGTCGATGCTGTCGAGGACGCTGCGCAGGTACGCGGCGTCGCCCTCGATGCTCCGCAGCGGGTTCGCGACGGCGATGACGTGGTGGCCGGCCTCCAGGAGCGCCGTGACCGAGCCGTTCCAGCTCGACGAGTCCGCGTAGGCGCCGTGGACGAGGACGATGGTCTGCTTCGACGTGTGGCTCATGGTGCTTCTCCTTCGGTCGAGGGGGCGCCGGATGCGTCCCCAGCGTGTGGGTGGGCAGGAGCAGGGGTGTCAGGGCCGCACCTCGACCTCGAGTTCGACCGCGACGGGCGAGCCGAGCGGCAACCAGGCGACGCCGACGGCGGAGCGGACGTGCCGCCCGCACTCACCGAAGACGTGGAGCAGCAGGTGGGACGCGCCGTCGACGACCACCGTCTGCTGCGTGAACGCGTCGGCGGAGGCGACGTAGCCGACCACCCGGACGATGCGGACGACGTCGTCGAGCGGGACCTGGCCGTGCACGGCGGCGAGCGCGTTGACCGCCGCCACGCGGGCCAGGGTCGCGGCCTCCGGCACCGTGACGCCGTCCCCGACCCGGCCCGTCGCCGGCAGGCTGCCGTCGACCAGCGGCAGGTGGCTCGACGTGACGACCCGCATGCCGACCCGCAGCGCGGGGACGTCGGGGGTCACCGGGGCGGGTGTGTGCGGCAGGCGCAGGCCGAGCTCGGCCAACCGGACCAAGGGACGAGTGCCTGCGCCGGCCGGTGCGTCCGTGCCGCGCGTGCGGTCGGTCATGGGCTCTCCTCGGACGTCCCGAGGCCCAGGGCGACGTGGTCGCCGTCGTGATCGCGGTCGTCGTCATCGTCGTCGCCCCCTCCCGTGGATGTGCACCGATCGTCTGCCGCGGGGGGCCCGCGTCGAGTCCCGCACCCGCGTAGTCGTGCGGCCGCGGCACCCGTCGCACGACTACGCGACCGCACGGGCGTAGCCACCGGAAACACGGCCTGCGTACACTCCCGATCCGTGACGAGTGCCTCACCCCCCGCACCGGACGCCGTGAAGTAGCGCGCCGTGAGGCTGTGCAGCCGTGAGGCCGAGCTCGCCCGCATGACGGACCTCCTCGAGGTCGTCTGCTCCGGCCGCAGCGGGGCCCTGCTGGTCCGCAGCGACGCGGGCATGGGCAAGACGGCGCTCCTGGCGGAGGTGACGGCGCAGGCCCGCGCCGCCGGGGTCCGCACCCGCGAGCTGCGCGGGGTCGCCGGCGAGGCCGACTTCGGGTTCGCCGCGCTGCAGCGGCTGCTCATCCCCTTCATGGATGGCTACGGCGAGCTGCCGGGGCCGCAGCGCCAGGCGCTCGGTGCGGCCATCGGGCTCACGGACGCCGGGACGCCGGACCGGTTCCTCATCGGTCTGGCCACGCTCACGCTGCTGGCGGAGACGGAGCCCGACCGCCCCAAGCTGATCGTCATCGACGACGCCCACTGGCTGGACCGGGAGTCCCTGGACACCCTCGTCTTCGTCGCGCGACGCATCCAGGCCGACTCGCTCGCGATCGTCTTCGCCGCGCGTCCCGAGGGCGCCGCGGCGTC
This sequence comes from Cellulomonas avistercoris, assembly GCF_014836445.1. GTDB lineage: Bacteria > Actinomycetota > Actinomycetes > Actinomycetales > Cellulomonadaceae > Cellulomonas > Cellulomonas avistercoris. Next base: position 78,849 of record NZ_JACSQV010000002.1, read on the forward strand.
CTCCTTCGACGGGATCCCGTGCGTCGAGCTGGGTCCGCTGTCGGCGGAGGCGACGACCGAGCTCCTCGCGGTCGCCACCGGCGCCGTGGTCGACCCCGAGGTCGGGCGCCGCGTCGCGGTCGGCACGCAGGGGTGCCCGCTCGCCGTCGTCGAGCTCGCGCGCGACCTGTCACCCGGGCAGCTCGCGGGGGCGATCCCCCTGCCGGACCCGCTGCCGATCGGTGCGCGGCTCGAGGAGCTGTACCTCGAACGGGTCCGCGCGCTGCCCGCGCCCACGCAGCAGATGCTGCTCATCGCCGCCGCGGCGACCGGGGCGGCGCACCTGGCGACGGTCGTGGGCGCCGGTGCGATCGCCGGGCTCGGCGGGGACGCGCTGGACCTCGCGCAGGACGACGGGCTGGTCGACGTCACCGCCACGGTCACCTTCCGCCACCCCCTCGTGCGCTCGGCCGTGTACCGGGGCGCGGCGCCCGCGGGACGTCGGCGCGCCCACGCGCTCCTGGCGCAGGTGACCGACCCGGACGCCGAGCCCGACGCGTGGGTGTGGCACCGCGCCCGTGCGGTCACCGGCCCCGACGCCGACGTGGCCGCAGCGCTGGAGGCCCGGGGCCTCGAGGCCGAGCGACGGGGCCGCTACGCCGCCCGGGCCGCGCTGATGTCGCGCGCCGCGGAGCTCACGTCCGACCCCCGCGACCACGCGCGGCGCACGCAGGCCGCGGCCGACGCCTTCCTGGTCGCGGGCGCGCCCGGCGAGGCGGGCGCGCTCCTCGAGCAGGTGCGGGTGGCGGACGCCGAGCCGCTGGTCCGGGCGCACGGCCGGCGGCTGCACGCCGCGCTCACCTACATCAGCCGCCCCGCGGACGCGCTGGTGACGCTCGTCGAGACGGCGCGGTCGCTCGAGGCCCTGGACCCCGAGCTGTCGCGCATGACGTACGCGGAGGCGCTCTTCATGGCGACGACCGCCTCGCACCTCGCCCCGCCAGGGCTCGTCGACCGTCTCGCCACCGCGGCGCTCGCGTCCCTGGACCCCGGTGAGTCCTCGGTCTTCGCCGACGTGATCCGCGCGCTGTCCGAGCGCCTGCTCGGCGGCTTCTCCGCCGCGGTCCCCGCCATGCGCACCGCGCTGGCGTCGCTGATGCGGCCGAACCTGCCGAGCGCGTTCACGCTGTGGATCGGCGTCGGCGGCATGCTCGCGGTCGAGCTGCTCGACCTCGAGACGTACCGCCGGTTCACGAGCCGGCTCGTCGACGAGCAACGGGCCCGCGGCGCACCCGACCCCCTGCGCTTCACCCTGACGGGCCAGGCGCAGTACGAGTTCTGGGACGGCCGGTTCGACGGTGCCGCCGCCCTGTTCGCCGAGGCGAGCGAGATCTCACGGTCGATCGGCGACAGCAGCATCGTGTGGAGCCTGGTCCTCAACCACGAGTTCCGGGTATGGCGCGACGACGAGGCGACGTCCCGGGCCCACTTCGAGACCGTCCACTCGCTCGCGCTCTCCGAGGTGCGCGCCGGCTACTGGGACGACAGCTCACGCCACGCGCTGGCGATCCTCGAGAACAGCCTGGGCCACTACGAGGCCGCCCTCGCCGCGGTGCGGCCCGTGTTCGAGCGCGACCTGATCCCCGGTGGCCGGATCCTCGTCGAGATCGTCGAGGCGGCCCACCGCAGCGGCAGCGACGACCTCGCCGCGGCGGCCCTGGCGCGGCTCGGCGCACGGTCGCAGGCCTGCGGCACGGCCTGGGCAGCCGGTCTGCACGCGCGCAGCCGCGGGATCGTGGCGGGCGACGACGCCGAGCGACACTTCCAGCACGCGCTGTCCGTGCTCGCACCGCTGCCCGTGCGGACGGACGTCGCCCGGACCCACCTGCTCTACGGCGAGTGGCTGCGGCGGCAGAGCCGGCGCAAGGACGCCCGGGTGCAGCTCGCCACGGCCCACGACCTGTTCACCGCGATGGGCGCGCCCCACTTCGCCGCCCGCGCCGCGCGCGAGCTGGCCGCGACCGGCGCGACCGTCCGACGGCGCACCTCGGCGGCCGTCAGCGAGCCGCTGACACCCCAGGAGGCGGCGATCGCCCGGCTCGCAGCGGGCCCCGCCACCAACCGGGAGATCGCGGCCAGCCTGTTCCTGAGCGCGAGCACGGTCGACTACCACCTGCGCAAGGTGTACCGGAAGCTCGGCGTCGACTCCCGCCGCAAGCTGGCAACCGCCCTCGACGACCACTGACCCCGACTCCCCCACCGGCCCGACGGGCCCTGCGCCCACCCCGCAGCCGGGAAGTGGTCACTCCTTCGGCTGCGCACCCGGTGAGTGGTCACGTACGTGACCACTCACCGGGCGGCGACCGGTGGCGACCGTCAAGCGGGGGCGTCCGGGGCTGCGTCGGACGGCTCGGCGCCGTCGGCGAGCTCGTGCAGCCAGTTGTCCAGGACGTGCAGCACGGGCAGCCGGTGGCCCTGCGCCTCCTCGTAGCGACGCAGCATGGTGACGTCGTCGGCGTCGAGCGTGCGGATGCGCTGACCGAGGCGGCCGAGGGGCAGGTGGTGGTAGTCCGGCAGAGGGAGGTCCTCGCGGCCGACGTCGTCGCTCATGTCGTCCTTCCACATCCTTGGGGTATGGGGGCCCCAGCATGGACGACGCGGCGCCGATTGCACCCGGGTACCTCGGGTGATCCTGCGCGGGGACGCCCTGGTGACGCGCCGAGCCGTGGCACGATCTGCGCATGCTCACCGCGGACGACGTCCTGAACACGAAGTTCGCGGCCACCAAGTTCCGCGACGGCTACGCCCAGGACGCCGTCGACGACTTCCTCGACCGGGTCGTCACGACGCTGCGGGCGGCGCAGACCGGCGTCCCCGCGGCGGACCCGGTGACCGCGGCGGACGTGGCGGCGGTGCGCTTCGAGGCCACGCGGTTCCGCGAGGGGTACGACATGGAGCAGGTCGACGCGCTCCTCGACCAGGTCCGCGACACGCTGCGGCACGGGCCTGCCGTCTCCGACGCGCCCGCCGCCCCGTCGACCGTCGACGCACCCCCGCCGCCGCCCCCGGCCGCGACGCCCGGGCTCATCGAGCCGTCGCGCGGCTGGCTCCAGCGCCTGCTGGGCCGCTGAGCCCGGCGGTCACCCGCTCGGCGCGTCGTACACCAGCCCCGCGGGTGTCACGCGCGCACCCGGCGCGGGCGAGTGCGGCGTCAGGCGCCCGTCGTGGGCGAGGTGCTGCACGTCGACCCCGTGGAGCAGCACGGCGACGTCGCTGACGATCCGCCTGTGGCACCGCCACCACACGGCCTCGCTGCACATCACCGCGACGCGCCCGCTCGCGGGCCGCGCGACGTCCGTCAGCAGGGCCGCCATGCCGGCGCGGAACTCGTCGGTGCGGGTGTACGCGGCGTACGCGCGGAACGCCGCGACCTGCCACCACGCGTCCACGTCGCCGTCGACGTGCGAGCGACGACCGCCGAGGCGCTCCTCCCACCGGTAGGCCACCCCCGCCTCGGGCAGCCACGACGCGAGGGCCTCCCGCGAGACGTGAGGGTGCCGCCGGCTGCCGGGGAACCGACGCACGTCCACGACGAGACGCACGTCGGCCTCGCGCAGCAGGCGCACGACGTCGTCCTGCGCGAGCGTGCCGTGCCCGAACGTGAGCAGCATGCCCCGACCCTGCCACGCCACCCGCGGGCCGCGAGCCCGGCACAGCGGTGCCCGCACCCGGTCAGCTGCCCGCCGGGACCTCCCACAGCACGGCGCGCATGGTGAAGCTGACGCTGCCGTCCGGGTCCCGCAGCTGCACGTAGCCGACGGCCCGCCCGCGCTCGTCGACGTCGAGGGCCGCGCTGTTGACCGGCTCCACGCCGTCCACCTGAGCGCTGAGCGGGACGGCCCGGCCGCGCACCCAGGCGACGGCCTGGCCGTAGGCGGTGTCGGGCCCGGTCGTCGCGGACCCGACGGCGACGCCGCGGTCGTTGACGGCGTACGCCGTGCCCGTCGGACCGCCGAGCGTCGGCAGCGCCGCGACCCCGCGCCTGTCCGCGAGCGCGGCCCGCATGGTCTCGCGGTCGTTCCCGACGGCGCCCGCGGCGACGCCGCGCTCGTTGAGGTCGTGGAAGACCTGACGCTCGACGGCGTCCGGGACGAGGTAGCGCAGGCGTCCGCGCTCCCAGACGACGGCCCGCATCACGGCGTCCTGCTGCACGCTGCCCAGGACGTCACCGCGCTCGTTGAGGCCCTCGGCGAAGGACTGCGCCCCGTCGGGCGTCGGCAGCCGGGTCGCGGCGCCGTCCCGCCAGACGACGGCGTGCGAGCCGTCGTCGGCGACGACGGTGCCCGCGACGTCGCCGCGCTCGTTGAGCGCACCGGCCTCGCCCACGTAGCTCGCGGCGCCGCCGTCGTCGAGCAGGGTGAGCGTGCCGTCCTGCCAGACGGCGGCGTGCGTGGACCACGAGCTCGGGTCGGACACGTTCAGTGCGACGCGGCCGCTCTCGTCGAGGTCCCACGCGTAGGCGCTCGCCGGTGCGGGCGCCAGGTCGACGACCCTGCCGTCCGCGTGCCAGAGCACCGCGCCGGCCGACCCGTCGTCGCGGTACGTCTGCGCGAGGACCTGGCCGCCGTCGTTGACGTCGACCGCGTTGCTGTCGTCGTCGGAGCCGGGCAGCAGCGCGGCCTCGCCGGACTCCCAGCGGAACGCGCGCAGGCCTCCCCCGTCGAGGTGGGCGTCGCCGACGACGACGCCGGAGCCGCTCACCCGGTGCGCGGCCGCGCTGTGGCCGAGCACGTCCAGGTGCACGGGCTCGACCCCGCTGCCGACGAGCGCGGGCGCCCCCGTACCGGCACCGGCGGGCGTGCCCGCGTGGGCCGGCGTGGCGACGAGCACCGCCACCGCCGCTGTGACGACCGCGGCCGCCACCGCCGCCCGGTCGGATCCTCGAAGTCGTGCAGTCGCCATCCCGGCCGCCCCCCAGCGTCCCGCCGTCAGCCCTCGTCGGCCGGCGTCTGGCACACAGGGTGACACCCGGGCATACGTCACAAGCACGACGATGTCGGGTTTCACCCCCTGAAACGGGCAAGTCCACCCGTTCAGGTCACACGTGTCAGCCCGACTGCGCGACGCCCGAGAAGCCCTCCGACGGCTGCACCACGACGAACCCCGGCCCGTGGAACTTGTACTGGAACGCCTCGCCCGTCCCGCCCCGCAGCAGCGACGTCATGTTCATGCTCGACACGACGTCGGGAGTGAGGTTCGCCGACCAGCACACCGCGGCGTTGGGGTCGACGAACGTCGGCTGCTGCGAGCAGTCGAGGATGACGGGCTGCCCGTCGGACGTCAGCGCGACGGACCCGTGCCCCTGGATCAGGGTGTTGAACAGCCCGCCGGTCGCCATCCCGGCGCCGCGCGTGCGGTGCAGGTCCCACTGCAGGGTCGCGTCGAACGCGAGGAGCGAGGACCCGCCGACGCTGATCGCGTCACCCTCGAGCTGGATCAGGAAGACGTTCTCGGCCATGCGCGCGAAGAACACGTCGCCCTGGCCGGAGACCGTCATGAGCGCCTGGTCGTCCGACGAGATCGCGCGCTTGACGAACTTCGCCAGCGAGTCGGCGCCCTTGTGGTGGAACTGCACGCTGCCCTGGTAGGCGACCATCGCCCCCTTGGCGGCGACGACCGGTTCCCCGAGGGTCACCTTCAGCATCTTGGGGTTCTGGAGGACGAACCGCTGACCGGTCTCCACCTCGAGGTTCTTCTGGTCGAAGATGTCGCTGCGCATGCGCACATCCTGCCGCGTCGCCCGGTGCCGCGTGACGGCTTCCCGGGTGACGTGGCAGGCACCCGGCGCCGAGGCGCCGGGCGGGTCTCAGGCCGCGAGCACGTGCGGCGGGAAGCCGTGGCGCTCGACGTGCGCACCCTCGGCGATCTTCGCCTCGGGCTCGACGACGATGCCCGGGTCGAGCCGCGCGCCCGCACCCACGTCGGCACGCGCGCCCAGGCGCGAGCCGCGCCCGACGACCGCGTCGCGGCCCACGTGCACGTGCGAGCCGAGCCGCACGCGGGTGTGCACGACGGCCCCCGGCTCGACCCAGCAGAACTTGCCCACGGACGCGCCGGCCTCGACGACGGCGCCGGGGTCGACCCATGCGGAGTCGGCCACGTACGCCGTCTCGTGGACCTGAGCACTCTTGGCGACGAGGCCGCCGCCGTTCTCGTGTCGCTGGTAGCGGACGACCTTGCCGTCCTCGGTCTCGAGTTCTTCGTATCGTCTCTTCATCCTGCCCAACGGAACGATCCGAGCGCGTGCGGTGTTCCCGGCGGGGCCCTTCTCACGCCACCTTCACAGGAACCCCGCGCGGTGTTCGCGCAGCCCCGGGTGGCCGAGCCGGCACGTCTCCGCCACAGTGTCCCCGTGGGCGACGCGACGACGCACGACCAGGCCGCAGCGGTGGAGCACCTCGTGCTCATGGGGGTGGCCGGGTCCGGCAAGACGACCCTGGCCGGCATCCTCGAGGAACGCCTGGGACGCCCGTACGCCGAGGCCGACGAGTTCCACCCCGCCGCCAACATCGCCAAGATGTCGGCCGGCACGCCCCTGGACGACGACGACCGGTGGCCGTGGCTCGAGGCGATCCGCGACTGGCTCACGGAGCAGACCCGCGCGGGTCGCCCGTCGGTCGTCACGTGCTCGGCGCTCAAGCGCTCCTACCGGGACGTGCTGCGCTCCGCCGAGGGCCGCGTGCGCTTCGTCCACCTGACCGCGCCCACCGACCTGCTCGAGGAGCGCATGGCGCACCGCGAGGGCCACTTCATGCCCACGACGCTGCTGCCGTCGCAGCTGAGCACGCTGGAGCCGCTCGGCACGGACGAGGACGGCGTGACCGTCGTCGTCGACGTCCCGCCGCAGGCCGTCGCCGACCGCACCCTGGCGGCGCTGCAGGACTGACCCGACCCACCACCCGCGCCCGCGGGCCGACGCAGAGGGGGACGCCGTGCCACCGGAGGACTGGGAGCAGACGCTCGGAGCAGGACCGCTGCTCGGCATCGCCGCCGCCGCCATCACCCTGCTGCTGTTCCTCATCATCCGGCTGCGCCTGCACGCGTTCCTCGCGCTCATCCTCGTCTCGGTGCTCACCGCGTTCGCGACCGGCGTCCCGGCCGGCTCGGTCGTCGACGTCATCACGTCGGGCTTCGGCACGACGCTCGGGTCGGTGGCGCTGCTGGTCGGGCTGGGCGCGATGCTGGGCCGGATGGTCGAGACGTCGGGCGGCGCCTCGGTCATGGCCGAGACGCTCGTGCGGCGGTTCGGCGAGAAGCGCGCGCCGCTGGCACTGGGCGTGGCGTCCCTCATCTTCGGGTTCCCGATCTTCTTCGACGCGGGCCTGGTCGTCATGCTGCCGATCGTGTTCGCGGTCGCGCGGCGCCTGGGCGGCTCCGTGCTGACGTTCGGCCTCCCGGCCGCCGGCGCGTTCTCGGTCATGCACGTCTTCGTCCCCCCGCACCCGGGCCCGGTCGCGGCCTCCGAGCTGCTGGGCGCCGACCCCGGCCTGGTGATCCTCCTCGGCCTCGTCGTCGCGCTGCCGACCTGGTACGTCAGCTCCTACCTGTACGGGCAGTGGGCGGGACGTCGCTGGGTGCTGCCGGTGCCGGAGCTGCTGGGCACGGCAGAGGAGGAGGCGCCCGACAACCCGCCGTCGCTCGGCACCGTCCTGGGCGTGCTGCTGCTGCCGCTCGTCCTCATCTTCCTCAACACCGGCCTCGACACGCTGCGCAGCGCGGGCGTCGTCGACGGCGACGCCGTGTGGGTGCAGGTGGTGCGGGCCGTCGGGTCGACGCCCGTGGCGCTGCTCATCGCGGTCCTGGTGGCCGCGTGGGTCATGGGTGCGCGCCGGGGGCGGGACAAGGCGACCGTCGAGCGGCTGCTGGAGTCCGCGCTCGGCCCGGTCTGCTCGGTCATCCTCATCACCGGCGCGGGCGGCATGTTCGGCGCGGTGCTGCGGGCGTCGGGCATCGGCGGGGCGCTCGAGGACGCGCTGGGCGACCTGGGTCTGCCGGTCATCGTCGCGGGCTTCCTCATCTCCACCGTGCTGCGCGTCGCGCAGGGCTCCGCGACGGTCGCGCTCATCACGACGGCGGGCCTCATCCAGCCGGCCGTGGCGAGCGGTGACTTCAGCCCCGTGCAGCTCGCCACCATCGTGCTCGCGGTCGCCGCTGGGTCGGTCATGGCCTCGCACGTCAACGACTCGGGCTTCTGGCTGGTCGGGCGGTTCTTCGGCATGGACGTGCGCACGACGCTGCGCACCTGGACCGTGATGGAGACGATCATCGGCACCATGGGCTTCGTGATCGCCTTCCTGATCTTCACCGTCGCCTGAGGCCTGTCCGCCCGGGCGGGGCCCGTGCGTGCGTGCGAGGATCGGGCGCATGACGACCGACCAGGACCCGCTGGCCAACGCCGACGACACGGCGCTGTGGCTCGAGCGCACCGGCAAGCGGCAGTACGTGGGACGCAGCTCGCGCGGCGGCGAGGTGCGCATCGGCTCGCTGGGTGACCCGGACTCCTTCACGCCGGGTGAGCTGCTGAAGATCGCGCTCGGCGGGTGCACGGGCCTGTCGTCCGACGCGGCGCTCGCGCGGCGCCTCGGCGACGACGTGCCGGTGACGATCCGCGTCGGCGGGCTGGCCCACCCCACCGAGGACCGCTACCCGGCCCTCGCCGAGGTGCTCGAGGTCGACCTGTCCGCGCTGGACGACGCCGCCCGTGACCGTCTCCTGACGGTCGTGCACCGCGCGGTCGCGGAGCACTGCACGGTCGGGCGCACGCTCGAGCACGGCGCGACGACGACGCTCACCGTCACCGGGGAGCGCTGAGATGCCGCGCCTCGTGCAGGCCGCCCTCGACAAGGCGGTGACGATCCCCTCGGCGACCATCCACGCGCACGTCGAGAGCGTCAAGCGCAGGAACCCCCATGCGACGCCCGAGCAGATCGTCCACCTGCTGGAGAAGGAGTTCCTCCTCGTCGTCGCCGGTGCCGGCGGCGCGGTCGGTGCGGCGGCGGCCGCCCCCGTCGTCGGGACGGGACTGGCCACGGTGCTGACCGTGAGCGACGTCGCGACGTTCTTCGGCGCCTCGGCGGCGTTCTCGCTGGCGGTGGCGTCGGTGCACGGCATCGAGGTCGCCGACACCGAGCGCCGCAAGGCCCTGCTGCTGACGAGCCTGCTCGGCGAGTCCAGCACCAAGGTCATCGGCGACACGACGGACCTCGCGACCATCCGGGTGGGCAAGCTGCTGCTCACGCGCATGCCCATGGGGACGGTGAAGAAGGTCAACAACCAGCTGACGCGCCGGCTCGTGCGCAAGCAGGCCGCGAAGTTCGGCGGCCTGGCCCTGGGCCGGCTGGCGCCCTACGGCATCGGCGCCGCGATCGGCGTGGCCGGTGGTCGCGCGCTGGGCCAGTCGGTCATCAAGGGCGCGCGCCTCGCGTTCGGGCCGCCGCCGGCGACGTTCCCCCGCCTCGTCGAGGTCGACGCGGGCAACGTCGTGCCGGCCGGCCAGGTGAACGGCGCGGCGCCCGCGGGTGCGGCCGGCCGCCACCGCCGCCTCCTGGGCCGCCGCCGCTGACCTGACGCGTGCCCCCGCCGAGCGCGGCAGGAAGCGCTCGAGCGCGGGGGTCGTGTCCCCCGCGCTCGGCGTGTGTCTACCGCGCTCGGCGCGGGTGGGTGGTCACCAGCGGGTGTGGACGTGCTCCCGGATGCTGTCGTCGTAGACGCGCTCCAGCGAGGCCAGCGTCGCGTCGTCCAGGTCCGGGAACCGGTCGGTCGCCGCGTTGGCCTGCGCCTGCGCGGGCGTGCGCGCACCGGGGATGACGACCGAGACGCCCGGCTGCTGCACGACCCACTTGAGCGCGAGCTGCGCCGTCGTCATGCCCGACGGGGTCAGCGCCGCGACCTCCTGCGCCGCGGCCACGCCCACGTCGTACGGGACGCCCGAGAACGTCTCGCCCACGTCGAACGCCTCGCCGTTGCGGTTGTAGGCACGGTGGTCGTCGGGGGCGAACTGCGTGCTCGCGTCGTACTTGCCGGTCAGCAGGCCCGAGGCGAGCGGCACGCGCGCGATGATGCCGACGCCCGCCTCGAGCGCCGCGGGGAGCACCCGCTCGAGCGGCTTGCGGCGGAACACGTTGAGGATGATCTGCACGCTCGCGACGTTCGGGCGGGCGATGGCCGCGAGCGCCTCGTCGACCGTCTCGACCGAGACGCCGTACGCGGCCGTGCGGCCGTCCTCGACGAGCCGGTCGAGGGCGTCGAAGACCTCGTCGCTGCTGAAGACGGGCGTCGGCGGGCAGTGCAGCTGCACCAGGTCGAGCGTGTCGGTGCGCAGGTTCTCGCGGCTGCGGTCCGTCCAGCGGCAGAACGCGTCGTACGTGTACGCGGCGGGCTCGTGCGGGTCGGCACGTCGGCCCATCTTCGTCGCGACCGTCACGCGCTCGGCGACGTCCGGGCGCGACGCGAGGAACGCGCCGATGGCCCGCTCGGAGCGGCCGTCCCCGTACACGTCGGCCGTGTCGAGGAACGTCACGCCCGAGTCCACGGCCGCACCCAGCACGGTCAGCGCGGTGTCGTCCGCGACGACACCCCAGTCCCCGCCGAGCTGCCAGCAGCCCAGCCCCACGACCCCGACCTCACGACCCGTCCGTCCCAGCACTCGCGTCTGCATGCGCCCGACGCTACCCCGCGGGAGGATCGTGCGATGACCCCTGGTTGCGTCCCCGGCGCCGAACCCGCGTCCGGCCCCGGCACCGCCTCGGTGACGCGTGCGCTGCCGGTCCCCGCGGACGTCGCCTGGCGCGCCCTGACCGATGCGCGACGCCACACGGCGTGGGTGCCGATGACCCGGGTCCGCACGGACGGGCCGCCACGGCTCGGCACCCGGGTGGTCGCCGTGTCCGGGCCGGGCGCGCGACGCGGGTGGCCGGGGCTCGTGGACCGCATGGTCATCACCCGGTACGTGCCGCCCGGGGACGCGGCCGGGGACGGGCCCGGGGTCGCGGTGTTCACCAAGCGGGGGCCGCTGCTGCTGGGGTCGGCGACGGTGACCGTGCTGGCGACGTCGCCGACGACGTGCCGTGTGACGTGGTCGGAGCACGTGCCGCTCGCGGGGCCGCTGCCCGGCGCGCTCACGGCGCGGCTGACCGCGCCGGTGCTGGGGGCGATGCTGCGGGTCGTCCTGCGGCGCGCGGCCGCCGACCTCACCGCCCGCTGACGGCTCTGCACGCGGTCGTGCGTCGCGGGGACCGTACGCTCGGGGACGAGCCGCACCACCCCCGGCGGCCCGTACCCGAGGAGTCCCATGACCGCGCACGCCCCCGGCGCCACCCCCCGTCGCTACCTCATGTGCGAGCCGAGCCACTACACGGTGTCCTACGAGATCAACCCGTGGATGGACCGCACGCGCACCACCGACACCGCCCTCGCGGTGCAGCAGTGGCGCACGCTGCGCGACACGTACCTGAGCCTGGGCCACACGGTCGACACGATCGAGCCGGTGCCGGGCCTGCCCGACATGGTCTACGCCGCCAACGGCGCGACGATGGTCGACGGCGTCGTGTACTCCGCGCGCTTCCGGTACCCCGAGCGGCAGGCCGAGGGGCCGGCCTACCAGAAGTGGTTCGCCGACCGCGGCTACGTGACGCACACGGCCGCCGCGACCAACGAGGGCGAGGGCGACATGCTCGTCGCCGGCGGGCTGCTGCTGGCCGGCACCGGGTTCCGCACCGAGCGCACCGCGCACGCCGAGGCGCAGGAGCTGTTCGGCCGGCCGGTCGTCTCGCTCGAGCTCGTCGACCCGCGCTACTACCACCTCGACACCGCGCTGGCGGTGCTCTCGTCCGACCCGCGCGACCCGCAGATCGCGTACTACCCGCCGGCGTTCTCCCCCGGGTCGCGCGCGGTGCTCGAGCAGCTCTTCCCCGACGCGCTCCTCGCGACCGACGACGACGCCGCCGCGCTCGGCCTCAACGCGGTCTCCGACGGTCAGCACGTCGTCGTCGCGCCGCGCGCCACGCACCTGGCCGACGCGCTGCGCGAGCGCGGCTACGAGCCGATCCCCGTCGACACCTCGGAGCTGCTCAAGGGCGGCGGCGGGGCCAAGTGCTGCACGCTCGAGATCCGGGAGTGACCATGCGTCCCGCCGTCGCGGCCTCCGCGCTCGCACCCAACTACCACCCGCTGCCGGTCACGCTCGCGACCGGTGAGGGGTCGTGGGTGACCGACACCGACGGGCGGCGCTACCTCGACCTGCTCGCGGGGTACTCGGCACTGAACTTCGGGCACCGGCACCCGGCGCTCGTCGCGGCCGCGCACGCGCAGCTCGACCGCCTCACGCTCACGTCCCGGGCGTTCGACCACGAGCTCCTCGAGCCGTTCGCGCAGGCGCTCGTCGGCCTCGTCGGGCCGCTGCTCGCGGGCACGTCGCACCTGGTCCTGCCGATGAACACCGGCGCCGAGGCCGTCGAGACCGCGATCAAGGCCGCGCGCAAGTGGGGGTACGAGGTGCGCGGCGTGCCCGCGGACCGCGCGACGATCGTCGTCGCCGACGGCAACTTCCACGGCCGGACGACGACGATCGTGTCGTTCTCGTCCGACCCCGACGCGCGCCGGGGCTTCGGGCCGTTCACGCCCGGGTTCGTGACCGTCCCGTACGACGACGCCGCTGCGGTCGCCGCGGCGATCGACGAGACCACCGTCGCGGTGCTGCTGGAGCCGGTGCAGGGCGAGCAGGGCGTCGTCGTGCCGTCGGCGGAGTACCTGCCGGCCGTGCGGGCGGCGTGCGACGACGCGGGCGTGCTGCTCATCGCGGACGAGATCCAGTCGGGCCTCGGGCGCACGGGCTCGACGCTCGCGTGCGAGCGGTTCGGCGTGCAGCCCGACCTCGTGACCCTCGGCAAGGCGCTCGGCGGCGGCGTGCTGCCCGTGTCCGCGGTCGTGGGCCGCGCCGACGTGCTCGAGGTGCTCACGGCCGGGACGCACGGCTCCACGTTCGGCGGCAACCCGCTCGCGTGCGCCGTCGGGATCGCCGTGGTCGACCTGCTCACGCCCGGCACGTTGCAGGCCCGCGCCCGCACCCTCGGCGAGCTCGTCGCCGACCACCTCGCCGACCTCATGGACCGCGAGCTGCTGTCCGGCATGCGCACCATCGGCCTGTGGGCGGGGCTCGACGTGGCCCCCTCGGTGCCGGGCGGTCCCGCGTCGGGGCGTGAGCTGTGCGAGCGCCTGCTCACGCGCGGCGTCCTGGCCAAGGACACCCACGGCGGCACCATCCGCCTCGCCCCGCCGCTGACGATCGACCCCGCCGACCTCGACGAGGCCCTCACCCACCTCACCGCCGCCCTCACAGCCGCCTGACCCACCCCCTTTGGTCGTGAGAGGGCGATCCAGCTCCGGATCGACGAACTGGATTGCTCTCTCACGCCAGGACGGGAACCCCCCACCCCCGTGAGAGAGCGATCCGGCACACCACCGGGTTGACTGGATTGCTCTCTCACGCCAGGACGGGAACCCCCCACCCCCGTGAGAGAGCAATCCGGCACACCACCGGGCTGACTGGATTGCTCTCTCACGCCAGGACGGGACCCCCCACCCCCGTGAGAGAGCGATCCGGCACACCACCGGGTTGACTGGATTGCTCTCTCACGACCAAGGGGGGATCTCGCGGCAGGACGGGGTGGGTGGGCTCGGTCAGCCGAAGGTGATGGAGGTGTAGAGCCAGCCGTCGTAGGACACGGCGCCGATGTAGGCGGTCGAGTAGCCGCCCAGCATCTGCTGGTTGTGGCCGCTCGAGCCCGCGTACGCGGCGATCATGCGCGTCGCGTTGCCGGGGCTGACGCGGCCGACGATCTCGGGACGCGCCTTGGGCGAGCCGGCGCGGGTGCCGGAGTGCCAGATGCTGTTCGACGCGGCCATCTGCATCGCGTGCTCGACGCGCGAGCCGGACCGGACGATCGACAGCGCGCCGAGCCCGTTGGCCGCGCGGTGGGCGTTCAGGGCCGCGCCCACGTCGCCCGAGGAGGCCTCGGAGCCTGCGGTGGGGAGCCCGGCCGGTGCCGAGTCCTGTGCGGGGGCCGAGCCCGACGACCCGCCCGTGCTGGTGCCGGCGCCCGTGCTCGTGCCGGTGCCCGTCGAGCGGCGGGTCGTGGTGCCCTTCGACGAGCCGCGCGGAGCGGTGCGGGCGGCTGCCTGTGCGGCGGCCGCCGCCTGGGCCGCGGCGGCCTCGGCGGCGATGCGTGCGTCCTCGGCCGCCTGCCACGCCGCCTGCGCGTCCACGACGCCCTGCTGCGGAGCCGCGAGCGCGGCGGTCGTCGTGCGCAGCGACGTCAGGGAGACGGCGGGGGCGTCGAGGCTGCCCCGGGCGCCGTCGATCGCGCTCTGCAGGGCCCCGCGCGGTCCGTCACCGGCCTGCGGTGCCGCTGCGAGCGTCGCACCGGCCTGGTCCAGCGCGGCGCGACCGGCCGTCGTGACGTCCGCACGCAGGGCGGCGACGACGGCGGTGCCGGCGACGAGGCCGTCGACGCGGCCGGCGGCGAGCTCGGGGGCCACCGCCAGGTAGGCGCCCTCGACGCGCGTCTGCGCGGCGCGCCGGGCGTCGGCGCGCTCGGCACGCTCCTGCTGGACGGTCCACACGCCACCCGCGGCGACGAGCACCGCGCCGGCCGTCAGCAGCGCGACGACCTGCCGCGCCCGTGGGCGGGCGGGGGCGGGCTGCTGCACCGGCTCGGGCGACGTCTCGAGCTCGGTCTGCGTGGCGGGTCCGCGGTCGGCCTCGGGCGCCACCACGGGCGCACCACCGGTCCGGAACGGCGCGGGCACCACGGGCGCGGCCGGCGACGCGGCTGCGTGCGGTGCGCGCACGACGGGCACGGGGGCCGAGACGACGTGACCGGCCTGCGTCGGGATGAGGGGCGGCGCGGCACCTGCGACGGGGGGCGCGTCGGGCGCGGGTGGTGCGCTCGCGGGGCCGGTCCTGGCCGTCGGCTCGCCCTGACGGCGCGCGCCCGTGTCCTGCCGTCCGCTCATCGGTCCCCCCTGGGTCGTCGCTTCTCACGACGTCATCGGCACCTGCAGCGTCCGACCTGAGCGTTCGTGCCGCAATCGGGGGCACATATGGTCACTTGTCTTGCACCTTCGTGCAGATCGGGCGGACGGGACATCTGCTCAGGCAGCCGTCGGTCCGCCGTCAGTCCGCGGTCGCGTCGTCGCCGCGCGTCGTGACGACCATGACCGGGCACCGCGCGTGGTGCAGCACGGCCTGGCTGGTCGAGCCGAGCAGCAGGCCGGCGAACCCGCCGCGCCCCCGCGAGCCGACGACCACGAGGTCGGTCGCCGCGGAGAACTCCGTCAGCAGCTCGGCGCCCGTGCCGTCGAGCACGCGGCGCTGCACCACGACGCCCGGGTGGTCGGCGAGCGCACGGTCGACCACGACGTCCAGGCCCTCGGCCATGTCGGTGAGCACCTGCTCGTGGTCGACCGCGGACGGCAGCCACGCCAGCGCGCCCGTCATCGAGGCGATCGGCACGCCCGTCACGGCGAACAGCTCGGCCCCCCAGGCCTGGGACTCGCGGATCGCGGCGCGCAGAGCGCGCTCGGCCGGTGGCGACCCGTCGACGCCGACCACGATGCGCCGCACCGGCCGCACCTGCGGGGTCTCGCCGTCCGTGAGCGGCTGACCGTCCGCGCCCCGCAGCGGCACGACGACCGTGGGGCACCACCCGTGCGCGGGCAGCGCCGACGAGACGGTACCGAGCAGCCGGTCCGCGAAGCCGCCGCGCCCCCGGGTGCCGACGACGGCGAGCTCCACGTGCCGGGACTCCTCGACGAGCACGCCGGCCGCGTCACCCGTGACCACGCGCCCGTGCACGGGCACCCCCGGGTCCCGCAGGTGTGCGAGCGCCTCGTCGAGCACCGCCTGGGCACCGGCGCGGATCGTCTCGTCGTCCAGCGCGGCGTACCCGCCGTCGAGCGACGCCGCGGTGAACGACGGCAGCGAGTACGCCACGACCAGCCGCAGACCGATGCCGCGGGTACGGGCCTCCGCGGCCGCCCAGTCGAGCGCGTGCAGCCCAGCGGCCGACCCGTCGACCCCCACGAGGATCTCGCTCTCGCGCGTCATGCCGACCTCCATGTCGCGACCGGCGCCCCGTCGCGCCGTGCCGGTGTCCGGTTCCCGGCCATCGTGGCACAACCGAGCACGTCAGCGGACCAGGACCCGCGAGGCCGCCCCGCCGCGGTCAGGCGACGAGGTACGGCGACCACGCCGGCTCGGCGCGCCCCGCGGCGCCGCCGACGGTGACGGACCACCGCGGTGCGCGGGGCCGAAAGGGCAGCTCCCAGCCGAGCTCGTGCAGGGTCCGGTCGGCCTTGCGGTGGTTGCACCGCACGCACGCCGCGACGACGTTGGTCCACTCGTGCCGACCGCCGCGCGACCGCGGCTGCACGTGGTCGACCGTGTCGGCACCGCCGCCGCAGTACGCGCACCGGTGGTCGTCGCGCTGCAGCACCGTCCGCCGTGTGGGCGGCACGGGCCGGCGGTGCGGCACGTGCACGTAGCGCGTGAGGACGAGCACCACGGGCAGGGGCATCTGCAGGTGCGGGGCGTGCAGCACGCGGCCGTCGGACTCCAGCACCGTGGCCTTGCCGGTCATGACGAGCGCCACGGCGCGGTGCAGCGTCACGATGCACAGGGGGTCGCCGCTCGCGTTCAGCAGGAGCGCGCGTGACGGCACCGGGGCGCGCTCGACGTCGTGATGGGGGGCCTGGTCGCCGGCGGTCGTCAGCACGGTGCACTCCTGACCTCGGGGGTCGGACCGGCTGGCTGCCGGTCCGCACGAGAAGGAACAGCGTGGATGCGGGACCAGGGTACGCGCACGTGCTTTGTCAGCAGAGGCGAACGCGGAGGTCCGATCGAGGGGCCTGCAGAGACGACGAGGCCCCGGCGACGCGGACGTCGTCGGGGCCTCGTGGCACGGGTCGGGTCAGCCGATCCGGATGAAGGTCGGGTTGCTCTGCCAGATGGCCCGGAACTGGACCGTCTTGCCCGGGCGGGGAGCGTCGATCATCTGGTTGCCACCGGCGTAGATGCCGACGTGGCCAGGGCTCCAGATGAGGTCACCGGGCTGCGCGTCGGCGCGGGAGACGACCGTGCCGGCGTTGCGCTGGGCGGACGACGTGCGCGGCAGCGTGATGCCGAGCTGCGCGTAGACGTACGACGTGAAGCCGGAGCAGTCCATGCCCTCGGGGCTGGCGCCGCCGGAGACGTACGGGACGCCCACGTAGCGGGCCGCGACCTCGAGCACCGCGTTGCCGGCGACCGACTGCGGGACCGGGTTGCTGGCGACGGCAGCGGAGGACGAGGAGGACGACGACGAGGTGGTCGCTGCCCGCTCGGCCGTGCGGGCCGCGGCACGCGTGGTGCGCACGGGCTCCGGCGGAGGCGTCGGCTTCTCGGCGGTGATCACCGGCGCGTCGACCGTGAACACGGCCTCGGCGGGCGAGGCCACGACGGGCGAGGTGTTGAGGACCGCGCGAGCCGAGGCGGCGAGGGCGGAGGTGTCGACGGCGGCGAGCGCCGGGGCGCTGTCACGGTCGGCCGCGTAGGACGGGACGGCGATCATGGAGACCATGAGCCCGGACGAGGCCGCGACGACGGCGGACCGTCGACCGACGGTGCCCATCTGCTCGGAGGCAGCGTTCGCGAGCTCGGTCAGCGGCGTCGAAGGACGCCGCGCGGCGCGGTGGCGCGCCCGGTTGATGCTTTCGGACAACGAGTTGCCTCTCCTGTCGCCTACGAGGTGAGCTGTCGGGTTCGGGTGGGAGAACACCCGGCCGGTCGTCCGTCGCGACCTGCTGCGCACCTGCGTGCACTGCTGTCGCGCCGTGTTCCCGGCTTCACCCCAAGGACACCGATCTTCCGGTGCCCACAATGTGGTTCCCCCGCCCCTGCCGGCGAGTCGTACGGACCTGCGAGCGGCGGCAGGGTTCGGCGTTCCGCTCGAGGGCTTCCTGGAGGAGGGTTCCGAGAAGCAGGACGAACGTACATGACCCTCTGCGCGATTGTCACGCGATGGTCACGAAGATCTCGGTCGGATCATGGACGACCGTCCGACGCGCCGCGCGACACGCCGACGACACGCAGGTGCGAAGGCGCACCAGAGCATGCAGGCGCGACAAAGCGGACAGGCCGCGTGGTGGCGGGTTTCACGCCCCGATGAAGATGTGCCGCGCCACGTCGTAGGGCAGGTCCAGCACCGTGCCGGCACCCGCGACACCCACCGTCACGACGCCCACGGCCCGCTCCACGGTCACGTGCGCACCGGGCGTCACACCCGCGTCCGCGAGCCGCGTGAGCAGCTCGACGTCGACCTGCAGCGGCTCGGCGATGCGGGCGATGACGGCCGTGCCGTCCGCCGCGGCACCGGGCGCCGTGAGCGGGACGACGCCGTCGAGGAACGTCACGGGCGTGCGCTCCTCCCCGATCTCGTCCAGCCCGGGGATCGGGTTGCCGTACGGGTCGAAGTGCGGGTGGTCGAGCAGCGCGGCCAGGCGCTTCTCGACCCGCTCGCTCATGACGTGCTCCCAGCGGCACGCCTCCTCGTGGACGTGCGGCCAGTCCAGGCCGATGACGTCGGTGAGCAGGCGCTCGGCGAGCCGGTGCTTGCGCATCACGCGCACGGCCTTGCCGAGCCCGTCCCCCGTCAGCTCGAGGTGACGGTCGCCCGTGACGACGACGAGGCCGTCGCGCTCCATGCGCGCGACCGTCTGCGAGACGGTCGGGCCGGAGTGGCCCAGACGCTCCGCGATCCGGGCCCGCAGCGGCGTGATGCCTTCCTCGGTGAGCTCGTAGATCGTCTTGAGATACATCTCGGTCGTGTCGATCAGGTCGCTCACCGCTCGGCCTCCCACGTCGCGTCGAACGGCCGGGGACACCCGCGCCGCGTGCTGCGCCCAGGGTAGTCGGCCACGGCTGGGCGGATGGGCGCCCGGGCGGCGGGCCCGCGTCGTTATCCTCGCCTCGTGCCCGACGCCGACGCCATCTCCCGCCTGACGATCCCTGCCGACCTGCTGCCCCGCGACGGGCGCTTCGGGTCCGGCCCGTCCAAGGTGCGCCCGGCGCAGCTCGAGGCCCTGACGGCCGTGGGCACGACGCTGCTGGGGACGTCACACCGCCAGGCGCCGGTCCGCCGGCTCGTCGCGCGCGTGAAGGAGGGCCTGGCGACGCTGCTCGGTGCGCCCGACGGCTACGAGGTCGTGCTCGGCAACGGCGGGTCGACGCTCTTCTGGGACGTCGCGACGCTGTGCCTCGTGCAGGACCGTGCGGCGCACGCGCGGTTCGGGGAGTTCGGGGCGAAGTTCGCGGCGGCGACGACGCGCGCGCCGTTCCTCGCCGTCCCGCACGTCACGACGGCGCCGGCCGGGCAGGTGGCGGTGCCGCCGCCCACCGAGGGCGTCGACGTCTACGCGTGGCCGCACAACGAGACGTCGACGGGCGTGATCGCGCCCGTCCGCCGGGTCCCGGGATCGCGCGAGGCGGGCGCCCTGGTGCTCGTCGACGGCACGTCGGCCGCGGGCGGGACCACGGTCGACGTCGGCGAGACCGACGTCTACTACTTCGCGCCGCAGAAGTCGTTCGCGTCCGACGGCGGGCTGTGGCTGGCGCTGGCGTCCCCGGCGGCGATCGAGCGGGCCGCGCGCATCGAGGGCGCGGGCCGCTGGGTCCCCGAGTCCCTGTCGTTCACGGCGGCCGTGACGAACTCCCGCGCCGACCAGACCCTCAACACCCCGGCGCTCGCGACGCTCGTGCTGCTCGCCGAGCAGGTCGACTGGATGCTCGAGCAGGGCGGCCTGACGTGGGCGGCGCAGCGCACCGCGACGTCGTCGGGCCACCTCTACTCCTGGGCGGAGAGCCGTGACTGGGCGACGCCGTTCGTCGCCGACCCGGCGCTGCGCTCCCCCGTCGTCGGCACGATCGACCTCGCGCCCGAGATCGAGGCGAGCACCGTGACGGCCGTGCTGCGGCGCCACGGGGTCGTGGACATCGAGCCGTACCGCAAGCTGGGCCGCAACCAGCTGCGCGTGGGCATGTACCCGGCGGTCGACCCCGAGGACGTCCTGGCGCTGACGGCGTGCGTCGACCACGTCGTGCAGCGCCTCGGCTGAGCGTCAGGAGCGGCGACGCCGTGCGGCCAGGACCCCACCCGCACCGGCGAGCACCAGCCCGCCCGCGATGAGCGCGAGGGGACCGGCGGACGAGCCGGTCGCCGAGAGGACCTCGGCGCGCTCGCCCGCGACGGCCGCCGGCACGGCGGGTGCGTCGTCGTCTGCGGCGAGCACGTCGGAGCGCGGCGGCGCCGTGAGGCACACGGGGCTCGACGGCGGGTAGGCGACCACGGCCGACGCCGACGGGTTGACCTGGAAGGACACCTCGACGGACGGGCGGACCCAGTCGAACTCGTCGCCGACGACCCACGTGCCGCCCTCGAGACGCCAGCCGGGCCAGTCGACGCCCGCGCCGGTGGAGTCGACCACGGCGCCCGGCCACAGCACGGTGCCGGACAGCGGCTGGTCGGCGTACACGACGTCGGCACCGCCGGGGTTGGCGAACGCGATGGTGACGGTGGTCTTGTCCGTGCCGACCGGGGTGACCGCGTAGCGCAGCTTCGGGACGTCGTTGTCGCACACGGGCGTCAGGACGGTGACGTCGACCTCGCAGGGCAGCTCGCCGCCGTACTCGTCGGTGTTCCGCGTGCAGCCGTCAGCCGCGGGCGCGGAGGGCTGGGAGGTCGCCGCGGTCGCGACCGGGCCGAGCCCCGTGGCCGCCAGGACGAGACCTGCGACGGCGCAGACCTTGATGAACGCGCGCATGCTGGCTCCCACGTAGAATCGGACATTTCGTCCTCTTCATCTTGACCTCGGGAGCCGTCGAATCCTACCGACATTCGGGTGAATCCGGACAGATCGGACTCTTTCACCCGGGAGGGTGCACGCTCAGCCGCACGTGAAGGTGACGGCGCCGGGGGACGTCAGCGTGGGGGTGCTCCACAGCGTCACGGCACCGTCGTCGAGCGGCACGGTGACCACGACCTCCTGCGTCTGCCCGGGTGCGAGGCGTGAGGCGACCTGCTGAACGGTACGTCCGGCGACGGTGGTCACCAGGCCGGTGACCGGCTCGCCGTCCCGCGTCGTGACCAGCGGCGGCGCCCCCCGGGCGGACCACACCGAGACGGTGGTGAGCAGCGTGCCGAGCGGCACGTCGGGGCCCGGGACGCCGGTGACGAACACGCCCCAGGCCTCGACGCCGGCGGGCGGGCGGAAGTCGAGACCCAGCACGACGTCGACGCTCGGCGCGGGCCCGGTGCAGGTCGCGTCCCGGAAGGTGACGGACGTCGAGAGGTACGCGCCGAGCTTGCCCTGCGTCGCGTCGTCGAGGAACAGCCCCGGCTGACCGGCGAAGAGGTCGGACGAGGTGAAGGCGCCGCCGGCGACGGTCGCGCCCAGCCGCTCCTGCTCCTCGGGGTGCGCCGACCAGATGCGCACGCGCCGCTCGTCGACCGCGCGCCGCCCGGCGAGCAGCAGCTCCTGCGGGTCCCCCGCACCGGCGCCGACGGCGGCGACGAGGCTCTCGGCGACCTCGCCGAAGTACGCGTCCGCGACCGCCGGGTCGGTGTACCGCTGGTAGGAGTCGCGCAGCAGCGCGTCGACGAGGCCGTCGGCGTCGAGGACGCCGCCGCCCGGGTCGGGGCCCCCGCCCGTCGCCCCGACGAGCCCGGCCACCGCGACCGGGTCGGTCGCGACCACGCCGTCGACCGTGCCGCCGACGGAGTGCGCCCACCGCGCCGCGACCAGCTCGGCCGTGCGCGGGAAGTCGGGCGTGAGCACGGAGTTCTGGATCCACCTGCCCAGGCGCACGCCCCAGGTGTCGAGCTCCTCGGACGTCAGCGGCAGGACGGGGTCGGGCAGCGCCCACAGGTCGAGGGTGGAGCGGCGGTCGACGATGGTCACCGCGCCGTCGTCGGCGCGCACGGCGACCACCGTGCCGACGATGCCCCCGGCAGCGCGCAGCTCGGCGGTGTTGAGCGCGAGGACGAGGTAGGTGCGCGGGCCGTCGGCGCCGAGCATGCCGGGCAGGACGCCGGCGACGTCCCCGGCGGGCCCGAGGCTGCCGTCGATGCGTGCGAGCGCGTCCTGCACCTGGCGCACGGGGCCGGCCAGGGGCCCGACGAGCGCGTCGGGGTCGAGCGCGGCGACGGCGGCGTGCGCCGCCGACGCGGTGGTGGCGGCGGTCGAGACGCGCGCCGCGACGTCGCGCAGCGCGTCGACGTCGAACCGGCCGTCGGGCAGGCGCAGGCCGCCGTCGACGAGGGCGCGCAGGTCGGTGACGGCGGGCAGCGCGTCGGTGACGACGTCGTCGAGCGACGTCGAGACGACGCGCACGGCCTCGAGCTGGTCACCGGCCCACGGCAGCGCCTCGGCCGCGCGCCACACGGGGTCGGACGACGCCGCGGCGGCACGCCCGGTGGCGGCCCGCAGCTCGGGGAGCGCGTCGGTGACGGTGCCGACGGAGGACGCGTCGAGCTCGACGTCCCCCAGCAGCGCGCGGGCGTCCTGCAGCGCGGACGCCGCCTGCCAGGCGCGGAAGGCCACCCAGCCGGCCGCGAGCAGGACGAGGACCAGCACGACCACGGCGACCCGGCTCACCAGGTGGCGACGGCCCGTCGCGGCCGCGCCGGGGTCGACGGGGCCGGGCTCGGCGCCATCGGGCGCGACCCGCGACCCGTCGTCCGCGTCGTCCCCGTCGTCCAGCTCGATCGTCGCCCCCGTCGCCCCCGTCACGGGGACGATCGTGGCACACCGGACGTACCGGACATCGCGCCGTCCCGGGCTTTCACCCTCGCAGCCGCGCGCCTGACCCGTTCCCCGGGGCTCGCGCGCCGTGGGCGAGCGCGGTCAGGCGGCGTGCTGGGCGTCGGCCGCGTCCTGGGCCCGGACGCGCGCCGGGGCGTCGGCCGCGCGCCGCTCCCCCGCCGCCGTGGGCTCGAGCAGGCCGTCGGCGTCGGGCGCGGGCGTGCGGTCCTCGGGGTACGTGACCTCGACGTGGGGGCGCGACGTGACGCTGTAGCGCACGCGCACGTCCCAGTGCCGGCGGGCCCACCAGGCCGCGCCGACCGAGACGAGCAGCGCGCTGATCGACCCGACCCCGATGGACCAGCGGGCACCGAACGTCTCACCGATCCACCCGACGATGGGCGAGCCCACGGGCGTCGCACCGAGGAACACCATCATGTAGAGGGACATGACCCGCCCGCGCATCTTGGGGTCGGTGGTCATCTGGATGCTGGTGTTGGCGGCGGTCATCATCGTCAGCGACGCGAAGCCGACGGGGATGCAGGCGACGGCGAACGACGTGTAGGTCGGCATGAGCGCCATGACGCCGGTCGTGATGCCGAACGCGAAGGCCGAGCCGATGACGAGGCGCACGCGCGGCTGCTCCCGGCGGGCCGCGAGCAGGGCGCCCGTCAGCGACCCGATCGCCAGGATCGAGCCGAGGATGCCGTACTCCTGCGCGCCGCGGCCGAACTCGGTGCGGGCCATGAGCGCGCTCGTGAGCTGGAAGTTCAGGCCGAACGTCGACACGACGCCGACGACGACCATGATGACGATGATGTCGGAGCGGTTGCGCACGTAGGCGATGCCCTCGCGGATCTGGCCCTTGGCGCGCGACGCGTGCGGCATCGGGTAGAGCTCGCTGCGGCGCATGACGAGGAGCGACACGATGGTCGCGGCGAACGTCGCGGCGTTGATGAGGAACACCCAGCCGCTGCCGACGGCGGCGATGAGCAGACCGGCCAGGCCGGGGCCGATGAGCCGTGCGGCGTTGAACGAGGCGCTGTTGAGCCCGACGGCGTTGGACAGGCGCCCGGACGGGACCAGCTCGGCGACGAAGGTCTGGCGGACCGGCCCGTCGATGGCCGTGACCATGCCGAGCAGGCCGGCGAACCCGTACACGTGCCAGAGCTGGGCGTGGCCCGACAGGACCAGCAGGCCGAGGCCGGCCGCGAGCACGCCCTGCCCCACCTGCGTGGCGATGAGCAGCTTGCGGCGGTCGAAGCGGTCGGCGAGCAGCCCGGCCCACGCGGAGAGGAACAGGGTGGGCGCGAACTGCAGGGCCGTGGTGATGCCGACGGCGACGCCGGACTCGTCCGAGAGCTCGGTGAGGACCAGCCAGTCCTGCGCGACGCGCTGCATCCACGTGCCGACGTTGGCGACGAGCGCGCCGGCGAACCACAGGCGGTAGTTGCGGAAGGAGAGGGACGAGAAGGTGGCACTCACGACGAGGTGATCCTCCGGAGGATCTCGGCAGCCTGGACGAGGACGGCGCGGTCGGCGGCGTCGAGGCCTGCGAGGCGGGCGGACAGCCAGGCGTCGCGACGGCGACGGGTCTCGACGACCTCCGCGTGGCCCTCCTCGGTGAGGGTGACGACGACCTGACGACCGTCGGTGGGGTGCTCGGTCTTGCTCACGAGGCCGCGGTCGGCGAGGCAGCCGACCGTGCGGGTCATCGCCGGGGCGGCGATGCGCTCGTGCTCGGCGAGACGGCCGGGGCTGGTCGGTCCCTCGCGCAGCAGGATCGCCAGCACGTTGAACTGGGGGTCCGACAGGCCCGCCTCGCCGCGCTCGGCCTTGATGCGACGTGTGGCCCGGCCCAGCGTCACGCGCAGCTCGGCCGCGAGGGCGAGATCCGGTGAGACGGCGCCCCCGATGACCGGGGCGTCGGCGGGGGGCTGGGCTAGGGTGGACACAAGTCCTTACCTTACGTCATTACCCAGAGTCATGACCTGTGATCCGGGCCACGGAGGTGATATCACCCGTCGCGCCTTGCACGTGACAGCGTCATACGCCAGAGTCATGGCCCCGGGGGGGAGAGCGCACATGCACGGACCGAGCTGGGGCATCGCCAACGACGCCCTCGTGGTCGAGGGCCTCATGGCATCGACCATCGATCCCGTGACGAGCCGTGCGACCGCCGTCTCCCTGCACGCCGACTGCCCGCGCATGCGCGCGGAGGACGCCGTCCTCACGGTCGTCACGATGGCGTACGACACCGCCACGACGCACGGTCTCCCCGGGCGCGCACGCGGCCTCGACGTCGCCGAGCGCGTGCTCTGCCGCGACCTCGAGCGGTGGGCCGACCCGCCGGGCACGGTCGTCGCGATCGGCGAGGCCGCCGTCGCCTACCTCGCCATGACCACGGCCGAGGAGGCGCAGGTCATCCGCAGCCGCCTGCCCGAGCTGCGGGTGCAGGTGGCGCGCGACGCCGGCGCCGTGCCGTGCGTGTCCGCCGCCCAGGGGCCCTCGCGCCACTCGTCCGACGTCGTCGCCCGGGCGATCGAGCGGCTCGTGCTGCCCGGCGGCGTCCTGCCCGACCAGGACCACTGGGCGTCCGGCACCGCCCGGATGCGCCCGCTGTGGGACGCCACGACCGGCCGACGGTTCGGCACCCAGGTGCGCCTGCAGGCCGAGAGCCTCGACGACGCCGAGGCGGAGCGGGCCGAGGCCCTCATGGCCCTCACGCGCTCGCCGCGCTGCGTGGACGCGGCCGTCGCGGCCCACGAGGCGCTCCCGCAGATCCTCGCCGCCCGTACCGACGACTCCCCCCTCCTGTGGGACGCGTCCGCCGTGCTGTCCGGCACCGGGCCAGCGCGGGAGGTGCTCGCGGAGATCCTCGCCGAGCGGAGCCCTCCCGGCGTGTGGATCGGCGTCGCGGCGTGGCTCGCCGCGCTCGACGAGGTGCAGCAGGCGCTGCGCGTCCTGCGCACCCGCGGGCACCGGATCGTGCTCACCCGCTACGGCTCGGGCCGCGAGCCGCTCGCCGCGTTCGACGAGCTGCCGATCGACGCCATCCTGCTCGATCCTCACCTCGAGGCCGGTGCGCGGATCGCCGCCGAGGACAGCGCCGTCCTCCTGACCACGATCGAGCACGCCGCCCACAACGAGGTCACGGTCCTGTCGACGTCGAGCGCCACGGCCCGGCAGCTCCGCACCCCGGGTCCGGTGCTGCGCCCACGCACCGCCGCACCGGACGGCCAGATGCTCGAGCGGGCGCGCCTGGTGGGCCTCACGCTGCGGCAGACCGCGGTCCTCGTCAACGCGATCCAGGGCCAGGGCCCGATGGCGGCGCGGTGGGACCGGTACGACGTCGCGACGCACTGGGCACGGACGTCGTGGTGACCGCGCACGAGCTGGACGCGCCGGCACCGGACGCGTCCGCCCGGCGTCGGCGCCGCAGCGACGTCGCCGCGGTCGTCCTGCTCGTGGCCGGCGCGGCGCTCGCGATCGCGGCCGTCGTGCTCGGCACGCGGACGGGCGGCCCGACGGACGCGACGGACGCGACGACGACGACCACGTGGGCGGCCGGCGAGGTGGACCTCGAGAGCTACGCGGCCGACCTGCTCGCCGAGTCGAACGCCGCGCACGTCGCCGCCGGGCTGCCGGCCTGGGAAACCGCGGACTGCGCGCAGCCGTCCGCGGCCGAGCGCGCGCAGGCGCTCGTCGGCGCCGACCTCGAGCACGCGGCCCTCGACCCGGTGCTCGCGGCCTGCGCGCCGCTGTCGACCGCGGGCGAGAACCTCTCGCGCGCCGCGGCACCCGCCGCGGACGTCGTCGAGGCCTGGATGGGGTCCGCCGGGCACCGGGCCAACCTGGAGGACCCCACGTTCACGCAGGCCGCCGCCGCGTGCACGTGGGACGGCGAGCAGGCGCTGTGCTCGCTGCTGCTCGTCGGCCCGTAGCCGCCGCGCAGGTCAGGGGCGCCCGAGCGCCCGGTACGTCCAGCCGGCCGCGCGCCACGCCTTGGGGTCCAGGACGTTGCGACCGTCGACGATCGCGCGGTGCGCGACGACCTCCCCGAGCTCGTCGGGGACGAGGTCGCGGTACTCGTCCCACTCCGTGGCGAGCACGACGACGTCGGCGTCCTGCGCGGCCTCGAGCGCGCTGGCCGCGTACTTGAGGTCGGGCCACTTGACC
Organism: Cellulomonas avistercoris; assembly: GCF_014836445.1. Taxonomy (GTDB): domain Bacteria; phylum Actinomycetota; class Actinomycetes; order Actinomycetales; family Cellulomonadaceae; genus Cellulomonas; species Cellulomonas avistercoris. Next base: position 105,900 of record NZ_JACSQV010000002.1, read on the forward strand.
CGCGCGTTCTCGACGGCCTGGGGGTCGGTCACCGTGACGTGCGCACCCTGGAGCTGCATCTGCGCGGCCACGGACAGCGCCGGCGAGTCCCGGATGTCGTCGCTGTTGGGCTTGAACGCCGCACCGAGCACGGCGACGCGCTTGCCGACGATCGAACCGGCGCTGACCTCGCGCGCGAGGTCGACCATGCGGACGCGGCGGCGCATGTTGATCGCGTCGACCTCCCGCAGGAACGACAGCGCCTGGTCGACGCCCAGCTCCCCCGCGCGCGCCATGAACGCGCGGATGTCCTTGGGCAGGCAGCCGCCGCCGAAGCCGAGGCCGGCGTTGAGGAACCGGCGGCCGATGCGCGCGTCGTAGCCGATGGCGTCGGCCAGGCTCGTGACGTCGGCGCCCGTGGCCTCGCACAGCTCGGCCATGGCGTTGATGAAGGAGATCTTGGTGGCGAGGAACGAGTTGGCGGCGACCTTGACGAGCTGCGAGGTCGCGTAGTCGGTGACGACGAGCGGCGTGCCCTCCCCCAGCGGCGTCGCGTAGACCTCGTCGAGCAGGGCGCGGGCCGCGTCGCCCTCGGGCGTCGGGACGCCCTCGTCGTCGGTCGGCAGGCCGTAGACGAGCCGGTCGGGGTGCAGGGTGTCCTGGACCGCGAAGCCCTCGCGCAGGAACTCCGGGTTCCAGACGAGCACGGCGCCGGAGCCGGTGAGGCGTGCGGCCAGGTCCTCGGCCGTCCCGACGGGGACGGTGGACTTGCCGGCCACGACGTCGCCCGGGGCGAGGTGCGGACGCAGCGCCTCGAAGGCCGACTCGACGTAGCTGAGGTCGGCGCGGAACTCGCCGTGCTTCTGCGGCGTCCCGACGCACAGGAAGTGCACCTGCGCACCGGCGGCCTGCGCCATGTCGGTGGTGAACGTCAGGCGGCCCGTGCCGGAGACCTCGGCGAGCAGCTCGGGCAGACCGGGCTCGTAGAAGGGGGCCGTGCTCGCCGCGAGGCGGGCGACCTTGCCCGCGTCGACGTCGATCCCCACCACGTCGTGGCCGAGGGACGCCATGCTGGCTGCATGCACCGCCCCGAGGTACCCGCAACCGATGACCGAGATACGCACGTGAACTCCCCCGCAGCAGGACGACGTTTCGCGAAGCGTACCGGTGGCGCGACGCCTCCCAGGGTGACCCCGGTCACAGGACGCGCGCGCACGTGGCTGCGGGTGGCGCTGGCGGTCTACCTCGTGGCCGTGGGGCTGGTGACGCTGCGCCCGGCACCGCAGGACGACGCGACGCTGGGCCTGGCGCGCGACTTCATCGCGTGGCTCGAGGCGACGGGCCTGCCGGTGACGTTCGAGGGGATCGAGGCGGCCGCGAACGTCGTGATGTTCGTGCCGTTCGGTGTGCTCGTAGGTCTGCTGCTGCGCCGGCCCTGGTGGGTCGTGGTGCTGCTGGGTGCGGCGACGTCGGGCCTCATCGAGACGGTGCAGCGGTGGCTGCCGACGCGCTACCCGACGCTGCAGGACGTCGTGATGAACACGCTGGGGGCGGCGGTGGGGGTGCTGGTGCTCATGGTGGTGGCACGCGTGCGCACCCGGCGCGCGCGCACGACCGGGTGAGGAGACGGTGCTCTACGTCCGCAGCGCCCCGACGTTCTCGCGGTACCACTCGACCGTCGAGCGCAGCCCGTCCTCGAGCGAGATGGACGCGCGCCACCCGGCGTCGGCCAGGCGGCTGACGTCGAGGAGCTTCTGCGGGGTGCCGTCGGGCTTCGACGTGTCCCACTGCGTCTCGCCCTCGTAGCCGACGACGCGCGCGACCGTCTCGGCGAGCTCGCGGATCGTCACGTCCGTGCCGGTGCCGACGTTCACCTGCGACGGGCCGTCGTAGTGCTCGAGCAGGTGCAGGCACGCGGCGGCCATGTCGTCGACGTGGAGCAGCTCGCGCCGCGGGGTGCCGGTCCCCCAGTTCGTCACGCTCGGCGCTCCGGCAGTCCGTGCCTCGTCGTACCGGCGGATCAGCGCGGGCAGCACGTGCGACCCGGTGGGCGAGAAGTTGTCGCCCGGGCCGTAGAGGTTCGTGGGCATCGCCGAGATCCAGGGCAGCCCGTACTGCCGCCGGACCGCCTGGATCTGCATGATGCCCGCGATCTTCGCGATCGCGTACGCGTCGTTGGTCGGCTCGAGGTGCCCCGTGAGCAGGCTGTCCTCGACGATCGGCTGCGGCGCGAGGCGCGGGTAGATGCACGACGAGCCGAGGAACAGCACCCGCTCGGTGCGGGCCTCGAGTGCGGCGTCCAGCACGTTCAGCTGGATCTGCAGGTTCTCGGACAGGAAGTCCACGGGGTAGGTGTTGTTCGCGACGATCCCGCCGACCTTCGCCGCCGCCAGCACGACGTACCGCGGGCGCTGCTCGCGGAAGAAGTCGAAGACCGCAGCGCGGTCCTTGAGGTCGAGCTCGGCCGAGGTGCGCCCGATGAGGTGGCTGAAGCCTTCCTTCTCGAGCGTGCGCCACACGGCCGACCCGACGAGGCCGCGGTGCCCGGCGACGTAGAACGGCGCGGACCGGTCGAGGGCGCCGGGTACGAAGGTCTGCTCCGACGTGGGCGCGCTCATGCGGTCCTCCACGACGGCAGGTCGACCGTGTCGATCCACCGCCCCCCGGGCTGGTTGAGAGCCGCGATGTCCGCATCGACCATGAGGCGCGCGAGGTCGGACGGCTCCACGGTGGTCTTCCAGCCCAGCTTCTCCGCGGCCTTGCTCGGGTCGCCGATGAGCGCGTCGACCTCGGTGGGACGCAGGTACCGCTCGTCGAACTTGACGTGGTCCTCCCAGTTGAGGCCGGCGTGCGAGAACGAGATCTCGAGGAAGTCCCGCACCGTGTACGGGATGCCGGTCGCCAGCACGAAGTCCTCGGGCTCGTCGACCTGGAGCATGCGCCACATGCCCTCGACGTACTCGGCGGCGTAGCCCCAGTCGCGCACCGCGTCGAGGTTGCCCATGTAGATGTGCTCCTGCTGCCCCGCCTTGATCGCCGCGACAGCGCGCGTGATCTTGCGCGTCACGAAGGTCTCGCCCCGGCGCGGTGACTCGTGGTTGAAGAGGATCCCGTTGACCGCGAACATCCCGTAGGCCTCGCGGTAGTTCTTGGTGATCCAGTAGCTGTAGAGCTTGGCCGCACCGTAGGGCGAGCGCGGGTAGAACGGGGTGTCCTCGTTCTGCGGCGGGGGGGTCGCGCCGTACAGCTCCGAGGTCGACGCCTGGTAGAAGCGGGTGGTGATGCCTGAGAGGCGGACCGCCTCCAGCAGCCGGACGGTCCCGGTCCCTGTGGTGTCCGCCGTGTGCTCGGGCTCGTCGAACGACACCCGCACGTGCGACTGCGCAGCCAGGTTGTAGACCTCGTCGGGGCGGATGTCCGAGATGAGGGTGACGAGCCGCGAGCCGTCGCTCAGGTCGCCGTAGTGCAGGAACAGGCGAGCGGAAGGATCGTGCGCGTCGACGTAGAGGTGGTCGATGCGTGAGGTGTTGAACGTCGAGGCCCGTCGGATCAGGCCGTGCACCTCGTAGCCCTTCGCCAGCAGCAGCTCGGCGAGGTACGACCCGTCCTGCCCGGTGATGCCTGTGATGAGCGCCTTTCGCGCCACGTTCTCCCCCGTCCGTCGTGTCGCCCCCCTGACGCCGCACGACGCGGGGCGGACCACTGGTCTGACGCCCACGTCTCGCGTGGGCGCGTCCATGCTAGGCGCAGAGGGACGCGCGCCTTCGCGTGCTCGTGCCCACCGGGCCGCCGGTGGGACAGACACGGGGCCGCGGTGCGTCTGCACCGCGGCCCCGTGACGTGGGGTGTCAGACGCCGAGCAGGTCCCGGATCGGCCCGAGCGCGAAGTACACGACGAACGCGAGCGCGGCGACCCACATGAGCGGGTGGATCGCGCGGATCTTGCCGAGCGCGATCTTCACGACGACGAACGCGATGAAGCCCGCGCCGATGCCGACGCTGATCGAGTACGTGAACGGCATGAGCGCCAGCGTGAGGAACGCCGGGATGGCGACCTCGGGCGACTTCCAGTCCAGGTCGGCGACCTGCGACACCATGAGGAACCCGACGACGACGAGGACGGGCGCGGCCGCCTCGGACGGGACCATCGCGACCAGCGGCGACAGGAACGTCGCGAGCAGGAACGCGATGCCGGTGACGACGGACGCGAGGCCCGTGCGGGCGCCGTCGGCGACACCGGACGTGGACTCCACGTAGGCGGTGTTCGACGAGACGGAGCCCATGCCACCGGCGACGGCACCGAGCGAGTCGACGACGAGGATCTGCTGGCTGCGCGGGGGGTTGCCCTCCTCGTCCAGCAGCTTGGCCTCCTGGCCGACGGCGACCATCGTGCCCATCGTGTCGAAGAAGTCCGCGAGCAGGATCGAGAACACCAGGACGACGACCGCGAGGACGCCGATCTTGCCGACCGCGCCGAACAGCGAGAACTGGCCGATGAGCGACAGGTCCGGCAGGTCGACCAGGGAGTCGGGAACGCTGGGCACGTTCTGGTGCCAGCCTCCCGGGTTCTCCTCGCCCGCGCCGCCGACCTTCGCGATCGCCTCGACGATCAGCGCGAGCACCGTGGTGCCGATGACGGCGATCAGCAGGCCGCCGCGCACCTTGCGCACCATGAGGACGATCGCGGCGATGAGGCCGATGACGAAGACCGCGACGGGCCAGCCGGCGAGCGAGCCGCCGGACCCCAGCTCGAGCGGCGTGCCCTGCCCCTGACGCACGAAGCCCGCGTTGACGAACCCGATGAGCGCGATGAACAGGCCGATGCCGACGCCGATCGCGACCTTGAGCTCACGCGGGACGGCACGGAACACCGCACCGCGGAAGCCCGTGAGCACCAGGACGAGGATGACCAGACCCTCGAGCACCACGATGCCCATCGCGTCCGCCCACGTCATGCCGGGCAGCTGCGCGACCGTGTACGCGACGACGGCGTTGAGGCCGAGGCCCGCGGCCAGCGCCATGGGGAAGTTCGCCACCACACCCATGAGGATCGACAGGACGCCCGCGACCAGCGCGGTCGCCGCGGCGATCATCGCGAGGTTCGGGGCGTCACCGCCGCCGAGGAACTCCCCCGTGCTGTCCGGCAGGGTCCCGATGATGAGCGGGTTGAGCACGATGATGTAGCTCATCGTGAAGAAGGTGACGAGACCACCGCGGATCTCGGACCCGACGGTGGAGCCACGCTCCGTGATCTTGAAGAACCGGTCGACGGCGCTGCGGGGGGCCGCGGGTGCGTCGTCGCGCGTCTCCTGGGGGGAAGGAGTTGTCGACATGAGGCGCAGTGTGGCAGAGGCGAGGGGCTCCGAGGCAGCGTTGTTCGCCAGGTGAGGCAGCGAGCGACAGGGGCCGGACGTCCTGACCGCCGAGAATGCTGAACATGTGTCCGATAGGTTAAATTTGCGGCCGCTCCGCAATCGCTTGCACCCGCGTGACCTGCGACGATGCACTACATAGGTTGAATGTCCACATTCGACAGGGTGACGTGGACGCGGCATTGTCAAGTCTTGACGGCCCGCGTCCGAGACGCAGGTCATGCTGGCTGCGAAACCCGGGGGATCCATCGCATGACGCCGACGACTCACGCACGCGCACACACGCACCAACGTGAGCAGTCGGTGTCCGCGGCAGCCCACGTCGCTTCGCCCACCTGGTCCACCGCCCACGCCTACCGCGTGGCGGTCACCGACGCCCTGTCGATCGGGCTCGCCGTGGCTCTCGCGTATGCGGTGAGGTTCCCGCTGGACGGCCACGTCAAGGTGTCAGGTGAGTTCTCCCCGAGCTACCTGGCGGTCTCCGTGACCCTCTTCCTCGCCTGGTTCGCCGTTCTGACGGTCGGGCGGACGCGCGACCGTCGGCTGCTCGGCTCCGGGCCGGGTGAGTTCTCACGCGTGTTCGAGGTGACGTGGCACCTGTTCGCGGCGGTCGCCGTGATCGGGTTCCTGTTCCGCATGGACATCGGCCGCGGCTACCTGGGCATCGCAGCCCCGCTGGGCCTTCTCCTGCTGCTCGCCACGCGCGCCGGCTGGCGTCGGCTCCTGCACCGCCGACGCGACGCCGGGCTGGACCGGTACCCCGTGCTCGTCATCGGCCCGTGGCACAAGGCAGCCTCGCTGATCGAGGACTTCCACCGGAACCCACGCGCGGGGTACAAGGTCGTGGGCGTGTGCGTACCTGAAGGTGCGGAACCTTCGGTCAAGGACGTCAACGGCGTACCGGTCGTGGGGAACCACAAGCAAGCGGCTTCTCTTGCGAAGCAGTACGGAGTCGCAGCGGTCGCTGTCGCCGGTTCCGACGCCATGACAGGCGAGGCCGTCCGCCAGCTCGGTTGGGACCTTGAGGGCACCGGCGTCGATCTCGCCCTGACGCTCGCACTCACCGACGTGGCGGGGCCCCGCGTCCTCATGCAGCCCGTCAACGGGTTGCCCCTGATGTACGTGGATGCACCTCAGTTCCGCGGCTCGAAATACATCGTCAAGTTCCTTTTCGACTGGATCGGGGCAGCACTGATTGCTGTGTTGATCTCCCCCGTCCTCCTCGCACTCGCCGTCCTCGTCAAGACCACCAGCCGCGGGCCGGTTTTCTATGTGCAGGAGCGCATCGGGAAAGACGGCAGGACTTTCCGGATGTTGAAGTTCCGATCGATGCAGATGGGGGCGCACGCGCGCCTGGCAGAGGTTCTTGCTGCGGAAGGCGTCGATCAGGTCGGCGTTTTCTACAAGCCGAAGAACGACCCACGCATCACCAAGGTCGGACGCGTGCTGCGGCGCTACTCACTCGACGAGCTTCCCCAGCTCATCAACGTGCTGCGTGGAGAGATGAGCCTCGTCGGACCGCGCCCGCAGATCGAAGCCGAGGTGGCAACCTACGACCGTGCCGCGCACCGGCGACTTCTCGTCAAGCCTGGCCTCACCGGCCTGTGGCAGGTATCAGGCAGGTCCAACCTCGACGCTCGAACGTCGATGAGACTCGACGTGGCATACGTCGAGAACTGGACGCTCTTTGGTGACATCGTCATCCTTGCCAGAACCCTCACCGCGATCCTCCGCCAGGGAGAGGCGCGCTAAATCCAGTGACAGAGGTTGACTCACCGGTGAAGAACGGTCTGCTTGTCCACGAATGGATCGCACGGCGTGGGGGCTCGGAGGCGGTGTTCGCGGCCATGGCACGGGCTTTTCCTGCGGCCGCCCGCTACTGCCTCTGGGACGACACCGGCGGGGCGACCGTGGGGCCGGCAACAGAGTCCTGGCTCGCCAGGACACCTTTGCGCGAGCACAAGGGCCTGGCACTCCCCGCTATGGCTCTCACGTGGCGTCGAGTCGCCGCGATGAAGCAGGCCGACTGGGCGCTCGTGAGCTCTCACGCCTTCGCGCACCACGTGTCGCACCCGAGCGTGTCGATCCCCAAGTTCGTCTACGTCCACAGCCCGGCCCGGTACCTCTGGGCGAGCGAGCACGACGAACGTGCCGCGCGCGTCCCCGACGCAGTCGTGAACTACCTCAAGCGCCTCGACGCCCGTCGCGCACGTGAGACGACGGCGCACATCGCGAACTCGTCGTACGTTCGCGAGAGGATCGGCAGGTCTTGGGGGCTAGAGGCCGACGTCGTCTACCCGCCCGTGCGCATACGGGAGCTGCAGTCGTTCGACCTTGATGAGCAGCTCTCCGCGGTCGACCGAGAGGTGCTGGCACAACTCCCTCAGGACTTCATCTTGGGTGCGTCGCGAATGGTGCCCTACAAGCAGCTCGACACTGTGATCGGCGTCGGTGAGATGCTCTCCACTCCCGTCGTCATCGCCGGCGACGGACCGGACCGCGAGCGCCTGCAGGCGCGCGCCTCGGCGGCGACGGTGCCGACGCACGTCGTCCGCAACCCTTCAGACAACCTTCTGCTCGCGCTGTACACGCGCGCGCTGGCACTGGTGTTTCCGCCCGTCGAGGACTTCGGCATCATGCCGGTAGAAGCGATGGCGCTGGGAACGCCTGTCATGGCCCGCGCCGTAGGGGGAAGCCTTGAGACGGTCATCGATGGCGTCTCCGGCGCGTTCGTCGACTTCTCAAGTGCATCCGACGTGAGAAGTCAGTTCGAGCGTGTAGTGTCCCTGGACCGTGAAGCCGTTGCACAGAGCGCCGAACGCTTCTCGTCGGAACGGTTCGTCGACGAGATCCGGACCTTCGTCGCCTCCAGATTGGCGTAGCGAGTGACCGCAGCACCAGTGGTGATCCTGTCCACGGCGGACTTCCACAGCGCAGTGTGGACCAACAAGCAGTACCTGGCCGCCGAGCTCGCGCCGCACATGCCAGTCACCTACATCGAGTCGTTCGGGCTCCGCAGGCCCCAGGCCCATGTTTCGGACGTCCGGCGAATCATCAACCGGTTCAGGCGGCGAGACAGCAACACGGAGTCGACGACTCCCGACGGCATCAGCGTCGTCAAGCCCATCATCGTTCCGTACCATGACAACGCTCTGGCCAGGCAGTTGAACAGGCGACTCGTCGCCAGGATCGGGATTCCCCACCAAGCTCAGGTGCTCTGGACGTTCTCGCCCCTCACCTACGGGCTGGACGAGGGCTTCGACCATGTCGTCTACCACTCGGTGGACCTCATCCACGAGCAACCGCTCATGCCGCGCTCAGCGATCCTCGATGCCGAGCGACGGATGCTGGACCGGGCCGACGTGGTCATCGCGAGCAGCATCGGCGTTCGCGATCACCTGGTGCGGCTGGGTCGAGTCGACACGCAACTCTGGCAGAACGTCGCCGACGTCACCGTGTTCCTCCGCGACGGCACCGAACGCACCCCTCGAGCGGTCTTCGCGGGGAATCTCACGCCCAGCAAGGTCGACTTTTCACTTATCCGTGCCGTTGCCGACGCAGGAGTTGACGTCGTGCTCGCCGGCCCGCTGTCGATCGATGGAACGAACGCCCGCCGCGACATCGACCAGCTTCTCGCCCACCGGCACGTCGACTACGTCGGGAACCTCGCCACGGGGAGCCTGGCCGATCTGTTCAGCACGTGCCAGGTCGGTCTCATCCCGTACCAGATCAATGACTACACGGCCGGGGTGTTCCCTCTGAAAGTCTTCGAGTACCTGGCTTCCGGCATGAGCGTCGTGTCGACCCGCCTGCCGAGCATGAGCACAACCACCCCTCCCGATGTGTTGCTTTCCGACCCCCACGACTTCGCCTCGACCGTCGTGTCACAGATCGTCGACACGGAGCTTCGCAGCGAGGATGTCCAGCGACGACACGCGCTGGCGACAGCCAACTCCTGGACCCGTCGCGGCCGCGAGGCACGCGACCTGCTAGAGGAGCTGACTTCATGACACCTGAGCGCACGCTGGCGGTCGTAGTCGTGAACTACAACAGTGCGGGCCTGGTGAGCAACCTGCACCGGTCCCTCGCCGCGACAAGAGGCACGTTCCGCATGTACGTCGTCAACAACTCGCCGTCCGAGGACCTCGATGCTTGGCTGTCGAGCCTGCCGGTGGCGCGCAATGTGTCCACCGTCGTGGTCGAGCCGGGTAGAAACCTCGGGTTCGGCGCGGGCTGCAACGAGGGCATCCGGTGCGCCCAGCGGGACGGCCACCGATACGCGTGGCTCCTGAACCCCGATGCCGAGGTCATGGAGCTGGACTTCCCGCAGTTCTGGCGCGATGTGGATTCCGCCCGCGACGCGGTGCTCTGGGCCACGCGAGTCCAGGCCGGCGACTCGGTGCGTGACGGCGTGTCGCACCTCAGCCTCTGGACGGGGCGTGTCCGGCCGCGTCCTGGACCCCGCACCGTGTCCTTCGCGAACGGGAACTCGGTAGTCGTCCACATCGACCGCTTCACCAAGATCGGCGGCTTCGCCTCCGACTACTTCCTCTACTTCGAAGAGCCCGACGTGAGTATGCGGCTGAACGGTCGATCGACAGTTGTCCCGGTCCTGACCTCCGCGGCCATCCGCCACGATGGCGGCGGAAGTACCGGCTCACGCAGAGGGAGCTCACGCTCGGCCACCACGGCGCTCCATGCCAACCGAAGCGCCATCATCTTCTTCAGACGTTGGCTCCCGTGGCGGCTGCCGATCGCGCTGGTCGCACGCACCGGCCTCACAGTGCTGCGGCTGCCCCGGTCACCCCACCTGGCGATAGCTGGTGCGCGCGGTCTGCTCGCCGGCTGCCGGTCAACGCTCAGTCCCCGCCAGTCACATGATCGACAGGCCGTCGGATGAGCACGACACCGTCACGCGTCCTGATATACGAGCCGAACTTCCGGGGCCACCGGATGCACTACTGCGGTCACCTCCTCCACTATCTAGCCGCCACCGGTGCGCCAGGGACCCTCGCTACGTCGAGCGAGGCTCTCGCGTCGGAGGAACTCGTGCGAGGGGTCGGGTCGGATGCGCCCTACGAGCAGATCGACCTGGGACCACTCGGTGATCCTCTCCAGCCCGACCACTGGTCCGCACGTGCACGAGCAGTCCGCGACGCAGCGATCTCCGACGAGCACGACCACGTTCTGGTGCTCGAAGGGGACAAACTGCTCTCACACCTGCCCCGCTACATGTCGCTGGTCCCCCGGCGCGCCCGACGCCGACTTACGGTCCTCGTCATGCGAGCACCGTCCGTATCGGCCGGCGGCCCTGCACGCCGCGCGGCCAAAGGCGCCCTCATCCTGCTCTGCCAAGCACTGGGCATCCGGACGCGGGTCCTGGCGCCTGCCTGCCCCAGGACCAGGACATCTCGGTATCGGATGGGCATGTTCCCGGCGGTTCCCGATCCGATCGACTCCGAGCTGCAGCCGATGTCGATGCCCCCAGAGCTGGAAGTGCTCCCCGAGGGCGGGAAAGTGGTCGGCGTTGTTGGGCACATCACCCGCCGCAAGAACCTCGACCTGATCGCGCGCGCACTGTGTCTCACGCCTTCGGTGACGGCACTTGTCGTCGGCGGCAAGTTCGAGCCGGGTGAGCTCGAACGCTGCCAGGAGTCCCTGGCCCAGCTCTCGGACTCCGGGACGACCGTCCACATCGTCGACCGGTCGCTCGAGGACTCGGAGCTCGCATGGCTGATCGAGCGGACGGCCGTGGTCGTCGTCGCGCACTCGAGCGAGGGGCCAAGCGGGATCCTGGGGATGTGCGCTGCCATCGGGACCCCGGTCGCGGCGGCGGGTGCGCGGTCACTCAGGGGCGACGTCCGCCGGCTGCGTTGCGGCACCTGGTCCCGCCTGGACGAACTGTCCCTGGCCGAAGGCATCCAGGCGGCAGAGCGTATGCGACCGACGCCGGCGCTTCTCGCCGGATCAGCGGACTTCGCGAGAGCCATGTTGGCACTCGATGACGCACCCGGCGGCGTCCGGCCGTGACGACCGTGCCCGACTCGGCATCGAACCCCGGGTGGCGGTCCGTCGTCAGCCGACTTGCCAGCCGTGTAGGTGCCCGGGTCTTTGGCGCTCTCCTCCAGGCTGGTCTCCTCGTGCTCATCGCGCGCGAGACCACGAAGGCGGAGACCTCTGCCTACCTGCTGGGCTTCACGCTGTCGACCGCCGTCTTCGTGCTCGCAGGTTTCGGATTCTCGACCGTCATCCTGCGTATCGGCGCACTTGCGGAACCGGTCCAAGCGGCAAGCTCCATGATGCGGATCCGACTTCTCGCAACTCTCCTGACCGGGGGCGCACTGGCCACAGTCCTGTCGTCCACCGTCTCGTCGAATGCGGCCTTGGCGGCGGTCGCACTGGCGGCAAGCGACGCGGCGGCGGACATGGCTCAGAACTATCGCGCAGGCCGCATGCGGTTCTCCTCGTCGGCCGCCGTGATCGTCACGCAACGCGCGCTCCCGTTCTGCGCAGCCCTCGGATCGCTCGCTCTCTCACAGAGCCCCTCCACGGGCGTCGGCCTGGCGTCAGCGTTGCTGATCACCGGGTACATCGTCATTGACCGCGATCTGTACCTCACGCGCACACCTATCACGATGGGCTACATCCGCCAGAGCAGGGGGTACTGGCTGTCGTCGGCACTGGTGGGCCTGCAACAACTCGACGTGACGATAGTGCGCCTCATCGGCGGCGCGCCTTCCGCTGCGATCTACGGCGTTGCCTCTCGGGTCGGCGGCCCTCTGGGGATCCTGGTGTCCTCGATGGTGGCCGTATTCGCACCTGCCATCGCCCACACGCGGGTTGAGCACGACCGGGTACGCCAGCTCGCCGTCGTGCGTCGCCTATCCATCGGTTTCGGTCTGCTTATTGCAGCTTCATCGCCGGCCCTGGCCTGGATTCTTACCCGGGTCCTCGGCCCGCAATACTACGAGGCTCAGTCCCTCATCATCGGCGTGTGCATTGGAGCCAGTCTTTCCGCAGTCTCTCAGGGATACCAGGCAGAGTTCGTGGCGGCCGGGCGCAGTCGGCGTCTGGCTATTGCCGCAGGAGTCGGGAGCGCTACGCACCTCGGCGTCCTTGCCACAATCATCCGCCTCGACCATTCGCTGATCTGGCTTGCACCAATTCTGAGTCAAGCAATCATCCTTGCAACCTATCTACTACTTCGTCGAAACATCTCGCACTAAGCGTAGACCGGGCCGCCCACTGAAGACCCGTGGCGGTCGCCGTCAGGCGCGGGTGCCGCTTAGGCGCCCCTTGCGTAGCAATGGACACGTCACGTCGATCAACATGTCCGCACCGACTGCCTTTCACCCGACGCCTTATGCCCCTGGTTCCCCGGCCACCCCGTCGACAGAGAAGTCACCGACGCCGCCGCGCTGCTGGACGCGAGGCTTCGAAGGCGCGCAGGCATAAGCCGCGACGATCGCATGGCCGGCCAATTGTACCGACAGATTTCCAGACCACGGAGAGAAGATTACGTTCCAAATGCCCGAGGACGCCACGAGCATAACAACCGCGCCCCATCGACCACGCGCTCGCACGAGCGCCGTCGCGAAGAGGCAAAGAAGGGCTATCGGCAGAGCCGCCGCAAGCACTCCGCCCTCCACCCACGATCCAAAAAGAACAGAATGAAGGGAAATTGCACCTCCATTCCTAATCCAGAACGGAAGGTACGCTTTGGGATCCTGCATGCCAAGAGACCAAGCAAGCGCCGCGCCGCGCGACACGGTGTTGTTACCGATCTGCTGAGCGTCTCCCCACCCGATGACCGGCCTCTCACTGATCGCCGCGAGCGAGAGCGGGGGCTCTGTCCGTCCTGCCAGCAGCATTGGTCCGCTGATATTGCCCTGGGCTAACGTGCGCTCGCGCACGGCATCACCGAAGATGCCGGCCGCGATCATCGCCGGCACAACGATAGCGAGGCAAGCCGCAAGCGCGCCTACCACCACGAGCCTGACGGCAGCCTTCGGGGACATGGAGTTGGCCAACGTCCCCGCGGCGCTGACTAAGCAAACGACACCGAACGAACGGTAGTCGAGAATCAGCCCGACACAACCTAGAAAAACTAGGACCGCTGGAGCCAGCACGAGCCTTCGCCGACTCCTGCACGCCAACGCGGTGGCCAGAATCGCCATAGGATATGCCAGTCCATACTTCCACAGTTCGGCGAATCCCGACTGGATGTTAACCGGACCAAAACCGAAAACATACGCCAAAATGTAGTATGCACTTGTTCCGCACGCCAGCGATGTGACATACTGCACTGCTTCCGACTGCCCTTTTAGCACAACCGAGCCAGAAGCCAGAAACAATGCTACGACGAAGAAGTTACCGACACCACTCGACGACACAGCGGTGCTGTTCAACACCGCGCTCGTAACGAATGCAGCTACTCCGATCAACGCGAGCAGCACAAGGTACCTGAGTTGGCGTGGCGGACGGGCAATGCGTCGCAACGGTAGCGAGATTAGCGCCACCACAGCCGAAGCCGGCAGGGCCGGCGCCAACGTGGGTAATCCACCGAGGGCCCCAAACAGAACTCGAAACCTGACCGTGTCGAAGTCAGATGCCCGGTTGTTTCTGTCGGCCTCCGCCGCCCGCCCTGCCCGCTCAGTTGACGACGTCACCGTTGACACTCCCCGGCATCCGCGCGGATCTACTATGCGAGGCTGCAGAGTTAGGGACGAGCCGCGTGACTGCAGAACGAGCGGCTTCAGAGGCTGCTATCGCGAGCATCCTACTTTCCCCTCGAACCTCGTCGAAGGTGGTGCGGGGAGGCAAAGGTGCCGACTGGATCTGGCGCACGGTCCGAGAATGGATTTGTCTCGCCTGAGCTACCTAGAGCGTCCGAATCTGCTCCCGGTGGCCCCACACGCGGCCACTCGCCGGTTCCCTTACGGGGGGCCTGGCCGCCAGGCGTGGCTGCTGCCCTAATAGGGACCGAGTCCGAGGCTCGGTAACCGTAGTAGACGTAAGCGCCGCTGTCCTTGATCGATTGACCATTGAGCACCACACCCCGCACGGAAGCGTCAACCGCTGCCAAACTCGTCAGGGCCTGCTGTAGTTCATTTCGATGAACTCGTCCGGCTCGGGCAACCATGAGCACGCCTCCCACGAGCCTCGAGAGGATTGCCGCATCGGTGACCGGCAGGAGCGGAGGGGTGTCAAGTAGCACCACGTCGTACGCAGACGACAGTTCACGCAGCAGCGCCTGCATTCGTGGACTGCCGAGCAGCTCGCTCGGGTTCGGTGGGATCTCGCCGGATGGAAGAACATCCAGTCGGCCATTGCCCCATGGCTGGACGACTTCACGCGCTGTGGCCTGTCCGATCAGGACCGTGGTCAGGCCGACGGAGCCCTCGATACCCAAGTACCTCGCCACGGCCGGGCGCCGGAGGTCACAGTCGATCAGCATGACCCGCTGCCCTGCGTCTGCGAGAGCAATACCGAGGTTGACAATCGTCGACGTCTTACCCTCCCCGGGCACGGAGGACGTGACAGCAAAAAGCGCCGGCCCACCTCCCGCACCCAAGAACTGCACATTTGTTCGCAATCTGCGAAAAGCCTCAGACCGCGGGCTGCGAGGATCCGCCTGAAGGATGAGTGGCCGCTTCACAGCGTCCTCGTCCAGCGGAATAGCCCCGACGACGGCGATGTCCGTGACCTTCGCGATATCAGATTCGTTGCGTACCCTCGTGTTGAGCACCTGCCGCAGCACACCAATGACCACCACGAGAGCGGCCCCCAGAATCACGCCGAGCGCAGCATTTATCTTGGTGCGCGGGGTAGCCGGTGACTCTGGTGAGACCGCCTCCCGCACCGTCGTCATCTTGACGCTCGAAC
Source organism: Cellulomonas avistercoris (assembly GCF_014836445.1). Lineage (GTDB taxonomy): Bacteria > Actinomycetota > Actinomycetes > Actinomycetales > Cellulomonadaceae > Cellulomonas > Cellulomonas avistercoris. The sequence continues at coordinate 121,136 of NZ_JACSQV010000002.1, forward strand.
TCTCGCTGCCTTCCGGCCTGTCAAGCTCCGAGACAACGGTGCTGAACTCGCTCGCGACCGCATTTGCGATCGCTGCCGCAATCGCAGGCGATTCGTTTCTGACCGTGATATTGATCAACGACGAGTTGAGGGGGGACTCAGCAACAATGCTCTCGCCAAGAGTGTCGACTCGCGTATCGAGGGCAAGGTCGTCGATGACCGGGCGCAAAACCAGCGGGCTGTCGACGAGGTTGGCGTAGGAGACGACCTGCTGCCGAGTAAAGCTCGACCCTTGCAGCAGGTCGCTCGTCGAATCGCCTGTAGCGACCGACACGTAAATCTGAGCCGAGGCGGCGTATGTCGGCGTCGTCAGGGCGCTCACGCCAAGTCCGCCGAGGCCGCCGAGGACCGCAACAACCACAATTGCTGGCCACGACCTCCGCAGGAGAGCCCAGTAGTCCCGCAGTTCCATCCCAGCTCCCGCCATTTCCTTACGCCTTCGCGCCCGAGCCGCGCGGTGACGAAACCCAACCGCGAGTGCAGGCAGTGTGCCCCCAACGTGAGGAGGCTCCCGCAGCGCTACGCTGCGGGAGCCTCCCGTGCCGTGTTGTCAGATCTCAGCGCTCTTCCGGCGCTTGCTGGCGTACGCGACGCCGCCAGCACCGACGAGGACCAGCGCGCCCGCGCCCAGCGCGATCGGCAGGGTGCTCGAGCCGGTGACAGCCAGACCGCTCCCGCTCGCCGTGGCGGTACCACCCGTGGCAGCGGCCACGGTGAACGTCTGCGTGCTCAGCACCTCACCCGACACACCGTCGGTGACGACGGCGGTGTAGGTGCCGGCCTGCGCGAGCGTGACCGTGAACACGGCCGAGCCGGCGGCGTTCGTGGTCTTCGTGGCCGAGCGCGTTCCCGCGATGCTGATCGCCGAGTCCGGGATCGACGCAGGGTTGCTCGTGATGGTCAGCACGACGGGCGTGTTGCCCGGGCCCTGGACCGTGATGGTGAAGCTCTGGCCGACGGCCGGCGTCGTGTCCGACGCGGTGCCGGTGTTCGTGTAGTCCGACGCGCCGTAGGCGAACGCGGCGGTCGGAGCGAGCGCGAGCGCTCCTGCGATGGCGGCCGTGGCGACCGTACGGCTGATCTTCATACGGATGATCTCCCCCAGAAAGTCTTGCGTGGTGTGCCGCCAGTGTGACATACGGCCTTCTAGCAGCACGACGAGGCTATCGCGCCCCTTCACACTTGGAAACAGCGGCAACATGATCGAAACCTGCCGCCAACGGCGACGTCCGGAGCAGGACCGCCCCATCTTGTCCGGGACCGGTCGTGATGTCCGCTTCGAGCCTGTATGTCGCTCCGGGGGTAAAGTCCCAGGTCAGAGCGCCGACCGACAGGCCGTCGTGGACCTGGGCGTGCAAGGACGCTGCCTCAGTATTCACCCGAACGGCGTCCAATTTGCCGTTGGCGGGAACGTAGAGCAGGACGTTCGTCCGGAATTCACCCAGCGGCACGATGCCGTCCAACCCCAGCAGGTAGGGCGGCAGGTCGAGCACGTCGGCCGGTGGCTCGTAGATGAAGGTCGCCTCGACACGCACGCGCTGGCTCCCGTCGGGCAGGCACTCGGTCACCTCGACCGACGCGTCTGCCTGCAGGTAGTAGCCGAGCTTCGCCTGGGTGCCGTCGTTCAGGTACAGCCCGACCACGGCCTCGTTGCCACGACGCCCCTGGAGCTCACCGGAGAGCACGGTGCCGCTCAGGCGCGCCTGCTCGTCCTCGTCAGCCGACCACACCATGAGCCGGCCGCGCCGCGCCGCCTCGGCGAGCGCGTCGACGACACCCGTCGCGTCGCCCTGACCACCTGCGACCGCACCGAACACCGCTGCGGCCGTCAGCGCGAAGAACGCGTCCTGCTCGGCCGGGTCTTCCAGCTCCAGGTACACCTGGTTGAGCAGCATCGGCACCACGTTGTCGCCCGTCAGCTGGCTGCCGTCAGGCAGGGGCACCGGTCCTGTCGCGTCGAGCACCAGCGCCAGCGCACCGGGGTCCACCGACAGGACCCCGTCGATGACGCCGCCGACCTGCGACTCCCACACGCCCTTGGCGATGCGCCCCGACCTCGGGAAGTCGGGTGTGAAGTTCACGTCGCGCATGTCCGTGCCCAGCAGCGGACCGAACAGGTCCTTCTCTGCGTCGCTCAGCGCCACCACCGGCTCCGGGAGCCCCGCGAGCTCACCCCCGCGACGCTGCTCCAGCACCTCCAGGTGCCCGTCGGTCGCCCGCAGCAGCAGCACCGCCCCGGCGATGCCGCCGGTCGCGCGCGGCTCGGCGTTGTTCTGCACGAGGACCAGGTAGGTGCGTGGCCCGTCGACACCCAGCATCGCCGGCAGCAGCGCCGCGGCTCGCGACGCGGTAGCGGTGTCGGCGGCGACGTCGGCGAGCTGCCCGCGCAGCTGGGTGACCGGGTCGGCGACGGCGTCGATCAGCCCGGTGGTGTCCACGTCCTCGATCCGCTGGAGCGACGCAGTGATGGCGGTGTCCGCGCCGGCGATCTGCGGCGCGACGTCGGCGAGCGGCTGCACGTCGATCCGACCGCCCACCGGCTGCAGGGCAGCGGGGTCGACCAGGGCTGTCGCCTCGACCAGCGGGGGCAGCGCATGCGTCGCGAGCTCGTCGACGGCACCCGCCACGGCGCGCACCGCCTGGACGTTCGGCCCCGCCCAGGGCAGCGCCCCCGCGACCGCCCACAGCGGCCCCGACGTCCGCTCACGCGCGAGCGACGCGTGGCGCTGCACGTCCTCGAGCGTCGTCCGCGCCTCGTCGATCCGCCCCAGCCGTGCCTGCTCCTGCAGCTGGCCCACCTCCGCGCGGGCCGCGAACAGCGCGTCCCGCGCCTCCATCGCCGACCACCCGAGCCATGCGACCGACCCGCCCAGCACGAACGCGAGCCCGATCACCGTCAGCCACACGGCACGGCGGTGCGGGTGCGCGGCGCGCACCATCTCGACCGTCGACATCTGCTGGGGCCCCCTGCGTCGACGTGACGGCGTGCGGGCGGGGCGTCGGCCACGGCCCTTGCCCGGACCTTTGCCGAACAGCCGCCGCTTCGACGACCGCCCCGTGGACGATCGCGGCTTGACGGACGATTCGGGCACGATCGGGATCTGCTGCGTCGTCCACTCCGGTCCCCAACCGGGATGAGCCACGCGCGTCCCTCCCCCTCCGTCGCCCGGCGGCCGTCGCTCGGCAACCGGTCGTTCTGCAGGCGATCGTAACGGCGGTCACCCGAACGCCTGGCGCGTGCGGGTCCGACGTTCGACATCAGGCATCATCGGGCCCCATGACCTCCACCGAGCCCCCCGCACGGATCCTCACGGTCTGCACCGGCAACATCTGCCGCTCCCCCGCCGTCGAGCGGCTGCTCGCAGCCCGCCTCGCGGGGACGGACGTGCAGGTCTCCTCCGCCGGGACGCGTGCGGTCGTGGGGCACGCGGTGTCGGCGCCGATGGTCCCGCTGGTCGCAGCCGCGGGCGCCGAGACCGACGGGTTCGCCGCGCGGCAGCTCACCGCGGACCTGATCCGTGAGGCCGACCTCGTCATCGCGCTGACGCGCACGCACCGCTCCGAGATCGTCGAGCTGGTGCCGGGCGCGGTGCGCCGCACGTTCACGCTGCTCGAGCTCGCGCGGCTCGTCGCGCACGTCGACCCGCAGGCCCTGCACGACGCGGGTGACACGCCCGGCGCCCGGGTCCGCGCGCTGCCGGCCCTGGCCGCCGGCGTGCGGCACGTCGCCGGCTCCGGGCCGACCGACGTCGCCGACCCCATCGGCGGCTCCGACGCCGTCTACCGGGCGTCGTACGACGAGCTCGCGCCCGCCGTCGAGACGCTGGCGTCCGCGCTGCTGCACTGAGCGCGGTGCCGCACCCAGCACGTCGCCCCACCGAGGACACCGGCCGCCGCGCACTACGATCGGGGCCGTGCCCACCGTCCTGTCCACCCTGATGCACCCGCAGCGCACGCCGCCCCCGCCGATCGACGTGGACCTTGCGCGGGTCATGGGCGTCGGCACGGCCGTGTGGACCGTCGCGCTGCTGGTCACGGGCGTGCTGTGGCTGACCGGCGTGGTCCCCGGCAGGTGGCCGTCCATGTGCGCAGCAGGTGCCGTGCTGGGGCTCATCGGCGTGCTGTGGGCCCGCAGGAACGGGCACCTGTCCGCCGACGGCACGGGTGCGATGATCCGCCCGGGCCAGGAGGACATCAGCGGCTGAGGCCGCCTCAGCCCACGAACACCTGGGCGCAGAGCCAGCCGCGGCCGCCCTGCTCGCACGCGACGCCGATCTGCGAGAACGACGTGCGCAGGATGTTCTCGCGGTGCCCAGGCGACTTCATCCACCCGGTGACCGCGGCCTGCGCCGACGCGTAGCCGAGCGACAGGTTCTCCCCCACCGTGCGCGCCGCGCACGCCTCGAGGACGGGGCCCAGCGGGTCGTGCTCGAAGCGCCCCTCGGCCACCAGCAGGCCCGCCCGCGCCGCCGCCTGCTGCGTCGCGCACGCCGAGCCGGCGAGCTCGGGGAGCCCGGCCGCCGCACGCTCGGCGTTGGTGAGCGCGACGATCTCGGCGGACATGGCCGCACCCGCGTCGGACGGTGCCGCGGCGGGCTGGGCCGGTGCCGCCTGCGGCTGGGGCGCCGGGGCGGCGGCGGGTGCGGGGTCGGGGTCGGCGGGCGCGGCGTCCGCCGGCGTCGTGGGCGCGGCCTCGGGTGCGGTCTCGGGCACCGCCGAGCTCGTGGCCGGCAGCGGCGTCGTCGGCTCGGGCTCCGGGCTGCGCTCCGCGAGGCGCGAGGCCGCGTCCTGCAGCCGGTCGACGAGGTCGCCCGGCGCCGACGCCGCCGTGACCTCGACGCCGGGCGCGTACGCGCCGGGCGCGGCGAGCAGGATCAGCGCCAGCGCGACGACGAGGACTCCCGCTGACCCGACCAGCCGCACCCGGCGACGTCGGTGGGCTCGACGCTGCCGCCAGCGGCGGATCTCGCGGCGACGGGCGACGGGCACACGCGGACGTTACCCGAGCGTGACCTTTATCGGTAGTTCATGCCCTCCTGGGCGATTCATCCCAGCACGAGGCCCAGCGCCGCGTCGCCGTCGTCCGGGTCCGTGAGCAGCGCCTCGACCGCGCCGCGCGCACCCCACCGGCCCGCCGCCCAGGCCAGCCCCGCGGCCAGCCCGGCGACGTGCTCGGCGTGGACGTGCGCGTCGGCGCCCGCACCGACCACCCACCAGCCGACCTGCGCACCGCCCACGCGCAGCTCGTCGTGCCGCCACCACACCGTCGGGACGTCCGGCAGCAGCGCCACCAGCGCGTCCGGCACGTCCTCCGGCTCCTCCTCGCCCGCGACGTCCTCGTCGGCCTGCGTCGACGCGAGCGGCAGGTCCAGGAGCTCCGCGACCCGGCCCGCGGCGTCGTCGTCGTCCGGCGCCCCGGGCGGGACGGGCACGACCGGGACGGGCACGACCGGGACGGGCACGACCGCCACGTCGTCGTCGCCCGCGCGCTGCCACCACCGGGGGTCGTCGGCGACCACCGCGTCGTCGACCATGTGCGCGACGCCCGGGGCCGTCAGCGCCACCACGACCGCGGGCGGCTCGTCCGGCCCGGCACCGGCCGCCCACGCCCGCCACACCTGGCCCGCCACGTCGAGCGGCACCGACGTACCGACCGGACCCAGGCGCTCCAGCACCGCGGGCCACCGCGTCGCCGGCACCTCCGCGAGCGACCCGACCCCGCCCAGTGCGCGCAGCACCTCGGCGTCCAGGCCCGCGAGCACGTCCGGCACGGGCGGCACGAGCGCCGCCGGCAGCCCGGCCGCGCCCGGCAGCGCGAACACCTCCGGCAGCGGCAGGTCCGCGCGCGTGCGCAGCCACCACGCCGTGTACGACGGGCCCGTGGCCGTCGTGCCCTCGCCGCGCACCGGCGTCACGAGCGCCGCGCGCAGCGCGGGCGTGCCCGCCAGGTGCGCCAGCAGCTCGGGCCAGCGCCCGTCGTCGACCGCGTCCAGGTCCGCGACCGCGGGCACGTCCCCGCAGTACGCACCGACGCCCAGGACGTCCGCGAGGTCGTTCACGTACTGCGCCCAGCCGTCCAACGACGCGGCCGCGAGCGACGCGCCGTCGTCGCCCTCGTCGTCGGGGACCACGCCCGCGACGACGTCCGGCACGGTCGTCACCACCAGGTCGTCCCGCACGCCCACGGCCGCGAGGACGTCGCGCCCCCAGCGCTCGACCACGTCGGCGGCCACGGGCGCGAGGACCCGGTCGTCCAGCAGCCGCGCGGCCGGGCCGCCGGGCAGGACGAGCCCGTGCGCGGGGGCCGGCTCGCCGTCCGCTGCGTCGAGCGTCAGCAGGCCCAGCCAGGCGGTCGCGTCGGGCGGCACCGTGCCCGCCGCGCGCACCACGTCCAGCACCGCCGCGGTCACGTCGTCGGCGTGCTCCAGGTCGTCGTCGTCCGCCTGGCCCAGGACCGCCGCCCGCAGCCCCGGGTGGGCCAGCAGCGCGGCCGCGTCCACCCGCTGCGCCCCGAGCCGTGTCAGCAGCGGACGCGCCGCCGCCGGGTCCACGACCCGCAGGCCCCACTCGCGCAGCGCCTCGAGCGTGCGCGGCGCCAGGCCCGTCACGTCGTCGTCCAGCAGCACGACGCCCCGCGGCCCCCGCACGACCCGCCCGTCCACGAGCGGCACCGGCAGGGACGCGAGCCCCTCACGCGCGGTCGCGTCCTGCGCCGCGGCGTCCAGCGCGTCGTACAGCGCCGGCCAGTCGACGTCGCCACCGGTCGGCAGCTCGTCGACGACCTCGGCGAGCGTGCGCTCCTCGACGCCGAGCGCCCGCACGGCCGCCGCACCCGACGGCGGCACGCGCACCAGGCCCGAGACCACCGCGCCGAGCGCGGCAGCGGCCGGGCCGTCCGTCAGGTCCCGGACCGTGGTCGCGCGCAGCGGCGGGACCAGGCCGTCCTGCGGTGACGCCGGGACGAGCATGGGCGTGCGGACGAGGGCCTCGAGGACGCGCTCGCGCAGCACCGCGTCGACCTCGCCCGCCGCGAGGCCCGTCGGGACCAGCGCCGTCGCGTCCTGCCCGGCCGCCGCGACCCGCCCCACGAGCTCGGCGTACGCGACGGCCGCGCGCGCCAGCACCTCGTCCGTCAGCGGACCCGGGGCCACGTGCCGGCGCGACGGGTCCAGCGGCAGCGTCGCGACCAGCAGCGCGGGCAGCGAGCACGGCTCGTCGGTGGGCGTGGGCGCGTGCACCACGCGCGGCGGCGCCTCATCACCGCGCGGCAGCGCCTCATCACCGCGCGGCAGCGCCTCACCACCCCGCGGCAGCGCCCACGTCACGCGCCACGACCGTGCGGAGCGCTGCTCGACCGGGCGGTCCGCGACGAGCGCCAGGGGCACCTCGCCCTCGGCCGTCAGGACGTCCCACCGGTCGTGGACGTCCGCGAGGCGCCGCGGGGCGTCCCCCTCGACGTCCACCAGCACCTCCACGAGGCCCGGCAGCGCCAGCAGCAGCACGTCGTCGACGGCCTCCAGCAGCGAGCGCACCTCGTCACGCACGACCTCGTCACGCAGCACCAGGACGACGGCCGTGTCGTACCCCGACGGCGGGCGCCCCTCCGCCGGCCACGGCAGGCGCAGCGCCGGCAGCGAGCCGTCGCGCCGGCGCACCTCGTCCGCGAGCGTCGCGCGACCCTGCGCGGCCTCCTGCGCGGCGGTCTCCTCGAGGACCGTGAGCGTGTCGGCCAGGGAGAACCGCACCGCGCCCGTCGTCGAGGCGACCGTGACCTCGTCCGAGACGGCCCGCACGGCCGCGAACCCGACGCCGAACCTGCCGACCGTCCCCGTCCCGGCGTCGCGCTTGGCCGACGCCCGCAGGGACGCGAGCGACGCCACGCCGGCCTCGTCCAGGGGGGCGCCGGTGTTGGCGGCGACCAGCACGGCGGTGCCGTCGTCCGCCGTCCCCAGGCGCAGCAGCAGCCGCCCCCCGACGCCCGCGCGCGTCGCCGCGTCGGCGGCGTTCTGCGCGAGCTCGACCAGCACCCGGTCGCGGTAGTACCCGCGGGCGTGGTCCTCCTCGGTGTTGGCGTCCTCGCGCAGCCGCGCGGGCGACGCCCGCCACGCCTCCAGCACCGCCGCGCGCAGCGCGGCCGTGCCGAAGACGTCGGTGGTCACGCCCCGTCGGACGGGCGCGCGTCGGCGTCCGTGACCTCGGTGGGGAGCGCGTCGGCCGGGTCGGTCGGGGAGGGTGCGGGCTCGCCGGGCACGGGGTCCGTCGGCGCGGGGTCCGTCGCGACGGGCGCGGGCTCGGCGGGCGCGGGCTCGGGCTCGGCGGGCACCGGCTCGGGCTCGGTCGCTGCCGGCTCGCTCGCTGCGGCCTCGGCGGGCACCGGCTCGCTCGCCGCCGTCGCGGTCGACGGCGCGCGCTCGACGACGTCGATGGCCATCTCGTCGAACAGCGGGTCGGGCGCGGGCCACTCGCTGGGGACCGGCTCGACGTCCGTCTCGGAGTGCGCGCCGCAGCCGTGGTCGAGGCTCACGACCTTGCCGTCGTCGGGCGACCACTCGTTGGCGCACACCGCGAAGAGCTGGCCCAGCGCGCCCTGCAGCGGCACGAGGAACCCGCACGACCAGCACGCGGCGGCCGACGCGACCGCACCGGGCGTCGCCGGGCCGCGCGACCCGCGGTACCAGCGCTCGGCGGCCTCGTCACGACCCTGCGGGGACAGCACGCGGACGCGCGCGAGCGCGAGCTCGTCGATCGCGACCTCGTCGACCTCGGGGTCGCCGGTCGGGGTGTAGCCCGGCTCGAGGCGCGGGTCGTCCGGACGGAACGGCAGCACGTCGCCGGGGCCGATGTCACCCGGACGCAGCCGCTCGGACCAGGGCACCCAGGTGCGGGCGAGGATCGCGTCCTCGCCCGGCAGCAGCTCGGCCTCGCACACCGTCGCGGTGCGCCCGCGCGGCACGCGCGCCACGGTGACGGTCCACGCCCAGCCGCGGTAGCCGCGGGCCGTGCACGCGAACCGGTGCGACACGAGCCGCTCCGCCTCGCGCACCGCGCCCAGGTACTCGCCGACGTACTCGGGCTCCTCGGCGATCTCGAGCGCGACCTCGCGCGCGAGGTCGACGGCACGCTCGAGCACGGCGTCCTTGACGGCAGCCACGCTCACGCCTCCAGCTTGTCGGCGACGCCGCGCAGCAGGGTCGCGTACTGGGCGGAGCGCTGCCCCTCCGGGTAGCGACCGCGGCGCAGGTCGTTGCCGATCTTGTCGAGCACCTTGATGAGGTCCTCGACGACCACGGCCATCTCCTCCGCCGGGGGGCGCCGGGCCTTGACGACCGACGGCACCGGGTCCAGGACGGTGACGGACAGGGCCTGCGGTCCACGCCGACCGTCCGCCACGCCGAACTCGACCTTGGTGCCGGGCTTGGGGTCGCTGACCCCCACGGGCAGCGCGGAGGCGTGCAGGAACACCTCACCGCCGTCGTCGCTGGCGATGAAGCCGAATCCACGCTCGGTGTCGAACCACTTGACCTTGCCGGTGGGCACTCCTGCTCCTTCAGCGCCGGGCACGTCCACGAGCACTCCCGCAGACGGTGACCAGGCTACCGGGCTGCGCACGCCGATTCCCTCTCACACCCCACGGACGGCCCCGGAGCACGGCGGACCACGCTCCCGCACGGGTCCCGAGGCGCCCCGCCGGGCGGACCCGCGCCACGCGGGCGCCACCCGCTCGGCCCATCCCCACCGTCGCCCGAACCACTATCCTCGCGGCCTACCGTGGGAGCGTGCGATGACGAACGACCTGTTCGGGGGCTGGATCCAGGAGTCGGACGGTGCGCAGTCGCGCCGGATCCGCGAGCTCACCGACGACCTCGGCTACCTGCGGTCGTCCCTCAGCCGGCAGAGTGCCACGGCCTCGGCCCTGCGCAGCGACCTGGCGTCGCTGCGGGGGTCGATCGAGACGCGCCTCGCGCGGCTGACCGCGGCGTTCGACGCGTTCGTCGAGCTGAGCTCGCTGCGCGACCAGCTCTCGCTCGTCGCCGGCCCGGCGCTCGTGCGGCAGGCCACCCGCGCGCGGCTCGCCGCACTGGGGACCGCGCCGCGCGACGGCGGCCCCCTGCTCGACGTGAGCGGCACGCCGCTGGCCCCCGGCTACTGGCTCGCCGACGCCCTGGGCGCCCTGGGCCCGGACGACGAGGGCGCCGCGGACCGTGCCGCCACGATCGACCTGCGCCGCACCGCCACCTTCCTCACCGTCGCGGGCGCGGCGTGCGGGCGCACCGACCTCGTGGCCCGGTGGGCGTCCGACGCGCTCGGCACCCTGGACCCCGACCGCCCGGTGACGCGTGCGCAGCGGGCCGTCTGGGTGGCCGCCGCCCAGGCCCGGCTGGGCGACGACGCCCGGGCGGCGCTCCTGGAGCGGCTGCGGGCCGCCGTCGGCGCGCTGCCTGCCGCGACCGTCGACGAGGCCGTGGCCGTGTGGACGTCCGAGGTGCGGCTGTCCGCCGGGGGTGGCGGCGCAGTGTCCCGCACCGCCGAGGCGAGCGCGCCGCAGGTGCCGCAGGTGCGGCACGCCGCCGCGGCGCTGACCACGCTGCGCACGCTCGTCGACGCCCCCGTGGCCGCGCCCGCCGTCCCCGTCTACGGCACGCCGGGCGATGCCCTCGGTGACGTCGCCGACGACGGCACCACCGGGTCCGGCGACCCGACGCTCGACGAGCTCGTGGCCGTGCTGCGCGCGCTCGTCGACGAGGGTGCCGAGGAGGAGCGCGCGCTGATGACGCGCATCGCCGAGCTCGAGGCCGTCGTCACCGGCCAGGACGCCCCCGGCCCCGGGTGGGACGCCCCCGCGGGCGACCTGCTGACGCTCCTGCGCGAGGACGCCCTGACGCGGCGTGACGCCACGGGCGCCGCGGCCCGCGACGCGTGCGCGCCGTGGCTCCTGACGGTCGCGGACACGTTCCTCGCGGAGTCGGACGTCGCGCCGCCGGAGCACGTCGAGGGTCCCGTCATGGGCGTGACGCTGCGGGCCCGCCCGACCGGGCCCGTCGAGGGCCTGGACGAGGCGCTCGTCAGGGCACGCACGCCGCAGCACCCGCGCACGCCGCGCGAGACGCGCACGACGACCGGCGTCGCGACCGCCGCCGCGGTCCTCTGGCTCGCGACCGCCGTCGGCGGCTCGGACCTGCGGTGGCTCTTCGGCGTGCTGGCCGTGGCCCTGACCGTCACCGCGGGCGTGCTCGTGACCCGGCGCGTGCGGCGCAGCCGCGAGGACACCGCGCGTGCGACGCGGGGCGTCGCGTTCGTCGGCCGTGAGGCGAAGCGACTGCAGGACCGGGTCACCGAGGTCACCGAGGTCGTCGGGACGTGCCGGCAGGACGCGCGCGAGCAGCACGCCCGCGTCGTCGCGGGCCTCGGCCGGCCGGCGACGGGCACCGACGGCACTCCGACGGTCCTGACCCAGGGCGTCACGGGCGCCGGCACCACGGACGCGTCCGTCGACGCGTGACCGACCGCTCCCCCGCCAGGTGGTAGACCGGGGGCGTGGACGACGACCGGGCGCGTGAGCTGCTGCTCGCGCTGCGCGCCGACGCCCTCGGCCGGCTGAGCGGGCTCGGCGACGCGCGCCAGGACGTCGTCGACGCCGCACGCGACGCCAACGTCGACGACGAGCACGACCCCGAGGGCGCCACCATCGCGTTCGAGCGCGCCCAGCTCGACGCGCTCGGCGCCGCGGCGAGCAGGCGCCTGGTCGAGGTCGACGCGGCCCTCGCGCGCCTCGCGGCCGGGACGTACGGGACGTGCGCGGTGGGCGGCGAGCCGATCGACGACGCCCGGCTCGAGGCACGGCCCACGGCCACCACCTGCGTCGTCCACTCCTGAGACGACACGGCCGGCAGACCCGCTGACCAGCCGCCGCACGCATCCGGCGACGTCGCGGCCGACCCGAGCCCGCAACGAACAATTCACACAGACCGGGTTATTTCTCCCGTCATGCGCCCCTATGATCGTCCGGATCGACGATGGCGCCTGTCCCCCTCGCCGACCGTGCGGTCCGTCCGCCGCGGCTCGCGGCGGGACGTGGCGCGGTCACTCCACCGGCGGGGGGCACGGTATGGAGCAGGGACGCACGGCGACGGCCGACGCAGGTGCCGCGACGACGGCGACGACCCCGGACGCGGCGACCCGCACCGCCGCGCGCCGGCTCCGCGTCCTGCACTCGCTGCAGCCGCCCGACGGCACCACGCGCTACGTCGACCAGATGCTCGGCGGCGCGGGCGGCGACGTCGACGCCCTGGTGTTCTCGTGGCGCACGGCCCTGCGCGGCGGGTACGACGTGCTGCACGTGCACTGGCCCGAGCTGCTGGTCCGCCACCCGCGTCCCGTGCGGCGCCTCGGCCGCCGGGCCGCGCTGCGCGTGGTGCTGGCCCTCGCGCGGGCACGCCGCGTCCCCGTGGTCCGGACCCTGCACAACACGGTCCCCCACGAGTCGGTCAGCCGCCCCGAGGCCCGCGCGCTCGCGGCCGTCGACGCCGCGACCACCCTCTACGTCCTGCTGACCCCCGCGACCCCGGCGCCCGGCGGGGCCCCGAGCGTGCGGATCCCGCTGGGCCACTACCGCGACGTCTTCGCGCCCCTCCCGCAGGCGGCGACGACGCCCGGCCACCTCGTGACCATCGGGCTGCTGCGCCCCTACAAGGGCGTCGAGGAGCTGCTCGACGCGTTCGCCGCGCTGCCGGACCCGGACCTGCGCCTGACCGTGGCGGGCAGGCCGACGCCCGACCTGGCCCCCACGATCGAGGCGGCGGCGGCACGCGACCCCCGCATCGGCACGGACCTGCGCTTCGTCCCCGACGCGACGTTCGTCGAGCACGTCACCTCCGCCGAGCTCGTCGTGCTGCCCTACCGGCAGATGACCAACTCCGGCGTGCTGCTCGCGGCGCTGTCCCTCGACCGGCCCTGCCTGGTACCCGCGTCCCCCGCCAACGCCGCCGTCGCGGCCGAGGTGGGCGACGGCTGGGTCCTGCAGTACGAGGGCGACGTCGACGCGGCCGTCCTCGCCGACGGGCTGCACCGCGCACGCACCACGCCGCGGGCCGACCGCCCCGACCTGGGCGCACGCGACTGGCAGACCGTCGGCGCCGCGCACGAGGACGCGTACCGGACCGCGCTCGCGCTCGTCCGCGGCCGGCGCCGGCCCGGCCCCGGCGCCCGGGCGGGTGCGTGACGGCCCCGGCCGGGCTCGGCACGTCCGCGTCGCGCGGGGCGGCCGTCACGCTCGTGGGGCAGGGGGCGCGGATCGCGCTCCTGCTGACCGGCGTCGTCGTCCTCGCGCGCCTGCTCTCGCCGCAGGACTACGGCCTGCTCGCGATGGTCATGGCCGTCACGGGCGTCGCCGACATCCTGCGCGACTTCGGCCTCGGGAGCGCCGCCGTGCAGGCCCGCACGCTGAGCCGCGGCCAGCGCAGCAACCTGTTCTGGCTGAGCACCGGCACCGGCGTCGTCCTCGCGCTGCTCGTGCTGGCGGTCGCGCCGCTGCTCGCGGCGTTCTACGACGAGCCGCGCCTGCGGGGCGTCACCGCCCTGCTGTCGGTCACCTTCGTGCTCAACGGGGTCATGACGCAGTACAAGGCCGACCTGCAGCGCCGCCTGCGGTTCGGGGCCCTGACAGGCCTCGAGCTCGGCGGGCAGGCCGTGGGGCTCGCCGCGGCCGTCGCGCTCGCCGCGGGCGGCGCCGGGTACTGGGCCCTGGTCGCGCAGCAGGTCGTGCAGCTCGCCGCGCAGCTCGTCGTGCTGGTCGTGGTGTGCCGGTGGCTGCCCGGGCGCTGGGCCCGCGACGAGCCGGTCCGGCCGTTCGTGTCGTTCGGCGCGAACCTCGTCGGCAGCCAGGTGCTGGCGCACGCGAGCAACAACGTCGACTCCGTCGTCATCGGCTCGAGCCTGGGTGCCGGGCCCCTCGGCCTGTACAACCGTGCGTTCCAGCTGCTGGTCCTGCCGCTCTACCAGATCAACGCGCCGGTCACGCGGGTCGCGCTGCCCGTGCTCGCGCGCCTCGTCGACGACCCGCCGCGCTACCGCCACTACCTGCTGACCGCCCAGACGGCGATGCTCAACCTCGTCAGCGCAATGCTCGCGTTCGCCGCCGCGCAGGCCCCGGCCGTCGTGCTCGTCGCCCTGGGCCCACGCTGGCTCGAGACGGCCGGGCTCTTCCAGGTCCTGTCGATCGCCGGGTTCTTCACCATGGCCGGCTACGCCTGCTACTGGGTGTACCTGTCGCAGGGCCTGACGCGCGAGCACCTGCGCCTGTCGCTCGTGACCCGCCCCGTGCAGATCGCCATGATCGTCGGCGGCGCGCACTGGGGGCTGTACGGCGTCGCGTGGGCGTACGCCGCGGCCGTCGTGCTGCAGTGGCCCGCGAACCTGTGGTGGCTGCACCGCGTCTCCGACGCCCCCGTGGGCCGGATCTGGAGCAACGGCGCCCGCACGGTCCTCGTCTACGGCTGGGCGCTGGTCGCGAGCGCGGCGGCCACGCGCTGGCTGCCGCCCGGCGAGACGTGGCTCGCCCTGGCGACCGGTGCGCTCGCGCTCGTCGCGGCGCTCGCGCTCGCCGCCCTGGCTGTGCCGGCCTACCGGCGCGACCTGCGGACGGTCGCCGGCCTGCGCCACCAGCTCCGGGGACGCGGCGCCCCTGCCGCAGCACCGGCCACCCCTCCCGCACCGGTCGCGGACCACGGCCACCGGCCTGCCCCGGCCCTCACCCCCCGCACCGCACCCGCCGCACGCCCGCCGCACCACCCCGTGCGCACGCCCGACGAGGAGCCCCGATGACCGACACGACCCACCGTGCGCCGCACCCCGGCCGGCGGGCCTTCCTCGCCGGCGCCGCCGTCGCCGGGCTCGGCGCCGCCGGGCTGCTCGGCGCCCCCGTGGCGCGCGCCGCTAGCCTGCCGCGCCTGCCCGGCGAGATCAGCCGCCGCGCCGACCAGCGCACCGCCGCGGGCACGCGCTACGACGCCGTCCAGGTCGACGTCTCGGGCGACCGCGCGTGGCTGATGATCCCGCAGGGCCTGCGGCTCGACGAGCCCGTCGGGCTCGCGTGGTTCTACCACGGCGCCGGGTCCGACCACGGGGCGCTGCTCGACGGATTCGGGTACGAGTCGCGCCAGCTCATGGACCGCGGGCTGGCGTGCATCTGCCAGGACGCCGGCGGCAACGGGTACGCCGGGCCCTACGCGATGTCCGCGCAGGCCGCCGGGTGGCGGTACGTGTCGTCCCTGGCGGACGTGGGGGCCAACTTCCTGCGCGCGACGTCCGGCGGCGGTGCGCTCGCCGCCGAGGTGCTCGGCGCGGGCCTGCTGCCCGACGTCGTGGGCCTGTACTTCGTCAACGGCATCTGGGACGTGCGGCGGTCGTACGACCTGGGCGGCCGTGCCGAGATCGGCCCCGCGTACGGGTACTCCACGGCGGCCGTCGACCGCACCAACCCGGCCCGGCACCCCGCGTCCGCCTGGGCGGGCGACCGCATCCGCATCGTCCACACCACCGGGCTCGACCTCGTGACACCACCGCAGGTCCACGCCATCCCGTTCTACGAGCGCGCACGCCAGCAGGGGGCCGACGTGACGGTCCGCACCCACGACCTGGGGCACACCACGCCGCCGTTCGTCGGCAACGAGGTGCCGCTGTACTTCACGCGCTGGTTCCGGGCCTGGCAGGCGGAGCAGGCACGTGGCTGAGGGCACCGCCGCCCGCCGTCACGGCTGGGTGGACCTCGCCAAGGGCGTCGCGATCGTCATGGTCGTGGCGTACCACGCGCTGCTGTTCCTCGAGACGGCGGACGTGGGTGTCGCACCGCTCGGCCGCGCGCGGCTCGCGCTCGAGCTCTACCCCATGCCCGCGTTCTTCCTGCTCGCGGGCGTCATGCAGCGCCGGCTCGTCACGACGCGCTGGGCGCAGGTCTGGCAGCGGCGCGTGCTGCCGCTGCTGTACCTGCTCGTCGTGTGGTCGCTCGTGCGGTTCGCGTTCTTCACCGCGCTGCCGATGGTGCGGTCCGACGGTCCGCCCTGGTCGGGCCGCGACGCCTCGCGGCTGCTGCTCGTGCTCGTCGCGCCCGACAGCATCTACTGGTTCCTCTGGGCGCTCGCGGCCGTCACCGTCCTGACGTGGCTGCTGCGCCGCCACCCGGTCCCGTCGGTCGTCGGGGCGGTCCTGGTCAGCGGCGCCGTGACGTCAGGGCTGGTCGTCACCGGGGTGTTCGCGTGGGACCGCGCGCTCGCGTTCCTCGCGCCGTACGTCGTCGGCGTGCACGCCGGGCCCTGGGTGGTGCGGGCGGTCGCCGCCATGACGTGGCGCCGCGTGGCGCTCGCGGTCGGCGTCGTGCTGCTCGTGCTCGCGGCGCTCGTCGCGGTGCCGCTCACGCGGCGCGTGCCCGGAGCCGCCCTGCTCGGCCAGGCGGCGGTGCTCGCGGCCGCCCTCGGCGCCGCGCACCTCGTCGGCGAGCGCCCGTGGACGCGTCCGCTGCGGGACCTGGGGCGGCGCAGCCTGCCCCTGTACCTCGTCCACCTGTACCCCGTCGCGCTGCTGACCATCGCGGTCCGGCAGGTGCCCGCGCTGCACGGCACGCCCGCGCGCGGGATGCCGCTGGTCGCGCTCGTGACGGTGCTCTCGCTGCTCGCGTCGCTGCTGGTCGCGCGGCTCCTGCCCAACCGCTGGCGGCTGCTGCAGCTGCCCACGACCCTGCTGCGGCCCCGCCGCACCGCACGCGTCGACGTCGCCGCCGCGCCGGCGCACGTCCCCGCCGCGCGGGCCGACGTCCCCGCCGACGCCCCGCGCGCGCCGGCCACCGCGGGCGCACCGGCACCCGAGCTGCAGACGGAGGACCGATGACACCCGCCCCGACCGCCCGCGGAGCGTGGCGAGCCGTCGCCGCGGCGCTGGCCGTCGCCGCCGCCGTCGCCGCGTGCGCGGGACCGCCGGACCCGGTCCTGGCCGTCGGCGCGCACGAGCGGCCCGCGTCGATCGAGCGCGACCTCACGTACGCGGCCCCCGACGACGTCCCGCTGACCCTCGACGCCTACCTGCCGCGCCGCGGCGAGGGGACCGTGCCCGCGGTCGTGCTCGTGCACGGCGGCGCGTTCGTCGGCGGCTCCAAGGACAGCGCGGGCATGGTCGGCGTCGCACGGCGCCTGCAGGACCACGGCGTCGCCGCGTTCGCCGTCTCCTACCGCCTCGCACCCGAGCACACGTACCCCGCGCCCGTCGACGACGTCGCCGCCGCCGTCGCGTGGCTGCGCGACCCCGCGCAGCAGGCCGCCTACGGCGTGGACCCCGAGCGCGTCGGTGTCCTCGGCACGTCGGCCGGCGCGACCCTCGCCCTCACCCTCGGCACGCGGCCCGCCGCCGAGACCGGCGTCAAGGGCGTCGTCGCGCTGTCCGCCGCGACGCTCCTCACGGCCGACGGCCTGGGCCTCGGCACGACCGCCCCCGCGGAGGTCGACGCGGCGCTCGCCTACCTCGGCTGCCCCGAGGTCGACGCGTGCCCCGTCGGCGAGCCGGCCTCACCCGCGCTGACCGTCACGGCCGCGTCGAGCCCGGCGCTGCTGGTCAACGGCACCGCCGAGTCCATCCCGCTGCCGCACGCCGAGCGCATGAGCCAGTCGCTGGCAGCCGCCGGCGTGGCCCACGAGCTCGTGACCGTCGAGGGCGACGCGCACGGCGCCCACCTCCTCGACGAGACGGTCTGGCCGCGCGTCCTGGAGTTCCTCGACACCCGCCTCGCCCCACCGGGAGCCGCCGGATGACCGCCCTGTCGATCGTGATGCCGACGTACGAGGCCGCCGGGTGGGTCGCGGGCACGCTGCGCGCCGTGCTGGCCCAGACCGTCGACGACCTCGAGGTCGTCGTGGTCGACGACGGCTCGCGCGACGCGACCGTGGACGTCTGCCGGGACGTCGCCGCGCGGGACCCGCGCGTGCGGGTCGTGGCGCTCGAGCAGAACGCCGGTGTCTCGCACGCGCGCCGGGTGGCGGTCGCGCAGGCCCGCGGCGAGCACGTGTGGTTCGTCGACTCGGACGACCACGTGGCGCCCGACGCCGCCGCGCGCATGCTCGCCGCCGCGCGCGCCGACGACGCCGACGTGGTCCTGGCACGCGCGCGCTTCGTCTACCCCGACGCCACCACACGACCCGTGCCGTCCCCCGCCCCCGGCACCCGCAGCGGGACCGACGTGCTGCGGGCGCTGCTGCGCGGCGAGGCGTCGGGCCACCTGTGGAACAAGCTGCTGCGCCGCGACCTGCTGCGACCCGAGGACTTCGTCGCGGCACGCGCGCACTCCGACCTCGCGCTCGCGGCAGCGGCGCTGGGCCGCGCCCGCCGCGCCGTGAGCATCGACGCGCACGTGTACGACTACCGCCTGCGCGAGGGGTCGATCATCACGACGCGGCGCAGCCGCGGCGAGTCGCTGCGCGTCGTCGGGGACGCCGTGGCGCGCACGGCCGCCGCGCACGGCATCGGCCCCGGCGACCCCGACTACGAGTACTTCCGCTGCCGGTTCATCACCCTGTCGGCCGTCAAGGACCTCGTCGGCGCGACCGACGAGCCCGACGTCGCGCGCCTGCACACGCTGCGCCACGAGATCGGCCTGCCGCAGCTGCGCGCGCTCGCCGCACGGCGCGACACGCGCCGGCTCGCGCTCGCGCTCACCGCGCGCTGCTCCCTGCCCGCCCACCGCGTGCTGCTCGCGCTGGCCGCCCGGTGACCGCCCCGGTGACCGCCCCCGTGACCGCCCCGACCGGAAGGACCGCGCCCATGGAGGTCTTCGTCTCGGCCGTCGGCCAGCACGACAACATCGGTGACACCGTGCTGCGCCGCGCGTACCTGGACGTCGTGCGACCCCTGGGACGCCTCCACGTGTTCGTCGGCGACAAGCCGGACGGCTACGTCGCCGGACTGCGGCTGCGACCCGACGACGTCGTCCACCGCGTGCCCGCGTCCTGGCGCCGGAGCGTCCGCGACGGCCTGCTCGCCGGGTCGTTCTACGGCTTCGACAGCGGTGAGACCGAGGTGCGCCGCCCGTACGCGCGCCGGTACACGCGGCTCGCGCCCCTGCTGGCCGTCAACCGCGCGCGCGGCGGCGCGGCCGTGCAGGTCGGCACGGGCGTGCGTGCGTCCTACCGGTGGCGCGTCCCGATCGCCGCAGTGCTCCGGCTGTGCGACGTCGTCTCCTGGCGCGACGCGTACAGCCGCGACCTCATGGGCGTCGGCGGCGTCGCGCCGGACTGGGGCTTCGCGCTCGGGCCGGACGCCGGCACGCTGCGCGCGGGCACCGACCGGCCGCTGCTCGCCGTCTCGGTGCGGCAGGGCACCGGGTCCGTGCGCCGCGAGCCCCCGGACGCCGCGTGGGCCGGCCGTGTGCGAGCCCTCGCGGGCGGCCTGGGCCTGACGCCCGTCGTCGTCACCCAGGTGGGGCGCGACGCCCCGCTGGGCGACCGGATCGCCCGCGACCTCGGCGCCGAGCACGTCGGGTGGGACGGTGACGACCACGCCGCGCAGGAGGACCGGCTGCGCGAGGTGTACCGCAGCTGCAGCCACGTGCTCAGCGACCGGCTGCACGTCGCCGTCGTCGCGGCCACCGAGGGCGCCGTGCCCGTGGGGCTCACGGTGGCGGGAGCCCCGGGCGACGCGCCCGACAAGGTCGCGCGCACGCTCGCCGCCGCCGGCATCACCGGCACGTGCCTGCCCGGCGACCTCACCGACGTCGACGGCGCGGTCGGCAGGCTCGCGGTCGCGAGCCGGGACGCCGTCGTCGACGCCGTGCTCGACTCCCGCGCGCGGCTCGACGCGCTCGGGGACCGGATCCACGCCGCCGCCGGGCACGTGCGCGTGCCCCCGGTGCCCGCGGGAGCCGCACCGTGACAGGGGGGAACCACATGCAGGGACCACGCGTCCGCACCACCACCGTGCGCCGGGCCCGCGGGGCCCTGGCCGCGCTCGTCGCGCTCGTCGGCGCGCTGCTCGTCCCCGCCGCGCCCGCGAGCGCCGCCGACGACCCGTCCGGGGGCAACACGCCCGCCCTGCACCGGCCCGCGTCCGGCGTCGAGCGCTGGGGCACCGGGACCTACCTCAACGGGTTCAGCTACCTGCGCGGCGTCAACGTCTACAGCCTCGTGTTCGGCGGCGACCGGCCCGCCGACCGGGTCGGCGAGAGCCAGGCGAGCTGGGACTACCTGGCGAGCCGCGGCGTCAAGGTCGTGCGGCTGCCCGTCTCGTGGGTCCGGCTGCAGCCCGTGCCCGGGTCGGGCAACCTGCGGGCGGGGCTCGACGCGCCCGTCTCCCAGGCGTACCTCGACGTCGTCGAGGAGCAGGTGCGGCGGGCCGCCCGCGCCGGCATCCGCACCGTCGTCGGCCTGCACAACGCGTGCAGCTACCCCAACATCACGGCCGCCGGCTCCCTGACGTGCGGCGAGGGCGTCACGCGCGCCGACGTCGCGAAGGTCTGGGCGGCCGTGGCCGCGCGGTTCGCCGGGGACGAGCGCGTCATCGCGTTCGACCTGCTCAACGAGACGCGCCTGGACCGGGTGCCCGTGGCGCGCTACAAGCTCTTCACGCAGGCCGCGGCGGACGCCGTCCGCGGTGCGGGCGCCGAGCAGACGCTGTGGGTGCAGCGCATGCTCGGCGAGCGCGGGCGGCTCGACGTCATGGCGCCCGACGGCCCGTGGGTGAGCGACCCGCTGGGCAAGGTCATGTACTCCCAGCACTTCTACCCCTCGCCGATCGGCTCGACGTTCGACCCGCTCGCCGGCAACCACGCCGTCCTCCTGGACGTCGACCGGTTCGGCACGTGGTGCCGCACGTGGCAGGTGCGGTGCGTCGCGGGCGAGGTCGGCTGGCCGTCGGGCGGCCCCGGCGGCGTGCAGTCGGCTGCGTCGGCCCGCGGCTGGAACCTGGTGTTCGAGCAGTTCTACCGGCTCGCCGACCAGTACGGGCTCGACGTCACGTACTTCGCGGCGTCGTCCTCGCAGACCACCGGCACGCTGCTCGCCTACGTCGCGAGCCGCCCCGGATACCCGTCGCCCAGCGGTCTGGACACGGCCCTGTCGCAGGCAGAGGTCATCGAGCGCCACCCGTCACGGCGGGCGCCGTGACGCCGGTCGCACCGCCGCTGCCGCGACGCACGCTGCCCGCCTACGTCGCGGTGCCCGCGGGCGCGCTCGTCGTCGTGGTCGTCACGGCGGCGGCGCTGCTCGCACCCCTCGTGGTCGCCGGTGCCGCCGGGCTGACGGGCCTGGTCGCGCTGTTCTGGCGGCACCCGCGCGCGGGCCTGCTCACGACGGTCGTGTCCGCGCTGCTGGTGACGCAGCTCGGCGCCGCGGGCGGCGCGCTCGACGAGGGCATGATCGTCGTCGGTGCCGCCGTCGTCACCGTGCGCCGCCTGGTGCGCGAGGGCCACGTCGTGCGGTTCCCCGGGATCCTCTGGTTCGCCGCGTTCGGCCTCGCGGGCGTCGCGTCGTCGCTGCTGCACGACGTGCCGACGACCCTGTGGCTGCAGGGCGGGCTGCTGCTGCTCAAGGCCGTGCTCGTCGGCCACACCGCGGCGCAGCTGCACTGGGGCGACCTCGAGCTCGCACGCATCGTGCGCGCCGGGACCGTCGTCGCCGTCGTCCTCGTGGTCACCGGTGCGCTCAACGTGGCGTTCCCCGGACCGTGGACCGCGCTGGTCGCGCAGTCCACCCCGGAGATGCACGGCCCCCTCGCGGCGGTCGTCGGGCCGTTCCGCCTGCCCGCCGCGTACGGGCGCATCGCCGTCATCCTCGCCGCCGCGACCCTCACCTACCAGCTCGTCGTGCGGGCGTCGGCGCGCGGCTACGCCCTCGCGCTCGCGCTGTCCGGCCTGTCGCTGCTGACGTTCCGCGTGAAGTCGTTCGTCGGGCTGGTGCTGGCGACCGCGGGCGTCGTGCTGCGGGCCGGACGTCCCTGGGTCGTGCGGCTCGCGCTCGTCGCGCTGCCCGCCGTGCTGCTCGTCGTCGGGCCCACCGCGTGGCGGTACGTCGTCGACGACGTGCAGCTCTACTACGGCGGCGGGTACTCGGCGCGCGCGCTGCTGACCGCCGGTGGGCTCGCCCTCGCGGCCCGCGACTTCCCGCTCGGTGCGGGCCTGGGGCGCTACGGCAGCGCGACGGCGGCGGAGCACTACAGCCCCGAGTACGTCAGCCTCGGCTTCGAGCACGTCTGGGGCCTGGGGCGCGCCGAGGGCTGGGGCGCGTTCCTGCTGGACACGCAGTGGCCCGCGCTGCTGGGCGAGACCGGGTGGCTCGGCGCCGCCTGCTACGCGGCCGGGACGCTGTGCGCGCTCGCGATGCTGCTGCGCCGGGTGCGCGCGGACGAGAGCGCGCTGACCCGCTGGCTGCGGATCAGCGGCGTGTGCTGCCTGGCGCTCGTGCTGCTCGACTCGGTGGGCGCCGCCGCGTTCTCCTCGCCGCCGTCGTACGTCCTCATCCACCTCGCCCCCGGCATCGTCGCGAGCATGCGCGCCGACGCGCGTGCGGGTGCGGCCGCGGGCGCCCGGTCCCACGTCGCGCCCCGCACCCCCGTGGAGGTCGCCGCGTGAGCGCGCCCCCGGCGACCGGCCGCACCGGCGTCCCGCGCCGCGCCGTGCTCGGCGGCCTGGGTGCCGCGGCGGCCGCGGTGCTCACCGCGTGCACGCGCGCCGGCGCCCCCGGGCCCACGTCGGCCGTCGCGACGCCCACGCCCACGCCGACCCCCGCCGAGGCGCCCGCCCGGGTCGCCGCCGACCTCGTCGGCGACGGCACCACCGACAACGGCCCCGCGCTCCAGCGGCACCTCGACGCGGGCGGCCACGTCGCGCTGCCCGGTCCGGGCGACTACCTCGTCGACACCCCCGTCTTCCTCGACGGCGGCGACCCGCACGCGCGTGTCGTGCTCGACCTCGCGGGCGGCACGCTCGTCGCCGGGGACCACCTGCCGACGAGCGCAGTGTTCCGCCCCGACCCGACGACGCGCTGGATGCTGTGGCCCAACACGCTGCGCAGCGCGTGGGACGCGGGCGCCGGCACCGTCGACGTCGCCGTCGGCACACGCGCGACGGGCGACACCGTCGGAGCGCTGCAGACCCTGGCGGTGCGCGACGGCACGTTCGACGGCCGCGGGACGGCCGCCGGGCTGGTGCTCGCGCACCGCACCGGGACCGAGCTGACCAACGTCACGATGGTCGGCGCGCGCGCCCTGGTCACGTGGCACGACTACAGCGACGGCACGCGGCTGACCGGCTGCCACGCCCGGCACGGCGAGGGCGAGCGGCGCGACGGCGCGCTCCTCGAGCAGGTGGCGCCCGGCGACGGGCTGATCATCAGCGGCTGCAAGGCCGACGCGGGCCTGTTCACCGCGCGGCTGCGCCGCTGCCGCGGCGCCGTCGTCGACGCCAACGTCACCGGCCGCCTCGAGCTCGACCGCTGCACCGGCGTGCTCGTGCAGGGCGGGCACCAGGAGTGCAGCATCGGCGACCACACCGCGGTGGTCGTGCGGCGCTCGCAGGTGACGTTCCGGCAGACCGCCTTCTACTGCGCGCGCGACGGCAGCACGCCCGCGATCCTCGTCGACGACGACCCCGCCGAGCCCGACGCCTCCCAGGTCCGGCTCGACGCGTGCGTCGAGGTCCACCTGCACGACGCGCGCGACGCCGACGCCGCGCACGGCCCGCTGCTGCACGTGGCGTCGGCGCACGACCTCACCGAGGTGCGCGCCGAGGACGTCCGCGCCGTGAGCGTGGACACCGCCGACCCCGGCACGTGGGTCGGCACGGCCGGACCCCGGCTGACCGGCGCCGGAGCCGTCGGTGACGCCGTGCAGGGCGTCGCGCTGGTCGCGCGCGGGTTCACCGTCAGCCGGCGCACCGGCGCCTGGGGGGCCGAGGCGACCTCCGCGCCGGCCGTCGCGGCACCCGAGGCGCCCGCGGCGCCGCCGCTCGCGAAGCCCGCGCCCGCCGACGGGCGCGACGGGCGCGGCAGCCTGCGCGCCCGCCGCGAGCACACCTACTGGGCCGCCGTGCGCGACGCCGACGGCCGCGTGTCACCCGCCGCGCGCACCAGCGTGCGGACCACCGCCACGGGCGCCGTGCGCCTGACCGTCACCCTGCCGACCGCACCCGCCGCGCTGCTCCTGTGGCGCGGCGAGGGCGACCGGCCCGGCCGCCACACCGACCTGCCGTGCGCCGTGCGCCAGGTCCGCCTGCTCGACGCGGGCGACCACGTCGAGGGCGTCGGCTGGTCCGACGGCGTCGGCACCGTCGACCCGACCACGCCGCCCCCCGGCTGACCTGCGACCCCCCGGGGTCCGAGAGGAGACACCATGCACCTGGACGTCGCGATGCGGACGCTGCGCCGGCACGGCGTGTGGGCCGCCCTGATCGTCCTGCTGGCGCTCGCCACCGGCTGGGCGGTCCTGCGGTTCGTGCCACCCACGTGGACCGCCGAGACGCGCGTGCTCTACGCGGTCACCGGCCTGACGGGCGTCGACCAGGGCGTGCCGGCGGGGGCCCTGGCCGCGGCGCGGGCCGCGCAGGACGCCGAGCTCGCGGGTTCACCCGCGGTGCTCCAGCCCGTGATCGACGACCTGGGCCTGCAGGACGTCACGGTCCGGGAGCTCGGCACGGCCGTGCAGGCCACCGCGACGGGCACGTTCCTCGACGTGGAGGTCGGGCTCGGCGACCCCGAGGTGGCCGCGCGCGTGGCCGAGTCGGTGGTCGCGCAGCTGGCGCTGCGGGCGGCGGACGACCAGCTCGCCCCCGCCGCGGCCGCGCCCGACGCCCCCGTCGTCACGCTCGACCTCGCGGTCGTCGCGCCGGCCGTGGAGCCCGAGCGCCCGAGCTCGCCCGACCCGCTGCTGACGATGGCGGGCGCGCTGCTGGTCGGGCTGTTCCTCGCCGCCCTGCTCCTGACGTGGCGGGCCCGGACCGACCAGGTGGTGGACGACGAGCACGACCTGGCGGCGGCGACGCCGGCTCCCGTGCTCGCCCACGTCCGGGTGCCCGCGCGCGTCACGCTCGCGGACGCCGTCACGCAGCCGCCGGGGGACGTCGCGGGCCTGCGGACGGCGCTGCTGGCGCGCGCGGGCGACCGCGCGCACACGTCGGTCGCCGTCGTGGCGTGCGGCGCCGGGGCGTCTCTCGAGGTCGCGGCGGCGCTCGCGCGTGCGTACGCGGGCACGGGCCGCGACACGCTCCTCGTCGAGGGCGACCTGGCGGCACCGCGTCTGGCCGCCGGCCTGGGGCTGAGCGGCCCGGGCCTGGCGGACGTCCTGGCCGGCGTGGTCTCCGTGGTCCAGGCGGCGCACGCGACACGCGTGCCGGGGCTGCGGGTCCTCGCGGCGGGGGACGCCGAGGGCGACCGGACCGACCTGGTCGCGTCGCGGCAGTCCGAGAAGGCCTGGGACGACGTGCGCGCGAGCGCCGAGGTCGTCGTGGTCGCCACGGGGCCGGTCGACGTCGCCGCGGCGGTGCTGGCGGCAGCGTGCGACGAGGTGGTCCTGCTGGTCGCTCCCGGCCGGACGCGCCGGGACGACGTGCGCGCCGCCGTCCACACGCTGCAGGCCGCGGGCACGTCGGTCGGCGGCGTCGTCTGGGTGTCGCGGGGGCGGCAGGCCGACGCCACGTAACAAACCCATGAACTCTGGTCGAAATCGTTACTGACTTGTGGCCTCGAATGCCCGGATATGTGAGCATCGTCCCGCAGGGGGCAACCGCTCGATGGCGCGTCGGGGCCTGGCCGACACCGTGGGGACCACCGCGGGGTCGGCGTCACCAGACGCACGCCGAGGGGGAGCACCACATGGCTGCAAGCACCGTCCTACCGTCCACCCACGCCGGTCCCACCGGGGGCAAGGCCCTGCTGATCGCGTCGACCGGCGGGCACCTGAACGAGCTGCTCCGGCTCGTCCCGACGTTCGAGCCCGATCCCGAGTCGCTGTGGGTCACGTTCCGCACCCCCCAGAGCGAGACGCTCCTCGAGGGCCGCCGCGTCCACTACCTGCCGTACATCGGCCCGCGCGACCTGCGTGGCACGCTCCGCGCGGTGCCGCAGGTGCGGGACCTGCTGCGACGCGAGCACTTCGACCTCGCCGTGAGCACCGGCGCCGCGATCGCCGTCAGCGCGCTGCCCGTCGCCGCGGCGGCGGGGGTGCCCAGCACGTACATCGAGTCCGTCTGCCGCGTCGTCGGGCCCTCGGTGACCGGACGCATCCTGTCGCGCGTGCCGCGCGTCGCGCTGCGCACGCAGCACGAGAGCTGGGCCGACGAGCGCTGGCGCACGCACCCGAGCGTCCTCGACGAGTACCGGTCCGTCGAGCGCGACCGACCGCGCGCCGGCGGCCGGCTCTTCGTCACGCTCGGCACCATCCGCGGCTACCGCTTCGACTCCGCGGTCGACGCCGTCCTGGCGTCCGGCCTCGCCGACGAGCGCACCGTCTGGCAGCTCGGGGACACCTCGCGCGACGACCTGCCCGGCAGGGTCGTCCACCAGCTCCCGCCGGACGAGTTCGCGCGGTGCGCCGTCGAGGCGGACGTCGTCGTCGCGCACGGCGGCGTCGGCACCCTGCTCGACCTCCTCGCGCTCGGCGTCTACCCCGTGCAGGCCGTCCGGTGCGCCGCGCGCGGCGAGCACGTCGACGACCACCAGGCACAGATCGCGGACCTGGTGCGCGACCGCGACCTCGGCATCCCGGTCGAGGGCCCGCAGCTCACGCGCGAGGTCCTCGAGCACGCCGCGAGCCGGCGCGTCGAGCCGGTCCGCACGCCCCCGCTCCCCCAGCAGCACCGGAGGTCCGCATGACACCCCGCCGCGACGTGTTCGCGGTCGCCCGCGGCCAGTACGAGAACGTCGGCGACGTGCTGCTGCGCCGCCCGCTGCTGCGCTGGGCGCGCGAGAGCGGCAGCCGCCTGCACGTGTACGTCGGGCACTCCCCCGACGGGTACGACGAGGGGCTCGCGCTCGAGCCCGACGACGTCGTGTACCGGTCGTTCGCCCGCTGGTACGCCGCCCTGGTCCGCTCCGCGTGGGCCGGACGCGCGTCGTCGCTGTTCAAGCCCGGCGAGATCCAGCTCACGCTCGTCGGCACCAAGGAGCACCTCGTCATGCTGCCCGCCGTGGCGCTCGTGCGGGCGCGCGGCGGCGCGGTGCTGCGGGTCGGTGCCGGCGCCCGCGGGTTCGCACCCCTGCCGCGCGCGCTCGTGCGCCCCTCGATCCTGCTCACCACGTTCACGCGCTGGCGCGACGAGGCGACGGCCGCCTACCTCGGCGGCGGGCCCGCGATGCCGGACCTCGGGTACGCCGAGGGCGCCGGCACGGCCACGCTGCGGGCGGCGCGCGACGGTGCCGACGAGCGCGACGTGCTCGTCGTCTCCTTCCGTGCCGACGCCGAGGTCGCCCCGCGCCCGTACCCGACCCCCGCGGTCGTCGAGGCCCTGCGCCGGTACGCCGCCGAGGAGGGGCTCGAGACCTGGGTCGTCACCCAGGTGTCCGTCGACGACGAGCGCTCGCACCGCCTCGCCGCGGACCTCGACGCCCACGTGCTCGGATGGCCGCAGGCCACCGGGCACGACGTGCAGGAGGAGCGGCTGCGCGCGCTGTACCGGCGCGCACGGGTCGTGCTCAGCGACCGCCTGCACGTCGTCATCGCCGCGTTCACCGAGGGCGCCGCGCCGGTGTCCCTGCAGCTCGACGCCTCCGACAAGGCCGCGCGGCACCTGTCGACCATCGGCGTGCACGACGTGACGGTCGACGCGACCGGCCTCGACGCCGGGACCGTGCTCGAGCGCGTCCGCACGGCCGCGGGTCGACGTGCCGACGCGCTCGACGCGCTGCTCGTCGCGCGCGAGCGGCTCGACGACGTCCGCGGCGACGTCGTGCGGCTGCTCGCCGGCCACGACGCACGCGTGGGCCCGGCGCCCGTCGACGACGCCCCGGCGGGCCGGCCCGAGCAGGTGCGGGTTGGCTAGGCGCGCGGTCGTCCACCACGTCGGGCGCAGCGGGGACGTCCCCGGCGGCATGACGCAGGTGGTCAACGCGTACCTGGCCTGGCCGTTCGAGCGGTGCGACGTCGAGGTCATCGAGTCCCGCGGCGACCCCGGCGACCACGTCGCCGCCGCCCGCGGTCTCGTCCGCGCGCTGCGGGCCGTGCGGCGCCTCACGCGGGCGCCCGGCCCGCGCGTCCTGGTCGTCCACCTGTCCGAGCGCGGCAGCTTCCTGCGCGAGGGCGCCGTCCTGCGGTACGCGCGCCGCCGGGGGCTGCCCGTCGTGGCGCACCTGCACGGCGCCGACTTCGTCGCCTTCGCCGACGCGCACCCGCGCCTGGTCCGTGACGTCCTGGGCGCGGCCGACCAGGTCATCGTGCTCTCGCACGAGACGGCGGAGGTGGTCCGGCGGTTCGTCGACGCGTCCCGTGTGTCCCTCGTGCCCAACGCCGTCCCGCCCGGCGCCCCCGTGCCCAAGCGGCGGACCGTCGTCTTCGGCGGCGTCGTCGGGCACCGCAAGGGCGTCGACGTGCTGCAGGAGGCGTGGCGGCGCGCCGGTCCGCCCGCCGGCTGGCAGCTCCTCGTCGCCGGTCCCGTGCCCGACCCGTCGCTCGTCGACCCCACGACGCCGCAGGCCCGGTTCGTCGGTGCCCTCGACCACGCGGACCTCATGGCGCTGCTCGACGCGGCCGCCGTCGCGGTCCTGCCGTCGCGCGACGAGGCGATGCCGATGTTCGTGCTCGAGGCGATGGCGCGCGACGCGTGCGTCGTCGCGACCGACGTCGGCGGTGTCGCCGCGGTGCTCGAGGACGGCTGCGGCGTCGTCGTGCCGCCCGCCGACGTCGACGCCCTCGCCGACGCGCTGCGACGCGTGACGGCCGACGACGACGCGCGCGAGGCGATCGTCGCGCGCGCACGCCACCGCTTCACCGCGACGTACGCCGCACCCGCGGTGTACCCGCGGGTCGAGGACCTCTGGCTGTCGACCCGTGAGGGCGCGACCGCCTGACACCAGCACCTGGGACCAGCACACCAGCCGGCACGACGGTGCCGGCCCGACCGGACGGGGACACGATGGTCGTGGAGCACGAGACGGCCGCGCAGGCACGGGCTGCCGCGCGACGACGGTCCGAGCGGTCCGGGCGGGCCGCGCACCCCGCCGCGCCACCGCCGCCGGCCCTGCCACCCGCACCGCCCCCGCCGCACGCGCTGCGCTGGGACCCGTCGCGGACGCACACCCGCGGTCCCCGGCGCCCGGCGTGGGTCGTGCGGTTCCACGCGCTGCTGCTGGCCAGCGACGTCGCGGTGCTCGTCGTCGCGACCGCCGCCGCCGCGTGGACGTGGGGGCGCCACGACCCGGCCGTCACGGTCTTCGGCGTGCAGGTGCCCACGGTCTCGTGGCTGGCCGCCGTCGTCGCGGTGTGGCTCGTGGCCCTGGCGGCGGTGCGCTCACGGTCCGAGCTCATCCTCGCCGTCGGCGTGACCGAGCTGCAGCGCGTGCTCAACGCGTCGGTGTTCGCGCTCGGCGCCGTGATGAGCACGGCGTTCCTCGCCGAGGCCGACGTCGCCCGCGACACGCTCGCCGGCGCGTTCGGGCTCGGCCTGCTGGGGCTCATGGTGACGCGCCTGGCGTGGCGGCACCGCCTCATCGCGTGGCGCTCGGCCGGCCGCTGCAAGCGCAACGCCCTGCTCGTCGGGCCGCGGCGCGACGTCGAGCGCCTCCTGCCGGACCTGCGCCGCAACCACCGCGCGGGCTTCCGGGTCGTCGGCATCGCGCTCACCGACGTGGACCCCGCGCCCGACGCCCGCATCGACGACGTCGAGACGTTCGGCCTCGAGGAGCTGGTCGACCGCGCGCACCACCCGCGCGTCACCACCGTCGTGCTCGCGGGCGACCTGCCGGGCGGGCGCGCGGCCATCCGCCGCCTCGGCTGGTCCCTCGAGGGGGCGGCGACCGAGCTCATCCTGCCGAGCCGTCTCACGTACGTCGCCGGGCCGCGCATCCACCTGCGCCCGGTCGAGGGCATGCCGCTCGTGCACCTCTCGCTGCCCACGTACACGGGCGTCGCCTACGTCGCCAAGCGCGTCATGGACGTCCTGGTGGCGTCGGCCGCGCTCGTCGTGCTCGCACCCGTGCTGCTGGCCGTGGCGGTCGCGATCAAGCTCGACGACGGCGGGCCCGTGCTGTTCCGCCAGCAGCGCGTGGGCAACCACGAGCAGCTCTTCACGATGTACAAGTTCCGCACGATGGTCGTCGACGCCGAGGCCCGGCTCGCCGCGCTGCAGGAGCGCAACCAGGGCGCGGGCGTGCTGTTCAAGATGACGGACGACCCGCGCGTCACGCGCGTGGGACGCGTGCTGCGCGCCTGGTCGCTCGACGAGCTGCCGCAGTTCCTCAACGCGCTCGTCGGGACGATGTCCGTCGTCGGCCCACGCCCCCCGCTGCCGCGCGAGGTCGCGCTCTACGACGGCGACGTGCACCGGCGGCTGCTCTCCAAGCCGGGCATCACGGGGCTGTGGCAGGTCAGCGGCCGGTCGGACCTGTCGTGGGAGGAGAGCGTGCAGCTCGACCTGTCCTACGTGGAGAACTGGTCGCTGTCGGGTGACCTCATGATCATCCTGCGGACCTTCCGGTGCGTGCTGGCACGCGCCGGCGCGTACTGACGAGGCGTCAGCCCGCGTCCTGCGCGAGCCGGTCCAGCGCGAGCGCCGCGAGCACCGCGGCGCTGGGCGCGAGCGCGTCGTCGGCGAAACGGGCCCGCGGCGAGTGGTTGTACGGCGCGTCCGCCGGGTCCAGCCCCGCGGGCGTCGCGCCGACGAACACGAAGGCACCGGGCACCTGCTGCAGGACGTAGGAGAAGTCCTCGGCGCCGGGCACGGGCACGTCCGCCTCGACCCACCCCGCGTCGCCGTACAGGCCCCGCGTCAGGCGGCGGGCGCGCGCGACCTCGTCCGCGTCGTTCTCCGTGACCGGGTAGCCGCGCGTGTACTCGACGGTCGCGGACAGCCCGTGCGCCGCGGCGACGTGCTCGCACAGGCGCGTGATCCGCTCGGGCACCGCCGCGTGCGTCGCCGGGCTGAACGTGCGGACCGTCGCCTCGAGGTAGGCCGTGTCCGGGATGATGTTGTCCTTGGTCCCCGCCTCGACGCGGCCCACCGTGACGACCACCGGGTCGAACACGTCGAACTGCCGCGTGACCATCGTCTGCAGCGCCAGCACCATCTCGGCCGCGACGGGCACGGGGTCCGCCGCGAGGTAGGGCTTGGACCCGTGCCCGCCGCGACCCTCGACCGTGACCCGCACCGTGTCCGACGCCGCCATGAAGGTCCCCGCGCGGGACGCGACGACGCCCGCCGGCAGCGTCGAGGACATGACGTGCACGCCGTACGCGGCGACGACCGGCGTGCCCGCCGCCTCCAGCACGCCCTCCTCGATCATGAACCGGGCGCCGTGGTACCCCTCCTCGCCCGGCTGGAACATCAGGACGACGGACCCGGCGATCTGCTCGCGACGCGCCGCGAGCAGCCGCGCGGCCCCGACGAGGCCCGCCACGTGCAGGTCGTGCCCGCACGCGTGCATCACGCCGTCGTGCTCCGACGTGAAGGGCTCGTCGGTCCGCTCGGTCACCGGCAGGGCGTCCATGTCGCCGCGCAACAGCACCGCGGGCCCCGGCCGCGCACCGCGCAGCACCGCCGTGACGGACGACAGCGCGCGCCCCGTCGTCACCTCGAGGTCCAGGTCCGCGAGCGCGTCCAGCACGAGCTGCTGCGTCCTCGGCAGGTCCAGGCCGCGCTCGGGGACGCGGTGCAGCGCGTGGCGCAGCGCCGACGTGCGCGGCAGGTCCGCGAGCGCGTCGTCGCGCAGGGACGCCAGCACGTCGTCGGCCAGCCCGCTGGCCCGGTCCCGGGTCGTGTCCTCGTCGTGCCCCATGCCGCCACCCTGCCACAGCGCACGCGCGGGTCGAGCGCCTGCTCCACCCGGGTGACGTCCACGATCGGGCGGTCCCCCGTCCGCCGACCACGACGTCCCACGACGCCGCCCGACCGGTCCCTAACCTGGGCCGGTGCCCACCCGCCCCGACGCCGACGGCCGCGGCCCCGCGCCCGTGCCCGTCGCGATCGCCCCGGGCTGGGACAGCGCGTGGGTGTCGACGCCTCCCCGTGGCGCCGCACCGGTGGCGCCTGCGCCGCCCTCGTCGAGCGACCCCGGCCGGCCGGGTGGACGCCCACCGCGTCGGCGCGCGCGGACGCGCCCGGTGACGGTGGCCGCCGCGGCGGCCGCGCTCGTCGTGTCCGCCGCGGTGGCCGCGGCGTCGCTCGCGGGTGGCGACCCGGCGGACGGTGCGACCGGCGCCGGCACGACGTCGTCGCCGACCCCGTCGGCACCGGGCACGGCGGCCCTGGACCGCGAGATCGGTCGCCTGCGCGTGGACCTGGCGGTGGCGCGCGCGACCTGGGCGGGCGCGGTGCAGGGCGACCCGTCCGCCCGCGAGGACCTCGGGGCGGCCGTCGACGCCGCCCAGGCGTGGCTCGACGGCTACGTCGCGCCGTCGAGCGCGCGGGACGTCGGCCGCCTGCAGCGCGAGGCCGGTGCGCACCGCGAGGTGCTCGCGACCCTGCTCGCGCGGGTGGGGCAGGTCGAGGCCGCGCCGACGTCCGCGAGCACGCCCGACGGGTCGTCCGGTACGGGGTCGTCCGACGCGGAGGCGTCCGACGCGGGACGGCCCCGTGCGGTCCCGGACGCACCCGCGTCGACGCGCGCACCGGCACGTCCGGCGGGCTCGCCGCCGCTCGCCACGTCCGCCCCCGTCCCGGACCCGACGACGCCCGCGGCCGCGCCGCCCCCCGCGGCCCCGACGGCCGACCCCGTACCGGCGTCACCCTCCCCCGCGCCCGAGCCCTCGCCACCGTCCGACCCGACCGCGCCGCCGGCCGACGACGAGACCACGGCACCGCCCGCGACCCCCTGACGCCCCCTCCCCGCGCGGGTGCACGTCCCGGCCCGCGGGACCGGAGGTCCGACGCCCACGTATCGTGGAGCGGATGGCCACGTTCACCGGGTACCTGCGCGCACGCAGCGACGACGAGCTCGTCGCGCTGCTCGTGCGCCGACCCGACCTGGCCACGCCGCACCCCGCGACGATGGCGTCCCTCGCGGCCCGCGCCACCAGCCGCTCGAGCCTCGACCGCGTGCTGACCTGGGTGGACGCGCTCGTGCTGCAGGTGCTCGAGGCGGTCGTCGTGCTCACGCCGCGCACGGGCGCCCCGTCGCGGCAGGACGTGCTCGCGGCCGTGGGCGCCGGGCCGGACGACGCGCCCGCCGTGGCGCGCGCGGTCGACGACGCCGTCGCGCTCCTGCTGCTGTGGCCCGACGACGACGGCGCGCTGCACCCGGCGCCGGGCCTGGTCGACGCGCTCGGCGGGTCCGTCGCGGGTCTGGCTCCCGGTGGTGAGGACGACGGCACCGACGCCCCGGGCGGGACCCCGGGACCGGTCACGCGTGACGACGGGCCGCTCGCGGTGCTGGCCGACGCGCCCGCGGCGGCCGGTCCGGTGCTCGACGCCCTCACGTGGGGCCCGCCCGTGGGGCTCGTGCCGCCTCCCGGCACCACCGCGGCCGACGCCGTGACCTGGCTGCTCGCGCACGGCCTGCTGGTCCGCGGCGACGGCCGGCACGTGCTGCTGCCGCGCGACGTGGCGCTGGCCCTGCGGGGCGGGCGCACCCACCGCGCGCCGGCCCTCGCGCCGACGTCGGCCGACGCGCCCGTGCGGGACCCGCAGACCGTCGCCGCGGAGTCCGCCCGCGCGGCCGAGCACACCGTGCGCCTGGTCCGCCAGCTGCTGACCCGCTGGGAGCAGACCCCGCCGCACGTCCTGCGGGGCGGTGGCCTGGGGGCGCGCGACCTGCGCCGCACCGCGCAGGGGCTCGACGTCGACGACGCGCACGCCGCGTGGCTCGTCGAGACCGCCGCGGCGGCCGGGCTGCTGGCCGACGACGGCGAGGAGACCCCGTCGTTCGTCCCGACCCTCGAGGCCGACGCGTGGTCCGCGCAGGACGTCGCCCCCCGCTGGGGGGCGCTCGCGCGCGCGTGGCTGACGTCGGCCCGCACGCCGTGGCTCGTCGGGGCGCGTGACGAGCGCGGCGCACTGCGGGCCGCGCTGGACCCCGAGCTGAGCCGGCCGTGGGTGCCGCGGCTGCGGCGCGCGGTCCTCGACGTGCTCGCGGCCGCACCCGTCGGCGCCGCCCTGTCCGCCGCCGACGTCCACGCCGCGCTGCAGTGGCGCTCACCGCGCTCGGTGCCGCCGCTGTCCGCGGTCGAGGCGGTCCTCACCGACGCGACCCGCCTCGGCGTGCTCGGCGCCGGCGCGCTGGCGGCCGCGGGGCGCGCGCTGCTCGCGGGCGACGACGCCGTCGAGGCGCTCGCCGCGGACCTGCCGGCGCCCGTCGAGGAGATCCTGCTGCAGGGCGACCTCACCGGCGTCGTGCCCGGACACCCCGGCGCGGACCTCGAGGACCTGCTGGACCTGGCCGCGGTCGTCGAGTCCCGCGGGGGTGCGGTGACCGTGCGGTTCACCGCCGACTCGGTGCTGCGCGCGCTGGACGCGGGCACGACGGCGGACGACCTGCTCGCGCGGCTGTCCGCCGCCGCACGGGGACGCGTCCCGCAGCCGCTGGAGTACCTGGTGCGGGACGTCGCACGGCGCCACGGCCGGCTGCGGGCCGGTGCGGCGTCGTCGTACGTCCGCGCCGACGACCCCGCGCTGCTGGCAGGGCTCGCCGACGACCCCCACCTGGCGTCCCTGCGGCCGCGGCTCCTGGCCCCGACGGTGCTCGTCGCCGACGCCTCGCCGGGCGAGCTGCTCGCGGCGCTGCGCGCGCGCGGCCTGGCGCCCGTCGCGGAGGACGCGCAGGGGTCCGTCGTGCATGCCGTCGCACCCGAGCGACGCGTCCGTGCCCGCGCCGCCCGCACGTCGCCCGTGCGCGAGCGTCCGCTGCCCGAGCGCGCCGCGTCCGTCGTCGCGACGCTGCGCCGGGGCGACGTCCCGGATCCCGCGACGTCCTCGCGCACCCCCGACCCGCGGCACGCCACCCACGACGCCGGCTCGTACCTGACGCGCTCGGTCGACGTCGCGCACGCCACGGCCGCGAGCCGCCGGGCACGCGCGGCGCGCACCGGCGAGGCGGCCGGGCCCGCCCGGGCGCGCGCGGCCGGCGGAACATCCGAGCCCGCCGACCTGTTGGTGGTCCTGCGGGAGGCGGCGCAGGCGCGCACGTCCGTGTGGGTCGAGATGGTGGGCCCCGACGGCCGGTCGCAGCGTCGCCTCGTGCGGCCGCTGAAGGTGGAGGGCGGCCGGCTGCGCGCGCTGGACCCGCAGCGCGAGGCCGAGCTCACCGTCGCCGTCCACCGCATCGCGGGCGTCGAGCCCGCCGACACACCTGCCTCATGAGACCGGGGGACCCGGGCGCGCACGCGTCCGGCCCGTCGGTCCCGCGAGAACGACGCAACCAGGGAGAACCCGAGTGCCCGACGGCCCGCTGATCGTCCAGTCCGACAAGACCCTCCTGCTGGAGGTCGACCACGACCAGGCCGACGCGTGCCGCCGCGCCATCGCCCCCTTCGCCGAGCTCGAGCGCGCACCCGAGCACGTCCACACCTACCGGCTGACGCCGCTGGGCCTGTGGAACGCGCGCGCCGCCGGGCACGACGCCGAGCAGGTCGTCGACACCCTCCTGGAGTTCAGCCGCTACCCGGTGCCGCACGCGCTGCTCGTCGACGTCGCGGAGACCATGTCCCGGTACGGCCGGCTGCAGCTGGTCCAGGACCCGGTGCACGGGCTCGTGCTGCACGCGCTCGACGCGGCCGTGCTCGCCGAGGTCATGAAGTCGCGGCGCACGGCGGGGCTGCTGGGCGCACGGCTCGACGAGACCGACGTGGTCGTGCACCCGTCCGAGCGCGGGCACCTCAAGCAGGTGCTGGTCAAGCTCGGCTGGCCCGCGGAGGACCTCGCCGGGTACGTCGACGGCGAGGCCCACGAGATCGGCCTGCTCGAGGACGGCTGGTCGCTGCGGCCCTACCAGAAGCAGGCCGTCGACGGGTTCTTCCACGGCGGGTCGGGCGTCGTGGTGCTGCCCTGCGGGGCCGGCAAGACGCTCGTGGGCGCGGGTGCGATGGCGCGGTCGTCGACCACGACCCTGATCCTCGTGACCAACACGGTCTCGGCGCGGCAGTGGCGCGACGAGCTCGTCAAGCGCACCACGCTGACCGAGGACGAGATCGGCGAGTACTCGGGCACCCGCAAGGAGGTCCGGCCGGTCACGATCGCGACCTACCAGGTGCTGACGACCAAGCGGAAGGGCGTCTACACGCACCTCGAGCTGCTCGACGCCCGCGACTGGGGCCTCATCGTCTACGACGAGGTCCACCTGCTGCCCGCGCCGATCTTCCGCATGACCGCGGACCTGCAGGCCCGCCGGCGCCTGGGGCTCACGGCGACGCTCGTGCGCGAGGACGGCCGCGAGGACGAGGTGTTCTCCCTCATCGGGCCCAAGCGGTTCGACGCACCGTGGAAGGACATCGAGTCCCAGGGGTACATCGCGCCCGCCGAGTGCGTCGAGGTGCGCCTGACGCTGCCGGACCACGAGCGCATGACGTACGCGACCGCCGAGCCCGAGGACCGCTACCGGCTCGCGGCCACCGCCGCGGGCAAGAACCGGGTCGTCGACTCGCTGGTGTCCAAGCACGCCGGTGAGCAGACGCTCGTCATCGGCCAGTACCTCGACCAGCTGCACGACCTGGCCGAGCACCTGGGCGCCGACCTCATCACCGGCGAGACGACCGTCCGCGAGCGCCAGCGCCTGTTCGACGCGTTCCGCACGGGCGAGATCACGACGCTCGTGGTCTCCAAGGTCGCGAACTTCTCGATCGACCTGCCCGAGGCGTCCGTCGCCATCCAGGTGTCCGGGTCGTTCGGCTCGCGCCAGGAGGAGGCCCAGCGCCTCGGCCGGATCATGCGTCCCAAGGCCGACGGCAAGACGGCGCACTTCTACACGGTCGTGGCGCGCGACACCGTCGACCAGGACTTCGCCGCCCACCGCCAGCGCTTCCTGGCGGAGCAGGGCTACGCGTACACGATCGTCGACGCGGAGGACCTGGGCGTCGCCCGCTGACCCCACGCCCCGCTGCACCCACCCCTTCCCGACCCCCACCGTGGGAGTGGTCGCACATGTGACCACTCCACGCTCGGCACGACGCAGACGTGCCCACTTCGCGGGCGCCGACCCACTGCTGGAGACGGCCGGCGTCGCGTCGGGGCCCGGATCTGCGAGAAACTGGGATCGATGACCTCTCTGCTGCTGGACCCTGACCTCCTGTCGACCGCCCTGCCCGCCGGGTGGCACGCCGCCCTCCCCGGACCGCACGACGTGGCCGACCTGCACGCGCTGCGCGCACGGCACGAGGTCGCCGCGCGGGGTGCGGAGTCGGCGGGTCCCGACGCGACCCGCGCCGAGCTCACGGGGGACGCCGCCGCCAGCCGCGTGCACATGATGGTGCGGGACGCCTCCGGTGCCGCGCGCGGGTGGGCGACCGCGCAGGACCGTGCGGCGGGCCGTGTGCTCGTGGCCGTCGTCGTCGACCCCGAGCTCGACGACGCGACGGGCGACGAGGTCGCGGCCGCGCTCTTCGCGTGGGCCGAGGGCGCCGGCGGGGCGCAGGCGCGCGACCGCGGGCTGACCCGCACGCAGCTCGACAGCGGCGCCTTCGAGCCCGACGCGCGCCACCAGCGCCGGCTCGCCGCCGCCGGCTACGAGCGCGTCCGGACGTGGTGGCAGATGCGCCGCCCCGTGGTCGACGACGACCGCGGCCTGCGCCCCACCGGACCCGGCGTGGTGGTCCGCCGGCTGGACCGCGACGAGGGCGCGATGCCCGGGACGCGCGACCTCGCCGCGGCGCACGACGTGCTCGAGCAGGCGTTCGGCGACCACTTCAACTACCACGAGGAGACGTTCGACGAGTTCCTCGCGCGGCTGCGGTCCGACCCGGGTCACCGGTGGGACCACTGGTGGCTCGCCGAGCTCGTCGACGGCGACGAGCCGCAGCCGGTCGGGGTGCTCATCGCGAGCGCGTCGACCGACGCCGACGGCCGCGCCGTCGGCAGCTACGTCGAGTACCTCGGCGTCCTGCGGGCCGCCCGGGGTCGCGGCGTGGCGCGCTCGCTCCTCGACGCCGTCGTCACGGACGCCGCCGAGCGGGGCCGCGCGTACGTCGGGCTCGAGGTCGACGCCGACTCCCCCACCGGAGCGGCGGACCTGTACCTGTCCTCCGGCTACACGACGTCGTACGTCACGCAGTCGTGGCACCGGTACGTCGACGTCCACTGACGCACGGCTGACCCCGCCCCGAGGAGGGGCGCCTGCGGGTGCCCGGTGGTAGACCGGTCACGTCGCCGACGTCAGGGGGTCACCGTGCACTGGGGCGCGCTGCTGCTCGACCAGCTCGACTTCTACTGGACCGCGAGCCTGTGGCCACGGGTCCAGGGGCTCACCGACGACGAGTACCTGTGGGAGCCGGTCGCCGGGTGCTGGTCGGTGCGGCCGCGCGCCGACGGCACGTGGCAGGCGGACGGCCTCGACGTCGCCGAGCCGGACCCGCCGCCCGTCACCACGATCGCGTGGCGCCTCGCGCACATCGCCGTGGACGTGCTCGGCACGCGCGCGCAGGCGCTCTTCGGCGACCTGCCCGCGGGCGCCGACATGTTCGACCCCCGGCTGCGGCCGGCGTCGCTGCCCGCGACCGCGGACGACGCGCTGGCCCTCCTCGACGCGTCGTACCGCACGTGGCACGACGGGCTCGCGGGCCTCGACGACGACGCCCTGGCACGCCCGCTGGGGCCGCTCGGCGCGGGCTACGCGGACCAGCCGGTGGCCGCCCTCGTGCTGCACCTGCACCGCGAGACGATGCACCACGGCGGCGAGGTCGCCCTCCTGCGCGACCTGTACCGCGCCGGCTTCCGGTCGTCCTGACCAGCACGTCGTCTGCGGCGCGGTCCCCCGCCGGAACCTCCCGCACCGGCGTCGCGTTGCCCAGGGTGACACCC
The DNA here is from genome assembly GCF_014836445.1 of Cellulomonas avistercoris. Taxonomy (GTDB): domain Bacteria; phylum Actinomycetota; class Actinomycetes; order Actinomycetales; family Cellulomonadaceae; genus Cellulomonas; species Cellulomonas avistercoris. The sequence goes on from NZ_JACSQV010000002.1 coordinate 160,284, forward strand.
TGAGAAAGGATCGACACGTGCCCCTGGCCCGTCGCGCCCTCCGCCCGCTCTGCGCCCTCGCCGCCGGCGCGGTGATCGTCGTCGCCGGAGCGGGAGGCGCTGCCGCGCAGGCGCCGTTCGACCTCGGGGGCGCGACGGTGGTCGACCGCGCCGGCGTGCTCGAGGACCCGGCGGCCGTGCAGCAGGCCGTGGACCGGGTCGGGCAGGACACCCCGTACCGGCTGACCGTGGTCTACGTCGACACGTTCGACGGCCTCGGCGCGGAGACGTGGGTGCAGCGCACCGCCGAGGAGTCGGGGCTCGGGCAGTCGGACGCCGTGCTCGCCGTCGCCGTGGACGACGCGCAGTACACGCTGGCCCCCACGTCGCTCGGCACGATCACGCCCGCGCAGCTCGACCGCGTCGCGGACGACGTCCGGGCCGAGCTGTCGGACGGCGACTGGGACGGCGCCGCGGTCGCGGCCGCCGACGGCATCGTCGAGGCGGCGGGCGGCCGGTCCTCCGGTGCGGCGTCCGGCGGCGGGTCGTCCGGCGGCGCGCTGACGGCGGTGCTGCTCGTCGGCGCCGCGGTCATCGGCGCGGTGCTGCTGTTCACGTTCCTGCGCCGCCGCACGAACCGGCCGGCGGGCGTGCTGCGCGACACCGCGGGCGCGACGCGCGTCGCGGGCGCGGCGGACGAGTTCGCGGCCCTGCCGACCGCGGAGCTGGACCACCGCTCGGCGTCCGCGCTGGTCGCGCTCGACGACGCGCTGCGCTCGTCCGAGGAGGAGCTCGGGTTCGCGCAGGCGCAGTTCGGCACCGAGCCCACGCGCGAGTTCGAGACGGTCCTCGCGCAGGGCAAGCAGACGCTCACCGAGGCCTTCCGGCTGCGCCAGACGCTCGACGACGACGTCCCGGACACCGAGGAGCAGGTGCGCGCCACCTCGGCGCAGATCCTGCGGCTGTGCGGGCAGGTCGAGGACGCCCTCGACCAGCAGAAGGAGGCGTTCGACCGGCTGCGCGCCATCGAGGCCCGCGTCGACGACGCCGTCGAGGCGCACCAGCGCGAGGCGCAGCGGCTGCGGGCGCGCGTCGAGCCCGCCCGCGCCGCCGTCACCGCGCTCGCGGCGCGCTACTCGCCCGACACGCTGGGTTCCGTGGCCGGCAACCCGGACCAGGCCGCGCGGCTCCTCGACGACGTCGACGACGCGCTCACGCAGGCCCGCGCCCGCTCCGCCGAGGGCGACAAGGGCGGTGCCGTCGGGTTCGCCCGCGCCGCGGAGGAGGCCCTCGCGCAGGCCACGACGATGCTCGACGCGGTCGGCTCCGCGGACAGCGAGCTCGCGGCCGCGGGTGCCCGCCTCGAGGCCGGCATCGCGTCGATCACGGCGGACCTGGCCGACGCCGCGCGCCTGGCCCCGGGCGACCCGCAGGTCGCCCCGCACGCGCAGGAGGCGCGCGCGGCCGTCGAGAACGCGCAGGCCGCCCGCAGCGGCACGGGCGACCCGCTCGCGGCGCTGCGCCGCCTCACGTCCGCCGAGGCCGCGATCGACGCCGCGCTCGCACCGCGGCGCGACGCCGAGGAGCGCGGTCGGCGCGCGCTGGCGCTGCTCGACGACACCCTCGGACGGCTCGACTCCGCCGTGCGCGCGACCACCGACTACATCAGCACCCGTCGCGGCGCCGTCGGGCCGCAGGCCCGCACCCGGCTGGCGGAGGCCGACCGGCTGCGGCTGCGCGCGCTCGACCAGCGCACCACCGACCCCGAGGCGGCCCTCGCCACCGCGCAGCGCGGCGAGCAGCTCGTCGCCGAGGCGCAGCGGCTCGCGCGCACCGACGTCGAGAACGCCCAGTGGCACGACGACGACCGCCGCGGCGGCCGGGGCGGCGGCAGCGACGTGGGCGGCATGATCCTCGGCGGCATCCTCATCGACTCGATCCTGCGCGGCGGCGGACGCGGCGGCGGCGGGTGGGGCGGTGGCGGCGGCAGCTGGGGAGGCGGCGGCTTCGGCGGCGGCGGACGCGGCGGCGGGTTCGGGGGCGGGTTCGGCGGCGGCGGAGGGTTCGGCGGCGGCGGGCGCGGCGGCGGGTTCTGACGACCTCACGCACCCGCCGACGACGGCGGGTGCGGCACGTGACACCGGGCGGACGGTCCGGGTCGGCACCACAGGGAGGGCACGACACGATGACCGAGAAGCAGTCGATCTTCGGACGGATCGCGCAGCTGACGCGCGCGAACATCAACGCGCTCATCGACCAGGCCGAGGACCCCCAGAAGATGCTCGACCAGCTCGTGCGGGACTTCACGGGCTCCATCGCCGACGCCGAGAAGGCCATCGCGCAGTCCATCGGCAACCTGCGCCTCGCCGAGCAGGACTACAACGAGGACGTCGCCGCGGCCCGCGACTGGGGCCAGAAGGCGGTCGCGGCGTCGTCGCGCGCCGACCAGTTCCGCGCCGCCGGGGACACGGCCAACGCCGACAAGTTCGACAACCTCGCGAAGATCGCGATCGGCAAGCAGCTCGCCGCCGAGCAGGAGGTCCGTGACGCCGAGCCCGTGATCGCCTCGCAGCGCGACACGGTCGAGAAGCTCAAGTCCGGCCTGGCGCAGATGAAGGACAAGCTGGGCCAGCTCAAGTCCCGTCGCGACACCCTCGTCGCGCGCCAGAAGTCCGCGCAGGCGCAGCGGCAGGTGCAGGAGGCGATCGGCTCGATCAACGTGCTCGACCCGACGAGCGAGATCGCGCGCTTCGAGGAGAAGGTCCGCCGCGAGGAGGCCTACGCGGCGGGTCAGGCCGAGCTGGCGGCGTCGTCGCTCGACGCGCAGTTCGCCGAGCTCGAGTCGGCGGGCACCGAGATCGAGATCGAGGCCCGGCTCGCCGCGCTCAAGCAGGGTGCCAACCCGCGGGAGATCGAGGCCACGACGGTGACGCCACAGATCGGCACCGGCACGTCGGACGCCTGACGGACGACGACGGCCCCGGTCCCCGCACGTCGGGGGGCCGGGGCCGTCGCGTTGTCGGTGTCGTTGTCCGCGTCGTCAGACGCTGACGCGGTGGGCCGCGGCGCGCTCGTGCACCAGGCCGGCGAACGCGTCGGCGACGGCGCGTCCGGACACCGTGAGCTCGTCGGCGCGCGCGGTCATCTGCGCGACGACCGCCTCGGTGTCCACGGCGTCGTTCCCCTCCGCCCAGGTGCGGATCGTCGCGACCCCGGCCTCGGGGTGGAACTGCACGCCCCAGGCGCTGCCGATGCGGAACGCCTGGAAGGGGTACATCGCCGTCGAGGCGAGCCAGACCGCCCCGCGGGGCAGGTCCACGACGGCGTCGCCGTGCATGCTCGGCTGGGGGCTGGTCCGCGCCGCGCCGGCGTGCCGGACGAGCGCGCCGACGAGCGGGTCGGCCGCGGCCTCCGGGCGCCAGCGCACGTCGACGACGCCCGCCTCGCACCCCGGGGGCGCCGCGAGCTCGACGCGTCCGCCGCGCGCGACGGCGAGCAGCTGGGCACCCAGGCAGATGGCGAGGGCCGGCACGTCGGTCGCGCTGACGACGGCCAGCAGGTCGCGCAGCGGCCGCAGCCACGGTGCGGCGTCGTCGTCGTGCGCGGACATGGGGCCGCCCAGGACGACGAGCCCGTCACCCACCTCGGTCGGGCCGGGCAGGGCGTCACCGAGGTCGGCGCGCACCAGGTGCACGTCGATCCCCGTCCACCACTCGGCGAAGCGGTCGAGGCCGCAGTCGGGGGAGCTCTGCACGACGGTGACGCGGGGCCTCGCCCCGGCGTCCGCAGCGTCGAGCGCGTGGTCGCTGAAGGGAACGGTCACGGTTCAACGGTAGCGGCGAGGGGCCGCTGAGCCGAATGTCCAGGTCACATGTCCACAACGATCTGCGTCTCGTGCGCAGCGGCCGCTCGCGCCCTCATGACGCGTCCAGGAACCTCCCAGGTGACGCCCCCGACTTCCTCTCCGGCACTCAGGCGGCTCCCAGGATCCGGCGCGAGAATGGGGACATGACCAGCACGCCCGAGGCCCGCCTGCTCGTCGTGGACGACGAGCCGAACATCCGTGAGCTGCTCGCGACGTCGCTGCGCTTCGCGGGGTTCGAGGTGCACGCGGCCGCCGACGGGATGTCCGCCCTGCGGCTCGCGCGCGACATCGAGCCGGACCTCGTGGTGCTCGACGTCATGCTGCCCGACATGGACGGGTTCACGGTCACCCGCCGCCTGCGCGAGAAGGGCCAGCACGTGCCCGTGCTCTTCCTCACCGCGCGCGACGACACGGCCGACAAGGTGCAGGGCCTGACCGTCGGCGGGGACGACTACGTGACCAAGCCGTTCAGCCTCGAGGAGGTCGTCGCGCGCATCCGCGCGATCCTGCGACGCACCGCCCCGGAGGACGGCCTCGGCTCGTCCGTGCTGCGGTACGCCGACCTCGAGCTCGACGACGACACCCACGAGGTGCGCCGCGCCGGGCAGGCGGTCGACCTGTCCCCCACCGAGTTCAAGCTGCTGCGCTACCTCATGCTCAACCCGCAGCGCGTGCTGTCCAAGACGCAGATCCTCGACCACGTGTGGCAGTACGAGTGGGGCGGCGACGCCAACATCGTCGAGTCCTACATCTCCTACCTGCGGCGCAAGATCGACCACCTCACGGACGCCGACGGCAACCGGCTGCCCCCACTCATCCACACCCGGCGAGGCGTGGGCTACCTGCTGCGCGAGTCCGCGTGACGGCAGCGGCGGACGCCACGGACGGTGCCGGTCCCGTCGCGGCGGCCCGCACCCTGTGGCGCCGCACGTCGCTGCACTGGCGGCTCGTGACGATCACCGCCGTCCTGCTCGGCACGGGCCTGGTCGTCGCCGGGGTCACCGCCACGACGCTGCTCGAGCGGAACCTGCTGGCACCGGTCGACGAGAAGCTCGCCACCGAGGCGCAGTCGGTCGCCGGCGAGGCGCTCGGGTACCTCACCAGCCAGCGCGGTCACATCGGGCCGACGGACTACTACGTGCGGGTGCAGACCCGCGCCCAGGAGGCCTCGGTCGTCAGCCCGGCGACCGAGCAGATGTACGGCATGCCGCGGGTCGCCGACCTGACGGCGCTCGACGCGTCGGCGATCAGCGGCGAGCCGTTCACCGTGCCCTCGACGCGCACCGGCTCCCCCTGGCGCGTCGTCGCCTACCCGTTCCAGGCGTCGGACGGCACGGCCGGGTCGGTCGTCGTCGGCCTGCCGCTGCGGGACCTGCACGGGACGGTCGTCGCGATGTCGTGGAGCCTGGCGGCGTCGGGCCTGCTCATCGTCGTGGCGGGTGTCGTCGCCGGCGGCTGGGCGGTCCGCCGGTCGCTGCGGCCCCTCGCCGAGATCGAGCGGACCGCCGCCGAGATCGCCGCGGGCGACCTGTCGCAGCGCGTGCCGGTCGCGCCGGCGAGCACCGAGGTCGGCCGTCTCGGCGCGGCGCTCAACGGCATGCTCGCGCAGATCGAGGAGGCGTTCGACGCACGCACCGCGTCCGAGGCCCGCATGCGGCGGTTCGTCGCGGACGCGTCGCACGAGCTGCGCACGCCCCTGGCCGCGATCCGCGGGTACGCCGAGCTGTACCGCATGGGCGCCACGACGACGCCCGAGCAGATCGCGGACACGATGCAGCGCATCGAGGGCTCCGCGGCCCGCATGGGGTCGCTCGTCGAGGACCTGCTCGCGCTGGCGCGGCTCGACGAGGGGCGGCGCGGCAGCATCGGCCCGGTCGACCTGACCGTGCTGGCCGCCGACGCGGTGAGCGACCTGCGCGCGCTGGACCCGCAGCGTCCGGTGCGCCTGGTGGCGCTCGACGGCGTGACGGCCCCGCGGGTCGTCGTGGGCGACGAGGAGCGGCTGCGGCAGGTGCTGGCCAACCTCGTCGGCAACGCCGCGCGCCACACGCCCCCCGCGACGCCCGTCGAGATCGCCGTGGGCGCCGCGGACGACGAGACCGCCGTCGTCGAGGTCCGCGACCACGGCCCCGGCATCCCGCCGGAGCACGCCGAGCGCGTCTTCGAGCGGTTCTACCGGATCGACGCGTCACGCACCCGCGACTCGGGAGGCTCGGGTCTCGGCATGGCGATCGTGGCGGCGATCGTCGCGTCCCACGGCGGGACGGTCGCGGTGCACCCGACCCCCGGCGGGGGCGCGACCGTGCGCGTCGAGCTGCCCGTGGCCGGCCCTCCTCCCGCATCGCGGCCCGCCGATGCGACGCCCGCCGCGGACGTGGCTACGATGACGGGTCCGTCGCCAACGTCGTGAGGCTGATCCATGGGCGTCCATGACGCACCCGCCTGGCTGGTCCCGGCTTTCACCCGCAACGTCGCCGAGGCCGGAGGCACCGCACCGGTCGAGCAGGTCCGGCGCACCGCCGAGGACCTCCTGGAGAGGTGGACCCGGCCCGAGCGGCACTTCCACAACCTCCGGCACCTCGTCGACGTGCTCGCGCGCGTCGACGAGCTCGACGAGGAGGCGCACCACCCCGAGCTCGTCCGGCTCGCCGCCTGGTACCACGGCGCGGTGTTCGACTCGGCCGAGCGCAAGGCGTACGCCAACCGCGGCGGCGAGGACGAGGCCGCGAGCGCCGTCCTGGCCCGCGAGCAGCTCACCGGGCTCGGCGTGCCGGAGACGCAGGCGCAGCGCGTCGCGGACCTGGTCTCGGCGCTGATCCGGCACTCGCCCGACGTGCGGGACAGCGACTGCGCGGTCCTGTGCGACGCGGACCTCGCGATGCTCGCGACCGAGCCGCAGCGGTACAAGGCCTACCTCCAGGACGTCCGCGCCGAGTACGCGCACCTGCCGGTCGCGGACTACGTGCGGGCGCGCCTGCGCATCCTGCACAAGCTCCTGGCACGCCCGTCCCTCTTCGTCAGCCCGCTGGCCCAGCCCTGGGAGGAGCCCGCGCGGCAGAACGTCTCGGCGGAGCTGCAGCGCCTCGAGAAGGAGATGGCCCGCCTCGAGAAGGCCGAGGCCGACCAGGCCGCCGACCGGGCGGGCGACCAGCAGCAGGCCGGCCCCGAGGGACCGACGAACGGGAGCACGGCGACGCCCGCTCGCCGGGACTGAGGCGCCGCGCCGCCCCGCGCACCGGTCAGTGCGCGAACAGCCGCGACGCGTGCGCCTCCGCCTCGGCGTACGTGCGCGCCGCGGCCTGCATCGCCGCCGCGATCTGCGCGAGGGACTGCTCGACACGGCCCTGCGTCACGTTCCACTCGGCGACGACGGACCCGAAGGCTCCGGCCGCACCGCCCCGCCACGTCACCTGCAGCTCGACGAGCTGCCGCTGCATCGCGGCGACCTCGGCCTGGATGCTCGCGGCGCGCGCCAGCACCGCCGCGGCGGACCCGTCGAGCTGTGCGGCGTCGACCTCGTACCTGCTCATGGACGTCCTCCCGGTCCGGGGTGCCGCCGTGCGCGGCACCGACCACCTCGACGCTAGGGAGGAGACGCGCGTCGTCGGGCGAGCCCGCAGCAGTCGGTGGACGGGCCGGTCCGGGGAGGTGCCTGGGGTCGGCTCGCGGGACGGGACGGACCGGCGTGCCCCCGCGCGTCTCGTAGCCTCGGGTGGTGACCGTCCTCGTCGACCCCCCGCTGTGGCCCCGGCACGGCACGGTGTGGGGGCACCTCGTGAGCGACACCTCGTACGACGAGCTGCACGCCTTCGCCGCGCGCGCCGGCATCCCCCGGCGCGCGTTCGACCTCGACCACTACGACGTGCCGGTCGAGCGGTGGGACGAGGTGGTCGCGCTGGGCGCCGAACCCGTCGGCACGCGTGACCTCGTCCGTCGCCTGCGCGCGTCGGGCCTGCGGGTCACCGCCCGCGCGCGCCGGGCCCCCTCACCTCTCGGCCCGGGCGGCTGAGCCCCCGCACGACCTGCGCGGACGTCGACCCCCGCCGGAGTGCGTCGGGCACGGCACGCTCCGGTCGGGCCCCCTCGAGGTGCAGATGTCCGGCCCGGGCGTAGTGTCCGGAACGGCAGCATCGCGGCGAGGCGGCTCGTGAGGACGGCGGGGGGCAGCATGAGCACCACACCGGAAGGTGCCACCGAGCAGGCCGAGGTGGAGCGACGACGGGGGTCGTTCAGCTCCCGCCGCGTCTTCATCCTCGCGGCCATCGGCTCGGCGGTCGGGCTCGGCAACATCTGGCGGTTCCCCTACGTCGCCTACGAGAACGGCGGCGGCGCGTTCGTCGTGCCCTACCTCGTCGCGCTGCTCACCGCCGGCCTGCCGTTCCTGCTGCTCGACTACGCGATCGGGCACCGGCAGCGCGGCTCCGCCCCGCTGTCGTTCGCCCGCCTGCGCCGCGGCACCGAGGGGCTCGGCTGGTGGCAGGTCGCCATCTGCTTCGTCATCGCCGTCTACTACGCGGCCGTGGTCGCGTGGGCGCTGCGCTACACCTTCTTCTCGCTCGACAAGGCCTGGGGCTCCGACCCCGAGGGGTTCTTCTTCGGCGAGTTCCTGCAGGCCGGCGACGTCCGCGTCACCACCGACGTGGTGCCCGGGGTGCTCGTGCCCCTCACGATCGTCTGGCTGGGCGTCCTGGTGATCATGGCGCTCGGCGTGCAGCGCGGGATCGGTGCGAGCTCGGTGGTCTTCATCCCCGTGCTGATCCTCGCGTTCGCCGCCCTCGTCGTGCAGGCGCTGTTCCTCCCGGGCGCGGCGGCCGGCCTCGACGCCCTCTTCACACCGGACTGGTCGGCGCTCACCTCGGCGTCGGTGTGGGCGGCCGCGTTCGGCCAGATCTTCTTCTCGCTGTCCATCGGCTTCGGCATCATGATCACGTACGCCTCGTACGTGGGCCGCCGCGAGGACATGGTCGGCTCGGGCTTCGTCGTGGGCTTCGCGAACTCCAGCTTCGAGCTGCTCGCGGGCATCGGCGTGTTCGCCGCCCTCGGCTTCATGGCGCAGGCCGACGGCGTCGCGGTCGGCGACGTGGCCAGCAGCGGGATCGGTCTGGCGTTCATCGCGTTCCCGACGATCATCAGCGAGGCGCCGGCCGGCGCGCTCATCGGCGTCCTGTTCTTCGGGTCCCTCGTCCTGGCCGGGATCACGTCGCTCGTCAGCGTCATCGAGGTGGTCATCTCCGCCGTCCGCGACAAGCTCGACACCCGTCGCCTCACCGCGACCCTCGCGGTCGTCGTGCCGTGCGCCGTGCTGAGCCTGGCCCTGTTCAGCACGACGAGCGGCATCTACGTCCTCGACGTCGTCGACCACTTCGTCAACCAGTACGGCATCCTCGTGGTGGCCCTCGTCAGCATGCTGGTCGTCGCCTGGGGGCTGCGGGCCCTGCCCGCCCTCGGTGCGCACCTCAACGTCCACGGCCGCCCGCGGCTCGGTCGGACCTGGCGCGTCCTGACCAGCGTCGTGGCCCCGGTGGGGCTGGTCGTCGTGCTCGTCTTCGCGCTCCGCGAGGACCTCGGCGCGCCCTACGAGGACTACCCCGCCTGGTTGCTGATCGTCTTCGGCTGGCTCATGGTCGTGCTGCTGCCGGTCGTCGGCTTCCTGGTCGCCCGCGTGCCGTGGCGCGCCGGGACCCACCTGGACGGGCCGCCACCCGGCTCGGACCCCACGGCGCCGCTCGACGCCACCGGCATCGGGGCGTCGGGCGCGAGCCCGGCCCGTGACCACGAGGGAGACCGCTGATGAGCACGAGCGCGATCGTGATGATGGTGGTGGCGATGGTCGTCATCTGGGGCGGGCTGGCCGCGGCGATCGTCAACCTGCTGCGGCACGGCGCGGTCGAGAACCGCGCGGAGAACGTGCGCCGCGACCTGTGAGGCGTGCGGCCTGCTGACGAGGCGGGTCCGGGCGTTTCACCCCGTGCGCGCCGGTGCGCACAGGGTGTCGCGTACCGGGCTCCGTCTAGGTTGGCGCCTCCAGCCGCGCCACCCGGAGGACCCGCACCGATGCCACGCCACATCCGCCTCGCCACCGGTCTCGTGACGGCGACCGCCCTCGCCGTCCTGCTCGGCGGGTGCAACGCTGCCCGCGACCAGCTCTCCGGCCCTCCACGTGACGAGAACGACGTCCCGATCACGCGGCTGGTCAAGGACGCCGTCACCGAGGCGCTGCCGGACGCCGCCGAGGTCACGCCGCGCGCCGGGCTGGACGGGTTCGCCTACCGCATGGGCCTGACCGTCACGTGGCCCGACGAGCAGCCGCTCGACGCGGACGCCGTGGCGGCAGGTGCGCGGGCGATCTGCGAGCACCTGACGGGGTTCGACTACGTCGACTACGGCTTCTACCTCGCCGGGGAGGACCGCCGCGTCGACCTCACGGAGCTGTGGCCCCGCACGTTCCCGGACGTCGGGCGCGTCGACCGCAGCACGGTCACGTTCCTCGAGGACGACTGCACCGCCATCCGCAGCTGACCGCACCGGTCAGGTGTGGACCGCCATGCGCGCCATCGCGTGCGACGCGCGCTCCATGACCACCTCGAGCGACTCCCCCACGTGCTTGTGCAGCGCCGTGAGCGCGTCGTCCAGGCGGTCGTCGAGGACGAGGTCGAGGATCTCGATGTGCTCCGCGATGGTCGCGGTGATGCGCTCGTCCTCGACGAAGTCGTGCATCCGCACGGCACGGATCTTCTGGTTCACCGTGACCAGCGCGTCCGTGAGCTGCGCGTTGCCGGACGCCTGCGACAGCGCCCGGTGGAAGCCCTCGTCGAGCAGCACGAAGCTCGGGTCGGGGTCCGGGACGTCGTCGCGCAGCTCGCGCCAGCGCTCGAGCGCGGCGGCCAGCAGTGCACGGTCGTGCCGCACCTGGGGGTTCTCGATGGCCCGGGCGATGCCGCGCAGCTCGAGGGTGATCCGCAGCTCGTACAGGTCACGCAACGACGCGAGCGACGGCACGACGACCGCGTAGCCGAAGTCGGTGCGCTCGACGAGCCCGTCGGACAGCAGCCGCGACAGCGCCTCGCGCACCGGCGTGCGGGACACGTCGAACGCCCGGGACAGCTTGGGCTCGGTGAGGCGCTCGCGCGACGAGACCCGCCCGTTGAGGATCTCGTCCCGCAGCCGCTGGTAGACCTGCTCGCGCAGCGACTCGCCGGCGGGTGCGGCACCCGCCGGGGGCTCCGGCACGGCGAGCCCGTGCGGCCCGATGGACATGCTCATGACGCCAGCCCTCCCGCCCCCCACGGCTCCGGGACGAGGGTCCCGGAAGCCACCTCCGTCACCCTCAGAGCGCCATCGCGGCACGCACGTCCGCCTCCTGCGCCACACCCCCGTCACCCTGCGCGGTGACCCGCCCGGACTCCAGCACGTAGTACCGCGAGCAGGCCGCGAGCGCGAACCCCACGTGCTGCTCGACGAGCAGGACCGACAGCCCGCCGGCCCCTGCGAGCTGCACGATCGCGTCCTCGATCTCGGCGACGACCGACGGCTGGATGCCCTCGGTCGGCTCGTCGAGGACGATCAGGCGCGGACCGGTGATCAGCGCCCGGGCGATCGCGAGCTGCTGGCGCTGCCCGCCGGACAGCAGCCCCGCACGCCGCCCCAGCAGCCCGCGCAGCGCGGGGAACAGGTCGAGCGCCTCGTCGAGCCGCCGAGCCCCCGCCGACCCGGCGACGTCGGCGACGAGCTGCAGGTTCTCCCGCGCGGTGAGCTGGCCGAACGACTGCTGCCCCTGCGGGACGTACGCGAGCCCGGCGCGGACCCGCTGGTGCGGCCGCCACCGCGTGACGTCCTGCCCCCCGAGCAGCACCGTGCCCGACCGCACGGGCAGCAGGCCGACCGCGGCCCGCAGCAGCGTCGTCTTGCCCGCGCCGTTGTGGCCCATGACGGCGACGACCGCACCGTCCGGCACCTCGACGTCGACCCCGTGGACGACCGACGTGCGGCCGTACCCGACGTGCACCCCGCGCAGCTCCAGCATCACTCCACCCCCGTGCTCGTGGCCGGTGCGTCGCCGGCGGCCGCGCCGCGGCCCCGTCCGTGCGCCCCGGATCCCAGGTACACCTCGACGACGCGCGGGTCGGCCTGCACCTGCGCGACCGTGCCCTCGGACAGGACCTTGCCCTGGTGGAGCACCGTCACCGACGACGCGAACGAGCGCAGGAACTCCATGTCGTGCTCGACGACGACGACCGTGCGCTGCTCGCCGATGCGCTGCAGCAGCAGGCCCGTCTCCTCGCGCTCGGCCTGGCTCATGCCCGCCACCGGCTCGTCCAGGAGCAGCAGCCGCGCGTCCTGGACCAGCAGCATGCCGATCTCGAGCCACTGCTTCTGACCGTGCGCGAGGATCCCCGCCGGCAGGTCCCGGACCTTCGTCAGGCCGACGGTCTCCAGCGCGGCCTCGACCTCCGGCGGGATCCCGCGCCGGCGGCGCAGCATCGTCAGGGGGCCACGGCCGGCGCCCGCCGCGATGTCCAAGTTCTGCAGGACGGTGAGCTCGTCGAAGACGCTCGCCGTCTGGAACGTGCGCCCCACCCCGGCGCGCACGATGCGGTGCGACGGCTTGCCGAGCAGCTCGACGCGGCCGAACTGCACGGACCCCGTGGCGGGGGCGAGACCGGTGATCGCGTCGACGATCGTCGTCTTGCCGGCACCGTTGGGACCGATGAGGAACCGCAGGTCACCGCGTGTCACCGTGAGGTCCACGCCGTCGACGGCCACGAACCCGTCGAACACCACGCGCAGGTCACGGATCTCGAGGTAGTCGTGCCGGAACCGCTCGCCCGGCGCGGCGATGACCTGCTCGAGGGCCTCGGGGTCCAGGCCGCCGGCGTCGTCGGGCACGACGGGCTCGACGCTCTCGGGCTGCGGGTTCATGCGTTCCTCCCTGCGGTGCGGGCGGCGTCGGCCGCCTCCTGCGCGGCGCCGTCGGCGGCGTCGGTGGACGCGAGCTCGCGGGCCGCGTCGGGCCCGGACCCCACCGGCGGGTCGTCCGGCGCGGGCGCGCCCGCCGCCCGGCGCCGGCGCCACAGCCCGCCGAGGGACGCGAACCCCTGCGGCAGGAACGCGACGACGAGGATGAACAGCGCGCCCTGGAAGTAGGTCCAGAACGACGGGAACTGCTCGGACAGCCCGGTCTCGGCCCACGACACCGCGACCGCGCCCAGCACGGGCCCGAGCAGCGTGGCGCGTCCGCCGATCGCGACGCCCACGAGGAACCCGATGGACGGGATGACGCCCACGTCGGCCGGCGAGATGATGCCGACGACCGGTGCGAACAGGGCGCCGCCGATGCCCGCGAAGCACGCGGCGATCGCGTACGCGACGACCTTGACGTTCGCCGGGTCGTACCCGAGGAACCGCACGCGGTTCTCCTGGTCGCGCACCGCGACCAGGAGCTCGCCGTAGCGCGAGCTCATGAGCAGCCGCACGATGACGACCATCGCGATGAGCACGCCCGCGGCGATGAAGTAGAGCATCCGCTTGTTGACCGGGTCGGCCAGGTCGTACCCGAAGAACGACCGGAAGCCGTTGAGGCCGTTGGTGCCGCCCGTGACCTTCTGCTGGCCGACCAGCAGGATCGCGAACGCGGCCGCGAGCGCCTGCGACAGGATCGCGAAGTACGCGCCCCGCACACGGCGGCGGAACACCGCGAGCCCCAGCAGTGCGGCGATGCCGGCGGGCAGCACGAGGATCGCGAGGATCGTCACGACCGGGCTGCGCAGCGGCTCCCACCAGCCCGGCACGACGCCGTCGCCGTACAGCAGCAGGAAGTCGGGGACGGCGCCGGGGCCCGCGTCGGACAGCTTCATGTGCATCGCCATGAGGTAGCCGCCGATGCCGAAGAACACGCCCTGCCCCAGGACGAGCATGCCGCCACGGCCCCACGCCAGCCCGATGCCGACGGCGACCATCGCGAGGCACAGGAACTTCGCGAGCAGGTTGAGCCGGAAGTCCGAGAGCAGCGCGGGCGCCAGGCCGAAGAGCACGACCGCGGCGATCGCGACGCCGGCCCACACGCGCGTCGCGGGACGCCGCCACCACGGGGCGGGCGTGGCCGTGCCCGGGACGGGTCCGGTCGCCGCGCTCATGCCAGGCTCCGGGTGCGGACCGAGACCAGCCCCTGCGGCCGGACCTGCAGGAACGCGACGATGACGACGAACAGCAGGACCTTGGCCAGGCTCGCGGTCGTCGAGTACTCGAACGTGGCCTGCAGGATGCCGAGCGAGAACGCCGCGATGACGGCGCCCTTGAGCTGCCCGATGCCGCCGACGACGACCACGAGGAACGCGTCGACGATGTAGTTGGTGCCGAGCGTCGGCCCGATGGACCCGAGGAGCGTCAGCGCGACGCCCGCGACGCCGGCCACGCCCGAGCCGACGAAGAACGTGAGGCGGTCGGTGGCGCGCGTCGAGACGCCCGAGGTCTCCGCGAGGTCGCGGTTCTGCACGGTCGCGCGGATGCGGCGGCCCAGCGACGTCAGCTTCAGGACGAGGGACAGCGCGACCACGCACGCGATCGCGAGGCCCAGGATGAACAGGCGCGTCTTCGGCAGGTTCATGCCGAGGAACGGCACGGCCCCCGACAGCCACGCCGGGGCGCGCACGTCGACGTTGGGGGCGCCGAAGACGTCGCGCGCCAGCTGCTGCAGGACCAGCGCGACGCCGAACGTCACGAGCAGCGTGTCCAACGGCCGTCGGTACATCCGGGAGATCAGCGTGACCTCCAGCAGCAGCCCGAGCAGCCCGCCGACGACGAACCCGACGGGCAGCGCGACGAGCAGGGACACCCCCGCGTCGGGGATGAACGTCTGCAGGACGAACGCCGTGTAGGCGCCGGCCATCATGAACTCGCCGTGCGCCATGTTGATGACGCCCATCTGACCGAACGTCAGGGCCAGGCCGAGTGCCGCGAGCAGCAGCACCGAGCCGAGGCTCAGGCCCGCGAAGAGCTGGGAGAACAGGGCGTCCATGCGGCGCCGCCTTCCGTGGGTGGTCGACGCGCCCGCAGGGCGGTGGCCCGGCCCGGCCGAGGTCGGACCGGGCCACCGCGCTCAGGGGTGCGTGCTGGCGTGCGGGACGCGGGTCAGGACAGGCCCTCGGCCCAGTCGTACCCCTCGAGGAACGGGTCCGGCTCGATCGGGCCGTCCGACTCCCAGACGGAGTAGATGAGGCCGTCGGGCCCGATCTCCCCGATGTACGCCGTCTTGGCGATGTGGTGGTTGTCGCCGTTCACCGTGACCGTGCCCTCGGGGGCGTCGAACGAGACGCCGTCCGCGGCCTCCTGGATGTCCGCGACCGCGAAGGACTCGGCCTTCTCGACCATGCCCTTCCACAGGTACAGCGACGTGTACGCGGCCTCCATCGGGTCGGACGTCGGGCGGTCGTCGCCGTACTTCTCCTTGAACGCCGCGACGAACGTGGAGTTCTCCGGCGACTCGACCGTCTGGTAGTAGTTCCACGCGGTGAGCTGGCCGACGATGTTGTCGACGCCGATGCCGCCGACCTCCTCCTCCGCGATCGACACCGAGACCACGGGGGTCGCGTCGACCGTCAGGCCGACGTTCTTGTACTCCTTGAAGAACGCGACGTTGGAGTCACCGTTGAGGGTGTTGAACACCGCGTCCGCACCTGAGGACTTCAGCTTGTTGACGATGGTCGCGAAGTCCGTGTGCCCGAGCGGCGCGTACTCCTCGCCGACGATCTCGATGCCGTTGGCCTCGGCGTAGGCGTTGATGATCTTGTTCGCGGTGCGCGGGAAGACGTAGTCCGACCCGACGAGGAAGACCTTCTTCTTCCCCTGCTCCTTGAGGTAGTCCATGCCGGGGATGATCTGCTGGTTCGTCGTCGCACCGGTGTAGAAGATGTTCTTCGACGCCTCGAGCCCCTCGTACTGCACGGGGTAGAAGAGCAGCGAGTTCTTCGACTCGAAGACCGGCAGCATGGCCTTGCGCGACGAGGACGTCCAGCCGCCGAAGACCGCGGCGACGCAGTCCGACGAGATGAGCTTCTCGGCCTTCTCGGCGAACACGGTGGGCTCGGACGCGCCGTCCTCGGCCACGATCTCGAGCTGCTTGCCGAGCACGCCGCCGGCCGCGTTGATCTCCTCGGCGGCGAGGTCGAGGGAGTCACGGACCGTCTGCTCGGAGATGGCCATCGTGCCGGACAGCGAGTTGAGGAACCCGATCTTCACGGTGTCCCCGGACGTGTCCACGCAGGAGGCGCCGCCCGACGCGGACGCGGTGCCGGCCGCGGCGTCGGCCGTGCGCGCACCGCCGCACGCCGACAGCGACAGGGCGGCCGCGAGCGCGGCGGCCGACAGGGCGAGCGCGCGCTTCCGGGTCGTCCGCAGGGGGAAGGTGTGTGTGGTCAACGGTGTGCCTTTCGCTTCGGACGAGCTGGCGAGGGTGCCGGTCCGGGCCCGACCCACCGCGTGCCACCGCGCTGTGTCCCGCGGCGTATACAGGCCGGTGCCCATGGCCGAGGACGCTAGGGAGGACGTGTTTCGCGGGTCGGGCGCGTTCTGTAAACATCGCGTTTCGTCCCGTTCGCGCACGGCGACGAGGTCATCCGGGCGGCTCCGGCCGGACAGCACGAAGGCGGTGGACCGTCCGGTCCACCGCCTTCGTCGTGTCATGCACCGGGTCACCCGGCGACGGGCACCCCCGGCTCCGGGGCCGCACCGATCAGGTGCCGCTGCGCCAGCAGCGCCCCGGCCCGCTCCAGCAGGACGGGCGCGTCGGCCATGCACGTGCGCACGTCGGGCTCCAGCTCCAGCAGCGCCACGGCGCCCTCGACCCCGAGCTCCGTCAGGGTCTCGGCCGGCAGGTCGCACCGCCCCGAGACCACCAGCAGGCGCTTGTCGAGCGCGCGCGCGGTCTGCGCCACGCCGGCCACGACCTTGCCGCGCAGCGTCTGCTCGTCCACGCGGCCCTCCCCCGTGACCAGGACGTCGGCGCTGCGCGCGTAGGCGTCGAAGCCCACGAGCTCCTTGACCACCTCGATCCCGCTGCGGTACTCCGCGCCGAGCGCCGCCAGGAGCGCGTAGCCGACGCCACCGGCCGCTCCGGCACCGGGCCGGTGGGCTGCCTCGCGGTACTCCGGGCCGTAGGTCGTGGCGGCCACGTCCACGAGACGCGCGAGCCCGCGTTCGAGCCGGTCGACGTCCTGCGGCGTGGCACCCTTCTGCGCCGCGAAGACCCGCGCGGCGCCGGTCGGACCGAGCAGCGCCGAGTCGACGTCCGCGACCAGGGTGAAGGCGACACCGTCCGTCGAGCGTCGGACGCCGGTGAGATCGACCGTGCCGAGCTCGTCGAGGCCCCCGCCGCCCGGGAGCAGGTCGTAGCCGTCACGGTCGAGGAACCGCCCGCCCAGCGCCGCGAGCAGCCCGATGCCGCCGTCGGTCGACGCGCTCCCGCCGACGCCGAGGTACACGTGGTCGGCACCGTCGTGGATCGCCGCCCGCACGAGCTCACCGACGCCCGACGTCGTGGCGTCCAGCGGGCTGCGCCGCGTGCCGCACAGCGCCAGACCTGCCGCGTCGGCGAGCTCGACGAACGCCGCACGCCCCCGGCGGTAGAACGGGGCGTCGACCGGCACACCCAGCGGACCGGTCACGGGCACCGTCCGCGGCGTGAAGCCCGCGGCCGCGAAGCACCCGGCCGTCCCCTCCCCGCCGTCGGCCATCGGCAGGCACACGACCTCGCACCCCGGGCGCCCGTCGGCCGGCACCGCCCCCAGCACGCTGCGCACGCCGGTGGCCACCGCCTCGGCCACGCCGGGCGCGGACAGCGAGCCCTTGAACTTGTCGGGAGCCACCAGGACCCGGATCACGTCACCGGTCCCGTCGCCCCGTCCGGCCCCGCACCCGGCGCGTCGGACCGCGCCGACTCGGCGATCCACTCGAAGGCCCGCACGACGTGCTCGCGGGAGCACGCGGAGACCTCCTCGACCTCGCCCCGGCGGATCGCCTCGACGATCTGCCGGTGCTCGCGCCACGAGACGCTCACCCAGGACGTGCTCGACGTCCGGCGCATGACCCGCTCGATGTCACGCCAGTTGGCGTGCAGGAACCTCAGCATCAGCTCGCTGTCGGCCGCCTCGTAGAGGACCGTGTGGAACCTGCGGTCGAGCACGGCCAGCTCGACGCCGTCCTGCGTCCGGTCGGCCTCGTCGCACAGCTCGGTCAGCCGCGCGGCCAGCCGCTCCCGGTCGCCGTCCGGGTAGCGCGCCACCTTCGCCGCGATGAACGGCTCGAGGCAGGACCGCGCCTCGTAGATCTCCCAGGTCGCCTTCATGCTGACCTCGGCGACCACGGAGGTGCGCCGCGGCCTCGCCTCGACCAGGCCCTCCCCCTCGAGCACCCGGAGCGCGTGCTTGACGGGCTCCCTGCTCACCCCCAGCTGCTGGGCCAGGTCCCGCTGGACGAGCTGCGAGCCCGGAGGCAGCCGACCGTCCATGATCGCGTCGCGGATGCGGTCGACGACGAGCACCGCGAGCGCGGGCGGGTCGACCGCGTCGATCCGATCAGTGCCCATGGGGTCCGTCCTCATGCGGTCGCGGGAAGGGACGCGCCGGTGCCGACGTCGTCCAGGTAGGTGGCCCTGCGGTCGGTCGCGGGCACGCGCCCCTCGAAGCCCGTGCGGTCGACGAGGTCGGCCACGTGCTCGACGTGCGTCTGCGCCGCGGCCAGCGCCTGGCGGGTCAGGTCCGCCCGGCCGTCCACCGGCGTCGTCGGCTCGGCCGCGAGCAGGTCCGCCTGCGCGACGTCGACGAGCCTGGCGACGACGGGGTGGAGCACGTCGAAGTACCGCTCGACCCTGCGCTGCGTGGTCTCGGTCCGCCACCAGAAGTCGGGGCCGGCCATGCTCTCGGGGCGGCGCAGCTGCGCCGGGACCTCGAGGTCGTTCCAGAGCGGGACGAAGACCGACATGCACGGGGACGCGGCGGACGCCCAGATCGTCGCCCCGCCCCGCGCGGGGTCGCCGTGCAGCTCCGCGACCACGCTGGCGGCCGTCTCGAACCCCTCGGCGGTCGCGGCGTGCATGCACAGCGAGCCCTCGCTCGACGCGCTCGGCGCCCAGTCGTTGCCCGTCCGCCCGGAGTCGTCGCTGTGGTCGCGCAGGAAGCCCATCATCGTCGCGGGCCCGACGCCGGGCCCCTCACCGGCGAGCAGGCTCCCCGAGCGCCCCAGCCGCGCGCGGCACGAGGGCAGCCGGTCGAGCCCGGTGTCGGTGTACGCCAGCGTCCAGCTGAACGGCTGCGACGGGTCGTGCCAGCCGTTGTCGACCGCGTGCTGCACGGCGTCGCGCGAGATCCGGTCGTACTGGGTACCGATCGAGTAGACGTTCGAGATGGACGCGACGTCCGTGACCTGGCGCGCAGCCCAGTGCCGGCCCGAGGTCTCCAGGACCCAGGCCGTGGTGGGGTCGGCGAAGATGAAGCTGTTCTGGTACGCCGTCTGGCCCTCGAAGGAGCACGACCCGGACTGCCCGTGCTCCTCGAGCAGACCGGTCACCAGCTCGAGCGCCTGCGTCGCGGTCGTCGCCCGCTCGAGCGCGATGCGGACGTAGTCCATCCCCAGGAGGCCGGGCTCGAGCGACGCCTCGTCGCGCGACCACGCGGCCTCGTTCCCGACCGCGAGGCCGAACTCGTTGACCCCGTGCTCCAGACCCCAGATCCACCAGGGCTGCGACCCGATGAAGGCGTGCGTCCGCTCGACCTGCGGGATCGCGACGTGCGTGCACTGCACCATCGGCTCCTCGTGGGTCGCACGCGGCTGCTGGACCAGGTACTGGGCCTCGTTGGGCTCGCGGTCGGAGTTCTTGGCGAAGACGGGGTGACCACAGGCCGTGACGGAACCGAGTGCGACCATGGTGTCGCACGACGGGGAGAACTTCATGGGACTTCCCTTCTCGTGGGTGCCCGGCGTCGCTGCGGACGCCGCCGGGGGCGTGCGCTAGACGGCCGGAGCGGCGACCGGCCGTCCCTGCTGTGCTCGGTTCTCCAGGCTGCGCTCCACCGACGGCGCGGCGCTGACCAGGAGCTGGGAGTACTCGTGACGCGGGCTGTAGAGCACCTGCTCCGCGCTGCCCTGCTCGACGAACCGGCCCTTGAGCATGACCGCGACCTCGCCGGCGAGGATCTTGATGACGTTGAGGTCGTGCGAGACGACCACGTAGCGCAGCCCCCGTTCCTCCTGCAGGTCGATGAGCACGTTGAGCACCTGGGCGCGGACCGACACGTCCAGGGCGGAGACCGGCTCGTCGAGCAGCAGCGTCTGCGGGTCGAGCACGAGCGCCCGCGCGATCGCGACCCGCTGCCGCTGCCCGCCGCTGAGCGTGCGGATGCCCCGGTCGAGGGTCCGCTGCGCGAGCGACACCGACTCCAGCGCGCGCAGGACGCGCGCTCGGCGGTCCTGCGCGCGGCCCAGCCGGTGGATCACGAGGGGCTCCTCGAGCGCCTGCGCCACCGTCGCGTTGACGGGCAGGGAGGTGTACGGGTCCTGCAGCACCAGCTGCACCCGCCGGCGGTACGCCCGCATCTCCTGGCGGGACAGGCGGCCCACGTCCTGGCCCTCGTAGGTCACGCGCCCGGCGTCGGCCGGCAGCAGGCCGACGAGGCACTTGAGCAGCGTGCTCTTGCCCGCGCCGCTCTCGCCGACGATCCCGAAGGACCGACCGGCACCGAGCGTGAAGCTGACGTCGTCCACCGCCGGGACGGCGTCCGGGCCGTGCGCGAACGACTTCGTGAGCCGCTCGCAGACGAAGCTATCCGTGGTCACGGGCCACCGCCTCCAGGGGGTTGTGGCACGCACGCAGGGTGCGCGCGCCGGGGACGAGCAGGGGTGTCTCGACCACGCAGCGGTCCGTCGCGTACGCGCACCGCTCCGCGAACGCGCAGCCCGGACCCAGCCGCGACAGGTCCGGCGGCGTGCCGGGGATGGTCGGCAGCCGCGTCCCGGCGGTGATCCGCCCGGTCGGGACCGACTCGATGAGTGCCCGTGTGTACGGGTGCGCAGGGCGCGTGAGCACGTCCGCGGTCTCGCCGTGCTCCACGATCCGCCCGGCGTACATCACGACGATCTCGTCGCTGACCTGGCTCACGACACCCATGTCGTGGCTCACGATGATCAGCGTGGTCGAGTACTCGACCTGGATCCGGGCGATCGCGTCCAGGATCTGCGCCTCGACGGTGACGTCGAGGTTGGTCGTCGGCTCGTCCGCCAGGATCAGCTTGGGGCCGTGCACCAGGGCCATCGCGATGAGGATGCGCTGGACCACACCGGACGACAGCTCGTACGGGCGGGTGGCCATGAGCGCGGCCGCGTCGTCGAAGCCGACGTCGGTGACGAGCGCCAGCGCCCGCTCGTACGCCGCCGTGCGGGACACGCGCTCGTGCAGGCGCACCGCCTCGACGAACTGGTCGCCGACCTTCACGACCGGGTTGAGCGCTCCGGCGGGGTTCTGGAAGACGGTCGAGATGTCGCGCCCGCGGATCCGGCGCAGGGCCGCCTCCGAGGACTGCGTCAGCGAGACGCCCTCGAACACCACGTCACCGCGCTCGACCACCCCAGGCGGCTCGACGAGACCCAGGATCGAGCGCAGGAGCACGCTCTTGCCGGACCCGGACTCACCGACGATGCCGACGGTGCGTCCGGCCTGCACGGTGAACGAGACGTCGTCGAGCGCCTGGACGCGCCCCCCGTCGCCGTCCGGGAACGACGTCGTGAGCCCCGTGACCGCCAGGAGCGGGTCCCGTCCCCGCGGCCTGTCGAGCAGTGCCCCGGTCCCCGCTGCGGGCTGAGCCGTCATGACCGCCCCTTCCTTTCCCGAAGTGCCACCCCGACGAGGTTGATGCCGAGGATGGCGGCGAACGTGACGAGCCCGGGGATCACGGAGATCCACCACGCGGAGGTGATGAACTGCTTGCCGTCGGCCATGATCGAGCCGAGCGACGGGGCGTCGGGCGGCGACCCGATACCGAGGAACCCGAGCGTCGCCTCGAAGAGGATCAGCGCCGCCACGTCGAGGACCGCCAGGACCGCCAGCGGCGCCAGGGCCGCCGGCAGCAGGTACTTGCGCAGGACGCGCAGGTTGCTGCCGCCGAGGATCTTGATGCCCTGGACGTAGTTGGCGTCCTTCTCGAGCCGGGTCGAGCTGCGCACCGCCCGGGCGTACGCCGGCCACACGGCCAGGCACAGCACGAGCGTCAGCGAGACGTAGCTGGGCTCCGCGATCGACAGGATCATCACGGCCAGCACGATGAAGGGCAGCGCCATCTGGACGTCGGTGAGCCGCATGAGCACCGTCTCGACGGCTCCCCCGTAGTAGCCGGCCACCAGGCCGACCAGCAGACCGATGCAGATCGCCGCCGCCACCGCGGAGCCGCTGATGAGCAGCGACACGCGCAGGCCGTCGGCCACCCGCAGCAGCAGGTCCCGCCCGATCTGGTCGGTTCCCAGCAGGTGGCCGTCGCTCAGCGGCGGCAGGTACGCCCGGCCGGGGTCCACGCGGCCCGCGTCCTCGGTGGCGACCAGCGGGACGACGAAGGCGAGCGCCGCCGTCGCGAGCACGACCGCGTACCCGGTGAGCAGGAGCGCGCTCTGGCGCCGCCACCAGCGGACCAGGGGGTGCTGCCGAGGAGCCGCGGTGCCCGCCGCCGCCCGGGGCGGCACCGTCGCCGCGGTGGTGTCCACGTCCGCGCTCATGCTGCGCTCCCTGCTGCCGTCACGGCGGTGGCCGCCGGCCGCGGCGCTCGCGCCGGTCGGCCGCGCGCCGGTCGCATCCGCGGGTCGAGGTACCCGTGCGAGAGGTCGATGACCAGGTTGAGCAGCACGAACACCAGGGCCGTGGTGATCGTGATCGCCTGGATCAGCGGGTAGTCGCGGCGCAGCACGGCGTTCAGCGTGAGCAGCCCCAGACCCGGGTAGTTGAAGATGTACTCGATCACCACGGCGCCGCCGAGCAGGAAGCCGAGCTGGACCCCCAGCAGGTTGGTGATCGACACCGCCGACAGGCGCGCGCCGTGGCGCAGGATGATCTGCCAGACCGACGCGCCCCGGGACCGCAGGGCCTCGGTGAGGCTGCCGTCGAGCGTCGTGACGAGGTTGTTGCGGACGCTCTGGGTGAGCAGGCCGACGAGCGAGACCGCCAGCGCGATGCTCGGCAGGACGAGCGAGACGGGACCCACGTACCCGACGGTCGGCAGCGAGAGCGCCGAGGCCAGGACCGTGATCCCCAGGAGCGCGATGAGGAAGTTCGGCGTCGACTGCGCGACGATCGAGAACCCGAGGACCGCGCGGTCGGTGACGGCCCGTCGGTGCCGCGCGGCGAGCGCGCCGAGCGGCAGCGAGACGAGCAGGCCGAGCGCGAGCGCCGTGACGACGAGGTACAGCGTGTACGGCAGGGCGTCGCCGACCAGACCGAGCGTGCTGCCGTCGAAGAAGTACGACGTCCCGAGGTCACCGGTGACGAGGTCCTGCAGGTAGGTCAGGTACTGCACACCGAGCGGCTGGTCGAGGCCGAGGGAGCGCCTGACCTCGGCCTGCACCTCCGGCGAGCTGGTGGGGGCGATGACGCGCGCGGGGTCGCCCGGGATCAGACGCAGGGCGAAGAACACCAGCGTCGCGACCCCGAGGAGCACCACGACGGTCTGCCCGACGCGTCGGGCGATGGATCTCAGCATTCGACAGATCTCCTTTGATCCTTCGAGGTGCGACGGTCACTTCGCGAGGAACGCGTCCTCGATGCGGTGGTACGAGGTGGGGGGCACCTCGAGGTCGCGGACGTTGCGGGAGTAGGCCGTGATGAGCTCGCTCGTGAACATGGGGAACTCGAGCATCGACTCGTTCAGCGCGGGCATCAGCCGCTCGTCGACGAGCCGCTGACGCTCCGCCCCGTCGAGTGCCGCCATCTGCGCGGCGAGCGCGGCGTCGACCTCGGGGTCGTTCACCGACGTGACCAGCGCGTTGCCGAAGAGCGACATCATCACGCTGTTGGCGTCGTACGAGCCGAGGAACCAGCCGTGGTCGTACAGGTCGCCCATCTCGGGGTCGAACAGGCCCTGGTTGTACCGGGCGGTCTCCAGGGTCGTGAGCTTGACGTCGATCCCGACGTCGGCGAGGTTCTGCACGATGACCTCGCCGTACTCCTTGGTCATCGGGTAGAAGCCGACGGAGACCATGAGGTCCAGCGTCCGCAGCCCCTCGCCCCCGGGGTACCCCGCCTCGGCCAGCAGGTCGCGCGCCCGCTCCGGGTCGTACGTCGGGAAGGTGGGCGAGTCGCTGTGGAGCTCGTGGCTGGGTGAGAAGTACGAGGTGTTGACGGTCCCGCTGCCCTGCAGCACGACGTCGACGATCTGGGGGACGTTGATCGCGTGCGCGATGGCCTGCCGCAGCAGCGGGTCGTCCATCGGTGCCTTCGCGGCACGGAACGCGAGCCACTTCGACTCGACCGTCGGCGTCCGCGTGATCGCCAGGCGGGGGTCGCTCTCGACGTCCGCGACCTGGTGCGGCTCGACGCGGTCGATGATGTCCGCCTGCCCCGAGCGCAGGGCGGCGAGCCGGGTCTGGCTGTCCCCCACGTACCGGAAGACGTAGTCCTTGATCTTGGGGGTCTCGCCCCAGTAGTCCTCGTTGACGGTGAGGTGGACGCCCTTCGCCTCGCTCTCGTACGACACCCAGCGGTACGGGCCCGTGCCGACGAACTTCTCGTCGAGCGTGCCGGCCTCGATGAGCTCGGACGGCGCGACGACGCCGGCGGCGCCCGTGGCGAGCAGCCCGGGCATCGGGGCGAACGGCTCGCCGGTGTGGATGTCGACCGTGTGCTCGTCGACGACCTCGGCGGTGAAGGGGCGCGGGAAGGCGAGGGACCAGGCGACCTCGGGGCTGGAGACGTACTCGATCGACGCCTTGACGTCCTCGGCGGTCATCGGGGACCCGTCGTGGAACGTGACACCCTCGCGCAGCCCGAGGCGCCAGGTCGTCGGAGCCACGTTCTCCCACGTCAGCGCGAGGCCGGGCTGGAAGGCACCGTCCTCGTCGACGCGGACCAGCGTCTCGTACGCGGCCCGCTGCAGCCGGTCCTGGGCGAGGATCGTGTGGTCGAACGGGTCCCAGTCGCCGGACAGGTTCTCGGCCGACAGGAAGGTCACCTTCCCCTCCGGCTCGTCCGGGGGTGCCGCGTCCGCGGGCGCCACCGTCATGTCCTGCGCGGGGGCGCAGGCAGCGACGACGAGGGCCGCGACCGCGGCGAGGCAGGACAGACGGACGCACCGACGCTTCAGATTCACCATTGACTCCGAGGTTGGGTTTTGGGATCCCATCTGCCAACGAGTATGTCCGAGGTGCGTGACGCACGCAACACCCGTGCCGGATCCGCCGGGACCGAGGTCCCTCGACGCGGTGTGCCCCCGGCACCCGGTGTAAACATTCCGTTTCGGCGGTATACCTCTGCGGATACCGCGTCGCGCGGGGACCTAGGGTGCCCGTCATGAGGCTCACACCCGCCGACACCGAGAAGCTCCTGCTGGCCGTCGCCGGCATGGTCGCGCGCGACCGGCTGGCCCGTGGCGTGCGGCTCAACCACCCCGAGGCCGTCGCGCTGCTGAGCACCTGGGTGCTCGAGCGTGCGCGCGACGGCGTGGGTGTCGCGCAGCTCATGACCGACGGCCGCTCGGTGCTGCGCCGCGACCAGGTGATGGAGGGCGTCGCCGAGATGCTGCACGACGTGCAGGTCGAGGCGACGTTCCCGGACGGCCGCAAGCTCGTCACGCTGCACGACCCCATCGCCTGACCCACGAGATCGCGGGATCCGGGCACGCGTCGCCCGGATCCCTCTGCCTCACCCGACCGACCCCCGGAGGAAGACCCATGGCAGGCACGTCCGCCGACGGCCCCGGCGCGGTGCGTACGCGCGAGGGCACCGTCGTGCTCAACGGCGACCGCACCGCCGACGAGCGCCTCACGCTCGTCGTCGAGAACACCGGGGACCGCCCCGTGCAGATCGGGTCCCACCTCCACCTGCCCGACGCCAACGCGGCGCTCGCGTTCGACCGCGCCGCGGCCCACGGGTACCGGCTCGACGTCCCGTCCGGCACGTCGCAGCGCTTCGAGCCCGGGGCGTCGCGCTCGGTCGACGCCGTCGCGATCCGGGGCGCACGCCGCGTGCCCGGCCTCCAGCGCGGCAAGTCCGACGGGGGTGCGCTCTAGTGGTCGAGATCTCCCGCGCGCGGTACGCCGCGCTCTACGGCCCGACGACGGGCGACCAGGTGCGCCTCGGTGACACCGACCTGTGGATCGAGGTCGAGCGCGACCTCACGGTCGGCGGCGAGGAGGCCGTGTTCGGCGGCGGCAAGTCGATCCGCGAGTCGATGGCGCAGGGGTCGACGACCCGCGCCGAGGGCGCCCCCGACACGGTGATCACCAACGCGCTGGTCCTCGACTGGTGGGGTGTCGTCAAGGCCGACGTCGGCATCCGCGACGGGCGCATCGTGGCCCTGGGCCGCGCCGGCAACCCCGACGTGGCGGACGGCGTGCACCCGGACCTGCGCATCGGGCCGTCGACCGACGTCATCAGCGGCGAGGGACGCATCCTCACCGCGGGCGGCATCGACGTGCACGTGCACTTCCTGTCCCCCTCGCAGGTCCACGAGGCGCTCGCGACGGGCCTGACGACGCTCGCGGGCGGCGGGACCGGGCCGTCGGAGGGGTCCAAGGCGACCACCGTGACGCCCGGCGCGTGGCACCTGCGTGCGCTGCACCGCGCCCTCGACACCGCACCGGTCAACCTGCTGCTGCTCGGCAAGGGCAACACCGTCAGCGCCGAGGGGCTGGCCGAGCAGGCCCTGGCGGGCGCCGGCGGGTACAAGGTGCACGAGGACTGGGGCTCCACACCCGCCGCGATCGACGCCGCGCTGCGTGCCGCCGACGACTGGGGCCTGCAGGTCGCGCTGCACTCCGACTCGCTCAACGAGGCGGGGTTCGTCGAGTCGACGGTCGGCGCCATCGCGGGCCGCTCGATCCACGCGTTCCACGCCGAGGGCGCCGGTGGCGGCCACGCGCCCGACATCCTCACGGTCGCGTCGCTGCCGCACGTCATCCCCGGCTCGACCAACCCGACGCTCCCCCACACCGTCAACACCGTGGCCGAGCACCTCGACATGCTCATGGTCTGCCACCACCTCAACCCGGCCGTCCCGGAGGACCTCGCGTTCGCCGAGTCCCGCATCCGCGCCACGACGATCGCCGCCGAGGACGTCCTGCACGACATGGGGGCGCTGTCCATCACGTCGTCCGACGCGCAGGCGATGGGCCGCATCGGCGAGGTCATCACGCGCACGTGGCAGGTCGCGCACGTCATGAAGCACCGGCGTGGCCCGCTGTCGTCGGGGCAGCCCGCCGACAACGAGCGCGCCCGGCGGTACGTCGCGAAGTACACGATCAACCCGGCCGTCGCGCACGGCATCGACCACGTCGTCGGCTCGGTCGAGGTGGGCAAGCTCGCGGACCTCGTGCTGTGGGACGCGCGGTTCTTCGGCGTCCGGCCGGACGTCGTCGTCAAGGGCGGTGCGATCGCGTGGGCCGCGCTGGGCGACCCGAACGCCTCGATCCCGACGCCGCAGCCGGTCCTCATGCGGCCGTCCTTCGCGGACGCGACGGGCGCCGATGTGTCCGTGTCGTTCGTCGCGCCGGCCGCGCTCGACGACGGCCTGGCCGACCGTCTCGGTCTGCGGCGCCGCCTCGAGGCCGTGCGGCCCACGCGCGACGTCGGCAAGGCGCAGATGGTCAACAACGACGTCCTGCCGCGCATCGAGGTCGACCCGGAGACGTTCACCATCCGCATCGACGGCGACGTGGTCGAGCCCGCACCGGCCGACGTCCTGCCGCTCGCGCAGCTGTACTCGCTGTTCTAGCCCCCGCGAGAGCGGGATCCGCGGGCATCCGAGGCCCGGATCCCTCGCTCTCACGGCCGATCACGTGACGGAGGTGGAGATGACGGACGTCGTCGGCGGGCGCCGGAGCGACGGGGCGAGCGCGCTGCTCGTGCTCGCCATGCTCGCCGACGCACGCCTGCCCACGGGGGCGCACGCCCACTCGGCCGGCCTGGAGCCGGCGGTCCAGGCCGGCCTCCTCACCCCTGCCCCCCCGCTCACCGGCGGGCGGGGTACGGGACACCCGGCGACCCGAACTCCACCCGCGACGGGTGCCTCGACCGCTCCGAGGGGTGGGGGTGGGCGGGGGGGCGAGGACGTCGCGCGGGTGCCGGCGCTCGCGGCGACGCGGCTGCGGACGGTGACGGCGACCGAGGCCGGTGCGGCCGTCGTCGCGCGCCACCTGTGGCTGGACCGGCGCGACCTCGCGCCCGTCGAGCACGCGTGGGCGGCCCGCACGCCCAGCCCCGCGGTCCGCGACGCCGCCCGGCGCCTGGGCCGCGGCTACCTGCGGCTCGCGCTGGCCCTGTGGCCCGACGACCTCGACGGCGCGTTCCCGGCCGGCTCGGCGCCGCCACGGCCGCTCGTCGCGGGTGCGATCGGCGCGGTCACGGGGCTCGACGCGCTCCAGGTCGCGCTGCTCGTCGGCTACGACGACGTGCAGACCATCGCGTCCGCCGCGCTCAAGCTCACGCCCCTGGACCCCGCGACGACGACGCGCTGGGTGCTCGACCTGCACCCGGCCGTGGCGGCCATGGCGGCCGACGTCGCCCACCTGACCGACCCGGACGACATCCCGTCGGCCGGGGCACCGATGACCGACGCGTGGGCGCAGACCCACGCCCGCACCACCCGGAGGCTGTTCCATGGCTGAGACCACCGTCCCCGCACGGGCCTTCCGGCTCGGTGTCGCGGGCCCCGTCGGCACGGGCAAGACGTCACTCATCGCGCTGCTGTGCCGCGAGCTCGCCGACGAGATCGAGATGGGCGTCGTCACCAACGACATCTACACCGACGAGGACGCGCAGATCCTGCGGGCGGCGGGCGTGCTGGAGATCGACCGCATCCGTGCCGTCGAGACCGGGGCGTGCCCGCACACCGCGATCCGCGACGACGTCACCCCCAACCTCATCGCGGTCGAGGACCTCGAGCGCGACCACGGCCCGCTCGACCTCGTGCTCGTCGAGTCCGGCGGGGACAACCTCACCGCCACGTTCTCCCCCGCGCTGGTCGACGCGCAGATCTTCGTCCTCGACGTCGCGGGCGGCGGCGACGTCGCGCGCAAGGGCGGCCCGGGCATCGCACGCGCCGACCTGCTGGTCGTCAACAAGACGGACCTCGCGCCCTACGTGGACGTCGACGTCCGGCGCATGCTGGCCGACGCGTCGGACGCGCGCGACGGTGGGCCCGTGATCGGGCTGTCGCGGCACGACCGGGCGTCGGTCGACGCGCTCACCGACTGGGTGCGACGCATGACGACGCTCGTCCGTGCGGGGGGCCACACCCCCGTCGACCCGGGCCCCATGGCGCCCCACAGCCACGCCGACGAGGACGGCCACGTCACCGTCCACAGCCACGAGCCGGTGGTGGACGACGACCCGGAGCACCCGCACGAGCGCGTGTCCGGCACGCACGCGCACCCGCACGAGCGCCACCCCCACGCGCTCGCGCACGAGCGCCCCGCGGTGTGAGCGCGACCGGAGGCACGTCCGGAGGCCCGTCCGGGGGGACGACCGCGGGCACGACCAGGAGCACACCGGCGGACGCGACGCGCGTGTCGGTCGCGCGCACAGCCGCCGGCCGCCCGCGTGTGGACCTCGTCGGTGGTCTGCTGTCGGGCCGGAGACTGCCGGACGAGGACGGGACGGTCCGGGTCGCGCTCGTCGCGACGCAGGCCCTGCTGCTCGCGGGCGACGACGTGCGGATCACGGTCGAGGTCGACGAGGGCCTGGCGCTCGAGGTCGTCGAGGTCGGCGGGACCGTGGCCTACGACATGCAGGGCGGCGCGGCGACGTGGACGCTCGACGTGCACCTCGGCGCCGGTGCGCTGCTGGTCTGGGACGCGCTGCCGTTCGTCGTCGCCACCGGGGCCGACGTGCGGCGCACGACCTCGCTCACGCTCGACGAGGGGGCGCGCGCGGTGCTCCGCGAGACGTTCGTGCTGGGCCGCACGGGTGAGACCGGCGGGCACCTGACCACGACGACGCGCGCGCAGCTGGCCGGGCGGCCACTCCTCGTCGAGACGCTCGCGGTCGACCCGGCCGCGCGCGCCGACCCCGCCCTGCTGGGCGGCGCCCGCTGCCTCGACACCGTCACGCTCCTGGGTGCCCGGTACGACGCCGACCCGCCGGCCGGTGGCGACGTCCTGCAGCTCGACGGGCCCGGCACGCTGGTCCGCACGTTCGGCTCGGACGCCCACACGGGCGACCTGGCCGCGGCGGTGGCGCACGCGCGCCGCGCGGCGGCAGCCACCGCCCGCCCGGCCGAGGGCGCGGCGGCACGCTCGGATGGCGCCGTCGCCGCTCCTCGGTGAGGATGGCGCCGTACCTGTGCCCACCCACGTGGAGGTCGGCCGGCACACGCACACGGGGGTGGACGTCCTGCAGGCGACGACAGAGCAGCACACGACAGGCACGACGACCACGCGCGTCGCGGTGACCGTCGACGGCGACCTGGAGGTCGAGGGCGAGGCCCTCGAGGCCTGCCGCCTGCCCGACGAGCGCGGCCGGGTGCGCGTCGCTCTCGTCTCCGCAGGTTGCGCGGGCCGCAACGGACGCATCGAGGTCGAGGTGCCGGCGGGCCGTGGGCTGGAGATCGTCGAGGTCACCGGCTCCGGGACGCACGACGTGCGGCGCACGCGCACGCAGTGGCTGCTCGACGTGCGGCTCGGGCGTGACGCTGTGCTGGTGTGGCCGAGCCTGCCGATCGTCGTCGCCGACGGTGCGGACGTGCTGCGGCTGACGCACGTCGACCTCGCCCCCGGTGCGCGCGCCGTGCTGCGCGAGACGCTGGTGCTGGGCCGCGCGGGTGCGGCGGGCGGGCGCATCCGCTCGACGGTCCGCGCACGCCTGGACGACCGGCCGCTGCTCGCCGAGACGTTCGTCGCCGAACCGGCACCGCTCCTGGCCGGGGCGCCGGCCGAGCGGCGCCTGGACACCCTGCTCGTCCTGGGGGCCCGCCTCGACCACCCCGAGGCGATGCAGCTCGAGCACGAGGGCACGATGCTGCGCGGCCCGGCGGCACGCGTCCACGACGGGGACCTCGGCAGGCTCGTGCCGGCGTCCGTCGCGTCGGCCCACGCCCTGGCGAGCTCCGCGCCCTAGCCCCCGCGCGGGTCGGGAGGGACCAGGACCAGGCCACCTCCCGCCAGGTGGCCGCAGCGCCCGCCCAGGCCACGGGGATACCCTGCGGGACATGCTGCTGCGCCCCCTCGACCAGTCCGCCAAGCTCAAGCACGTCCTGTACGAGATCCGGGGCAAGGCACTGGACGAGGCCGCACGCATGGAGGCCGAGGGCCGGCGGGTCCTCAAGCTCAACACCGGCAACCCGGCGGCGTTCGGGTTCGACGCGCCGCACCAGATCGTGGCCGACGTCATCGCCGCGGTCCCGCACGCGCACGGGTACACCGAGTCGCGCGGCATCCTGTCCGCGCGCCGCGCCATCGTCACCCGGTACGAGACCGTCGAGGGCTTCCCGACGTTCGACGTCGACGACGTCTACCTGGGCAACGGCGTCTCCGAGCTCATCACGATGACGCTGCAGGCGCTGCTCGACGAGGGCGACGAGGTGCTCATCCCGTCCCCCGACTACCCGCTGTGGACGGCGATGACGAGCCTGTCCGACGGCAAGCCCGTGCACTACCGGTGCGACGAGGCGAGCGGCTGGGAGCCGGACATCGAGCACATCCGCGAGCAGATCACGCCGCGTACCAAGGCGATCGTCGTCATCAACCCCAACAACCCGACGGGCGCGGTGTACCGCCGCGAGGTGCTCGAGCAGATCGCGGACATCGCGCGCGAGCACAGCCTGCTGCTCCTGGCCGACGAGATCTACGACCGCATCCTCTACGACGGCGCGCAGCACATCCCGCTCGCGAGCGTCGCGCCGGACCTGCTGTGCCTGACGTTCAACGGCCTGTCCAAGACGTACCGCGTCGCCGGCTACCGGTCCGGGTGGGTCGTCGTGACCGGCCCGCAGGGGCACGCCAAGGGCTTCCTCGAGGGCATGACGCTGCTCGCGTCGACCCGGCTGTGCCCGAACGTCCCCGCGCAGCACGCGATCCAGGCGGCGCTCGGCGGCGTGCAGTCGATCAACGGCCTCGTCGCCCCCGGCGGACGACTGCACGAGCAGCGGCAGGTCGCCTGGGAGGGCCTCAACTCGATCCCCGGCGTCTCGTGCGTCAAGCCCGACGGCGCGCTGTACCTGTTCCCGCGGCTCGACCCCGAGCACTTCGGCATCGTCGACGACGCGCAGCTCGTGTACGACCTGCTCGTCAGCGAGCAGATCCTGCTCGTGCAGGGCACCGGCTTCAACTGGCCGACGCCCGACCACCTGCGGATCGTCACGCTCCCCGAGGCGCGCGTGCTCGGCGAAGCCGTCGAGCGCATGGGCAACTTCCTCGCGTCGTACCGCCAGACGCCCCGCTGACGGACCTCGCCGGCGGTAGCCTGGCGCGCCAGCCGCCCCAGCGAAGCGAGGAACACGCACCGTGATCAGCAGCTCCACGTCCGGCTACGACGCCGGACCAGGCGTCGGCGGCATCATCGCCGTCGCCGTGATGGTCGTCCTGTACGTCGCCGTGATCGCCTTCGGCGTCTACCTCTACATGCGCGTCGCACGCAAGGCCGGGTGGACCCTGTGGCACGGGCTCCTCATGCTCGTGCCGCTCGCCAACCTCGTGTTCGTCATCATGTTCGCGTTCACCGAGTGGCCGGTCGAGCGTCGGCTGCGCGAGGCCGAGTCGCGGCTCGCGGCACTCGGCGTGGCGCCGTACGTGGACGGCCCCGCGGGCTACCCCATCGGCACCTACGGCGGTGCCGGCTACGGCGCGCCCGCCTACGGTGCACCGGCGTACGGCGCCCCGTCCGCCCCCGCCTACGGCGCCCCGTCCGCCCCCACGTACGGCGACCCGGGCTACGGCACGGCGCCCGACGGCCCCGGCGCGCCGTCCGGCGACGCACCCTCGCCGTGGGCGCCCCCCGCGGCGCCGCCCTCGCCGGACGCCCCGCGCTGAACCGTCCCGGCACGTGCGGCACCCCCGCACCTGCGGGCACGCCGAGGGCCGGCCGCCCCTGGGGGCGACCGGCCGTCGGACCGTTCAGGTGGTGCTCAGCGGGTCAGAAACCGCCGCCGAAGTCCTCGCCACCGCCGCCGCCGGCCGGGGCCGACTTCTCCGGCTTGTCGGCCACGACGGCCTCCGTGGTGAGGAACAGCGCCGCGATGGACGCGGCGTTCTGCAGCGCCGAGCGCGTGACCTTGACCGGGTCGTTGACGCCCGCGGCCAGCAGGTCCTCGTACACGCCGGTCGCGGCGTTGAGGCCGTGCCCGGCCGGGAGGTTGCGGACCTTCTCCGCCACGACGCCGCCCTCGAGGCCGGCGTTGATGGCGATCTGCTTGAGCGGGGCCTCGATCGCGTACTTCACGATGTTGGCACCGGTCGCCTCGTCACCCTCGAGCTCGAGCTTCTCGAACGCGACCTTGCCGGCCTGGATGAGCGCCACGCCGCCACCGGCGACGATGCCCTCCTCGACGGCCGCCTTGGCGTTGCGCACGGCGTCCTCGATGCGGTGCTTGCGCTCCTTGAGCTCGACCTCGGTGGCCGCGCCCGCCTTGATGACGGCGACGCCGCCGGCGAGCTTCGCGAGGCGCTCCTGGAGCTTCTCGCGGTCGTAGTCCGAGTCCGAGTTCTCGATCTCGGCGCGGATCTGGTTGACGCGACCGGCGATCTGCCCGGCCTCGCCGCCACCCTCGACGATGGTGGTCTCGTCCTTGGTGACGACGACCTTGCGCGCCGTGCCGAGGACCTCGAGGCCGACCTGGTCCAGCTTCAGACCGACGGTCTCGGAGACGACCTGGCCACCGGTGAGGACGGCCATGTCCTGCAGCATCGCCTTGCGGCGGTCGCCGAAGCCCGGCGCCTTGACGGCGATGGACTTGAAGATGCCGCGGATGCGGTTGACGACGAGCGTCGCCAGCGCCTCGGACTCGACGTCCTCGGCCACGATGAGCAGCGGCTTGCCGGCCTGGATGACCTTCTCCAGCAGCGGCAGCAGGTCCTTGACGTTCGAGACCTTGGACTCGACGAGCAGGACGTACGCGTCCTCCAGGACGGCCTCCTGACGCTCGGGGTCCGTCACGAAGTACGCCGACAGGAAGCCCTTGTCGAAGCGCATGCCCTCGGTGAGCTCGAGCTCGAGGCCCAGGGCGCTCGACTCCTCGACGGTGATGACGCCCTCCTTGCCCACCTTGTCGAGGGCCTCGGCGATGAGCTCGCCGATCGCGGGGTCACCGGCGGAGATGGCGGCCGTGGCGGCGATCTCCTCCTTGGTCTCGATCTCCTTGGCCTGGGCCAGGAGCTGCGTCGTGACAGCCTCGACGGCCTTCTCGATGCCCTTCTTCAGGGCGATCGGGTTGGCGCCGGCGGCGACGTTGCGCAGACCCTCGCGCACGAGCGCCTGGGCCAGGACCGTGGCGGTCGTCGTGCCGTCACCGGCGACGTCGTCCGTCTTCTTGGCGACCTCCTTGACGAGCTCGGCGCCGATGCGCTCGAAGGGCTCCTCGAGGTCGATCTCCTTGGCGATGGAGACGCCGTCGTTGGTGATCGTCGGCGCGCCCCACTTCTTGTCGAGCACGACGTTGCGGCCCTTCGGGCCGAGGGTGACCTTGACGGTGTCGGCGAGGACGTTGAGCCCACGCTCCATGCTCCGTCGGGCCTCCTCGTCGAAGGCGATGATCTTGGCCATGGGGCTGTGATCCTTCTTCCAGTTCGTGGGTGGCCGGTCGGTGCCCGCGACGGACGGACCGCCGCGCGCGCTCACGTCCCGCTCGCGACGACCCTCACCTGACGGCCGGGTGTTCTGTCACTCTCCACCGGAGAGTGCTAAGTCAATGGTTAGCACTCGACCCCCTCGAGTGCAAGCAGCGGACGTGTCCTGACGTCCGCCGTGCGCGAAGCCCTAAGGTGCTCCGTGTGTCCGACGCCGTCGT
Source organism: Cellulomonas avistercoris (assembly GCF_014836445.1). Lineage (GTDB taxonomy): Bacteria > Actinomycetota > Actinomycetes > Actinomycetales > Cellulomonadaceae > Cellulomonas > Cellulomonas avistercoris. The sequence goes on from NZ_JACSQV010000002.1 coordinate 195,306, forward strand.
CGTGAGCCGCGCCCGGCGCACCCGCGCCCGCGCGGTCGTCGTGCTGGGAGCCGCCGCGCTGCTCGCCGCCGCGGGCACCGCCGCGCCCCTCGGCGCGACGGCCGAGGAGACGCCGGCGGCCGTGGCCGCCGGTGCCGGGGCGGCCGGACGGGTCGGCACGGGCGTGGGCGCCGTCGACACCGCCGCCCACGCGCACATCCCCCTGTACCAGCAGGCCGTGTCGGTGCTGCCGGACGGGGTCCGCGCCGGCGTCCCGTCCGACGCCCTCGCCGTCTACCTGCCGGGCACGCGCGTCGCGGACCCGGCGGCTGCCGTGCTGGCCTCCGCGGTCGGAGCGACGCCCACCACGACGGTCGTCGTGGGCCCCCGCGCGGCGGCCGCCGCGGCCGCCGAGCAGGAGGAGTGGCTCGCCGCCGGGCAGGTCCCGGGCGCAGGCGGGCCGCACGAGGCCCTCGCGCGCGCCGCCCTGCTCGACCTGCACTCGCTGACCGTCGCGGACGGGGTCGTCGTCGCCGGCTGGTCGTCGATGTGGCGCTACGTGTGGCCCCGCGACTCGGCGTTCGTCGCCGTGGCGCTGGCCCGCACCGGTCACGTCGAGGACGCCCTCGCGGTGCTCGACTTCCTCGCCCTCGTCCAGGCCCCCGACGGGTCGTTCCAGGCGCGCTACCTCACGGACGGGTCGGGCCCGCCGGACGACCGCGGTGTGCAGACGGACGGCACGGGCTGGGCGATGTGGGCGGCGGGCCTCGTCCTGGCCGAGGTCGACGACGGCGACCGCGCGGCCGTCGCGCAACGGCTCGCGCCGCTCGTCGAGCGGTCGGCCGTGCGCGCCCTGGCCCTGGTGTCGGGAGGGCTGCCGCCGGCGTCGCCCGACTACTGGGAGGTCGCCGAGCGCGAGGTGACCCTGGGGACCGCCGCACCGCTCGTCGCGGGCCTGGAGCAGGCCGCGGTCGTGCTGGAGACCGCCGGGCGTCCCGGTCCGGCGGCCGCGGCGGCCGCGGGGGCCGGTGCGGCGCGCCGGGCCGTCGTCGACGCGTTCGCGCCGCAGGGGTACGGCCGTTACGCGACCCGGACGGTGCCCGACGCCGCGAGCGCCTTCGTCCTGGCCCCGTTCTGGACCTCGCCGCCGCCCGGCGCGCACGCCGCGTGGCAGGCGTCCGTGCCGTCGATGCTGCGACCGGCCGACGGCCTGGCCCCCGGGGGCGGCTGGCGGCGCGACGGCGTGTCGTGGACGCCGCAGACGACGCTGTACGCCTGGGTGGCCGCGGAGCAGGGGCAGGTGGACCGCGCCGAGCACTGGCTGGGCGTGGTCGACCGGAACCGCACGTCGTCCGGCGCGATCCCGGAGAAGCTGCTGGCGGACGGCGCGCCGGCCGCGGTGGCACCGCTGGGCTGGAGCGCGGCGTGCGTGCTCCTCGCGATCGACGCGCTGGGCACCCGCGGGACCTGAGCCGCAGGCATCGCCCCGGCCGGGCCCCCCCCC
>NZ_JACSQV010000002.1:196798-351465 GCF_014836445.1 Cellulomonas avistercoris
TCGCGTCGGTGACGCGACGGGCGGGTGACGCGACGGGCGGCCGGTACGTCAGACGGGGCGGACCTGCTCGGCCTGCGGCCCCTTGGTGCCCTGGCCGACCTCGAACTCGACGGCCTGGCCCTCCTCGAGCGTGCGGTAGCCGTCCGCCTGGATCGCGCTGAAGTGCACGAAGAGGTCCTGGCTGCCCCCCTCGGGGGTGATGAACCCGAAGCCCTTCTCCGCGTTGAACCACTTGACCGTGCCCTGGGCCATCCGGCGCTCCTCGAGGTGCGGTGGACCGGGCCGCTCACCGTCGCCCCGGTGCGTGGAGCCTAGTGGCGGCCGGGGTCGCGCGACCAGGGTGGACCAGCCGGTCCGCGACCGCTCCGCCGGGGGGCGGAGGTCGGCCTCAGGCGTCGGGGTCGGTGACGAGCAGCACCTTGATGCCGCTGCCGGCCTGCGCGGGGTTCACCTCGACGGTGGGGACGCCCACCGTGGTGGCCACCAGCTCGGCCGTCGGGCGCAGGTCCTCGGACGCCATGTAGACGACCGACTGTGCCGGGAGGGTGCCCGTCGCGTTGTCGGGCGTGACGGCGGTGAAGCCCGCAGCCTCCAGCTCGTCCGCCACGCGCCCGGCGAGACCGCCCACGCGCGCGCCGTTGAGGACGGCCACCGGGGTGGTGAGCACGGGTGCGGCTGCCGGTGTCGTCGGCTCGGCGTCCGGGGTCGCCTCACCCTCGCCCACGGCGGGGTCCTCCTCGCCGGCGTCCTCGTCGACCATCTCGTCGTCGGGCTCGGCCGGCGCGTCCTGGCCCTGCGTCGGGCCGCCCACGACCGGCAGGTCGCCCGTGCGGGACAGGTAGGCCACGGCGCCGTAGGCGAGCGCGGGCACGACCACGAGGACGACGACGAAGGGCCACCACCGGCTCCACGCGGACCGGGGCGCACGGTGGACACCGGTCGGCGCGTCGGGCGAGATCGCGTCGAACTCGTCCTCGGGGTAGGGGTAGTCGGCCTTGCTCACGGCCGACAGGCTAACTGCTCGGCGGGACGCTCAGGGCCCGCCCCGCCGTCGGACCTGCGGCGATCCAGGAGGGAGCGGTGCGAAGCGGGCACGCGGCGCTCAGGCGTCGGTGCCGAGACGGCGTGCCGTGCGGGCCCGCTGACGCGAGGAGCGCATGCGGCGCAGCCGCTTGACGAGCATCGGGTCGTGCGCGAGCGCGGCCGGGTCGTCGATGAGGGCGTTGAGGAGCTGGTAGTACCGCGTGGCGGACATGTCGAACAGCTCGCGGACGGCCTGCTCCTTGGCACCCGCGTACTTCCACCACTGCCGCTCGAACGCCAGGACCTGCCTGTCGCGCTCGCTCAGGCCGTCGGCGCCACGCTCGTCCGCGCGCAGGTCGTCCGCGCCCACCTGGGTCGCCGTGCCGGCTGTGCCGTCCATGGCTCTCCTCCTCGCGCGCGGGTGCTCCGCCCGGCATCGTACGCGGCGAACCACACGGGTGTCATTCGCGCGCGCGGATGACGCGAGCACCGGCCGGACCACCTCCGCGGGGCCCGTGGGGAGCGGTGCGCGACGCCCGCCGCCCGGGTAGCCTCCGCGACGTGAACGCCGCCCTGCAGGACCTGGTCGCGCCGGACTGGGCCCGCGCGCTCGCCCCCGTCGAGCCCGCGCTGCGCGCCGCCGGGCAGTTCCTGCGCGACGAGGTCGCCGCCGGCCGCCCGTACCTGCCCGCGGCGGACGCGATCCTGCGTGCGTTCCACCGGCCGCTCGCCGACGTGCGCGTGCTCGTCGTCGGCCAGGACCCCTACCCCACGCCAGGGCACCCCATGGGGCTGTCGTTCTCGGTCCAGCCGGACGTGCGCCCGGTGCCGCGGTCGCTGGACAACATCTTCCGCGAGCTGGTCGACGACATCGGCGTGCCGCGCCCCACGTGCGGCGACCTGACACCGTGGGCCGAGCAGGGCGTCATGCTGCTCAACCGCGTGCTCACCGTGCGTCCGGGTGCCCCCGCGTCGCACCGCGGCAAGGGCTGGGAGCAGGTCACGGACCGGGCCATCGCGGCGCTCGTCGAGCGCGGCGGACCCCTCGTCGCGGTCCTGTGGGGGCGGGACGCCCAGTCGCTGCGCCCCGCGCTGGGCGACGTGCCGGTCGTCGCGAGCCCGCACCCGAGCCCGCTGTCGGCGTCGCGCGGGTTCTTCGGCTCGCGCCCGTTCTCCCGCGTGGACGCGCTGCTGCGCGAGCAGGGCGGCGACCCGGTCGACTGGCGCCTGCCCTGACGGTCGGTGGTGCGGTTGCGTCACCCGATCGGGTCCGTCACGTCCCGATCCGTCGCATGATGGGGGGATGACGTCGCACGACGGGTCCCGCCCGACCACCGCCGGCACCCATGACGACCCTCTGCCCGGCGACGCACCGCGCTGGACCCGCTACGTCGCCTGCGGCGACTCCTTCTCCGAGGGCCTGTGGGACGCGCCGGACGGTCAGGACGCGCCGCTGCGCGGCTGGGCGGACCAGCTGGCCTCGCACCTGTCGCGCCGCCGCACCGCGGCGGGCCTGGAGCCGCTGGAGTACGCGAACCTCGCGGTCCGCGGCCGCCTCATGCGCCCGATCCTCCACGAGCAGGTGCCCGCCGCCCTCGCGCTCGACGCCGACCTCGTGAGCATGATCGGCGGCGGCAACGACATCCTGCGCCCGTCGGTCGACGTCGACCGCGTCGCGGCGGACCTCGAGCGCGTCGTCGCGGGCGTGCGGGCGCGCGGCGTCGACGTGCTGCTCGGCACCGGGTTCGACGTGCGGGAGAGCCCGCTGGTGCGCACGACCCGCGCGCGTGTGGGCATCTACAACGCGCACATCTGGTCGATCGCGCGCCGCCACGGCGCGTACGTGCTGGACCCCTGGGGCATGCGCAGCCTGCTCGACTGGCGCATGTGGTCGGACGACCGCATCCACCTGACGACCGAGGGGCACACGCGCGTCGCGCAGGGGGCGCTGGTGGCGCTCGGCCAGGCGCCCGACCGCGCCGACTGGGACGACCCCCTCGCGCCGCTGCCGCCCGTGCCGCGCCTCGAGCGCGCGCGCGCCGACGCCCGGTGGCTGCGGGAGCACGCGTACCCGTGGGCGACGCGACGGCTCCGGCGGCGCTCGTCGGGGGACCTGCTGACCCCGAAGCGGCCCGTGCCGACGCCCGTGGAGTGAGGTGTCAGCGCGCGCAGCCGGTGCGCGCGAGCGGCAGGTAGACGCTCTGGTGGCTGCCGCTGAGCCCGGAGACGCGCAGCGTGAGCGTCGGCATCTGGGTGCAGGACGAGGACACCATCGTGCCCGGCGTGCCGGTCACCACGACGCCCGCCCAGCTGAAGCCGGGCCTCGGGTCGGCGAGGACGAACGTCGCCCGCGCGTACACCGTCTGGATGTTCGTCGCCCCCGGGGCGATCGTGATCCCGACGTTGACGTTCCCGTTGTGGTCGTCCCAGAAGGTCGGCACCGGCGTCCCGACCACGGCGCAGGTCGCGCCCGCGACGAGCGCGTCGTCGGACGCCCGGTGCACCGTGCACCCGACCACCGGCCCCCAGGTCCCCGCGGACACGGTCGCCCGCGCGTGCGCCGGGTCGGTCCAGGCGGCCGTGGTGCGGGGCGCGGACGCCCCCAGGGCGAGGACCGCGGTGAGGGCGACCGCGGCGACGGCGGGAAGCAGGGCCGGTCCGGTGCGGCGCGTCATGCGTGCGCTCCTTCCGCGGTGCCGTCGTCGCGCCGTCGGCGGGCCAGCACGACGAGCCAGGCACCGGTCGCCGTGGCGGTGAGCGCCAGCGCGAGCGACGCGGGCACGGCCGCCCCCGTCAGGGCGAGCGGGCCCGTCCGGCCGGCCAGGCGCCCGCCCGTCCCGCTGGTTCCGCCGGGCGCCGCTCCCGCCCCGGGGTCACCGTCGGTCGTCACGTCGCCGCCCTGCAGCACGACCCGGCCGACGACGTCGGACCGGTCGCCGGGCCGCAGCGCGTGGGAGGCCACGGCCGTCACGGTGAGCGTCCACGTGCCGGGGGCCACCACCCGGCCGACGAGCGCGTCGTCCACGGGCCGGCAGGTGCCGTCGGCGTCGCACAGGCGTGCGTCCCACGCGACCGTCGGCGCTCCGTCGCTGCGCAGCTCGACCCCCGTGACCGTCGCGTCGTCCCGCACGTGCACGGTCAGGTCGCGGGAGCGGTGCTCGCCCGGCGCGAGCTCGAGGAGCTCGAACGTCACGGGGACGACGTCGACGGCGGCCGCGGCGGGCGGGCTCGCGCCCACGACCGTCAGCGCGGCGAGCGCGACCGTGGCGAGGCGACGGGTGGGTCGCATGCTGCGTCCTCCTGTGCGCTCGTGGGGGTGGTCGGGGTGCGTCGTGCGGGGGCCGCGGCGGTGGACCGCGGCAGCTGGCCGAGTGCGAGCAGCGCCACCAGCGCGACCAGCAGCGGGACGGCCGTGCTCGGCGTGGTGAGCCGCACGAGCGCGGTGCCCGCGCCGGCGACCTGCCAGCGGGGGCTGAGCACGGTGCCCCCGGTGACGACGTACGCACCGCCGTCGGCCGCGTCGTTGGCGTCGCCCTGCATCCACACGTGCCACATGCCGTCGTCCTGCCGGGCGACGTCGACGACGCGGTGGGTGACGAGCGTCCCGGTGACCGGGTTCGTCAGCGACAGCACGTCGCCCACCTCGACCTCGTCCACCGGCACGGGCGTGTCGAGCAGGAGGTCGCCCGTCATGATCCCCGGCTCCATGGAGCCGGAGACCACGACGAGCGGCTTGACGAGCCCGGCCGCGTCGGCGCCCCAGACGCCGAGGCTGACGACGCCCAGGGCCGCGAGGGACCAGACCAGCACGTCGGCGACGGCTCGCAGGGCACGCACGGGGCCTCGTCTCGTGGAGGGGCGGGTGACGCCGCAGGGGGATACGGCGCCACCCGGTACGGGGACCGTCAGGACTGACCGGTGAAGGTGACCGTCAGGGTGCCGGTCCTGCCCTGGTAGGTCGCGGGCCAGGTCGCCGGCGTCGCGACGGTGAGCGTGGCCGTGGTGACCGCGCCCGCCGCGAGGGAGGTCGCGGCGGGGGCCGTGACGGTCGCGGTGGCGGGCGCGTCCCCGGCGAAGATGCTCGTCGTCGCGGTGCTGTCGACGGCGACGGCAGCGGCTCCGAGCGTGAGCGGCACGGTGCCGTTGTTCCTCAGGTGCAGCGTGAACGTCTTGTTCGCGCCCTGGTTGAGGCCCGCGAACGTCGCCGCCGGGATCTGCACGGCGACGCCCGACGCGGACGTGTCGGCGTCGATCCACGTCGTGCCGTCGAGGCTGCCCTGCAGCTCGACCGTCACGGCGCTCGCGCTGCCCGCGAACCACGCCTCGTCCGTCCACGCCGCGCTCGTGGCGGCCGCTCCGATGCCCAGCACCGCGACGCCGGCCAGGCCGAAGCGCAGGAACGCCCCGCCACGACGGCGCTTCTCGGTCTGCTCGGGCGCGGGGGTGGGGGTGAACTCGCTCATGGTGGCTCCTTGCTGGCACCGGCGCGGAGGTGGACCGGTGCTGGTGAGTGGGTGGCGGGCCGTGTCGGCCCTCGCGTCGCATCGCGGCGTGCTGCGACCGCCCGACCCCGGGGCACGGAGCGGGCAGTCGTCCTGAACGGTTGTCCAGGACGCTCCCTCGATCATGCGCACGGCCGGCTCGGCGCCGCCCGGCGAGGTCGCGCCCTTTCGCACCGTCGTCGGCGCAATGCCGGACTCCTTCACCCGGCGGCGTTGCGCTGCGCACAACCCCCGTCGGGCGGGATCGTCAGGGCGTGCCCGGCGTCGGACGCCTCGCACGGCGGCGACGTCCGACGTCCAGCACGAGCACCCCGGCGCCGATCAGCGCGGCACCCGCCGCCGGCGCGACCACCGCTGCGGGCATCCGCAGCGGGAGCACGCGGACCGCGTCCGGGTGCGCGACGGTGCGCTCGGCCGCGGCGGCGCCGCGCACCACCTTCCACCCGTCCGGCCGGACGTCCACGACGCGGCCGACGGACCACGCGACGCCGTGCGCACGGTGGACGACCCGGTCCCCCACCTGCGGGCGGTCGCACCGCGTGACGATCAGGTCACCGGCGGCCAGCCCAGCCCCGGCCGCGGGCGGAGGCACGACGTCGAGCGACGTGCACCCGCCGAGGCTCGGTGGCCACAGGAAGGCCGCGAGCACCGCGAGCGTCCCGTAGACCAGCATCATCACGGTGCCCCCTGCGTTCGCCGCGCCGCCGCCCGGGCGGGCCGGGGCGTGGCGTGAGCTGCGGGCGGACATCGTTCGGCTCGATCCTGTTGGACGGATGTCCGGACAGGATGGCGGGCGTCGACGTGCGCCCCCCGCCGGTTCTGGGTGCTTTCCCCCACCGGCGCCGGGGTCGTCCCCTTTCTTCACCCCCGGACGAGGCCACCCGCGCGACCGTCACGGCTCGTCGGGCACGGCCCCCAGGCGCAGCGACGCCTCCAGCCGCGCGCCGGTCGGGTGGCGGCCCACGACACGCAGCGCACCCCCCACGAGCTGCAGCCGCTGGTCGAGACGTGCCGTCCCGGACGCGGGGTCGGGTGCAGCGGGCGTCACGTAGGGGTTCCCGTCGTTCGACACGACGATCCGCAGCTCGTCGCCCACGAGGTCGAGCCCGACCTCGACGAGCGCCGGGGGCCCGTTCTTCAGCGCGTTGGACACCGCCTCCTCCACCACGCGCACCGCCAGGAGCCGCTCGGCGACCGTCAGGCCCACCTGCGACGGGTCGTCCAGGGTCCGCAGCTCCTCGCCCACCTCCAGCCGGGTCGCGATCGACGTCGGCAGACGACCCAGCAGGGCCCGGACGGCCGGCACGAGGCCCATCTCCAGCCGTTCGGGGTAGAGCAGCCGGCTCATCTGGCGCACGTCCTGCTCACGCGACGCGGCGAGCTCGGCACGCGCCCAGGCGATGTCCTGCGCGACGCCCGGCGCCGCGTCGTCGACCTGCTCCTCGACCTTCGCCAGGCGCGCGTCGATGAGCAGCAGCCGCTGCTGGACCGTGCCGTGCAGCCCCTCGGCGACCTGCCGTCGCACGCGGATCTCCTCGACCTCGAGCGCCTGCAGCGCGAGCTCGACGCTGACCGCCTGCCGCTCGGCGGCCCGTGTCGCGACCCGCATGCGGCGACGCGAGACGAGGGCCCACACCCCGATGCCGGCCGAGACGAAGGCGATGAAGGCGCCGGTCACCGTCTCGGCGAGCAGCGACCGCGTGTCGTCCGCCGCGTGCACGCCCAGACCGACCTGCACCGCGACGCGCAGCACGCCCATGAGGAGCGCCGCCGCGAGCAGCCGCACGGTGAGCAGGACCGGGCCCTGCACGCGGTGGGCCCCGAGCACCCCGAGCCCCACGACGAGAGCGAGCACGCCGACGCCGTTGGCCACCAGGCGGCGCCAGAGGTCGACCTGCCCCCACTCGGGCACGAGCTCCGAGTAGATCCAGGCGCTCTGCACGGACGCGCCGACCGCGTAGCCGATCGCGACGATCCCCGTGCCGCGCAGCAGGGTGAGGCGGTCCGCCACGAGGTCGTCGTGGCGCACGGCCGCCGGTGTCATGTCTCGGTCGACCACGATGTCCCCGTCCTCCGCGTCCCGCGCGGCGGGACACCGGCGCCTGTCCCGGGCGGAGCGCCCTCGGCGCGACCATACTGGCCGGGATGACTCCCACCACGTCCCGCCGCCTGCGCGTCGCCCTCGTCGAGGACCAGCCACTCTTCCGCTCCATGCTCGAACGGACCCTGGCCGACGTGCCGGACCTCGAGCTGGTGGCCGCCGTCGGCACCGTCGCCGAGGCCCGAGCCGTCCTGACACCGGGGGTCGCCGACGTCGTCGTCCTCGACATCGACCTGCCCGACGGCAACGGCATCGCGCTGGGCGTCACGCTGCGGCGGGAGCAGCCGGACCTGGGCGTGCTGCTGCTCTCGGCGCACGACGCGATGGACCTGCTGCTCGACCTGCCGCGCGACGTCGCGCACGGCTGGTGCTACCTGTCGAAGAACAGCGGGACGAGCGAGAAGGCGCTCATGCACGCCGTGCGCGCCGCCGCCGCGGGCGAGACCGTGCTGGACCCGACGCTGCTGCAGCGCGTCTCGCCGCGCGCGGGGTCGGCCGTCTCGCGCCTCACGCGCCGGCAGTACGAGGTGCTGCAGCTGCTCGCCCAGGGGTTGTCGAACTCCGGCATCGCCGACCGGCTGGAGATCACCGAGAAGTCCGTCCAGAACCACGTGTACGCGGTCTACGCGGCGCTCGGCATCGACGCCGAGCCCGCGCGCAACCCGCGCGTGAGCGCCGCGCTGCGGCTGCTGGAGGAGACGGGTCCGTCCCTGTGAACGGCGCGCGCGACCAGCGCGCGCTCCCGAGGAGCACGAGGAGGACGTCGTGGTGCTGATCGGTGCGCACGTGCGCGGTGCCGAGCCCCTGGTCGAGGCCGAGCGCGTGGGAGCCCAGGCCGTGCAGGTGTTCCTGGCCGACCCGCAGGGGTGGAAGAAGCCCGTGCGCCGGCCGGACGCCGACGACCTGATCGCCGCGGACCTGGGGATCTACGCGCACGCCCCGTACCTGGTGAACGTCGCGTCCACCAACAACCGCATCCGCATCCCGAGCCGCAACATGATCGCGCAGCACGCCGCGGCCGCGGCCGACCTGGGCGCGCGCGGCCTGGTCGTCCACGGCGGGCACGTCGGTGACGGCGACGACGTCGCGGTCGGCATCGAGAACTGGCGCAAGACCTTCGAGCGCGCGACGTTCCCCGTCCGGGTGCTCGTCGAGAACACCGCGGGCGGCGAGAACGCGTGCGCCCGCACGCTCGACCGCTGGGCGCAGCTGTGGGACGCCATCGGCGGGTACGACGTGGGCGTGTGCCTCGACACGTGCCACGCGTGGGCCGCGGGCGAGGACCTCGAGACGATCGTCGAGCGCCTCACCGCGATCACGGGACGCGTCGACCTGGTCCACGCCAACTCCTCGCGCGACCCGCACGGGTCCAGCCGCGACCGCCACGCGGGCTTCGCGGACGGCACGATCCCGCGCGAGCTCATCGCCCACGTCGTGCGCGAGGCCGGCTGCGACGTCGTCGTCGAGACGCCGTCCGAGACGCAGGGCGACGACATCGCCTACCTGCGCGAGGCGCTCGGCCTCTAGGTGGAGCCCCCTGTCGGATTCGAACCGACGACCTGCTGTTTACAAGACAGCTGCTCTGGCCAGCTGAGCTAAGGAGGCGAGGCGGCCAGGGTACCGGCCGGGACGCCGCGGGCGCCCGCCCCTCGCGGGGACGGACGCCCGTGGCGCGAGCGGCTCAGCCCTTGGCCGCGACCGCGTCGAGGACGGCCTGCGTGAGGGGGCCGGTGCTGTACAGGTCGCCGCCCTCCCACTTCTCGCCGTCGATGAGGACGGTCGGCGTGCTCAGCCCGCCCAGGTCGGCCGCAGCCTGCTGGGTCGTCGCGGCGACGAACGGCGCGTAGCGGCGCCACGTGCCCTCGCGGGACTCCTTCTCGTCCTCGGACGTCGCGACCTCGTACGTGCCGTCGACCGTCTCGGTGAACGTGTCGACGACCGCCTGCGGGACGCCGACCTCGAGCGCGATCTCGGCGATCCGCGCGTCCTTGAGGCCCGCGGTGCCCTCCTCCGGCTGGTTGGCGTACAGCGCGGTGACGAACGCCGTGTAGTGCTCCGGGTCCTCGGCGGCGACGGCGGCCGCCGCGTTCGCGGCGCGCGTCGAGTAGAACGTGCCCTGCGAGTTGCCGTCGAGGAACGCGATGTTCTTGTAGACGACCGTGATGCCGTCCTCCGCGGCGAGCGCGTCGAGCTCACCCGAGTTCGCGGCGTCGAACTTCCCGCACCAGGGGCACATGAAGTCGAAGTAGACCTCGACGACGACGTCGTCCTCGCCACCGGCCTCGCCGACGCCCGCGGCGCTGATCGGGATGCCGCCGGTCTCGTCGGCGGCGTCGGGGGTGTCGATGTCGTCGAACGCGGGGACGAGCGTGTTCTCGGTGCCGCCGGCGAAGACGACGTCACCGTAGGCCTCGGCGTTGGCCTGGCCCTGACGGACGATCACGAAGACGACGGCGCCCAGGACGAGGACGGCCGCGAGGAGGCCGCCGATCGCGATCAGCCGGGTGCGCTTCGCCTTGCGCTCCTGCTCCTGGCGCATCTGGAGCGCCTTCGCGCGCGCGTCGTCGCGCCGCTGCGTCTTGGTGGGTCGGGGGTCGTTGGTGGGCATGGGTGCTCCTGGTCTCGGGTGCCGGTCCTGACCGGCGGTGGCGTGCGGGGGACGTGCGGGGGCGACGTGCGACGGCGAGGTGCCGGGGCGAGGCGCCGGGGCGAGGTGCCGGGCGACGTCGCGGTGCGCGTCAGCGCGCCGGTGGCCCGCGGCGCGGCCGCGCCGGGTCGTGCCCGCGGTCCCGCCGCACGCGCACGACGGGACCGCCCGCGAGCAGCAGCGGGCGGGCGGTGGGCACCGGGGTGCCCGCCACGACGACGGGCGGGACCAGGTGCGACGCGAGGAGCGCGGCGACGGCCGCCACGCCTCGCCGTGCCACGACGCCGAGGCCCAGGCCGCACGCCGTCAGCAGCACGTGGGCCGCGACGACGGGCAGCGCGACGCTGAGCAGCAGGACGGCGCCGGTCGACGCCGAGCCGAGTCCCAGTGCGCCGTCGGGGCACTCGGACGCGGAGCGCAGCAGGGCCATCCGCACGCCGAGCGCCGCCAGCGGTCCGTCGGCCACGACGCACTGGTGCAGCAGCACACGCCCCTGCGCCCCCACGACGACGGACAGGACGGCCAGCGTCGTGCCGACGGCGCCGAGCAGGTGGGTGCGCAGCAGGTCGGGGCGCACCTGCGAGCCGGGCCGTGAGCGGGCACGCCGGACGACGGGGGCCACCGCCCGTCCCGTCGAGGTCGCACGCACGGCACCAGGGTAGGGCCCGGCGACCGCGGGGTCACCCGCCCTGGGTCCCGCACCTGCGGGCGGGGTCAGGGACGCGGCAGGGTCGGTGTCGGCAACGGCGACCAGCTGATCGGCTGCACGTCCAGCACCTGGCTCGTGAGCAGCACCGCGAGGACGAGCGCCACGACGACCACGACGAGCGCGCCCACCGGGCCCGGCGCGACGGCCGCGAGCGTGCGACGCGCGCCCGTGCGCGTCATGCGGGACAGCGGCCCCCACCACAGGAAGACGACGGCGAGCGCCACGAGCGCGCCCACGACGAGCATCGCGGTCTGCCCCTGGGGCTCCTGCCCGGGCGGCGACCCGCCGATCTCCCAGCGTCCCGAGCCCAGCAGCCACCAGCCCAGCCCGCCGACGATGAGCACGACCGCACCGCCGACGAGGAGCGACGGCAGCACGCCGAGCACCGACCGCAGCAGGTACCAGGGGGTCGAGACGACCGCGACGAGCCGGTCCCCGCGGCGCACCCCGCGGCGCTCGCGCCGCCCGTGCATCGCCTCGACCGTGGCACCGACGGTCCGCACGACCACGACGAGCACGAGGACCGTCGCCACGGTCAGGACCGGGTAGAGCATCCCCGCGAGGGCCACGACCAGCCCGAGGGCCAGCAGCGACCCCCAGCGCCGGCGCGCCGGCGGGCGCTCGTACCAGGGGCCCTCGTCCTCGCCCTCGACGTCCGTCTGGTCGAGGTCCTCCTCGATCCAGTCGACACCGTCGTGGCGTGAGCCGTCGGCGTCGTCGTCGTCGCCGTCGTCGTCGTAGCCGTCGTCGCCGCCGTCGGTCCCGGCGGGCGACGCGGGCACGGCCGGCGCGGCGGGCCCGCGGACCGGGACCGCGACCGTGAGGCCGTCACGCACGGGTGCGGTCGGCGGCGCCACGACGGCCGTGGCCCCGGTGGCACCTGCCGACGTCCCCACGGCGACGGTCTGCAGCCCGTCCTGCGGCGACGGTCCGCGCTGCGCGACCAGCTCGGTGGCGAGGTCGTCCTCGTCGGTCCCGTCGCCCTGGTCCTCGTCGAGGAGGTCCTCGTCGACGTCGAGCGCCTCGTCGTCCTCGTCGAGCGCCTCGTCGATCGGGTCCGCGCCCTCGTCGAGGAGGTCCTCGTCGTCGTCGAGCGCCTCGTCGTCCTCGTCGAGGAGGTCCTCGTCGTCGTCGAGGAGGTCCTCGTCGTGGTCGAGCGCCTCGTCGTCGAGCACCTCGCCGTGCTCGTCGAGCGGGTCCGCGCCCGGGTCGACGTCGTCCGCCCCGACCTCGTCCGCGCCGTCCTCGTCCGACCCGTCGTCGTCCGCGTCACCCGGCGTCGCCGCGAGCCCCGCGGCGAGCGCCACGGCACCCGCCGCTCCGGCGGCCCCCGCCCCGGCCACCGCGGCACCGGACGCGACCCCCGTCCCCAGGGCGAGCGTCGGCACGGCCCCGGGCGGCAGCTCCCCCTGCTCGGCGACCGTCCGCAGCGCCGCGACGACGTCCTCGGGGTCGCTGCGGTCCGCGGGCTCGGGGCGCAGGGCACCCGCGATCGCGGCGCGCGTGAGCGGGCCGACACCGTCGAGGTCCACCTCACCGGAGCGGGCGCGCGCCAGCACGGCCTCGACGGGACGCGTGCCGAACGGGTCGCGGCCCGTCGCCGCGAACGCCAGGAGCGCCGCCCAGCCCCACAGGTCGGTCGCAGGCCCCGGCTCGCCGCCGTCGAGCAGCTCGGGGGCCAGGTAGCCCGGCGTGCCGAGCACGAAGCCCGCGGTCGTGAGGTTGGCGTCGTCGTCGACGCCCTGCGCGAGGCCGAAGTCGATGAGCACGGGCCCGTCGGCCGTCAGCAGGACGTTCGACGGCTTGAGGTCACGGTGCACCACACCCGCCGCGTGCACGGCCGCGAGCGCGGAGCGCAGGCCCTCGGCGAGCGAGAGGAGCTCGTCGGCGTCCAGCGGGCCGTGCGCGCGCACGTGCTCGGTGAGCGTGTCCCCCGCGACGAGCTCGGTGACGAGGAACGCCTCGGTCGAGTCGGCCTCGGCGTCCAGGACGGCCGCGACCGCGGGGTGGCGCAGGCGCTGCAGGGCGGCGACCTCGCGCATGAGCCGCGTCCGCACGACCGCGTCCGACGCGACGTGCGGGTGCAGCAGCTTGAGCGCGACCGCGTCACCCCCGCCGTCCACGGCGCGGTAGACCGTCCCCATGCCGCCCGAGCCGAGCGGCGCCACGATCGTGTAGCCCCCGATCTGGGACCCCGGCGTCAGACCGCTCCGCTCCATGACGGGAAACCTAGCCGGTCAGGAGGCGGCAGGGAGCCGTCAGCGCCCGAGCGTGTCACCCCTGGGACGACTAGGGTCGGAGGTCGAGCCACCCGCAAGGAGCTGATCTGGTGCCCATCGACGCGCCGCGCGACGGCCAGGACCTGGTCGTCGTCGCGAACCGCCTCCCCGTCGACGTCACGCTGGACGAGGAGGGGGAACCGACCTGGACACGGTCGCCCGGCGGCCTCGTCACGGCGCTGGCGCCGGTCATGTCCAACACCAAGGGCGCCTGGGTCGGGTGGGGCGGGTCCCCCGGGCTCGAGCTCGAGCCGTTCGAGGTCGACGGCACCGAGCTCGTGCCGGTCATGCTCACCGAGACGGACGTCGAGCGGTACTACGAGGGCTTCTCGAACGACACGCTCTGGCCGCTGTACCACGACGTCATCGCTCCCCCGCAGTTCCACCGCCAGTGGTGGGACGCGTACCGCCGCGTCAACGAGCGGTTCGCGCAGGCCGCCGCCGCCAACGCGGCGCACGGCGCGACGGTCTGGATCCACGACTACCAGCTGCAGCTCGTGCCGGCGTTCCTGCGCGCGCTGCGCCCGGACCTGCGCATCGGGTACTTCCACCACATCCCGTTCCCACCGCTGGAGATCTTCGCGCAGCTGCCGTGGCGCAAGCAGGTCGTCGAGGGTCTGCTCGGTGCTGACCTCATCGGGTTCCAGCGCGGCGGGGACGCCGCGAACTTCGTGCGGATCGTGCGACGGCTGACCGACCTGACGACGCGCGGCCAGATGATCACGGTCGACGAGGGCACCCCGACGCAGCGCCACGTGCGCGCGCAGGCGTTCCCGATCTCGATCGACTCGCACGCGTTCGACCACCTGGCCCGCACCGACGCCGTCCAGGAGCGCGCGCGGGAGATCCGCCGCGAGCTGGGCGACCCGCAGTACCTGCTGCTGGGCGTCGACCGGCTCGACTACACCAAGGGCATCCGGCACCGCATCAAGGCGTACGGCGAGCTGCTGGAGGACGGCCGGCTCTCGGCGACCGAGACCACGCTCGTGCAGGTCGCCAGCCCGAGCCGTGAGAACGTCGGCGCCTACCAGCAGCTGCGCGACGACGTCGAGCTGCTCGTCGGCCGGATCAACGGGGACCACGGGCAGGTCGGGCACGCACCCGTGCAGTACCTGCACCAGTCGTTCCCGATGGAGGAGATGGCGGCCCTGTACCTGGCCGCCGACGTCATGCTCGTCACGGCGCTGCGCGACGGCATGAACCTCGTCGCCAAGGAGTACGTGGCCGCGCGCTCGGACGAGCGCGGCTGCCTGGTGCTCAGCGAGTTCACGGGCGCCGCCGACGAGCTGGTCGGGTCGGTGCTGGTCAACCCGCACGACATCGACGGCATGAAGGACGCGATCACCTACGCCGCGCACCTCGACCCCAAGGAGGCGCGCAAGCGCATGCGGCGGCTGCGGCGCCGGGTGCTGACGCACGACGTCGCCGCGTGGTCGGACCAGTTCCTCTCGGCCCTGACGGCCGTCCCGGTGAGGGACGACCGTGGCTGACGCGCACGTGCCGGACGACCACGTGCCCGACGACCAGGTGCCCGACGCGCAGGTGCCCGACGACCTGCGCGACCGGCTCGTCGCGCTCGGCGGCGACCCCGCCGCACGGCCCCTGCTCGTCGCGCTCGACTTCGACGGCACCCTCGCACCGCTGCAGGACGACCCGGCGGCGTCGCGCATCCTGCCCGCGGGGGTCGAGGTGCTCGCCGCGCTGGCGGCGTGGGACGGCGTCGAGCTCGCGCTCGTCTCGGGCCGCGCGATGGCCGACCTGCACGCGCTCGCGCAGGTGCCGGCCGGCACCTACCTCGTCGGGAGCCACGGTGCCGAGCGCGCCCGGGTCACGCAGTTCGGCCTCGACCGCGACGTCGTCGAGCTGACGCACGCGCAGGCGGACCTGCTGGCGGCGCTGGGGGCGCGCGCCGCCACCGTGGCGCGCGGCCGCGACGGCGTGTGGGTCGAGTCCAAGCCGACGGCGGTCGTCGTGCACACGCGCCTCGCGGAGCCGGACGACGCGGCACCCGCGGAGGCGGAGGCGCTCGCGCTGGGCACCGAGCTCGGCGTCGGGACGCTCCACGGCAAGGACGTCGTCGAGCTCACGGTGCTGCCGGCGGACAAGGGCACGGCCCTGCAGGCGCTGCGCCACGAGCTGGGCGCGCCGGTCGTCCTGTACGCCGGCGACGACGTCACCGACGAGCACGCGTTCGCCGCGCTGGACGACCAGGACGTGACGCTCAAGGTCGGTGCCGGGCAGACCGTCGCGCGCTACCGCGTGGCCGACCCGCACGCCGGCGTGGCCGCCCTGGCGCTGCTGCGCGACGCCCTGCGCTGAACGTGGCGGTCCCGTCGGGCGCCGTATGACCTGTGCCATACTGACGGCGGCCGAGGGAGGTCCGACGGACCCCCCTCGATCCGTGTCAGCGGAGACACATGGGCTCAGCAGGCCCGCGGCCCCGCGGACCTGCGTTGACACTCTTCACGACGGATCGTCCGGCACGTACCTGCCGGTGAAGGGAAAGTACAGCCATGGCTACGGTCAGCTTCGACCACGCGACCCGCATCTACCCGGGGACCGAGCGTCCCGCGGTGGACGCCCTCAACCTCCACGTCGAGGACGGCGAGTTCCTCGTCCTCGTCGGCCCCTCCGGCTGCGGCAAGTCGACCTCCCTGCGCATGCTCGCGGGTCTCGAGGACGTCAACGCCGGGCGCATCCTGATCGGTGACCGCGACGTCACCGACGTGCAGCCCAAGGACCGGGACATCGCGATGGTGTTCCAGAACTACGCGCTGTACCCGCACATGACGGTCGCCGACAACATGGGCTTCGCGCTCAAGATCGCCGGCACCCCGAAGGCGGAGATCCGCCAGCGCGTCGAGGAGGCTGCCAAGATCCTCGACCTGCAGCAGTACCTCGACCGCAAGCCGAAGGCCCTCTCCGGTGGCCAGCGTCAGCGCGTCGCCATGGGCCGCGCCATCGTGCGTCAGCCGCAGGTGTTCCTCATGGACGAGCCGCTGTCGAACCTCGACGCCAAGCTCCGCGTCCAGACGCGTACGCAGATCGCGTCGCTGCAGCGCCGCCTCGGCGTCACGACGGTCTACGTCACGCACGACCAGACCGAGGCCCTCACCATGGGCGACCGCATCGCGGTCCTCAAGGACGGCATCCTGCAGCAGGTCGGCACGCCGCGTGACATGTACGACACCCCGGCCAACGTCTTCGTCGCCGGCTTCATCGGCTCGCCGGCCATGAACATCGGCACCTTCCCGGTGCTCGAGGGCTCCGCGTCGGTCGGCTCGTCGCGCCTGGCGCTCCCGCGCGAGGCCGTCACGGGCCTCACGGACGACGACAAGGGCCACATCACCGTGGGCTTCCGCCCCGAGTCGCTCGACGTCGTGCCGCAGGGCACGCCGGACTCGTTCCCGGTCATCGTCAACATCGTCGAGGAGCTCGGCTCCGACGCGTACGTCTACGGTGCGCTGACCAACGACTTCGGTCAGGCCGCGGCGGTGCACTCCGGCGCCGGCGACGCGCAGATCATCGTGCGCGTCGACCCCCGCCAGGTCCCGCCGAAGGGCGCGACGATCTACGTCCGCATCCGCCCGACGGAGCAGCACCTGTTCCACGCGGGCTCGGGCGAGCGCATCGGCTGACACCCAGCACCACACGCACGAGGCGGGTCCGGCGTCGCCGGGCCCGCCTCGTGCGTCTCGTCGAGAGGTGGCTGCGGAGGATGTCGGCGAGACCTGAGAGGATCGGGGCATGAGCGTCACGGCACAGAGCCTGCAGATCACGGCGGCGAACCCGGACCCCGCGCTGCTGGACCTGCCGTGGCACATCCCGCTCGAGGACTGGCCGACCGAGACCCTCGCGGCCCTGCCGCGCGGCATCTCCCGGCACATCGTGCGTTTCGCCCGGCTCTCGGGGCGGGTCATCGCGATCAAGGAGATCGGCGAGACCGTCGCCTACCGGGAGTACGAGCTGCTGCGCCAGCTGCGCAAGCTCGACGTGCCGAGCGTCGAGCCCGTCGGCGTCATCACGGGTCGCCGCGCCCCCGACGGCGAGCCGCTCGAGGCGGTGCTCATCACGCAGCACCTGCAGTTCTCGCTGCCCTACCGTGCGCTGTTCAGCCAGTCGCTGCGGCCGGACACGGCGACGCGCCTCATCGACGCGCTGGCCGTCCTGCTCGTGCGCCTGCACCTCGCGGGCTTCTACTGGGGTGACGTGTCGCTGTCGAACACGCTGTTCCGCCGCGACGCCGAGACGTTCGCCGCGTACCTGGTCGACGCGGAGACGGGCGACCTGCACGACGTGCTGACCCCCGGGCAGCGCGGGTACGACCTCGAGGTCGCGCGCGTCAACATCATCGGTGAGCTCATGGACCTGCAGGCCGGTGAGTTCCTCGACGAGGACGAGGACGCCGTCGGCATCGGCGAGGCGCTCGTCGTGCGGTACGAGGAGTTGTGGCGCGCGCTGACCGAGACCGAGTCGTTCGGCTTCGGGGAGCGCTGGCGCGTGCAGGCCCGCATCGACCGCCTCAACGACCTGGGGTTCGACGTCGGCGAGCTGGCCATCACCACGGACCTCGACGGCACGTCGGTGCGGATCCAGCCGAAGGTCGTCGACGCGGGCCACCACTCGCGCCGGCTCATGCGCCTCACGGGGCTCGACGTGCAGGAGAACCAGGCCCGCCGCCTGCTCAACGACCTCGACGAGTTCCGCGCCGCGACCGACCGGCAGGCCGACGACGAGGCGTTCGTCGCGCACGACTGGGTGACGGACATCTTCGAGCCCGCGGTCCGCAGCGTCCCGCGCGAGCTGCGCGGCAAGCTCGAGCCCGCGCAGATCTACCACGAGCTGCTCGACCACCGCTGGTACCTCTCGCAGCAGCAGCACCGGGACGTCCCCATGCCGGAGGTCGCGCGCAGCTACGTCGCGACGATCCTGCCGACGCGCCCCGACGAGCAGGCGGTGCTCGGGACCCGTGCGGAGGACCTCCGCGACGGCGAGACCGGTCCGTCCGGGTCGGACGACGACGCGTTCGACCCGGACCAGATCATCGGCTGACGCCGACGGCGCGGCTCAGGCGCGCTGCCGGGCCACCTCGTACAGGGCGATCCCGGCCGCGACGCCGGCGTTGAGCGACTCCACGGCGGACGCGATGGGGATCGACACGATCGCGTCGCACTGCTCACGCACGAGGCGCGACAGGCCCTTGCCCTCCGAGCCGACGACGAGGACCAGCGGGTCGGCGGCGAACGGCAGGCCGCTGAGCGGGACGTCCCC
This sequence comes from Cellulomonas avistercoris, assembly GCF_014836445.1. Classification (GTDB taxonomy): domain Bacteria; phylum Actinomycetota; class Actinomycetes; order Actinomycetales; family Cellulomonadaceae; genus Cellulomonas; species Cellulomonas avistercoris. Next base: position 215,331 of record NZ_JACSQV010000002.1, read on the forward strand.
GCCCGCGTCGAGCCCGACGACGAACACGCCGGCCCGGCGGTAGTCCTGCAGCGCACGCGTGAGGTTGGTGGCCCGCGCCACCGGCACGCGCGCGGCGGCACCGGCCGAGACCTTCCACGCCGCCGCGGTCACACCGGCCGCGCGCCGCTCCGGCACGAGGACGCCGTGCGCACCGAACGCGCCCGCGGAGCGCAGCACCGCCCCGAGGTTGCGGGGGTCGGTGATGCCGTCGAGCGCCACGACGAGCGGCGCCGTCGCCGACGCCTCGGCGGTGTCCAGCAGGTCGTCCGGATCGAGGTACTCGTACGGCGGGACCTGGATCGCGACGCCCTGGTGCACCGCGCCGTCGGTCAGCCGGTCGATCTCGGCGCGGCCCACCTCGAGCAGCGGGTAGCCGGAGTCGGCGGCGATCGAGATGATCTCGCGCGTGCGGTCGTCCGCCTCGAGGCGGGCCGCGAGGTACACGGTCGCGACGGGGATGCCGGCGCGCAGCGCCTCGAGGACCGAGTTGCGGCCCGACACGATCTCGTGGGTCGAGCTCGTCCTGCCCCCGCGCTTGCCCTGCGCACCGCGCGCGGCCCGCGGCGACGGGCGACCCGATCCCCCGGGGGCGGCGGCCGCCTGCTCGGCGGCGAGCTTGCGCTTGTGGGCGACGTGGTACGGGCGGTCCTCCGCCTTGGGCGTCGGCCCCTTGCCCTCGAGCGCGCGCCGGCCGAGACCACCGGTCCCGACGCGGGCGCCCTTCTTCGATCCAGGGGTGCGGGTCGCCCCGCGGCGCTGGGAGTTGCCGGCCATCAGTCCTCCGAGTTGTCGGTCGCGGGCGCAGCGAGCGCCCAGCGCGCGCCCGTCGAGGAGTCCTCCACGACGACGCCTGCAGCAGTGAGCCGGTCGCGGATCGCGTCGGCGGTGGCCCAGTCACGGGCCGCACGCGCGGCGGCGCGTGCGTCGAGCTCGGCACGGACCAGCGCGTCGAGGGCGTCCGCGGTACGGCTGTCGCCCCCGGCGGTGCTCCACTGCGGTGAACCGGGATCGAGCCCCAGCACGTCGAGCATGCCACGCAACGTCACCATCGCGCGCCGCGCGGCGTCGTCGTCGCCCGCCGCGAGGGCGGTGTTGCCCGCGCGCAGGGTCTCGTGGACCACCGCGAGCGCGGCCGGGACGTTGAGGTCGTCGTCGAGCGCGGAGGCGAACGCCGCCGGCAGGGCGACGCCGGCGACCTCGGCGTCGGGCACGCCGCCCACCCGCTCGGTGGCGCGCTGCACGAAGCCGGCGAGCCGGTCCCACGTCGCCTCGGCCTCGGCCAGGGTGTCGTCGGTCCACTCGAGCATCGAGCGGTACTGCACGGCCGTCAGCGCGTAGCGGACGACCGCCGCGGGGGCCTTCTCGAGCACCGTGGTGACGAGCAGGCCGTTGCCGAGCGACTTGCTCATCTTGGCGCCGCCCTGCGTGACCCAGCCGTTGTGCAGCCAGTACCGGGCGAACCCGTACCCGGCGGCGCGCGACTGCGCCTGCTCGTTCTCGTGGTGCGGGAAGCGCAGGTCGAGGCCGCCGCCGTGGATGTCGAACGCCTCACCGAGGTAGCGGTGGGCCATCGCCGAGCACTCGAGGTGCCAGCCCGGGCGTCCGCGCCCGTAGGCGGTGTCCCACGAGGCGGTGGCCGGCTCGCCCGGCTTGGGTGCCTTCCAGAGCGCGAAGTCGTGGGGGTCGCGCTTGCCGGAGCCCGCGTCCTCGGGGACGTCCGTCATGTCGTCGACCCGCTGGTTGGTCAGGCTGCCGTACTCGGTCCACGAGCGGACGTCGAAGTACACGTCCCCCGGGCCCGCCGCGTAAGCGTGCCCACGCTCGACGAGGCGGTCCATGAGGTCGAGCATCGCGGGCACGTGGCCCGTCGCGCGCGGCTCGTAGTCGGGCGGGATGACGCCGAGGGCGTCGTAGGCGGACGCGAACGCGCGCTCGTTCGCCAGCGCCCACGCCCACCACTCGGTGCCCGCCGCGGCGGCCTTCGCGAGGATCTTGTCGTCGATGTCGGTGACGTTGCGGATCATCGTGACGCGCACGCCGTTGCGGCGCAGCCAGCGGACGAGCACGTCGAACGCGACGGCGGAGCGCACGTGCCCCACGTGCGGCGGCGACTGCACGGTGGCACCGCACAGGTAGATGCCGACCTCGCCCTCGACGAGAGGGACGAAGTCGCGCACCGACTGGGTGCCGCTGTCGAACAGCCGCAGGCTCACCGGGCCAGGCTACCGGCGCACGGGGCACCCGCCCGACCGGTTGCACGCACCGGCGCGCTCAGCCGACGCAGACGCCCTCCCCACGGTACGTCGGCACGGTCGTCTCGACCCGGTCGCCGCGGACCAGGTGCACCTGGGCGAACCGCTCCATGACCTCACCGGCCTTGGCGTGCCGGAACCACACGCGGTCCCCGATGCGCAGGTCCGCGCGCGCGGGCACCCGCAGGGGCGTCTGCACCTCGCCCGCGCCCTCGCGCGCACCCAGGCGCAGCCCGGCCGGCCACACGGGCCGGGGCAGGCGGCTCGGCGTCGCCGGCCCCGACGCGACGTAGCCGCCCCCGAAGACCGTGGCCCACCCGTCGCCGGGCACGCGCACGACGTCGAGTCCGAAGTACGCCGCGGGTCGCGGCGCGAAGGCGCGGTACCCGTCGAACAGCGTGGGGACGAACAGGCCCGAGCCCGCCGTGACCTCGGTGACCGCGGGAGCCGCCGCACTGACCTCGAGCGACCCGGTCCCGCCGGAGTTCACCAGCTCGAGCGGACGGCCGAGCGCCGCGGCCACGGCGTCGACGACGTCGGCGCGCCGGCGCGCGAGCTCGCGGACCGAGGCGGCCTTGACGAGCCGCACGGCCGGCGAGGTGTCGGGCAGGCCGGCGACCTGCGCCTCGTAGAACATCACGCCCCGCACCTCGAGCGCTCCCCGCTGCTCGACGGCGGCCGCGAGGACCGCGGCGTCGCGCGGCGTGCGCACGGGCGAGCGGCGCACGCCGAGGTGCACGGTGAGCGGGCCCCGGCCGACACGCAGCGACGCGTCGACGTCGAGGCAGACCCGCAGCCGTCGTCCGTGACGGTGCGCCGCGGCGGCGAGCAGGTCCGCCTGGGCGGTGTCGTCGACCATGAACGTCACCGCGCGCGCCGCGTCGGGGTCGGCGGCCACGGCGTCGACCGCCACGGTGTCGACGGTCGGGTACCCGAGCAGGACGTCCCGCACGCCGTGCCGCACGAGCCAGTGCGCCTCGGCGGCCGCGTACGCCATGACGCCCGCGAACCCGGGCCGCGCAAGCACCCGCTCGAGGACGTGACGCACGCGCACGGACTTGCTCGCCACGCGCACCGGCGTGCCCGCCGCGCGCCGCAGGACGTCGTCCGTGTTCGCGTCCAGCGCGTCCAGGTCGACCACGACCAGCGGCGCGGGCAGGCCGGCCGTGGCCGCGTCGAGCCGCTGCCCGAGGGTGCGCACGTCCACCCCGGGCGACCCGTCCGCAGCGGTGCGGCGGGCCGCCGTCGGGACGGTCATGCGCGCGGGCTCGTCATGCCAGGGCGGACACCCCGGACGCGACGGACGGTGCGGCGAACGGGTGCACCTCGGCACGCGGCTCGTCGTCACCCTCGTCGGCGGCGGTCCCGCCCAGCATCGCCGCCTCGTCGACCGGCACCGCGAGCGAGGACAGGTGCTCGGCGAACAGGCGCAGGCCCTGGTACGCCGCGTCGTCGTCGCCGTCGACGAGCCACGCGAGGGAGAACCCGTCGATCGTGGCGATGATCGAGCGTGCGACCAGGTGACGCGGCACGCGCCAGACGATCCCGGCGGCGCGCTCCACCTCCTCGAGGAAGCGCTCGGCGGCGGCCCAGCTGACGACGTACTGGTCGACCCCGACCTGCTGGAGCTCGGGATGGCGCAGCGAGGTGGTCGTGAGCTCGTACGTCAGCAGCTGCGGACCGCGTGTGGCGCGGATGTTCGACCACAGCTCGTGCAGGACTCCCATGACGAGGTCGCGTGCGGGCGCCGACTCGGGCATCGCGGCCACGCCGCGACCCAGGTTGCGCTCGGTGATCGTGTGGGCCATCGCGCGCAGGAGCTCGTCCTTGTCACGGAAGCAGTAGTGGACCACCCCCAACGACACGCCCGCCTCGGCGGCGACGGCGCGCACGGTGGCACCGTCGATTCCCTCACGGCTGGCGACGCTGAGTGCTGCCTCGATCAGCTGTTCGCGACGCTCTGCAACCGGCAGACGGTTCATTGCTTCCTCCTCGCGGACGCCTCGCCGGCACACCCCCCCGGGTGCGGTCGATGCGTCTCCGGGATCATCTCATCGCGTGTCATGACGATAGTCAAGGATTTCGCGCACTTGACTTGGACACGCGCCCAGCCGATCCTGCGGAGATGGGAGGGCGTCGCGCCGGGGGGGCCGGGACAGGGACGTGGCACAACTGGGCGCGGACGCAGAGCGCCGACCCGCGCAGGGTCGCACGTCCGCGTGACCTGGGAGAGCTCGTCCGCGAGGTGAGCGCCGCGACGGCGGCGGGGACGCGGCTGCGCGCGGTCGGAGCGGGCCACTCGTTCACCGGCGCCGCCGTGACCGACGGCGTGCAGGTGCACCTCGACGCCCTGGCCGGGTTCGAGCGGGTCGTCACCCGGACGGACGGCTCCGCGGAGGTCACGGTGGGTGCGGGCATCCGGCTCGGCGCGCTCAACGCGGGGCTCGCCGCGCGAGGCCTCGCGCTGCGGAACCTCGGCGACATCGACGCGCAGTCGATCGCGGGCGCGATCAGCACCGGCACGCACGGCACGGGAGCGCGGCTCGGCGGCCTCGCGACCCAGGTGACCGCCTGCCGGGTCGTCACCGCGACCGGTGACGTCCGGGAGGTCTCGCCGACGCAGGACCCCGACCTGTTCGAGCTCGCGCGGCTGGGGCTGGGCACCGCGGGCGTCCTCGCGGCCGTCACGCTCGACGTGGTGCCCGCCTTCCGGCTGCGCGCCCGCGAGGAGCCGATGGCGCTGCACGAGGTCCTCGACCGCCTCGACGCGCTCGTGGACGACAACGACCACTTCGAGTTCTTCTGGTTCCCGCACACCGACGGCGCACTGACCAAGCGCAACAACCACGTCACCGACGGTGCGGAGCGCCCGCTGTCACCGCTGCGGCACCTCGTCGACGACGAGGTGCTGTCCAACGGCGTCTTCGCGGCGCTCAACCGGCTCGCGTCCGCGCGGCCGGGCGTCGTGCCGCGGGTCAACGCCCTCGCCTGCCGCGCGCTCGCCGCCCGCACCTACACCGGGCCGTCCGCGGACGTGTTCGTCTCGCCGCGCCGCGTCCGGTTCCGCGAGATGGAGTACGCGGTGCCGCGCGAGCACGTGGCCGACGTGCTGCGCGAGGTGGACGCGTGGCTGCGCAGCACGGGCGAGCCCGTGCCGTTCCCCCTCGAGGTGCGCTTCGCCGCCGCCGACGACCTGTGGCTGTCGACCGCGCAGGGCCGGGCGACCGGGTACGTCGCCGTGCACCAGTACCACCGCATGGCGCACCGCCGGTACTTCGACGCCGTCGAGCGCATCGTCGCGCAGGTCGACGGCCGCCCGCACTGGGGCAAGCTGCACGGGCTGGACCACGAGCGCCTGGACGAGCTGTACCCGCACCTGCCCCGCGCCAACCGCGTCCGCGCGCGCGTCGACCCCACCGGCACCTTCCGCAACGCGTACGTCGACCACGTGCTCGGTCCCGCGGGCTGACGCCGCCCGCGGTTCAGGCGAACGAGGGACCCGTCCGCCCTGGTCTCCGGGGCCTTCCGCCGTCAGGCTGGCCCGATGGCGGACACGGGACGAGCGGTCGTCGCGACCGCGCTCGGTGGGCCGGAGGTGCTGCGGGTCGTCGAGGCGCAGGTCGCGCCACCGGGCCCGGGCGAGGTGCAGGTCCGCGTGCACGCCGCAGGCGTGAACCCGTGGGACTGGAAGTCGTACGCCCCCGGCTCGGGCGGGCACCCGCCCGTGCGCCTGGGCCTCGAGGTCGCCGGCGTCGTGCAGGCCGTCGGGACGGGTGTGCGCTGGTACTCCCCGGGCGACGAGGTCCTCGCGTGGCCGGTCACGGGCGGGTACGCCGACGTGGTGACGGCACCGCAGGGCGTCGTCGTGCGCCGGCCCGACGGGCTCGACGTCGTGCGCGCCGCCGGCCTGCTCGCCGCGGGCGTGACCGCCGCGCACGCCGTCGACGCCACGGGCGTGGACGACGAGGACGTCGTCCTGGTGCACGGGGCCTCGGGGGGTGTCGGACGCATGGCCGTGCAGCTCGCGGTGCTGCGCGGCGCGCGTGTGATCGCGACGGCATCGCCCGCCTGGCACGACTGCCTGCGGCGCCTCGGCGCCGAGCCCGTGGCGTACGGCACGGGGCTGCTGGAGCGCGTGCGCGACCTCGAGCCGGTGCTGGGACGCGTGACCGTCGCGATCGACGCCGTGGGCACCCCGGAGGCGCTCGACACGTCGGTCGCGCTGGTGGCCGACCGCCGACGGGTCGCCACGCTCGTCGCCCTCGACCGCGCCGCGGGGCTCGGTGTGCTGGCCCTGGGCCACGGCGCGGGGGCGGACCCCGGCCACGACGTGCGTGAGGCGGCACGCAGCCAGCTGACGGCCCTGGCAGCCGACGGCGCCCTGGACGTGCTGGTCACCGGCACGTACGCGCTGGAGCAGGCCGCGGCGGCACACGCGCGCAGCCGCGAGGGTCACACGGGCGGGAAGCTCGTGCTCCTCACCCGCTGACGCGCGGCTGGCTGCCGGTCACGAGCGGGTGGCTCCCGGTCACGGGCGGCCACAGGTCCGCCGGCGGGGTGAGGGGCGCAGCGGGACGCGCCTCCTCGTCGACCTGCTGCAGGCCGGCGAACGTGGCCTCCAGCGTCTCGAGCGCCACCCGGTTGCGCTGCCGGACGGGCAGGGTCGCCGCACGCCGCGGCAGCCGGCGCGGGGCCGTCTCCGGTGTGGGCGCAGCGCGCGTGGGAGCGCGCTCGCTGTCGGTGGATGGCACAGTCACGTGGACGGACGGTACCGGCGATTCGTCCGGATCGCGACGCCCGGCGGCGTGTGCGGTGCGTGACTTTCGAGATCCGCTCCGACAGTTCACCCGCGCGGGTGGTCGCGTGCCCACATCGTGACACGGTGGTCGCACGCGGTCCGCGCAATGCGCTGGTGGCCGCGCGCCACGGGGGACAGACTCACCGGGTGCCACCCCGCCACGTCCTGCTCGCCGTGCTCGTCGCCGTCACGTGGGGCCTGAACTTCCCCGCGATCCACCTCTCGCTCCAGCAGTTCCCGCCGTTCTTCCTGGTCGCGCTGCGCTTCGCGGTCGTCGCCGTGCCGACGCTGCTGCTCGTGCCCCGCCCGCGCGTCGCGTGGCGCTGGCTGCTGGGCTACGGCGCGGGGTTCGGCGTGCTGCAGTTCGTCTTCCTCTACCTCGCGATGGACAACGGCATGCCGACGGGCCTGGCCTCGCTCGTGCTGCAGTCGTCCGCGCCGTTCACGGTGCTGCTCGCCGCCGTGCTGCTGCGGGAGCGCCTCACGGTGCGCCAGGGCCTCGGCGTCGCGATCGCCGTCGTGGGGCTCGGCGGGATCGCCGTGCACCGTGCCGGGCTCGACGGGGGCGCGGCGCTGCTGCCCGTCCTCCTGACGCTCTGCGGCGGGCTCGGCTGGGCGTTCGGCAACCTGTGCAACCGCCAGGCCCAGGCCGACTCGCCCTTCCGGCTCATGATGTGGATGACGGTGGTCCCTCCTGTGCCGATGCTGGTGCTGTCGCTGCTGGTCGAGGGGCCGGCGACGATCGCCGCGTCGTTCGACGGCCTGACCACGCCCACCGGCCTGGCCGCGCTCGGCGGTCTCGCGTTCACCGTGCTCGTCGCGACCGTCGTCGGGACGGGGCTGTGGACGTGGCTCATGGCGCACCACTCGTCGAGCGTGGTGGCGCCGTTCTCGATGCTGGTCCCGGTCGTCGGCATCGGCTCGTCGTGGCTGTTCCTGCACGAGCCGACGCGGCCCGCCGAGCTGGCGCTGGGCACGCTCGTGGTCGGGGGCGTCCTGCTGGGCAGCACGGGTCGACGCACCCCGCGCGGGCCGTCGCCCACGTCCCCTGCCGAGCACCCCGCCGCCGACCCGGCCGCGACGGGTGCCGCGGAGCGCGCCTGACCGGCGGTTCCCCCGCGATGTCGACCCTCAGACCTCGTCGAGCGTGATCAGGGCCGTCGCGATGGCCGCGACCCCTTGGCCCCGGCCGGTCAGCCCGAGGCCGTCCGTCGTCGTCGCACCGACCGTCACCGTCGCACCGCACGCCATCGACAGGACCGCCTGCGCCTCGATGCGCCGCGGGCCCAGCTTGGGACGGTTGCCGACGACCTGCACCGCGATGTTGCCGATCGTGAACCCCGCGGCCCGCACCCGGCGCGCGGCCTCGGCCAGGAGCGCCGCCCCCGACGCACCCGCCCACCGCGGGTCGTCGGTGCCGAACTGCAGGCCCAGGTCGCCGAGTCCCGCCGCGGACAGCAGGGCGTCGGCCGCGGCGTGCGCGGCGACGTCCGCGTCCGAGTGGCCCGCGAGCGGGCGCTCGCCCGGCCACTCCAGGCCCGCGAGGTGCAGCACCGCGTCCGGGGCCGGGTCGGGGTCGTAGGAGTGCACGTCGATGCCGATCCCGGTCCGCAGGTTCATGCCAGGGCTCCCGCCGTCAGGGCCTGGGCGACCAGCAGGTCGCGGGCCGTGGTCACCTTGGCGGCGCGCTCGTCGCCGGGGACCACCCAGACCGGCACGCCGTCCGCCTCCACGAGCCCCGCGTCGTCCGACGCCGCCGTCTCCTCGTGCGCGCCCCGGCCCGAGCCCACCGCGTGCGCACGCTCGAGCACCTCGCGGTCGAAGCCCTGCGGGGTCTGGACCGCGACGAGGTCGGACCGTGGCACCGTCTCGAGCACCGGTCGTCCGGTGCCGTCGCCCGGGCCCACGCGCTTGACGGTGTCGACCACGGGCAGCCCCGGCACCACCGCGGGGTGGCCCGCGCGCACCGCGTCCACGACGCGCGCGACGAGCTCCACCGGGGCGAACGGACGAGCGGCGTCGTGCACGAGGACGACGTCGACCTCGTCCACCAGCTCCGCGAGCCCCGCGGCGACGGACTCCTGGCGGGTGCGTCCCCCGCCGACGACGTCGAGGCGGACGTCCGCCGCCTCCACGACGTCCGCGAGCAGCACGGCGACCTCGTCGAGGTGCGCGGCGGGCGCGGTGACGACGAGCTGGCTGACGGCGGACCCGTCCGACGCCCGCGCGGCCAGCAGGGCACGCGCGGCGTGGACCACGAGCGGCTCGCCCGCGACCGGGACGACGGCCTTGGGGAGCTGCAGGCCGAGGCGCGAACCGCTCCCGGCGGCGGTGAGGACAGCGGCGATCGTCATGTGCGCATCGTGCACCGTGGTGGCTCCCGGACGCTCCCCCGACACAGCAGACGGCCCGGGCGGCTGGGCCCGGGCCGTCGTGCGTGGATCAGGACGCGAGGACCTCGTCGAGGATGGCCTCGGCCTTGTCCTCCTCGGTCTTCTCGGCGAGCGCGAGCTCCGAGACGAGGATCTGACGGGCCTTGGCGAGCATGCGCTTCTCCCCGGCCGACAGGCCGCGGTCGGCGTCACGGCGCGACAGGTCGCGCACGACCTCCGCCACCTTGATGACGTCGCCCGACTGCAGCTTCTCGAGGTTGGCCTTGTAGCGTCGCGACCAGTTGGTCGGCTCCTCGGTGTACGGGGCGCGCAGCACCTCGAACACGCGGTCGAGGCCCTCCTGGCCGACGACGTCGCGGACACCGACCAGATCGACGTTCTCCGCCGGCACCTCGATCGTCAGGTCACCGTGGGCGACCTTGAGCTTGAGGTAGAGCTTCTCCTCGCCCCGGATGGTCCGGCTCTTGATCTCTTCGATCTTGGCTGCACCGTGGTGCGGGTAGACGACGGTCTCCCCAACAGTGAAAGTCATCTGTCGGTGTCCCCTTTCGCAGACGTGTATGGTATCACGCCCGGCTCCTGTGGAATCCGGTCGTCCAGGAGCGTCCGCGCTGGTCAGCGCCCGGTCGACAGGCGAACGACGCCCCGGCGACGCGCCGCCGACGTGCCCTGCGGCCGGGCGCGGGCCGCCCCGTGCAAGGGACCGAGGTCCCGTCGGGTCCCTCGACGGTAGGCTGACCTGCGACTCCCCCTGCGTCGGGTCCGCACCGTCGGACCGGGTGCAGAGGCAGCGCCCCACCCGCACCCGCCGCCTCCGCGCGCGAGACCAGCAGGAGCCCCTCGTGACCCGCCTCCGTCCCCGTTCCGTCCGGACCGCCGCAGCCGGCCTGGTCGCCGCCGCCGCGCTGACGGTGGCGGGCTGCTCGGCCACCAACCCGATCACGACGACCTGGGACTACGCGGCCTCGGACGGTGCGGGCAGCGCCGTGGGCGAGGTCCGGGTGCTCAACATGGTGGTCGTCTCCGCCGCCGAGGGCGCCCCGGGGGTCCTCACCGGTGCGCTGGCCAACGGCTCGTCTGACGACGAGGACGTGACGCTCACCGTCGGCGACGCCGAGCCGGTGCGCGTGCAGGTCGGCGCCCGCCAGACGGTGCTGCTGGGCGTCAGCGACGCTCCCCCGCGCTACACGACGCAGGACGTGCCCGTCGCCGCCGTGGACACGCGCCCCGGCGGGCTCACGCAGCTCAAGGTGACGACGTCGAGCGGCGGCACGGTCGAGTTCGCCATCCCGGTCCTCGACGGTGCGCAGCCGCAGTACGAGGCCCTGCTCGAGTCGATCACCGGGGGCCCGACCGCGACGCCGACCGACGACGCCACGCGCGACGCCTCCGAGCCGCAGCAGCAGGAGCAGGAGCAGGGCGAGTAGCACCCGCCCGTCCCACCGCCGCACGCACGAGGGGCCGACCACCGTCCGGTGGTCGGCCCCTCGTGCGTCGCGGCGGTCGCGCCGGCGTCAGCCGAAGCGGCCCGAGATGTAGTCCTCCGTGGCCTGCTCGCGCGGCGAGGAGAACATCGTCGAGGTGTCGTCCATCTCGATGAGCCGGCCCGGCTTGCCGGTGCCCGCGATGTTGAAGAACCCGGTGCGGTCCGACACGCGCGCGGCCTGCTGCATGTTGTGGGTGACGATGACGATCGTGTACTGCGACTTCAGCTCGGCGATGAGGTCCTCGATCGCGAGCGTCGAGATCGGGTCGAGCGCCGAGCAGGGCTCGTCCATGAGCAGCACCTGCGGCTTCACGGCGATCGCGCGCGCGATGCACAGGCGCTGCTGCTGACCCCCCGACAGGCTCGAGCCGGGGCGCGCGAGGCGGTCCTTGACCTCGTTCCACAGGTTCGCTCCCCGCAGCGACTGCTCGACGAGGTCCTGCTGGTCGCCCTTCGACATGCGCCGGTTGTTGAGCCGCACACCCGCGAGCACGTTGTCCGCGATCGACATCGTCGGGAAGGGGTTGGGCCGCTGGAAGACCATGCCGACGAGGCGACGCACCGTGACGGGGTCGACGTCCGCGCCGTACAGGTCCTGGCCGTCCATGAGCGCCTTGCCCTGCACGCGCGCGCCGGGGATGACCTCGTGCATGCGGTTCAGGGTGCGCAGGAACGTGGACTTGCCGCAGCCCGACGGGCCGATGAGCGCGGTCGCCTGCCGCGCCTCGATGGTCATGTTCACGCCCTGCACGGCGAGGAAGTCGCCGTAGTAGACGTCGAGGTCCGAGACGTCGATCCGATTGGACATGGGGGTCCTTCCTGGGGTCGGTGCGGCCCGCGTCAGCGGGCGCCCTTCGGGGCGAACCAGCGGCTGACGAGCCGGGCCACGAGGTTGAGGAGCATGACGAGCAGGATGAGCGTGAGGGCCGCGGCCCACGCGCGGTCGATCCCCGTCCCGCCCTGCTCGTACTGGCGGTACGCGAACACGGGCAGCGTCGCCATGCGCCCGTCGAACAGGTCGGTGTTGGTCTGGGTGACGAGCCCGACCGTGAGCAGCAGCGGCGCGGTCTCGCCGATGACGCGCGCGACCGCGAGCATGACGCCCGTGACGATGCCCGCCGCGGACGTGCGCAGGACGACCTTGACGATCGTCAGCCACTTCGGCACACCCAGCGCGTACGACGCCTCGCGCAGCTCGTTCGGCACGAGCCGCAGCATCTCCTCGACCGAGCGGATGACGACGGGCGTCATGAGCAGGGCCAGCGCGACGGCGCCCATGATCCCCGCGCGGTACGCCGGGCCCATGATCAGCGTGAACAGCGCGAACGCGAACAGGCCCGCGACGATCGACGGGATGCCCGTCATGACGTCGACGAGCAGCGTGATGCCCCGCGCGAGCGGGCCGCGGCCGTACTCGACCAGGTAGATCGCGGTCAGCAGGCCGACCGGCACCGAGATGAGCGCGGCGGCGAGCGTGACCAGGAGCGTCCCGACGAGCGCGTGCGCGATGCCGCCCGACGTCATCTCCCCGAAGACGCCGACCATGTCGGTCGTCAGGAAGGCCCACCCGAACGACGACGCGCCGCGCGTGACGACGAGCAGGACGAGCGAGACCAGCGGCACGAGGGCCAGCAGGAACGCGCCGGTGACGAGGGTCGTCGCGAGACGGTCGGCCGCGCGCCGCGGCCCCTCGACGACGCGCGAGGTGATGCTCGACGACAGCACGAAGAGCACGGCGCCGAGCACGACGACGCCCGCCGTCGAGACCGCCCCGAGCGCGAGCAGCACCAGCAGCGCCGCGGCGAGCGCGCCGGCCGCGAAGGCCCACGGGCTCCACGACGGCAGGCGGCGGTACGCGTCGTCGGTCAGCAGCCCCGCGGGAGCGGTGGTGGCGTCAGCGGCCATCAGTTGGCTCCCGAGAACTCGGCGCGGCGCGCGATGACCCAGCGCGCGGCGAAGTTGACCACGAACGTGATGACGAACAGCGCCAGGCCCGTGGCGATCAGCGCGCTGACGCTCAGGCCGCTCGCCTCGGGGAACTTCGAGGCGATGTTCGCGGCGATGGTCTGCTGCTGACCGGGCTTGAGCAGGAAGAACGAGAAGAGGAACCCGGGCGAGATGACCATGAGCACGGCCATCGTCTCGCCCAGCGCCCGCCCCAGCCCGAGCATCGAGGCGCTGATGACGCCCGAGCGGCCGAACGGCAGGACGGCCTGACGGACCATCTCCCAGCGGGTCGCGCCGAGCGCGAGCGAGGCCTCCTCGTGCAGGCGCGGGGTCTGCAGGAAGACCTCGCGCGAGACCGCGGTGATGATCGGCAGGATCATCACGGCCAGCACCACGGAGGCCGACATGATGTTCTTGGCCGGCGCCTGGTAGTCCGCGAACAGCGGGATGAACCCGAGGTTCGACGACAGCCACGCGAACACCGGGTCCAGCCGCCCGATGAGCCACAGCGCGCCCCACAGCCCGTAGACGACCGACGGGATGGCCGCCAGCAGGTCGATCAGGTAGCCCAGGCCCTGCGCGAGCCGGCGCGGTGCGTAGTGCGAGATGAACAGCGCGATGCCGATCGACACGGGCACCGCCAGCAGGAGCGCCAGGAGGGACGCCAGGAGCGTCCCGAAGATGAGCGGCCCGACGTACTCGGCGACGGAGCCGCCGTTGAACCACGAGATGGCCTCGAGCTCCTCGCGGGACGCGGTCAGCGCCGGCCACGCGCGCAGCACGAGGAAGACCGCGACCGCCGCGAGCGTCACGAGGATGAGCACGCCCGCGCCGGTCGACAGGGCACCGAAGACGCGGCCCGCCAGCCGCCCGGTGGAGGCCGCGCGCGCGGCGGCGCCGGCCGTGTCGCCGGCGTCGGACGAGGGACGCGGGGCGGCGCCTCGCGGGGGTGGGGTGGTGGTGACAGCCACTGCTGCTCCGTCGGTCGGGGAGGGTGGGGGCGCCGCGCGAGCCGTCCCGGGGTGGGCGTCGTGCCCGTCCCGGGACGGCCCGGCGTGGTGCGGTCGTGAGGTCGTCAGGCCGCCGTGATCGAGTCGATCGCCGCCTGGACCTCGGTGCGCAGGTCGTCGGAGATGGGCGCCGAGCCCGCGACGCCCGGGTCGGCGGCGCGGTCCTGGCCCGCGGCGCTCGCCACGTACGTGAGGTACGCCTTGACGTTGTCCGCGTCCGCCGCGTCGGCGTACGTGGAGCACGCGATCGAGTACGAGATGAGGACCAGCGGGTAGGCGCCGGCCTCGGTCGTGGTGCGGTCCAGCTCGACCACGAGGCGCTTGTCCGTCGCGCCCTCGGCACGCGGGGACGCGTCGACGACCTTCGCGGCCGCCTCCGCCGAGAACGGCACGTACTCCTCGCCGACCTTCAGCGCGACCGTGCCCAGGTCACCCGCGCGGGACGCGTCGGCGTAGCCGATCGCACCCTTCGCGCCCGAGACCGTGTCGATGACGCCCTGCGTGCCCTGGCCCGACTGCCCGCCGGACAGCGGCCAGTCGCCCGAGGCCTCGTGCGGCCACGCGCCGTCCGAGGCGGCCTCGAGGTACTCGGTGAAGTTCTCCGTGGTGCCCGACTCGTCGGAGCGGTTCACGGGGATGATGCCGGTCGACGGCAGCGTCACGTCGGGGTTCTCGGCGGCGATCGCCGCGTCGTCCCACGTCGTGATCTCGCGGTTGAAGATCTTCGCGATGGTGGCCGCCGAGAGCTGCAGGTGCTCGGTGTCCACGTCGGGGAGGTTGTAGACGACCGCGATGGGGCTGATGTACAGCGGCAGCTCGAGCGCCTCGCCGCCCTCGCAGCGCTCGGTCGCGGCCTCGAGCTCGTCGTCCTTCAGCGCCGCGTCGGACCCGGCGAACTGCACGGCACCGGCGAGGAACTGCTCGCGCCCGCCGCCCGAGCCGACCGCGTCGTAGCTGACCGCCACGTCGGGGTACGTGTCGTTGAACCCGGCGATCCAGCCGGCGACGGCCTTCTCCTGCGAGGACGCACCGGCACCGGCGAGCGAGCCGCTCAGCTCGGCGGGGGCGTCGCCTGCACCCGACGTCGCGCCCGGCTCGGCCGAGGAGCCCGAGCTGCACGCGGCGAGCGTCAGCGCCAGCGCACCGGTGAGGGCGACGGCACCGAAACGGCTGTGGGGGGTGAGCTTCACTGTGTCCCGTCCTGTCAACGTCTGCGCGCACCGGTCGGTGCGCGGCCGACGCCGACGCTAGGTGGGGCAGGTGACCGCTCCGACGGCTCCGGGTGAACCCCGGGTGAACGCTCGTCGACCGTCTCGCGTGCGCTACTCCGGGCCGTCCGACAGCTTGTACCCGAGCCCCCGCACGGTCGTCAGCAGTGTCGGCGCGGACGGGTCCCGCTCGATCTTGGCCCGGATGCGCTTGACGTGGACGTCCAGGGTCTTGGTGTCGCCCACGTAGTCCGAGCCCCACACGCGGTCGATGAGCTGCCCGCGCGTCAGCACCCGGTCGGGGTTGCGCAGCAGCATCTCGAGCAGCTCGAACTCCTTGAGCGGGAACGGCACCAGCTCGCCGTGCACGTGCACCGTGTGCCGGTCGACGTCCATCCGGACGCCGTCGACCTCCAGGACCGTGTCGCCGTCGTCCTCGCCGACCGCGCGGGTGCCGGTGTCGCGGCGCCGCAGCACGGCCCGGATGCGCGCCAGGAGCTCGCGCGACGAGTAGGGCTTGGTCACGTAGTCGTCCGCACCGAGCTCGAGGCCCACGACCTTGTCGATCTCGTCGTCCTTCGCGGTCAGCATGATCACCGGCACGTCGGACTCCAGGCGCAGCCGCCGGCACACCTCGGTGCCGGGCAGGCCGGGCAGCATGAGGTCGAGGAGCACGAGGTCCGCACCGTGCTCGGCGAACTGCTCCAGCGCCTGCGGACCCGTCGCCGCCGTGACGACCTCGTAGCCCTCCCGGCCGAGCTGGTAGGACAGCGGGTCGCGGTAGGACTCCTCGTCCTCGACGAGAAGGATGCGGGTCACGTGCTGCTCCTGGTGGGGGTCGTGGGCGCACCGGGCCGGGACGGCGAGGTGGAGGAGGTGCGGGCGTCGGCGGACGCGGCGGACGTGGCGGAGGTGGCGGAGGCGGCCGGTGCGTCCGGCGCGTCGGGCGCCGCCGCGGGCGTCGCGACGGGCAGGCGCAGGGTGAACGTGGACCCGCGACCCGGCTGCGACCACACCGACACGTCGCCGCCGTGGTCGGCGGCGACGTGCTTGACGATCGACAGCCCCAGCCCGGTGCCGCCCGTGTCCCGCGAGCGTGCGGGGTCGACGCGGTAGAACCGCTCGAAGACGCGCTCCTGGTCCGCGGCGTCGATCCCCACGCCCTCGTCGACCACCGCGATCTCCACCAGGTCGCCCCGGCGGCGGACGCCGACGTTGACCCGCGTGCCGTCGGGCGAGTACGCGACCGCGTTGTCGAGCAGGTTGCGCACGGCCGTGACCAGCAGGTTGCGGTCCCCGATGACGACGACGCCCGGGTCCCCGCCCGCCACGACGCGCACGGACTTGGCGTCGGCGGCGGTGCGCGCCCGGTCGACGGCCTCCTGCACCACGTCGTCGACAGCGACCTCCTCGGCGTCCTCGAGGGCGCCGGCGACCTGCAGGCGGGACAGCTCGATGATCTCGTGCACCAGCGCGGAGAGGCGCGCGGCCTCCGACCGCATCCGTGCGCTGAAGCGGCGCACGGCCTCCGGGTCGTCGGCGGCGTCCTGCACCGTCTCCGCCAGCAGCGACAGCGCGCCCACGGGCGTCTTGAGCTCGTGCGACACGTTGACGACGAAGTCCCGGCGGACCGCCTCGAGGCGTCGCGCCTGCGTGAGGTCCTCGGCGAGCAGCAGCAGGTGGTCGGGCGTCACCTGCGCGACGCGCACCTGCAGCAGCAGGCGCGACGGGCCGACGGGCCCGCGCGGGACGTCGAGCTCCTCGTCGCGGATGACCCCGTCGCGGCGGACGTCGGCGACCATGTCGCGCATCGACGCGTGGACGAGCCGACCGTCGCGGACCACGCCCAGCGCGTGCGCGGGCGGGCTCGCGCGCACCACGCGGTCCTGCGCGTCGAGCACGACGGCGGCCGAGCGCAGCACCGCGAGCGTGCGCACCAGGCCGTCCTCGAGCTCGGGCTCGGGCTGCGGCGGCACGGTGTGCTGCTCGCGCTCGCTCCAGCGGAACGCCCCGATCGCGACCGCACCGACGAGCACGCCGATGAGTCCGGCGACCAGGGGCGCCGCGTCCAGGATCCAGTCCACGACGTCCACACTAGGCCGGGCCCTCGGGGGGCCCGCGCCCACGTCGGTCGCGGACGCCGAACGGCCGTCACGTGTTCACCTGCCGGGGGGCGGTCGTTCACCGACGCGTGCGACGGTGGCGGTCGCAACGTCCGAGGAGAGGGAGCACATGCGGGACATCTTCGAGGCCGAGCTCACCCAGCTCGGCCACGACCTGGTCGCCATGAGCGGCCGCGTCGAGCAGGCCATCAGCAGCGCCGGCATCGCCCTGCTGACCGGGGACCTCCAGCTCGCGGAGTCCGTCATCGCCGACGACCTGGCGATCGACGCGCTCGAGCAGGACCTGGACGAGCGGTGCGTACGCCTGCTGGCCCAGCAGCAGCCCGTCGCGACCGACCTGCGGGTCGTCGTCTCGGCGCTGCGCATGAGCGCGTCGCTCGAGCGCATGGGCGACCTCGCGCGGCACGTCGCGCAGGTGACGCGCGCCCGGTACCCCGTCCTGGCCGTCCCGGCGGGCATGGAGGAGACGTTCACGCAGATGCAGGACGCCGCCGTGCGCGTCGCCCGCCGCGTCACCACGCTGCTCAGCACGCGGGACATGGCGCTCGCCGAGTCGATCCAGCAGGACGACGACCTGCTCGACGAGCTGCACGCCGGCACGTTCACGGCGATGCTCGCGGGCCCGTGGGACCGCACGACGCAGGAGACGGTCGACGTCACGCTGCTCGGGCGGTACTACGAGCGGTTCGGCGACCACGGCGTGTCGGTCGCGCGGCGCATGGTCTACCTGGTGACGGGTGACGTGGCCGACGCGCTCGACCCGGCCGCCGTGCGCGTGCGCTGAGGACCGCGGGGCCCATCGCGGCCCCGTGCACGCGAGAGGCGCCCGTCCCGGGGAGGGGGCGGGCGCCTCTCGTCGTCGTGCGGCGCGTGGCGCTGCGGGTCAGCGACCCTGGTTGGCGACCGCCGCGATCGCGGCCTTGGCGGCCTCGGGGTCGAGGTAGGTGCCACCGGCCTTGACCGGCTTCAGCGTCTCCTCGTCCAGCTCGTACAGCAGCGGGATGCCCGTGGGGATGTTGATGCCGGCGATGGTCTGCTCGTCGACGTCGTCGAGGTACTTGACGATCGAGCGGATCGAGTTGCCGTGCGCGGCGACCAGGACGACCTTGCGCGCCTGGAGGTCGGGCACGATCTCGGCCTCCCAGTACGGCAGCGCGCGCTCGAGGACCTGCGCGAGCGCCTCGGTGCGCGGGATCGGCTCGCCCGCGTAGCGGGGGTCGGTGTCCTGCGAGTACTCGGAGCCCAGCTCGATCTCCGGCGGCGGGACGTCGTACGAGCGGCGCCAGAGCATGAACTGCTCCTCGCCGTACTCGTCGAGCGTCTCCTTCTTGTTCTTGCCCTGCAGCGCGCCGTAGTGACGCTCGTTGAGGCGCCACGACCGCTTGACGGGGATCCAGTGGCGGTCCGCGACGTCGAGCGCGAGGTTCGCGGTCGTGATCGCGCGGCGCAGCAGCGACGTGTGCACGACGTCCGGCAGCACGCCCGCGTCGGTCAGCAGCGTGCCGCCACGCTTCGCCTCCTCGACGCCCTTCTCGGACAGGGGCACGTCCACCCAGCCGGTGAACAGGTTCTTGGCGTTCCACTCGCTCTCGCCGTGGCGGAGCAGCACGAGGGTGTAGGTCATGGGTTCATCCTGCCGCAGCACGCGGTGGGTGGCGCAGGGACGTCCGTCCCCTGGGCCCCGCGACAGGCCCGACCCCCCGGGCGGGGGCGCGGCCGTGAGCGCGCCACCGCCCGGGGCCGGACGGTCCTCGTCCACCCCTGCTCCCGCGAGGTCGGTGCGCGGGCGACGGCTCAGACGCTGGTCGAGCTCGCCTCGGCGAGAGCCGCCTCCAGCTCCTTGCGGTCCGCCTTTAGCTCCTTCTTCAGGAGCTTGCTGCCACGGCTCAGGGCCTCGTCGACCCGGGCCTCGACGTCCTCCGCCGCGACGATCAGGACGGCGCTGTGGCCCTCGTCGAGGTGCTCCCCCAGCTCCTTGAGGTCCTTGCGGCTCAGGCCGGCCACGACGTGCCCCGCGAGAGCGCCCACGACCAGTCCGCCGCCCGCGCCCCACGCCAGCCCGGCGCCGATGACGACCGCCGGGAACAGCGCGCTGAGCGCCCCGACGGCGAGGCCGATGCCGAGCCCCGCAGCACCTCCCTGGACCACCGGCTGCTCGTGTCGCTTGACGATCTTGACCTTGCCGTCCTCGCGGTGCGTCACCACGGCGGCGTCGTAGGTGTCGGCCAGGTCCCAGGTCCGGTACAGCTCCTTCGCCGCGTCGTAGTCGGCGAGCGCGTCCTCCACGTTGTCGTACGAGTTGATGATGATCGTGAAGCTGTCGAGTGCCATGACGGTGCTCCATCGCAGGTCCGTGGCGCCGTTCGGATAACGCGCCCCCCGTGGGTCCAGTGCATGCCGCGTGAGCAGGGCGCGCAACCGGTCCGGGGAGCGGGCAGGCGCCCCGGGGGTCAGCGGGTGGGTTCGGCGGCGATGTCGTAGACCTTGAGGACCTGGTCGGCGGCCGTGGGCCACGCGTAGCGCTCGGCCACCTGACGGGCGCCGACGGCCCAGCGGGCGCGGCGCTCGTCGTCCGCGAGCGCGGCCGCGATGACGTCCGCCCAGTCCTGGGGGTCGTGGCCCGGGACGAGCCGGCCCGAGACGTCGTCGTCGACCACGGTCCGCAGGCCGCCGACGTCCGCCGCGAGCACGGGCGTGCCGCTGGCCTGCGCCTCGACGGCCACGAGCCCGAACGACTCCGAGCGCGACGGCATCGCCACGAGGTCCGCGGCGCGGTACCACGAGACGAGCTCGTCGCGCGGGGCGGGCGGGCGGACGACCACGTCGTCGTCGACGCCGAGCGTGACGGCCAGCGCGCGCAGCTCGCGCACCGCGGTGAGCCGGCCGGACGGGCCGCCGAGCACCACGAGCAGCGGCACGGGCCGCCCGCTCGCGCGCAGCGCCCCGACGGCGCGCACCAGGACGTCCGGGGCCTTGAGCGGCTGGACGCGCCCCGCGAACAGCACGACGGGCCGGTCCGTCGGCAGGCCGAGGCGCCGTCGGGCCTCGTCGCGCGCACCCGGCGGGCCGGGCCGGAAGCGGTCGAGGTCCACCCCGGGCTCGACGACGTGCACGCGCGCCGGGTCGGCGCCGTAGAGGTCGACCAGCTCGCGCGCCTCGACGGACGTCGACGCGACGAGCGCGTCGGCGTCCGCGACGACCTGCTCCTCACCCACGACGCGGACGCTCGGCTCGGGGGTGTCACCGGGGCCCAGGCTCGCGTTCTTCACCTTGGCCAGCGTGTGGGCCGTGTGCACGAGCGGCACCTCCCAGCGCTGCGCCGCGATCGCCCCGACCTGCCCCGACAGCCAGTAGTGCGAGTGCACGACGTCGTACCAGCCGGGACGACGTGCCGCCTCGGACCGCAGGACGCCGGCGGCCATGCCGCACAGCACGCCCGGCAGGTCGTTCTTGTCGAGCGCCTCGAAGGGCCCGGCCGGCACGTGGTGGACGAGCACGGGCGGCGTCACGCCGGGCGGGACGTCGTCCGCGAGCAGGACGTCGCGCGCGTCGTGCGGCGACAGCGGGCGCCCCGCGGCGTCGGCGCCGTCGAGCACGACCGTCTCGGGGCTGTCGGACCGCGTCGCGCGCGTGAACACCTCGACGCGTGCACCGCGGGCCGCGAGCGCGTGCGCGAGCTCCAGGACGTACACGTTCATGCCGCCCGCATCACCCGTGCCGGGCTGGTCGAGCGGGGAGGTGTGCACCGAGAGCATGGCGACGCGCGGCGCTCGGTCGGTGGTCACCGGACCATTGTCACCCGCGGCGCAGCGGCGCGCCGCGGGGTGCCGGTGGCCGCGACGGCCCGCTCAGCCGCGCGCGACGGGGACGCGGCCGCGTGCGCGCTCGGTGTCGGCCATGACGCGCAGGGACACGCCGATGCCGTAGGTGACGAAGTCGCCGTGGGGCGTCAGGCGTACCAGGACCACACCGCCACGCTCGCCGTCCGGTTCGGTCACGCCGCGCAGCAGGCGGCGGCGCACGGCGTCGGGCGCGTCGTCGGGCGTCAGCAGCTGCGCGGTCGCCCGGAACGTGATGGTGGCCGGCGGGATGGGCGCGACGAGCGCGAGCAGTCCGCCGCGGCGGACGGGGACCGTCGCGGACACCTCCGGCTGGTGCCGCAGGTGCGCGACCTTCCAGTCCGTCGCGGCGGCGGCGAACCACAGGTCGTCGCCCTCCACGGCCGGGGAGACCCCGACGCTGCGGCCCTCGCCGCGGCGGTTGACCATCCCGACGACGACGAACGGCTGGCGCGCGACGGTCGCCCACACCTGCGCGGAGGTCAGCCGTGGGCCGGGGGCGGCCGGAGCGTCGCTCGGGGCGTGGGACATGGGACTCCTCCAGGGACGGTGGTGCGGACGACGGCACGGGGGCCGCCGCGCGCGACGCTACTCCCTGGCGCGGGGGCGACCTCAGCGGGGCGCGACGGGCACCACGCAGGCCGGCGAGCGCAGGCCGGTCCGGGACACCTCGGCGCCGTGCGGGTCGTGGACGACGAGCGCGTGCGCGTCCTGCAGCGCGACGACCGTCCAGCCGTGCACGACCTCGAGGTGACGCGGCGTCGGGCCGCCGAGCGGCTGCGTGCGCGGCTCGGCGAGGGAGCCGTCGGCGTGCACGTCGAACACGCTGACGACGTCCGGACCCTGCAGCCCCAGGGCACGCACGCCCAGGAGGAGCCGGTCGCCGTCGAGCAGGACGTGCGACGGCGAGCGGCGCACACCGTCGGCGGACTCCTCCTGCGGGACGGCCGGCACCTGCTGCACCGCGGTGCCCGTGGCGGTGGGCGCGTCCCACAGCAGCACGTGGACGCTCGCGTCGAGCTCGCCCGCGACGTAGAGCCGCGAGCCGTCGGGGGCGAAGACGACGTGCCGGGGACCGGTGCCCGGGCCGAGGGTGGCGGCGACGCCGTCCGGGGTGAGCAGACCGTCGTCGCCGCGGGCGTACCGCCGCAGCTCGTCGGTGCCGAGGTCCGCGACCAGGACGTGCCGGCGGTCCGGGGTCAGCGCGACGAAGTGCGCGTGCGGGCCCTCCTGGCGGTCCGTCTGCGGGCCCGTCCCGACGTGGTCGAACGTCTGCGCGGGACGTCCGGACGCGACGACCTCCGGGGTGAAGGCACCGTCGGGCGTCAGCGGCACGACGCCCAGGACGCCGTCGACGTAGTTGGCGACGTACAGCGTGTCGTCGACGACGAGCAGGTGGCAGGGCGCCACGCCGCCGGACGCGACGGTGGCGCGCGCGGTCAGGCCGCCGTCGTCGTCGACCGCGAACGCCGTCACCGACCCGGGGTCGCTCTCCCCCACCGCGTACAGCCACCGGCCGCCGGGGTGCGTCGCGACGAACGTCGGCGCGGGGGTCTCGACGACGAGCCGCGGCTCGCCCAGCGCACCCGTCGTCTCGTCGAGGTCGACGCGCCACACCCCCTCGCCGAGCCCGGCCGCGGTGCCGATGCCGGCGTGCGGGAAGGTGCCGATCCACAGGGGTGTCGTCGCGCTCACGTCAGGACCCTACGCAGAGCCGCCCCGGCCCGCCTCGTCTCAGGAGGTCGTCGCGAACCAGGGGGTCGGGTCGGAGACGACCGTGCGCAGGACCGCGAGCGCGCCGCCCGTCATCGCCGGGTAGTCCCCCGCGGCCGAGCGGCACACGGACGGGGCCGACCAGTCGGCGAAGATGACGCGGTCGGCCAGCGCCTCGCGGACGACGTCCTGGACGTCGTCGTAGACGAGCGCGAAGGTCCCGCCGAGCACGACCTCGCTGACGTCGACCACGTTGGCGACGGTCGCGACCGCGAGGCCCAGCCAGCGTGCGGCACCGCGGACGGCCTGCCGCGCGCGGGCGTCACCGGCGGCCAGCGCGGCGACGACGTCCGCGAACGGGGCCCCGGGTGCCAGCCCGGCGGCCCGGGCGATGGCGTCCTGGCCCGCGCGCTGCTCGAGCGACACCGGGCGCGCGCCGTCGAGGCCGCCGTCGACGACGACGTGCCCGATCTCGCCGCCCCAGCCGTGCCGGCCCAGGAAGATCTCGCCGTCGAGCACGAGCGCACCACCGACGCCGACCTCGCCCGACACGTAGAGGAACGACGGCGCGACGCGCCCTCGGCGCGCGTGGGCCTCGGCGCGTGCGGCGAGGTTCGCCTCGTTGGCGACGCGTGGCGGCAGGTCCGCGAGGACGGGGTGCGCCGCGAGGCGTCCGACCACGTCGACGTCGCGCCACCCGAGGTTCGGCGCGTAGCGCAGGGGCCCGGTGACGCGGTCGACCAGGCCGGGGAGGGCGAGCGCGGTGCCCGCGACGCGGACGCCGTCGGCCGCGAGCGACGCCAGGACCGGTGCCGCGAGCTGCGCGAGCCGGTCCAGCACGGCGTCGGGGTCGCTGCCGCGCAGGTCGGCACGCTCGACCGTCTCGACGAGCACACCCCCCGCGAGGTCCACGGCCCGCAGCCCGAGGTAGTCGACGTTGACCTCCATGCCGACGCCCGCGACGCGACCGGGCGTGGGCGCGAGCGGCACGGCGGGGCGTCCGGCACGGGCGACGACGACGGGGTCGAGCTCGCGGACGAGGCCGGCCTCGATGAGCAGGTCGACCAGGCCGGTGACCGTGCCGCGTGCCAGGCCGGTGGCCGAGGCGATCTGCGCGCGGGAGGGCGGCGACGGCGCGTCGACGACCTGCGCGAGCGTCACGGACAGGTTGTGGGTGCGCATCTGGGCCTGCCGCGCGGCCCGTCCGCGGTCCGGGACGCGCTCGGCCGCCCGGCCCTCGCGCGTGCGCGGGGCGTCGTCCGGGATGGCCGCCGCAGGCTGCTGCGGGGTTGCGGCGGCGACGTCGACGGCGCGAGCGCCGGGTTCGTCGTCCACCCTCGGCATGGCTTGACCCTATCGACTCCCGGGGATAAATTCATCCCGAGAACAAAACCCGGTCGCTCGGTGACGTGCGTCCGGTCCGCACTCGACGTGGAGGCGTCCATGGTTCGCAAGCCCACCCCTGAAGACAAGTTTTCCTTCGGTCTCTGGACCGTCGGCTGGAACGCGCAGGACCCGTTCGGCGCCGCCACCCGCCCGTGGCTCGACCCGGTCGAGTCCGTGCACAAGCTCGCCGAGCTCGGCGCCTCGCACGTGACCTTCCACGACGACGACGTCGTCCCGTTCGGCTCCTCGGACGCCGAGCGCGAGAAGATCCTCGACCGCTTCCGCGGCGCGCTGGCCGACACCGGCATCACGGTCGAGATGGTCACGACCAACACGTTCACGCACCCCGTCTTCAAGGACGGCGCGTTCACGTCGAACGACCGCCGCGTGCGCCGCTACGCGCTGCGCAAGATCCTGCGCAACGTCGACCTGGCGGCCTCGCTCGACGCCGACACGTTCGTCATGTGGGGCGGCCGCGAGGGCGCCGAGTACGACAGCGCGAAGGACCTCTACGCGGCGCACCAGGCGTACGCCGACGGCATCGACACCGTCGCGGCGTACATCAAGGAGAAGGGCTACGGCCTGCGCATCGCGATCGAGCCCAAGCCCAACGAGCCCCGCGGCGACATCCTGCTCCCGACGATCGGGCACGCGCTCGGCCTCATCGCCAAGCTCGAGCACGGCGACATCGTCGGCCTCAACCCGGAGACGGGCCACGAGCAGATGGCCGGCCTGAACTACACGACCGGCCTCGCGCAGGCGCTGTGGGCCGAGAAGCTCTTCCACATCGACCTCAACGGCCAGCGCGGCATCAAGTACGACCAGGACCTGGTCTTCGGCCACGGCGACCTGTTCTCCGCGTTCGCGACGGTCGACCTCGTCGAGAACGGCTTCCCCAGCGGCGGCCCGAAGTACGACGGCCCGGTGCACTTCGACTACAAGCCCTCGCGCACCGAGGACTTCGAGGGCGTGTGGGCCTCGGCCGCCGCCAACATGTCGACGTACATCCTGCTCAAGGAGCGGGCGCAGGCGTTCCGCGCCGACCCCGAGGTCCAGGAGGCCATGGAGGCCGCCGGCGTCTTCGAGCTCGCGAAGCCCACGCTGAACGAGGGCGAGTCGCTCGAGGACTTCCTCGCGGACCGCTCCGCGTTCGAGGACTTCGACGTCGAGGAGGTCGCCAAGCACGGCTTCGGCTTCGTCCGCCTCAACCAGCTCGCGGTCGAGCACGCCATGGGCGCGCGCGGCTGACCTGAGCACCACCTGACGCCCGGGGAGCCTCGCGCTCCCCGGGCGTCGCCCGTCCCGGCACCCGACGTCCGAGCGGGCCGGCCCGACGACCGCTCGGACACCTCACGCCCGGCAGCGCCGGGCATCTGGCGCAAGGGAGCACACGCGATGACGCTCGTGGCAGGTGTGGACTCGTCCACGCAGTCGTGCAAGGTGGTCGTGCGGGACGCACGGACCGGTGAGCTGGTGCGGCAGGGCCGCGCCCGGCACCCGGAGGGCACCGAGGTGCACCCGCACCACTGGTGGGACGCGCTGCAGACGGCCATCGCCGATGCGGGCGGTCTCGACGACGTCGAGGCGATCAGCGTCGGCGGGCAGCAGCACGGCATGGTCGTGCTCGACGCCGACGGCGAGGTGATCCGCGAGGCGCTGCTGTGGAACGACACGCGCTCGGCGCAGGCCGCGCGGGACCTCATCTCCGAGCTCGGTGACGGCGACGTCGCCGCCGGTGCCCAGGCGTGGGCCGACGCGATCGGGTCCGTCCCCGTCGCCTCGCTCACGGTGACCAAGCTGCGGTGGCTGCGCGACAACGAGCCGGAGAACGCCGCACGCGTCGCCGCGGTCGCCCTCCCCCACGACTGGCTGACGTGGAAGCTCGCGGGCGGTATGGCCGGGGTCGGGTTCGACGGGCTCATCACGGACCGGTCCGACGCGTCGGGCACGGGCTACTGGTCGCCGTTCACCGAGGACTACCGCACGGACCTGCTCGAGATGGCGCTCGGCAGCGTGCCGCGTCTGCCGCGCGTGCTCGCCGCGAACGAGGCCGGCCCGGTCGCGCCCGCGTTCGCGCTGAAGCCCGTGCTCGGCCCGGGCGCCGGCGACAACGCCGCAGCCGCCCTCGCGCTCGGTCTGCTGCCGGGCGACGTCGCGGTGTCCCTCGGGACGTCGGGCGTGGTCTCGGCCATCGCGTCCGCGCCGATCGCCGACGGCACGGGTCTGGTCACCGGGTTCGCCGACGCGACCGGCTCCTACCTGCCCCTCGCGGTCACGCTCAACGCCTCGCGCGTGCTCGACGCGGCCTGCCGGATGCTCGGCGTCGACCACCCGGGGCTCTCGGAGCTCGCGCTCGCCGCCCCGGCGGGTGCCGACGGCCTCGTGCACATCCCCTACCTCGAGGGTGAGCGCACCCCGAACAAGCCGATGTCCACCGGCGCCCTGCACGGCATGCGCCTGGCGAACACGACGCCCGCGCACGTCGCGCGCGCCGCGGTCGAGGGCATGCTCTGCTCCCTCGCCGACGGCATCGACGCCATGCGCGCCGTGGGCGTGCCGGTCGAGCGCGTGTTCCTCATCGGCGGCGGCGCACAGTCCGAGGCCGTGCGCCGCATCATCCCGTCGATCATGGGGGTCGACGTGCAGGTGCCGACGCCCGGCGAGTACGTCGCCGACGGTGCCGCGCGGCAGGCCGCGTGGGTGCTGTCCGGTCAGGACGCCCCGCCGTCGTGGTCGGCGTCGTCCGGCGCCGAGGTCATGACGGGTCAGCCGACGCCGGTCGTCCGCGAGCAGTACGCCGCGGCCCGCGACCTGACGGTCGACCGCCCGGCCTGACCCGAGCCGGATCGCTCTCTCACCACCTAGGGCTACCCCCAAGGGCGTGAGAGAGCAATCCAGCCCACCACCCCACCCCTCCCCCACCCCTCCCGGGCGTGAGAGAGCGATCGAGTCGCCCGGGCGGGTGGGCGAGGCGGCTGGATTGCTCTCTCACCATCGGGGGTGGGGGCGACGAAGGGGCCGGCACCTGTGCGGGGCCGGCCCCTTCGCGTGCGTCACGCCTCCCCGACGTGACGCGAGACGTCTCGCTCAGTGAGCGGCGTCGTAGGCCTGCTTGACCTCGGCGGAGATGCGACCCCGCTCCGAGACCTGGTGACCGTTGGCCTTGGCCCACTCGCGGATCTCCTGCGCCTCGTTCGAGCGCGCACCGCGCGACGACGAGGACGTGGAGCGACCCGCCGAGCGACCGGAGGACCGGCCGCTCACCTTGCGTGCGCTACCGACCCACTGCGCGAACGCGTCGCGCAGCTTGGCGGCGTTGTCGGACGTGAGGTCGATCTCGTACGTCACGCCGTCGAGACCGAAGGTCACGGTCTCGTCCGCCGTCCCGCCGTCGAGGTCGTCGACCAGCAGGACCTGCACCTTCTGTGCCATGAAATGCTCCCGGACATGGGGAAAATGCTGACATCCCCACTGTCGCACCCGCCGTTTGTTCGCGTCAAACGGAACGGCGAATTCTCAGGGTTCCTCGACGTCCGTCCGAACGGCGTCCGCGTCCATCCGGGCGAGCGCCTGACGTTCCGCACGGTCGGCGTTGATGATCGCGCGCATGCCGTACCAGAAGATCAGACCGACACCGACCGACGGAAGCAACGCCGCCAGAACTGCACCCCACCCGTTCACGAGACCTCCATCAATGACAACATCAGACCTGCGGCTTCACGAGCGGGAAGACAATCGTGTCACGGATGCCGTGACCGGTCATGGCGATGAGCAGGCGGTCGATTCCCATGCCCATGCCGCCCGACGGTGGCATGGCGTGCTCCATCGCCGTGAGGAAGTCCTCGTCGATCCGCATGGCCTCGTCGTCGCCCTTGGCCGCCAGCAGCGCCTGCGCCTCGAAGCGCTCGCGCTGCACGACGGGGTCGACGAGCTCGGAGTAGGCCGTGGCCAGCTCCATGCCGCGGACGTAGAGGTCCCACTTCTCCACGAGCCCACGCTCGGTGCGGTGGTCACGCGTCAGCGGCGACGTCTCGACGGGGAAGTCCCGCACGAACGTCGGCGCCCACAGCGTCGAGCCCACGTGGTGCTCCCACAGCTCCTCGACGAGCTTGCCGTGGTTGCGCTGGGAGGGCGCCAGCTCGATCTCCGCCGCGGCGAGCAGCGCCAGCAGGCGCTCGTCGGACGTGTCGTGCGTGATCTCCTCGCCGAGCGCCTCGGACAGCGACCCGTACATCGTCAGGGACGTCCACTGCCCGCCCAGGTCGTACTCGGTGCCGTCCGCGAGCGTCACGACCGTCGTGCCGAGCGCGTCCATGGCGGCGGTCTGCACGAGGTCCTGCGTGAGCGCCGCCATCGTGTCGTAGTCGCCGTAGGCCTCGTACGCCTCGAGCATCGCGAACTCCGGGGAATGCGTGGAGTCGACGCCCTCGTTGCGGAAGTTCCGGTTGATCTCGAAGACCTTCTCGACACCACCGACGGCCGCCCGCTTGAGGAACAGCTCGGGTGCGATCCGCAGGAACAGGTCGATGTCGAAGGCGTTCATGTGGGTCTCGAACTGCCGCGCCGCCGCACCCTCGGGACGCACCTGCAGCATGGGGGTCTCGAGCTCGAGGAATCCGCGCCGGTAGAAGTTCTCGCGCAGCGACCGCACGACCGCCGAACGCAGGCGCACCATCTCGCGCGCACCCGGACGCACGATCAGGTCGACATAACGCTGCCGGACGCGCGCCTCCTCGGACATCTCGGTGCCCTCGTACAGGTTCGGCAGCGGCCGGATCGCCTTGGCCGCCATGCGCCACTCGTCGGCCATGACGCTGAGCTCGCCGCGGCGCGACGCGATGACGCGGCCGTGCACGAACACGTGGTCGCCCAGGTCGACGTCGGCCTTGAACGCGGTCAGCGCGTCGGCGCCGATCTCCTTCTCGCTGAGCATCGCCTGCAGGCGGGTCCCGGCGCCGTCCTGCAGGGTGGCGAACGCCAGCTTGCCGGTGTTGCGCAGGAACACGACGCGGCCGGCGACGCCCACGACGTCGTCCGTCTCGGTGCCCGGCTCGAGGTCCGGGTACGCGGCGCGCACCTCGGCGATCGTGTGGGTGCGCGGGACCGCCACCGGGTAGGCGTCGACGCCCGCCTCCAGGAGCCGCTCGCGCTTGGCCTTGCGGACCCGGATCTGCTCGGGGACGTCGTCCACGGCGGGGTGGGCGGCGTCAGGGTCCTGCACGGTCGTGGCGGGCTCGGTGGGTGCGGTCACCCGGCGATTCTACGGGCGCGGAGCCGGCTCCCGGGCGGGTGCCGGGACGGCGGAGGCCGCGCCGGCCGGGACGTCGGCGCGGACGTCCACGGGTGCGGTCACGGATCGCGGGTCGAGGTCGAGCGCGACGTCGAGGATCGGCGACGAGTGCGTCAAGGCCCCCACGGAGAGGTAGTCGACGCCCGTCAGTGCGACCTCGCGTGCGCGGTCCAGCGTGAGGTTGCCCGTGGCCTCCAGCTCGACGTGGCCCGCGCTCCCCTCGCGGGCGCGGACGAGCGCGACGGTGGCCGCGAGCGTCGCGGTGCCCATGTTGTCGAGCAGCAGGAAGTCGGCGCCCGCGTCGAGGGCCTCGTCGGCCTGCTCGGGCCGGTCGACCTCGACCTGCACGGCGACGTCGGGGAACCGCTCGCGGACGGCCCGCACGGCCGCGGCGACCGACCCCGCGGCGACGACGTGGTTGTCCTTGACCATCGCGACGTCGAACAGGCCCATGCGCTTGTTGGTGCCGCCGCCGCACCGCACGGCGTACTTCTCGAGCGCGCGTAGCCCGGGCGTCGTCTTGCGCGTGTCGAGGACGCGCGCCCCGGTGCCGCTCAGGGCCTGCGTCCAGCGGTGCGTGTGCGTCGCGACGCCCGACGCGCGCGAGACGAGGTTGAGCAGCGTGCGCTCGGCGACGAGGAGCACCTGCGTGGGCCCCTCGAGCGTGGCCAGGACCGTGCCGGCCTCGACGACGGCACCGTCCTGGACGTGCCACGTCACCGTGGCGTGCGGCAGGTCGAGCCGGTCGGCGACCTGGTCGAGCACCTCGGGGACGACGACGAGCCCGGCGATCGCACCGGCCTCGCGGGCCACGACGTCGGCGCGGCCGCGGGCGCGGGCGTCGACCGTGGCCTGCGTCGTGACGTCGCGGCCGGGTGCGGGGCCCAGGTCCTCGTCGAGGGCGACCGCGACGAGGCGGGTGATCGCCAGCGGCTCGGGCCCGAGGTCCCCCGGGAGCACGGGGCCGTCGGCCCGTCGGTGGGTGTCGGCGTCGTCCGCGGGCAGCTGCGCATCGGTCACGGGCCACACCGTAGTGGTGCGCCGGCCGACAGGCACCGGTGGGGGCACGACGAAGCCCCGCCGGCTGTCGGGGGGGATCAGCCGGCGGGGCCCGTGTGGGCCGGGGTGACGTGTCACCCCGGCCCGCTGGTGCGGGTCAGCTCCGCAGCAGGGTCGCGCGCACCCCCTCGAGGGTCATCCCGCGGCGGCGTGCCACGACCAGCGCGACGCCGGCGAGGATGACGAGGAGCGCCAGACCGGCCAGGCCGAGGCCCGTACCGGTGACGGCGAGGTTGCCCCCGGCCGCCGTCCCCGCACCGGCGCCTGCGCCGGTGCCGGCACCCGTGCCGGACCCGGCCCCCGGTGCCGCCGCGAGGACGCTGAGCACGGCGTCCGCCAGGACGGTGCCGCCGACCGACGCGCTCACCAGGTAGGTGCCCGCCGCGGTGGACGCCGGCACGGTCACGGTGGTGACGGCCGTGCCGCCACCGCCGATCGTGACGGTGCCCAGGAGCGTCGTGCCCTCCGGGGCCACCGCGGCACCCGGACCACCGAGCGCACCGGTCGCGGTCACGCCCGCACCGAGTGCGATCGCGACCTCGGCACCGGGCTCGAAGCCCTCGAGGGTCACCTGCAGCTGCTCACCGGCACGCACCTGGCCGCTGCTGAGCGTGATGCTCGGCTCGACCGGCTCGACCGGACCGGCGACGAGCTTCGCGACGCCCCAGCGGGCCGTGGACTGGTAGCCCTGGCCCGTCGGGTCGGCCCAGTTGGTGATGCCGATGCGCCCGCCACCGGTCGCGTCGTTGACCTGGAAGTCGACGCCGTGGATGGTGTTCGCACCCCCGAGGTCCAGCAGGTCGACGGCGAGCTCGACGAGGTAGCCCTCGTCGGTGCGCGACGTCGCGGTCTGCACGCGGGCCTGCTGGGCGGCGATGTCACCCGTGCCGAACGACACGGCGTTGTCCGCCGAGATGCGGATCTGCGTGTCCTCCGGGCGGTACGCGCCGTTCTTGGCGTTCCCGGCGTCGACGTAGACCTCGACCGAGTCCTGCTCCCACGGCTGCGTGGCGCTGACGTCGACCGACGGGTCGGTGACCTCGGCGAGGACGTACAGCGTGTCCTCGTCCCACACCGTGCGGACCGAGGCCGTCGCGGTGCCCGTGCCGTTGACCTGCTTGGCCGTCACGACGGCCGGGACACCCTCCCAGGCGTCGTCGACCGTCCCGTCGACCTCGGGCACGCCCGCGGACGCGGCCGGGACCTCGAGGTACGACAGCGGCTCGACGAGCGACAGCGAGCCGGCGCCCCCGGACCAGGACGTGACGTCCTCGCCCTGGACGACGCCCAGGTTGAAGGCCAGCACGTCGCCGACCTCGGCACCCTCGAGCGGCGCCTGCAGCACGACCCGCAGGCCGTCGCCGTGCTCCGCCCAGACGCTCGGCAGGTCACCCTCGCCGCTGCGCGGGACGTCGTACGTCGCCTCGCCGATCGTGACGCGCAGGGCGTCCGTCGTCGCCGGCACCTCGGCCAGCACGGTCAGCGCGTCCGCCGTCCAGCGGGTCTGCAGACCCCCGGCGACGCCGTCCTCGCCGATCGGCTCGAGCGGCAGCTGCTCCCACTCGGGTGCGTCCACCGCTGCGTCGTCGACGGCGACCTCGCCGCCGAAGGACTCGGCGGACGCGATCCGACCCGGCAGGTCGAGCCCGGCCGCGCCGTAGTAGGCGGGCTTGGCCCGCAGGTTGTCGTCGAACAGCAGCGGGGCGCCGTTGTCCCTCACCCAGCTGCGGAAGTCGTAGAGACCCCACACCGTGACCGAGAACAGCGAGTCCGCCTTGGCGCGGAACAGGTCGAACGCGTCGCGGTAGTAGTAGCCCTGCTCGACGAGCCTGGCCTCCGTCACGGGCGTGCCCGTGGCGACGTCGAGCTCGGTGACGGCCTGCGTGACGGGCAGCGCCTCGAACCGCGTGAGCGCGGCCTCGAGCGCGGCGACCGGGGTGGTCAGGCTGACGTGGAACTGGTGGCCGACGCCGTCCAGCGGCACGCCGCGCGACAGCAGGCGCTCGACGAGCGCGAAGTAGCGGTCCTGCTTGGCGACGGCCTCGGTGCTGTAGTCGTTGATGAACAGCGTGACGGGGCGGTTGGTGCCCGGGGCAGCGAACTCCTCGTTGAAGGCCTCGTCCGCGTACCGGAACGCCAGGTCGACGAACTCCTCACCCAGCACGTTGAACCACTGCGAACGACGCATGCCGTCGGGGTTCTCGGCGCCGTCGGCGATGACCTCGTTGACGACGTCCCACGCGACCAGCGGGTTGGTGTCGGAGCCGAACAGGCCGTACTCGTCCGAGATCGCCTCGGCGACCGAGAAGATGTGCGTGCGCATGCGCGCGCTCAGGATCGCCTGGTCCTCCTCGCTCGACGTGAGCAGCTCGCCGTCCTCCCCGTAGAACATCCAGCCCGGGGTGGTCGGGATGCCGTCGTCGTTGGCGTCGACCTGGCCCGGGTTCTGGCCGTGCCAGACGAGCACGTGCCCGTAGACCCGCAGGTCCTCCTCGACGGCCGTGTCCAGGAGGGTCCGGGCGACCGGGTCCATGCGGAACGAGCGGTCAGCGGCGTACCAGGCGTACGGCTTCATGTGGTTCTCGGCCGTGATCTGGTCGAAGTGCCGCGCCGCGAGCTCGCCCGGCGAACCGACCGTCTCGCGGTCGTCGATCGCGACGCCCATCGGGAAGGGCACGGTCTCGTGCAGCGGCGTGAGGTCCTGGACCTCCAGCTCGGGGCTCGTGATCCGGATGTCGTCGAGCAGGAACGTCGACGTGTCGCCCGCAGCACCGCTCGCGTACGGCGTCTCGAAGTACACCTCGGCCGCGGTGCCGAAGCTCGGCATCGTGAAGGTGCCCGAGATCCGCGTCCAGTCGGTCGTCACGGTCGACGTGGCGATGTTGCCGTACGTGCTAGTGCCGTCGGTCTCGGTGCGCACGCTGAGCACGATGTCGCCGGGCTCGTCGTCGAACCGCACCCACGCCTCGTACTCGTACTGCTGGCCGGCCGTGAGGACGTCGGTGACGTCGTACAGGAGGCCCTGGCCCTGGCTCACGCGGTCGCTGACGCGGACCGCGTGGGTGCCGCCGTGGGCGCCGGAGTCGACGACCTCGACGGTCGCGGGAGCGTCCGTGCTCGCGCGCGGCGCCCAGCCCTGCAGGGTGCCGTCCTCGAAGTCGAACGTCTTGTCGACGGTCCCGCCCGCGGGCGGCGGCGCGTCCGGCGCGACCTTCGTGACGAGCAGGTCGTCGACGAGGTACGCGTACGCGCCGGCCGACGAGCTCAGCGCCGACGTGCCGAGGTAGATCCGGCGCGGTGCGGCGTCCGTCGGCGTGTAGGTGCCGCTGATGGTCGTCCAGCCGTCCGCGGAGATCGTCGTGTCCTTGACCCACGTGTACTCGGGGGTGACGACGAAGCGGAGGTTCGCGGTGCCCGCCGTGCCCTCGGGCAGCCGGGCGCGCAGCGAGAACGTGTAGGTGGCGCCGGCCTCGGTCGTGAACTCCGGCGACTGGATGCCCCCGAAGTCCTGGGTGCGGTCGGCCACCTCGAGCACCGTGTTCCCGTCCACGGGGACGTACCCCAGGGTGACGTCACCGCTCTGCGTCCACGGCAGCGTGGAGGAGTCGTCGAAGTCGATGTCGTAGACGACCTGGGGCTCGGCCGCGGTCGCCGTGGAGCCGACGGCCACGAGGGGCGCGGCGACGAGAGCGAGAGCCGCCACCCCGACGCCGATAGTTTCGAGCACCTTGCGGTGCCGGGTCTGACTCAATTGACGCTCCCTTGCGTGCAGTAAGTCTCATTCGCTCGGCCACCGTATGCGGCGAACTGCGCAAAGGCCAGGGTGCTCCTGGACCCTCGCCCGGATGGTTGCAGAATCGAGATCGATAACTTTCGGGAATGGTCCGTTCGGGTGACCCGGGCGACGATTCGTCCCGAAATGACGGAGCCCCGCCGGCTGTCGGGGGGGAACAGCCGGTGGGGCTCCGGGGAGGGGCCGGGGGGGGGGGCGCCTCACCCCGGCCGGGTCGGGAGGGTCAGCGCCAGACGACCACGGGGATCGACAGCAGGCTGCGGGTCGTCCCCGCCGCGTTCGACAGCTCCACGGTGTACGTGTAGGTGCCCTTGGCCTTGCCCGTGAACCGCGTCCCGGCGTGCTGCGGGTTGCGGCCGTTCGGCGTCAGCGTCTGGGTGTCGACCAGCACACCGTTCTCGTAGAGGCGGTACGTGTCGGCGTTGGTGCCCCACCACATGTGCATGGAGACCGTGTAGCTGCCGTTGCCGTCCCAGTTGTCGTGCACGACCACCGGGATGCCGGGGCTCGCGGCGACGACCCGCACGACCAGCGCACGGCTCGTGGTCGCGCCGTGCTGGTTGGTCGCGACGACCTCGTAGGAGTACGAGCCGTTGGCCTTGCCCGTGACCTCGAAGGTCGCGGTCTGGGCCTTGGGCGTCGCGTCGACGACGCGCTGCGTGGCGATCGGCGCGCCGTTCTCCAGCAGCGTCAGGGTGTGGGCGTTCTGCCCCCACCACACCGTCGACGTCACCGTGAAGGAGCCGTCACCGTCCCAGTTGTCGTGCGACAGGAGCGGCTTGGCGGGCACGCCCGTCGCGGGACCCGGTGCGGGCTCCGCGGCGACGAGCCGGACGACGCCCCAGCGGGCGTTCGACTGGTAGCCGGCACCCGTCGGGTCGGCCCAGTTCGTGATGCCGAGGCGCGCTCCGGCGCTGGCGTCGTTGACCTGGTAGTCCACGCCGTGGAAGGTGTCGAGGCCACCCGCGTCGAGCAGGTCGACGGCGAGCTCGACGAGGTAGCCCTCGTCGGTGCGCGACGTCGCGGTCCGCACGCGCGCCTGCTGTGCGGCCTCGTCGCCGGTGCCGAACGACACCACGTTCTCCGCCGACACGCGGATCTGCATGTCCTCAGGTCGGTACGTGCCGTTCTTGTAGTTGCCGGCGTCGACGTAGATCTCGACCGAGTCCTGGATCCACGGGTCGGACCCCGTCACGTCGATGTCCGGGTCGGTGACCTCGGCCAGGACGTACAGCGTGTCGTCCGCCCACAGCGTCCGGAACTCGCCGACGGCCGTGCCAGTGCCGGACACCTGCTTGGCCGACGTGACGGGCTCCGCGTCGGCCCAGACCCCGTCGAGCTCACCGTCGACCACCGGTGCCGTCGAGGCCTGCGGGGCCTCGTGGAACGAGAGCTCCTCGACGAGGCTCAGCGTCCCGGTCGCACCGGCGGTCGCCCACCCGGTGACCTCGTCACCGTCGACGACCCGCAGGTCGAACGACAGCGTGCTGCCCACCGTCGCGCCGTCGAGCGGCACGTGGACGACCGCACGCCAGCCGCCGGTCCGGTCGGCGTCGACACCGTCGACGTCACCCGAGCCGTCACGCGCGTAGGTGGAGGTGGTGTCGCCCACCTGCACCTCGAGGGCGTCGGCGTCGCCGTCGACGTCCGCGAGCACCGTGAGCGTGTCCGCGGTCCAGCGGAGCTGGAACGCGCCCGCCTCGCCGATGTCCAGCAGCCGCAGCTGCTGCCACTCGACCGCGGACGTCGCGTCCGCGTCGAGCGCGACCTGACCGCCGAACACCGTCGCGGTGCGGATGCGGTCCGGCAGGTCCTGCCCGGCCGCGCCGTAGTACGCGGGCTTGGCCTGCAGGTCGTCGTTGAAGAGCAGCGGTGCGCCGTTGTCGTTGACCCAGCTGCGGCCGTCGTTGAGGCCCCACACGGTCACCGAGAACAGCGAGTCGGCGTGCGACCGGAAGATGTCGAACGCGTCGCGGTAGAAGTAGCCCTGGTCGATGAGCTTGGCCTCGGTCACCGGCAGGCCGGTGGCGACGTCGAGCTCGGTGACGGCCTGGACGACGTCGAGCGCCTCGAACCGCTCGATCGCCGCCTCGAGCGCCGAGACCGGCAGCGACAGGCTGACGTGGAACTGGTGGCCCACGCCGTCGACCGGCACCCCGCGGGCGAGCAGCCGCTCGACGAGCGCGAAGTAGCGGTCCTGCTTGCCGGACTGCTCGGTGTTGTAGTCGTTGATGAACAGCGTCACGGGACGGTCGGTGCCGGGCGCCGCGTACTCCTCGTTGAACGCCTCGTCGGCGTACTGGAACGCGAGGTCGATGAAGTTCTCGCCGAGGATCCGGAACCACTCGGAGCGTCGCAGCCCGTCGGGGTTCTCGGCGCCGTCGGAGACGACCTCGTTGACGACGTCCCAGGCCACGAGCGGGTTGGTGTCCGACCCGAACGCGCCGTACGTGTCCGCCAGGTTGCCGGCGATGTCGAAGATGTGCGTGCGCAGTCGCTCGCGCAGCACCGCCTGGCCCGCGGCGTCCGCCGTCAGCGGCTGCCCGGCGTCGTCCTGGAAGAACCAGGCGGGCGTCTGGCTGTGCCACACGAGCACGTGGCCGTAGACCCGCATGTCGTTCGCGGCGGCCGAGTCCATCAGCGCCGTCGCCTCCGGGTGGATCCGGAAGCCGCCCTCGGCGTCGTACCAGGCCTCGGGCTTCATGTGGTTCTCGGCCGAGATCTGGTTGAAGTGCCGCTGCGTGAGCGTGCCCGGGTCGCCCTGGGTCTCCCGGCTGTCGATCGCGACGCCCATGGGGAACGGGACGGTGTCCTTGAGCGGCGTGATGTCCTCGATGGTCGCGGGCGGCGGCGTGCGGAACACGATGTCGTCGACGAGGAACGTCGAGGTGTTGCCCGGGTTGCCGCTGTCCCACGCGGTCTCGAAGTAGACCTCGGCGGCCGTCTCGTACGCCGGCAGCGAGAACTTGCCGCTGACGCGGGTCCACTCCTGCGTGACGCCGGTGATCGCCAGGAGGTTGCCGTAGGTGCTCGTGCCGCCGGTCTCCGTGCGTGCGCTGAGCGTCATGTCGCCCGGCGTGCCGTCGAACCGGAGCCACGCCTCGAACTCGTACGTCGACCCCGCGGCCAGCAGCCCGGTGACGTCGTACTGGATGCCCTGGCCCTGGTGGACGCGGTCGGACACCTGCGCGGCCTGCGCCGAGTCGTGGCCGCCCTCGACCACGGCGACCGTCGCGGCGCCGTCCTCGGTCGCGCGCGGCGTCCAGCCCTGCAGCGTGCCGTCCTCGAAGTCGAACGCCAGCTCGACGCCGGAGCCGGAGCCGTCCGCGCCGCCCTGGGGCAGCGTGAACGTCCAGCCGTCGGCGAGGCGCTCGGTCACGACGGTCCTCGTCGCAGCGATCGACGCCGCGCGGTCGCCGCCGCCGTCGTGCACGAGCACGATGCGGCCCGGCTGCATGGCGGTGCGCAGGTTGGCCGTCAGCTCGGCCTCGTCCTGCGTCGCCCAGTCGTTGATGGTGTTCGACACCGCGAGCGGCTGCATGCCGAGCGCGACGGCCACCGGGATGGTCTGGCCCCACGAGCCGTTGGGTGCGCGGAAGTACGGGACCTTCGCCTCGGGGTCGCCGAGAGCGTCACGGATGATCTGCAGGTTCGCCTTCAGGTCGGCCTCGACCTGTGCCTTGGTGTAACCGGCCATGTCGGCCCAGCCGGTGCTGTGGTTGCACAGCGTGTGGCCCTCGGACACGATCCGGCGCAGGACGTCCGCACCGCCCGGCGCCGTGACCTGCGAGCCGATGACGCAGAACGTCGCGTCGATGTCCTTCTCGGCGAGGAAGTCCAGGAGCTCGGTCGTGTCGGCGCCGTTGGGGCCGTCGTCGAACGTCAGCGCGGCCACGTCACCGGTGCCGCGCGCGGCACCCACGGGCGTGCTCGTCGGGTCCACCGCTCCCCCGGGCACGAAGCCCTCGAGGTCCGGCTCCCAGTCGTCGGTGACGGCCTGGCCGGTGATGACGACGTCGTCGACGAGGAAGATCGTCGTCTCGCCGCCCGCCTCGAGGTACAGGTCGCCACCGGTGACGGCCGCGCCGCGCGTGTACGTGCCGGTGAGCTCGACCCACTCCTGGTCCGTCACGTCGACCGCGGGGGCGGCCTGCGTGTACGCCTCGGGGGTCTCGGCGACGGTCGCCTTGACGGTCGTGGCCTCCTCGCCCGGAGCGAGCTTGACCCACGCCGAGATGTCGTACGTCGCCCCCGCGGCGAACAGCGACGCGATCGGCGTCGCCGCGCCGTGCCAGCCGGCCGTCCGGCCGGACACGAGCATGCTCGCGTCACCGGCGTGTGCGTCGTCGGTCGTGCGCGCGACCGTGGCGGCGCCGCGGCCGACCCACGGCGCGACCTCCGCCTCGAAGTCGCTGCTCAGGACGACCTCGGGCTCCGAGCCGGCACCCTCGCGCGTGATCTCGATGTCGTCGACGAGGTAGGTGTAGGGCGTGCCTGCCTCGGTACCGGAGAGGTCACCGGTGCCCAGGTAGACCGCGCGCGTCACGTCCTCGGCGGGCGTGTACGTCCCGGAGACCGTGGTCCACGCGTCGTCGCTGATCGTGGTGCTGCCGACCCAGGTGTAGTCCGTGGCGACGACGAAGCGGATGCCCGCCGTGCCCTCGGTGCCCTCGGGCAGCCGGGCACGCATCGTGAAGGAGTAGGCCACGCCGGCCTCGTAGGCGACCTCGGGCGAGGAGATGCCGTCGTAGTCCGTCGTGCGGTCGGCGACCTCGAGGGCCTTGCCGTCGCCGGCGTCGACGTACCCGAGGACGGGCTCGCCGCTGCGGGTCCAGTCGCCGGTCGTCTCGTCGTCGAAGTCGACGCCGAGGACGACCCCGGGCTCGGCGGCACCCGCGGCGGAGCCGACCGCCACGAGGGGTGCGGCGACGAGGGCCGCCGCAACCGCACCGAATCCGATAGTTTCGAGCACGCGACGGTGCCTGGTCCGACTCATTGACGCTCCCTTGCGCACGGAAAGTCCGGTTCGGACCCACCGTACGCGCCGAGTTGGTCATCCGA
Organism: Cellulomonas avistercoris; assembly: GCF_014836445.1. Classification (GTDB taxonomy): domain Bacteria; phylum Actinomycetota; class Actinomycetes; order Actinomycetales; family Cellulomonadaceae; genus Cellulomonas; species Cellulomonas avistercoris. Next base: position 254,710 of record NZ_JACSQV010000002.1, read on the forward strand.
CCAGGGGGAAGCGGTCCCAGCACGTAGATGGATGTCGGATCGAGGCCGAAAGTTTCAGCGGGGTCGGGGGCGCGGTGCCGGCGCGCACGACGAAGCCCCACCGGCGAGCAGGGGGGTACCTGCCGGTGGGGCTCCGTCGGGTGCGTCCCGGGGGTGGGAGGGCCCCCGGGACGCGCTGCGTCAGCGACGCAGCGTGCGGCCCACCTCGGAGGCGAGGTGGCCCCGGCGACGCACGACGAGCAGGAACGCGCCCGTCAGCAGCACCAGGAGACCCAGCAGGCCCAGTCCCAGGCCCGCACCCGTGGTGGCGAGGCTGCCGCCACGGGCCGGCGGCGTCGCCGCACCACCCGGGCCTGCCGCCGCGTCCGCCGCGAGGACGGTCAGCGCGCCCTCCGCGAGGACGTCGCCGCCGACGGCCGCCACGATGCGGTACGTGCCCGCCGCGAGCGTCGCCGGGATGGTGACCGTGAGCGACGCCGCGCCGTTGCCGGCCACGACGACCGAGCCCAGCACCGTGGTGCCCGCCGGTGCCGCGACCGCGGCACCGACACCACCGGCGCCACCCGTGGCCGTGACGCCCGCGCCGAGCGCGATCGTCACCGTGTCACCGGGCGTGAACCCGGCGAGGTCCACCGTCACAGCGCCGCCGGCCTTCACGGCCGGGAGCGAGAGGGACAGCGACGGCTCGACGCCGTCGACCGGCGGCGTGAGCGACGACACGAGCTGTGCCACGCCCCAGCGCTGCGGCGACTGGAAGCCCAGACCGGTCGGGTCCGCCCACGTGCGCACCGAGGTGCGCGCGCCGTCGGTCGCGTCGTTGACCTGGAAGTCCAGGCCGTGGAACGTGCCGAGGCCGACGTACTGGTCGAGCATGTCGACGGCCGCCTCCACACGGTAGCCGGTGGCCGTCGTGACGACCTCGGCCTGGACCCGGGCCATGTGGAACCCCTGGTCACCCTGACCGATGGTGACCCCGCCCGCTGCGTCGACCCGCACGTGCAGGTCGTCGTACCGGAAGGTCGGGTTCTTGAAGTTCCCCGCGTCGAGGAAGATCTCGAACGAGTCCTTCTCGTGGGCCGCCGTGGCGGAGGTGTCCGGTGTGGCGTCCACGACGTCGGCCAGGACGAACAGCGTCCTGCCCCTCCACAGGGTCCGGACGGTGGCGGTCGCACCGGGTGCGCCGTCGACCTGCTTGCCCGTGGAGACCGTGGCCGCGTCCTGCCACTGCGGGTCCACCTCGCCGTCGACCGTCGGCTCGGTCGCGGTCTTCACGACCTCGACCGTGGACAGCGGATCGACCAGCGAGAGCTCGCCCAGGTGACCGGGCGTGTTCCAGCCGACCACCGTGTCGCCGTCGACGACCCGGACGTCGACCTGCAGGACGTCGCCCAGCTCGGCAGCCACCGGCACGTGGACCACGGCGGCCCACCCGTCGGCGGTGTCGGACACGACGCCCTCGACGTCACCCGAGCCGGTGCGCGAGAACGCGTAGGTCTCGTCACCGACCTGCACCTCGAGGGTGTCGTAGGCGTCCTTCACGGCGGCGTACACCGTCAGGTGGTCCGGCGCCCAGCGGGTCTGGAAGCCGACCTGCCCGTCCACGTCGTGCAGCGGGAGCTGCTGCCACGCGACGTCGGCGGCGGCGTCGGCGTCGAGCGCCACGTCCCCGGCGAACGAGGCGGCCGTGCGGATCCGCGCCGGCAGGTCGCTGCCGACGATGCCGTAGTAGGCCGGCTTCGCCTGCATGCCCTCGTCGAAGACGAGCGGCCCACCGCTGGAGTTCCGCCACGACCGGGTGTCGTACAGGCCCCACACGGTGATCGAGAACATCTGGTCCTCGTACCGGTGGAAGGCCTCGAACGCGTCCCGGTAGTAGTAGCCCTGCTCGATGAACAGGGCCTCCGTCGCCGGGGAGCCCGTGGTGACGTCGAACTCCGTGACCGCCTGCAGCAGCCCCAGGCCGGAGAACCGCTCCAGGGCGCCCTCGAGGAACGAGACCGGCACCGACAGCGAGACGTGGAACTGGTGGCCCACGCCGTCGATCGGGACGTCACGCTCGAGGAGCCGCTGGACCAGCGCGTAGTACCGGTCCTGCTTGCTCTTCAGCTCGGAGTTGTAGTCGTTGATGAAGAGCGGGATCCGGTCCGCACCGGGCGCGAGGTACACGCCGTTGACGTACTGGTCGGCGTACTCGAACGCGCTGTCGACGAACTCCTCGCCGAGGTACTTGTACCAGTCGCTGCGACGCATGCCGTCGTCCGGGTCCTGGTCGGAGATGACCTCGTTGACGACGTCCCAGCCGACGACCGGGTTGGTCGGCGAGCCGAAGTCGCCGTACTCCTCGGCGATCCAGCGGGCGACGTTCTCGATGTGGTCCTCCATCCGCTGACGGACGATCACCGCGCTCGCGTCGTTGACCGGCAGGGCCACGCCCGCGTCGTCCTGGAAGAACCAGGCCGGCGTCTGCGCGTGCCACACGAGCACGTGCCCGTACACCCGCAGGTCGTTGGCGACGGCGTGGTCCATGACCGCCTTGGTCTGCGCGTTCGGCGCGAACGTGCGGCCGTTGTACCAGTTCTCCGGCTTCATCGAGTTCTCGGCCGTGACCTGCTCGAAGTGCTGGTTGAGCAGCTCCGCGGCCGACCGCTGGGTCTCACGGGCGTCGATCGCCACACCGAGCGGCACGTCGACCGACTCGAACAGCGCCGGCAGGTCGTTCTGGATCACCGGGTCGGGCCGCTGGGTGAAGGTGATGTCGTCGACCAGGAAGGTCGACGTGTTGCCACCGGCGTAGTGCGTCTCGAAGTACAGCCGCGCACTGGTCGTGTACGGCGGCATCGCGAACGTCCCGGAGACCGGCACCCAGTCGTTCTTCATGCCGGTCAGCTGCACCAGGTTCGGGTACGAGTTGTCCACGTCGGCCGTCAGGGAGACGTCGCCCGGGGCGCCCTCGAACTTGATCCACGCCGAGAAGTCGTACGTCGCACCGGACTCGAAGATGCCGGTGACGTCCGCGATCAGACCCTCGCCGTGACCGGCGCGGTCCGAGATGCGGGCCGCGTACCTCGACGCGTGACCGGGCTCGACGACGTCGACCGTGGGTGGGCCGTTGCCGACGTCGCGCCCCGTCCACCCCTGCAGGGTGTTGTCCTCGAAGTCCGCGTCGATGCTCCCCGACGGGACGTACGAGCCGTCCGCGCCACCCGTGGGCAGCGTGAACGCCCAGCCGGCGGCGAGCCGCTCGGTGACGACGGTCCGCGTCGCGGCGACGGACGCGGCACGGTTGCCGCCGCCGTCGTGCACGAGGACGATCTCGCCGTTCTTCATGGCTGCCCGCAGGTTCGTGGTCAGCGTCGCCTCGTCCAGGGGCTCCCAGTCGGAGATCGTGTTGGTCACGCCGAGCGGCTGCATGCCGAGCGCGACGGCCACGGCGGCCGTCTGGCCCCAGCTGCCGTTGGGGGCACGGAAGTACGGGACCGGGGCGTTCGGGTCACCCAGCGCGTTGCGGATGATCGTGAGGTTCGCCTTGAGGTCGACCTCGACCTGTGCCTTGGTCATGGCGCCCATGTCCGCATACGACGTGCCGTGGTTGCACAGCGTGTGCCCCTCGGACACGATCCGCCGCAGCGTCGCGGCACCACCCGGTGCCGTGACGTTCTGGCCGATGACGCAGAAGGTCGCGACCAGGTCGTTCGCCGCCAGGAAGTCGAGCAGCTCGGCGGTGTCGGCACCGTTGGGGCCGTCGTCGAACGTCAGCGCGGCGGTGTTCGTCGCGCCCTCGACCGTGCGGGCGGTGGTGACGGGCGTGGCGGTCGGGTTGACCGCACCTCCGGGGACGAAGCCCTCGAGGTCCGGGACCCAGCCGTCGCCGGGGCCGGTGGCGACCGGCGGACCGACGATGGTGACGTCGTCGACGAGGAAGCTCGTCGTCAGGCCGGCGGCCTCGAAGTACAGGTCACCGCCGGTGACGCCCGCGGCACGCGTGTACGTGCCGGTGAGCTGGACCCAGGCGTCGTCGGTCACGGGGACCGCCGGGGCGGCCTCGTTCCACGCCTCGGGCAGCTCGGCGACCGTCATCTTCACGGTCGTGTCCGCCTCGCCCGGGGCCAGCCGGACCCACGCCGAGATGGTGTAGGTGCCGCCGGGGGCGAAGATCGGGTTGACCGGCGTCTGCGCGCCGTGCCAGTTCTGCGTCCGGCCCGACACGAGCATGGCGCCCGTGCCGGTGTGCGCGTCCGTCGTGGTGCGCGCGACGGTGGCGTTGCGGGCCACCCACGGCGTCACACCGGACTCGAAGTCCGAGCTCAGGACCGTGACGGGGGCGGGGGGCGTCCCCGGGTCGACCGGGCCCGTGCCGCTCGTGGCGCGGGTGACCAGGACGTCGTCGACGAGGAAGCCGGGGGTCGAGCCCTCCCACGTGCCCGCCTCGAGGACGAACTTGACGGTGCTCGCGTCGACGCCGGCCGGGAGGGTGTAGGTCCCGGTGACGGTCGCCCACGCGGTGCTGCTCAGGGCCACGGGGCCGACGGGCGTGTAGGCGCCGTCGTACATCGTGAAGCGCCCCATCGCGCCGGCGTGCTCCTCGAGCAGCCGCATGCGCGCGCTGAAGGTGTACTCGACGCCCGCCTCGAAGATGCCGGTCGCGGACTCGGCGGTGAACCAGGTCTGGTCGCGGCCGGTCACGCTCAGGGCCTTGCCCTCGCCCTCGGTGACGTACGCGAGCGACGGCGTGCCGCTCTGCCGCAGGTCGCCCAGGGTGCCGTCGTCGAAGCTCGCGGCGGCGACCGTGGTCGCGGTCGGCGTCGGCGTCGGCGTCGGCGTGCCCACGGGGGCCGGGCGCGTGACGCGGATGTCGTCGACCTCGTAGGCGTACAGGCCACCGGTGCTCAGGGCACCGGTGCCGATGAACAGCGCACGCGAGGTGTCCTCGGTGGGCGTGAAGGTGCCGGTGACGGTCTTCCACCCCGTCGCGTCGACGGTCGTGTTGCCGATCCACGTGTAGCCCGGGTCGGTGACGAACCGCAGGTCGGCCGTGCCGGGCGTGCCGGCCGCGAGCCGCGCGCGGGCCGAGACGGTGTACTCGACACCGGCCTCGAAGTTCGTGACGGGCGACTTGATGCCGTCGTAGTCGTTGGCGCGGTCGGCCACCCGCAGGTGGCGGCCGAGGGTGACGTCGCTCAGCGTCGCGTTGCCGCTCTGCGTCCAGCCACCGCGGCCCTCGGTCTGGAAGTCGGCGGCGGCGACCGTGACGGGCGTCGCCGGGTCGGTGCCGGGTCGCGTGACGAGCAGGTCGTCGACGAGGTACGTGTACGCGGCCGAGGACCCGTCGAGGTCGGACGCGCTGAACGTGATGGTCTCGTTCCGGGTCGCGGGGGCGGTCCAGGTGCCGCTGATCAACGTCCAGCCCACGGCCGTGATGCCGCCGGTGTTGCCGATCCAGTCGTAGGCCGGCGCGCCGGTCTGGAACCGCGCGGACGTCGTGCCGACGGTCCCGTCGGCGAGCTTCGCGCGGGCGCTGAAGGTGTAGGTCACACCCTCCTCGACGGCGATGGCCGGCGACGTCAGCCCGTCCCAGTCCTCGACACGGTTCGCGACCTGGAGGACGGTGTCGGTCGGGTAGCTGAGGGTCGGGTTGCCGTTCTGCGCCCAGCCGCTCGACGTCCCGTCCTCGAAGTCGAGGGACAGGACCGTGACCGGGCCCGCAGCCGTCGCGGACGACAGCGTCGTCCCGACCATCGGTGCTGCGACCAGGGCCACGACAGCGGCCGTCACACCGATACTTTCGTGCACCTTACGGCGCCTCTTGACGTGCATCGTCGCTCCCTTGCGCAGCACAGCACCCCGCGCGTACGGGGCCGGACCCCTGAACCTAGGGATCCCTGCGGGAAAGCGGCAGACCTGGTCACCCGTTCAGATGCAGGCAAGTCGTCCGACGTCTGGAGAAAGTTTCGGCCCTGGGAACGTGCTCATCGGACTATCCGACCGGGCGGGGCCCGATCTCGACCGATCCGTCCGGTCCCGATTTCACCCCGACGCGCACGCGCCACTCCTCCTTGGTGAGCGGGAAGTCGCTCCGCGCGTGCCCGCCGCGCGACTCCTCGCGCACCAGCGCCGCCAGCGTGAGCACCGTGGCCACCTGGTGCACGTTGGTCGTCTCCCACTCCGCGAGCTGCGGCACGCCCAGCGGCCGGCCGTCGTCGCGCCGCTGCTGCGCGTCGGTCGGGATCGCCGCGAGCGCCGTCAGCGCCCGGCGCAGCCCGTCGCCCGAGCGCAGGACCCCGGGCCCGTCCGTCGCCACGCGCTGCACGCGCGCACGCGACGCCGCGGCCACCAGCGCCTCGGGCCCCGGCCGCGGGCTGGGATCGACGCGCGGCAGGAACCCGCCCTCGATGCGCGCGGCGACGTCGCGCGCCGCGCGGTGGGCGAACACGAGCCCCTCGAGCAGCGAGTTCGACGCCAGGCGGTTGGCGCCGTGCACGCCCGTGCACGCGACCTCCCCCACGGCGTACAGGCCCCTGAGCGACGACCGGCCGTCGAGGTCCGTCACGACGCCGCCCGAGTGGTAGTGCTGCGCCGGCGCGACCGGGACCAGGTCGGTGGCGGGGTCGATGCCGTGCTCGGCGAGGCGCTCGTGGATCGTCGGGAAGCGCCGCGCGAAGAAGTCGGCACCCAGGTGCCGCGCGTCCAGCCAGACGTGGTCCGAGCCGGTCGCCGCGGTCCGCCGCACGATGGCGTGCGCCACGACGTCCCGCGGCGCGAGCTCCGCCAGCGGGTGCTCGTCGGGCATGAACCGCACGCCGTCGGTGTCGAGCAGCAGCGCGCCCTCACCGCGCACCGCCTCGCTCACGAGCGTCAGCTGGCCCTTCACGCCCGTCCCCAGCCACAGCACCGTGGGGTGGAACTGCACGAACTCGAGGTCGCCCAGCAGCGCACCCGCGCGCAGCGCCGCCGCGATCCCGTCGCCCGTGGCCTGCGCCGGGTTGGTCGACGAGCGGTAGACCTGCCCGATGCCACCGGTCGCCAGCAGCACGACGGGTGCGAGCGCGGCGCCGACGCCGTCGCGCGACCCCTCGCCGATGACGTGCAGGGTCACGCCCGCCACGGCGCCCGGCGTGCCGTCCGGCCCCGGTGCCCCCGTCAGGACGTCGAGCACGAGCGCGTGCTCGATGACCTCGATGCCCGGGTCGTCGCGCACCGCCTCGATCTGCGCGACGAGCGCCCGGGAGATCTCGGCACCCGTCGCGTCGCCGCCCGCGTGCGCGATGCGGTCCGTCAGGTGCCCGCCCTCACGCGTCAGGCTGATCTCGCCGTCCGCGGTGGTGTCGAACACGGCCCCGCGCGCGACGAGCTGGCGCACACGGCGCGGACCCTCGGTGACCAGCGTCTCCACGGCCCGGGGGTCGCACAGGCCGCCGCCGGCGACGAGCGTGTCGTGCAGGTGCGCCGCGGGCGAGTCCGTCGGGTCGAGCGCGGCCGCGATGCCGCCCTGCGCCCAGACCGTGGACCCGGAGGACAGCACGCCCTTGGTGACGAGCAGGACGCGCCGCACACGCGTGCGCAGCTCGAGCGCCGCGGTCAGGCCCGCGATCCCCGAGCCGACGACGACCGCGTCGGCGTGGACCGTCCAGCCCGGCTCGGGCGCCGCGAGGCGGGTGGCGAGGCGGACGGACGGCAGGTCGGGCGTCACGAGCACGAGGGGGACCCTAGCGCGCGTCCTCACCACCACCGCCGCGGCGCCGGGACGCGGACGCGCCGCCGGTCCCGCGGGGCGGCCGCCGCACGGCGGCGGCGGTCCCGCGGTGGCGTCAGGGCGTCGGGTCGAGCGCCGCGCGGGCGCTCGCCATCGGGATGCCCGAGGCGACCAGACCCGTCCGCTCGGTCCACGCGTCGGGGACCTGGCCCGGGTCGTCGCCCGTGTCGACGACCCGGTTGTCGGCGTCGACGAGCACGACGTGCGGCGTGTACGTGCGCGCCTCGGCGTCGGACATCGTCCCGTAGGTGATGACGATGACGACGTCCCCCGGGTGCACCAGGTGGGCCGCCGCGCCGTTGACGCAGACCTGCCCCTCACCGGGCTCGCCGGCGATCGCGTACGTCGTCAGGCGCGCGCCGTTGGTGACGTCGACGACGTCGACCTGCTGCCCCGGCAGGATGTCCGCCGCCGCGAGCAGGTCCGCGTCGATCGTGATCGAGCCGACGTAGTGCAGGTCGGCGGCCGTGACGGTCGCGCGGTGCACCTTGCCGGTCATCATCGTGCGCTGCAGCGTGGTCACGCGGCACCTCCGTCCGTCAGGTCCGCCGCGCGCCCGCCGCGGTCGGGTGCGCCGCCCCGGCCGGCGGACGCGCCGTGCAGCGTCAGCGGTGCGTTGTCGATGAGGCGCGTCGCCCCGACACGCGCCGCGAGCAGCAGGACGGCCTGCGACGTCCCGGCACCGGCGGGCTCGAACGTCGCCGGGTCGACCAGCGCGACGTAGTCCACGGCGTCCTGGTCGGACAGCCGCTCGTCGAGCACCGCCCGCGCGGCGGCGACGACCGCGTCGGGGCCCCGGCCCGCGTCGGCGACGCGGCGACCGGCGTCCAGCGCGGCCGACAGGGCCAGCGCGCGCTCACGCTCCTCGGGCGACAGGTAGGCGTTGCGGCTCGAGCGCGCGAGCCCGTCGTCCTCCCGCACGGTCGCGTGGACCGCGACGTCGACGGGCACGTCGAGGTCGCGCACCAGGCGACGCACCGCGGCGACCTGCTGGGCGTCCTTCTGGCCGAAGACCGCCACGTCCGGCCGCGTCAGGTGCAGGAGCTTGAGCACGACCGTCAGGACACCGTCGAGGTGGCCCGGCCGCGACTCGCCCTCGAGCACCTCGCCGATGCGTCCCGCCGTCACGCGCACCACGGGGTCGCCGTCGGGGTACACGACGTCGACCGTCGGCGCGAACACCACGTCCTGGGGCCGCAGCAGGCCCGGACCGGACAGCAGCGCGAGGTCGCCCTCGAGGTCGCGCGGGTAGCGCGCGAGGTCCTCGGTGGGCCCGAACTGCAGCGGGTTGACGAAGATCGTCACCACCACGAGGTCGGCGAGCGAGCGCGCGTGCTCGACGAGCGCGAGGTGGCCGGCGTGCAGCGCGCCCATCGTCATCACCACGGCGCGCCGGTACGGGCGCCTGCCGGTGTCCGCCTCGGCGCGCGGCAGCGACGAGGCGTCCTGCGCGGCCAGCGCCGCGGCCAGCGCGTCGCGGTCGCGCACGAGCGCGGGGTGGGTGGTGGTCATGCGTCCTCCTGCGGCGGGGTTCCGCCGTCCTGTCCCGGGCCGTCCCGCCCGGGGTCCCCGGGGGGCGGCGATCCGTGGTCCTCACCGTGCAACGCCGTGGGGGCCGACTTGATGCCCGCGAGCGCGTCGAGCGCGTCCCGGGCAGCCTCCGGCCGCACGAGCCCGGCACCGAGCGCGCGTGCCGTCGCCGCGCGCGACAGGGCACCGTAACCCGCCACCACGTCGACCGCACCGGTGGTCGCGCCCAGCGCCGTCAGCACCGCGACGTGGTCGGCGACCGTCCCCGCGTCCCCGCGCCGCACGGGCCCGGTCAGCGCGGAGATGGCACCCGGCCCGCCGTCGCCGGCCGCGTCCTCGGCACGCAGCGCACCGTCGAGGGCGGCCTCCAGGAGGGGCCGCAGCACGTGGCCCGGCTCCTCGACGCCGGCCGCGCGCAGCGCCTGCGCGGCCTGCGCGACGAGCACGACCAGGTGGTTCGCACCGTGCGCGAGACCCGCGTGGTAGAGCGGGCGCTGCTCCTCGCCGACGACGACGGGCTCGCCCCCGATCTCCACGACGAGCGCCTGGCCGATCGGCAGCACCGGGCCCGGCGCGGTGACGGCGAACGCGCAGCCGACGAGCCGCGACAGGTCGAGCGACGTCCCCGTGAACGTCATCGCGGGGTGCAGCGCGAGCGGGATGACGCCCGCGGCGCGCGCCGGCGCGAGGACCGCCGTGCCGAACCGGCCCGACGTGTGCGCGACGATCTGCCCCGCCTGCCACGCACCGGTCTCCGCGAGCCCGCGCACGAGGGGTTCCAGCGCGTCGTCGGGGACGGCGAGGAGCACGAGCTCGGCGCGCCGCACGACCTCCGGCACCTCGAGCACGGGGACGCCGGGCAGCAGCATCGCCGCGCGCTCGCGCGACTCCTGGGACACCGCGGACACGCCCACGACGGGGTGGCCGGCACCGCGCAGGGCGCTGCCCAGGACGGCGCCGACGCGTCCGGCGCCGATGACGCCGACGCCCAGACGCCCGGGCCGGGACGCGGGGTCCGCGCTCACGTCCGGGGCTCGCCGGGCACGGGCGCCACGGCCTGCGGCGGCTGGGCGCCCGCGACCTGACCCGCGTCGCCGATCGGGGCCGCCGCGGCACGCATCCACAGCTCCGGGCCGGCGACGGCGCGCGCCTGCCGGGCGCGGCGGGACTGCAGCTCGAGCAGCTCGGCCGCGACGTGCTGGTCGAGGTGGTCGACGCGCGGCGAGACGGGACCGGGGGTCGAGTGCGTCACGAAGGACGCGAGGTGCAGGCGCCGCTGCAGGGGTCCCTGCTCGAGCGCGATGCTCTGCGTGCGCTCGTGCGGCACGACGACGACGCTGCGCCACCACCGTCCCGACCGCATGACGAGCGCGGTCCGGGTGACGAGCACGCCGTGCCGGCGGCGGCTCAGCGGGTCGACCCACCGGGCGCTGCGGGGCGCGGGCGTGAAGCCGCCGTCCCCGTCGAGCCCCGTGAGCGCGGCGTCGAGCATGCACGCCGGGTCGTCCACACCCAGGTCCGGCAGGACGAGCCACAGGGCGACACCGGCCTCGGCGCGGGTCGCCACCGGGTGCAGGACCGACCCCTTCTGGGCCTCGGCGTCCGCGCCGTAGCCGGCGACGTTGATCTCGACCTTCCACCAGTCGTTGCGGCGCCACAGCGGTCCCTGGCTGAGGCGCACGGCCTGGACGCGTCCCGGCGGGACGGTCTGGGTGCGGGTCTCGGTCAGGCCGTGGCGCAGCCGGATGCCGTCCGGGGACGCCGCCGCGCGGAAGGTCGCGCCGGTGTTGATGCGGCCCCACACGTACCCGCCGGCACCGAGGACTGCCGGGATCAGCACGAACATGCCGCCGATGTCACCGGCGGCGATGCTGACCACGACCGCGACGACCACGGCGACCAGCACGAACCACGGCGGGACCGACCACAGGATGGACCGGATGAGCCGCGGCATGGGCAGCTCGTACACCTGCCGCTCGGGGGCGGCCGCGTAGACGGGTGCGGCGGCCACCGCGCCGGGGTGGTCCTGGGCCGCAGCGGGCGACGCGGCGTCGCCGTCGGTCACCGGACCGGACGGCACCGCCACCGCGGCCTGCGGACCGACCCCCGCGGCGAGCGCGAGGATCTGCGCGCGCAGCGCCGTCGCCTCGGACTCCCGCAGGAACGCCAGCTGCACGGCGGACCCTGCGCCACCGGCGACCTCGAGGTTGAGCTGCGCGAGCCCCAGCAGCCGCGCGAGCAGCGGCTGGACGACGTCCACGGCCTGCAGCCGGTCGAGGCGCGCCTGGCGCTGCTGCCGGAACAGCAGACCCGTGCGCAGGTGGACCGCACCGTCGGTGACGGCGAAGCGCATGACCCGCCACGCCAGGGCGGAGTACACGAAGCCGACGACGCCCACCAGCAGCACGACGCCCAGGATGACGAGCCACGCCCGGCCCGGGCCGAGCGTGTCCGCGACGTCGCGCAGCACGTCGGACATCTGGAACCCGATGATCGCGACGAACGCGACCAGGGCCTTCCAGCCCCGCAGCGCGGGCGTCACCGGGTGCAGGCGGCGCCAGTCGTAGCCCTCCTCGCCCGCCGACTCCGGCACGGGACGCAGCGCGGTGCTCACAGCCCCGCCAGCCGGGCCTCACCGCGCGACGCGAGCCGGTCGCGCAGGCGCGCCGCCTCGGTCGGCGGCAGGCCCGGGATCGTCGCGTCGGTGCCCGGCGCCGCGGTGTGCAGCTGCACGGTCGCGATGCCCAGGCGGCGCGCGAGGGGCCCGGAGCTGACGTCGACGAACTGCATGCGGCCGTACGGGACCACGACGAGCGAGCGGAACATGATGCCCCGGCGGATCAGCAGGTCGTCGTCGCGCTCGGCGTAGCGCAGCGCGCGGACCTGCCGGTGCACCAGCAGCGCGCCCCACAGCAGCGCCGCCGCGAGCACCGCGGGCACGGCCCACAGCCACGCCACGTCGAGCGCGGCCGCGAGCGCGACCGTCGGCACGAGGAGGACGACGGCCCACACCCCGAGCACGAGGAGCCGGGCCGTGGCCAGGCGCGGGGACACCGCGGTCCACGGGACGTCGTGCAGGTCGAACGGGTCGGCTCCGGACGCGGAGCCCTGCGTCCCGGGGGTGGTGGTCATGTGCTCATCCTCCCGCACGGCGCAGGCCCCGCGGATCGGTCCCGCGGACGAGCGGACGGCACGGGCGCTCCTGCGCGTCAGCCGACCGACGGGTCCAGGTCGGCTCCGCGCGAGACCGCGGGCTCCTCGGCGTCGGGCGGCGGGATGCGGCACCAGTGCTCGACGACGAGGCCCACGACCGCCAGCGCGACCGCACCCAGCACCGCGAGACCGGCGGCCGCCGCACGCGTCGTGCTGCCCGGCACGTCGGCGTCGGTCAGCAGCGACAGCGCCTGCCCGCCGTACCACCCGGTGAGCAGCGCACCCGTGTAGCACGACGCCTTCGCCAGCACGGCGGTGCGTGCGGCCCGGACCGGGTCCAGCAGCGGCCGCTTGCCGCGCTGGTACTGCCGCACCGCCCACCCCATCGACAGCACGACGCCGGCGATGACCAGCTCGACCACGACGACGAGCCACGGGACGTCGGGCGGCGTGGCGGCCCCCCGCCCCACGATCATCCGCATCGCCCACCACGTGACGGCGGCGACGCCGACCGCCAGCAGGACGAGCGTGCGGACGCGGGTGGCGCTCACGGCAGGTGCGCCTCGCCCGCGCTCGCACCCTCCGGCTCGGGGTTCGCGGCCGGCACGGGAGCGGTGAGCCAGTCCAGGGCCATCCAGCGCACGCCGTCACGGTCGGGCGCGGTCGCCGCGAGCTGCGCGACCGGCCCACCGCCCAGGCCGGGGAGCTGAGCGTCGGGGTCGACCTGCGCCCACGGCTGCAGCACGAAGGCACGCTCGTGCGCCCGGGGGTGCGGCAGCTCGAGGTCGTCCGTGACCGCGAGCGTGTCGCCGTACACGACGATGTCGACGTCGAGCGTGCGCGGCCCCCAGTGCTGGAGGCGCTCGCGCCCGTGGCGCTGCTCGACGGCGTGCGCCGCCCGCAGCAGGTCGCGCGCCGCGAGCGTGGTGCGCGTCAGCACGACGGCGTTGAGGAAGTCGGGCTGCTCGGGGCCGACAGCGGCCGTGCGCGCGAGCGGCGAGACCGCCACGACCTCGATGCCCGGGGTCGCGGCGAGGTCGGCGACCGCCTGGCGCAGCGTCTCCTGCGCGGGACCCACGTTCGACCCGAGGGCGAGCACGGCCCGGACGGGCTGCGCGGGCGGCTCGTCGAGCGCGTCGAGCACGAGCTCGCCGTCGACGACGTCGGGCACCGGCGCCATGAGCTCGGTGCGGGCGCCGTCCGGCGCGGCCTCCGGCAGCGCGGTGACCGCGGGCACCACGCCGGTCGGGACGGCACCCGTGGGGGCCGGTCCGACCACGACGGCGCCGACCCCGTCGGGCCCGGCGTCGTGGCCGAGCCGCGACGCGTCCGGCGCGGGGGCGGAGAGCGCAGCCGCGGGGGCCGCGGGCGCGCCGAGCGGCGGCGACGGCGGGCCTGCCACCGGGTAGGGCGCGGGGGCCGGCGCGACGGGTGCGGACCCCGACGGCGGCGTGGGCTGCGGCCCGGGCGGGGACGACGGCACGGGCGACGGTGACGACCCGGGGCCGAGCGGCAGCGCGGCGGTCCGCGGGCGCAGCCCGGTGTCGGCCGACCGGCGGACCTGACCCGTCGCGGGGCGGTACGGCTCGGCGGCGGGCAGCTTGGTGCGGTCGCGGCGGATCGACACCACCACGTCGCCGAACGGCACCGGGATGGGCGCCTGCGGCTTGTGCACCGCGACGTCGACCGCCTGCACGCCGGGCAGCGCGAGCACGGTGGCCGCGATCCGCTCCGCGACGGTCTCGATCAGGTCCACCGGGTCGCCCGACAGCACGGCCGCGACCAGCTGCGCCGCCTGGCCGTAGTCGACCGTGTGCGCCAGGTCGTCCCCCGCGGCGGCGCGCCGCGTGTCCACGTGCACCACGACGTCGGCGACGAAGGTCTGCCCCTCGCGCCGCTCGTGCTCGAACACCCCGTGGTACCCGGTCGCGGTGACGCCCGTGAGCCGGATCTGGTCCAGCCGGCGTCCGCCGTCGTCGTGCACGTCGTCCTGCACGTTCACCGTGCTCCTTCCCGTGCGGCACCCGTCGTCGCGTGCCGAGTCGTGGCGTGCTCTGTCGTGACGTGCTCTGTCGTGACGTCCCCGGCCGTCGTTCCGGCCGCGGCGACCTGCGCGGCGCGCCAGCGGGCGGCGACCCGCACGGCCGCCGCCGACGCGGCCACCTCGTGCACCCGCACCGCCCAGGCGCCGGCGGCGGCCGCCAGGGCCGTCACGGCCGCGGTCGCGTCGTCGCGCGCGGCCGGGGGCGCGGGGGTCCCGTCCGGTCCCGCCATGAGGTGGCCGAGGAACCGCTTGCGGCTCGCACCCACGAGCACCGGGTACCCGTCGGCGACCAGCTCCGGCAGGTGCGCCAGCAGCGGCCAGTTGCTCTCGCCGGTCTTGGCGAACCCCAGGCCCGGGTCGAGCACCACCTGCTCGTCGCGCACCCCCGCGGCGCGCAGCGTCGCGACGCGCTCCGCCAGCTCCCGGCGCACGTCGGCCACCACGTCGTCGTACGCGTCGTGCGCGTCCATGACGTCGGCGTGCCCGCGCCAGTGCATGGCGACGTAGGCGGCGCCCGTGCCCGCCACGACGGACGCCATGGCGGGGTCCGCCATGCCGCCCGAGACATCGTTGACCAGGACGGCGCCGCGCTCGACGGCCTGCGCCGCGACGACCGCGCGCGTGGTGTCGACGCTGACGACCGCACCGCGTGCGACCAGCTGCTCGACGACCGGCAGCACGCGGGCCAGCTCCTCCTCGACCGGCACGCGCGCGGCGCCCGGCCGCGTGGACTCGCCGCCCACGTCGAGCAGGTCGGCGCCCTCGTCGAGCAGCGACGCCCCGCGCTCGACGGCCGCGGCGACGTCGAACCAGCGTCCGCCGTCGGAGAACGAGTCCGGCGTGACGTTGACGACGCCCATGACGAGCGTGCGCGCCGGGTTCCGCAGGGCGGCCGGCAGCGCGGTCAGCCGCGGCCCGTCCCGGTCGGCACCGTCCCCGCCGGCACCCTGCGTGCTCACCCGCGTCTCCACGTCGGCCCCGTCAGCGCCCCGTGACCAGGCTCATGGCCTCGGCCCGGGTCGCGACGTCGCGCATCTGCCCACGGACGGCCGAGGTCACGGTCCGCGAACCCGGCTTGCGGACGCCGCGCATCGACATGCACAGGTGCTCGCACTCGACGACGACCAGGACGCCCCGGGGGCCGAGCACGTCGACGAGCGCGTCGGCGATCTGCGACGTCAGCCGCTCCTGCACCTGCGGGCGACGCGCGTACACGTCGACCAGCCGAGCCAGCTTCGACAGGCCCGTGATGCGGCCGTTCGCGCCCGGGATGTAGCCGACGTGCGCGACGCCGTGGAACGGCACGAGGTGGTGCTCGCACGTCGAGTACACCTCGATGTCCCGCACGAGGACCATCTCCTCGTGCCCGAGGTCGAAGGTCGTCGTCAGGACGTCGCGCGCATCCATCGTGAGCCCCGCGAAGATCTCGCGGTACGCACGGGCGACCCGCGCCGGCGTCTCGCGCAGACCCTCGCGGTCCGGGTCCTCGCCGACGGCCAGCAGCAGCTCGCGCCCGGCGCGCGCCGCGCGCTCCTCGTCGTACGGCCCGACGGCGCGCCCGCCGTCGGGACGCGTCGGCGAGATGACCGACGGCACGCCGTCGGCGGCGGGGGTCGTCGCGTCCGTCACGTCAGCGCGGCCCGTCCGCGTCGGGCGTGCCGCTCGGCGGCAGCTCCACCACGGCGGTCGGGGGACGCTCGGTGTGGGCCGCGGCCGCCTCGTCCTGCGGGATGACCGGGTGCCCGTTGAGCGCGGCCTGCTCCGCCGGGGTCATGACGGGGCCGCGGTCGATCGTGCGGTCGTCGCCCGAGACCCAGACCTCGCGCGGCGGGCGCTTGGTGATGGGCTGGAAGATCGTCGCCAGCTGCTCCTGGTTCAGGGTCTCCTTCTCCAGCAGCTCGAGCACGAGGGCGTCCAGCACGTCGCGGTACTCGACGAGGATGTCGCGCGCCTCGTCGTGCGCGCGCTCGATGAGCGCCCGCACCTCGACGTCGATCGCGCCCGCGATCTCCTCGGAGTAGTCCCGCTGGTGGCCCACGTCGCGGCCGAGGAACATCTCGGAGGACTCGCCGCCCAGCTTGATCGCGCCGAGCCGCGCGCTCATGCCGTACTGCGTGACCATCTTGCGGGCCGTCGAGGTGGCCTTCTCGATGTCGTTGCTCGCACCCGTCGTCGGGTCGTGGAACACGAGCTCCTCGGCGACGCGGCCGCCCATGGCGTACGCGAGCGTGTCGAGCAGCTCGTTGCGCGTCGTGGAGTACTTGTCCTCCATCGGCATGACCATCGTGTAGCCCAGCGCCCGCCCGCGCGGCAGGATCGTCACCTTCGTCACGGGGTCCGTGTACCGCAGCGCCGCCGCCACCAGGGCGTGCCCGCCCTCGTGGTACGCCGTGATCTTCAGCTCCTTGACGTTCATGACGCGCGTGCGCTTCTGCGGGCCCGCGATGACGCGGTCGATCGCCTCGTCGAGCGCGCGGTCGTCGATGACCTGCCCGCCGGTGCGAGCCGTGAGCAGCGCGGCCTCGTTGAGCACGTTGGCCAGGTCCGCACCGCTGAACCCGGGGGTCCGGCGCGCGACGACGGCGAGGTCGACGCCCGGCGCCATCGGCTTGCCCTGCGCGTGCACCGCCAGGATGCGCTCGCGGCCCTTGAGGTCCGGCGGGTCGACCGCGACCTGACGGTCGAAGCGGCCCGGGCGCAGCAGCGCGGGGTCGAGGATGTCGGGGCGGTTGGTCGCGGCGATGAGGATGACGTTCGTCTTGACGTCGAAGCCGTCCATCTCGACGAGCATCTGGTTGAGCGTCTGCTCGCGCTCGTCGTGCCCGCCGCCCAGGCCGGCGCCGCGGTGGCGGCCGACCGCGTCGATCTCGTCGACGAAGATGATCGCGGGGCTGTTCTCCTTGGCCTGCTGGAACAGGTCGCGCACGCGGCTCGCACCGACGCCGACGAACATCTCGACGAAGTCCGACCCGGAGATCGAGTAGAACGGCACGCCCGCCTCGCCCGCCACGGCGCGCGCCAGCAGGGTCTTGCCCGTCCCCGGGGGGCCGTACAGCAGCACGCCCTTGGGGATCTTGGCGCCGACGGCCTGGAACTTGGCCGGCTCGGCGAGGAACTCCTTGATCTCCTGCAGCTCCTCGACCGCCTCGTCGACGCCCGCGACGTCGGCGAACGTGACCTTGGGCGACTCCTTGCTCACCAGCTTCGCCTTGGACTTGCCGAAGCTCATGACCTTCGAGCCGCCGCCCTGCATGTTCGACATGAGGAACCAGAACAGGCCCAGGATGATGACGAACGGCAGCACCAGGGTCAGCAGGCTGCCCCACCACGTCGGCTGCGGGACCTTGGACGTGAAGCCGTCCGCGGGGTTCGCGGCGGTGATCGCGTCGATCACCTGCGGGCCCTGGGGCGTCACGTAGAAGAAGTAGACCTGCTTGCCGAGGTCGCCCTCCTCGTCCGGGTCGGGGTCGTAGGCCTCGCTCAGCGTGAGGTCGACGCGCTGCGTCCCCTCGGTGACGAGGGCCTGCTCGACCTTGCCGTCCTGGAGCAGCTCGAGGCCGACGGACGTGTCGACCTGCTGCACGGACGGCATCTGGAGCATGCCGAAGGCCGCCAGCGACAGGGCGACGGCCAGGGCGACCCAGATGAAGGGGCCGCGGAAGAGACGCTTGAAGTTCATGGGCGATCGGGGCGTGGCCCCTCATCCTCCGCTCGACGGGACACTGCCCTTGAAAGTACACGGTGGACCTGCGCCACCCCGGCGCTGTTCGCCCAGGGCACAGGCCGCGCGCGAGGCAGGGGTCGGCGGTCCGTCAGGACTGGTAGACGTGCGGCGCCAGCGTCCCGACGAACGGCAGGTTGCGGTACCGCTCGTCGTAGTCCAGGCCGTAGCCGACGACGAACTCCGTCGGGATGTCGAACCCGACGTACCGCACGGGCACCTCGACCTTCGCGGCCTCCGGCTTGCGGAGCATCGTCGCGATCTCGACCGTGGCGGGCCCGCGCGAGCGCAGGTTCGACAGCAGCCACGACAGCGTCAGGCCCGAGTCGATGATGTCCTCGACGATCAGGACGTGCCGGCCCGTGAGGTCGGAGTCCAGGTCCTTGAGGATCCGCACGACGCCCGAGGACTTGGTGCCCGACCCGTAGGACGACACCGCCATCCAGTCCATCGACACGTTGCCGCGCAGGCGGCGCGCGAGGTCCGCCATGACCATCACGGCACCCTTGAGCACGCCGACGAGCAGCAGCGGCTCACCCGCGTAGTCCGCGTCGATCTGCGCCGCCATCTCGTCGAGGCGCGCGTGCAGCTGCTCCTCGGTGAGGAGCACCCGCTCGAGGTCGTCACCCATGTCCGCCGCGTCCACCGCTCACTCCCGGTCGTCGTGCTGGTCGTCGTGATCGTCGGGCCGTGGCCCGCCGGTCCCCGTACGTGGGCGGGCGTCACCCGCCCCGTCGCCGCCCGCGTTCGGCAGGACGAGGTAGAGCCTGCCACACGCGCGTGACGCCACCCGGCCGCCGGGCAGGTGGACGGGCCCCTGCCCGCGCCACGCGGTGACGAGCGCCTCGACGGCCAGCACCTGGACGCGTGCGAGCGCGCCGGGCGGGCATCCGGCGCGCACCGCGGCGTCGTGCAGCGCACGTCGTCGGACGGCCGCGGGGGCGTCCGCGAGCGGTGCGACGTCGAGCACGACGTCCCCGGGGCGCGCGTCGGGCGCGTGCTCGTCGAGGGCCGCCGCGAGGACCACGGCGGCCGCGGCGTCGACCGCGTCGGTCGCGTCCGCGAGCGCGTCGGCCGTGCGCGCCAGCGCCTGCGCGACACCGGGCCCGAGGACCGCCTCGAGCACCGGCAGCACCTCGGTGCGCACGCGGCTGCGCAGCGGCAGGTCCGCGGCGGGCAGGGTGCCGGTGCCGGTGCCGTCGAGCGGACGACCGTTGGTGGGGTCGTGCCAGGCCGCCAGGCCCTGCGCCGCGCAGGCGGCCTCGGTGTCCGCGCGACGCAGGCCCAGCAGGGGCCGGCGCAGGCGTCCGCGCACGGGCCGCATGCCGGCGAGCGAGCGCTCCCCCGACCCGCGGGCGAGCGCCAGCAGGACGGTCTCGGCCTGGTCGTCGAGCGTGTGGCCCAGGAGCACGGCGGCGGCGTCCAGCTCGTCCGCGACGTTCTCGAGCGCGCGGTAGCGGGCCGTGCGCGCGGCGGCCTCGGGCCCGCCGGCGGTGCCCACGTCGACACGCACGACCCGCACGGGGTCGAGGCCGAGCGCGCGGCACGTGGCGGCGGCGTCGCGTGCGACGTCGTGCGAGCCGTGCTGGAGCCCGTGGTCGACGACGACCGCGCCCGCGCGCCACGTGCCGCCCCCGCGGGCCTCCCACGCGAGCCCGGCCGCGAGCGCCAGGGAGTCCGCGCCGCCCGAGCACGCCACGAGGACCGTCCGGCCCGGGCCGACGTCGGCGAGCGCGCGCCGCACGGCCACGCGCACGGCTGCGACCGCCGGTGCCGGGCCGGTCACGGGTGGTGGGCCGTCATCCGTGCGCGGTCAGCCGTGGACCCGGCGGACCCACGCCGCCGGGTCGCCGATCTCGGCGGCGCTGGGCAGCGCCTGCGGGCCGCTCCACACCGCGTTGAACCCGTCGAGGCCGACGCGTCCCCGCACGGCCCGGACGAACGCCGCACCGTCGCGGTACTGCGCGAGCTTGAGGTCCATGCCCAGCATGCGTCGCAGCACGCGGTCCAGGCCCTTGGCGCTCGCCGCGGCGTCGCGGCGCCGCTCGAACGCGCGCCGGATGGCCCGCACGGTCGGCACGACGGCCGGGCCGACCTCGTCCATCATCACGTCGGCGTGCCCCTCGAGCAGGGCCATGACGGCGCCGACCTCGTCGAACACCTCGCGCTGCCGTGGCGTGAGCAGCGCCAGCACGCCGCCGTCACCCTCCGTGACGGCCCGCACGAGCGCGCCGAGGAGGTCGTCGAGCCGGGGCAGCCCGAGGCGCTCGTGGTCGGCGCCGGGCGCGAGGTCCGCCAGGTCGGACAGCAGCTCCGCCGAGCGCGCGCGCAGGTGGGCGGCGAGCCAGGGCGCGGCGGCGAACTGCAGCGCGTGGGTCTGCTCGTGCAGCGCCACCCAGAGGCGGAAGTCGCGCCCGTCGACGCCGAGCTGACGCTCCGTGGCCAGCACGTTGGGCGCGACCAGCAGCAGCCGCCCGGGCTGCCCGGGCTCGGCCGTGAACGGGTCGTACTGCCCGATGACCTTGCCGGACAGCAGGGCCAGGACGCCGCCGACCTGCGCGGCGGCGGCCAGCCGGGCCGCGTCGGGCACGTCGACGGGGGTCCCGTCGCGGCGCGTCGCCAGGGGCGCGGCCATGACGGCGAACATCTCGGCGTTCGCGGTCGCCCAGCGGGGCCGGTCGACGACGAGGACGCGCGAGATGTCGGCGGGGTCGCGGCCGTCGGCGGGCGTCATCCCGGTCGCGCCGACGACGTGGCGTGCCGCGACCGCGGCGGCCAGCCGCAGGTCCGTGACGAGGTCGACGAGGGTCGCCCGGTCCGCGACCGGGCCGGGGGCGGCGACCCGACCGGCCAGGCGCGCGGCCGCGCGCCAGTCGACGGGGCCGGGGGCGGTGGGCTGCACCGGCTCACGGTAACCCGCGCGACGCCGCGGCGCCGGGGCGGGGCGGCGGCCGTCAGCGGCAGCCGCAGCCGGCCAGCGACGCGACGAAACCGTCGATCGCCTGCCGGGGCGCCCACTGCCCGCCGTCGGGTGTCTGGTCGGCCATGACGGCGAACACGAGCTGACGGCGCTGGGAGTCCAGCACCGTGCCGGCCAGCGACGTGACGTGCGGCAGCGACCCGGTCTTGGCGCGCACGAGGCCGCGGGCGCCGGACGTCGTGAAGCGGTCCGCGAGCGTGCCCGTCAGGCCCCCGACCGGCATGCCGACGGCGACGTCGCGCAGGGTCGGGTGCGCGGGGTCCGTCGTCAGCCGCACGACGTCGGCCAGCAGCGCCGGCGACAGCGACGAGCCGTCCCCGAGGCCCGAGGCGTCGGCGAGCCGTGCGCCCGACACGTCCACCCCGAGCGTCCCGACCTGCCGCAGGACCGCCTGCGTGCCGCCGTCGAAGCTGGGCGGCAGGCCGGCGTCGAGCGCGACGAGCCGCGAGACGACCTCGGTGATCGAGTTGTCGGACGTCTCGAGGAAGTAGTGCACGACGTCGACGACGGGCGCGGACTCGACGCGCGCGAGCTCGGTGCCGTCGCCCGCCGCACCCCGCACCGGGGTGCCGTCGACGGTCACGCCCACCTCGGCCAGCCGCTCGGCGAAGACCTTCGCGGCCTGGAGGGACGGGTCGGCGGAGCGTGGCGCGTACTCGCCGTCGCGCAGGCGGCCGACGTCGACCGCGAGCGCCGTGACCGGTGCGACGAACCCCTCGCCCACGTTGGCGGGGTCCCAGGCGGGGCTGACCGCGGGCCCGGTGAACAGCGAGTCGTCGACCACCAGGCGCACGCTGGTGACGCCCTGCAGCGCCAGCGCCGCCGCCGTGCGCGCGGCCAGGTCGGCCAGGCCGGCCCGGCCGTGGGTCGCGGTGGGGTCACCCGCACCGGCCGCGAGCATCATGTCCCCGCCCCCGACGAGCGCGATCGTGCCGTCGTCGACGCGCACGACGCGGGTCGCCAGCGTCGCGTCCGGGTCCAGGGCGGTCAGCGCCGCGACGCCCGTGAGGACCTTCGCGGTCGACGCCGGCACGCGCCCGACCTGCGGCGTGCTCCCCGCCAGGACCTCGCCGGTCAGCTGGTCGACGACCGTGACGCCCACGCTCGGCCCGAGCCGCGGGTCCGCGACGAGCGCGTCGACCAGCGCCTGGACCTGGTCCGACGCGGGCAGCGGGACCTGCGGGTCGAGGTCGCCGACCGCGCGCGGCACCGCCGTGGGCTCGACCGCACCCGGGGCCGTCGGGAAGGGCAGCGGGTCGGGGACGGGCGGTTCGAGGGTGACGATGCCCGGCACGACGTCGTACGCGTCGGCCGTCGCGTAGCCACCGGCAGCGAGGACCACCACGAGAGTGCCCACCCCCGCTACCCGTGCCGCTGTGGTCATCGTCACCCGTCTCGTCGGAGCGCGGTCCCGGTACCGCCGCCTCGGTGCGTCAGACTACTGTCCGAGACAGCGGCGCCCAGGGACGACGACGCGCCCACAGGCCGATCGACCCCCACCGCCGACGGGCGGGGACGCGTGGAGGAAAGCACAGTGGAGTTCGACGTCACGATCGAGATCCCCAAGGGGCAGCGGAACAAGTACGAGGTGGACCACGCCACGGGGCGCATCCGCCTCGACCGCATGCTCTTCACCTCGACGCGCTACCCGGACGACTACGGGTTCATCGAGGGCACGCTCGGCGAGGACGGTGACCCCCTGGACGCGCTCGTCCTGCTGGAGGAGCCGACCTTCCCCGGCTGCCTGATCCGCTGCCGCGCGCTCGGGATGTTCCGCATGCGCGACGAGGCCGGCGGTGACGACAAGGTGCTGTGCGTCCCGACGGGCGACCAGCGCGCCGCGTGGCGTCAGGACATCGACGACGTCTCGGACTTCCACCGCCTGGAGATCCAGCACTTCTTCGAGGTCTACAAGGACCTCGAGCCGGGCAAGTCCGTCGAGGGCGCGCACTGGACGGGCCGCGCCGAGGCGGAGGCCGAGATCGAGCGGTCGCGCCAGCGCGCCATCGACTCGGGGTACTACAACCACTGACCCGCACGCAGCGACGCCCTCCCCCCGTCAGGGTGGGAGGGCGTCGCTGCGTGCGGTGACGGTCAGGGGGTGACGGTCAGGGACGTGACGGTCAGGGACGTGACGGTCAGGGACGTGACGGTCAGGGACGACCCGCGAACGGCATCGTCTTGGACCAGCGCATCGACGTGACGCGCAGCGGGACGCCCGGCTTCGACGCCTCCATGATCTGGCCGTTCCCGACCCACATCGCCACGTGGTAGATGCTGTTCGGGTCGTTGGGGTTGTCGCCCCAGAACACCAGGTCGCCCGGGCGCAGCTGGTCGTAGCCGATCTTGAGGACCTGCTTGTACTGGTCCCGCGACGTGCGGTTGATGCTGACGCCCGCGGCGCGCCACGCCTGGCTGGTCAGCCCGGAGCAGTCGTAGCCGTCGGGTCCCGAGCCGCCGTACACGTAGGGGATCCCCACCTTGCTCTGCGCCCAGGCGGCCGCCGCGGCGCCGGCGCCGGCCGAGCCGCGCGAGGTGCCCGTGCCCAGGCCGTACGGGTTCGACGGCGCGGGAGCCGGTGCGGGGGCGGGCGCGGGGGCCGGGGCGGGTGCCGGGTTGGGCGCGGGTGCGGGGTTCGGCGCGGGCGCCGGGTTCGGGGCGGGCGCGGGGTTGGCCGGCACCGCTCCCCCGGACGAGCCGGAGCCGGACCCGTTGCCGGACCCGTTGCCGGGCGCGGGCGCCGCGCCGCCGCCCGCGGAGCCCGTGCCGCCCGACGACGCGCCGGGCGTGGGCGGCTGCGTGCGCTGCGTCTGCGCCGCGGCCTCCGTGCGGGCGCGACGCTCGGCGTCGACGGCGTCCTGGCGGGCGCGCTCGACCTCGGCGCTGGTCTGGCGGGCGGCGGCGAGGGCCGAGATCAGCCCGTCGCGCTCGGCCTGCCCGGCCGCGAGCGAGGCGTCGGTCTGCGTCTGCGTGCTGCGCGCCTCGTCGAGCGCGGTCTGCGCGGCGGCGGCGGCGTCGCCGGCGGCCTGCGCGGCGGCGGCGGAGCGCCGTTCCATCGTCGCCGCGACCAGCAGCGTCGCCTGGTACTCCTGCACGGCCTCGTCGGCCTTGCCGGTGGCCTGGTTGAGGGACGTCGTCCGCCGGGCGACGTCCTGGAACCCGTCGGCCGACAGCGCGGCCTGCAGCAGGTCGCTCGACCCGCCGGTGCGGGCGAGCTGGCGGGCGAACGTCACGAGCTTGCGTCGGGCGACCTCGGCCTGCTCGGCGGCCTGCGTGGAGCGGCCGGCGGCGTCCTGGGCCCGGGTGCGGGCGGTCTCGGCGTCGGCGACGGCCTGCGTGTAGGACTCGGCGGCGGTCTGGACCGCGACCTCGGCGGACTCGGCGGCGGCGGCCAGCTCGGCGAGCCGGACCTCCATCTGGGCGACCGACTGCTGCGCGCGGCCGACCGCGGCGCGCGCGTCACGCACGTCGTCGCCGGACGGGGCGGCCGCGGCGGGCGCCACCACGAGCCCCAGGGTCAGCAGGCCGACCGGGAGCACCGCGAGGCCGCGCCACCCGACGGGTCGGCGGGCGGCCCGGGCGCACGACGTCGCCGCCCCTGCGGAGGGGGCCGGCCGGGGGTCGGGTGTCACGCCTGCGTCACGCACGTCAGGCACGCTACCTGTGGGTTTCCCACAAGAGAACACCTGTCACACACGTCCCAGAAGTCACACCGTTGTCGTTCGGGATCAACCCGGACAGACCTCCTGGGCCGATCGGGTGAACCGAGGGCAGGCCGGCCGCCGGGGCCTCGGGACACCCGGGGCGCCGGTGTCCCGAGAGCTCGACGCGCGAGCACACGCGTCTCGCATCGCAAGACGGGCGTGTCGAGGAATGGGACGCGCGTCGTACTCTCGTCGCATGCCCCGTCGAATGTGTCGCTGACCAGCGCACGTTCTCCCCTGCCCGCGAGCAGGCCCGCCCCACGTCGAGGTGTCGGTACCGCGGTCAGGCCCGGGCCCGGTACGTGCGCATCCCCTGACCCCCCGCGGGGCGGGCGTCGACGGCGCGCTCCTCGGTGACAGTCCCCCGACCCACCGACCACCGGCCAGCGCCGGCGAGGAGCACACCATGAGCAACGAGAGCTGGAGCTTCGAGACCCGCCAGATTCACGCCGGCCAGTCCGCCGACGCCACCACCGGCGCGCGGGCGCTGCCGATCTACCAGACGACCTCGTTCGTCTTCGACTCCGCCGAGCAGGCCGCCGACCGCTTCGCGCTCAAGGAGCTCGGGCCGATCTACACGCGCATCGGCAACCCCACCCAGGAGGTCGTGGAGAACCGCATCGCGAGCCTCGAGGGCGGCGTCGGCGCGCTGCTGCTCGCGTCCGGCCAGGCGGCCTCGACCTTCGCGATCCTCAACGTGGCCGAGGCCGGTGACCACGTGGTCGCCTCCCCCAGCCTGTACGGCGGCACGTACAACCTGCTCAAGCACTCGCTGCCCAAGCTGGGCGTCGAGACGACGTTCGTCGAGGACCCGCACGACGCGCAGGCGTGGCGCGACGCGATCCGCCCGAACACCAAGCTCTTCTTCGCCGAGACGATCCCCAACCCGCAGGCCGACGTGCTCGACATCGAGCTGGTCGCGGGCGTCGCCCACGAGCACGGGGTGCCGCTCGTCGTCGACAACACCGTGGCGACCCCGTACCTCATCAACCCGCTGCAGTGGGGCGCCGACGTCGTCGTGCACTCGGCGACCAAGTACCTCGGCGGGCACGGCTCGGCGATCGGCGGCGTCGTCGTCGACGGCGGCACGTTCGACTACGCGCAGCACCCCGAGCGGTTCCCCAACTACAACACGCCCGACCCGTCGTACAACGGCCTCGTCTTCGCGCGGGACCTCGGGGTCGGCGGCGCGTTCGGCGTGAACATGTCGTACATCCTCAAGGCGCGCGTGCAGCTGCTGCGCGACCTCGGCGCGGCCATCAGCCCGTTCAACGCGTTCCTCATCGCGCAGGGCATCGAGACGCTGTCGCTGCGGGTCGAGCGGCACGTCGAGAACGCGCAGAAGGTCGCGCAGTGGCTCGAGGCCCGCGACGAGGTGCGCAAGGTCCACTACGCGGGCCTGGAGTCCAGCCCGTGGCACGCCAACCAGCTCAAGTACGCGCCCCGCGGCGCGGGCGCGGTGCTGGCCTTCGAGCTCGACGGGGGTGCCGCGGCGGGTCAGGCGTTCGTGTCCGCGCTCGAGCTGCACTCGAACGTCGCGAACATCGGCGACGTGCGCTCGCTGGTGATCCACCCCGCGTCGACGACGCACAGCCAGCTCACGCCCGAGCAGCAGCTGCAGTCGGGCGTCACGCCGGGCCTCGTGCGTCTGGCTGTCGGCATCGAGCACATCGATGACATCCTGGCCGACCTGGACGCCGGCTTCCGCGCCGCCAAGGACGCCTGAGAACCTGCTCCCGGAGCACCGACGGAAGGCCCCCGCACGATGACGCAGCCCGACCCCCGCACGCAGGCCCCGGACCGCACGCCCCGGCGTGCGATGCCCGGTGCCCAGCCCGGTGCGGGGTCGGGCGCGGTCGAGGTCCCGGACCCGCTCGTCGGGCGTCGTGCGCGGCGCGGCGCGACGCTCGGCAGCCGTCGCCCGCTGCCCGAGCGTCCGCCGGTGCCCGTCACGGCCGCCTGGCGCGACGGCGCCGACCCCGGTCGGCGGCAGTTCGCCGACCTCGGGCCGCTCAAGCTCGAGTCGGGCGGGCGCCTGCCCACCGTGCGGCTCGCCTACGAGACGTGGGGCGAGCTCGACGAGGACGGCAGCAACGCCGTCCTGGTCCTGCACGCCCTGACGGGCGACTCGCACGTCACGGGCGAGGCCGGACCGGGCCACCCGACGCCCGGCTGGTGGCAGTCGATGGTCGGCCCCGGTGCGCCGATCGACACGGACCGCTGGTTCGTCGTCGCGCCCAACGTGCTCGGCGGGTGCCAGGGCTCGACCGGCCCGGCGTCGACCGCACCGGACGGGCAGCCGTGGGGCAGCCGGTTCCCGCTGCTGACCGTGCGCGACCAGGTGGCTGCCGAGGTGCGGCTCGCCGACCTGCTCGGCATCGACTCGTGGGCGCTCGTCATCGGCGCGTCCATGGGCGGGCACCGCGTCCTGGAGTGGGCGGCCACGGCACCCGACCGCGTCGACGCGATCGCCGCCATCGCGACCTGCGCGCAGACGTCGGGCGACCAGATCGCCGGGTTCCACACGCAGCTCGCCGCGATCCTCGCCGACCCGCGCTACCGCGACGGCGACTACTACGGCGTCCCCGACGGCGAGGGCCCGCACGTGGGCCTGGGCATCGCCCGGCAGATCGCGCACCAGACGTACCGCTCGGCGGTCGAGCTCGACACCCGGTTCGGGCGCATCCCGCAGGGCGCCGAGGACCCGCTGGAGGGCGGGCGGTTCGCGGTGCAGTCGTACCTCGACCACCACGGCGACAAGCTCGCCCGGCGCTTCGACGCCAACAGCTACGTCACGCTCACGCGGACGATGATCACGCACGACCTGGGCCGTGACCGCGGCGGCGTCGAGGCCGCGCTCGCGCAGGTCACGGCACGCGCCCTGGTCATCGCGGTGGACAGCGACCGCCTGTTCACGCCCGCGCAGTCCGAGCGCGTGGCCGCCGCCGTCCCGGGCGCGGGGCCGGTCCGGTACGTGCACTCCGACTTCGGCCACGACGGCTTCCTCATCGAGGAGGACCAGGTGGGGCGGCACGTCGCGGACTTCCTGCGCGAGGTGGCCCGC
Organism: Cellulomonas avistercoris; assembly: GCF_014836445.1. Lineage (GTDB taxonomy): Bacteria > Actinomycetota > Actinomycetes > Actinomycetales > Cellulomonadaceae > Cellulomonas > Cellulomonas avistercoris. The sequence goes on from NZ_JACSQV010000002.1 coordinate 282,656, forward strand.
CCGCGCTGACCGCGCGGACACGGCACCATGGGCGCATGTCCGTCGACGTCACGACCGCCGCCACCGCCCTGCGCGCCCAGTGGGACCGCCTGCACGACTGGGTCGACCTCATGGCGGACCCCCGCCTGGGACGCGAGCCGTCGGTGCTCGAGGGCTGGAACGTCGTCGAGCTGTGGGCCCACCTGGGCCGCGCGATGGACGCCCTCGCGGTCTGCACGCCGGCCCCCGAGGGCACGCTGCCCCTCACCCTCGGCGAGTACCTCGGGTCGTACCCCGACCGCGCGGACGACATCGCGGAGACGACGCGGCGCCTGGCCGCCGAGCACGCCGCCGACCCCGTGGGGTACGTGACGGCGTCGGCGCGCGCCGCGCTCGCGGCGCTGGACACGCTGGGCCCCGGCGACCCGGTGGTGCAGGCCCGCCGCGGCCCGGTGCGGCTGTCGACGATGACGGTGTCCCGCGTCGTCGAGCTCGTCGTGCACGGCGACGACCTGTACCGCTCGGTGCGCCGGGTGCGCAGCGCCGACGCCGTCCCCGACCCCGTCGACCCGACCGCGCTCGCGCTCGCCGCCGACGAGCTGCTCGCGATCGTCCGCGCCCGCGGCGGCTGGGACCTCGAGGTCGTCGACGCGCGCCGGTGGGTCCGTCTGGCCGCGGGCCGCACCCCGTACGACGTCGACGAGCTCGCCCTCGCGCTGCAGGCGCGCTACACCTCCGACGCCGTCCCCGACCTGGGCCGCATGCTCCCCCTCCTGTAACCCACCCCCACCCCTCCCGCCGCGAGAGAGCAATCCAGCACCCATCACCCCCACCCCTCCCGCCGCGAGAGAGCAGTCCGGCACCGGACACCGACACCGGATCGCTCTCTCGCGAGTACCTGGTTGACCGGATTGCTCTCTCGCGGGGGAAGGGGGGTGGTGTGGGCGGGCGTTCGGGGGGTGGGCGGTTAGCGTGGGGGCATGCTGTCTGCCCGCGTGGTGTCCTTCTCGCCCGACGACCCGTTGGCGGGCCTCGAGGTCGGGGACGCGCCCGCGCCCGAGGCCCCCGAGGGCTGGACGAGCGTCGACGTGCGCGCCGCGTCGCTCAACCACCACGACCTGTGGTCGCTGCGCGGCGTCGGCCTGCGCGACCAGCAGCTGCCCATGGTGCTGGGCACCGATGCCGCGGGCGTCACGGCGGACGGGCGTGAGGTCGTCGTCCACGCCGTGGTGGGCGGGCCGGACGGGCGCGGCGTGCCGGCCGACGAGCCGCGCACCCTGCTCTCGGAGCGCTACCCGGGGACCCTCGCCGAACGCGTCGCCGTGCCCGCCTGGAACCTCGTCGACAAGCCCGCGGACCTCACGTTCGTCGAGGCCGCGTGCGTCCCTACCGCGTACCTCACGGCGTACCGGATGCTGTTCCGCTCCGGCGCCGCGCAGCCCGGGCAGCGCGTGCTCGTGCAGGGCGCGGGCGGTGGCGTCGCGGTCGCCGCCGTGCAGCTCGGGTCCGCTGCGGGGCTCGAGATGGTCGTCACCAGCCGGGACCCGGCCAAGCGGTTCCGCGCGCTGGGGCTCGGCGCGGCGCAGGCGGTCGAGCCGGGCGCCCGCATCGGTCGCGTCGACGTCGTCCTGGAGACCGTCGGGCGGGCGACGTGGGAGCACTCGGTGCGCTCGGTGCGACCCGGCGGGCGGATCGTCGTCGCCGGCCTCACGTCGGGCGACCCGGAGCCCGCGTCGCTGACCAAGGTGTTCTTCCAGGAGATCAGCATCGTGGGCGCCACCATGGGGACGCGCGACGAGCTGGGCCACGTCCTGGCGTTCCTCGCGCGTACGGGCATCCGCCCGCTCGTCGACTCCACGTACCCGCTGGCCCGTGCCGCGGACGGGCTCGCGCGCCTCGCGTCCGGCGCGCACGTCGGCAAGATCGTCCTCGAGGTCTGAGGCGTCGTGGCCGCGCCGTCCGGCACCGCCCTGTGGGACGGCGCCGCCCTGACGCACGACTGGGCGCCCGACGCCCTCGGTAAGGGCTTCGAGGCCCGTCGCCTGGACCTCCCCGACGACGACGAGGGCGAGGTCACCGCGACGCTCGTGCGTCACCTGCCCGACCCCACGCTGCGCCCCGCACGCGCCGTCCTCTACGTCCACGGCTGGTCCGACTACTTCTTCCAGCGGCCGCTCGCACGGTACTGGCAGGCGCAGGGGGTCGCGTTCTACGCGCTCGACCTGCGCAAGTACGGCCGCTCCCTGCGCCCGCACCAGACCCCGGGCTACATCGAGGACCTGCGCACGTACGACGAGGAGGTCGGCGCGGCGCTCGAGGTGATGCGCGCCGAGCTCGGCTCGCTGGTGCGCATCATGCTCATGGGCCACTCGACGGGCGGGCTCGTCCTCAGCCTGTGGGTCGCGCGGCACCCGGGCGCCGTGCAGGGCCTGGTGCTCAACTCCCCGTGGCTCGAGCTCCAGGGCTCGTCGCTCGTCCGGCACCTGTCGAGCCCCGCGATCGCCCGGCTCGCGCGCTTCAACCCCAAGGCGGCGCTGCCCAACATCGACCCCGGCTACTACGCGCGCACGATCGCCGCGGTCACGGGCGGGGACTGGACCGTCGACGAACGGTGGCGGCCCACGCCGTCGTTCCCCGTGCGCGCAGGCTGGCTGAGCGCGGTGCTCGCGGGGCACGCCACGGTCGCGCGCGGCCTGGCGATCGACGTGCCGGTGTTCGCCGCGATGTCCGCCCGCTCCCTCATCAGCCCCCGCTGGAGCGAGGAGATGCGCACGGCCGACATCGTGCTCGACACCGAGGCGATCGCCCGGCGGGCCGTGCAGCTCGGGTCCGTGGTCACGACCGTGCGCGTCGCCGGGGCCATGCACGACCTGACGCTGTCGGCCCACCCCGCGCGCGAGCGGTTCTACGCCGAGCTCACGCGGTGGCTCGTGGCCTACGGCTGGGGCTGAGCCCGGGCGTCACAGCGCGCCCGTGGCCTCCGAGAGCGTCGGGCCGCCGTCGCCCAGGCGCCACGCGCGCCAGCCGTCGACGCCCTCGACGCCGGACAGCGTCGCGGCGGCCACGTCGGGGTCGGCCACGACGCGGCCGTCGGGCAGCTCGATCATGCCGTCGGAGCGCAGGAGCGCGGAGAAGCGCTGACCGCGCCGCTCGCGCACCCACACCAGCGTCGTCACGGCGCGGCGCCGCTTGGCGAGCATCGCGAGCTCGGGGAACGGCCAGTCCGGGCGCTGCTGCCGCCGGGCGTCGTCGACGACCTCCGCGGCGGGCTGCCCGCGCGGCGGCGTCGGGGCGTCGGCGTCGGCGGGACGCGCCCCTGCGCCGTCGACGACGGCCGCGCGCAGCCCGGCGACGGGCGTGAGCGTGGGCGGGCCCTCGAGCATCGACGCGGTCGGCGGGACGGACGCGTCCCGCGGCCACTCGGTGACGTCGGGCCGTCCGGGTCCGCCGTGGCGCGGCGACTCGGCGGGCGGCTCCGGCGGCTGCGCGGTGGGACCCGCGGTGCGGAAGGGCAGGGGCGTGGGCTCCGTGACGGTCCCCCGCCGCCCGATGGGGGTCGGCGCGGGCGGCTCGGTGCGCTCGGGCGGGGTGACGGCGCGCAGCTCACCCGTCGGCAGCGACTTGGACCGGCCGGCCGGCAGGCCCGGCGCACGGTCGGCCTCGTAGGCCATCGCCGTCGCGAACGCCTCGCTCGAGCGTACGAGGCGCAGCGCGGTGGGCTCGACCGTCCGACGCACACCCTCGTGCAGGGCCAGCGGCGAGACCTCGAGGAGACGGCGCTCGTCGCCCCGGACGACACCGACCTGCAGCACGTCGACCTGGTGCTCGCCGCCGCGCAGGAACCCGAGGGTGTCCGTGGCCTCGGCGGCCACCTCGGAGCACAGCAGCAGCAGGCGCACGCCACCGTGCCGGCGGCTCGCCGCGGCGCCGAACGGCACGTGCTCGCGGAACGCCGCGAAGTCGACGGCGAACCGGCTGGGGTCCACGTGGTAGGCCCGCGCGAGGTCGGCCGTGGTCATGCGGGCCGCCGCACCCCCGTGACGCAGCGCCGCGACGATCGCGTCGTCGTCGAGCACCTGGGCGACGGCGACCACGACGGGGCGCCCGGACGCGTCGAGGGCCAGCAGCTCGGGCAGGTCGGCGCGGTCCGACGTGCCGCGCGCACGCACGACGAACAGGGGCTCACCGGCGATGGCGGCGAGGTGGTGCGTGACCAGGGCGGTGACCTCCTGCGCGAACGACCCGGCGAGCGGCTGCATCGGCTGGACGAGGCGTGGGCGCCCGTCGTCGAGCTCGAAGATCGGCATGTCGCGTCCGGGCCTTCCTTGCACAGCGGGGCGGTCGTGACGTCGGCACGTCGCGGGCGCGGCGTGCGGCGTCGCCCGGACACTGTCCCACATCTCGGGCGGCCCAGTCAGCCCGTCGGAGGCAGGACGAGCCTGCGTCCCACGTCCTGGTCAGCCGTTCAGGTGAACCTCCGGCCGGTGGACGCGCGCGGTCCGCGGGGGCAGGGTGGAGGCATGCTCATCGCCTTCTCCGTCGCGCCGCTGGGTGCCGGCGAGTCCGTGTCCCAGGCCGTCGCCGACGCCGTCCGCATCGTCCGCGAGTCGGGGCTCCCGAACCGCACGGACGCCATGTTCACGACCCTCGAGGGCGAGTGGGACGAGGTGATGGACGTGGTGCGGCGCGCGACCGAGGCGGTCGGCGCGCACGGTCACCGCGTGAGCCTGGTGCTCAAGGCCGACATCCGCCCGGGTCACACCGGCGAGCTCGACGGCAAGGTGCAGCGCGTGGAGGCCCTGCTCACGGACTGACGGCGCCGCCTGCCCCGTCTGTCGGCGCTCCGCGCCCGGGCAGCCGCGAGGCCAGCAGCTCGGCCAGGTGCACGCCCTGCACGTCCGCGAGCTGCTCGGCCTGCGTGCGGCACGAGTAGCCGTCCGCCAGGTACACGTCGCCCGGGGCGGCGGCCCGCAGGGCGGGCAGCAGCGCGTTCTCGGCGACGGCGACCGACACGTCGTAGTGGCCCTTCTCCATGCCGAAGTTGCCGGCCAGGCCGCAGCAGCCCGCGAGCGCGGAGAACGTCGCACCCGCGTCGGTGAGCAGGCGCCGGTCGGCCGTCCACGTCATGACCGAGTAGTGGTGGCAGTGGGGCTGGACGACGGCCGTGACGTCGGACAGGTCGGGCACCTGCCAGCGGTCGCCGGGGCCGACGGGCGCTGGCGCGGTCAGCAGCTCGGCGAGCGTGCGCGTCTCGCGCTGCACGGCCACGGCCCGGGGGTCGTCGGGCAGCAGGTCGACGAGGTCGCTGCGCAGCACCGCGGTGCACGAGGGCTCGAGCCCGACGATCGGGATGCCGTTGACGGCGAACGGCCCGAGGACCTCGAGCAGGTGCTCGAGCTGGTGGCGGGCGCCGTCGAGCTGTCCGGTGCTGATCCACGTCAGGCCGCAGCACGCGTCGTGGTCCGGGACGAGCACGTCGTAGCCCGCGTCCCGCAGCACCGCGACGGCCGCGTGCGCGACGGACGGCGCGAGGGTGTCGCTGAAGGAGTCGGTCCACAGCAGCACGGGCGGGCGCGGCGCGGGGGTCCCGGCGGCGTCGGGGATCCCGGCGGCCTCGGGGATCCCGGCCTCGTCGACCGTGTCGACCGGCAGCGTGACGGTCGCGGCGTCGCGACGTCCCACGACGCGCACGTCGCCCGACCGCCGGCCCGTGCCGCGCGCCCACGCCCGGAACGGTACGGGCGCGAAGCTCACCATGCGGCGGCGCGTGTCCATGCCGCCGAGCGCGAGGACGGCCTTGGCGACCGGGCGCACGCCGAGCACGGCGTTCGCGAGCGACGCGAGCCCCGGCACGGCCGTGACGAGCCGCGCCCAGCGCGGCAACCAGCCCAGGGCATAGTGGTTCACGGGCCGTAGCCGGCCCTTGTACGTGCGGTGCAGCACCTCGGCCTTGTACTGCGCCATGTCGACGCCCGCGGGGCAGTCCGACGAGCACGCCTTGCAGCTCAGGCACAGGTCGAGGGCCTCGTGCACCTCGGGCGAGGACCAGCCCCGGGAGACCAGCGAGCCGTTCGCCATCTCCTGCAGCACGCGCGCGCGGCCCCGCGTCGAGTCCTTCTCGTCCTTCGTCGCCAGGTACGACGGGCACATGAACCCGCCCGCGGCGCTGTTGTCGGCGCGGCACTTGCCCACACCGACGCACCGGTGCACCGCGGTCGTCATGTCGCCGCCGTCGTGCGCGAACGCGAACCCGCCGGACCCCGCGAGCAGCGGGCGCGCCGCGGGACGGCGCAGGTCCGCGTCGAGCGGGCGCGGCCGCACGAGCACCCCGGGGTTGAGCAGGTCGCGCGGGTCGAACAGGTCCTTGACGGCACCGAACAGGTCGATCGCGCGCGGCGAGTACATGAGCGGCAGCAGCTCCGAGCGCGCGCGCCCGTCGCCGTGCTCGCCGGACAGCGAGCCGCCGTGGCGCGCGACGAGGGCGCCGGCGTCCTCCATGAACGCCCGCAGCGGGTCGCCCGACCGCGTCATCGGGACGTCGAGGCGCAGGTGCACGCAGCCGTCGCCGAAGTGCCCGTACGCCAGGCCGTCGACGCCGTGGTCCGCCATCAGCGCCTCGAGCTGGCGCAGGTAGGCGCCGAGGCGCTCGGGCGGGACCGCGGAGTCCTCGAACCCCGGCCACGCCTGCTCGCCCGACGGCGTGCGCCCGCCCAGGCCCGCACCGTCCTCGCGGATCCGCCACATGGCCGCGGCGTCGGGGCCGGGCGGGAAGATCCCGACCGCGTCGGTGCTCGCTGCGGCCGCGAGCGCCCGCGCGGTGGCCATCGCCTCGTCGAGCGTCGCGCCGCCGACCTCGCACATCATCCACCCCGCCCCGGGCGGCAGGTCCGGCACCGCGGACGCGCCCTTGACGCGACGCACCACGTCGACGAGCCGCGCGTCCATGCCCTCGATCGCCAGCGGCGCGTGCGCGAGCAGCGCGGGGACGTCGTCGGCGGCCGTCGCCATGTCGGGGTAGCCGAGCACGACGAGCACAGGCGCGGACGGCACGGGCACGAGGTCCACGGTCGCGCCCAGGAGCGTCACGAGCGTGCCCTCGGTGCCGACGAGCATCTTGGCCAGGTCGGTGCCGTGCTCGGGCGCCAGGTGCTCCAGGGAGTACCCCGACACCTGGCGGCGGAACCGGCCCAGCTCGGTGCGGACCACGTCGAGGTGGCTGCGGACCAGCGCGTCCAGCCCCGGGACGACGTCCAGCGCACCCGCTCCGGCGCCGGCGGTGAACCGGCGTCCCGTGCCGTCGACCACGTCGAGCTCGACCACGTTGTCCGCCGTGCGCCCGAACGCCACGGCGCGCGGCCCGCACGCGTTGTTGCCGATCATGCCGCCGAGGGTCGCGCGCGCCTGCGTCGACGGGTCGGGGCCGAACCGCAGGCCGTGCGGCGCGGCGGCCCGCTGCAGGTGGGACATGATCACGCCGGGTTCGACGCGTGCCGTGCGGGCCTCGGGGTCGATCGACAGCACGCGGTTCACGTGCCGCGAGAAGTCCAGGACGATGCCGGTCCCCACCGCGTTGCCCGCCACCGACGTCCCGCCGCCGCGCGAGGTCAGGGGCGTCCCGGTCTCGCGCGCGACCGACAGCGCAGCGAGCACGTCGTCGACGTCCTGCGGGAACACCACGACCTGCGGTACCACGCGGTAGTTCGAGGCGTCGGTGGAGTACTCCGCACGGCGGCGGGAGGAGTCGTCGACGCTCCCGCGCACGACGGCGCGCAGCGCGTGCACGACGTCCCGGACGGCGGTCCCGGTCGCGTCGGTCGTCACAGCCACGGTCGGCAGTCTCCCACCGCGCCGCCGGGACCTGCACCGGCCGTCCAGGGGGTAGGCGCGCCGGCGGCGCGTGAACGCGCCGCCGGCCGCACCTTCAGGACTCCAGCGCGGCGTCCAGCGTGATCTCGGTGCCGGTCAGCGCCTTGCTGACCGGGCAGCCCTTCTTGGCCGACTCGGCGGCGGCACGGAAGCCCGCCTCATCCAGGCCCTCGACCTCGCCGCGGACCTTCAGCGCGATGCCCGTGATGCGGAAGCCGCCGGCCGGGTCCGGGCCGAGGCTCACGTCGGCGGTCACCTCGAGCGCGACGGGCGTCCCGCCGGCCTCGGCGATGTCCGCCGAGAGCTGCATCGCGTAGCAGGACGAGTGCGCCGCGGCGATGAGCTCCTCGGGGCTGGTCGTTCCGCCGGCGTCCTCGGCCGCGCGCTGGGGGAACGAGACGTCGTACGTGCCGACCTTCGAGCTGCTGAGCTCGACCTGGCCGCTGCCGTCCTGCAGCGTGCCGTTCCAGGCGGTCCGTGCGGTGCGCGTGGGCATGTCCACTCCTCGTACGTCGGTGGGTGGGCGCGGCCCGCGCCCACGTCCGACCCTAGGCCGCACGGTGTCAGCGTGCGCGCTCCAGGTGGGCCGCGACGACGTGCGGCGGGGCCCCCGCGGCCCGCAGCGCCCACGCCGCGCGGGCGTGCAGCGCGCGGCGCTGCCCCTCGTCGAGGGCGGCGTACAACGACGTGCGCACCAGGTCGTGGCGGAACACCAGGCGGTCGCCGCGCGCGTGGACGACGCCCGCCGCGAGCCCGTGGCGCAGCGTCCGCCAGCACTCGGTCACCGGCTCGCCCGCCAGCGCGGCCAGGTCACCGACCACGAACGACCCCCCGAGCACCGACGCCTGCCCGAGCATCGTCAGGACCTGCGGGCCCAGGTGCTGCACGTGGGCGCGCCCGACCTCGTCGAGCTCGTCGAGCCACCCCGTGCCGACGGCCTCCACGACGCCGCCGCTGCGCTCGAGCACGCCGCACGCCTCGGCGGTGCGCAGCACGTCGACGACGAGGCGGGGGTTGCCGCCCGTGGTCCCGAGCACGCCCCGCAGCGCGGGACCGATGCTGCCGGCGTGCAGCAGGTGCTGCGCGAGCTCGGCGGTCGCCGCGGGGCTCAGGGGCCGCAGCTCGAGGTACCGCGCGCCCGCGCGCGTCCAGCCCGCGACGACGACGTCCAGGTCGGCGCGGTGCGGCACGCCGCGCATCGTCATCACGGTCAGCGCTCGCGGCAGCGCTCCCTCACCGGCGAGGCCGGCGAGCAGGTGGAGCGTGCACGGGTCGGCCAGGTGCACGTCCTCGAGCACGAGGACCCAGGGACCCGGCTCCCCGCGGCGCCGCACGAGGGCCGCGAACAGCTCGTCGGCGCGCGCGAACCGGGCGGGCGCGTCGGAGCGCTCCCGTGGCAGCACCTCCAGGAGCGCCGTGAGCTCCGCGACGACCGGACCCGCGTCGTCGCGGCCGCGCGCGGGTCCCAGCAGGGCGTCGGTCAGCATCGCGTACGGCGCCGCCGTCGGGCCGACCGCCCGGCCGAGGCACACCTCGATCCCGAGCAGCTCGGCGGCCCGCTGCAGCGCCTCGACGAGGCGGGTGCGTCCCACACCCGCCTCGCCCTCGAGCAGCACGGTGGCTCCCCCGCCCGTGGCGACGGACGAGAGCAGCTCGTCGATGTCGTCGAGCTCCGCCCCGCGCCCGACGAGGGGGCGCGTCGGCGACGTCGGCTCGGTCATGCAGCCGATCGTATGACTCAGCCGACGTACTCCCAGTGCCACGCCTCCGGCTTGCTGCCACCGGCACGGGCCCACTCGGGCAGGATCCACTGGAACGAGGGGGCGTTGTCACGCATCCACTGGTGCTGCGCGGTGCCGAACGTCTGCACGCCGCCGCCCAGGTCGACGGCCACGCCCATGCCGTGGTTGGACGTGCCCGGCGCGGCGCACATCCTGCCCTTGGCGGCCCGGCAGGCGACCTGCCCGGCGTAGGAGCGGTAGGAGTCGGAGATCGTCAGGGGCGTGCCGAACCGTGCGGCGTACGCCGCGTTGAGACCCTCGAGGGCCTCGGCCGCGTCGCAGCGCAGCTGCGCGGAGGGGGCGAACGAGGGGCTGCACAGGGCGGACGCGGGCACCTTGCCGTTCGCGTAGCCGCCCAGCGACGCCTTCCACGCGGCCCGCTGGGCCGCCTGCTCGGCGGCGGCGCGCTCGGCCTGCTCGGCGGCCTGCTGCTCGGCGACCTGCGCGGCGAGCTGGGCCGCCTCGGCCTCGGCCCGCTTCTGCTCCGTCGTGCTCAGGACGACCTGGGCCGCCTGGCGGACGCGGTCGAGCGCCTCGCGCAGCGGTGCGGTCAGGGGGTCGGTCGTGTCGGGGAGCGTCGTGTCGACGAGCGCGTCGGTCTCGGCGGGCGTCGCGGGCTCCGCCGCGTCGTCCGCGGGCGCCGCGTCGTCGGTCGCGGGCGCCGCGTCCGTCGTCGGCTCGGCGGTCGGCCCCATCGTGGCGGCGTCGGGGGTCGTCGCGGGCGTCGCGTCGGCCTCGCCGCGCTCGGCGCTGCGCGAGGCGCTCCTGTCGCGCCGGACCACCGGCTGGGCGTCGACGTCCGCGATCGCCTCCTGGAGCTCTGCGGTCGCGGCGTCCAGCTCGGCGAGGACGTCCTCCGGGACGGCGACCTGTGCCGCGTCGGCCCGCACGCGCCCGACCTGGTCGACGGCGGCGATCGCCGCGTCGACGGCCTGCGCGCGCAGCTGCGGCGACGCGGTACCAGCGTCGGGGGCCAGCGCGAGCGTCGGCTCGCCGGCGACGGACGCGGTGCTCGGCTCCTCGGCCTCGGCGGTCACCACGACGGCGCCCATGCTCAGGACCAGGCCGAGCGCGACACCGGCCTGGGCGATGCGGGTGGGCACGCGGCCCGGGGTCAGGGCGCGGGGGAGGTCTGTCGACGCGGGGCCCGGAGCGGCGTGCCTGCCGCCCGACGACCGACGCCGGATCCACTTTCTGTCACTCACGCGAAACACGTTAGGTGTCTCGGACGATCGTCCAGCCCACTTGAGGCTCCGGAGCAGGCGAAGATGTTGTGCACATCCTGTTACCAAGCCGTCACACGTTACGACGGTGGCGGCCGATACGCTGGGCCCGTGCCTGCAGACGACGTGCGACCCGCAACGGTCGACACCGTCCCCTCGACCCCCGAGCCCGCCCCCCGCGACAACCTCGACGACCTCTACGACATCGCGCGCCTCGCGCGCCGTCTCGACGTCGAGCACGCCACGATCCGCGTCTGGCTGTCCCGCAAGGTGCCGTGGCTGCCGCAGCCCGACGGCCGCCTCAACGGCGGCGCCGTGTGGCGGGCGACGACCCTGGAGGGCATCGAGGACCGCCGCTTCCGGCGCCGCCCCGGCCGCAAGCCGCGCTTCACCGCGGCCCCCGCAGCCGCTGACGTGCCGCGCACCGGCTCGATCCCGATCGTGACCGCCCGGGTCCTCGCGGAGCGTGCGCAGACCCCCGCAGCCTCGGCCCCCTCCCCCGTCGGCGTGCCCACGCCCCCGCACGGCCTGGAGTCGTTCGCGGCACGCTGACCCCCCGGCGACGCGCCGTCGCCGGACCCCGACGAAGGCGACGAAGCCGACCGAGGGGAAATTGTGAGGATGGGGTGACGAAACGCCTACCGGTCAGTAGCGTGCACTCGTACCCGGGGCGCTGTGACAGCAGCCACACCCAGGTGTGACGTCGCCGGGGGCTCTCCCGTCGTGACGCCTTCCCGTTCCGCTTCGTCCGACACCCCGGGATGAGACACATGCCACGTCGCCCGATCGCTGGTCTGACCGCCGTCTCCGTCGTCCTCGCCGGCGCCCTGCTGGGCGCCCCCGCCGCCTCGGCCGCACCACCGACCGCCGACCTGTCCGACCTCCTCGTCGACCGTGACGTCCCGGTCGACCGCGTCGAGGGTGTCGGTGACGCGCTCGCCGACGCCAGCGGCACCGTCACCGCCTTCGTCGAGCTGACCACCCCGTCCGGTGTCGAGGTCGCCGCCGACGGCGGCAGCCCCGCGCAGGTCCGCGCCGCCGCCGACGCCACGCAGGCCGCCGCCGAGGACGTCGTCCCCGCCGAGGCGTCGCAGTCCGGTGCGCGCACCGCCGCCGCGCAGCCGCAGCGGCTCGCGACGGTGACCAACCTCGTGTCCGGCGCCCTGGTGCTCGGCGACGCCGCGCAGCTGCGCGCGCTCGCCGACGACCCCGACGTCCGCTCCGTGCGCCTGGTCGCCAGCCGCACGCTCGACAACGCCGCGCAGGTCGAGTTCACGAAGGCCCTGGCCACCTGGCAGAGCACGGGCGTCCTGGGCACCGACGTCACCGTCGGCATCATCGACACCGGCATCGACTACACGCACGCCGACTTCGGTGGTCCCGGGACCGTCGAGGCCTACGAGGCCGCGTACGGCGCCGACGGCACCGGTCCGGTCCCGGCGGGCTCGTACGACCCCGCCAAGTTCCTCGGTGGCTACGACTTCGCGGGCGTCGACTACGACGCCGACGGCGAGGGCGAGCAGCTCGTCCCGGCGCCCGACGAGAACCCCATCGACGTGCACGGGCACGGCACGCACGTCGCGGGCACGGCGGCGGGCTACGGCATCACGCCCGACGGCGAGACGTTCGACGGCGACTACTCCGAGCTCGAGTCGGTGCTGGACTGGCCCGTCGGGCCCGGCACCGCGCCCATGGCCGGGCTCTACGCGCTCAAGGTCTTCGGCGACGTCGCGGGCTCGACCAACCTCACGGCGCTCGCGCTCGACTGGGCCGCCGACCCCGACGGCGACGGTTCGTTCGACGACCGCCTCGACGTCCTCAACCTCTCGCTCGGCGGCGCCGGCGCCCCGGCGGACGACCCGGAGTCCGCGCAGGTGGCCGAGCTGACCGCGCTGGGCACGACCGTCGTGCTGTCCGCCGGCAACGAGGGCGACGTCGAGGACATCGGTGGCTCGCCCGGCAACGGCTTCGCCGGTCTGACCGTCGCGTGGTCCGTCGGCAAGGACCTCGCGTTCGACGCCGTCGAGGTCGTCGAGGCGTCCGACACCGAGCTCGTCGGCCGGCACGCGGGTCAGAACTCCGTCGCCTACGCGGGCGAGGACGTCACCGCGACCGTCGCCTACGTCGGCGAGCGGTTCGACGGCTGCGAGGCCTTCACGGGTGAGCAGGCCGCGACCGTCGCGGGCAAGATCGCGTACCTCTGGTGGGACGACGACGACGCGAGCCGCCGGTGCGGCTCGGTCGCGCGGTTCAACAACGCGACGGCCGCCGGTGCGGTCGGCGTGATCCTCCCGACCGAGCTCGCGGTGTTCTCCGCCGGCATCTCCGGCAACGAGCAGATCCCCGGGTTCCAGATGACCGCGGCCACCACCGACGCGCTGCTGCCGGAGATCGAGGCCGGCACGCTCGTCGCCACCATCGGCCCCGGGCTCGCGCTCAGCACGCGGCAGGACGTCGGGGCCGACACCCTGAGCCCGTCCTCCTCGCGCGGCGTGCACGGCTCGCTCGGCTGGGGCAAGCCCGACGTCGCGGCCCCCGGGCAGCAGATCGTGTCCGCGAACGTCGGCTCCGGCACCGGCGCCTCGTCGAGCAACGGCACGTCGATGGCGTCGCCGCACGTCGCGGGCATCGCCGCGCTGGTCCGCGAGGCCCACCCGGGCTGGTCGGCCGCGCAGGTCAAGGCCGCCATCGTCAACACGGCCACGCACGACCTCGCGACCGAGGCCGGCGGCGACGTGTTCTACGGGCCGGCGCGCGTCGGCTCGGGCCGCGTCGACGCGCTCGCCGCGGTCACGAGCGACACCCTGCTGTACAACGCCGAGCGGCCGCAGCAGACGTCGGTGAGCTTCGGCGTCGTGCCGCTCGCCGACGAGCCCGTGACCATCCGCAAGGCCGTCACGGTGCAGAACCTGGGCTCGACGGCCCGCACCTACAGCACGCAGGTCACGTCGAGCACGACCTCCGGCGGGGCGACCATCACCGCCGCGCCGGCGAGCCTGCGGGTCCCCGCGGGCGGCACGGGCATCGTCACGCTGACGTTCACGGCCGACCCGGCCACCGTCGCGCGTGACATCGACCCGACCCAGCAGGCCGAGCAGATCGAGGGCATCGCCCGCGAGTACGTCTCGCAGGTCTCCGGCCGGCTCGTCCTGACGTCCGGTGACACCCGGTGGCGCCTGCCCGTGCAGGGCACGCCGCGTCCCACGACCGACCTCGAGGCCGCGGACGTCACGTTCCCCGACCCGTCGGCCGGGACGGGCGAGCTCACGTTCAGCGGTCGCGACGTCGAGTCCGAGGGCTGGTACGGCCTGGCGACCCCGCTGGTCCACGCCGCCGACTCGCCGCGCCTGGAGGCGCTGCCCGCCGGCGCGGAGACGTCGCGCTCCACGGTCGCGGCCGGCGACATCCGCCACGCGGGCTGGGCGTCCACCGCACCCGCGGTGACGGCCGCCGGCGGTGACCCGACGCTCGAGGGCTACCTCGGCATCGGCATCGCCACCGACGCCGACTGGGCGGTCCTCGGCCACGCGCTGGCGCCGCGCATCCTCTTCGACACCGACGGTGACGGCGAGACCGACGTCGCGGCGCGCGTGGGCAAGCTGGCCGACACGGACTACACCGTCGTCGAGGTGTACGACCCGGCCGACCCGGAGGAGGCGCTCTTCGGGCCCGAGCTGCTCTACCCCTTCGCCGGGGACGTCGAGGCGGGCGCGTTCGACAACAGCACGGTCGTCGTGCCCGTCCCGCTCGAGGCGCTCGGCGTGGAGCCGGGCACGAAGGTCGGCGTCACGGCGCAGATGCGCAGCTCGTACGCCTTCCCGGCCGACGGCGTCGTCGACGAGGTCCAGTTCACGGTCGACCCGTACGACCCGCCGCTGTGGTTCGAGTCCAACGTGGGTGCCGACTTCGTGTCGCAGGCGTTCGACGGTGCCACCGTCGACGTCCACGGCGGCCCGGGCGCCGCCGAGGCGGACATCCTGGTGCTGCACCACCTCAACGGCACGGGCGACCGCGCGCAGGTCGTCGACGTGACCGTGCCCGACGTCGTCGAGACGACCACGACGCTCGACGTCGAGTCCGCGTGGACCGCGGGCGAGGGGACCCTGTTCCAGATGACGGTCACCCCGCGCGAGGCCACGGGCACCTTCACGCTGTACGACGGCGACACCGAGCTCGGCACGACCGAGGTCGTCGACGGGGCGGGCGTCTGGGGCACCGAGTCCCTGAACGCGGGGACGCACCAGCTGCGGGCGGAGTACCGGCCCGACACCCCGGTCTACGCGCCGTCGACGTCGAACGTCGTGGAGGCGGTGCTCGCACCGTCGGCCTCCACCACGACGCTGCGCGTCGCCCCGGCCGTCGTCCGGTACGGCCAGCAGGCCACCGCCACCGTCACGGTGACCGGCCAGAGCTGGGCGCCGTCCGGCAAGGTGACGATCCGCGAGCGCGGCAAGGTGCTCGCGACCGCGGACGTCACGGTGGACGGGCTCACGGGCACGGCGACGGTCGCGCTGCCGCGCACCCTGGCGACGGGCACGCACGCGCTCGTCGCGGTGTACGAGGGCAACGACGACGTCGCGGGCTCCCAGGGCGCCACGCAGCAGGTCCGGGTCGTCCCCGGGTCCTCGAAGGCGACGCTCGAGACCGCGACGTGGACCGTGCCCGCGGGCAGCACGCCCACGATCACGGTGCGCGTGGGCGGCGGGGACGGGGCTCCGGCCGCGACCGGCCGCGTCACGGTGCTGCTCGGGCTGCGGCCCGTCGGCACGTTCCGCCTGGTCGACGGGGCCGCGACCGTGACCCTGCCGGCCGTGCGGACGTCGAGCGTCGTCACGGCGCTCTACGTCGGTGACGCGGGGTACCTGCCCACGGCGACGGCGCACACCATGCGCGTCGGCTGACCTCGCCGCCCGCGTCGAGCGGGTGTCGTCCGGGCATCCGTCCGGGCGACACCCGCTCCTGCGTGTCAAGACGTGGTGCGGCAGAGCCGATGGTCCCGGCATGGGACTGGACCGACGGACGCCGCAAGGGAGCGGATCCGTGCTGCCCACACCCCACGGACCGACCGACGTACCCCTGCCCGCGGGTGCGGGGGACGCCACCGTGGACAAGGGCCGCGCGCCGGACGAGGTCGCGCTCCTGCGCGTCGTCGAGCACCTCGCGGACGTCCCGGACGGCGAGGCGACGGACGGTGAGCACGTGAGCGACGAGGTCGCGGACGAGGACGCCGAGCCTGCTGCCGGCGAGCCCGACCCCGGGGAGCCGGACGACGACGACGAGCCCGAGGACGCCGGAGAGCCCGAGGACGCCGAGACTTTCGACGCCGTCGCGGCCGCTCCCCCGGCCCCCGCCGCGCACGCGGTCGGCCCGGTGGCTGCCGCGCTGTCGGACACGCGCCACCGCATCGACGAGCTCAACGCGCCCGAACGGCTGTTCCTGGCGCAGCAGCGCGCGCTGGTGGCAGGCCTGTGCGCGGACCCGTCCGACGCCGCGCTCGTCAGCGCCCTGTTCGACCGGGTGCGCGAGCAGTGGCAGCAGGCGGACGACCGCCCCGACCCGCGCCCGCTGGCCGACGCGTTCGGCGTCGCGCTCGGCGACCTCGTGTGCGCGCAGGCCGAGGACCTGGGCTGGGCCACCTGCAGCGACCGCTACGGCACCGAGATCGTCCTGGCACGTGAGGACCCCGAGATCCTCGTGTACCCCGTCGCGGCCGTCGCGCAGCACTGGTCGCAGGCGGCCCCGGGGTGGTTGCTGCGGCACCTGGCGACCGTCGTGCAGGGCGTCCTGGAGGACCGGGCCCCGACGGACGACTGACGCCCCCGTGACCCGCGGGCCCCGGCCGCCTCACCGTCCCCCGGAGGCCGCCGGGGCCCGCGCCTGCGGCCACCTGCGTGGCGCGCACGCCGCGCGTCGGCTCACACCACGGCCCGGGCGTGCCGATACTGGTGTCGTGACGACCTTCGACGACACCGGCATGTTCGAGCTGGTCGACGACACCCGGGGCGAGCCCGAGCCCCCGCAGCGGGCCCGCGTGGTCGTCGTGCTCGTGGTCGCCGCGGCCCTCGTCGTGGCGGGAGTCGTGTGGCTGCTCGCGGTCAGCGGGGACGACGACGCGGCGGCCGAGCAGATGACCGTCTCGCTCCTCGACCGGCCCGCGGAGCCCACGGACGAGGTGGCCGCACCGGTCGTCGACGAGACAGGCATCGACCCCTCGACCGCGCGCTTCGCCGTCCGCACGACGGCCGGCCAGCACTACGCGGCCCTGCGCTGGGGGGGCGACCTGTGCCTCGTGGCCGTGCCCGTCGGTGACGCGGCCCGCGTGGTGTGCGTCGCACCGTCGCCGCGCGCGACCGTCACGATCTCCGGCGAGGACGGGTCGCGCGTGCGCCTGGGCACCGACGACGCACCGGCGCCGGACACCGCCGAGGGCTGGCGGGCCGCCGGGACCAACGTCTGGGTGCTCGACGCGCCCGGGCCCGCCGCCGGCTGAGTCCCGCCCCGGCCAGTCCTGCGGCGCGTCAGCCGCGCGTGTCGGCAGCGTCCGTCAGCACGTCGACGATCCGCCGCACGCTCGACGTCAGCCCCCACCGTTCCGCCAGCGCGACGAGCGCGTCGGGGTCCGCGGGGACCGTCGGCAGGCGGTCGTCGACCTCGGCGACGGGTGCGTCGGGCGCGACGGTCACCACGCGCGGCGCGACCGCCAGGTAGTCCGCCGCCGCCGTCAGCCGCGTGCGCTGGGTGGCCGTCAGACCCTTGTCACCCGCGTCGCGCGCGGCCAGCACGCCCTCGAGCGTGCCGTAGCGGCTCAGCATCGCCGCGGCGGTCTTCTCACCGATGCCGGGCACGCCCGGCAGGCCGTCGCTCGGGTCCCCGCGCAGCACGGCCATGTCGGCGTACGCCCGCCCGGTCGGCACGCCGTAGCGCTCGCGCAGGACGCCCTGGTCGACCTCCAGCATCTCCTTGACGCCCTTGACGGGGTACAGCACGCGCACCGGCACGTCGTCGTCGACCAGCTGGAACAGGTCCCGGTCCCCCGTCACGACGTCCACCGCGGCGCGCTCGCCGGCGGGACGCGCGGCCTCGCGCGCGACGAGCGTGCCGATGACGTCGTCGGCCTCGTACCCCGGTGCGCCGAGGCGCGGGATGCCCAGGGCCGCGAGCACCTCGACGATGACAGGCACCTGCGCCGTCAGGGCGGCGGGCACCTCCTCCTCGCCCGTCGTGCCCGAGACCTCGCGCGCGACGCGGTGCGCCTTGTAGGACGGCACGGCCTCGACCCGGAACGCGGGGCGCCAGTCCTCGTCCCAGCACGCCACGAGGCGCGTGGGGTGCCGGTCGGCGACGAGCCGGGCGATCATCTCGACGAGCCCGCGCACGGCGTTGACGGGCGTGCCGTCCGGTGCGCGCACCGAGTCGGGCACGCCGAAGAACGCGCGGAAGTACAGCGACGCGGAGTCGAGCAGCAGCAGGCGCCCGGCCCCGCCCGTGCGAGTCCCCTCCGGCTCGCCACGCTCCCCCCTCGCGCGCCCGTCAGGCGGCGCTCAGGTCGAGCTGGTCCTCGACGACCGCGACGACGCTCCACGTGCCGCCGTCGGCGTCCGTCAGCTCCCACGCGGGCACCAGCAGCGTCGCGCCCGTCGGCGTGGTCAGCAGCGTGACGCCGAGCCGTGCGCCCGTGATCGTGACGTGCTGGACCGGCCACGCGACCGGGTCGCCCGGAGCGGGCACGGCCGGCACCGTCGGCTCGTCGGCAGGCTCGGCCTGCATCGACACGCTGTCGTCGGCGGCCGCACCCTCGGCGCGTGCCGCCAGCGGCACCATGCCGCCGAAGGAGGCCCCGAACCGCGGGTCGTTGAGCCGCTCGACGGCCTCGTCGGCGCTGATGTGGTCGTACGTGCCGAGCTCGACGAGCGTCGCGAGCGGGCCCGACACCGACTGCACGCCCGTGCCGACCAGCTGCACGGACCAGCCCAGGCCCGTCTGCGTGCCGTCGACGACCTGCGCGGCCGTGACGCTCACGAGGCCCGGCACACCCGTCTCGTCGGAGACCGTGAGCTCGTACCCTCCCGGGTCCACGCCGAGCCGGGTCATGAGGTCGCGCGCGGCGGCCGCCGCGGCGTCCCCCGTCGGGGTGCTGGTCGGGTCGCACACGCTCGGGTCGGCGGGGGCAGGCTCCCCGGGTGCGTCGGGCGCGGGCAGCGGCTCGACCGCGACGCCCGGCTCGGCGCCGTCCCGCGGGGCGACGTCGGGCTCGACGGCGCTCCCCTCGGCCGCCCCCGACGACGTCGCGCCGTCGAGCGTCTCCGGGACGCCGCTCGTGCACACCGACGGGTCCCAGGCGCGGTCGTAGAACCACATGCTCGCCTGCCCGTCCACGCCCACCTGCACGGTCGCGGACCGGCCGTCGTTCGCCCCGACGACCCACTGGCCCCACTCCTGGCGCGGCTCACCCGCGACGCCGAGGACGCCCGCGACGCGCGCGGCGGTGGCGGCGGTCGCCGCCGACGTCGCGTCGAACGCCCAGGCCCGGGCGGACCCCGCCGCACCCGCGAGCCCGCTGCCGCTGAACACGGTGCGTCCCCCGAACCAGCCGGGGCCCACCATCCTGCTCCGGACGTCCGCACCGGACATGTCCGCTGCAGCTGCCGTCTCGGGGGCCCCGCCCGCGCCCTGCAGCGCGATCGGCGGCGCCGACGGCTCGTCGGCGCCCGCGGCGCCCACCGCGTAGCCCCCGCCGCCGACGAGCGCGACGCCCGCCGCGACGGCGGCCACCTGCAGCCACCGGGCCGCCGGGCGGCGCCGCGCACGTGCCGCCGCGAGCTCGTCCGTCTGGCCCGAGCCGCCCGCGTCCCCCGCGTCCCCCGCGTCCCCCGCGTCGAGCGTGAGGCCCGTGGTGTCGGCGAGGCGCGCGTGCAGGCGGGCGGCGTCGGGTGCGGCCTCGGCGGCCGGGTCCGCGGCGCGGACGCGCGCCACGGCGGCGGCCGTCCCGGCGGTGTCGGTCGGGCCGTCGGTCGGGCCGTCGGTCGCGCCGTCGGTCGGGCCGTCGGCCGGGCCGTGCGGCACCGGCTCGTCCGGCGTGCCGTCGCGCGGGTCGCGGGTGTCGTCCATGTCGTCCTCCTGGGGCGGTCGGAGCCCGATCGGTCTCTGCCCCGTATGTGTGCGGGCGGGCCCCCGTCTTGCACGCGGGCGGCGCCCGCAGCGGGATGGGCGTTGTCAGGAGATCAGGGCGCGGCGTCCGCGAACGCCGCCCGCAGGCGTGAGCGCGCGCGCGACAGCGCGGCGTCCGCCCCGCCGCGCCCGATGCCGAGCGCGGCCGCGAGGCCCTCGCCCGTCAGGCCCTCCCACGCGTGCAGCAGGAGCACCTCGCGGTCGCGCGCCGACAGCGCGGCGAGCACGGTCCGCACCGTCTCGTCGCGCACGGCCCGCAGCGCGGGGTCGTCGGCGTCGGCCTCGTCGGGCACGTCGGCGACGAGCACGGGCCGGCTCTTGCGGCGGTGGTTCGCGACGACGTACGACACGGTGCGGTACAGCCAGGGCAGCTCGGCGCCGGCGGGGACGTCCTCGCGGCGGCGCCACGCGACCGTCAGGACGTCGGCCGTGAGGTCCTCGACGTCCGACGCGCCCACGCGCCGCACGACGTACCGGTGCACCGCGGTCGCGTGGGCGTGGACGAGCCGCTCGAACCACGCCGCGTCGCGGGGCCCGTCCGGTGCGGCGTCGTCCTCGACGCGTCCGTCGCCGCGCACCGCGCGGTCGGTCCCGCCCGCGCGGTCGTCCGCGGCCGCCCGGTCGTCCCCGACCGTGCGGGCCTCCCCACGCTGGGCGGCGGCTCGGTCATCGGTGTCGTGCTCAGGCTGCGCGGGCACTGCGGCTCCCGGGTCGGGCGGACGGGCGTGCGGGCGGGGGCGGTCACGCCCCTCACCCCACGGTGTCGTGGACCACCCGGATCTTGCACGCCGCCGCGCCCGGGTGTCGCCCCGTCGCCGAGCGAACGCCGCGGCCGGCGGCGCGCTGCACCGCCGGCCGACCGAGCGCGTGCGTCAGAGACCGTCGGCGACGATCGCCGTCGCGCGCAGCCACGCGTCACGCGTGGCGGGGCGCAGGTTCGCGTGGTCGATGGGCCCGCCCGACACCAGGGCCTTGTCGTGCGGGACCTCGACGACCGCGCGCGTCAGGGCACCGAAGTGCGAACGCAGCCGCTGCCGCAGGTCCTTGTCGACCTTCGGCTCGGGGAACGACAGGATCGTCACCGCCTGGCGCACGAGCTCCTCCTGGCCCGTCGCGCGCAGCGCGTCGAGCGCCCACGCGGCGGACTGCGCCGTGTCCTCGCGCAGCGTCGAGACGACGACCAGCTGGTCGGCCGACTGCACGGCGGCCTGCCAGTTCGAGGCCCGCATGTTGTTGCCCGTGTCGACGACGAGCACGCGGTAGAACTGCGTGAGCACGTCGTGCAGCGCCCGGTAGGACGCCGCGTCCACGCTCTCGATCGACGCCGCGTTCTCGTCGGACGCGAGCACGTCGAACTGCTCGTCCTGCTGCGTGCGGACGTAGGAGTCCAGGTCGCCGATGCGCAGCGTGCCGCGCTGCGTGAGGTCGGGCAGCGCGTGCAGCAGGTCCACCGCGGTGCGCTGGTGGTCCGCGTGCGACGAGCGCCAGCCGAGCGTGCCGCGCGTCTCGTTGTTGTCCCACGCGAGCGTGTACCCGCCCCGGACCAGGCCGAACGTCGACGCGAGCAGCATCGTCGCGGTCGTCTTGTGCGCGCCGCCCTTGGGGTTGACGACGACGACCGTGCGCGGGCCGTCGAACGTGCGGCGGATCGCCTCGATCTGCGAGCGGCGCGCGCGCTCGGCGGCGCCCGGCCGCGGCGCGACCGCCCCGAACGTCAGGCGCCGCACGGTGCGCTGCCAGCCGCGCTCCGCCGGGCCCTCGTGGGCCGGGTGGCGGGCAGCCAGCAGGTCGTCGAGCGTCGGCAGGACCGCGGGGTCCGACGCGCGCCGCTCGGCACGGGTCTCGCCGCGTGCCTCGCCGCGGGCCTCGCCACGTCCCTCCGCGCGGGCCGCGGCGGGCGCCGCGGCGGCGGGCTCGGGGGCGACGGGGACCTCGCCCGACGGCACGGGTGCCTCGGGCGCCACCGCGGGGACCACGGCCGTCGCACCGGACGGGACACCGGTGGCCACGACCGGGGTCGGCGTGGACAGCGGGTCGGCCTGCGACCACGCCGGCTCCACGACGGGCACGGGCGCGCTCAGCGCCGCGAGGTCCGTCTCGTCGGCCTCGTCGACACGGCCGTCAGGGTGGATGAGCAGCGCCCACAGCCCGTCCGGGTCCCGCACCTCGACGGGCAGCGCACGCCCGGCCTCCGCCGCGATGGCGGCGATGCGTCCCGTGATGGCCGCACCCGCCTCCGCGAGGTCGGCCATCGCGATCATCTCGCGGACACCGTCGACGCTGATCTCGCCGGTGCCGTCCTCGCGGACCTCCGCGGAGATCTGCGGCAGGTGCACGGGCGCGTCCGGTGTCGGCGCCACCGCCGCGACGGCACCCGTCGACGGTGCCGGCGCCGTGTCCGGCGTCGCCTCGACCGCCCCCGTCGCAGTGCTCGGTTCCATGGCCACGTTGCCGCCCTTGCGCGTCATGTCTGCTCCCTACGTCCTGCCCGGCGCGCGACCACCGTCACCGGCACCCCGCAGGCGCGAGCACGCCACATCCTGGACGAACGTATCGCCACACCTCGAAGTACGCACAACGGAGCGGCGCCAGGCCGTGCACCACGCGTTTCGTCACGCGCTCCGGCGCTCGCACGCGGGGGCGCCCCGGGCGGGAGGTGGGGGCGCCGGCGGACGTCCGAGCGCCTCTCAGGCGTCGGTGTCCACCTCGAACCACACGGTCGTCCCGCCGTCGGGCGTCCGCGCCGACCCCCATGCCGTCGACAGCGCCTCGACGAGGGCCATGCCGCGCCCGCTGGGCTCGGTCGGCTCGGGGTGGCGCACCTGCGGGAGGCCGCCGCCACGGTCGGTCACGGCGACGCGGACGACGTACCCGTCGACGCGCACGGCCACCCGCACCGGCTCGCCGGCGGGCCCGTGCACGACGGCGTTGGACACCAGCTCACCCGCGAGCAGCTCGATGACCTGGTTGGACGCGCCCCCGACCCCCGCGCCCGCCACCGCGCGCATGACCCAGTGACGGGCCTGGCGCGGGGCGCTGCGCTCGGCGGTCAGGACCACCTCGTCGTCGAGCAGCGGCGGGGGTGTGCCACGGCGGCTGCGAAGGTCCCGGACTTCTCCCACGGTCACCAGGGTGCCCGACGGGAGGCCGTCGCGCCGCTCGGGACCCACGAGGTGGACACCTGACCGGGTGGCTCAGGGCGTGCGGACCGGGGCGACCCAGCCCTGCGGCGGCATGCAGACCCACAGGATCGCGTAGATGAGGAACGGGCTGCCCGGCAGCACGAGCAGCGCGAGCAGCACGAGCCGGACGACCCAGGCCTCGATCCCTAGCCGGACCGCCACCCCCGCGCACACGCCGGCCAGCCAGCGCCCCGTGTACGGCCGCGACAGCCCTGCTCGTGCGAATGCCTCTCGTACGCCGTCCATGCGTCCTCCTCCTGCGTCGGTGGGTCGAGTCTGGCGTCCGCGCGGGCCCCGCGCCTCCGGGGTGGCCCCCCATCCGCCCCTGAACCTGCCCCTGAGATCCCGGCACGGGGAAGCGGGTGTCGGCGCCCGGCCCTACGGTGTGAGCCATGGCACAGACCCCCGCGGTGGAGCTCGACGTGCGCGGCCGGACGGTCCGCGTGAGCAGCCCCGACCGCGTCGTGTTCCCGGAGCGTGGGCTCACCAAGCTCGACGTCGTGCAGTACTTCCTCGCCGTGGGCGACGGCGTGCTCGGTGCCCTGCTGCACCGGCCGACGACGCTCGAGCGCTGGCCCAAGGGCGTGTTCGAGGGTGCGCGGATGGCCACGCGGCAGGACTCCTCGGGCGACGCGTTCTACCAGAAGCGCGTGCCGCAGGGCGCGCCGGAGTACGTCGAGACGTCGCGCATCGCCTTCCCGTCGGGCCGGACCGCGGACGAGGTCGCGCCGACCGAGCTCGCGGTCGTCGCGTGGGCGGCCAACCTGGGCACGCTCACGTTCCACCCGTGGCCGGTCGTCCGCGACGACGTCGAGAACCCCGACCAGGTCCGCATCGACCTCGACCCGCAGCCGGGCACCGACTTCGACGACGCCGCGCGCGTCGCCCCGCACGTGCGCGAGCTGCTCGCCGAGCACGGCCTCGAGGGGTTCCCCAAGACGTCCGGGGGCCGGGGCCTGCACGTCTTCGTGCCCATCGAGCCGGCGTGGTCGTTCACCGACGCGCGGCGGGCGACCATCGCGTTCGGTCGCGAGCTCGAGCGGCGGCTGCCGGACGACGTCACGATGAAGTGGTGGAAGGAGGAGCGCGGCGCCAAGATCTTCGTCGACTACAACCAGATGGCGCGCGACCGCACGATCGCCTCGGCCTACTCGATCCGCTCCAACCCGCGGGCGACGGTCTCCGCGCCGCTGACGTGGGACGAGGTGCCGGACGTCCACCCCGACGACTTCGACGTCCTGACGATGCCCGGGCGGTTCGCCGACGTCGGCGACCTGCACGCGCGGCTCGTCGCGCACGCCGCGCCCCGCTACCGCCTCGACTCGCTGCTCGAGCTGGCCGACCGGCAGGAGCGCGACGAGGGCCACGGCGACCTGCCGTACCCGCCCGAGTACCCCAAGATGCCCGGCGAGCCCAAGCGCGTGCAGCCCAGCAAGGACCGCGACCGCCCGCGCTGACACCGGCGATTGGGACGCGCGGTGCTCGTCAGCCGCGGTACTCGTAGTGCCAGTACTCGGGGTTCGAGCCGTTCTGCCGCGCCCAGGTCGGCGACACCCAGCCGTAGGCGGGGCCGTTCGCCACGAGCCACGCCCGCGCGGGCGAGTCCCAGCCGTAGGCGCACGGCAGCTCCGGGACGTCGAGCGCCAGCCCGGTCCCGTGCGACGACGTGCCCGGCACCGCCGCGACCGAGCCGAGGGCCGCGCGCATCGCGACCTGGGTGTCGTAGTCCCGGTACGTGAGGTCGAGCGCGAGGTCGTGGCCCAGGGCGGCGCGGAACGCCACGTTCAGCCGCTCGAGCGCCGCGGTGGCGTCGGAGCGCAGGTAGAACGGTGTGCCGCGCGAGTCCCGCGCCCACGACACCGCGGACAGCGCCGACGCGGGGAGGCGTCCGTTCGACCCGTCGCCGCCCTCGGTCGGCGCGGACGTGTAGAACGCCGGGCCGCCGTACGTCGTCGCGCACCTGTCCGTGCCCGTCGACGAGCCGCTCGCGGCCGACGCCGCAGCCCGTGGCCGCGCCGCGGGCGCCGCAGCGCGCGCGGCCTGGCGTGCGGCCGCCTGCTCGGCTGCGGCGACGCGCTCCTGCTCGGCGGCCACGGCCGCGTGGACGGCCTGCTCCGCCTCGCCGACCTCGGCCGTGAGCCGGCGCGCGACCGTGGGCGAGGCGCTGGCGGCCGCCGCCTCCGCGGCGTCGAGCCGGGCGGCGAGGGTCACACGGGGCGTCTCGTCCTCACCGACCCGGCCCGCCGACTCCTCGACGGTGAGACGCCCCTGGGCGACCGCCGCGGCCAGGGCGGCACGAGCGCCTGTCTGCAGCCCCTGCGCACCCGCCACGTGCGAGGTCGTCGTCGCGGCGATCCGGGCCGCGGAGTCCTCGTGCACCGCCACGAGCGCGCGCTCGACCCGTGCCTGCGCCGCCTCCCGCAGCCCCAGGGCCTCGCGGCGCTCGGCCGCGGTCCACGCGGTGGCCCCGCCTGCCACGCCGACGGCGATCGAGACGGCGGCGACGACGGCGACGGCGACGCGACGGATGACGACCTCCCCCGGGATGGACGACCACGCTAACCCGCACCCGCTGACGTCACACGTCCGGGGGCTCAAGCAGGCGGCGGTGCACGCCGATGATCCCGGCATGGACAGCCTCTCGCCCGCGCTCGCGGCGAGGTCCGCCGACTTCGCGATCGCCCGCCCGCTGACGCCCGGTGAGTCCGCCCACCTCGACCGGCTGCGGGACTGGCTGCGCGGCGACGGCACCGACGCGAGCGACGCCGCAGCCCTCGACGCCCGGTGGGAGCGCCTGCTCCAGACGCACCCGCCGCAGGTGCCCGCGCCGGCCGGTGTCGCCGCCGCGATCGGCATCGCCGTGGGCGACCTGCTCGTGGCGTCCGTCGCCGACGCCGTCTGGCGGATGTGCCCCGGACCGGAGGGTGCCACCCCCGGCGTCCTGCTGCTCGACCGCCCGCACATGCCCGTCCTGCCGGTGCTCGACGCGCACGCGCGCTGGCGGGTGCGCTCCTCCGGGTGGACCGTCGACTACGTCCAGCGCGCGGCCGCCCACCTCCGGTCGGGACGCCCCGAGGTCCCGACGCCGCACGCCTCCCCCGAGGCGGAGGCCCCGACCGGGCACGCCGACGCGGACGCGCCCGTCGCCGCCGGACCGGCGTCCGCCGCGGACGAGACCGAGCAGCCCGAGTCCCCCGTCGCGCCGACGTCGGGGGCCGTGTGGGTCCCGACGTTCGTCGCGGACCCGACCCCGGAGCCCGAGCCGGAAGCCGCCGCGTGGACCCCGACCCTCGTCGAGAACACCGGCCCGGACCCCGAGCCCGAGCCCGCCGCGTGGACGCCGACGTTCGTCGAGAACGCCACCCCGGAGCCCGCGCCCGAGAGCGCAGCGTGGACCCCCACCTTCGTCGCGGACACCACCCCGGAGCCCGCGCCCGAGACCGCCGCATGGACCCCCACCTTCGTCGCGGACACCACCCCGGACCCCGAGCCCGAGACCGCCGCATGGACCCCCACCTTCGTCGAGAACACCACCCCGGACCCAGAGCCCGAGACCGCCGCACCCGCGCCGTGGGAGCCGACGCCCGCGACCACCGCCTACCCCACGCCGGGACGCGGCATGCCCGTGTCGTCGCAGCAGGCGCTCACCCCGGAGGACCTGCCGCACCGCCCGTCGGAGCGCGTCCAGGACCTGGCGCTGCGGGCCCTGGAGCTGGCGCTCGACCGTGCCGTCCGCGACGCCTCCGGCTGCGCGCCGTTCGTGCTGGTGCGTGAGGGCAACGACGTCGAGGTCATCGACTTCGTCCACACCGACGCCGGGGTCGCGCAGGCGCGCGACGCCGCACGCGGCGGCGGCTACACCGCCGCTGCCGTCGCCTGGACGAGCCCCGCCGACGCGTCGCGCCCCTACCCGCGCGTCGTGGTCGACGCGTCCTCCGCCGGTCGCCCGGGCATCCGCGTCGCGCACTCGTTCGTGCACGACGAGCTCGGTGGTCACGAGGTCGGCGGACCGCAGGTCGTCGGGCAGTCGGCGCCCGTCCTGTAGCGGTCGGCGCCCGTCCTGCAGCGGTGTCGGCGGCCGGTCCTACGCTCGTGGCATGACCGAGCGGAGCACGCCGGAGCACGCAGCCGCCGAGGCGCGCCTGCACGCGGTGTCCGCGGCGTTCGCGGACCTGCCCGGCGTCGTCCTGCCGGCTGCCGGCCGGCGGCACTTCGGCACCGCGACGCTGCGCGTGCACGGCCGGATCGCCGCCTTCACGCCGCAGGACCGTCTGGTGGTCAAGCTGCCCGCCGCGCGCGTCGCGGCACTGCTCGCGTCCGGTGAGGGCCTCGCGTTCCCGGAGGACCGCCCGCCGATGCGCGAGTGGGTCGCGATCGTGTCGGACGACGCACGCGTGTGGCACGACCGGCTCGCGGAGTCGCTCGCGTACGTCGGCGGCTGACGCGCCGCCCACGGGGTCAGACCGGGCTCAGACGGGCGCGTCCTCGATCCTCGGCTCGGCGCTCGCGTCGGCCTTCTGCTTGCCGTACCGGACCTCGGCGCCCGCCATGATGCAGACGATCCGCACGTCGAGCACCGGGCCGCCGCCCACGGGCGGCTCCGTCTTGTTCTCCCAGCCGCCGAGCAGCGGCAGCCCGGTCGTGCGGACCTCCCACGTGCGCGGCACCTTGATGTCGACGCCGCCCCAGAACGTGAAGACGTCGATGCGGGCGCTCCCCTCGATGTCCGCGTCCCGCAGGTCGAGGTCGACCCCGCCCATGATCGCGGTGAGGCTCGCGGAGCGGAACCGGCGCGAGCGGCTGCGTCGCTCCGCACCCCACCAGAAGGCGATCGCCGTGATGCGGTCCTCCTGGTCGCTGCGCGCGGCCGCGCCGAACGTGATGCCCAGCCCGATGAGGATGATCGCGACCGGCCACAAGTAGTCCCAGACGCTCACGTCCAGCACGTCGAGCCGGTCGAGCAGCAGCACCACGCCCGCGGCCGTGATGACCGCGGGCCCGAACCACGCCCGCGGCACCAGCAGCAGCGACGTCACACCGACGAGCACGACGAGCAGCGGCCACAGGGTGCTGGCGAGGGTCCCGAGGTCCACGTCGACCACGCCGCTGCGCTCGAGCAGCAGCACCACCCCGACGAGGACCACGAGCACCCCGACGAGCACCTGACCGAGCGAGCGGCGAGCCTCCATGCCGTCAACCTAGCGGGCGCGCCGTCGCGCCGTCGCGGGTCGACGGTCCCGCGTCAGGACACCCCGGCGGACGCGGGGTGCTCGACCGCGGGGTGGTCGACGCAGGTCGTCGCCGTCCGCACGCACTGCGGGCACGGCTCGCAGTCCTGCCGGCCCTCGACCTTGTCGAACCACGGGACCGCGCGACCTGCCGGGCAGTCGTCGTCCTCGTGGTAGACGTGCACCGCCGTGCTGCGCGCGGAGTGGTACGGACGAACTCGCATGTCGGCCTCCTTGCCGAGACGCCATGCCCCGCCTGGGGGGCCGTCTACGCAGGCTATGGAGGACGCCGACCGTGGACCAGGGACCGAGGTCCGGGGGTCGGCGGGCGACACCCGTGCCCCGAGACGACTCTGCGGCCCCACCCCGAGGGGTGAAGCCGCAGGCCACATGCTGAGCCGCCTTGGGGAATCGAACCCCAGACCTTCTCATTACGAGTGAGACGCTCTGCCGACTGAGCTAAGGCGGCATCGCCGTCCGGGCGCGGAGGACCGCGGTGGATCGGCGAGCGCGCCCACTGTACCCGGCGCACGCCCCGACTCCAAAGTCAGCAGGTCGTGCCGTCCGCCGGGGCCTCGCCCGTCAGGAGGTAGGTGTCCACCGCGTCCTTGACGCACGCGTTCGACCGCCCGTACGCGGTGTGCCCCTCACCCTCGTAGGTGAGCAGCACGGCCGAGGACAGCAGCTTCGAGAGCGACTGCGCCCACGCGTACGGCGTCGCCGGGTCGTTGGTCGTGCCCACCACCAGGATCGGCGCGGCGCCCGGCGCCTCGTAGGACTCCAGCGAGCCGGCGGCCGGCACCGGCCACTGCGCGCACGACACCCCGCCGTAGGAGAAGAACTGCCCGACCGTCGGCGCGACGGCCGCCACCTCGGCGGCGTCCGCCCGCATGTCGGCGGGGTCCGCCGAGGGCCGGTCGTCGAGGCACAGGATCGCGGAGAACGCCTCGTTCTGGTTCGTCGCGTACGTGCCGTCGGGCGCGCGCCCGTAGTAGCTGTCGGCGAGCTGCAGCAGGACCGAGCCGTCGCCGGCGTCGATCGCCTTGGTCAGCGCCTGGGTCAGCAGCGGCCAGCTGGACTGCGTGTACAGGGCTGCGGCGACTCCGCTGAACGCGAGGGACGACGTGAGCTCGCGGTCCGTCCCCGTCGGCAGCGGGTTGGCCCGCACCCGATCGAACATGCGCGCGATCTGCGAGAGACCCGCGTCCACGTCACCGTCCAGGGGGCACGACGCGCCCGCCTGGCAGTCCGTCACGTAGGCCCGCAGCGCGCTCTCGAACCCGGCCGCCTGCCCCGCCGCGACCTGCCCCGAGTCCAGCGTCGGGTCCAGCGCACCGTCGAGGACGAACCGGCCGACGCGCTCGGGGAACAGCGCCGCGTACGTCGCGCCGAGCTCGGTGCCGTACGAGAAGCCGAGGAACGTCAGCGCCTCGTCCCCGAGGGCCGCGCGCAGCACGTCCATGTCGCGCGCCGCGCTGGCCGTGTCGACGTGCCCCAGCAGCGGGCCCGTGCGGTCCAGGCACGCGCGGCCGAACTCGCCGTTGCGCTCGATCGCCTCGGCGATGCCCTCGTCGGTCGACCAGTCCGGCACCCACGCCGTGAGCTCGTCGAGCCCGGCGGGGTCCACGCACGTCACGGGCGACGAGTGCTGCACACCGCGCGGGTCGAACGCGACCAGGTCGTAGGTCGCGAGCACGTCGCGCGACACGATCTGGCGGAAGAACCCGATCGTGTCGATCGCGGAGCGACCCGGGCCCCCGGGGTTGACCAGCAGCGAGCCGACCGGCGACCCACCCGACGCGGGAGCGCGGCGCAGCGCGATCGTGATCGTGTCGCCACCGGGGTCCTCCCAGTCGAGCGGCACCGTGGCGTCGGCGCACTGCTCGTCGCCGCAGGTGGTCCACTCCAGGACCTGGTCGTAGTAACGGGCGAGCGCGGGGTCTGAGGTCGCGGACGACGACGCGCCCGCGGTCGGGGACGAGGCCTGGTGCTTCGGCGCGACGCATCCGGTCAGACCGAGCACGACGAGGGCGACGAGGGCGCACCGGCGCAGGGCAGGACGCGTCGGCATGCGTCTACGGTATCCGCCCCGGCGGCCGGATCCGGGCAGTCCCGGCCCGCACGGGCGGACGGATCGCGGCACGACCGCCCGCGACCGGCATCGCGGGACGGGTTCGGCGTCAGCCCTGCGGCCGCAGCGCGATCGCCATCGCCTCGACCGCCAGCAGCGGCGCGACGTTGCCGGCCAGCCGCGTGCGCGCCTGACCGACGGCGTCCATCCGGCGCAGCGTCTGCTCCGGCGTGCTGCCGGCGGCGAGCGCACGGACCTCGTCCTCCTGCTCGACGTTGACGAGGTCGACGCCGGCACCGAGCTGCACGACGAGCACGTCGCGGTACAGCGACAGCAGGTCGACCATGGCCCGGTCGAGCACGTCGCGCTGCGCGCGCGTCGCGCGGCGCTTCTGCTCCTCCTCGAGCTGGCGCACCTGCGCCCGCAGCGACGGCGGCAGCGTGTGGGCGCCCTCGGCACCCATGCCGCGCAGCAGCTCGTTGCGCTCGGCGGCGTCGCGCTCCTCCGTCGCCGCCTTCGCGTCGGCCTGCGCCGTCTCGACCAGCTCCCCCGCCGCCAGCACCGCGTCCCCGACGCCGCGCACGCGCGACGCCAGCGACAGCACCGCCGACCGGCGCTCACGCGCCTGCGGGTCGCGCGCGAGCCGCCGCGCGATGCCGATGTGGCTCTGTGCCGCCCGGGCCGCGACGTGCGCGGTCCGCGCGTCGACGCCGTCGCGCCGCACGAGCAGCTCGACCACCGCGTCGACGGGCGGCACGCGCAGCGCGACGGACCTGCTGCGCGAGCGGATCGTCACCAGGACGTCCTCGGGGCTGGGGGCGCACAGCAGCCACACGGTGCGCGGCGGCGGCTCCTCGACCGCCTTGAGCAGCACGTTGGCGCTCTGGTCGTTGAACCGGTCGGCGTCCTCGACGACGATGACGCGCCACCGGCCCTGCGAGGGCGAGCGCTGCGCGAGCTCCACGAGGGGACGCGTCGCGTCGACGCGGATGAAGACGCCCTCGGTCGCGACGAGCGTGACGTCCGGGTGCGCGCCCGACAGCACGGTCGTGCACGCGTGGCAGGTCCCGCAGCCGCCGGCCTCGCACTGCAGCGCGGCCGCGAAGGCGCGCGCCGCGTTGGAGCGGCCCGACCCGGGCGGCCCGGTGAGCAGCCACGCGTGGGTCATCGCCGACGGGTCCTCGACGGCCCGGCGCAGCACCGCGACCGCGGGCTCCTGCCCGACCAGGTCGTCCCAGACGGTCACGCCGCGCCCCCCGCGGGCACGGCGGACGCCGCCGCGCCCGCGTCGGCACGCGGCCCGAGCAGCGGGGCGAGACGCTCCCGTACCTGCGCGGCGACGACCTCCGCCGGCTGCGACGCGTCGACCACCAGCCACCGGGCCGGGTCGGCCGCGGCGCGCTCCAGGAACGCTTGACGCGTGCGCCGGTGGAACTCGTCACCGGCCGACTCGAGCCGGTCCGGGTCACCCGTGAGCCGCGCCAGACCGACCGCAGGGTCGAGGTCCAGCAGGACCGTGACGTGGGGCAGGAGGCCCTGCACGGCCCACAGCGAGAGCCGCTCGACCTCGGCGGCACCCAGGCCGCGACCCGTGCCCTGGTAGGCGACGGAGGAGTCGAGGTAGCGGTCGGTGAGCACGACCGCGCCGCGGGCCAGCGCCGGCCGCACGAGCGACGCGACGTGGTGCGCGCGGTCCGCCGCGTACAGGAGCGCCTCGGTGCGGGGGTCGAGGTCCTCGCCGTGCAGGATCGCGCGCCGCAGCTCGAGCCCCAGCGGCGTGCCGCCGGGCTCGCGCGTCACGACGACCTCGCGCCCCAGGGACGCGAGGTGGTGCCCGAGCAGCGAGACCTGCGTCGACTTGCCGACGCCGTCGCCGCCCTCGAAGGAGACGAACACGCCGCCCGGCGCGTCCGGTCCGGGGACCTCGGCGACGGGCAGGACGTCGGCGGCGGGGGCGGTGCTCACCGCGTCAGGCTAGCCGCCACCGCCGACACGTCCGCACCGTCGCACGTCAGGCCGGCTGCTCGCCCGGGTACACCACGCCGACCTGGCGCCGGATCTCGTCGAGGGTCGTCATGACGTCGAGCGTGCCCTGCCACGTCATCAGCGGGCTCTCGGTCTCCCCGGCCGCGACGCGGCGCGCGACCTCGGCGGCCTCGTACTGCAGCCCGCGCGCGGCGGGCAGCTCGAACGTCCACTGCCGGCCGTCGCGCCGTGCGAGGCGGAACGACGTCGGCGCGTAGAACGGGCCGGCGACGCGGATGTAGCCCTCGGTGCCGGAGATGGACGACGTCGTCGGCGTCCGCGACCACAGCGTCGTGTTCAGCGTCGCCTGCGTCCCGTTGCCGTAGTCGAGGATCATCGAGACCTGCCCGTCGACGCCCGTCTCGGTGAGCTGCCCGAACGCGTGCACGCCCTGCGGGACGCCGAGGAAGTCGTGCGCCCACGACACCGGGTAGACGCCCAGGTCCAGCAGCGCACCGCCCGCGAGCTCGGGGTCGTACAGCCGGCTCGTCGGGTCGAAGGCGAAGTAGTGGCCGTGGTCGGCCCGGACGTTGACGATGTCGCCGATCTCGCCCGAGTCGATCACCTGGTGCAGCGCGGCGACGTGCGGCAGGAACCGCGTCCACATCGCCTCCATGACGAACACGCCCGCGGCGCGGGCGGCGTCGAACACCTCGCGGGCCTCGGCGGTGTTGCGCGTGAACGCCTTCTCGACCAGGACGTGCTTGCCCGCGGCGATCGCGAGCAGCGCGTGCTCGCGATGCTCCGAGTGCGGGGTCGCGACGTACACCGCGTCGACCTGCGCGTCCTCGACGAGGTCGCGGTAGCCGACGTGCGTCGTCGGGATGCCGTGCGCCGTCGCGAACCGCTCGGCACGGTCCCGGTTGCGCGAGCCCACGGCCACGAGCTGGGCGCGCGTGAACTCGCGCACGGAGTTCGCGAACTGGCTGGCGATCCCGCCGGCGCCGATGATGCCCCAGCGGATCGGCGGGGCGGTACGGGGGTCCTCGGTGCGAGCCATGGCGCCAACCTAGCGTCCGCCGGGGAGAGCGTGCAGACCGTGGCGCGCACGTCGCCCACCGACGGTCCCCTCGGTGCGTCAGCCGCCGGCCGCCGGGCCCTCGGCCGCGGCCGTGAACGCGAGCGCCGTCGTCGTGGCGGTCGTGGCCGCACCCCCGGGCACGTCGCCTGCGACCTGCACCTGGACGAGGAGCGCGTCGCGCACCGCCCACACGTAGGCGTACGAGACGGGGTCGGACGCCGGCTCACCGGTCCGCGTGAAGGCGGCCTCGTCGCGGCTCACGACGGTGGCGGTCCACCCCGGTAGGTCGAGCCCCGTGACACCCGCACCGCTGATGACGCGGCGCGGCGTGTACGTGCCGCCCTCGAGGTCCTCGGCCGGGATCTCCTGGTCCGTCGCCCAGCCCTCCTCCTCGGCGACCCGTGCCGCGTAGACCGCGGCCGCGGCGCCGGCGTCGGCGAGCTCGTACACCTCGACGACGCGCGCGGCGCCGCCGGCGACGGGCAGGACCACCTCGTCGCCCGGTCCGTGCGCGAAGCCCGTGAGACTCGCAGCGCGCAGCGCCTCCGCGATCTTGGTGCCGCAGGCGGCCGAGGGGGACGTGGTCATCGCTTCGTCACCGGTGACCGACGGCTCCCCCGTCGGGCCGGCGAGCGCTCCCTCGTCCGGCGAGCCGGGGGCCGGCACCTCGCAGGGCTGCACGTCCGCAGCGGGCACGAGGTCGCGCGTCAGGGCGGCGACCGCGTCCTCGAACGCGAGCGCCGGGACGGCCGTGGGCGTCGGTGCGGCGGTCGGGGACGGCGCGACGGGAGCAGGGCCGCCCGTGCACCCGCCCAGCAGCAGGGCCGCCACGGCGAGCAGGCAGCCTGCGGGGAACACTCCGGTGACCGCATCACGTCGCACGCACCCATGGTGCCGGACCCGGTCCGCACGGCGCCGTCCGCCGCGCCCGCACCCCCCGACGGCCGTCCCACCCCAGCCCCTCGTCGAGACCGGCCTGGTTCGTTCTCCGACGCTCGTTGCACGACCCGGCCCGGTCTCGACGACCGCGCGTCTCACGGGGCGGACGCCGTGAGGTGGCGACGGACCTCGACCGGGACGAGTCCGCGGTCCACGTCCGCGGCCGTGAACCGCAGCAGGAGGGCTCCCGTGGCGAGCACCGCGTTCTGCCGCGTGCGGTCGCGGTACAGCGCCTGCGGGGTGCCGTGGGGTCCCGCGCCGTCGATCTCGACGACCAGCAGCCGGCGCGTCGCGAGCCACCAGCCGAGGTCGCCGCGTGCGACGACGCGGCCCGACCTGTCCCGGACCGGCACCTGCACGTCGTGCGGCGGCACGCCGGCGTCGACGCACTGCAGCCGTGCCCGCGTCTCCAGGGGTGACTCCGCGCGGCCGTCGACGAGGTCCCACCAGCCGGCGGCGCGGCGGCACCCGCGGCGCCCGGCCAGCAGCGACCGGACGAGCGCGAGGTCGGCGCACGGCAGCAGCCCGAGGTGCACGGCCGAGTCCAGGACGGCCACGGCGGAGTCCCGCGGGAGGCCGCCGACCGCGTCGGCGAGGGCCTGCGCCACGGTGCAGGCGCGCGCCCCGCCGACGCGCACCACAGGCTGGGGATCGACCCCACGGACCAGGATGCCGCCACCGGGGCGCCGGTGGCTCCCGTCCGGCAGGGCCGCCTCCGGGCGGATCCGGCGGGGCAGCCCGTGGACGCCGTGCAGCGCGAGAGCGCAGAGGCCCGTCGCGACGGCCCGGTCGGGTCCGAGCGCCAGCAGCGCGAGCCAGGCGGCACGGCGACGGACGTGGTCCGGACCCCGGTCCAGCTCCGGCAGCAGCGCGGCGGCGTCGTGGACGCCGCGGACGACGGGCACCAGCACGCCCGCGCACCGCAGCGTCTCGCGGCGCTGGGCCGTCACCCCGGCGGCATCACACTGCCGGGAGCCGAGGAGCCCCTCCTGGCGGACCGCGACCCGCAGCAGCGACGGGGGCGGAGGGCCGGGCGTTCGCACGTCGTCAGACCACCACGACGCGGAACGCGCCCGTGAGCGCACCCGCGGACCGGTGGACGCGACCCCCACCGGCGGGCCCTGTGGTCGGCTCACGGCCGGTCACCTGGCCCGACCGACCCTCGCTCCACCCCGACACCCACCCTCCGGGACGGGAGCCCGGCGAGACCGGTCCTGGTCGTCTTCCGGGGCCGTGTCGACGACCCAGGCCGGTCTCGGCGCTGGATTCTGCGGGGCCGCGGGACGGTGCCGAGCCCGTCAGCGCTTCGCGGGGGCCTTCTTGCGGGTCGTCGCCGGCTTGCGGGCGGCCGGGCGCTTCTTGGCCGGCCCGGCGGCGCGCTTCTCCGCCAGCAGCTCGACGGCCTGCTCCGGCGTGATCGACTCCGGGGTCACGTCGCGCGGCAGCGTGCGGTTCGTCTCGCCGTCGGTGACGTAGGCCCCGAAGCGGCCGTCCTTGACGACGATCGGCTTGCCGCTCGTCGGGTCGTCGCCGAGCTCGCGCAGCGGCGGCGTGGCGGTCTGGCCGCGGCCCCGCTTGGGCTGCGCGTAGATCGCCAGCGCCTCCTCGAGCGTGATGTCGAGGAGCTGCTCCTCGGACGCGAGCGTCCGCGAGTCGGTGCCCTTCTTCAGGTACGGCCCGTAGCGGCCGTTCTGCGCCGTGATCTCGGCACCGGACTCCGGGTCGACGCCGACGACCCGCGGCAGCGAGAGGAGCTTCAGCGCGTCGTCGAGGGTGACCGTGGCCAGCGTCATCGACTTGAAGAGCGACCCCGTCCGCGGCTTGGGGGCCGCGGCCAGCGCCTTCTTGCGCGCGGCGGCCGACAGGCCCGGGTCGAGCTCGGGCTCCGGGAGCACCTCGGTGACGTACGGCCCGTACCGGCCGTTGCGCGCGACGATCTGCGTGCCCGTGGCGGGGTCCGTCCCGAGCACCTTGTCGCCGTCGGGCATGGTGTCGAGGAGCTCGCGCGCCTTCTCCACCGTCAGCTCGTCCGGGGCCATGTCCTCGGGCACCGACGAGCGGCGCGGGTCGTCGTCCGGGCCCTCGCCCGGCGCCTCGAGGTACGGGCCGTAGCGCCCGACGCGCAGCGTGATGCCGTCGCCGATGTCGATCGAGTTGACCTCGCGCGCGTCGATCTCGCCGAGGTTCTCGACGAGCCCGCGCAGGCCGCCGGTCTCCAGGGACTGCGACCCGTCGCCGAAGTAGAACTCCGTCAGCCAGTCGACGCGACCGCGCTGACCTGCGGCGATGGCGTCGAGGCCCTCCTCCATGCCGGCCGTGAAGCCGTAGTCGACGAGCCGGTCGAAGTTCTCCTCGAGCAGGCGCGTCACCGCGAACGCCAGCCACGTCGGCACCAGCGCCTGGCCGCGGTTGGTGACGTAGCCGCGGTCCTGGATGACGCCGATCGTCGCGGCGTACGTCGAGGGGCGGCCGATGCCGCGCTCCTCGAGCGCCTTGACGAGCGACGCCTCGGTGAAGCGCGGCGGCGGGGACGTGCGGTGGCCGTCGGCCGTCAGGTCGGAGCCCGTCACCGGGTCGCCCTGGGCCATCTGCGGCAGGCGCGCGTCGTCCGAGCCCGCCGCGGCGGCGGCCTCGGCCTCGTCGTAGCGCCCGCGGTCGCGGCCCTCCTCGTACGCGGCGAGGAACCCGCGGAACGTGATGACCGTGCCGGACGCGGAGAACACGGTCTCGACCGGGCCGTCCGGGGTCGTCGCCGTCGCCGCGAGGCGCACGGACGCGGTCTGCCCGCGCGCGTCCGCCATCTGGGAGGCGACCGTGCGCTTCCAGACGAGCTCGTACAGCTTGAACTGGTCGCCCGACAGCTCGCGCGCGACCTGCGCGGGGGTACGGAAGTGGTCACCGGCGGGGCGGATGGCCTCGTGGGCCTCCTGCGCACCCTTCGCCTTCGACGTGTACAGGCGCGGCTTGTCCGGCACGTACTCGGAGCCGTAGAGCTCGGCGACCTGGCGGCGCGCGGCGTCGATCGCCTGCGTCGACAGCGCGGGCGAGTCGGTCCGCATGTAGGTGATGTAGCCGTTCTCGTACAGCGACTGCGCCGTGCGCATGGCCTGCCGCGAGCTCATGCGCAGCTTGCGCGACGCCTCCTGCTGGAGCGTCGAGGTGGTGAACGGCGCGGCGGGGCGCCGCGTGTACGGCTTGGTCTCGAGCGACTGCACCACGAACGCGGCACCGTCGAGCCCGGCGACCAGTGCGTTGGCCCGGTCCTCGTCGAGCGTCACGGTGTCGCGGCTCTTGAGCGTCCCGCGGTCGTCGAAGTCGCGGCCGCTGGCCACGCGCGCTCCCCCGACGCCCGTCAGGCGCGCCGAGAACGTCGGCTCTCCGTCGTCCGCGACCGCGAAGGTGCCGGTGACGTCCCAGTAGTCGGCGGGGACGAACGCCATGCGCTCGCGCTCACGCTCGACGACGAGCCGCGTCGCCACGGACTGCACGCGCCCGGCCGACAGGCCCTGGCGGACCTTGCGCCACAGCACGGGGCTGACCTCGTAGCCGTAGAGCCGGTCGAGGATGCGGCGGGTCTCCTGCGCGTCGACGAGCCGCTCGTCCAGCTCGCGCGTGTTCTCCAGCGCCCGCGCGATCGCCTCACGGGTGATCTCGTGGAACACCATGCGCTTGACCGGGATCTTCGGCTTGAGCTCCGCCAGGAGGTGCCACGCGATGGCCTCGCCCTCGCGGTCCTCATCGGTGGCGAGGTAGAGCTCGTCGGACTCCTTGAGGAGCTTCTTGAGCTCGGCGACCTTCTTCTTCTTGTCCGCGTCCACGACGTAGTACGGGACGAACCCGTTGTCGACGTCGACGGCGAACTTGCCGTACGGGCCCTTCTTCATGTCCGCGGGCAGCTCGGAGGGCTGT
Source organism: Cellulomonas avistercoris (assembly GCF_014836445.1). GTDB lineage: Bacteria > Actinomycetota > Actinomycetes > Actinomycetales > Cellulomonadaceae > Cellulomonas > Cellulomonas avistercoris. The sequence goes on from NZ_JACSQV010000002.1 coordinate 321,048, forward strand.
GGGAGGTCGCGGATGTGCCCGACGGACGCCTCCACGTCGTAGCCCTCGCCGAGGTAACCGGCGATCGTGCGCGCCTTCGCGGGGGACTCCACGATGACGAGCTTGCGACCTGCAGACATCTGACCGGCCTTCCGTGCCGTGGGCTGTGGGATGTGTGTGACGACGGTGTCGTGGCGAGCGCGGCGCCCCACGACGCGTGGACCCCACTTCCGAGGGGACTCTACGTCCTGGCGTCAAGCCGACGAGGACGGCGCCTCGTCCCGCGACCCGGCCGCGTGCCGCAGCAGCAGCATGACCGCGAACGTCAGGGCGCACGCCGCGACGACGCCCGCGACACCCCCACCGTAGGCCAGGAGCTCACCCGCGCGACCCGCGGCGGCGGCCCGGTTGGCCCAGGTGCGCGTCAGCAGCACGACGGCCGTGACCCCCGCTGCCACGCCGAGCACGACGAGCGTGAGCGCCGTCCGCCGCGTGCGGACCCACCCCGGGTCCCCGCGGTCGACCCTGCGCAGCATCGCGGTCGCGGTCCCGGTCGGACCGGGCCGCGCCGCCATGGCGCCGCACACCAGCGCCGTCCAGCAGAGCACGACGAGGGCGCCGGCGACGACGTCCGACGGCCGGTGCCACTGCCCGACGAGCGTCGAGATGCCCGTCAGCGCGGTGTACCCGCCGCCGAGCACCGCGACCAGCGGACGCGCGCGCGGCGGGGCGACGAGCAGGAGGCCGGCCGCCACGGACCCGGCGGCGGTCGTGTGGCCGCTGGGCAGGGTGTTGCCGTAGTCGGCGCCGACACCCAGCACGGGCCGGTCCAGCACCCACTCCTTGAGGATCCGGGTGGTGAGGTTCGCGCCCCCGACCAGCACGGCCACCTGGATCGCGAGGGAGAGCCGGCGCCGCACCAGGGCGACGCCCGCGGCGACGAGCAGGCCGCCCGCGACGAAGCCCACGGAGACGACGTCGAGCAGCGGCGCGGCGACGCGCCACAGCTGGCCCTGGCCGATCTCCGCGCCGTCGAGCGCGGCGTCCTCGACCCGCTGCCCCGCCCACGTGTCGACGAACACGCGCCACAGGAGCAGGACCCCCGCGAGCGAGGCGACGGCCACGACACCGCACGCGACGACGACCCAGCCCCGCGCACGCGCTCGACGCGGCGCGGTCGGTTCCGGGTCGACCGGGACGTGGAGGCCCTCGTGCACCGTCACACGGTAGGGCAACCCGGGCGGCGTGCGTGACCGCGGCCCGGGTCCGGCGTCCACCACCCGGACGTCGAGCGGCTCCGCGCCGCACGTCCTCGCCGCCCAGCCAACTCACAGGTCCGCTCCAGGCGCACCACAGGACCGCTGCTCAGCCTGGTCGCATGACGACGACAGCACCCGCCCGTCCCACGTCACGCCGTCCCGACTCGCTCACGCGCGCCGACGGGAGCCCGCTGCGGGTCCTCGTCGTCGACGACGAGGTGAACCTCGGTGAGCTGATGTGCACCGCGCTGCGCTACGAGGGCTGGGAGGTCCGGCACGCGCTGTCGGGCCACGACGCGGTCGAGCTGGTCGGCACGCTGGAGCCGGACGTCGTCCTGCTCGACCTCTCCCTGCCGGACATGTCGGGCCCGGAGGTGCTGCGGCGCATCCGCGCGGCCCGCCCGCAGGCGCCCGTCCTGTTCCTGACGGCGCACGACGGCGTCGAGGACCGCGTCCCCGGGCTCACGGCCGGCGGCGACGACTACGTCACCAAGCCGTTCGGCCTCGAGGAGGTCGTCGCGCGGCTGCGCGGCATGCTGCGGCGCGCGGGAGCCGTGGGCCAGCGGCCGGACGCGCTGCTCGTCGTCGGCGACCTGCGGATGGACGAGGACAGCCACGAGGTGTGGCGCGGCGACGACCCCATCCGCCTCACCGCCACGGAGTTCGAGCTGCTGCGCTACTTCATGCGCAACCCGCGGCGGGCGCTGAGCAAGGCGCAGATCCTCGACCGCGTGTGGCAGTACGACTTCGGCGGGCAGGCGAACATCGTCGAGCTGTACGTGTCCTACCTGCGCCGCAAGATCGACAAGGGCCGCGAGCCCATGCTGCACACGCTGCGCGGCGTGGGCTACGTGCTGCGGCCCGCGGGCTGACGCGCGGTCCTACAGCGCGTACGCCCGGTAGACGTCGAGCACGTCCGCCAGCGGGGCCGTCACCTGGAACACGGCCGTGCCGTTCTGCCACACCGCGACGCCCGTGCCGTCACCGGCGTCGACGACCGTGAACGTCCCGACCGGCGCACCGCCGACGGTGACGTCACCGCTCTGCGGCAGGTCGGCCTCGGGAGCCGCGGACGCGCTCGCCGTGGGCGCGTCGGCCGCGGGTGCCGTGGGCAGCCCCGCGGAGATCTGCTGCAGCAGCGCGGTCGCGTCCTCGGGCGTCTCGAGCTGGGCGGCGCGCACGGTCAGGGTGCCGCCGTCGCCGTCGGTGAACGTCTCGGTGTAGGCCTCGAGCGCGCCCGCACCGATCCGCTCGGCGTCCTCCTGCGAGGACTCGAGCGCGTACTGCAGGACCGTGGTGGGCAGCGCGGACGCGAACGCCGTGGTGGCGGTGCGCGCCGCGGGCTGGGCGGCGGGCGTCGGCACGGGAGCGGTGACCGTGGACGCGGCGGGCGTCGGGGACGCGTCACCACCGCTGCGGTTGACCAGGACGCCGACCACGACGCCGATGACGACGACCGCACCCACGCCGGCGGCCACGGGCAGGAGCCACGCGGGGCGACCCGGGCGCTCGCCGGGCTCGCGCTCGGGTGCGGGTCCGGCAGGGTCGGACGCGGCGGGGGTGGCGGGGTCGGCGCCCCAGCCGGTCCAGCCGCTCGCGGCACCGGGGTCGCCCTGCGGGGTGACGGCGGGTCGGTGCGTCGGTCCGGTGGCGCCGGGCCGCTGCTCGGGCTCGCCGGGTCGTCCCGTGTCGCTCATGGCGGGCAATCCCCTCGTGTCGCGCGGACCGGCTGCTGCCGGACCACGGGGCAGCCTACCGAGCGCGCGGTGCCGGGTGCGGCGGGTCGGGGTTGTCGGTGGCGGGCCGTACCGTGCGGGACGTGAGCCAGACGACCACGCGCCGTGCCCGTTCCGGGGGCGAGCGCCCCACCGAGCGCCCGGCGTTCCGCTGCACCGAGTGCGGCTGGACCGCGACCAAGTGGGTCGGCCGGTGCGGCGAGTGCCAGGAGTGGGGCTGCGTCGTCGAGGACGCGGGCCCCGGCTCCGGCGGCCCCCGGACGATCGCCGTCGCGCCGACGCGCAACCCCGCGCGCCCCATCGAGGAGATCGACGTCGACGCGGCCGCGGCCCGCCCCACGGGCGTGGACGAGCTGGACCGTGTGCTCGGCGGCGGCCTGGTGCCCGGCGCGGTCGTGCTGCTCGCGGGCGAGCCGGGCGTGGGCAAGTCGACCCTGCTGCTCGACGTGGCCGCACGCGCAGCCCGCACCGGGCGGCGCGTCCTGTACGTCACCGGCGAGGAGTCGGCCGCGCAGGTGCGGCTGCGTGCGGGCCGCATCCACGCGCTCGCGCCCTCGCTGCTGCTGGCCGCGGAGACGGACCTCGGGACCGTCCTCGGGCACGTCGAGAGCGTCGACCCCGACCTGCTGGTCCTCGACTCGGTGCAGACGTTCACGTCCGCGCAGGTGGAGGGATCGCCCGGCGGGGTCTCGCAGGTCCGGGAGGTCACGGCCGCGCTCATCACCGCCGCGAAGTCGCGCGCGCTGCCCGTCGTGCTCGTCGGGCACGTCACCAAGGACGGGTCCGTCGCGGGGCCGCGCACGCTCGAGCACCTCGTCGACGTGGTCTGCCAGTTCGAGGGCGAGCGCCACTCGCGGCTGCGGCTGCTGCGCGCCACCAAGAACCGCTACGGCCCGACCGACGAGGTCGGCTGCTTCGACCTGTCGGAGCACGGCATCGTCGGCCTGGCGGACCCCTCGGGGCTGTTCACGTCGCGCCTGGTCAGCGACGTGCCGGGGACGTGCCTGACCGTGACCCTTGAGGGCCGGCGCCCGCTCGCGGCGGAGGTGCAGGCGCTCGTGGCGCCGAGCGTCGTGCCGAACCCGCGGCGCACGACGAGCGGCGTCGACGGCAGCCGGCTCGCGATGGTCCTCGCGGTCCTGCAGCGCCGCCTCGGCGCCCGCCTCGCCGACCAGGACGTCTACGTCTCGACGGTCGGCGGGGCGCGCGTCGTCGAGCCCGCCGCGGACCTGGCGCTCGCGCTGGCTGCCGTCAGCGGCCGCGAGAACGTCGCCGTGCACGCCGGGCTCGTGGCCATCGGCGAGGTCGGCCTGGCCGGGGAGATCCGGCCGGTCCCGGGCGTGGGCCGGCGCCTGGCCGAGGCGGCCCGGCTCGGCTGCACGCGGGCGGTCGTCCCCTCGGGGACGCTCGAGGAGGTCACCGTGCCCGACGGCCTGCGGGTCGTCGAGGCCCCGGACCTGGCGGCGGCCGTCCTGGCGGGCCTCGCCCCGTCGGGCGACGCGTGAGTGGCGGCTCGGACAACTCGACACGCCACCGATACGATCCAGGGGTGCCCCACCCGCACCATCCCGACGACCTGCTGAGGTCCACGCTCTTCGCCGTCGCGCCCGGAACCGAGCTGCGCGACGGTCTGGAGCGGATCCTGCGCGGCCGCACGGGCGCGCTCATCGTGCTCGGCATGGACGCCACGGTCGAGTCGCTGTGCTCCGGCGGGTTCGTCCTCGACGTCGAGTTCTCCGCCACGCGCCTGCGCGAGCTCGCGAAGATGGACGGTGCGGTCGTCATCGACCCGATCCGCGACCGGATCGTGCGGGCCGCCGTGCAGCTGCTCCCGGACCCGTCGATCCAGACGTCGGAGTCCGGCACCCGGCACCGCACGGCCGAGCGCGTCGCCAAGCAGACCGGCCTGCCCGTGATCTCGGTGTCCGCGTCGATGCGGATCGTGGCGCTGTACGTCGGCGAGCAGCGGTACGTGCTCGAGGACTCCACGACGATCCTGTCGCGCGCCAACCAGGCGCTCGCGACGCTCGAGCGGTACAAGGCACGCCTCGACGAGGTCAGCGGCACCCTGTCCGCCCTGGAGATCGAGGACCTGGTCACGGTGCGCGACGTGTCCGCCGTCGTGCAGCGCCTCGAGATGGTCCGCCGGATCTCGGACGAGATCGCGGGCTACGTCGTCGAGCTCGGGACCGACGGCCGCCTGCTCACGCTGCAGCTCGACGAGCTCGTCGGCGGGGTCGGCACCGAGCGCGAGCTCGTCATCCGGGACTACGTCGACACCTCGCGCCGCACGATCGAGGCGGTCCCGGACGCCCTGGGCGAGCTGGACTCGACCCAGCTGCTCGACATCTCGCACATCGCCCGTGTGCTCGGGCTGCCCGGCGGCGGCGAGGCCCTGGACGCGGCCGTCGGCCCGCGGGGCTACCGCCTGCTGTCGAAGGTGCCGCGGCTGCCCGGCCCGGTCGTCGACCGCCTGGTCGGGCACTTCGGCGGCCTGCAGAAGCTGCTGGCCGCGACGATCGACGACCTCATGGCCGTCGACGGGGTCGGCGAGCAGCGGGCCCGCTCGGTGCGCGAGGGGCTGTCGCGGCTCGCGGAGTCGAGCATCCTCGAGCGGTACGTCTGACGCGGTACGTCTGACCTCTGACGCCTGACGCGCGCCCCGCCGTGCGGACCGCGGCCGGCCGTGGCCTCAGCCGAGCCCGAACACCGCGGCGGGCGAGGTCGCGCCGCCGACGGTCACCGCGACCGAGTAGGTGCCCGCGCCGGGCGTGGGCAGCCCCCCGGCGCACCCGGCCGCGGAGCGCTCGCGCGGCCACCCGAGCTGCGTGACGTCCGACTGCCCGCCGGCGAGCAGGAGCGTGCGCGCGTCCGGGTCCGCCGGCACGCAGTCGAGGCTCGACCAGACGCGGTCCTCGCCGGACGTGATGACGACCTCGCGCCGACCGTCGCCCACGTCGACGAGGCACGGCTCGGAGCCGGAGTTGGTGACGGTGACCTCGAACGTCGGGTCGACCCCGGCGGCGAACGCCTCGGCACCGGGTGTCACGGCGAGAGCCAGCTGCTCCGGTGCGCACTCGGGCACGCCGGGCTCCGCGGCCGTCGTCGGCGTGGGCGTCGTCGCGGGGGCCGTGGTGGGGTCGCTCTCCGCGGCGGCCTCGCTGCCCCGGCCCGTCCACCACACGACGAGCACGACGACGACCAGCAGCGGCAGCCCGAGGACCACGAACCGGCGGATCCAGTAGACGCGGGCCGGCGGTCGCGGCGCCGGGGCCGGACGCGCCGGTCGGGGTCCCCGGCCGGTCGGGGGCGTCCGGTCGTTCATGCAGGGACCTCCGGGGTGGGCGTGGTCGGTGTGCGGCCGCGCGTCCCACGGTATTCGGCCGATGCCGGAGCGTCGTGCAGGACGCGCCACACCCGGCGCCGACGCGCCCGGTTTCGTCCCGGCGCCCCGCGACGGCACGATGAGGCGTGCCCGCCGCCCAGCCCGTCGTCCGCGCCGCGACCCCACCCCCGACCGGGGGCGCAGCGGTCGCGGGCCCCGGGGGCGTCGACACCTCGGGCATCCGGGACGACGTCGTCGCGTGGTTCGACGCGCACGCGCGCGACCTGCCGTGGCGGGCGCCGGACCGGACCCCGTGGGGCGTGCTGGTCAGCGAGGTGATGCTGCAGCAGACGCCGGTCGTGCGGGTCGAGCCGGCGTGGCGCGCGTGGCTGGACCGGTGGCCGACGCCCGCGGACCTCGCGGTCGCGCCCACCGCGGACGTCCTGCGCGCGTGGGACCGGCTCGGGTACCCGCGGCGTGCGCTGCGCCTGCAGGAGTGCGCGCGGGCCGTCGTCGAGCGCCACGGCGGCGTGCTGCCGGACGACGAGGACGCGCTGCTCGCGCTGCCGGGCGTGGGCCCCTACACCGCGGCGGCCGTACGGGCGTTCGCGTTCGGGCGGCGCTCGGTCGTGCTCGACACCAACGTGCGGCGGGTCCTGGCGCGGGTCGCGGCGGGTGAGGCCCTGCCGGCGCCGGCGCTGACGGTCGGTGAGACGGCGCGTGCGGCCGCGTGGGTGCCGGCCGACGACGCGTCGGCGGCGCGCTGGGCGGCGGCGTCGATGGAGCTCGGGGCGCTGGTGTGCACGGCACGCTCGCCCCGGTGCGACGCCTGCCCGGTGGCCGACCGCTGCCGGTGGCTGGCTGCCGGGCGACCGGCCGACGCGCACGCGCACCGCCGTCGCACGCAGGCGTGGGCCGGCACCGACCGGCAGGCACGGGGACGCGTCATGGCCCTGCTGCGCGAGGCGCTCGGCCCGGTCCCCCACGCGGCGGTCGCGGCCGTCTGGCCGGACGCCGCCCAGCTCGCGCGCTGCCTGGACGCCCTGGTCGCCGACGGCCTGGTCGTCCACGAGGACGCCCCGGGCGACGCCCCCGACCCCGACGCGGCCACCTACCGCCTCCCCCACTGACGCCGAGCGCGGCACACGACCGCCCAGCGCGGCACCGACGTGTGCCGCGCTCGGCCGACGTGTACCGCGCTCGCGAGGTGCGTGGCCGGGTCAGAGCTCGAGGAGCATGCGCGTGTTGCCCAGCGTGTTGGGCTTCACGCGGGCCAGGTCGAGGAACTCGGCGACGCCGTCGTCGTGCGACCGCAGCAGCTCGGCGTAGACGGCCGACGGCACGGGCGTCCCCTCGATCTCGCGGAACCCGTGGCGGGCGAAGAAGTCCACCTCGAACGTCAGGCAGAACACGCGCCGCAGCCCCAGGTCGCGCGCGCGGTCGAGCAGCGCGTCGACGAGCGCGTGCCCGACGGCCCGCCCGCGGTAGGAGGGGTCCACCGCGAGCGTGCGGATCTCGGCGAGGTCCTCCCACATCACGTGCAGCGCCCCGCACCCGACGACCTCGTCGTCGTCGGCGCGCGCGACGAGGAACTCCTGCACGGCCTCGTAGTAGCCGACCCACTCCTTGGCCAGCAGGATCCGCTCCTGCGCGTAGGGCTCCACGAGGCGGCGGATGGCGCGGACGTCCGCGGGGCGGGCAGGTCGGACGGCGACCTGGGCGGGAGAGCTCACGCGCACAACCTACGCACGACGCGACGTGGTGCGGGTGCCGACCGCCTCGACGAGCGCCGTGGCGGTCACCTCGTCGACGACGAGGTCGGTGACCACCTCGGCGCGCAGGGCCGCGAGCAGCGGCGCGACCTTGTTGTCACCGGCGACGACGCACACGCGTCGCGGGACGCGCTGCAGCTCCTCGGGCGTCGGGCCGGTGGCGCGGCTGTTGAGCGACACGTCCGCCCAGGACCCGTCGCCGCGCAGGAACACCGTGCACACGTCGCCGACGACCGACTCGTCGTGCAGGCGGCGCACGTCCGACTCGTCGAGGTAGCCCGCGGAGTACACGTGCGACGGGACCGCCCCGGCGACGGCGCCGGCCGAGAACACGGCGATGTCGGCGCGGCGCTGCATGTCCAGCACGCGGCGCACGGACCGCTCGCGCCACATGGCGTCCTTGGTGTCGGGGAAGTCGAAGAACGCGGGCACGGAGAAGTGGTGGACGGCGGCGCCGAACGCCGACCCGAACGACGAGATGAGGTCGGACGCGTACTCGACGCCCGACGTGCGCATGTTCGCCGCGCCGTTGAGCTGGACGACCGCCGAGCCACGCGTCGGCTTGGGCGCCAGGTACCGGGAGACGGCCGCGATCGTGGTGCCCCAGGCCACGCCCATCACCATGTCGGAGTCGAACCACGAGCCGAGCAGGCGTGCAGCCGTCATCGCGACCTGGTCAAGTCGCTCGACCGACCCCGCGGAGTCCGGCACGGGGACGACGTACGTGTCGATGCCGAACGTCGACGAGATCGACCGGCCGAGGCCCGGCGCGCGGGTGCTCGAGGGTCGCAGCGTGATCTCGACGAGCCCGGTGTCCCGCGCGCGCCTCAGCAGGCGCGAGACGGTCGACCGGGACGTCCCGAGGTGCCGGGCGATGACCTCCATCTTGAGGTCCTGCAGGTAGTACATGGACGCCGCGCGCAGCACGTCCTGCTCCCGCTCCACGAACACCCAGCACCGTCCCTTCGGCCCCCCATGGAACCGTCAACCCGTTGCACGTTCGTGCACCGGAGTTGCGCGTCCGTTCTGGACGTGATGACGATAGCGGCGACGCGCCGGGCGGGCGAGGGGCTGACGCGCCACCGGCCGTGACCACGAGGGACGGCGCCACGGGAGGGACCGCCACATGAGGACCGCACCGCTGACGGCGCAGGCACGACAGGACGCACTGGAGTCGCTGCGCCGCAGCTCCGAGCAGGGCCGCGAGCTCGACCTCCTGGTCGTGGGGGGTGGCGTCACGGGCGCGGGCATCGCGCTCGACGGCGTCACGCGCGGCCTGTCCACCGCGATCGTCGAGGGGCAGGACTGGGCGTCCGGGACGTCGAGCCGCTCGAGCAAGCTCGTCCACGGCGGGCTGCGCTACCTGCAGATGCTCGACTTCCACCTCGTGCGCGAGGCGCTGACCGAGCGCGACCTGCTCATCACGCGCCTCGCGCCGCACCTGGTCAAGCCCGTGAGCTTCCTCTACCCGCTCGAGAACCGCGTGTGGGAGCGGGCGTACGTGGGGGCGGGCGTCGCGCTGTACGACACGCTCGCGTCGGTGTCCGGCACGCGGCGTGCCATGCCGATCCACCGCCACCTCACCCGCAAGGGCATGGAGCGGCTGTTCCCCGACCTGCGGCACGACGCCGCGATCGGCGCCGTCCGGTACTGGGACGCGAGCGTCGACGACGCGCGGCTCGTCGAGAGCCTCGTCCGCACGGCCGTGAGCTACGGCGCGCACGCGGCGTCGCGCACGCAGGTCGTCGACCTGCAGACGACGACGGGCGGGGCGATCACCGGCGCCGAGGTCGTCGACCTCGAGTCCGGCGAGCGCATCGACGTCCGCGCGCGCCACGTCATCAACGCGACCGGCGTGTGGACCGAGCAGACGGAGTCGCTCGCGGGCAGCGAGGGCGGGCTGCGGGTCCTGGCGTCCAAGGGCATCCACATCGTGGTGCCGCGCGCCCGGATCGAGGGCAACACCGGTCTGATCCTGCAGACCGAGAAGTCGGTGCTCTTCATCATCCCGTGGTCCCGGTACTGGGTGATCGGGACGACCGACACGCCGTGGGAGCAGGAGCTGACGCACCCCGTCGCCACGAGCGCCGACATCGACTACGTCATCGACCACGCCAACCAGGTGCTCTCGCGCCCGCTGACGCGCGAGGACGTCATCGGCACGTGGGCGGGCCTGCGCCCGCTGCTGCAGCCGGGGACCAAGGAGGGGACGTCGTCCGCCAAGGTCTCGCGCGAGCACACCGTGGCGTCACCCGCCCCGGGGCTGACCGTCGTCGCCGGCGGCAAGCTCACGACCTACCGGGTGATGGCCAAGGACGCCGTCGACTTCGCGCTCGGTGCGCGGGCCACGACGCTGCCGTCGATCACGCACGAGGTGCCGCTCGTCGGTGCCGAGGGGCTCAAGGTCGTGCAGCGCCAGGCCCGGGCGATCGGTGCGCGCTACGGCTGGGACCGGCCGCGCCTCGACCACCTGCTGCACCGCTACGGCTCGCTGCTGCAGGAGCTCACCGACCTGTGCGACGAGCGCCCCGAGCTCGCCCGCCCGCTCGCGAACGCGCCCGCGTACATCGGCGCGGAGATCGTCTACGCCGTGAGCCACGAGGGCGCCCTGCACCTCGACGACGTCCTCATGCACCGCACGCGCCTCAACTACGAGCAGGCGGACAAGGGCACCGGCGCGCTCGAGGAGATCGCGGACCTCGTCGCGCCCGTCCTCGGCTGGGACGACGCGACGCGGCGCCGGGAGATCGACGCGTACCGCGCGCGGGCGGCGGCCGAGGACGCCGCGGCCGCCGAGCCGGACGACGCGGCGGCGGAGCGCGTGCGCCTGCAGGCCCCCGACGTCGCCCCGCTGCTGCCGCTGGGCGACGACGCCGACCCGGGGACCAAGCCCGGCTCCCCCGCCGGGCGCGGCGCCTCGGGCCCGGCGGGCACGTGAGCACCGGGGTGCGGGTCACCGCCGACCCGCACCCCCGGGCGCCGCACCGCGGCTGCACGACCCGGCGGTGACCGCGACAACGACGTCGAGAGAGGCCTGAAGTGGACTACACCATCGGTGATGCGTTCTGGTCGGAGACCATCGGCACCGCGATCCTCATCCTGCTGGGTGCCGGGGTGGTGGCCAACGCGATCCTGCCGCGGACCAAGGGGTCCGCCGGCGGGTGGCTGCTCATCAACTTCGGCTGGGGCATCGGCGTCTACGCCGGCGTCTACGCGGCCTACAAGTCCGGCGCCCACATCAACCCCGCCGTGACCATCGGCATCTGGGCGTCGGGCGCGGAGGAGTTCGCCCCCGGCATCCCGGTGACGGCGAGCAACGGGTTCCTGTACGTCGTGGCGCAGATGCTCGGCGCCGTGATCGGTGCCCTGCTGGCGTTCCTCGTCTACAAGAAGCACTTCGACCAGGACGCCGAGCCGGCGGTGAAGCTGGGCGTCTTCTCGACGGGCCCGGAGCTGCGCTCCTACGGCTGGAACCTCCTCACCGAGGTCGTCGCCACGTTCGTGCTGGTGTTCATCGTGCTGGCCTTCGGCGAGACGCCCGCGGAGGTCGGACCGCTGGCTGTGGCCCTCCTCGTCGTCGGCATCGGCGCAAGCCTCGGTGGCCCCACGGGCTACGCCATCAACCCGGCGCGCGACCTGGGCCCGCGCATCGTCCACGCCCTGCTGCCCATCCGCGGCAAGGGGTCGTCCGACTGGGCGTACTCCTGGGTCCCCATCGTGGGACCCCTGCTCGGTGGCGTCCTCGCCGGGCTCGCCGCCAGCGTGTACATCGGCTGACCCCCGCGCACCCCCACCCTTCCCGAGGAGAGGCAGACGCATGACCGACACCTACGTGCTGGCGATCGACCAGGGCACCACCTCCACCCGCGCCATGATCTTCGACCACGGCGGGCAGGTCGTGTCCGTGGGGCAGAAGGAGCACGAGCAGATCTTCCCGAGGGCGGGGTGGGTCGAGCACGACGCGAAGGAGATCTGGGTCAACACCCGCGAGGTCGTCGGCATGGCCCTGGGCCGCGCCAGCCTCACGCACGAGGACATCGCCGCCGTCGGCATCACCAACCAGCGCGAGACCGCCGTCGTGTGGGACCGGGAGACCGGCGAGCCCGTGCACAACGCGATCGTCTGGCAGGACACGCGCACCCAGAAGATCTGCGACGAGCTCGCGGCGCTCGGCGGCGGGGCCGAGCGGTACAAGGACCGCGTCGGACTGCCGCTCGCCACGTACTTCTCCGGCCCCAAGATCCGCTGGATCCTCGACAACGTCGAGGGTGCGCGCGAGAAGGCCGAGGCCGGCAGGCTCGCGTTCGGCAACACCGACTCCTGGGTGCTGTGGAACATGACCGGCGGCGTCAAGGGCGGCCTGCACGTCACCGACCCGACCAACGCGTCGCGCACGATGCTGATGAACATCGACTCGCTCACGTGGAACGAGGAGATCGCCGGCGAGATGGGCATCCCGCTGTCGATGCTGCCGGAGATCCGCTCGTCGTCCGAGGTGTACGGCGAGGGCCGCAAGGGCGGCCTGCTCCCCGGCGTGCCGATCGCGGGCATCCTGGGCGACCAGCAGGCCGCGACGTTCGGCCAGGCGTGCTTCGAGGTCGGGCAGGCCAAGAACACGTACGGCACCGGCAACTTCATGCTCATCAACACGGGCACCGAGCCGGTCGCCTCCGAGAACGGGCTGCTGACGACCGTCTGCTACAAGATCGGCGACCAGGACACCGTCTACGCGCTCGAGGGCTCGATCGCCGTCACGGGCTCGCTCGTGCAGTGGCTGCGCGACAACCTGGGGATCATCTCGTCCGCGCCGGAGGTGGAGCGGCTCGCGGCGTCCGTCGAGGACAACGGCGGCGTGTACTTCGTCCCCGCCTTCTCGGGGCTCTTCGCGCCGTACTGGCGGTCCGACGCGCGCGGAGCCATCGTCGGCCTCACGCGGTACGTGACGAAGGAGCACATCGCACGCGCCGCGCTGGAGGCCACGGCCTTCCAGACGCGCGAGGTGCTCGACGCCATGAACGCCGACTCGGGGGTCGACCTCACCGAGCTCAAGGTGGACGGTGGCATGGTCGCCAACGAGGCGCTCATGCAGTTCCAGGCCGACATCCTCGGGGTGCCGGTCGTGCGGCCCAAGGTCGCGGAGACCACCGCGCTCGGTGCGGCGTACGCAGCCGGCATCGCCGTCGGCTACTGGTCCGGCGAGCAGGACGTCATCGACAACTGGGCGGAGGACAAGCGCTGGGAGCCCGCGATGGACGGGGACGAGCGCGACCGCCAGTACCGGTTGTGGAAGAAGGCCGTCACCAAGTCGTTCGACTGGGTGGACGACGACGTGCGGTGACGCACGGCGGGGTCACGACGCGACGACGGGGCCGGGCTCGACGCGACGCAGGACCGCGTCGAGCCCGAGCGCCGTCAGCACGCGCGCGACGTTCGGCGTGACGTGCTGCACGACGCACCGCACGCCGGCGTCGGCACAGGAGTGCTCGCAGCGCGCGATGAACGTCAGCCCGGTGGCACCGAGCAGTGAGACGTCCGCCAGGTCGAGGGCGACCGGCAGCCGGAGCTCGACGACGCGGGCCATCGCGGCATCGGCCTGCTGCTGCAGCGCGACGTCGATCTCACCGACCAGACGCACGACGAGCGTGCGGCCGTCGGCACCCGTGGTGACACGCGTCGTGATGCTGCCGGACGTGGGGTCGGAGAACGGGGTGGAGCCGGGCACGAGATCGCCCCCAAGGCGAGTACTGCGAGCCGCACCAGGAGCTGGGACGGCCGTGCACGTCAAGGGCGGAGAACCAGATCGCACGCCGACGCCTCGTACGACCTCACTGTCTCACGGGACCCAGCGCGGCGACCGGGATTCGGTCCTCCGCATCGCGACCGTCGTGCACCCGGACCAGTCCGTGCCGACGGCGCGCGCCCGTGGCCGCGAGCGCGTCCGGCGACGCGAGGTTCACGGCGCTGTCGCAACCCGTCCTCCATGGCCACGGTGATCTCGTCCTGCTGCCCGCCGAGCACCTCGACCCCTCGTCGGGCGTCGTGACGACCGGGACGTTCCGGATGCGCGAGACGCGCGCCGTGCGCACCCTGGAGGGCACTCGACAGCACCCCGCAGGGCACCCGACCCGGAGGATCCACATGCGAGCGATGGTCTACCGCGGGCCGTACAAGGTCCGCGTCGAGGAGAAGGACGTCCCCGTCATCGAGCACCCGAACGACGCCGTCGTCCGGGTCGTCAGGGCCGCCATCTGCGGCTCCGACCTGCACCTTTACCACGGCATGATGCCGGACACGCGGATCGGCCACACGTTCGGGCACGAGTTCGTCGGCGTCGTGGAGAAGGTCGGACCGTCGGTGCAGAACCTGCAGGTCGGCGACCGCGTCATGGTCCCGTTCAACGTCTACTGCGGCACGTGCTTCTTCTGCGCGCGCGGCCTGTACTCGAACTGCCACAACGTGAACCCCAACGCGACGGCCGTGGGCGGCATCTACGGCTACTCGCACACCACCGGTGGCTACGACGGCGGGCAGGCGGAGTACGTGCGCGTGCCGTTCGCGGACGTCGGACCCTCGAAGATCCCCGACTGGCTCGACGACGACGACGCCGTGCTCATGACCGACGCGCTCGCGACCGGCTACTTCGGCGCCCAGCTCGCCGACATCGTCGAGGGCGACACCGTCGTGGTGCTCGGCGCCGGGCCCGTGGGGCTGTTCGCCGCACGCTCGGCGTGGCTCATGGGCGCCGGGCGCGTGATCGTCGTCGACCAGCTCGAGTACCGGCTCGAGAAGGCCCGCGAGTTCGCGTACGCCGAGACCCGCAACTACGCCGAGTACGACGACATCGTCGTCGAGCTGAAGAAGGCGACCGACGGGCTGGGCGCGGACCGCGTCATCGAGGCCGTCGGCGCGGAGGCCGACGGCAACCTGGTGCAGCACGTCACCGCCGCCAAGCTCAAGCTGCAGGGCGGCTCACCGATCGCGCTGAACTGGGCGATCGACGGGGTCCGCAAGGGCGGGACGGTGTCGGTCATGGGCGCGTACGGGCCGATCTTCTCGGCCGTGAAGTTCGGCGACGCCATGAACAAGGGCCTGACCCTGCGCATGAACCAGGCGCCGGCCAAGCGCCAGTGGCCGCGGCTGCTCGAGCACATCCAGGCGGGCTACCTCAAGCCGAGCGACGTGGTCACGCACCGGATCCCGCTGGAGCACATCGCCGAGGGCTACCACGTCATGTCGTCCAAGCTGGACGGCTGCATCAAGCCGCTGATCATCCCCTCCCAGGACTGAGAGGACCCCACGATGCCGTACACCGCCGCCAAGCCCCCGCTGCCCGAGACGCCCGAGCAGCTGCGCGCACGCATCCCCGGCTGGGGCGCCGACCTCGACCCCGCGGACCGGCCGCAGGTCCCGCGCGAGCGGACCGACCTGCCGAACGGCGCGCACTGGGACTTCCCCGAGCGCCAGCCCGAGACCTACCCGCGAGAGCGGTCGATCGAGCACGAGATGCTGCCGCCCGTCTTCGGCACGGCCCAGCCGCTGCACGGGCTGTCGGGCCGGATCCGCCGCTACTCCTACGAGCGCTTCAGCGAGGGGCGCGCGGCGCACTGGCTGCTGCTCATCGCGGCGGACCGCGTCGAGGCCGGCGGTGCGCACCTGCGGTCCATGCTGACGCTGCGCCCCGACAACCCGATCACCGAGACGGGGATCCTGTCCGAGGTGCGCCGGCACCCGGTCGCCTCGCGCCGGGGACGGCCGGACGTGCGGCACCAGGTGCTCGACCCGCTGATCGTCGCCGGGCCGTGGATCCTCGGCGGGCTCGCGGCCGCGGGCGTCGTGCGGGCGCTCCGCCGCCGCTGACACCGCCACCACCGGCCGGCGCGGGCGCTCCGTCGGCGCCGGCCGGCGGTCAGGCGGTCAGCGCGGGTCGGCGGTCAGGCGACCGTCGGCGTGCACGGCCAGCGGTGCGATCCGCACGTTGCGCAGGTGGTCACGGCCCGAGACCTGTGCGTCGTGGTAGAGCAGGTACCAGCGGCCGTCGACCTGGGCGAACGAACCGTGCGTGGTCCAGCCGGCGACCGGCTCGAGGACCGTGCCGCGGTACGTGAAGGGCCCGTACGGCGAGTCCGACGTCGCGTTCGCGAGCGTGTGGCTGCTGCCCGTCGAGTAGAGCAGGTGGTAGACGCCGTCGATGCGCGAGACCCAGGGCCCCTCGAAGAAGCGGCGGGGGTCGCCCTGCGTCAGCGGGACGCCGGCCTCGTCGGTGATGGCCACCTCGCGCGTCGGCTCGGCGAGCGCGAGCAGGTCGTCCGTCAGCCGGGCCACGCGGGGGCCGAGCGCCGGTGCGTCGGGCGCCGGGTACGCGTCGACGCCGGTGTACGTGTCGCCGTCCCACCGCTGCAGCTGGCCGCCCTGCAGACCGCCGACGTACAGGTACACGCTGCCGTCGTGGTCCGCGAGGACCGCGGGGTCGATGCTGCCGACACCGGCGAGGGGCTCGGGCTCGGCGACGTACGGGCCGGTCGGCGACGACGACGTCGCGACGCCGATGCGGAAGACGCCCTCGTGGTCCCGGGCGGGGAAGACCAGGTAGTAGGTGTCGCCGCGCCGCGCGGCGTCCGGCGCCCACATCTGGCGGGACGCCCAGGGCACGTCGTCGACGTGCAGCACGGGGCCGTGGTCGAGCGCGGGACCACCCAGGTCGCGCAGCTCGATGACGTGGTAGTCGCGCATGTCGTAGTGGCCGCCGTCGTCGTCGTCCGAGGCGCCCGTGTCCTCGTCGTGCGAGGTGAACACGTAGAGCACGTCGTCCCAGACGTGCCCCGACGGGTCCGCCGTCCATACGTCCGCGACGAGCGGGCCGTCCAGCAGCGCCCCCGCGGCGGCCGTGCCGGCCGCCTCCCCCGTGCGCGTGACGTCCTCGACGCCCGTCCCCGCTCCGCTCACCACGTGCCGCCCATCTGCTCACCGCTGCCACGCCCCCGTCGGACGTGACGCGACCGCACCCTACCGGCCGCCGGACGCACCAGGTTGCGCACGGGCCGACGAAACTTCCGGAACGCCGCCGGTCAACGGAACCACGCGCCGCCGTTCACGTCGAGGACGGCCCCCGTGACGAACGCCGCGCCGTCCGACGCCAGGTGCACCACGGCCGCGGCCACGTCCTCGGGCGTGCCCGCGCGTCCCAGCGGCGTCGCCGCGACGGCCGCGCGCTGCGCCGGCTCGGGGGTGTGCGTGGCGTGGAACGGCGTACCGCCGATGAAGCCCGGAGCCACGGCGTTCACCGTGATCCTGCGGGGCCCCAGCTCGCGCGCGAGGGCCCGGGTGAAACCTTCGAGCGCCGCCTTCGCCGTCGCGTACGGCACGCCGCCGGTCCCGCCGCCGGCGACGCCCGCCTGCGAGCCGACGGTGACGATGCGTCCGCCGTCGGGGAGCAGCGGCAGCGCCGCCCGCGTGGCGTAGAACGCGGAGGACAGGTTGAGGTCCATGACCTGGTGCCAGTGCGCGTCGTCCGTGCTCGCCAGGGGGCGACGGTCGACCAGACCCCCGACGTTGTTGACGAGGATGTCGAGCCCGCCGAGCGCGTCCGCCGCGGCGGTGACCGCCGCGTCCACGTCCCAGCTGCGGCGCGCGTCGAGCTGCACCGCGAACGCGTGGCGCCGCATCCCCTCGATCTCCGCCACCACGGGCCGCGCATCGTGCGACAGGTGGGTGACGGCCACGTCGACCCCGGCACGGGCCAACGCGACGGCGACGGCCCGGCCGATCCCGGCGGCCCCGCCCGTGACCAGGGCACGACGGCCGACGAGGTCCGGCGTCATCGGTCCTCCCAGGTGTCGCGGCGCACGGGCGCGGGGGCCCGTTCTGTCCGATTCGTCCGGACACGGCACGGTAGCGGGTGGCGCCCCGGGCCACCAGCGACCTGCGCCGAGGTCACCGGACCGGGCGACGTGGGCACGCGGGGGCTGCGCCGTCGCTCCGGCGAGGGCCTGCGCTGTCGGTCCGCGCCGGTAGCCTCGGGCGCCATGCGCCTCGCGACCTGGAACATCAACTCGATCCGCGCCCGGCTGGACCGTGCCGTGGCCTTCCTGGAGCGCACCGGCGTCGACGTGCTCGCCCTGCAGGAGACCAAGGTGAAGGACGAGGCGTTCCCCCGCGCGCCGTTCGAGGCGCTGGGCTACGAGGTCGCGACGCACGGGCACTCGCAGTGGAACGGCGTCGCGATCGTCTCGCGCGTCGGCCTGGCGGACGTCGAGCGCGGCTTCCCCGGCCAGCCGACGTGGGGCGACCCCGCGGTGGCCGAGGCCCGTGCGCTGGGCGCGACCTGCGGCGGTGTCCGCGTGTGGAGCCTGTACGTGCCGAACGGGCGCGAGATCGACGACCCGCACTACACCTACAAGCTCGACTGGCTCGCCGCGCTGCGCGACGCCGCGCAGGGCTGGCTGGCCGACCCCGCGGCGCAGGTCGCGCTCGTCGGCGACTGGAACATCGCACCCCTCGACACCGACGTGTGGGACGTCGCCCGGTTCGCGGGCCGCACGCACGTGACGCCCGCCGAGCGCGACGCGTTCGAGGCCATCGCGCGGGCGGGCTACACCGAGGTGTCGCGCACGCACCTGCCCGCCGAGCACACGTACACCTACTGGGACTACCAGCAGCTGCGCTTCCCCCGCAACGAGGGCATGCGCATCGACCTGACGTACGCCAGCCCCGCCCTCGCGGCGCGCGTCACCGGCGTGCGGATCGAGCGCGACGAGCGCAAGGGCAAGCAGCCGTCGGACCACGTGCCCGTCGTCCTCGAGATCGACGCACCGTGAGGGGGTGCGCCGGCCGGCGGGTGGTATCGGCACCGCACGGCACCGCGACGTCCGCGCTCGGCTAGGTTGCCGTCCATGACGTCGACGCCCGACGAGCGCGCACCCGAGCCAGGTGACACCCAGCCGATCACCACCGGCCTGGGTGACACCCAGCCCCTGAGCCGCACCGCGCCCCTGCCCGTGGCAGCCGGCCCGTACGGCGGTGCACCCGCGGTCGACGCACCGGCGCCGGGGTACGGCGCGCCCGCGCACGGGACGCCGCCCTCGTACGGGACGCCGCCCTCGTACGGCGCGCAGCCGCCCTACGGTGCGCAGCCCTCGTACGGGGCGCAGCCGTCCTACGGCGTCCAGCCGCCCTACGGCCCCGCCGCCCCCGGTGCGTACGGGCAGCCGTACGGTGCCGCGCCGCTCCCGCCCACCGACGGGCTCGCGGTGGCCTCGCTCGTCACGTCGGTCGCCGGCTTCGTGCTGCTCGCGGGCGCGACCGGGCCCATCGGCGTCGGGCTGGGCATCGGCGGGCTCGCCCGCATCCGACGCACGGGTGCGCGCGGGCGCGGCATGGCGATCGCGGGCATCGTCGTGGGCGCCGTCGGGACCGTCGTGCTCGGCCTGCTCGTGTGGCTCGTCGTCGCGCTCGTGCAGTGGGGTGCCAGCACGGCGGAGCAGGCGACGGGCGTGCTGGGCGGCCAGGACCTGGACCAGCTCCTCGAGGACCTCGAGGGCAGCGGGAGTGGTAGCGGGTCGACGCCCGGCGACCTCGACGAGCTGCTGCGCGAGCTCGACGAGCAGCTCGGCCGCCTCGACGAGGGGACGCTCGACGTGCTGCCCCCGTACGCGCTGCCGCAGGACGTCGCGGTCGGCACCTGCTGGGAGCGCGTGCCGGAGCTGTACGACCTGTCGGACGGCGTCGCCGTGCCGTGCTCGCAGGAGCACCAGGCCGAGGTGGTGGCGGTGCTGACGGCGACGGGCGCACCCGCGACCGACCTCACGGTCGACGACCCGGTCCTCGCGGCGGCGTACGAGGCGTGCGACGCGGCCGTCGCGGCGATCGACCCCGGTCTGCTCGCCTGGGCCGTCACCGACGTGTGGCTCCCGCACCCCGACCAGGTGGCTGCCGGCGAGCTCGTCGGGTACTGCGTGCACACCGACACGTCCGGCAGCAGCGACTCCCTCACGGCGCCGTCGGGGATGTCGTCCTGAGCGCCGCCGACGCCCCTCGCCCCGACGTCCCTCGTCCCGACGTCCCAGGGCCGGTGGACATCCCCGAGGACCCCAACCCGCCGACCCACTACGCACCGGGCTGGGAGGCGGCGGCCGCGACGCGCGCGCGGGCCCGGCGGCGGGTCGTCGTCGGCGTGGTCGCCGTGGCGACGCTCGTGGTGCTCGCGGTGGGGACGACGGTCGGGACGCGCGCGGTCACGGCGGCCCGCAGCCGCGCCCTGCCGGCCGACGTGGCGACGCCGACCGACGCGTACGCCGTCCAGCTCGTCACCGGGTCCTGCCTGGCCGCGCTGCCGGACGACGGCGAGGTCGACCGCGTGGAGGTCGTGCCGTGCCGGGACCCGCACGCCGCGCAGGTCGTCGCGCAGTACGCGTTCGACCGCGCCGCGGTCTGGCCGGGGCAGGAGGGTGCGCACGCCCGGGTGGAGCGGGCCTGCGTGCTCAGCGACGAGGAGGTCGCGGCGGAGGTGCGCCTGGTGACGTGGGCACCCACGGCGGACAGCTGGGCCGCCGGTGACCGCACGGGTCTGTGCGTCGCGGTGCCGCCGGCGCCGGTGACCGGCTCGTTCGTCGACGGCACGGCGACGCCGGCGGGCTGAGCGCCGGCGGCGGGGCGCTGCCGGACGGGCCGTGCTGCGTCAGGCGTCCCGGACGCCGGCGTCGGACCGGGCCGCGCGGCGTCGCTCGCCGCGGCTCCCCGTCCGCGTCCACACGAACCGCACGAGCACCACGCCGATGACGGCGTACACGACGGCGTTGAGCCAGTCGCTGTACCGGCCGATGTCGTCCCACTGCGAGCCCAGCAGGTGCCCGGCCCACACGAGGCCGCCGTTCCACACGGCCGACCCGACGAGCGTGTAGAGCGTGAAGCGGCCGAGGTTCATGCGCTCGACCCCGGCCGGCACCGAGATGAGGCTGCGGACGACGGGCACGCAGCGGCCGACGAGCACGGCGGCGCCGCCGTGCCGGTCGAACCACTGCTCGGCCCGGTCGAGGTCCTCGGGCTCCATGAGCGGGATCTTCTCGAGCCAGCGACGGATGCGGGCACGCCCGAGCGTCACGCCGAGGCCGTAGAGCGCCCACGCGCCGACGACCGCACCCACCGTCGCCGCGACGATCGCCCAGGCCAGCGACATGCCGCCCTGCGACGCGACGTACCCGGCGACGGGCAGCACGACCTCGGACGGGATGGGCGGGAACAGGTTCTCCAGCGCGACGAGGAGCCCCACACCCACCGGCCCGAGGGTCTCGATGACGGACACGACCCACCCGGCCAGCCCCGTGAGCTCGGTACCGGAACCGGGCGCGGCCACGACGACGTTCATCAGGAGCATGACCTCGGATGCTGCCACGCCCCCACCACCCCCGCCCCCCGAGCCCCCGCCCCCCTACCCGTCCCCCCACCGCCGAGCGCGGTACTCACGCGCCGAGCGCGGTACTCCTGGGTACCGCGCTCGGCGGTGGAGTACCGCGCTCGGCGGTGTTGGGGGTGGGGGTGGGGGTGGGGGTCAGGCGGCTCGGTGGACCGTGAGGCCGCCGTCCGCGAGGTCGACCTCGAGGGTGTCGCCGTCGTGGATCTCGCCCGCGAGGAGGGACCGCGCCAGGCGGTCGCCGATCTCCTTCTGGACCAGGCGGCGCAGCGGACGCGCGCCGTACGCCGGGTCGTAGCCCTCGAGCGCGAGCCACTCGCGCGCCCCGTCCGACACCTCGAGCGTGAGGCGGCGGTCGGCCAGCCGGCGGCCGAGCGACTCGATCTGCAGGTCGACGATGCGGCTGAGCTCGGTGAGCGTGAGCGCGTCGAACAGCACGATGTCGTCGAGCCGGTTGAGGAACTCCGGCTTGAACGCGGACCGCACCGCCCCCATGACGGCCTCGCGCTTCGCGGTGTCGTCGAGCAGCGGGTCGACGAGGAACTGCGAGCCCAGGTTCGACGTGAGCACGAGGATCACGTTGCGGAAGTCGACCGTGCGACCCTGCCCGTCCGTGAGCCGGCCGTCGTCGAGCACCTGCAGCAGGACGTCGAAGACCTCGGGGTGCGCCTTCTCGACCTCGTCGAGCAGCACGACCGAGTACGGGCGGCGGCGCACCGCCTCGGTGAGCTGACCACCCTCCTCGTAGCCGACGTACCCCGGGGGCGCACCGACGAGCCGCGCGACCGAGTGCTTCTCGGCGTACTCCGACATGTCGATGCGGACCATCGCGCGCTCGTCGTCGAAGAGGAAGTCGGCGAGCGCCTTGGCCAGCTCGGTCTTGCCCACGCCGGTGGGGCCGAGGAACAGGAACGACCCGGTGGGCCGGTCGGGGTCCGAGATGCCGGCGCGGGCACGACGCACGGCGTCGGACACGGCCGCGACCGCGGCGCGCTGCCCGATGAGGCGCTGACCCAGCACCTCCTCCATGCGCAGGAGCTTGGCGGTCTCGCCCTCCAGCAGCCGCCCGGACGGGATGCCCGTCCACGCGGCGACGACCTCGGCGACCTCGTCGGGGCCGACCTTCTCGGCGATCATCGGCGCCTCGGCCGGCTCGTCCTGCGAGCTCTCCGACGCCTCCGCGGCGGCGATCTCCTTCTCGACCGCGGGGATCTCGCCGTACAGGAGCCGACCGGCCGTGGCCAGGTCGCCCTCGCGCTGGGCGCGGTCCGCGTCGGCGCGCAGCTGGTCCAGGCGCACGCGCAGGTCACCGACCCGGTTGCGGCCGCCCTTCTCCTTCTCCCACCGCGCGTTGAGCCCGGCGAGCTCCTCGCGGCGGTCCGCGAGGTCGGCGCGCAGCCGCGCGAGCCGGTCCTGCGACGCGGGGTCGTCGGCCGTGGCGAGGAACTGCTCCTCCATCTCCAGGCGCGTCACGGCGCGCTGGAGCTCGTCGATCTCGACCGGCGAGGAGTCGAGCTCCATGCGCAGGCGCGACGCCGCCTCGTCGATGAGGTCGATGGCCTTGTCGGGCAGCTGACGGCCGCTGATGTACCGGTCGGACAGCGTCGCGGCCGCGACGATCGCACCGTCGGAGATCTCGACGCGGTGGTGGGCGGCGTACCGCTCGCGCAGGCCGCGCAGGATCGCGATGGTGTCCTCGACCGACGGCTCCCCGACGAACACCTGCTGGAACCGCCGCTCGAGCGCGGGGTCCTTCTCGATGCGCTCGCGGTACTCGTCGAGCGTGGTGGCGCCGACGAGCCGCAGCTCACCGCGCGCCAGCATGGGCTTGAGCATGTTGCCCGCGTCCATCGCGCCCTCGCCGCCCGCACCGGCGCCGACGACCGTGTGCAGCTCGTCGATGAAGGTGACGACCTGGCCGTCGGACGCGGTGATCTCGGCCAGCACGGCCTTGAGGCGCTCCTCGAACTCGCCGCGGTACTTCGCGCCCGCGACCATCGACGCGAGGTCGAGCGACACGAGCGTCTTGCCGCGCAGCGACTCGGGGACGTCGCCCGCGACGATGCGCTGGGCGAGTCCCTCGACGACCGCCGTCTTGCCGACGCCGGGCTCGCCGATGAGCACCGGGTTGTTCTTGGTGCGGCGCGAGAGCACCTGCACGACCCGCCGGATCTCGGCGTCGCGGCCGATGACGGGGTCGAGCTTGCCGTCGCGCGCCTGCTGCGTGAGGTCGACGCCGTACTGCTCGAGCGCCTTGTAGGTGCCCTCGGGGTTGGGGCTGGTGACGCGGGCGCTGCCGCGGACGTTGGGCAGCGCGGCGAGCAGTGCCTCGCGCGAGGCCCCCGCGGACCGCAGCGCGTCGGCCACGCCCGACTGCCCGGACGCGAGCCCGATGAGCAGGTGCTCGGTGGACACGTAGTCGTCACCCAGCGTCCGTGCCTCGGCGTCGGCGGCCTCGAGCGCGGCGGCGGTCTGGCGTGATGCCGACGGCTGCGTGACGGACGCGCCGGACGACGACGGCAGGCTCACGAGGATGCCGCGGACGGCGCGCCCCAGCGTGCCGCGGTCGGCACCGACCGCGTCGAGCAGGCCGTTGGCGACCCCGCCGTCCTGCCGGAGCAGGGCGTCGAGGATGTGCGCCGGCTCGAGCTGCGGGTTGCCGGCCGCGGTGGCCGACTGGATGGCGTCACCCAGGGCCTCCTGCGACCGGGTGGTGAACTTCGCGTCCAAAAGGGACCTCCTGTGCGTGCGTGGCGCGTCGATGACTGTCGTTCTCAACGCGCTCCGAACTTGAGTCTATTCCGCTCAAGTCTGCTGCGCGCGCAGGCCGGGCACGGCGCGACCGCGCACCGTCGCGTGGCCGTCACACCGGCGCCACCTGCAGGACACGCGGCGCCCCTAGCGTCGGTGCGACCACCGAGAGAGAGCAGGGCACCGATGACCCTCACCATGACGCTCGTCCGCCACGGCCGCACCCACTTCAACGCCCGACGCATCCTGCAGGGACGCTGCGACTCACCGCTGACGCGGGACGGGCGCGCCGGCGTCCGCGTCACCGCCCGCCACCTGGCGAGCACCCCGTTCACCGCCGCCTGGGCCTCGCCCTCGGGGCGGGCCGTCGCCACCGCGGTCGAGCTGCTGCGCCACCACGCGGAGGTCCCGCTGCGCACCGACGCCGGGCTGCTCGAGTACGCCTTCGGCATCTACGAGCAGCGGCCCGAGCGCGTCCTCGACGAGGTCGTCGCGTGGCCGGACCTCGTCACGGACGTCCTGGCCGGGACCCACCCCGGCCTGCCGGGCGGCGAGCCGGGCGTCGACTTCATGGACCGCACGCGCGACGTCTTCGCGCGCATCGCGCAGGCCCACCCCGACGGGCACGTCCTCGTGGTCGGCCACGGGCTCGCGCTCGGCGCGTACCTGGCCACGGTCGACGAGGTCGGGCTCGTCCCGCTGCCCAACGCGTCGGTCTCGACCGTCGAGGTCGGGGCGGACGGGACCGCCCGCATCACGAGCCTCGCGGTCGACGTCGCAGGTCAGGGCCACGTCGCCGCGCGTCCGATGCGCACGCCGACCCCGGTGGCGTCGGTCGCCTGACGGCCTGCCCCGCGGCAGGCGGCACCCCGCGTCCGACGGCCCGGCCTGGCAGGATGGGCGGGGTCGTCGGACGCGGGAGGTCGCGATGGAGGTCCTCGACCACGAGCCGTGGGGCTGGTCCCTGCTCGTCGACGACGGCCGGCTCCTGCTCGACGTCCACGTGAGCCACGGCCCCGTCAGCTCCTCGCTCGTCATCGCGCTCGACGACACCGAGCGCACGGCGTACCGCACCGAGGGGCGCGCGTACCTCCACCGCCTCGCCGCGCAGGTGCAGGACTCGGCGCCGCTCGCGGCCGGGTCCGCCTCGCCGTACCGCGCGCGCGACCTCACCGCCGAGGTCGGCCCCGAGCTGACGCGCAAGGTCGTCGCGTGGCGGGAGCGGCACGCGACGGGCACCGACACGTCCGGCTGACCCGCCGCTAGGGTTCCCCCGTGCTGCGCGAACCCCGCCCCGGGACCCGTCCGACGACCTCCGACGACGGTCCGCACCGTCAGGTCGACCAGCGGGCACCCGCCGCGGTGTGGGGCGAGCTCGTGGCGCGCGTGCTCGCGCTGCCGGGCGTCGTCGAGGGCCACAGCCAGGTCTCCCCCGCGTCGTCGCGCGCGGTGTTCCTCGCCGACCTGCGCGACGAGCTCGCCCCGCAGACCTCGCTCGCACCGGGGCAGCGCCTCGAGCCCGTGCACCTGCACGGCGTCGAGGACACGAGCATCCACCTGACGCTCCCGCCGGAGCGGTGCGACGAGCTCGTCCGCCTCGGCTGGGCGGAGCCGCACCAGTACGCCGACTTCGGCACCGAGGTCATGGTCTACGGCCCGCGCGACGCGCACGAGGTCGACCAGGTCCTCTCCGTGGTCGAGGAGAGCCTGGCGTTCGCGCGCGCGGGCGTGCCCGGCGCCGCCTGACACCGCTCACCCGCCTGCGCTTCGCGGGCGGGGACGGCGTGCGAGGATCGGCGCGTGGCCGACGACGACGCCCGCACCGACGCTCCCAGCACCGTGCGCGACCGGTGGGACGACGAGCGCACCGACGTGCTCGGCGAGCGCTGGCGGGCCCGCACCCTGCACCTGCGGCCCGACGCGGTCACGCGCCGCACGGGCGTCGACCCCCAGGCCACGCTGGTGCGGCGGGTCCCGGACCCGGACGCCCCGCCCACGCGCCGCGCGGTCCTGTACCTGCACGGGTTCGTGGACTATTTCTTCCACCCGCACGTCGGTGACGCGCTGGCCGCGGCCGGGTACGACACGTACGCCCTGGACCTGCGGGACCACGGGCGCTCGATCCGCCCCGGCCGGCCGCCCAACGAGACCACCGACCTCGCGACGTACACGCAGGAGATCGACGCCGCGGTCCGGCTGCTGCGCGCCGACCACGACGTCCTCGTCCTGCTGGGTCACTCGACGGGCGGCCTGACGGCCGCGCTGTGGGCGGACGCGCGTCGGGACCGGGGGCTCGTCGACGCCCTCGTCCTGAACTCGCCGTGGCTCGACGTGCGCGGCTCGTGGTTCGAGCAGAACCTGCTCGCGCGCGCGGTCCACGCGGTCGGCCGGCCCGCGCCGCGGATCCCGGTGCGCACCATCGCGCCGCACTACGGCCGCGCGCTGCACCGCGACACGGGCGGCGAGTGGGACTTCGAGCTCGCGTGGAAGCCGCACGCCGGGTTCCCCGTGCGCGCCGGGTTCGTCCGCGCCGTGCGCCAGGCCCAGGCGCGCGTGGCCCGTGGCCTGGGCCTCGACGTCCCGGTGCTCGTGCTCGCGTCCGACGCCGCCGGCCCGCACAAGACGCCGCACGACGCGCTGCTGAGCACGGACTCCGTCCTCGACCCCGCGCAGATCGCACGCCGCGCCCCGCTGCTGGGCCACGACGTCACCTACGTCGAGGTCGCGGGCGGCGCGCACGACCTCGCGCTGTCCGCCGCGCCGGTGCGCGAGCGCTACCTGCGCGAGGTCACCGACTTCCTCGCCGCGCGCGTGCCGGGCTGACGTCCGACGGCAGGAGGGACGGCTCCTCGGGCTCGGCGAGCGACAGCACCACCCCCACGACACCGGGGACGGCCCGCAGCTGGTCCTCGACGAGGGCGAGCTGGTGCGACGCCTCGACCTCGTCCGGCTCGCCGGCCAGGTCCACGGCGCCCGTGAGGAACACGCGCCGGGCGCCGGCGATCTCCAGACGCAGCTTCGTCACGCGTGCGACCTGCGGCATCGCCAGCAGGCGGCGCAGGGCCGCCGCCTGCAGCGCGGGGTCGACGGCCTCCCCGACGATGAGCTGCAGGTTGCGCTGGATGAGCACGAACGCCACGACGCCCAGCAGCAGACCGACGAGGATCGACCCGACCGCGTCGGGCACCGTCGAGCCGGTGACCTCGTGCGCCAGGATGCCGGCGGCCGCGATGACGATGCCGACGAGCGCCGCCGCGTCCTCGGCGAACACCGCGCGCACGGTCGGGTCCGACGTCTCGAGCACCTGCTCCAGGACGCCGCGGTCGCGCCGACGCGCCTCGGCGCGGCTCTGCCGCCACGCCTGCAGGAACGACACGCCCTCGAGGACGAGCGCGATGCCCAGCACGACGTACGCGACGACGAAGTCCGACGCGGGCTCGGGGTGCACGAGCTCCTGGATGCCGTGCGTGACCGACACGCCCGCACCGACCGCGAACAGCCCGATCGCCGCGAACATCGACCACACGTAGACCTCACGCCCGTACCCGAAGGGGTGCGTGGCGTCCGCGGGCCGCGACCCGCGGCGCTGCGCGACGAGCAGGAGCACCTCGTTGCCCGTGTCTGCCCACGAGTGCGCGGCCTCGGCCAGCATGGACGCGGCACCCGTGACCACGGCCGCGACCGTCTTGGCCACGGCGATCAGCACGTTCGCGGTGAGCGCGAGGACGACGGTGAGCGTCGACTCCCCGCCCGCGCCCTGCTCGGGTGCGTCGACCAGCGGGTCGACCACGTCGTGCGCCTCGGATGCCATGTCACCGGAGTAGCACGCGGGCTCGTTGTGCGCGATGCGGGCGGCGGTGGTTGGCTGTGCTCGCCCTGCCGCGGACCGACGTCCGCACCGCGACCTCCGGAGGACCCATGACGCTCACCCCCGACCCGTGGCCCGCCGGCGTACCCAGCTGGGCGGACATCACGGTCACGGACCTCGGGCCGACGCAGCGGTTCTACGGCGGCCTGCTGGGCTGGCAGCTGAGCATCGGGGGGCCCGAGACGGGCGGGTACGTCACCGCGACCCTCGACGGGAAGGTCGTCGCCGGCCTGCGCGTGTCGGACGTGCCGCAGCCCGCGGGCTGGTGCGTCTACCTGGCGACGGACGACGTCGACGCGAGCGTGGCACGTGCGGTCGAGGCGGGGGCGGGCGTCGTCGCGGGCCCGCTGTCGGTGCTGCGCCAGGGCCGCATGGCGCTGCTGACGGACCCGACCGGCGCGCTCGTGGGGCTCTGGGAGCCGGGCGAGCACACCGGCTGGGAGCTGACCGACGCACCCGGCTCCTTCGTCTGGGCCGAGCAGATGTCGCACGACCCCGACACGGCGCGCCGCTTCTACACCGCGCTGTTCGGCTACGAGCAGCAGGACATGAGCGCGCCCGACTTCGCGTACACGTCACTGTCGGTCGGCGGGACGCCCGCGGCCGGCATCGGGGGCTACGGTCCGGGCGCGGGCGACGTCCCGGCGGCGTGGACCTGGTACATCGCGGTCGAGGACGCGGACGCGATCGCGCCGCGCGTCGGCGAGCTCGGCGGGGAGGTCGTCAGCGGCCCCGAGGACACCCCCTACGGGCGGATGCTCCTGGTCCGCGGCCCCGCCGGCGAGGTGCTCGCCCTGCTCCAGGTGCCCGAGGACGACGTCGTCGCCTGATCGGGTGCGTAGGGTGGGCGCCGTGCGGTACCCGATCGACGTCTTCACCCACCGCGCGCCGCGCGCGCACGAGCCGGTGCGCACGTTCCAGTCCCGCCGGTCGCCTCTCGGGGTCGACCGGGTCGACGCGCTCGAGCGCCTGTTCCCCCGGTGGGGCTTCTCGGTCGACGACCCGAGCGCACCGCCGCCGCGCACGCCCGAGGGTCTGCTCGACACGGTCGCGCTGTTCGGCCGTGCGGCGCCGCTCGTCGTCGAGATCGGCTCCGGCATGGGGGACGCGACCGCCGCGATGGCCGCGGCCGACCCCGACCGCGACTGGCTGGCCGTCGAGGCGCACCTGCCCGGTCTCGCGGCCCTGCTGCTCCTCGTCGAGCGCCACGGCCTGACGAACGTCCGGGTGGCGCACGGCGACGCGCTGCGGCTGCTGCGCGCCGACGTCGCCCCGGGCAGCCTCGACGCCGTGCACGCGTTCTTCCCGGACCCGTGGCCCAAGACCAAGCACCACAAGCGTCGCCTGGTCCAGCCCGAGCACGTCGAGCTGCTGCGCACGCGGCTGCGCGTCGGGGGCACCCTGCACGTCGCCACCGACTGGGCGGACTACGCCGAGCAGATGCGGGACGTGCTGACCGGCGACCCGGACCTCGACGGCGGCGTCGTGCCGCGGCCCGCGCACCGGCCCGTCACGCGCTTCGAGCAGCGTGGCCTGGACCTCGGCCACGAGGTCACCGACGTGATCGTGCGGCGCGTGCGATGAGGCTGCTCCTGGTGCCCGGCACGAGCCCCGACCGGTGGGCGCGCGTGTGGCGCGAACGCCTGCCGGACGACCCGCTGCACGTCGTGCACGCCGGAGCGGGCGACGCGGTCGACGCGGTGCTGCGCGGCGACGTGGACGCGGCCGTCCTGCGCCTGCCTCCCGCGGGCGTCGACGCCCCGCCGCCCGGCCTGCCCACGACGCTGCCGAGCACGTCGGACGGCTGGGCCGTCGTGCCGCTGTGGACCGAGCAGACGGTCGCCGTCGTCCGCAAGGACCACGTCCTGACCGTCGTCGTCGAGGTCGACGTCAGCGACCTCGCGGGCGAGACGCTGCTCGTCCCCGGTGACGACGTCCTCGGGTGGCAGCCGCCCGGCGTCGACCTGCTCGAGGTCCCCGACGTGCCGACGGCCGTGGACCTCGTCGCCAACGACGCGGGCGTCCTGCTGGTGCCGCACTCGCTGGCCCGGCTGCACGACCGCAAGGGCACCGCGGTGCGCGTCGTCCCCGACGCCCCCGGGTCACCGGTCGTGCTGGTCTGGCGCACGGACCGCGAGCACCCGCACGCGCAGGAGCTCGTCGGCATCGTGCGGGGCCGCACCGCGGGCAGCTCGCGCGGCAGCGGCGCGCAGGCCCCGGCACCCGCGCCGCGTCGCGAGCCGCGCACGCCGCGCCCGGCTCCGCGGCGCACGCCGCCGCGCAAGCGCCGCTGACGCGCCGACGCCCCGCCCGGGCCCCGGGG
>NZ_JACSQV010000002.1:351475-362483 GCF_014836445.1 Cellulomonas avistercoris
GTCACCGTGAGATGACCGGCCGGGCGTCGGTGAGGGTGCTGCTGGGTCAGCTCGCGAGGCGACGGCGCGCCAGGACGAGCGCGCCACCGGCGGCGACGAGCAGGACGCCGCCGAGGACGCCCGCCCGGGTGTCGAGACCGGTGACGGCGAGCTGCCCGGCACCGCCCGCGGCGAGGACCTCGACGTACTGCCAGCCGAGGAGCGTGCCGTCGGCGCGGTACAGCGCGACGCGGTGCGTGCCGGCGGCGACGGACGCGGGGACCGTCAGGCGCAGCGTGCCGTCAGCGGCGACCGTCGCGACACCGAGGTCCGTGGGCACCGAGAACAGGTAGCCGCGCAGGACCGCACCGGCCGGCAGGCCGGACAGGACGAGCGTGCCGCCCTGGGCGATGTTCGCCGGGCTCGTGAAGCCACCCTTGGTGCCGTCCGTCAGCTCGACGTCGGACGGGCAGGTGCCGGTCACGACGACGGAGCGCCCGATGATGTCGTCGTCGGGGACCTGGGTCCACTCGCCGAGGTCACCGAACTGGCCCTCCTCGGTGTACGCGAAGAGGAAGTACTCGCCGGGCGCGACGCCCGTGGCCGTGCCGGCTGCGCCGAGGTCCTCGGCCTGCAGGACGACGTCCTCCTCGCTCAGGGCGTAGAGCGAGCTGTGGTTGAGCAGGATCCAGTCGACGGACGGCGCCGGCGTGATGGTGATGCTGGCGTCGGGCTGGACGATGAGGCCCTTGCACGTCGGCGGCGTGACCTTGACCGCGGGGACCGGCACCACACCGGCTGTCGGCTCGGCCGTGGGCTCGGCCGTGGGCTCCGCGGTGGGCTCGGCCGTCGGCTCGGCGGTCGGCTCGGCCGTGGGCTCCGCGGTGGGCTCGGCCGTCGGCTCCGCGGTGGGCTCGGCCGTCGGCTCGGCCGTGGGCTCCGCGGTGACGGTCGGGGACGGGCTCGGCTCGTCCGCGACGGCCTGGGCCGCGACGGCGGTGCCGCTGAAGGCGAGGACCGAGAGCGCGACGACGGCGGCCGCTCTCCGGAGGGGGTTCGGGGTCACGATGCGGCTCCTTCGTTGTCCGCCCGGAGGGCGGACGAGTGGCGTGTCTCACTGCTCGTCCGAAGGCTACGGTCACGCGTCGATGCAGGTCATCCGTCAGAATGCGCCCGTAACGCCCATCCGGGAGGAACCGGTCTGCGCGCAAGAGTGAACTTCTCCTGTGACCCACCGGTGAGGTCCCTGTGGACACGCAGCGGCCCCGCCGCCCACGACGACGTCGCGGGTGACGGGGCCGGGCGCGGCCGGACGGCTCAGCGCGAGACGACGGGCTTCGAGTGCCAGATGCGGTCGATGTAGTCCCACATCGCCCGGTCGGAGGAGAAGAACCCGGAGCGCGCGACGTTGAGGATCGCCGAGCGGGTCCACGCCTCGGTGTCCCGGTAGGCCGCGTCGACCCGGTCCTGTGCGTCGAGGTACGCCTGGAAGTCCGCCAGGACGAGGAACCGGTCCTCGTGCAGGAGGTTGGACACGATCGGCTCGAAGACCGTGCGGTCACCCCCGGCGAACGCACCCGACGCGATGAGGTCGATCGCGCGCCGCAGCGTCGCGTTCTGCTCGTAGAAGTCCGCCGGCCGGTAGCCGGCCGTGACGAGCGCGTCGACCTCCGGCTCGATCAGGCCGAACAGGAAGAAGTTCTCGTCGCCGACGAGCTCGCGGATCTCGACGTTGGCGCCGTCGTCGGTGCCGATGGTGAGCGCACCGTTGAGCGCGAACTTCATGTTGCCCGTGCCCGACGCCTCCTTGCCGGCCAGCGAGATCTGCTCCGAGAGGTCGGCCGCGGGGATCAGCGTCTCGGCCAGCGTGACGTTGTAGTTGGGCGGGAAGACGACCGTGAGCGCGCCCTTGACCCGCGGGTCGGCGTTCACGACGCTGCCCACGTGGTTGATGAGGGCGATCGTCTGCTTGGCCATCTTGTAGCCGGGCGCCGCCTTGGCACCGAACGCGAACACGCGCGGCGGGATCGTCGTGGGGTCCAGCTCGCCGCTGACGATGCGCTCGTAGAGCGACACGATGTGCAGCACCTTGAGGGTCTGGCGCTTGTACTCGTGCAGGCGCTTGACCATGACGTCGAGCATCGCGTCCTCGCGGAGCGTGATGCCGTCGCGGCGCTCCAGCAGCGCGCTGAGCCGGTGCTTGTTGTGCGCCTTGACGGCACGGAACTTCTCGCGGAACTCCTGGTCGTCGGCCAGCGGCTCCATCTCCCGCAGCCGTCCCAGGTCGGTGATCCAGCCGGGGCCGATCGCGTCCGTGATGAGGTCCGACAGCGCGGGGTTGGCCAGGCGGACGAACCGGCGCGGCGTGACGCCGTTGGTCACGTTGGTGAACTTGTCCGGCCAGTACTCCGAGAAGTCCGGCAGGACCTTGTCGCGCAGCAGCTGCGAGTGCAGCTCGGCGACGCCGTTGACCTTCGAGCCCGCGATCGTGGCGAGGAACGCCATGCGCACCGAGCGCTCGGGGTGCTCGGCGATGATCGACATGCGCCGCAGGCGCAGCTCGTCACCGGGGTACCGCTGCGCGACCTCCGCGAGGAAGTCGTCGTTGATGCGGTAGATGATCTCGAGGTGGCGCGGCAGCAGCTTGCCCAGCAGCGCGACGGGCCAGACCTCGAGCGCCTCGGGCAGCAGCGTGTGGCACGTGTACGCGAAGCACTTCTGCGTGACGGCCCAGGCCTCGTCCCAGTCCCACTTCCGCTCGTCGACCAGGATGCGCATGAGCTCCGGCACCGCGATCACCGGGTGGGTGTCGTTGAGCTGGAAGATGATGCGCTCGGGCAGGTCGTGCAGGTCAAAGTCGGCGGGCAGCACGTTCTCGACGAAGTCGCGGATGGAGCACGCGACGAAGAAGTACTGCTGCTGCAGACGCAGCTCCTTGCCCTGGGGCGTCGAGTCCTCGGGGTAGAGCACCTTGGAGATGTTCTCCGCGAAGGTCTGCGAGCGCACGGCCTCGACGTACTCGCCGGAGTTGAAGATCGCGAGGTCGAACGCCTCGGTGGCCTGCGCGCTCCACAGCCGCAGCGTGTTCACGCGGCCGTTCTGGTAGCCCGGGACCATGTAGTTGTAGGGCACGCCCCGCACGTCCCACTCCGGGACCCAGCGGCTGCGCTCGACCCCGTCGTCGTCCGTGTACCGCTCGGTCGACCCGCCGAAGTGCACGGTCACCGCCGACTCCGGGTGCGGGAACTCCCACGGCGCCCCGAGGGTCAGCCACGAGTCGGCCTTCTCGACCTGGAAGCCGTCGACGAACGTCTGGCGGAAGATCCCGTACTCGTAGCGGATGCCGTAGCCGATGCACGGGACGCTCATCGTCGCCAGGGAGTCGACGAAGCACGCGGCGAGGCGCCCGAGGCCGCCGTTGCCGAGCCCGGGCTCGACCTCCTGCTCGCGCAGCGTGGCCAGCTCGATGCCGAGGGAGGCGAGCCCCTCCTCGACGATCTCGGCCATGTCGGTCGCCAGGAGCGCGTTGTCGAGCTGACGCCCGAGCAGGTACTCCGCCGACAGGTACGCCACCGACTTGGCCTGGGCGTCGCGCTGGCGGCGCACCGTCTCGAGCCAGCGCGCCATGAGGTACTCACGGACGGTGCGGGCGAGTGCGAGGTACTGGTCGTTGACGCTGGCGCGCTCCATCGTGACGCCCTGCCCGTAGTGCAGCTCGCGGAGGAACTCCTTGACGAAGCCCTCGACGGAGTGCTGCGGGGCCGTCACCGGCGCGTTGCTGTTGGCACGGTTCTCAGTCACTTGCGCAACGGTAGTTCCCCACACCTGGTGAATCCAGGCGGGCAGCCGGGGCATTCCGCCGCGAAGCACGCGATCAGCGTGTTTCCCGGCGTGTCCTGTGCCCGGTCTCACCTCTCTGTCACGGTGCACGGCGGGGCATCCGGGCGCGAACCGTCCGACCGCGCCATCCTGGGGTATGAGCGAGACCCCGCAGCGGTCCGGCACGGTGGTGCTCCACGAGCACGCGCTCGACGCCGCGGCACGGCACCTCCGCGCGGACGCGGACGTGCTGCTCGTGGGGGACGTCGGCTC
Source organism: Cellulomonas avistercoris (assembly GCF_014836445.1). Classification (GTDB taxonomy): domain Bacteria; phylum Actinomycetota; class Actinomycetes; order Actinomycetales; family Cellulomonadaceae; genus Cellulomonas; species Cellulomonas avistercoris. Next base: position 355,547 of record NZ_JACSQV010000002.1, read on the forward strand.
CGGGCGCACGACGCTCCTGGCCGTGCTCGCGGAGCGCCTGCGCGGCACCGGGACCTCCGTCGTCACCCTCGCGGGCAGCCGCGGCGCGCGCGACCTCCCGCTCGCCGCGTTCTCGACCCACCCGACGCTGCGTCCGCGCGGCGGGGCGCGGTGGGGGCTCCCCGAGGCCACGTCCGTCCTCGCGGAGGCCGTCGGCACCGGTCCCGCGGTCGTCCTCGTCGACGACGCCCACCTGCTCGACGACGCGTCGACGGCCGTGGTCGCCGCGGTCGCGCGACGCCACGCGAGCCGGGTGCGCCTGGTCCTCGCGGCACCGTCGGGGACCGACCTCGACACCGCCGCCCCCGACCTCGCGCGGGAGGCCGCCGTCGTGCGGATCGGGCCCCTGGGCGTCAGCGCGACGTCCGCCCTCCTCGCGGACCGCCTCGGCGGTCAGGTCGAGGGGAACCTCGCGTCCGTCGTCGCGGGACGCTCCGGGGGCAACCCGCGGGTCGCGCTCGCGCTCGTCCGGGCGGCCGTGGACGCCGGCGTCGTCGCCCGCGTGCACGGCCGGTGGGCGCAGACCGGCGCGCTCGACACGGTCCGCGCGGACGCCGTCGCCCTCGGCCTGCTCGCCGACCTGCCGCAGACGGCGCGCCGCGGCCTGGACGTCCTGGCCTGGTTCGGCCTGGTCGACCTGGCCACCGCGCGTCGTCTGGTCGGTGCGGAGACCCTCGCGGCGCTCGACGCCGCGGGACGCGTCGTCGTCCACGAGGGCGGCCGCGAGCCGACGGTCACCGTGAGCCCGCCGGCGCTCGGGCAGGTGCTCCGGCTGCGGCTGTCGCCCCGCGCGGACGCCGACCTGCGGGCACTGGCGGACGGGACCCTCGGGACGGGCGTGCTGCCCCCGCCCGCGCTCGCCCTGCCCGCGGGCGTCGACGTCGCCGGCCAGGACACGTCGTCCGGCCCGGCCTCCCAGCAGGTCGCCATCCTCACCGAGTCCGTGCGCACCCAGGCGTCCCAGCGCTACCGGACGTGGCTCGAGAAGCGCGACCTGGTGAACGCCCTCTCGCTCCTGCGGCTGCGGCTGCTCGACAACTTCACGTCGATCGACGTGGACGAGATCCTCCAGGGCACCGTCCCCTCCCCCGACGACGACCCCGACGACCTCGGCTCGTACGTGCTGCTGCGCGGTCAGTGGGCGGCCGCGACGGGCGGCACGCTGCGCGACGGGATGTCGCACGACCCCGGCCCCACGGGCCGGCTCGTGCTGCCCGACCTGGAGGACAGGGTCCTCGACGCGCTCGAGCGCCTCTACGCCCTCGAGCCCTCGACCGTGGGCGTCGCCGACCTCGAGGGCGCGCGCGTGCCCGCACCGCTGCGCGACTTCGTGCTCGTCCTGCAGGTGCAGGCGGCCGTCGAGACGGGGGCGCCGGACCGTGCGCTCGAGCTGCTGGACGGCTGGAGCGGCTCGCGGCGTCAGCACGCGATCGGCCACCAGCTCGACGCGCTCCGCGGCGACGCCCTGCTGCTGGCCGGGCAGGTCGACGACGCGATCGCCTGGTCGCGCGAGCGGCTCAGCGCGGCGTACGACGACCTCAGCATGCTCGGGGTGCGGCTGGCGGCACGCGGCCTCGCGACGGGCCTGTTCGTCCAGGGGGACCATGACGGCGCACGCCGGACGCTGAGCGTCGTGCTGCAGACCGGGCGGTGCGGTCCCGTCCAGAGCCCGTACGACGAGCGCATCCTCGCGCTCGCGGCCACGCTCCGGGCCCGGCACGGCGAGGCCGATCTCGCGGCCGCGCTGCTCGACGAGCTGCGGGCGACCCCCCGCCCGTACCTGCCGGCGCTCGACTTCGCCGTGCCGTGGGCGACCACGGAGGTCGCGTACTTCCGGGCGGGCGGGACCGAGCCGCCCGACGGCGAGCCGCTGTGGGCCGCCGGCGAGGAGCAGCTCGCTGCGGGGCGGCTCGCGGGAGCGGCGATGTGCTGGGCGTTCGCTCCCCTGGAGCTGACCCGCGACCGGCTGGCCCGGCTCGAGGAGCTGTGCGCGCGGACCCGGCTCACGATCGTGCGGCCCTTGGTCCACCTGCACCGCGCGATCGCGCTCGGGACGAGCGCCGAGGTGCTGGGGGCCGTGGCGATGATGCGCGTCCCCGGGCCGCTCGTGCACGTCGCGCTCGACGTGGCCCGGCGCCGCGCCGCGCAGGAAGGACGGGGCGAGCTCACCGAGGAGCAGGTGCGGGCGGTCGCCGGTGCGGCCCTCGCCGCGGCGGTGGGCCGCCCGCAGGTACGAGCGGCGCCGCTGACGGGACGGGAGGCGGAGATCGCGGTGCTGGCCCGCGAGGGCCTCAGCAACCGGCAGATCGCCTCCCGCCTCTACCTGTCCGTCCGCACGGTCGAGAGCCACCTGTACCGGGCCATGCAGAAGCTAGGGGTGTCGGACCGGGCCCTGCTCGGGACGCTCGAGGAGACCGTGCTCGTCGAGGGGTGACGCGGCCGCCGCGCCCGCCGCCCGGCGGCTGCGTCCCGCGCGGTACCAGAGGCTCGCCGCCCAGACGAAGAACCCCGCGGCCACCAGGACGACCCCGACGTGCCGGTCGTCGACGTTGACCGCCGAGTTGACGTGCCCGAGGTGGTGCACGACGTACCAGACGCGCGCGCGCACCTGGAAGTCCTGCACCGGCAGGTCCGGTGCGCCGTTGGCGTCGCCCTGCGTCGTGAACGTGACGCCACCGTCGGTGCGGTGCGTGATGCCCGTGACGCGGTGCGTGACCGCCGTGGGGTCCTCGGGGTGCGGCAGGTAGGTGACGACGTCGCCGATCCGGACGTCGGCCGGGTCCACGGGCCGGACGACCACGAGGGACCCGACGGGCAGCGTCGGCTCCATCGAGCCGGACAGCACCGTCAGCGGCACCGCCCCCGCCAGGCGCGGGACCAGGATCGTGACGGCGGCGACCAGCAGGACCACGCCCAGCACGCCGTAGCCGAGGCCGACGCCGACGCTGCGGGCGGCCACGCGCCACCGGCTCTCGGGGCGTGCCGTGACGCGCGGGGCGGGTGCGGTGACGGTCATCGGTCCTTCTCCTCCTCGCGGAGCGCGACCGCAGGGGTCGCGTCGGCGGTGTCGGCGTCGGGGCCCCCGTGGGGCTCCGGGAGCGTGGTGACGTCGGCCGCGGCCGGGTCGTCGGTGGCGTCGTGGATGGCGTCGTCGGTCACGGGCTCGCCGTCCGTCAGGGACTCGTCGTCCGTCATGGCCTCGTCGCCGGCCGGCCCGTCACCCGCCTCGTCCTGCGGCGCAGGAGGCGCGGTGTCGTCGCCGACCACCAGGGCGTCGAGCGCGTCGTCCGCGGCCGCCGCGGGGCGGAACTTCGCGGGGATGAGGGAGGTCGTGAGGTTCGGGGCGTCGGCGTTGAAGCCGTCCCACGCGGTCACCCGGCCGACGTCCCAGCCGGCCACGCTCTGGGCCATCGCCCGGGCACCGCGGAACATGTCGGTCATGTCCTCGACGTTCGAGGTGTTCCAGCCGCCGATCCAGGAGTTGAACGCGGTCGCGCCCTGGAACATCCCCGACATGTCCCGCACCTTGGCGGTGTTCCAGGCGCCGACGTAGCCGTTGAAGGACGTGGCTCCGGCGAACATGTGGGACATCGACTCGACGTTTGCGAAGGCGGGGCCGGGGAAGTCCTGCTTGAGCGAGCGCGCGTTCGAGAACATGTGGTCCGTGGTCCGCAGCGTCGACGGGATGCCGTCGACCCGCAGCAGGTTGGTCGCGTTGTGGAAGGCGTACGACGCGTCGACGGTCCCGACACCCTCCTGCCAGTTCAGCACCTGCACGAGCTCCTGCATGTCCGCGACGGTCTGCGCCGGGGACCCCAGGCTGCCGACGCGCCCGTTGACGAGGACGCTCGCCTGCACGGTGCCCGGCGGGTAGGTGTGCACGTTCCTGCCCGGGACGAGGCGCACGGTGGCCGCGCCCTCGACCCACTGGACCGTCGCGTCGACGTCGTCGACGTAGAGGACGACCGTGCGGTCGGCGCCCTTGGTCAGGTCGTAGCTCATCCGCAGCAGGCCACCGGCGGCGGCCGGCCCGCGGGTCGTGAGCGTGCCGAGGTCGCGCGACGCCGTGTCGCGCCAGCCGTGCCCGTTGGTGAGCTGCAGGTCCAGGCGCAGCGAGAAGGAGCGGTCGCCGGACGGCAGGCTCGACGCAGCGGCGACCCGCACCGTGACGGGCACGCGCTGCGGCGTGGCCGAGCCGGCGACCACGACGTCGTCCGACGTGAAGGTCACGCGGCCCGCGAGATCGGCCGGCAGGGAGGCGGCGACGTCGGTGCGCAGCGTCGCGCGCAGGTTCTCACCCGTCGCGGTGACGTCGACGACCGTGCGGTAGAGGACCGCCCGGCCGGGCTCGAGCCGCCCGGTCGCGGGGTCGAACGCCGCGCCCGACTCGTGCTGCCACGTCCCCGCGCCGATCGCGTCGATCGCGAGGGCCCCGCTGGCCAGGGCGCCGTCGAGCGGCGCCTGCGCGCGCCACGCCGCGTACGTCGCCGTGCCGGGCAGCGCCAGGACGACCGCCGCAGCGGCGACCACCGCGAGCAGCGCGGCGCGCAGCGGGCGCAGGGGACGGACGTGGTGTCGCACGGTGCTCAGCTCCTGGGTCGGGGGAAGTGGTGCAGAGGTCGGGCGGTGGAGCCGCCGACGGCAGGCGCGCGTCGGGGGGGAACGGGCCTGCCGCCGGCGGCGGTCGTGGGGGTCGCAGCCGGGCTCAGGCCGACGGCGCGACCTGCTGCAGGTTGATGCTCGTGGCGCCGAGGTCGAAGCCGAGGCCCATCTCGCCGGTCGCCGACTCGTCGAACGCGATCGTCACGGTGGCGTCGACGGACGTCGTGCCGGGACGGAACCCGTCCGCGGGCACCCCGTCGAGGGTGACGTCGACCGTGATGCTGTCCGACAGCGTGTCGATCGGCAGGCCGGCCGGCCCGACGACCTGCGGGACGACGACGAGGTTCTCGCCCTCGGCGACGACCGCGATCGTGGAGGTCCCGACGATGACGTCGCCCGGGACCATCTGGAAGCCGTCGAGGTCCCCGATGACGTTCTCGTGGCCCGGCGTCACGTCGTTCCACGTGATGTCGCCGAACTCGGCGGTGAGCGAACCGGTCTGCAGGCTGCCCTCGCCCAGCGCGCCGTCGGCGTTCCAGAGCGCGAAGGTGCCCATGCCGCCGAGCAGGACGGCGACGCCGGCAGCGGCGGCGACGGCACCCTTGACGGCGCCGCGGTGGGTGGTGGTCGTGGAGGTCGTGGTCGCGTTCATGGCTCGGGCCCTTCGTGTCCGTGGTGCCGGGGCGGTTGCTTCCGACACCCAGGACACTGCCGGGGCACCGGCCACGTAGTGCCGGCCCGACGGGACCTGAGTAGGTAGCGCCGACGCGCTGACCTGCGACGACACCCGGCGCCGGCGACCATCGCCGTAGTCGGGCGGCTACTGGGCGGGCGCCCGGGGCCCTCGGCGGGGCCCGACGCGTGCGTGCGGGCCGGCAATCGGCGTGACCGCGAGCCACCGTCGGCACGAGCATGGGGTGGTCCCGATGAGTCCGGCCGCCACGCCCGGTCTAGTCCCAGGACGACTTCCTGCACCCACCACCCCGAGGCCGCCATGACCACCCCCACCGCACCCACCCGCTGGCGGCGCGACGTCACCGTGTTCCTCACGGGCCAGACGTTCTCGCTGCTCGGCTCGATGCTCGTGCAGTACGCGATCCTGTGGCACCTCACGCTCGAGACGGGCTCCGGGACGGTCATGGCCGTCTACGCGGTCGTCGGCTTCCTGCCGCAGGCGGTCGTCTCCGTCTTCGGCGGCGTGTGGGCCGACCGGCTGAACCGCCGCGCGCTCGTCATCGGCGCCGACGCGTCGATCGCCGCCACCACGCTGGCGCTCGCGATCCTCATGCTGTCCGGCTACGACGACCTGTGGATCCTCTACCTGGCCGCCGCGATCCGGTCGGCCGGGGCCGGCATCCAGACGCCCGCCGTCGGCGCCCTGCTCCCCCAGATCGTCCCGCCCGACAAGCTCATGCGCGTCAACGGCATCAACGGCACCATCCAGTCGGCCATGATGCTCGTCGCGCCGGCCCTGGCCGCGGGCCTGTACGCGTGGGCCTCGATCGAGGCCATCTTCTTCGTCGACGTCGTGACCGCGCTCATCGGCATCGGGCTGCTGCTGCTCGTGCCCGTGCCGCGCCTGCAGCGCGCCGACCAGCAGGCGGGCGTGCGCGGCTACCTCGCGGACCTCACCGACGGCGTCCGGTACGTCGCCAGGACGCCGTTCGTGCGGTGGATCCTCGCCATGTGGGGCCTGGTGTTCGTGCTCATCGTCGCGCCGTCGTTCCTCACGCCGCTCATGGTGGTGCGCTCGTTCGGCGACGAGGTGTGGAAGCTGACGGTCAACGAGCTGGCCTTCAGCATCGGCATGACCCTGGGCGGCGTCGTCGTCGCGTGGTGGGGAGGCCTGCGCAACCGCGTGCACATGGTCGTCATCACCACCGGGCTGTTCGCCGTGCTCAACGTGGGCCTGGGCCTGTCGACGAACATGTGGGTGTTCTTCGGCTTCATGTTCCTCATCGGCCTGGGCGTGCCGTTCTTCTCCACGCCCACCATGACCGTGCTGCAGGAGAAGGTGGACCCCGAGCGGCTGGGCCGCGTGTTCGGGTTCGTGGGCATCGTCATGGCCGTGGCGATGCCCGTGGGGATGGCGGTGTTCGGGCCGTTGGCCGACCGGTACAGCGTCGAGTCGCTGCTCGTCGCCGCGGGCGTCGCGCTCATGCTGGTCGTCGTCGCCGGCATCGCGCTGCCCTCCGGGCGCCGCGCGATGGCCGAGGCCGAGGCGACGGGACCGGTACCGGTGCCGCCGTCGGACGAGCCCGTCGAGCCGTCGGACGAGGCGCCCGCGCGTCGGGGA
>NZ_JACSQV010000002.1:362493-373236 GCF_014836445.1 Cellulomonas avistercoris
CGTCGGGGATGACGCGCGGGCGCCTCGTCAGCCCGCCAGGCGGGAGCGGACCAGGGTGCTCATCGCCCTGCCGTCGGCGCGGCCCTGCGCGCGGGCGTTCGCCTCCTTCATGACGGCGCCCATGTCCTTGAGCGACGACGCCCCGGTGTCCGCGACGACGGCGTCGACGAGCGCGGTGAGCTCGTCGTCGCTCAGGCGTGTCGGCAGGTACTCGTCGACGATCTCCGCCTCGGCGCTCTCCGTCGCGGCGCGCTCGGGGGCGCCCGCGTCGGTGTAGATCTGCGCCGACTCGCGACGCTTCTTCGACTCGCGGGCCAGGACCTTGAGGATCTCGTCCTCAGTGAGCTCGCGCTCGACGGTGCCGGCCTTGGCCTCGTGACGCACCGCACCGATGAGCTGGCGCAGGGTGCTCGTGCGCAGCGTGTCGCGGGCCTTGAGGGACGTGGTGAGGTCGGCGGTCAGTCGGTCGAGGGTGCTCATGTGCCCATCCTGCGGTGGTTCGACCGCGGACGCCCCCTCTTTCCGCGGCCCTGGTCACCGCCGACGGCCGTGCGCACCCGCCGAGACCGGGCTGGGTCGTCGACCGCGGCCCCGTCCGACGACTCAGCGCGGTCTCGACGATCGCGGGTCCCACGTCTTGGACAGGGGGCGGTCACCAGGACGCGGTGACGACCTCCGTCAGGTCGGCGGGTGTCAGCGTGACCGGGTTGCCGCGCATGGACGACGCGGCCAGGGCGTCGGCGACGACGGCCGGCACGTCGTCGTGCGACAGGCCCAGGGCTCCCAGACCCGGGACCTGCAGGGCGGCCACCAGGTCACCCAGCCACGCGACCGCGTCGTCCGCACGGGCACCGGCCCGCCCGGTGAGGGCGACGGCGGCGTCGTCGTAACGGGCCAGGCCCGGGCCGTCGGGGTCCGTCCGGCGCAGCGCCGTCACGTTCGCTGCCGTCGTCGCGGCCAGCACCGCGGCGCACACCTGCCCGTGCGGCGCCCCGAGACGCCCGCCCAGCGCGGCCGCGAGCCCGTGGACCGCACCGAGCCTCGCGTTCGCCAGCGCCATGCCCGACAGCAGCGCCGCGACGCTCAGGTCGGTGCGCGCGTCGACGTCGTCGCCGTGCTCGACGGCGCGCAGCAGGCTGCGGCCCGCGCGGACGAGCGCGTCACGGGCCAGCGGGTCGGTCAGCGGCATCGCGTGGGGCGTCGTGAAGGCCTCGAGGGCCTGCGTGAGGGCGTCCGCACCCGACGCGGCGGTCAGCGCCGGCGGGCAGCCCAGCGTGAGCAGCGGGTCGACGACCGCGACCGCCGGGAGCATCGCGCGGCCCCGCAGGCTGGCCTTCACTCCCCGCTCCGGGACGCGGACGGGCGCGTTCGCGGTCACCTCGGCACCGGTCCCGGCCGTGGTCGGCACGGCGACGACGGGCAGTGCGTCGTCCGGCAGCGGCAGCCCCCGACCGACGACCTCCAGGTGGTCGAGGACGTCCGTACCGCCGCGCGTCAGCACCGCGACGCACTTGGCGAGGTCCAGCACGGACCCGCCGCCCCAGCCCACGACGACGTCGGGGCGCAACTCCCGCGCGACGGCGACCGCGGCCCGCACGGCGTCCACGTCGGGCTCGCCACGGTGCCGGTGCACGGTCGCGCCCGCGAGCGCACCGACGTCCGCGGACCGCCCCGCGACCACGAGGACGCGGCGCCCGAGCCCCGCGACGAGCTCGGGGACCTGCGCGGCGGCCCCGGCTCCGAGGACGACGCGGCCGGCGGTGACGAAGGTGGCAACCATGCGTCGAGGCTAGGCCGCGCCGCGGTCGCACCGGGTGCGGGGGGCCACGGGTCAGGCGCGCAGGTGGTCGCGCCAGTCGGCCGGGACGCGGCCTGCGGGGCCGGGCGTCGGCTGGTCGACGGGGTGCGCGAGCGGCGGTGCGAGGTCCGGGCCGTGCGCGTACTCACCCGACTCGTAGTGCCACCACCAGTCCTCGCCCGGCTCGTAGGACCGCATCAGGGGGTGTCCCGTCGCCCGCCAGTGCCCGGTCGCGTGCTGGCCGGGCGAGCTGTCGCAGCAGCCGACGTGCCCGCAGGCGGCACACCTGCGCAGCGCCACCCACCAGCCGGACTCCTGCTCGCACTCGACGCAGCCGGGGCCGCTGGGCGGGACGGTCGGGTCGATCGCGGGAACGCTCATGACGCTCACCTCCGGGTGCCCGTCCAGTCTGCGCACGTCGGCGTCGTGTCCGCACCCGGTGCCGCGGCCCTCGGTCGACGTCCCCGGCCACGACCGGCGCGGGAGGCGTCCACCCCGCAGGGAGGTGCGTGTCAGCCCCCGGGTGGACGGCCCGGCCCGTGGTGCCCCGCCACGGGCGGACGGACCCCGCGGTGGCGTCCCCCCGCGACGCCCGCACGTCGAGACCCCGGGGGGAGCCGGGCGCCCCACGGCCGCGGTTAGCGTCGCTGCGTGCCTCTGATCAGCAACGACGTCGTGCTCCTGCATGATCCGCGGGTCGCGGCCGTCCCGGTCGTCGACAGCGGCGAACCCCTCGTCGTCGCGCGACTCCCCCGCCTGCACGTGAGTGGCGACCCGCAGGGTTCCCGTGTGCGGGCGACGGTGGCGCACCGCCTCCTGCGGGCGGACGCGGCCCTGCCCGCCGGGCTGCACCTGGCGCTCGCCGAGGGGTGGCGCAGCCCCGGCGCCCAGGCCGCGATCGTCGCGCGGTACGGGTCCCGCGTGCGCCTCGACCACCCCGGCGCGACGCCGGACGACGTCGAGCGGCTCACCAGCCGCTACGTCGCACCCGTCGCCGTCGCACCGCACGTCGCCGGCGCCGCCGTCGACGTGACCCTCGTCGACGGCACGGGCCGGGAGCTCGACCTCGGGTGCCCGCTGGACGCCACGCCGGAGGAGAGCGACGGTCGCTGCTTCACAGACGCACCCGTCCCGCCCGCCGCCCGGGCGCTGCGCACCGCGCTGTCGGAGGCGATGAGCGCGGCGGGGTTCGTCAACTACCCCACGGAGTGGTGGCACTGGAGCTTCGGGGACCGCTACTGGGCGCTCGTCACGGGCCGCCCCGCGGCGCTGTACGGACCGGTGGCGGCATGAGCACGACCGTCTGCCCGCCGGGGACGGCCCCGGTCACCCCGGTGGCCCGCACCCGGCCCGTCCTGACCGTGCGGCTCGACGCCGTCGCGCACAACACGCGCGTGCTGGCCGCGTCGGCACGGCGGCTCATGGCCGTCGTCAAGGCCGACGGCTTCGGCCTCGGTGCCGTCGACGTCGCACGCACCGCGCTCGCCCACGGGGCCCGGGCCCTGGGCGTCACGACGCTCGCCGAGGCGGTCGAGCTGCGCCTGGCGGGCGTGCGGGCGCCCGTCCTGAGCTGGCTCGACGCGCCGGGCGCCGACCTGTCCGACGCCGTCCTGCACGGCGTCGACGTCGCGGTGCCGAGCCTCGCGCACCTCGACGCGGCCGCGTCCGCCGCGCGACGGCTGGGCCGCGTCGTCGACGTCCACCTGTACCTCGACACCGGGACGGCGCGCGACGGCTGCCCGCCGGAGCTGTGGCCCGCCCTGTGCGCCGCGGCACGCCGCGCCGAGCTGGCCGGGACGGTGCGGGTCGTCGGCGTGATGGGCCACCTGGCCTGCGCCGCGGGGCTCGACGCCGCCGCCAACGCCGCCGCCACGGCCCGCTTCGTCCGCGGAGTCGCGCAGGCGCGTGCCGCCGGGCTGCGGCCGGTGCTGCGGCACCTCGGTGCCACCGCCGCCGTCCTCGGGCTGCCGGGCACGGCGTTCGACCTGTCGCGCGTCGGCGCGGGGCTGGTCGGCATCGACCCCACCGGCCGGTACCCCGTGCTGCGCGCCGCCGCGCAGGTGACGGCGCCCGTCGTGCAGGTACGCGACGTCGGCGCCGGGGTCGGCGTCGGGTACGACCACACGTACCGGACGACCGCGCGCACGCGGCTCGCGCTGCTGCCGCTGGGGTACGCCGACGGCCTGCCCGTCAGCGCGTCGGGACACGCGGAGGTCCTGGTCCACGGGCGGCGACGTCCGCTGGCCGGGCGCGTGTCGATGGACCAGGTCGTCGTCGACGTGGGCGACCTGCCCGTGCAGCCGGGCGACGTCGCCACGGTCATCGGCACCGGTGACGACCCCGCCCCCACGCTCACCGAGTGGGCCGGCTGGGCCGGCACCCTCCCGCACGAGCTGCTGACCGGCCTGGGGCGCCGGCTCGTGCGCCGCGTCGTGCCCGCGTCCCCCTGCCCGACCGACTTCCCCGAGGAGCACCCGTGACCACGTCCGACCTGCAGCACCGCCCCTGGTCCCTGACACCCGGCGCCGTGTGCCGTGTCGCCGTCGTGGGCGGTGGCGCCAACGCCGAGCACGACGTGTCGCTCGCGAGCGCCGCGGCGGTGCGCGAGGCCCTGGCCACGACGCATGACGTCGTGGCGCTCACCATCGCTCGCGACGGCACGTGGTCGGGTGACGGCGCCGCGCTGTCCTTCGCCGAGGCGGTCGCGCTCGTCGCGACGTGCGACGTGCTCCTGCCCGCGGTGCACGGTCCGCACGGCGAGGACGGGACGCTGGCCGCGCTCGCCGACCTGGCGGGCGTCGCGTGCGTCGGGTCCGGCGTGCGCGCCGGGGCGCTCGGCATGGACAAGTGGGTGACCAAGCTCGTGGCGGCCGCCGTGGGTGTCTCGGTCGCCGACGGCCGGGTCGTGCGGGACGTCGCCGAGGCGTCCGCCGACCCGGTCCTGCCCGCGGTCGTCAAGCCGGTGTCGTGCGGGTCCAGCCACGGCGTGCGCCGCGTCGACACGCCCGCCGAGCTCCGGGAGGCCGTCGCCGCGGCGCTCGAGCTCGACGACCGGGCGCTCGTGGAGGAGGTCGTGACGGGCCGTGAGATCGACGTCGCCGTGCTGCGCCGCGCCGACGGCACCACCGTGGTCTCCCCACCCCTCGAGATCGGGCACGCCGGCGCGGTCTTCGACACCGCCACGAAGTACGACGGCAGCGCGCGGTTCGTCGTCCCCGCGGCGCTCGACCCGGCGGACGCCGACCGCCTCGCAGCGGATGCGCGCGCGGTCGTCGACGCCCTCGGCTGCGAGGGCGTCGCGCGCGTGGACTTCTTCCTCACCGCCGACGGCCCGGTGCTCAACGAGGTCAACACGATGCCGGGCCTCACGGCGCACTCGCAGGTGCCGCAGATGTTCGCCGCCGTCGGCATGACCTACCCCGCGCTGGTGGCCGAGCTGGTGGCCGAGGCCCGGGTGCGGCACGCGTCGCGCACGTCGTGACGGCCCGCGTCGGCGCGTGGGACGCGCTGCGGGGCGTCGCGATCGCGCTCGTCATGCTGCGGCACGCCTGGCCCGAGGTGTTCCCCGGCGCGGGGGTCGTCGGCGTCGTCATGTTCTTCGCGCTGTCCGGGCACCTCATCACCGGGCTGCTGGTGGACGAGGCGGAGGCGACCGGCAGGCTCGACCTGCGCCGCTTCTGGTGGCGCCGCCTGCGACGGCTGGTGCCGGCGCTGGTCCTGCTCGTCGTCGGGTTCACCGTGGTGACGCTGACCCTGGACCCGCTGGGGGACGCGGGGACGCTCGGCCGGACCGTGGCGGTGTCGTTGACGTACACGGCGAACATCCCGTACGTCGGGCTCGTGGGGGTGAGCCCGGCGGTCTACCACCTGTGGACGCTGGCCACCGAGGAGCAGTTCTACCTGGTGTGGCCGCTGGTGGTGCTGCTCGCGGTGCGGGTGCGGCGGCTGCGCACCGGGCTCGTCCTCGCGGGCGTGGTGGCCGCGCTGCTGTGCGTGCTGACGGTCGTGTGGTTCCGCGCGGACCCCGACGCGGCGTACCCGCTGGCGACGTCGTGGCTCGGCTGCTTCGTGGTCGGCGCCGCGTCGCGGGTCACGCAGGACCGGTGGCCGCCGGGCGCGTCGGGGCCGCACGCGGTGACCGCCGCCGTCACGCTGCTCGCCGCCCTGACCGTCACGGACCTGCGCGGCCACGCCGCCACGTACCTGCTCGCCGGGCCCGCCGTCGCCGTCGCGACCGTCGTGCTCGTGCAGGCCGGGCGGCGGCACGTCGTCGTGCGGCACCGGTGGCGGCCGCTCGTCGCGCTCGGCACCGTCTCCTACGCCGCCTACCTGTGGAACTACCCGCTGACCCTCTGGCTGCGCCCCGCGCTCGGCGACGCCGCCGCGCTGGTCGCGCTGCCCGCGACGGTGCTGGCGGCCACCGCGAGCTGGTGGCTGGTGGAACGACCGGTGCTGCGAGCCGGTCGCCGGGGTGCGGACGGCGGTCGGCCCGCGCCCTCGTACCCGCCCGCGGACGCGACGCCGCGACGGTGACGTCAGGTGTGCAGGTGCTGCCGCCAGTCGGCGGGCACCCGGTCCGCCGGACCGGGTGCCGGCTGCGCGGCCGGGTGCGCCAGCGGCGGAGCCAGCTCCGGGCCGTCGCCGTACGCCTCCTGCGCGTAGTCCCACCACCAGTCCTCACCGGGCTCGTAGCTGCGCACCAGCGGGTGCCCCGTCGCGCGCCAGTGCGCGGTCGCGTGCTGCGACGGCGAGGAGTCGCAGCAGCCGACGTGCCCGCACGTCGCGCAGCGGCGCAGGTGGAACCACCAGCTGCCCGTGGCGTCGCACTCGACGCAGCCGGGGCCGCTGGGCGGGACGCTCGTGTCGATCGCGGTCACGCGGTCACCTCCGGGTCGCCGGCCGCAGCCGGGGCGTAGGGCAGACGGACGAGGAACCGGGTGTCCCCCGGCGTCGAGCGCACGGACAGGTCGCCGTGGTGCTTGGTGACGACGATGCGCCACGCGATGTCGAGGCCCAGCCCGGTGCCCGACCCGACCGGCTTGGTCGTGAAGAACGGCTCGAACACGCGGTCCAGGACGTCGGACGGGATGCCGGGGCCCGTGTCGGCGACCTCGACCTCGAGCCAGTCGTCGACGCGCCGCGTCGTGACGGTCAGCGTGCCGTGCCCCTCCATGGCCTGCGCGGCGTTGTCGACGAGGTTGGTCCACACCTGGTTGAGCTCGGCGCCGTACACGTGCACGGGTGGCAGCGTGCGGTCGTAGGCGCGCACCACCTCGACGCCGTCGAGCCGCCGCTCCAGCATCGTCAGCGTCGAGTCGAGCAGCTCGTGCACGTCGAGCGTCTGGTCGGGCGCCCGGCCGATCTGCGAGTACTGCTTGGCCGCGCCGACGAGGGAGGAGATGCGCGACGTCGCGTCCTCGACGTCGTTCATGAGCTGCTCGGTCTCCAGCGCGTACGACAGCCACCGGACCGCACCCTCGAGGATGCCGGGCGCGACGGCGTCCGCGACGCGGTCGAGCCACGGCGGGTCCAGCCGGGCCGTCACGAACGTCGGTGCCAGGTCCCAGCCGCCGACGATCCCGTGCCCGTCGAGCCAGTCCGCGACCGCGTCCTCGGCGTCGGTCCGCTCGAGCGCGGTCGGCGGCGTCGGCGCACCGGGGGCGCGGGACTTGGCCAGCGACTCGACCGCCTGCTCCTGCAGGTCGACGAGCGTCCCGAGCGTCGTCGCGTCGTACGGGCCGTCGGCGATCATCGCGAGCTTGTGACGCATGCCGGCGACGCGCTCGCGCAGCGCCGCGGTCGCCCGGTTCGCGGCGGCCGCGGGGTTGTTGAGCTCGTGCGTCAGCCCGGCCGACAGCGCACCGAGCGCGAGCAGCCGCTCGCGCTGCCCGACCGCCTGCTGCGTCGCGCGCTGCCCGACGAACAGCCCCTCCAGCAGGTGCACCGCCATGGGGAACCACGCCGTCATGAGCTCGGCGAAGTCCGTGGCCGGGAGCGCGTAGAACCGCGACGGCGCCAGCACGCGCATCGTGTGCGGGTAGCGCTGCGGCGTGCGGTCGCCCAGGTACGCGGACGTCGCACCGCCGTAGACGCCCCGCTGCGACGTGCGCGACACCTCGACGTCGTCCGTCCCGACGCGCCGCGACAGCGCGACGGTGCCGTCCAGCAGCACCCAGAACCAGTCCGCGGGCTCACCCTCGACGTACAGGGGCCCGGGCTCGCGGTGCTCGACGTGCCCGTGGCGGCACAGCCAGCGCAACTGGTCGTCGTCGAGCTGCTCGAAGAGGAACAGCGTGCGCAGCTCCTCGATGTCGCAGGGCAGCGCGTCGGCGGGGCGCTCGGGACCCTCCGGACGCGGCTCGGGGGTGTCGGCAGGTGTGCTCACAGCTGCTCCAGGTAGCGGTGGACGAGCATGACGGCCATCGCGCCCTCGCCCACGGCGGACGCGACGCGCTTGGCGGACTCGGCGCGCACGTCGCCGGCCGCGAACACCCCCGGGACGCTCGTCTCGAGGTGGTAGGGCGGGCGGTCGAGCGGCCACCCGGCCGGCGGGCGCCCGTCGCTGAGCAGGTCCGGCCCGGACTGCACGAACCCGCGCGCGTCGCGGTGCACCGTGCCGTCGAGCCACCCGGTCAGCGGCGCGGCACCGATGAAGACGAACAGCCACCCGGTGGCGACCGTCTCCTTGTCGCCCGTGTCGGTGCGGCGCAGCACGACCTGCTCGAGGTGCTCGTCGCCCAGCGCCTCGACCACCTCGGTGCACGTCAGCACGCGGATGCGCGGGTGGGCCTCGACCTGCTCCACGAGGTAGTGCGACATCGAGCGGCGCAGGTCGTCGGAGCGGACCACGAGCGTCACCGACCGTGCGTCGCGGGCGAGGTACATGGCGGCCTGACCTGCGGAGTTGGCGCCGCCGACCACGTGCACGTCGTGGTCGCGGCACGCGGGCGCCTCGGTGAGCGCCGAGCCGTAGAAGACGCCGCGGCCCGTGAGCGTGCCGAGCCCCGGCCCGGCGAGCTCGCGGTACGACACGCCGTTGGCCAGGATCACGCAGTGCGCCGCGAGCGTGCTGCCGTCGGCGAACCGCACGGCCCGCGCGGACCCGTTGACGTCGAGCCCGCACGCGTCGCGCGTCATGACGATCTCGGCGCCGAAGCGCTGCGCCTGGCGCCGCGCGCGGTCGGTCAGCTGGGCGCCGGAGACGCCGTCGGGGAAGCCCAGGTAGTTCTCGATGCGCGAGCTCTGCCCCGCCTGCCCACCCGTCGCGGTGCGCTCCACGAGCGCGGTGCGCAGCCCCTCGGACGCGCCGTACAGCGCTGCGCTGAGGCCCGCGGGCCCGCCGCCGACGACCACGAGGTCGTAGAAGTCCTCGGCCGGCTGCACCTCGAGGCCGACGCGCGCGGCGATCGTCGCGTCGTCGGGCTCGACGAGGACCTCGCCGTCGGTCGTCACGACGACGGGCAGGCGCTCGGCGTCGACGCCCGCGGCCTCCAGCAGGCGCGTGCCCTCCGGCGAGTCCGACGCGAACCACCGGTACGGCACCTGGTTGCGGGCCAGGAACTCGCGCACCTGCGACGAGCGCGCCGACCACCGGTGCCCCACCACCTTGGGCCCGTGCACGGTCGACGGCGCGGTGGCCCGCCACGCGTCGAGCTGCGCGTCGACCACCGGGTACAGCTTCTCCTCCGGCGGGTCCCACGGCTTGAGCAGGTAGTGGTCGAGGTCGACGACGTTCACGGCGTCGATGGCCGCGTCGGTGTCCGCGTACGCGGTCAGGAGCACGCGGCGCGCCGCCGGGAACAGGTCCATCGCCTGCTCGAGGAACTCGATGCCGCTCATGCCGGGCATGCGGTGGTCGGCCAGCAGCACCGCCACCTGCTCGCCGCGGAGCTTGAGCTCGCGGCAGACGTCGAGCGCCTCGGGCCCGGACTCGGCGCGCACCACGCGGTACTGCGCGCCGTACCGGCGGCGCAGGTCACGTGCCACGGCGCGCGAGACGGCGGCGTCGTCGTCGACGGTGAGCAACGCCGGTCGGGGTGCTGCGGGTCGGGGTGCTGCGTCTGGTGCCACACGGACCTCCGGGCCGGGCGATCACGACGCGGACAGTCTGCTCCCGCACGCCCCCGGGTGTCACTGCCTACCCCGGCTCAGCGGCCTCCGGGAGGCCCGGGGCGCGAAGTGGTCGGATCCGGGTGGTGCTCGGCGCCAAGTGGTCACATGTGCGACCACTTCCGGCGGGGGGCCGGCGGGGCGGGGGGCCAGCGCGGGGCGGCGGCCCGCCGTCCGCGCGCACCCGCCGTCGGACCGCGCCATGCTGGGGGCACGGTCGCCGGGGGCGTGACCAGCAGCGGAAGGCGGAACCCATGACGAGCAGGCGCCGGACCATCCCCACCACCGCCGTCACCGTGGCGGTGCTCGCGGTGCTCCTCGTCGGGTGCGGCGGCAGCGCCGACCCGGCAGGCAGCACCGGGCCGGACGGCAGCGCGTCCTCGACCGCCGCCGACCCCACGCCGCAGGCCACGTCGCGCGACGCGGTCCCGTCCGTCGCCGAGACGACGTTCCCCGGCGCACCCGACGGCGTGTCGGGCGAGGAGACGGTCGTGGTCGTGGGCGACGACGCGCGCCACGTCCAGGTCGTCACGTTCGGCAGCAGCACGTGCCCCGTCGTGCCCACGGACATCGCGTGGGACGAGGCCGCCCAGGTGCTGCGCATCACCCTGAGCGACCCCACGGCCTACGACGGCGTCTGCACCATGGACATGGTGCCCACGACGAGCGTCGTCGAGATCCCGCAGGAGGCGCCGGACGCCGCGGGACTCGCGGTCGAGCTCGACGGACGGGGCGTCCGGGTCGAGTAGTCCGCGCCGTCGAGCAGTCCTCGCCGGACGGCGTCCGACGACGGCGACGGGTGGGACGACGAAGGCCCGGCACCACCGGTGCCGGGC
>NZ_JACSQV010000002.1:373246-501409 GCF_014836445.1 Cellulomonas avistercoris
CCCCCCGGGGGGGGGGCCTTCGTCACTGCTGCGCGCCCGAAGGGACTCGAACCCCCAACCTTCTGATCCGTAGTCAGATGCTCTATCCATTGAGCTACGGGCGCACGACCCTTGCGGGCCGTCCAGAACGATACAGGCACAGCGCCCGGACCCAAAACGCGAACCGTGCGGCGTGGCCCACACCCGGTGCGGGCGCCGCACGTCGGCCCCCGCCGTACCGGCTGGTACGGGGCCGATCGGGCGGCGTTTCACCCGCTGACGATCGGCCGACCGGGTGGCATGTCACGACGAGCGGGCCGACGAGTGCACATGTGTGTCACGGTGACGGCCCGCCGCGGGTCCCGAGGCGTTCCCACACGTCATGCGCATGAAGGAGGGCACGGTGGTCGGTCGTCACGACCGCGGCGACGCCGTCACCGCCGGGGCGAGCGCACCCACGGGCGCGCCGGCTGTGACAGCCCCGGCGGCGGCCCGGTGAGCGCCCGCGAGGTGCACGACGCGCTGCACGGGTGGGCTGCCCGGCTCGTCGGGCTGGGTGCGGTAGTCGTCACCCGCCTGCGGACCGGCCTCACGTGGACCGAGGCCGACCAGCTCGCGCACCGCCACGGGTACGACCTGACCGAGGAGGTCGCCGCGCTCTGGACCTGGCGCGACGGTGTGGGAGCGCGACCAGGCCGCGCACCGGCCCACCTCGCACCCGGGCAGGAGTTCGCGTCGCTCGACGAGAGCCTGCGCCGGTCGCGCGAGTACCTCTCGGCGGCGCGGGCCGAGGAGCGTGCCGGGACGGCCCCGGTCACCGCGTGGCAGCCGCACTGGGTCGTCGCGGTGCACGGGCACGCCACGCCGCTCGTCCTCGACGGGTCACGCCCCGGCCCGGACACGTTCCGGCACGACCCGCAGGCCGACCCGCTGCTCGTCGCGCACTCCACGCTCCCCCAGCGCATCGCGCGCTGGCACGACATGCTCGACACGGGCACCTGGCGGGTCGCGCGCGACGGCACGTGGGACGTCGACCTGTCCCACCTGACGCACGAGCCGCACGCGGCCCGCACCGAGGTGACCTAGCTCGGGCGCAGCCGCTCCGCCGGGACGACCTGCCATGCCTGCGACTCGCTCCACCAGCGCAGCTGGATCGTCGCGTCGCCCTGGTTCTCGTAGTACTCGAGGCGGATCGGCACCGCCTGCCCGGCCGTCAGCACGACCGTCCCGGTGTCGACGCGCTCCGCGTGGGCGGTCCACTGGTTGATGACGAGCCTGCCGTCGACCCAGAGGCGCACACCGTCGTCGCTGGTGGTCGCGAACCTGTACATCTGCGAGTAGCGCGGCACGATCGAGCCCGTCCACCGCACCGAGAAGGTGTCGGCCCCGATACCGGCGACGGGGGCGCCGGCACCCCACCGGAAGGCCACGGTGGGGTCGATGCGCGTGACGCTCGTGCCGGTGAGGTCGCTGTTGTCGAAGTACGTGCCGCGCAGCCCGCGCTGGGTCGACGACGCCGTGAGCGTCGCCGTGAGGGTCGCCGCGCTCGCGGGGGTCCGCCACGTCCGGGTCGCGGACGTCGAGCCGTCGGACCACCGGTCGAGGACGTAGGCGACGCCCTGCGCGTCGGACTGCGCGGGCACGGCGAGCTGCAGGTCGAGGCCCGCCCACGACGTCACGGTCGTCGGGCCGGTGACCGTCTCGCCGTTGACGGTCAGCGTGCGGCCCGCGGGCGAGGTGCCCAGCGTG
The DNA here is from genome assembly GCF_014836445.1 of Cellulomonas avistercoris. Taxonomy (GTDB): domain Bacteria; phylum Actinomycetota; class Actinomycetes; order Actinomycetales; family Cellulomonadaceae; genus Cellulomonas; species Cellulomonas avistercoris. The sequence goes on from NZ_JACSQV010000002.1 coordinate 374,975, forward strand.
ACGGCGACCTTGCGCGGCTGCAGGTCGCGCGTCACGGTCGTCTCGACGCCCTGCGCGTCGGTCGCGGTGAGGCTGACGCGCAGGTAGCTGTTGGCGGCCGCGGCGAGGTCCTCGGGGCCCGGAGCCGTGAAGCTCGTGCCCGTCCCGGTGACCGGGCCCAGGAACGGGTGGGTGTGCGCGTCGTGGACGCGCACGACGGTCCAGCTCAGGCTCGCGCCGGGCAGCGTGCCGTCCTGCGCGTCGGTCGCCGAGCCCGTCAGGCGGATCGTGTCGCCGACCGTGAACGTGGCCCCCGCCGCGGGCGACGTGAGCGTCACGACGGGTGCGGTGTTGCCCGAGCTGATGCGGACGGTGACCGGGGACGACGTCGCGCCCGCCGCGTCACGGACCCGCAGCGTCGCGGTCCACGACCCGGCGGCGTACGTGTGCCGGACGGTCGGGGTCGTCGTGGTCGCGTCGGCAGCGCCGTCGCCGAAGCTCCACAGGTACGTCAGCGCGCCGCCGTCGGGGTCGGCGCTGCCGGAGCCGTCGAGCGTCGTGGCCAGCGGCGCCGCGCCGGTCGCCGGGCTCGCGGTCACCACTGCCGTCGGCGGCCGGTTCTCGGTGCCCGTGTAGGCGATGCGCCGCACCTCGCCGCCGTTCGCGTACGTCGTGTAGTACAGCGCCTGGCTACCGGCGTACGGACCGAACTCGAGGTGGACGGCCCCGCCGAGGCCCGTCGCGAGGTTGGTGCGCGTGCCGTCCGACAGCATCATGATCCGGCCGCACACGTAGTCGGCGAACAGGTAGGCGTCGTCGTACGCGGCCGGCCACACCCCGTGCGGCACGAACGCCCCTCCCGTGATCGAGCCGCAGCCGGTCGAGCGCGTGTAGTCGTGGATCGGGTCGGTCATGCCCGCCGGCAGCGGCGCGCCGCAGCTCGACGCGGACCCCGTCTGTGCGCAGTGCCCCTCGCGCACCGGCCAGCCGTAGTCCGCACCGGCGGTCCCGAGGTCGATCTCCTCCCACGCGTTCTGGCCCACGTCGTTGACGTGGAACACGGTGCCCGCGGCGTCGGGGTCGAACGCGAACCGGAACGGGTTGCGCAGACCCCACGCGAAGGTCTCCTGGCAGATGGTCCCCGCGGGGGCCGGGGCCAGCCGGCAGCTCGCTGTCCCGGACCCCGTGAACGGGTTGCCGGGCGCCGGGGCACCCGTGGTCCGGACCACGCGCAGCACCTTGCCGTTGAGCACGTTGCGGTCGCGCGACGCGTCGTTGCTGCCCGCGCAGCCACTGTCGCCCGCGTAGTCGCAGCCGCCGTCGCCCGTCGTGACGTACAGGTAGCCGTCCTTGCCGACGTGCAGGTCACCGGCGTTGTGGTTGCCCTCGGAGGAGTAGATGCCGTCGAGCAGGATCGTCTCGCTCGCCAGGTCCACGGTGTTGTCGTCGCCGAGCACGAAGCGTGAGACGCGGTTGGTCGGGGCACCTGCGGGGTTGGCGCGCTGGCTCGTCGGGCACGACGTGCTCGTGCCGCGCGCCGTGTAGAACACGTAGATCGCGCGGGTCGCGGGGTCGGGGTCGACCGCGACGCCGAGCAGGCCGCGCTCCGCGTTGGTGCACAGCCGGCCCGTCAGGTCCAGGGCGGGGGTCGAGAGCAGCGTGCCGGCCGCGGTGCGCACGCGCAGCCGCCCCGCCTGCTGCGCCACGAGCATGCGCCCGTCCGCGGTGAACGCGATCGCCGTCGGGTTGTCGACGTCCGCGACGAGTGCGTCCGTGAACCCGCTGGGCACCGTGGCGCCGAGGGCCGGTGGCGACGCCACCACCGTCAGACCCGCGACCGCGAGCGCACCCACCACGACCTGCACGACCTGACGCATGCCACGCATCGCGACCCCCTGTCCTCGTCGACGTGCGACGAGCATGTCGGCAGAGCAGTCCGGACGCAACGGGGCGAAGCGGACGTCCCGTCGGTGCGGCGGGCCCCGCGCGGGCGGGACCCTGCGACGCTGGCCCCGTGCCGCCTGCCGACCTGCGCGTCCGCTTCGACGTGGACGACGCCGCCCTGACCGCCCTGCACGCCCGCGCGTTCGGCGCCGCCGTTCCCGAGGACGTCACGCCGTGGGCCGCGCGCCTCGACCGCCACAGCGTGACGTGGGTGGGGGCCTTCGCGGACGACGCGCTCGTCGGCTTCGTCCACGCCTGCTGGGACGGCGGCGCGCACGCGTTCCTGCTGGACGCCGTCGTCGACCCCGCGCACCAGGGCGTCGGGACCGGGCGACGGCTCGTGGAACGGCTCGTCGTGGAAGTGCGCGCCGCGGGGTGCGCGTGGCTGCACGTCGACTTCGAGCCGCACCTCGAGGGGTTCTACCGTGCGTGCGGGTTCGCGCCGACGGCGGCGGGGCTCCTGCGGCTGTGAGCCGCTGCGGCCGGGAACGACGAAGGCCCGGTCCGCGTGGACCGGGCCTTCGTGCTGCGGAGACGGTGGGATTTGAACCCACGGAAGGGTTGACCCCTTCACGGCCTTAGCAGGGCCGCGCACTAGACCTGGCTATGCGACGTCTCCAGGACGTTGCACAGGGTACCGGGCGCCCGTCCTGCGACCAAAAGGTGAGGTCAGTGCTCGAAGCCCCACTCGCGGTCGGTGCACATGCGCGCCACCGCGAGCCCCACCGCGAGCGCCGTGACGACCAGCGCCGCGGACACCCCGTAGGTCAGCGCCTGCGTCACGTCACCGTTGCTGAGGTAGTACACGGCCCGGTACGCGGGCACGCCGGGGACCATGATCGTCACTGCCGGCACGGACACCGTGATGCGCGGGATGTTGAGGCGCGGCGCGATGAACGCGGCGAGGATCCCCACGAGGAAGGCGGCGCACGCGGCGGCCGCCTGCGGCGGCCAGTCGAGCACGAGGACCGCCTCGATCCGCAGCAGGTTGGGCAGCGTCGCGACGCTCGCGGCGACCAGCGCCATGCGCCACGGGCTGTTGAACATGAGCGCGAACCCCAGGACACCGACGAACGAGGCCAGCAGCCGCAGCGCCGTCATCACCCCGGGGTCCAGCGCGAGCTCACGCGGCGGGTCCGGGCTGAGCCCGACGACGATCGACACGGCCCACACCGCAAACGCGGCCGACACGAAGATCATGAGCGCCCAGGTCAGGCGCGCGACGCCGGCCGAGAAGTCGAGCCGGGCCAGGTCGAGCGCACCCGTGGCCAGCGGGAACCCGGGGACGAGGAACAGCGCGGCGGCCACGTACCCGGCCTCGTGGAGGCCGCCCGTCAGTCCCAGCGCGTGCAGGGCCTGCACGAAGCCCAGGTAGGACAGGCTCGCGAGGGTCGCGGCCAGCATGGTGACGCCGAACTGGTTGAAACCGCGGTGCAGCATGACCCGGCGCAGCGCCTGGCCGAGCGCCGCACCGACGAACGCCCCCGCGACCTCGATCGGGCCCCCGTTGTTGAGGAACGCGAAGGCCGCGCACGCGATCGCGGCCCACAGCGCGTTGAGCGCGACGGGATACAGCGGCGGCTTGGCGGCGATCCGGTCGATCTCGGTGGTGAGGTCGTCGACCGTGACGGGAGCACGCGCCTCGACGCGCTGGGCCAACAGCTCCAGCTCCGCCAGCCGGTCGGTGTTGACGCCCACCGTGCGGACCTCGGTGACCTCGGTGCGGAAGGACCGGCCACGGTGCGAGGTCGTCGTGATCTCGGTGAGCGTGACGTGCGCCTGGTGCCGGTCGATGCCGAGGGCCCGCGCGACGCGCGCCATCGACGCCTTCACGCGGTACGACCCCGTCCCGGCCGCGAGGCTGAGCCGCCCGACGCGCAGCACCGCCCCCGAGCGGCGGATCAGCTCGAGCTCGTCGTCGTCGGGTTCTGTCGGCACGGGGACATCATGACCGGACACCGCGGGCGGCCGCGGGACCTCCGGCCCGGTGCGAGGCGCGGACCAGGGGCGTCCGGACGCCCGTGGGCGCCGGCGGGTGGAGCGGGCGACGCTCAGGGCAGCTCGTCGGACGCGCGTCGCTCCTGGTCACGCGCGCGGTCGGCGGCCTTCGTCGCGCGATCGAGCTCGCGCGCGGCGGCGCGGACCGCCTTCTCGTGCTCACGGGCACGAGCGCGTGCGGCAACGAGCGTCTCGTCGACCCGGGGCAGGGCGGCGCGGGCGTCGGCCAGCCGACGACGCACGTCGGCCAGCGCCCGGACGAGCTCCTCCTCGGCGGCGTACGCCTGCGCGGACGTCGTCTCCGCGTCCTCGAGCGCGGCGACCGCCTGCTGCTCGGCCGCCGCGGTGTCCTCGTGGCGCGTGCGCGCCCGCTCGAGGTCGGCCTCCGCCGCCTCACGTGCGGCGACGGCCTGCTCGTGGCGGCGGCGCAGGCGCTCGCGCTCCTTCTCTCGGCGTTCGTGCTCACGCGTCTGCGCGGCCGAGGCCCCGTCCGACGCGCCGTCCGACGTGCGGGCCGTGCGGTGCGCCCGCTCCGGGCCGCCGTCCCGCGCACGCGGTCGCGCAGCCGCCCCGCCCGCGCCTCCCCGTCCGGACGCGCGCTCCTCGCGCCCCGTGGACCGTGCAGCGTTGCCGCCGGATTCCGGCAGCACCGCCTCACGGTCGTCCGGGACGGCGGGTGCGGCACCGAACCCGACGTGCTCGGTGCCGTGCGTGAGCGTGCCGGCCGCGACCGCGTCGGCGACGCCCGGGTCCGCGAGCGCGGCCGTCAGCGTGTGCTCGACCTCCTGGGCCGCGGCCGTCGACAGCTTCTGGCCGCCGTCGGCCGCGAGCCGTCGCGCGCGGGCGACGAGCCCGGAGACGAGCGCCCGACGCTGCTTGCCGAGCTCACGCAGGGCCGGCCCGTCGAGGGTCCGCTCGGCGTCCCGCATGCCCTCGCCGAGGTCGCGCAGCGCGTCGGCGAGCGAGGGGTCGTCCCGGACCAGCACGTTCACGGCCCACGCGGCCACCGTCGGCTTGCGCAGCGACGCGATCCGCCCGGCGACCTCCCTGTCCTTGGCCGCCTTGGCGGCGCGCACGGCGGCGTCACGGCGCGCGACGAAGTCGTCGAGCGTCCCGCCGTAGAGCTCGTCGACGACGTCGTCCAGGGAGGTCACCGCCCCAGCCTGCCGCGCGTCGCGCCGCGGCGCCCCCGACCCGCCCGACGCGCACCGGGTCGCTCTCCCCACCGGAGCGCAGAACTGGATCGCTCTCTCACCCCCAGGAGGACGAGGGTCACCCCCCATGTGGTGCGAGAGAGCGATCCGGTCGCAGGTCAGTCCTGGCGGCGGCGGGCGCCTGCCGGGTACCACCGGTTGCCGTAGCGGCGCGTCAGGTGGCCGTCGGTCGTCTCGGCGAGCTCGTCGAGGCGCTCGATCACGGCCCACCCGATGCGCCGCGCGACCGTGTCGTCCGCCGCCTCGAACCGCACGGTGACGCGTGCGCGGCCCCGGACCACGCCGACGTCGAACGCCTCGACCGTGGTCAGCGCGCGGGCCGCGGCCACCGCCTCGGGGAGCACGTCGGGGGCCGCCGTCCCGGGACGCAGCAGCCCGACGGACGCCGTCACGCGGTACGACGGCACGTCAGTCCCGCACGGCCAGCCCGGCGAACCGGCGCGCGACGTCGACCAGGCCGACGTGCTGCAGGTCGTCCACCTCGTCGAGGGGCACCCAGGCCGCCTGGTCCGTGGAGCCGTCGACCTCGTCGGCCAGCTCGCCGCCGACGACGTGCGCGCGGTAGACGATCCGCAGCGCCTGCAGGTCGGGGCCGGGGACGATGCGCCCCTCACCCGGCACGACGAGCGAGTCGACGCCCAGCAGGGCATCGACCTCGACGTCGTAGCCGGTCTCCTCGCGGACCTCGCGCACCGCGGCGCGCTCGGGGTGCTCACCGGGCTCGATGCCACCCCCGGGCATGGTCCACCCCGACCGGCCGCCCTCCGCCCAGTGGGCGAGCAGCAGACGCCCCTGGTCGACGACGACGGCGTACGCAGCGACCCGGAGCTCCACGGGTCACGACGCTACCTCCCCCCACCGACCCCGTCCGGCACGACGTCCGGCAGCACGTCGGGCAGCACCGGGGGCCGCGGCACCGGCGGGCCGTACCCGCGGGCACGCGTGCGCAGCCAGCGGGCGACGAGCCGCGGGTGGAACATGCTCGTCGGTGGCGCGACGAGCTGGTAGATCCGCGACAGCGCGGCCTGCGCGACGGTGTCGCCGTGCGTGCTCATGCGCTCCAGCTCCGCGATCCACCGCCCGGCGAGCACCGACATGGGCGCCCGCGACGCCGGCAGCCCGGCGAGCGCGCGGTCGGCGCTCGTCGCCATCTGCCAGGGCACCTCGGCCAGCCGCGCGCACGCGCGCACGCCGCGCGCCGCACCGCCCGGGCCGGTCAGCCGCCCCTGCGCGTCGGCGCGACGCAGCGCGAGAGCGTCCAGCGCGGCGACGGTGATGCCCTGCCCGTAGACCGGGTTGAACGCGCACAGCGCGTCGCCGACGACGAGCAGCCCGTCGGGCCACCCCGGCACGCGGTCGTACCGGTGGCGGCGGTTGCCGGTCTGGCGGTGCGTCGCGACGTCCCCGTCGAGCGGCCCGGCGGCGGCGACGCGCGCGAGGGCGTCGTCCCGCGCGCCGGCGAGGTAGGCGCGCAGCCCGGGCAGGTCGCGCGGCGGCCGGTGGTCGCCCGCACCGACACCGCTGACCGTCCACCAGCCGGTCTCGGTGGGCAGCGCGAGGCCGCCGCCGCCGGTGCGCCCGGGCAGCACGACGACGCCCGCGGACCCGACCCCGCCGGCGGGCGGCCGGACGCGCACGGTCGCGTAGCCGACGTGCGCGTCGAGCTCCTCGACGTCCGCCGGGGGCACCCCGAGCGCTGCCAACCAGGTGGGCAGCCGCGACGCGCGGCCGGACGCGTCGACCACGAGGTCGGCGGGCCACGCCTCGGGTGCCGCGTCGGCGCCCGCCGCGGCAGGCCCGTCCGACCACCCGGCCGGGGCGGCGTCCACCCACCAGCGCGGCTCCCCCGGCCCACCGCGCCGCAGCCCGCAGACGCGTCGGCTGCCGACGACGCGCACGCCCGGCGACGTCAGGACGCGCTGCCGCAGGAGGTGCTCGAGGAGCGGGCGCGTCGCGAGCAGCACCTCGAGCTGGCGCGAGGGCGGCGACCAGCCCGCCGCACCGAGCCACGCGAGGTCGCCGGTGTCGACGGGGACGGCACCCGCGGCGCGCAGCTCGTCGCCGAAGCCCGGCAGCAGCTCCTCGATCGCGAGCAGCCCGCGGCGCAGCAGCAGGTGCGGCTGACGTCCCTGCGGGACGCCGGGGCGCGGGGCCGGCTCGTCGGGCAGGTCGTCGCGGTCGAGCACGGTGACGGTCCGTCCGTCGTGGGCCAGCGCTGCCGCGGTCAGGACGCCGGCGATGCCGGCTCCGATCACGACGACGTGCTCCTGGCCTGCCCCCGGCTCGCCCATACCCCCCATCCTGTGACGGACCGGACGCCGGCACCAGACCCACCGCCCGGCCCCGGCGTCACCCCGCACGTCCCGCGTCGCACCCCGGCCGTCGCGCGTCCCGCACGTCGGCCGGCTCGTTCCGGTCGCCGCCGGGGGCGCCCGCGGTGATGATCGACTGGCCCCCGTCGCCCCACCCGAGGACGTCCGTGCCCCGCACCCGCTCCCCCGTCCGGCTCGGCACGCGCACGCCGTGGCTGCCGGACGGCCTGCCGGCCGACCCCGACGACGCTCTCACCGCCGTCCGTGGCTGGCCCGCCGACCTGCGTCCCGGCACCGGCGCGACCCTGCGCCTGTGGTCGCTGCTCGCGACGCTCGGCGCGCACGACCTGGGCGTCGCGCGTGCCGTCGAGCCGCACCTCGACGCCCTCGCGATCCGCGAGCAGGCCGGGCTGCCGGCCGACGGCGACCGCACGTGGGGCGTGTTCGCGGCCGAGGGTCCGGGCGTCCGGCTCGACGCCGTGCCGCACGGTGACGTCTGGCGCCTCACCGGCACCAAGCCGTGGTGCTCGCTCGCGGACCGCCTGGACGCCGCGCTCGTGACCGCCCACCTGCCCGACGGTGAGCGTGCGCTGTTCGCGGTCGCCCTGACGGACCCGGGCGTCGCGCCCGTCGACCAGCCGTGGGCGTCACGCGGGCTCACGGAGATCCCCTCGACGCCCGTCGCGTTCGACGACGTCCCTGCCGCACCCGTCGGCGGGCCCGGCTGGTACCTGGCCCGGCCGGGGTTCTGGTGGGGCGGCATCGGCGTGGCCGCGTGCTGGTACGGCGGCGCGGTGGGCCTGGCGCGCACGCTCTGGCAGCGCGCGACGGCCACGGACGACCGGCTCGTCGCGATGCACCTCGGTGCGGTCGACGCGTCCCTGCAGGACGCGCGCCGCGCGCTCGAGGAGGCCGCGCGCGTCGTGGACGGCGACCTGGACGCGGGCGTGAGCGGGTCCGTGGTCGCCCGGCGGGTGCGCGCGAGCGTCGCCCGGGCGTGCGAGGACGTGCTCGCGCGCGTCGGCCACGCGCTGGGCCCGGCACCGCTCGCGCTCGACGCCGAGCACGCCAAGCGCGTCGCGGACCTGCAGGTCTACGTGCGCCAGCACCACGCCGAACGCGACGAGGCCGCGCTGGGGGCGGCGCTCGCGGGCCGCGACGTGGCGCCGTGGTGAGCTTCGACGGCCGGGCCGCCGGCACGCCGCCGGACGTGTGGGACGCACGCCTCGCAGCCGCGCCGCCGTGGCCGCTGCCGCGCGCGGGTCGCACGGTCGTCGTCGCCGCGCACCCGGACGACGAGACGCTGACCGCCGGTGGCCTGCTGGCCGAGCTCGCCGCCGCGGGCCGTCCGGCGGACGTGGTCGTGGTGTCCGACGGCGCCGCGTCGCACCCGGGCTCGCCGACGCTCGACCCGACCGCCCTCGCGCGTCGCCGCGTCGACGAGGTCCGGCACGCCGTCGAGATCCTGTCGCCCGCGTCGGGCGTGACGCTCCTGGGCCACCCGGACGGCGGGCTGCGGGAGGTCCGCGACCGGGTCGCGGCCGACCTGCGCGCGGTCCTGACCGCCGGGGCGCCCGTCGGGACGCTCGTCACGACGTGGCGCGGCGACGGCCACCGCGACCACCGGGTGCTGGCCGAGGTGTGCGCCGAGCTCGCCGACGAGCTGGGGTGCACGCTGGCCGAGGCCCCCCTGTGGCTGTGGCACTGGGCGACGCCCGAGCACCCCGCGGTGCCGTGGGACGACCTGCGCGCACTGCCGCTGTCCGACCACGCCGTCGTGCTCAAGCAGCGTGCGGTCGCGGCGCACACGTCGCAGGTGCAGCCGCTGTCGGACCACCCCGCGGACGCGCCCGTGCTGCACCCGCGGTTCCTGCGCGGGTTCGACCGGGACGTCGAGCCGTTCGTCGTGCACGAGCCCGCGCGGCCCGGGCCGGGTGCGCGCGCGACGCTGCCCGCCGCGTACTTCGACGCGACGTACGCGCGGCACGCCGACCCGTGGGGCTTCACCGACCGCCCGTACGAGGCGCGCAAGCGTGCGCTGACCCTCGCGGCGCTGCCCGACGCCCGCTACGCCCGCGCCCTGGAGGTCGGGTGCGCCATCGGCGTCCTGACGGCCGAGCTCGCCGCCCGGTGCGACGAGCTGACGGGCACGGACGTCGCGGACGCGGCCCTGGACCGCGCGCGCGAGCGCCTCGCGGACGCACCGCACGCGCGGGTCGTGCGCGGCGCGCTGGGCGGCTCGGGCGACGACGCCCTGCCCGGCGGCCCGTTCGACCTCGTCGTGCTGTCCGAGGTCGGCTACTACCTGTCGTGGGCCGACCTCACCGACGCGCTGCCGGACCTGCTGACGCGTCTGGCGCGCGGCGGGACGGTGCTCGCGTGCCACTGGCGGCACGCGGTCGAGGACTACCCGCTGCCCGGGGACGCCGTGCACCGGGCGCTCGCGCGCGCCGCGCAGGACGCCGGTCTGGCGCACCTCGTCGAGCACCGCGAGGCCGACCTGCTGCTCGACGTGTGGAGCCGCGACCCGCGGTCGGTGGCCGAGCGCACGGGCCTGCGGTGAGCGCCGCGCGCGCGGCCGTGACGCACGTGGCCGTCGTCGTGCCCGTGCGCGACGAGGAGGCGCTGCTCGGGCGGTGCCTGCTCGCGCTCGGCACCGCGCGCGACGCCCTGCTCGCGCGCGGCGGCTGCACGGTCGACGTCGTCGTGGTGCTCGACGCCTGCCGGGACGCGAGCGCGGACGTCGTCGCGCGGTACGTCCGCGCGCGCCGCCGGGCCGGCGCGGACGCGGGCGTACGGGCGCTGCACCTCGAGGCCGGTGACGTGGGCACGGCCCGTCGCACCGGCGTCGACGACGCGCTCGCCGGCGCCGACCTCCCGCGCACGTGGCTGGCCTGCACCGACGCGGACTCGCAGGTCGGACCGGACTGGCTCGTCGAGCACGTGCGCCTCGCCGACGCGGGCGCCGACGTGGTCGTCGGGACCGTGCACCCCGACCCCGCGGACCTCAGCGACGCGCAGTGGAAGACGTGGCGCGCGACGCACGTCCCGGGCCTGCCCAACGGGCACGTGCACGGTGCGAACCTCGGGGTGAGGGCGTCCGCGTACGCGCGCGCCGGCGGGTTCCTGCCGGCCCGCGAGCACGAGGACGTCGACCTCGTCGCGCGGCTGCGCGTGACGGGTGCGCACGTCGTCGCGTCGGACGCGGTCGACGTGCGCACGTCCGGCCGGCCAGTCGGCCGCACGCCCGGCGGGTACGCGGGCCACCTGGCCGCGACGCTGCTGCGGGTCTGACGTCACGCGCCCCGGGCGTCACGCGTCCGGCAGGTGGTCCTTCGCGTCGTCGTACGTCGCGGCGCCGGGCAGGTCGGCCGGCGCGTAGACGACGCGGAGCACGCCCGTCGGCAGCGCCTCGGACCGCAGCAGCGCGAACGGGCGGAACGTGTCGGCCTCGGCGAACAGCCGCTCGCCCTTGCGCGCCGCGACGGGGTGGACGAGCAGCCGCAGCTCGTCGAGGAGGCCCGCGTCGAGGAGCTGGCGGACCACCGAGACCGAGCCCGCGACCAGCACCTTGCCCACGGCCGCGTCGTCGCGCAGCGCCCGGACCGCGCCGACGACGTCGGCGGTGCGCTCGACGTTGCGCCAGCCCAGGTCCTGCTCGCCGCGCGTCGCGACGAGCTTGCGCACGTCACCGAGCTGCTTGGCGAACGGCGCGTCCTCGCCACCCGCGGCCTCCCGCTCGGGCCACGCACCGGCGAACGAGTCGTACGTGACGCGGCCGAGCAGCAGGACGTCGACGTCCTCGTAGTCCTCGCCGACGGCCGCGCCCATGCGGTCGTCGAAGTAGGGGAAGTGCCACTCCGGGTCGATCTCGGCCACGCCGTCGAGCGAGATGAACAGGGTGGAGACGACGGTCGCCATGGGTACCTCCGGTGGGGTCGAGGGGTCAGCAGGTCGACCGGCGCCGCGGCCCGGACTCATCGGTCAGTCGTCGATGTCGAGCAGGTCGTCCGGCGTCGCCCGGCGCGCCGCGAGCCGCGGGTCCGCCAGGAGCGCGTCGACGACGTGGGCCGGGCCGCCCACCGCGAGCTCGCGCGTGTAGATCGGTGCACCCAGGAACCACGTCCGGTCCTCGGGCCACACGAGCGACGGGACGGCCTCGTGACGCAGCGCGAGCGCGGCCCACAGCGGACCCGTCCACAGGTGGTAGGCGCGGTGCGGCAGGTGCAGCGGCGGGGCGGCGGGCCGCTCGACGCGCAGGAGGGCCATGGCCGCCAGGGCCTCGTCGCGGGCGCGCCGCTGCTCGGCGGGGTCGGGCGCCTCGTCGTCGTCCCACGCGACGAAGGCGCCCATCCCGGGCGCGTACCGCGGGTCGGTCCCGGGGTCGTGCAGGAAGCCCCAGCCCTCCCACAGCCCGCAGTGCACCGGCTGGTCGCCCGTGACGGCCGCGAGCGCGTCGAGGACGAGCTCGTAGGTGTCGACGTCGTCGGCCCCGCCGGCCGTGAGCGGATACGGCACGACCGCGTACGCGTCGTACCCGTGGGGGACGGCGTGCCCGACGCTCGTGCCCACCGGTCCGAGGCGGGCCGCGATCCACGCGCCGGCGTCCGCGTCGTCGTCCCAGGTGGCACCGGCGGCGACGAGGTACGGCGAGTCGGTCATGCGCCGACGCTACCAGTGCGGCCCGGCGGCCGGCGGCGCGGCGGCCGCCCTCCCGCGTCGTCACGTCCGCACGTAGCCTGGCCGCGTGACGAACCTCGAGCCGCACCCCGACGAGCAGGTGTGCGTCGCCGGCCCGGCGGCCGACGTCGAGCTCGTCGAGCCGCGCGACGTGCCGCTGGGCGGGCCGCGGGCCATGACGGTGCGCCGCACGCTGCCGTCGCGGGCCCGCTCGCTCGTCGGCCCGTTCTGCTTCGCGGACCACTACGGCCCCGACGACGTCGCGGCGACGGGCGGCATGGACGTGCCCCCGCACCCGCACACCGGGCTGCAGACGGTCACGTGGCTGTTCGAGGGGTCGGTGCTGCACCGCGACGCGCTCGGCTCGGAGCAGGTCGTGGTCCCGGGGCAGCTCAACCTCATGACCGCGGGCCGCGGCATCTGCCACAGCGAGGAGGCCACGCCCACGCTGTTCCCCGAGCAGCGGGTGCTGCACGGCGTGCAGCTGTGGACGGTGCTGCCGGAGTCCGCCCGGCACGGCGAGCGCGCGTTCGACCACGTCGCCGACGTCCCGACGTTCACGGTCGACGGTGCGCTGGTCCGCGTCTTCATGGGGGCACTGGGCCCGGTGGCGTCACCGGCGCGCGCGTACTCGCCGCTCGTCGCGGCGCAGGTCGACGTGCCCGCGGGTGCGCGCGTGGTCCTGCCCGTCGACCCGGCGTTCGAGCACGGCGTCCTGGTCGACACCGGTGACCTGCGCTTCGAGGGCCACGACGTCGCCCGGTCGTGGCTCGCGTACGCGCCGCCCGGGCGGGACGTGCTGGTCCTCGAGGCCGGTGACGCACCCGTGCGGGCGGTGCTCATGGGCGGCGCACCGTTCGACGAGCCCGTCCTCATGTGGTGGAACTTCGTGGGGCGCACCCACGACGAGGTCGTCGAGGCGCGCGCGCAGTGGCAGGCCGCGATCGCGGGCGACACCACCGGGCTGGGCCGGTTCGGCGAGGTCCACGGCTACGCCGGCCCGCCGCTGCCGGCCCCCGACCTGCCGAACGTGCGCCTGCGCCCCCGCGAGCGCTGACGCACCGCACGTGGTCACGTAGGTGACCACTTTCAGGCCCGCACGCTCACGATCTGACCACTTCCGGACGGTCCGGCGTCACCGCTCCCGCACGAGCTGCGCCGACAGGTACCGCGTCGCGCCCGTCGTGAACCGGTCGTGCGTGCGCGTGCCGTCGAGGCCGGCGAACGGCCGGAACGCCGGCTGCACGAGGCGCGGGATCCAGTCCCGCACCAGCGCGGCACGCCGCGCGTCGTCGAGGCGCAGCGCGTGCAGCACCTCGGCCGTGATGTCGTCCTCGCGCACCGGCGCGAGCCCGCTGGACCGCAGCTGCGCGCGCGTGGCCGCGACGTCGTCCGCACCGCGGAAGTCCGCCCACGCGAACGTGCCGCCCGGGCGCAGCACGCGGTGCACCTCGGCGACGAACCTCTCCACCGACGGGTAGCAGTGCGAGGACTCGACGTTGAGCACGACGTCGAACGACGCGTCCTCGAACGGCAGCGCGAGCGCGTCCCCCTGGACGAACCGCAGCCCGGGCCCGCTGCGGTCCCGGCGGCTGAGCGCGACGGCGGAGGCCGCCAGGTCCACGCCCGTGGTCGTCCGCGGCCCGAGCGAGCGCGCCACCCACGACGCTCCCCCGCCGCGCCCGGACCCGACCTCGAGGACGTCCGCGCCGGTGAGGTCGAGACCGTCCAGGACGTGCGCGTAGAGCCCGACGCCGTACCGGTCCGGCTCGTCGGCGGGGTCGAGGACGAGCCGCGACGCGGTGGCGTCGAGCGGCGCCCAGCCGTAGTTCATGAACGTCCACGCGGGCTGCCGGACGCGCGCGCCGAGCAGCTCGTAGCACGCACGCCACGCGACCTGTCGCAGTCCCATCGGGCGAACGTACCGGTCACGCGCGTCGGGACGTCCGTCACACGGCCGACGGCAGCGACGACCCCGCGGCGGAGGTGTGCCACGATCGGTCCGTGGAGCTCCCCCTCGTGTGGTCCCTCGTCCTGGTCGCGGCGGGGGCGTGGAACCTCGTCGTGTGGCCGCAGTTCTGGCAGCGCGTCAGCGCCGACCCGCGCGCACGGGACGCCGAGGGCAACGTCACGCGCTTCTTCACCGTGCACCTCGTGCTCGTGTCCGTCTCGCTCGCGCTCGGCGTCGCCGTCGGGGTGCTCGGCGTGCTGACGCTCCTCTGACGCCGGCCGGCCGGGCCGACGGCGCCGGTAGCATCGGCCCCATGGCCGGGCGCGTGACCATCGGCGATCTCGCCCAGCGCCTCGGGCTGTCGAAGGCGTCGGTCTCCTACGCGCTCAACGGCCAGCCGGGCGTCAGCGAGCAGACGCGGGCGCGCGTGCTCGCGCTCGCACGTGAGCTGCAGTGGTACCCGAGCTCGTCGGCGCGCACGCTGTCCGGTGCGCGCACGGGCATCGTCGGGCTCGTGCTGTCCCGGGACCCCGACCTGCTGGGCACCGAGCCGTACTACATGCTCGTCCTGTCGGGCATCGAGGCCGAGCTCATCGACGCCGAGTACGGTCTGCTGCTGCGCATGGTCGGGTCGGAGCCGGGGCGCGACCTGCCGGTCTACGAGCGGTGGGCCGGTGAGCGGCGCGTCGACGGCGTCATGCTCTTCGACCAGCGCCGCGACGACCCGCGCATCCCGCTCCTGCGCGACCTCGGGCTGCCCGCGGTGCTCAACGGCGCGGCCGAGCCGGGGTCGGTCCTGCCGACGGTCGTGCCCGACGAGCACGGCGACGCGCGGCAGGTCGTCGAGCTGCTGCACGGCCTGGGCCACCGGTGGATCGGGCACCTGTCGGGCCCGTCGGGCCTGCTGCACGAGGAGCGTCGCGAGCTGCTGCTGCGTGCCGCGGCGGCCCCGGCGGGCATCGAGGTCGAGTCGATCCGCGGCGACTACACCATGGGGACGGCCGAGCGGCTGATCGGCGAACGCCTGCGCCGCGGGCCCGGGCCGACGGCGTGGGTCGCGTCGAACGACGTCATGGCGCTGGGTGCCGTGCGCGCGGCGGCGCGCGCGGGCGTCGACGTGCCCGGCCGGCTGTCCGTCGTCAGCTGGGACGACTCGCTGCTGTGCGAGATCGGCGCGCCGCCGATCACGGCGCTCGACCGCCACCCGCGGGACTTCGGCCGCCGGTGCGCGCGGGCGCTGCTGGCCGAGATCGCCGGGACCCCGGACGACGGCGCCGGTGCGCGCCCGAGCGAGCTGCGCGTGCGGTCCAGCACGGGGCCCGCCGCGCCCTGACCCGGGGCCGAGGCGACGGCGCACAGTTGGCGCGCCCCCTGACTCCTGTCACGAATTCGTCACGGAGGGTTCCCGTTCGGCCTAGTGGTGGGTAACGTGCTCCTGCGAACTGAACCGGTTAGGTAGTACCCGGCACACGACAAGGGAGTCCCCGTGAAGCTTCGCCACCTCGCTGCAGCGTCCGTCCCCGTCCTGCTCCTCGCGGCCTGCTCGGGCGGGGGAGGTGGTGGCGGCTCGACGTCCGGCGGCGGCGACGGGGACGTCACCCTCACCTACTGGGCCAGCAACCAGGGCACCAGCCTGGACAACGACAAGGAGGTGCTCACGCCGGTCCTCGAGCAGTTCACCGAGGAGACGGGCATCGGCGTCGACCTGGAGGTCATCGGCTGGAGCGACCTGCAGACGCGCATCCAGACCGCCGTCACGTCCGGCCAGGCGCCCGACGTCGTCAACATCGGCAACACGTGGGCCGTGTCCCTGCAGGCCACGGGCGCGTTCATGCCGCTCGACGACACCGCGATGGACGCCATCGGCGGCGCCGACAAGTTCGTCGAGACCGCGCTGGCCACCGGCGGCGAGAAGGGCAGCGACCCGACGTCCGTGCCGCTGTACGGGCTGGCCTACGGGCTCTACTACAACAAGGCGATGTTCGAGGCGGCGGGCCTCGAGCCGCCGACGACGTGGGAGGACATGGTCGCCGCCGCCCAGGCGCTCACCGACCCGGCCGCGGGCGTGTACGGCATGGCGCTGGCCGCGGGCAGCTACACGGAGAACAACCACTTCGCGTTCATCAACGCCACGCAGAACGGCGCCGAGCTCTTCGACGACGAGGGCAACCCGACCTTCACCGAGGACGGCGTGGTCGACGGCATCGTGCGCTACCTCGACCTCATGCAGGCCGAGGAGGTCGTCAACCCCGGCAACGCGCAGTACGACAACGCGTCGCTCGCGGTGGCGGACTTCGCCACCGGCAAGGCCGCGATGATCCTCAACCAGAACAACGCCAACGCGACCATCGAGGCCAACGGCATGGCCGCCGACGCGTACGGCGTCGTGCCCTTCCCCGCGCCCTCCGACGCCGAGAGCGACGTCGCCAGCCACGTCGCCGGCATCAACATCTCGATCTTCGGCAACACCGAGCACCCGGACGAGGCCCTGCAGCTCGTCGAGTACATGACCAGCGAGGACGTGCAGACGACGCTCGGCAAGCCGTTCTCGTCGCTGCCCGTGCTCAAGGACGCCCAGGCCGTCTTCACCGACGACCCCGAGCTGGCCGAGACGTTCACGCAGATCTACAACGAGCGCTCCGCGCCGCTGCCGCTGGTCCCCGCCGAGGACCAGTTCGAGACGACGGTCGGGCAGGCCATGAACACGATGTTCGCGACGATCGCCACGGGCGGCACGGTCACCGCCGACGACGTGCGCGAGGCCATGCAGACGGCCCAGGACCAGGTCCAGGCGTCGGTCGGCTGACGCACCGGTCCGCGTTCGCCGAGGGAGACCCCGTGGCCACGACCACCCCCACCGCACCGCCGGTGCCCGCCGCGCGCACCGTGCCCCGCCGCCGCACCCGCAAGAGCGGGTGGTGGCTGCCGTACGCGCTGCTGGCACCGGCGGTGGTGCTCGAGGTGTTCATCCACCTGGTGCCGATGCTCACCGGCATCTGGATGAGCTTCACGCAGCTCACGCGCTTCTTCATCCGGGACTGGACGTCGGCCCCGTTCGTGGGGCTGCGCAACTACCAGGTCGCGCTCGACGTCGACGGTGCCGTCGGGCGCGCCCTGCTCAGCTCCTTCGGGATCACGTGCGCCTACACGGTGCTCGTCGTGGGCATCTCGTGGTCGCTCGGCATGGCCGCGGCCGTGGCGCTGCAGCGGCCGTTCCGCAGCCGGGCGCTGTTCCGCACGCTGTTCCTCGTGCCGTACGCGTTGCCGGTGTACGCCGGCATCGTCACGTGGAACTTCATGCTCCAGCGCGACAACGGGGTCATCAACCACCTGCTCGTCGAGGACCTCGGGGTGATGCAGGACAAGCCGTTCTGGCTCATCGGGGGGCGGGCGTTCGCGTCGATCGTCATCGTCGCGATCTGGCGGATGTGGCCGTTCGCGTTCCTCATGCTGACGGCCGGCCTGCAGTCCGTGCCGGACGACGTCTACGAGGCCGCGGCGATGGACGGGGCGCACGCGTTCCGCTCCTGGTGGTCGATCACGCTGCCGATGCTGCGGCCGGTCAACCTCGTGCTCGTCCTGGTGATGTTCCTGTGGGTGTTCAACGACTTCAACACCCCGTACGTGCTGTTCGGCACGGCGCAGCCGGCGGCGGGCGACCTCATCTCGTTCCACATCTACAACGCGTCGTTCCTCACCTGGAACTTCGGCGCCGGTGCCGCGATGTCGGTGCTGCTGCTGCTGTTCCTGCTGCTCGTGACCGGCACCTACCTGATCGCGCTGAACCGGAGGTCGCGCCGTGCATGACACCCGGGCCTTCAAGACGTTCCGCGCGGCGGTGATCGTCGTGCTCGCGGCGGTCACCGCCCTGCCGCTCTACATCATGGTCACGTCGTCGCTGAAGCCGCTGCAGGACGTCCGCGGGGCGTTCTCGTGGTGGCCGAGCACCATCACGTTCCAGCCGTTCATCGACATGTGGACCACCGTGCCGCTCGCGCGCTACTTCGTGAACAGCCTCGTCGTGTCGAGCGCGGCCACGATCGCGAGCCTCGTGATCGCGATCTTCGCGTCCTACGCGGTGTCCCGCTACCGGTTCCGCGGCCGGTCGGTGTTCACGACGACGGTGCTCTCGACGCAGATGTTCCCCGGCGTGCTGTTCCTGCTGCCGCTGTTCATCATCTTCGTCAACATCGAGCAGGGCACGGGCTTCCAGTTCGTCGGCACCCGCATCGGCCTGGTCATCACGTACCTGACCTTCTCGCTGCCGTTCTCCATCTGGATGCTGTCGGGGTACCTCGACAACATCCCGCAGGAGCTCGACGAGGCCGCGCGGGTCGACGGCTGCTCCCCCGTCGGGGCGCTGCTGCGCGTGGTGCTGCCGGCGGCGCGGCCGGGCGTGATCGCCGTGGCGATCTACGCCTTCATGACGGCCTGGGGCGAGGTGCTGTTCGCGTCGGTGATGACGACCGAGGCGAACCGCACGCTGGCCGTCGGCATCCGGCAGTACTCGACGCAGACCAACGTGTACTGGAACGAGATCATGGCGGCCTCGCTCGTCGTGAGCATCCCGGTCGTCATCGGGTTCCTGCTGCTGCAGCGGCACTTCGTCGCCGGGCTGACCGCCGGGGCGGTCAAGTGAGCCGGGGCGTCCCGCGCCCCTCCAGCCACGTCGCCGGTCCGGGAGGGCCGGTGACGTGGCTGGGCGCCAACTTCTGGTCCCGCGCCGGCGGTCCGCTGATGTGGCGCAGCTACGACGGTGCGCTCGTGCGGCAGGAGCTCGCCGTCCTGGCCCGCCACGGGCTGACCATGACGCGCTCGTTCTTCTACTGGCCCGACATAATGCCCACCCCGACGACGCTCGACGAGGAGCAGTGCGCGCACTACGCGGACTTCCTCGACGCGCACACCGAGGCCGGCATGACGACGATCCCGACGTTCCTCGTCGGGCACATGTCCGGCGAGAACTGGGACCCGGTGTGGCGCGCGGGGCGGGACCTGTACACCGACGTCTGGATGGTCGGGCGGCAGGCCTGGTACATCAGCACGCTCACGGCCCGCTACGCCGCGCACCCCGCGGTCGCCGGCTGGCTGATCTCCAACGAGATGCCGATCTACGGCGGCGAGGGCCGGCGTGAGGACGTCGAGGCGTGGGCGCGGCTCATGGTGCACGCCGTGCGGGCCGGTGGAGGGGACCAGCCCGTGTCCGTCGGCGACGGGGCGTGGGGCATCGAGCAGACCGGTCACGACAACGGCTACTCGACGGTGGACCTCGGGCACCTCGTCGACTTCACCGGCCCGCACGTCTACCGCATGGAGTCCGACCAGGTGCGCCAGCACCTCAAGGCCGCGTGGGTGTGCGAGCTCGCGGCCGTGGGCGGGCGGCCCGTCGTGATGGAGGAGTTCGGGCTCTCGAGCGACTTCGTCTCCCCCGCCGGCGCCGCCGCGTACTACCGCCAGCTCCTGCACACCACGCTCCTGGCCGGTGCGACCGGCTGGATCGCGTGGAACAACACCGACTACGACACCGTCCTGGGCCAGCGGCCGTACGCCCACCACCCGTTCGAGCTGCACTTCGGCATCACGACGTCCGACGGCGAGCCCAAGCCGCCGCTGCTCGAGCTCGAGCGGTTCGCCGCGACGCTCCGGGAGATCGACCTGCCGCGGTGCGAGCGCGCCCCGGCGCAGGCCGCGCTCGTCGTGCCGTCGCACCTCGCGGCCGACTACCCGTTCACGAACGAGGACGAGCGCGCGCTCATCGTCCGCACCGGCGAGCAGGCGTACGTCGCGGCGCGCGCGGCCGACCTGCCCGTGGGGGTCGTGCGCGAGCAGACCGACGGCGGCCTGCCCGGCGGGTACGACCTGTACCTGCTGCCCTCGGTCAAGCAGCTGTGCGGGCCGTCGTGGGTGCAGCTGGTCGACCTGGCCGCCGCGGGCGCGACCGTCTACGCGTCGTACTGCGCCGGGGAGTCGCCCGTGCAGCGCGGGCCGTGGTGGATCCGCACCGAGGAGCTGTTCGGCGTGCAGCGCGAGCTCGCCTACGGGCTCGTCGACCCGATCGACGACGACGAGGTCGTCCTGACCTTCGAGGCGGACCTCGGGTCGCTGCACGCGGGTGACGTCCTGCGGTTCCGCGTCGCGGGCAACGCCGAGGCCCGCGCGTACCTGCCCGTGACGGTGCTCGACGCGACGGTCGTCGCGCGCGACGCGCACGGGCGGCCGGCGGTGGTCGTCAAGGACCACGGGGCCGGGCGCGCGGTGCTGTGCACCTACCCGCTGGAGTACCTCGCGAGCGCGCAGGGCCGCGTCAACCCCGAGGACACGTGGCGGTTGTACGACGCGCTCGCGACGGTCGCCGGGGTCGAGCGCCCGGTGCGCGTCCCCGACGACCCGCGGGTGCTGGTCGACCGGCTCGTCCAGGGCGACGGGCGCGAGGTCGTCGTGCTGGTCAGCGAGCACGCGGACGCTGTGAGCGTCACCCCCGAGGTGGCCGACGGCGGGCTGGAGCAGCTCGACGGGACATCCGTCGACGCCGTGGAGCTCGAGCCGTACGGGGCACTGGTGCTGCGGCGGCGGCCGGGCACGCGGCCGGCAGCGGACAGGAGCTGATGGATGGACGCTCCCGAGACCCGCCGCCCGGCCGGCGCCACGCCGGGCGCACCCGACCTGCTGCGCCTCGCCCGGCTCGCGGGCGACACACCACCGACGTCGATCCCGGAGGTCGTCGAGCGGCTGGAGGCCGTCCTCGACGAGGCCGCGACGTCCTCACCCCGCGGGCCGGACGACGGCATCGCGTCCTTCACCCGGCTCTACCTGACCATCACCCGCCGGATCGGCGAGATGGTCGCGAGCGGTGAGTTCCGGTCGTCCCCGTTCCTGGTGCGGCTCGACCTGGAGTTCGCCGAGCGGTTCTTCCAGGCGCTGCGCGACCACGCCGACGACGACGCCACGGCACCCGGGGTGTGGCGCGTGCTGTTCGACCACCGCAGCGACCCGGACGTGGCGCCCGTGAACTTCGCGGTGCTGGGCGTGAACGCCCACATCAACTACGACCTCGCCCCTGCGCTCGTCGCCACCTGGCGCACCGTCCCGCCCGACGCCGAGGGGGCCGACGGTGCGCAGCACCACGACTACGACCTGGTCAACGACGTGTTCGCGCTCGAGATGGACGGGCTGCGCGAGGAACTCGGGTCGCTGCTGTCCGGCGGACCCGACGGCGCACCGTGGGACGTCGGCGCGAACTGGCTCTCCGACCTCGTCGTCACGTTCACCCGCGACCTCGCGTGGATCGAGGCGACGCGCGTGTGGCGGCAGGGCGCGACCCCGCAGGCCTGCGCGGACTCGGAGCGACGGCTCGATGCGATCGCCACGTTCATCGGCCAGGGGGTGCTGCGGGCGCCGCTCCCGTTCTGACGTCCGGGCCGCGTCGCGGCGGCCTCAGTCGGGGACCGGGGCCACGAGCGCGCGCAGCCGCTCCGCGGCGTGCCGCGGGTCGGGCGCCTGCGTGAGCGCGCGCACGACGACCACGCGGCGCGCGCCCGCGGCGACCACGTCGGGGAGCAGCGGCTCGTCGACCCCGCCGATCGCGAACCACGGCGTCGCCGGTGCGGCGGCGGCGACCGCGCGGACGGCGTCGAGCCCGACGGGCTCGCGGCCCGGCTTGGTGGGCGTCGCCCGCACGGGCCCCACGCAGAAGTAGTCGACGTCGGGGTCCTCGTCGGCCGCGGCCGCGGCCTCGCCACCGCCGGACGAGCGCCCGAGCAGCACGCCGGGCCCGACGAGCGCCCGCGCCTGCGCGACGGGCAGGTCCCGCTGCCCGGTGTGCAGCACGTCGGCGCGCAGCGCGACCGCGAGGTCGGCGCGGTCGTTGACCGCGAACAGGGCCCCGTGCTCGTGCGCGAGGTCACGGACACGGGCACCGATCGCGAGCTCGTCGACGACGTCGAGCGTGCGGTCGCGCAGCTGGACCACGTCGACGCCGCCGGCCAGCACCGCGTGCAGGAACCGGTCGAGGTCGCCGGCCGCGCGCCGGGCGTCGGTGCACAGGTACAGGTGCGCGTCGGCGAGGCGGCTACGCCGCTGCGCGCGGACGTCGGAGGCGTCGGACATGTCGGGCAGCGTAGTGTGGCCGGCGCACGGGAGCCCCGCACGGAGCGGGGCTGAGAGGGCGTCAGAGCCGACCGTCGAACCTGATCTGGGTCATGCCAGCGAAGGGAGCACCGCGTGGCGAGCCCTGCCCGCCCCACCGCCCGCACCTCCTCGGCGAGCGTCGACGTCCTCGTCGTCGGCGGCGGGATCATCGGCCTGACCGCGGCCTGGCGCGCGGTCCGCGCCGGGTCGCGCGTCACCGTCGTCGACCCCGACCCGGGCGGCGGGGCCACGCACGCCGCCGCCGGCATGCTCGCGCCCGTCTCGGAGGCCGAGCACGGCGAGCACGGGCTCGCGCGCGTCAACGTCGCCTCGGCCGCCCTGTGGGGCGCGTTCGCGCGCGAGCTGACGGCGGCGTCCGGCGTGGACGTCGGCCTGGCGGCGTCGGGCACGCTGACCGTCGCGTACGACGCGGCCGACGCGCAGCGGTGCCGCGACCTGCTCGCGCTCCAGCGGTCGTGGGGGCTGGACGTGCACGAGGTGACGTCGGCGGAGGCCCGCGAGCGCGTCCCGCTGCTCGGGCCCCACCTGGCCGCCGCGACGTGGGCGGCCGGTGAGCAGCACGTCGATCCGCGCGCCGTGGCGCGAGCCCTGCGCGCGGTGCTCGCCCGCGACGCGCGCGCCCGCGTCGTGCCCGCCACCGCCGCGGGCCTGGTGCGCGACGCCCGGGGCGACGTCGTCGGCGTGCGTACCGCGGACGGCGGGACCCTGCGTGCCGGCCTCGTCGTGCTCGCCGCGGGGGCGCGGTCGGCGGACCTCGTGCGCGACGTTCCGGAGGTGGCGGTGCCCGTGCGTCCCGTCGTCGGCACGACGCTGCGGCTCGACGCGCGCGGGGCGCCCTGGTTCGCGGGCCTGCCTCTGCTGCGCGGCACCGTGCAGCACCGGCCCGTCTACCTGGTGCCGCGCTCGAGCGGCGAGGTCGTCGTCGGGGCGACGAGCGACGAGGGCGCACCGCCGGCCGGCACGCGGTCCGGTGACGTCTTCGCGCTGCTGCGCGACGCGCGCGCGCTCGTCCCGGGCATCGACGAGCTGCCGCTGGTCGACGTCACGACGCGGTCCCGCCCGGCGACGCCCGACCACCTGCCCCTGGTGGGACTCAGCGGTCTGCCCGGCCTGGTCCTCGCGACGGGGCACCACCGCAACGGCGTCCTGCAGACACCCCTGACGGCCGCGACGCTCGACGCGCTGCTGACCGGCGACGACCCGCCCGACGCCGCGCGGGCGTGCGACCCGCGGCGCCTGCTCACCCCCACCGCACCGACCACCACCGGAGGCCCCGCATGACCGAGACGCGCACGACCGACGCCCGCACCACCGACACCCGCACGGCCGACACCCGCACCGCCGACACCGAGGAGCTGCCGGTCGTGGCCGCACCACCCGCCCCCGTCGTGACGGTCAACGGCGTCCCGCAGCCGTGGGACGCCGGCCTGACGGTGGCGACCGTCGTCCAGGGCCTGCTCTCCGACGCCGCGACCGCTCCCGCGGGGTGCGCCGCCGGGACACCCACGGGCGTGGCCGCGGCGCTCGACGACGCGATCGTGCCGCGCGGTCTGTGGGCGGACACCCCGGTGCCCGCCGGCGCGCGGCTCGAGGTCGTCACGGCGGTGCAGGGCGGATGAGCGCGCCGACCAGCCCCGATACCGCCGCGACGCCCGCGGGCGCGGCGCCCGTCGTCGCCCCGTGGGACGGGGACGACCCGCTCGTCGTCGCCGGGACGGTCGTCGGTCCGCGCCTCGTGCTCGGCACGGGTGGCGCCCCGAACCTCGACCGGCTCGAGGACGCGCTCGTCGCGTCGGGCACCCGCCTGACCACCGTCGCGCTGCGCCGCGTCCGCCCGGGCGGTGAGCAGTCGGTGTGGGCGCTGCTGACGCGCCTGGGCATCCGCGCGCTGCCCAACACCGCGGGCTGCTTCACGGCGCGCGAGGCCGTGCTGACCGCCGAGCTCGGCCGCGAGGCGTGCGGCACGTCCTGGGTCAAGCTCGAGGTGCTCGCGGACGACGTCACCCTGCTGCCCGAGCCGTTCGGGCTCGTCGAGGCCGCGGACCGCCTGGTCCGCGAGGGCTTCACGGTCCTGCCGTACACGGGCGACGACCCCGTGGTCGCGCGGCGCCTGGAGGACGTCGGGTGCGCGGCCGTGATGCCGCTCGGCTCCCCGATCGGCTCGGGGCTCGGCATCCTCGACCCGCGCAGCATCGCGGCGATCGCGGAGCGCGCGCAGGTCCCCGTGATCCTCGACGCGGGCGTCGGGACCGCGTCGGACGCGGCCCTCGCGATGGAGCTCGGGTGCGACGGCGTGCTCGTCGCGTCGGCCGTCACGCGGGCCGCGGACCCGCCGCGGATGGCCCGCGCGATGGCGCTCGCGGTCCGGGCCGGGCGCGCGGCGCGGCTCGCCGGGCGGATCCCGCGCCGCGAGCACGCGCTCGCGTCCTCGCCGACGGACGGGCTCGTGGGACGCCCGCCCGGCAACCTCGACCTGGCCCTGTGAGGGTCCGGGCCGTCAGTACCGGCTGAGCGTCGGGTCGACGTCGTCGACCCAGGCGAGCACGCCACCGGCGACCTGGACGACGTTGTCGCGTCCGGCGGCGTGCGCGGCGTCGACGACGCGCTGGGACCGCGACCCGGCCTTGCAGTACACGGCCACGAGCCGGTCGCTCGGCAGGTCCGCGAGCGCGTCGCCGCCCCGCGGGCCGAGCAGCTGCCCGGCCGGCACCAGGACGGACCCGGGGATCGTGACGATGTCCCGCTCGAACTCCTCGCGCACGTCGAGCACGTACGGCGGGGCGGCGGAGTCGAGCAGGTCACGCAGCTGGAGCGCCGAGATCGCCGCGTCCGCCGAGACCCGTGCGGGCGACGGCACGTCGCAGACCTCGACCTCGGGCTCCGCGACGTGCGTGACCGGCGGGCGCGTCGGGTCGGCGACGACGCGCAGCTCGCGCCACGTCACGTCGGCGGCGTCGTAGATCGCGAGCCGGCCCAGCAGCGAGCGCCCCGCACCCGTGACGAGCTTGACGGCCTCGGTCACCATGACCGACCCGATCGTCGCGCACAGCGCCCCGAGCACCCCGCCCTCGGCGCACGTCGGCACGGTGCCCGGCGCGGGCGGCTCGGGGAACACGTCGCGGTACGTCACGGGCGCGTGGCCCTGCGGCGGGCGGGACCAGAACACGCTGACCTGGCCGCGGAACCGCTCGAGCGCCCCCCACACGTGCGGCACGCCCGCGATCGACGTCGCGTCGCTCACGACGTACCGGGTCGCGAAGTTGTCCGAGCCGTCGAGCACGAGGTCGTACCGCGAGACGATGTCGAGCGCGTTGGCCGCGCTCAGCCGCACGGGGTGCACCTCGACGGTCACCTCGGGGTCGGCCGCGAGCACGGCCTCGCGCGCCGAGTCGACCTTGCGACGGCCCACGTCGGCGGTCCGGTGCAGCACCTGGCGCTGCAGGTTCGACTCGTCGACCACGTCGTCGTCGACGATGCCGAGCGTGCCGACGCCCGCGGCCGCGAGGTAGAGCAGCGCAGGGCTGCCGAGCCCGCCGGCACCGATCACGAGGACGCGTGCCGCGGCCAGGCGTCGCTGCCCGCTGACGCCGATGCCCGGCAGGTTGAGGTGGCGGGCGTGGCGCGCGAGACGCGCGGGGGCGAGCGGCGGGCCCTCCGGCACGAGCGGCTCGCGGGCGGGCGCCTCGACGGTCGTGCCCGGTGCAGATGTCACGTGAGTCCCCCTCGACGGCCGACGTGCCGCGTCCATTGTGCCGCGACGCGGACGGCAGGTTCACGACGTGTTCATCTGCTGCTGGTTCCGCCGCTGTCTTGATCGCTGTCAATATAGACATGTGTCGAAGCAGCGAGAGTCGTCGAGGACCGGGACCGTCGCCCCCACCGAGCAGGTCGCCGCCCCGCGCCTGTCGACCCTCGACCGCTGGCTGCCCGCCTGGATCGGCCTGGCCATGCTCGCCGGCCTCGGGCTCGGCCGGTTCGTGCCCGCCCTCGCGGACGGGCTCGCACGCCTCGAGGTCGGCGGGATCTCGCTGCCCATCGGGCTCGGGCTGCTCGTGATGATGTACCCGGTGCTGGCGAAGGTCCGCTACGACCGGGTGGCCGCCGTCACGGGCGACCGCCGCCTGCTCGTCAGCTCGCTCGTCCTCAACTGGCTGGTCGGGCCTGCGCTGATGTTCGCGCTCGCGTGGCTGTTCCTGCCCGACCTTCCCGAGTACCGCACCGGCCTCGTCGTCGTGGGCCTGGCGCGGTGCATCGCGATGGTCGTCATCTGGAACGACCTCGCGTGCGGGGACCGTGAGGCCGCCGCCGTGCTCGTCGCGATCAACTCGGTCTTCCAGGTCGTCGCGTTCTCGCTCCTCGGCTGGTTCTACCTGACGGTCCTGCCCGCGTGGCTGGGCCTCGACACCCAGGGGCTCGACGTCTCCGTCGGCGAGGTCGCGCTCAACGTCCTGGTCTTCCTCGGCGTGCCGCTGGCCGCCGGGTTCGCGTCCCGCTGGGTCGGGGAACGCACGCGCGGGCGCGACTGGTACGAGTCGGCGTTCGTCCCGCGGATCGGCCCGTGGGCGCTGTACGGGCTGCTGTTCACGATCGTGCTGCTCTTCGCGCTGCAGGGCGACGCGGTGACCCGCCGCCCGCTCGACGTCGCCCGGATCGCGCTGCCGCTGCTGGTCTACTTCGCGGTCATGTGGGGCGTCGGCCTCGCGGCCGGCAAGGGCCTGCACCTCGGGTACGCGCGCTCGACGACGCTCGCCTTCACCGCGGCCGGCAACAACTTCGAGCTCGCGATCGCCGTCGCGATCGGCACGTTCGGCGCGACGTCGGGGCAGGCGCTGGCCGGGGTCGTCGGACCGCTCATCGAGGTCCCGGTCCTCGTCGGGCTCGTCTACGTGTCCCTGTGGGCGGCACGCCGCTGGTTCGCGACCGACCCGTACGCCGTCCCCACCCCTGCGGAGGTCCGCCCATGACGACGCCGTCCACCCCCGTCGCCGACACCGGCTGCACCCCCCGGCCCGGCCCCCGCCCCGACGCGCACGCCATGGGCGCCGGGGCGGCGACCGAGGTCGCCACCGTGCTCAAGGCGCTGGCGGACCCGCTGCGTCTGCGCATGCTGTCCTTCATCACCACGAGCCCGACCGGTGAGGCCTGCGTGTGCGACATCGGGGGCGTCGCCGACGTCTCCCAGCCCACGGTGTCCCACCACCTCAAGGTGCTCAAGGACGTGGGGGTGCTCACCTCCGAGCGGCGCGGCACGTGGGTCTGGTACCGCGTCGCGCCCGGCGTGAAGGGTGCGGTGTCCGCGCTCCTGGACGCCTTCGCACCGGCCGCCGTCGACACCACGCCTCCCCGCGACCGCCCGCTGACCGGGCTCGCGGACGTCGACGCGACCCTGACCCGCGTCGCCGACGACCTCGCCGCCCGCTTCCCGGATCTCGTGCCGGACCTCGTGCTGCGCACCGTGCGCGAGTCGTACGCGGCGCTGGCGCGCGGCGCCGGGGTGAGCGCGCACCTCGTCCCGACCGCGCAGCGGTTCGCCGCCCAGCGCCTGGCCGACATCACCCGCGTCGCGACGCCGGCCGCGGCGCGCGTGCCGCAGGTGCTGTTCGTGTGCGTCGCCAACGCGGGCCGCTCCCAGCTCGCCGCCGCCCTGCTGCACCACCACGCCGGCGACGCCGTGGTCGTCCGCTCCGCCGGGTCCGCACCCGCCGGTGCCGTGCACGCCGCGGTCCGCCCGCTGCTCGACGCGCTCGGGACCGACGCCGACGCGGTGTTCCCCAAGCCGCTCACCGACGACGCGGTCCGCGCCGCCGACGTCGTCGTCACCCTGGGCTGCGGCGACACGTGCCCGGTCCTGCCCGGCAAGCGCTACGAGGACTGGGTCGTCGGCGACCCGGCCCTCGCCTCTCCTGAGGGCGTCGCGGCCATCCGCGACGACATCGACGCCCGCGTGCGCGCCCTGCTGACCGAGCTGCTGCCCACCACCGCCCCCTGAGACCGAGGAGCACCGATGACCGAGACCACCGCCGGGACCGAGACCAGCACCGAGATCGCCACGGGCGCCGACCGGCCCAGCGTGCTGTTCGTCTGCGTCCACAACGCCGGCCGCTCGCAGATGGCCGCCGGGTTTCTCACCGCCCTGTCGGGCGGCGCCGTCGAGGTGCGCTCGGCCGGGTCCGCCCCCGCCGAGCGGACCAACCCCGCCGCGGTCGAGGCGATGCTCGAGGTGGGCATCGACCTGCGCGCCGAGCGGCCGAAGCTCCTCACGACCGACGCGGTGCAGGCGTCCGACGTCGTCGTCACGATGGGCTGCGGGGACGCGTGCCCGTTCTACCCCGGCAAGCGGTACGAGGACTGGGTGCTGGCGGACCCGGCCGGCCAGGGCGTCGAGGCGGTGCGGCCCATCCGTGACGAGATCCGCGCCCGCGTCCTGACGCTGCTCGGCGAGCTCGGCGTCCGGCCCGTCGAGGTCTGACCGATCGGGTCGCCACCCCGACGCTCAGGCGCCGGCCGGCAGCGTCCGCAGCAGGTACCGCTCGGCCGACCCGGCCTGCTCGGCCAGCCCCCGCAGGATCGACGACGCCGGTCCGGCGGCCGCCGGCGTACCGCCGGCGCGCTCGTCCGCGTCCGCCCGGCCGTCCACGCTCAGCGTGCGCACCAGCTGCTCCAGCTCACCGTCGGTCAGCCCTGCCCCTCCGGCCAGGACGCTCAGGTCGCGCAGGCCGGTGCGCAGCGCGTCGAGCGCGGCGAGCTGCCGGTCGTCGAGCTCGTCGCCGTCGGGGACCAGCTCGTCCTGCTCGCGCACGGCGTCCCGGAACAGGGCGAGCGTCTCGGGTCCCTGCGGGCCCGCGCCGCTCGACGCGCGCAGCGCCGCCGCCGTCGCCGTCGCCGCAGCCTCGACACGTCGCCGCAGCGGCGGCGGCCGGAACCCCGGGACCACGGCGAACCCGAGGACGACGCCCACCACCACCGCGATCACCGTGAGCACCACGTACTGCCGCAGCAGGTCGACCGCGTTCAGGTCACGGGTCACCGAGTTGAACCCGACGCTGACGACGACCATGAACGCACCGCCCAGCGCCGGGCGCGTGACGATGTACCAGAGCCCCAGGCACAGGGCGACGAGGGCGACCGTCACCAGGTAGCGCGACGGGACGACCAGCAGGACCACCGCGACCGTCAACGAGCCCACGACCAGGCCGATGATCTTGTTCCTCGCCTTGGTGACCGTGCCGCTCCAGCTGGCCTGCAGGATGCCGAACGTCGTCAGCAGCACGGTCGAGACCAGCGGGTCGCCCCGCTGCAGACGCGACGTGACGAGCAGCATCACCAGCACCGCGAGCGCGGTGCGCACCGCGTGCCGGACCTGCACCGACCGCAGCCGGGCCGACGGGTGCAGCACGGCGTCCTGGAGGTGGTGGCGCCGGTCGCGGTCGAGCCGGACCGGCGTGGTGTCGCGACCGGCCATCGCCTGCTCGACGGCGTCCAGCGCGCGGGCGGCGTCGGCCACACCCGCCTCGCCGCCCGTCGTCGCGGCCGGTGCCGAGTCGTGCTGCGCGCGGCCCGGCTTGGCCTTCAGCCGCGCGGCGAGCTCACCGGCCCGGGTCCGCAGCGCGGCCGTGGCGTCGGGGGCGGCACCCGCGAGCTCGGCACCGCGCAGGGCGACGCGGTACCGCGAGCCCTGCTCCAGCACGTCCGCGAGCCAGCGCGGCCGGCCGTCGGTGAGCCACGTGCCGAACGCGGTCGCCGTGGCGGCGCCCGGGTCGTCGGCGACGAGCACCGCCGCGACCTGCTCGCGCGTCGGCTTCGACGGGTCGGAGATCCCCAGCAGGACCCGCAGCAGGAGCGCCACGACCACACCGGCGACGGCGGCGGCGATCACCTGGCGGTGGTCCGCCCCGCCCTGGGGCGCGTAGCCGTACCCGAACACCGTCGTCATGCCCAGCCCCAGGCCGGCGTTGGCGAACCGCGGCCCGATCAGCGGGAGCAGCGCGGCCACGAAGACCAGCAGCACGACGAGCGCCATCGCCGCGGGCCGCGACGTCTCGGCCACCAGACGCGGTACCGCAGCGGCGACGACCAGCAGCGGCCCCATCACCGCGGCGACGCGCAGGTCGGGGCGCAGCGGGCCACCGATGAAGACCACGAGCGAGAACAGGCCGGTCAGGCCCCCGATGATCCCGGCGGGGCCGGCTCCCCAGTCGTCGGCGACCAGCACCGAGGGCACGACCACGATGATCATGAGCACGATCAGCAGCGGGCTGCCCCTGGGGCGCTTGCGCGCCGCTGTCTCCGCGGGGCTCGTCACGGGGGCCTCCTCGGACGTCGGGCCGCGCCACCTCCTTTGACCGTAAGCCGGAAGCGCGGGGCCCGCCACGGGCCGCGTCGTGAGCCCGGCCGTCAGGGCTGCGCGGACCCCTCGCCGGCCGAGCGCACCGACTCGGCCAACGCGTCGATGACCTCACGCGCCAGCAGGTCGGTCCGGGCCCGCAGCTCCCCGGTGAGCCTGCGCCCGGGCCTGCCCCCGACCGAGTCGGCGAGCGTCAGCGCCGCCTCGAGGTCGTTGGCCCTGCGTCGCCAGGCACTCGCACGCGCGGCGAACTCCGCATCCCCCGGACGGTCCAGCTCCATCGCCGCCGTCGCCTCCCGCACGACCGTCAGCGTGTGCCGCACCCGTCCGCCCGCCGAGCGCCTGGCCCGTGCCTGCGAGAACGTGCTCCCCAGCCGGCGCGCGTACGCGGCGGCCTTGCCGGGCGCGTCGGGGAACCGCTTGTTCAGCTGCTCGAGCCCCTCGAGCGCCGCCATGAGGCGCGGCGCCCACTTCATCGCCGCCTGTGCCAGCCTCGTCATCGAGCTCGCCATCGCCGGATCCTCTCGCGTGACGCGTCCGCCGTTGTGGGCAGTCGAGCACACCCGGCGTCGGCGCGCGCGTTGCCCGTGGGGCGACGCGAGGTCGGTGCCGGCCGGCTCAGGGCGACGGCGGCCCGACCGGAGCGCGCAGCCCGAGCGAGCCGAGCTCGAGCGCCGCGAGCGCGCGCACGGTCTCCGGGTCGCCCCGGCGCCACGCCGCGGCCGGGTCGTCGCTCACGCGGGCCAGGGCCCGGACCGGCTGCGTCGCCAGAGCGCGCAGGGCGAACAGGTCGAGGTCGGCTGCCGAGTCGAGGATGCGGCCGGCCGCACGCGCGCGGCGGACGAACCGGACGCGGAGCAGCAGCCAGACCCCCACGACGAGCACGACCGGGACGGCCGCGACGAGCAGTCCGAGCAGCAGCGCGAGCTGCGAGGCCCCCTGCTGGACCTCGACGCCCGCGCGGGCGATCGAGTCGGCCGCGCCACCCGCCGCCGTGAACGGGCCGCGCGCGTCGTCGCCGACGAGCGGGACGCGCCCGACGGCGTCACCGGCGGACGTCAGGCTCTCCGAGAGCGAGGACCCGGCGTCCTCGAGCGTGCGTCCGGGGGCGCCGAGCCGGCCCACCACCTCGTGCACCCACAGGCCCAGGCGGACCCACAGGACCACCCAGGCGACGACGAACAGGTCGCCGACGATCTGACGGCTGCGGCGCCACGGGGTCTGCGCATAGAGGGTCACGCGGGACATCCTGGCGTGCGCGCGGGTGCGACGCGCCGCGGGAGGCCTACCTGTCGTCGGTCCGCAGCCCGTCGACGAGGACGCGGACGTAGCGGTCGACGGTCCGCTCACCCGCGGGGCCCGCGTCCACCCCCGGGGGCAGCCGCAGGGCGTGCGCGATCCCGACGACGAGCCGCCGCACGTCACCGGCGTCGAGGTCGGCACGGACCGCGCCCGCCGCGCGTGCCCGGTCCAGCAGCATCGCGACGAGCCCGCCGAGCTCCTCGACCAACGGCTGGGGTCCGCACCCCTCGTCGGGCTCGAGCATCGCGGCGATCCCCGGGTCGACGCACTGCCCGCGGACGACGAACCCGATGACCTCGGCGAGCCCCTGCGCCGGGTCCGGGTGCGCGGCCGCCGTCCGGGTGGCCTCGACGACCCGGCGCATCCCGTCCTCACCGAGCGCCGCCAGCACCGCGCCCGTCGTCGGGAAGTGCCGGTAGACCGTGCCCACCCCGACCCCCGCCTCGCGGGCCAGCGTGGCCAGCGGGGGGACCGTCCCGCTGCGGCGCTGGTGCTCGCGTGCGACGTCGAGCAGCCGCGCGCGGTTGCGGGCGGCGTCGGCGCGCAGCGGTCCGGGGGCCTCGGTCACCGCGTCAGGCTACGCCAACCGGAGCGTCCTCCATTTGGAATTCCTTCCGTTTGTGGCATGCTGACGCCGAACCGGAACTTCTTCCAGATCGGAGCGGCCGCATGAGCCTCCAGGAACGCACCGTGGACGTCGACGGCCGCCGCCGCCGCTACCTCCTGCTCACCCCGCCGCACGTCCGCGCCACGAGCCCCCTGGTCCTCGTCCTGCACGGCTCGACGCAGACCCCCGCGGTCTTCCGCCGCGCCACGGGCGACCTCCTCGACACCCTGGCCACCCGCTACGGCGCCGTCGTCGCCTACCTCGAGGGGCACAGGCGCAGCTGGAACGACGAGCGCCTGCACGGGCGTCAGCCCGCCCACCGCGACGGCGTCGGCGCCGCCCGCCCCGCGACCGGCCTGGCCACCGAGCTCGGGCTCACCGACGACCGACCGTTCCTGGTCGGCTACTCCAACGGAGGCCGGCTGACGCTGCGGCTGCTGCACCGCACCCCCGGCCGCATCCGCGGCGCGGTCGTCGTGGCCGCCGCCCTGCCCGTGCCGGCGGAGGAGAACGCGACCGGCGTGGTACCCGGATCGGTGCCCCTCACCCTCGTGCACGGGACGGCCGACCCGGTCGTCCCGTACGAGGGCGGGCAGGCGAGGCTGCTCGGGCTCCTGCCCCGCGGCCGCGGGATCTCCGCCCCCGCGACCGCCCGCCACTTCGCCGCCCGCAACGGCCTCGACCTCACCCCCACCCGCACCGACCTCCCCGCGGCGGGGCGCACCCACGTCGTCCGCGAGGAGTTCGGCGCGCCGGGCAAGGACCCCGTCGTGCTGCTCACCGTCGTGGGCGGCGGCCACACCGTGCCCGGCCCGAAGGCCTGGTCGCGCGTCGTGGGCCGGACCAACACCGACGTCGACACCGCGGAGCTCGCCGCGGAGTTCTTCGGGTTCACCGCGGCGGTGCCGAGCGAGCTGGGCCGCTGACGGGTCGTGCAGCAACGGGTTGCGCTCTGACCTGCACGCGAGCACGCCGTGCGCGGTCTAGCATCGGCGCGCCGGGACGACGGGGTCCCGCACTGTCGGTCGCCGGGTGCACAGCCCCGCGGCGGAGGAGGTCGTCGTGGGACGCTCGCTGTCCATCACCGCGCGCATCTGGGTAGCGGTCGCCGTCGTGCTCGTGCTCGTCCACCTCACCGCCGAGGCGACGGGCGCGCAGGACCTGTCGACCGTGAGCCAGTGGACCCTGATGCCGGCGCTCGCCGCCGTCGTCCTGGCCGCCACGCGGCCACCGCGCGGCCGGCTGGTGCGCTGGGTGCTCGTCGCCCTCGGGTTCTCGTGGCTCGGCGACCTCGTGCCGTCGCTCGTCGCCGACGACCTGTCGTTCCTCGTGATGGTCGGGTTCTTCCTGCTCGCCCAGGTGGCCTACGTCGTGGCGTTCCTCCCCTGGGTGCGCAGGTCCGTGCTGCACCGGCGTCGGGTCCTGGTGCTCCCGTACGCCGCGGTGCTCGTGACGCTGGTGGCGCTGTGCGCACCGCACGCGGGGAGCCTCCTAGTGCCCGTGTGCGTCTACGGCGTGCTGCTCACCGCCATGGCGGTGCTGGCGACCGGGCTCGGACGGGTCGCGGCGCTGGGCGGGGCGATCTTCCTGGTGAGCGACGCGCTCATCGCGCTCGAGGCGTTCGTGCCGTCGTGGGACCTCGCGGGTCAGGGGTTCTGGGTCATGCTGACCTACACCGTGGGGCAGGGCCTGCTCGCCGCTGCGGTCCTGCGCCACGACGCCACCGAGAGCCGCGCGCCGGACCAGCAGCCGACGGGCGACGACGTGGTCGCGCGCGTCTGAACCTCCGCCGTCGGCGGCCGGGACGACCGGCCTGTGGCAGCACCCGCCACGCGCTGCGACGCTGGCGGCATGGCTCGTGCAGGCCACAGGGGGGCGGCGCGCACGCAGGACGGGCGCGCCACGGCGTGGGCGGTCGCCTGCGCGGCCGGCGTCCTGGCGCTCGTCATGCGCTGGCGCCTCCTGGGCGGTGCCGCCGGGCTGCGCGCGTACCACGGCTACGACGACGGCGTGTACTTCTCCGCGGCCGTCGCGCTCGTGCACGGCCGGCTGCCGTACCGGGACTTCCTGCTGCTGCACCCACCGGGGGTCGCCCTCGCGCTCGCCCCGTTCGCCGCCCTCACCCGCTGGGTGAGCGACCCGAGCGCGCTCGCCGCGGCGCGGGTCGGGTTCCTCGTCGTCGGCGTGGTGAACACCGTGCTCGTGGTGCTGCTGGCACGGCGCTGGGGCACGGCCGCCGCCGTCGTCGCCGGCGGGCTCTACGCCCTCTCGGCGGCCGCCGCGCAGGCCGAGCACCTGACGCTGCTCGAGCCGCTCGGCACGCTGACGCTGCTGGTCGCCGTGTCGCTGCTGCAGCGGGCGCGTGCCCCGGACGCCTCCCGCTGGTGGTGGTACGCGGGCGGGCTCGTGCTCGGGCTCGGGCCGACGGTCAAGATCTGGAACGCGGCGCCGGTCGTCGTCGTGATCGCCTGGGCGGCGTGGACCGCAGGCCGCCGGCCGGCGCTCCGGGTGACGGCCGGTGCCGCCGCGTCCGCCCTGCTGGTCGTGCTTCCCTTCCTCGTCGCCGCGCCCACCGCGACGGTGCGCATGGTGCTGCTGGCCCAGCTGGGCCGGCCACGGACCGCGACCACGGTCCTCGATCGGCTCGAGGGCATCACCGGGACCGGCACGGCCCTGCACGACGCCGCTGCACCGGCGCGGGCGGCCGTCACGGGCGCCGTCTGCGTGCTCCTCGTCGGCGCCGGGCTCGCCGCGTGGCGGCGTCGGCGGGCGCGGCTGTGGGTCGCGGTCCTCGTGGCGCAGGTGGCGGTGGTCCTGGCCGCACCGTCGTACTACGCGAACTACGCCGCCTACAGCGCGGCCGCCGTGGCGCTCGTCCTGGCCGCGGGGGTGTCGCTCGTCCCCTCCGGGCACCGGGTGTGGGTCGCGGCGCTGGCCACCTGCGCGCTCGGGCTGACCACGGGTGCGCTGCGGGCACCGCCGCCGGAGCTGCGTCCGCTGGCCGAGGCCCGCGAGCTCATCCCGGCCACGGGCTGCGTCCGCGCCGACTCCCCCGGCGCGCTCGCGGTGCTCGACGTCCTGTCCCGCGACGAGGAGCAGGGGTGCGCCACGCGCATCGACGTCTCCGGCCAGACGTACCTCGTCGGCACGCGCGACGACCAGGGCCGGCCGGTCTCGCGCCGCCACAACGCGCGCTGGCAGCACGACGCCGTCGCGTACCTCACCTCGGGATCCGCGGCGGTGATCGTGCGCGGCAAGGGCAACGGCCTCGACGACACCACGATGGACCGGCTGCGGGCAGGGGGCGTGCTGGTGCAGCTGCCCGACGTGCGGCTGCTGCTCCCGACATCGGCACCGTCACCGGCCGGGAGCGAGTGACGGGCGGCACTCCGCCCGCACGATGCGGCGGCCACGGCGGGGGAACGACGAGGGGCAAGGCCGTCCGTCCGGGTAGCGAGAGGTGCTGTCCGGCATCGAGCACGGTGTCAGCAGGTCGAGGAGCTACTGCCGGCGGATGACGTACGCGAGCGTCTGACGGGCGATCTCGAGGCAGCCGAGCCACCACTGATGAGCGTTCGGCCAACGATCGACGAGCTCGTCCGCGAACCACAGATGGACGCGGGTTCTATCAGCGCAGCGCTCCAGTAATGGCCACTTCCTTTACCGAGAGGCGCGCTCCAGCTCCGCCGATCGCACATCACCGCGTCGGTATCTCCGAGACGGGGCGCACGGCCGCGTGCTCGATCGTGAAGTGACGGAGCAGCTGCAGCGCTCGGTCGCTGACGCACAGGTACACCCTGCCCACGAGCGTGATGTCGTCGCCGGGAGTACCGGTGGGGACCAGGCGATGCCACGTCGGCATGCCCAGCCCGTCCGGGTGCAGCTGATCGAAGACGTCGGACGTGGTGACACGCACCGGCGCGAGTTCCCAGCCAGTCAGTGGTGACGCTGACAGGGCCTGGGCGAGCCTGTCGCTCACCAGCCAGTACCCGGCCGTCTCGGTGATGTCGTCGCCGGTCCAGTCGTCGAACTCGTAGGTGAGCTCACCGACGAGGTGCGGGTCACGGGTGACGTCATAGTCGACGCCTGGACCGAGGCCGCCGTCCACAGCGGGGCCGAGCCAGTACATCGTCAACGCTCCCTTGGTCGGAACACGTGGCCGAGCATCTCATCGATCCGGATCGCCTCGTCTAGAACGTCCTGGCGTGCCGGCATCACGGTCTCCACCTCGAATCGGCGGTAGAAGACGTTCCACTCCTTGCGAACAGCGCTCAGATGTACCGCACTGTTCACCGTTCTGGGGATTCCTCGAGCGCCGCACCACCGGCGAGCAGTTATCCGTCCGCCTCAGGAAGAGTGAACAGGCGCACGACCTCGACCTGGAAGTCGGTCAGCGGTGGGTGCTGACTCACGCGGCCCGACCTGTCGCTGCCTTGATGCGCGGCTCCCACGCCGCGCGCACAGCCTGAGGGAGAACCAGGTCCGACCACACGCGACCAGCGGGGCACCGTCGACCGCGGCGGCGATGTCCTCAGCCGTGCCCTCGACGAGCAGCTGCTCGTAAGCCCGGGCGCGAGCGCGACGGTCCCCGAGGTCGACACATCGATCCTGGGCGGACCACGCCACGTGCAACGGCAGCTCGGTGCGGCCCATCCGCGCCGCCCGACCGCTGGGGCTCCGACGCGTGGATCGCCGACTACAGCCGCCGCACCGCCATCGAGGCGATCTTCGGGAACATGAAGGCCCGCGACGGCGAAGGGGTGCAGCGCGGCTGGATCCGCCTCGTCGGGCTGGCCGCCACCGCGATCATGACCGCCTTCGCGATCGTGCACTACAACCTGCGCGCAGCCCGCAAGTGGGCCAAGCGCACCGGGTTCCAGGGCGACGACATCCTGCTCGCACGCGACCGCGCGATCGCCGGGTACGAGGAGATCCCCCTCGACGACGACGAGCCGCCCGCGGCGCTGAGTCCGCCCACCGCAGCCTGACCCCGGCGACAACCCGGCACCCTCGACAAGCCCACGGCCACAGGCCGGTGGGCCCATCGTCGTACCCAGACAGAGTCGTCTGAGTGAGCCAACGCCGGCTCGCGCCGATCGTCCAGCCACGAACGGCCCGAACGAGCCCTGCCG
The DNA here is from genome assembly GCF_014836445.1 of Cellulomonas avistercoris. Taxonomy (GTDB): domain Bacteria; phylum Actinomycetota; class Actinomycetes; order Actinomycetales; family Cellulomonadaceae; genus Cellulomonas; species Cellulomonas avistercoris. Next base: position 412,586 of record NZ_JACSQV010000002.1, read on the forward strand.
GAACGACTGAACCCCCCGCGAGGAGCCCTTCCGGGCCCCTCGCGAGGGGTTCTGTCACTTCAAGGCACTGAGTTCCGTCAGTACCCCGCGGCGGGGTGGTGACACAACTGCTCTCAAGTGCGCGAAGACCCAGGCGAGAGGAAGACCGTCACACCAAACGAGCGAAGCGCTCACACCGCAATGCGCTGACCAGGGCTATCGGACCGAGGAGCCGGTGCCCGAATCGCGCGCCTCCTCGCAGGCGGGCGCGGGCTAGGCGATCACCGTGACTCCACGCCGCTGCACTCGATACCGGAGATCGGCACCTTGCAGGGGGCGCAGGGCCACCGGGGCTGTCCCCACTCGCACCGAGACGCTCGGGTCCCGAGACCCGGCGTCCTGCACGCACTTCCGATCCCCAGCGCTACACCGGACTCAGGATCGCGAACCGCTCACCGTCGATGTCTTCGTACCCAGCGAACCGGTAGGGGTTGCCTCGCTCAGACCCGCGCGTGACCGACGACGTCGACTCGTATACGAAGTCCGGCGCGAGGTACGACCCGGGCTTCGTTGTAGGACTCGATGACTCTGCCATCTGCCCGGCCACCACGGACGATCGCTCGCATGGTTCCCCCTCAATGCGGTCAAGTCCAACGCTGCACGTTCCACCCATCTCGGTGAGTATGCCTGTGGTGGGCGGGTATCGGCTGCTTGTCGCCATTGCGATGGCCACGGCACCCACCACGAGCTCGCCAACTCGCCGCCCGGTGGCTGCGGCGCATCCGCCAGCCCGAGCAGCACAGCGGGGCAGCTACGAGCTGAACGCGGTCCAGGCGCTCGACTCTCTCAGTGCGTCCGCGCCGTCTCGGAAGACGGTTAGCCAGTCCGAGGAGTCACCGTCCTCCGCGCCCCACCCCATCGCTCGCTCGACGTCTCTTGTCGTTGGACTCGCGCCGTAGGTCGCGACCAGCACTCTGGGCTTCCCGCTGGCCTCCCGGTCAGCGAAAGTGGCACGCAAACGCTCGTTCACGCACGAGTCCCTGAAAGAGTAGCCGATGATCAACCAGTAATTCGCCTGCGCGAGGCGCTCCTCAAACACTTGATACGCAAGCGAAAACGGATACTGCTTGACATGGTCGGACTTGTCACGTTGATTTGCTAGGACGACGACAGGGCGCTCGTCAAGTTCGCCATCGCGGACGGCCTTCCACAGGCCATAGGTCTCGAGGAAACCAGTGTCGAGTTTGGCATACACATTCGTGTTGGGGTCCGCCCAGAAGGACAGGCTTCCGTGCAAGTGGAGGAGTTGCACCCGCCGGTCGCTCGGGAAGTCGCTGGCCGCCCGTCGGAGCGCTGGCACCTCGTATGTTGCCGATCCAACGGAAACGCGCACCTTGCGATATCCGTGGCCCATGTCAGCAAGCTCGGCGGCGCACGTCTCCAAGAGAGCAGAAAGAAGAAGTGTGTCGTAGTTTAGGTTGCCAATGGTGATGCGGCCCGAGAAGCTCCCAACTATCGCACGGCACAGCTCAAAAAGCCCTTGCGCCCGATCATATTCAGTCCGCGACCGCTCGAAGATCGTCTCGAGAACGTGACTGATTCCCAAGTCCCGCACCTGGCCTGCGAACTTGGCAACCCGATCAAGAGCCGAGGCGAGTTCTTCATCTTCCGGCACGAAGATCTCTGCCAGATTGGACAGGTACCGCATAGTTGCACCTTCTGCGCCGAAGGCTCCGACCAGCGTCTCGAAGTCCCCGTCGGTCCAGGCCCCGTCCGGAAGAGCGCGCTCTGCGATCTGCTTCATCGCGGACACGGCCTCTGAACCGCCACCTGGAATCTCCGCAATGCGCTCTAGCAGCGCTGCTGTCAGCGACGGCAGGGCGAGTTCTGGGTTGTAGGCGATGCTGAGACCGTTTCCAACTAGGACCGCGAGGTTGCGGCTCAAACCCGGAGACATCCGTGCAGCGTCTAACAAGTCACCATTTACCATTCCGTCCACACCCCTTTGTTGACGACTAGTCGAGAGGCGCGATTCAACGCCGCCGCCGATGCTTGCGAAGCGAGTATCCCCGGACAACGCCTGACACCCGCTGACTAAGCAAGGTTGCCGAGCCTGCGGCCGCAGCCACAAACTTAGTCTCGGCTCGAGGCAGACTATGAAGCCACAGGGACCTCGGCTGTCGCATTGAGGTGGCGGATCCGATCGATTATTCGATCGATCTCGACCCCGTCGAATACGTCGTCGGGCCCACCCGGAGCGTCGTCGGTGAACGGCGACTCCCAGAGCACTTCGGGCTTCATGACGCCGTTGTATGCGAGGTCGGCGACGACAAGGTGGATGAAGTCGATCTGCTCGGCTGTGTACGTCGTTCCTGAGAGGAACTCCCCGAACGCTTCTTCGACGGCCGATCGCTCGAGGCCGACCAGCGACCGAATGAAGACACCGAGCCCACCCTCGAAAGCCTTAGCCTCGGCGATCTCGACGTCAGTGCCAGCCCCGGACTCGGCGAGCATGCGCTCGAGTTCGTCAAGGTCGGTCGGTGTGAGCTGACGCCCGCGGCGCACTTTCTGCAGGGCGGTGTGGTCCTCGTGGGCGCGCAGGTAGGCGCGGGCCTTCGCGCGGAACCGTTCGGGGTCGACGCCGACGTGCGGCCGCCCGAGGTCGACCATCTCGAACTGCCCAAGGGTGTCCTCGAAGTTGGTGTAGATGATCGGCTGCTTGGTGCGCGCGAGCAGCCGGACCAGGGAACGCACCCGTCGACGTGCGAGCTCCAGCATGGGGACGGTGACGTCGACCCACCACTCGTCGCCTGCGAGGTCCTCGAGCAGGACGGCCTGAGCCTTGATCTGCGGGATGCTGGTCTGTTCCAGCAGCCCGGAGGCGATCTGCTGGACCTGGCGCCGCAGCCGGTCGGTGGCCAGCGTCGGGTCCAGCACACCGAGCTGGAGCTTGAGCATGGTCAGGTCGAACCGCTTGGCCTTCTCGTCCTCGTCGACGACCGTGGTGGGCAGTCCGGCGAGGTGCTCGACAACGTCGCGGGCGGTCTGCTCATCAAGCCCGGGCCACGCCTCTCGCACGCTGAACCGCTCGACCCAGGGTCGGTGTGGGCGGACGACGAAGTTGTCGAGGGTCATGCCGGCGACCTTGTCGTGAAGCGAGCCCTTGAGGTCGTCGCGCAGGGCGGGCAGTGCCGTCGTGCCGTCGTCGCTCTCGTCCGCTGTCGTGTCGACTGTCAGCTGCTGGACGCGGAGGAGCAGCTCGACCTGGGCCGTGAAGATCTGCTGGGACACCGACTGCTGGACCGAGCCCTCGTGCCCGGTCGGGTTCTGCCCGAAGTACTCGAGGTTCTGGCAGAAGTCGAAGACGTAGAACTCCTTCTTGTCCTGCCCCGGCCCGAAGAGGTCGGGGCGCAGGCGGGTGCCGCGGCCGATCATCTGCCAGAACTTCGACGACGAGCGGACGATCTTGAAGAAGACGAGGTTGGCGACGTCGGGCACGTCGATGCCCGTGTCGAGCATGTCGACGCTGATCGCGATGTGCGGGGCCTTCTCGGTCGTGGCGAAGTTGTCGATGAGCGACTGCGCGTACGTCGCCGAATAGGTGATGACGCGGGCCCACTCCCCCTTGTACTGCGGGTAGGCGTGGTCGAACCGCTCGGCGATGAACCGGGCGTGGGCATCGTTCTTGGCGAAGATGATCGTCTTGGCGATCCGATCACCGCCCGCGACCCGCAGGCCGTGGGTCATGAGCGTCTGGAGCACCTTGTCGACGGTGTCGGTGTTGAACAGCCACTTGTTCAGCGCGTCGGGGTCGACCTCGTCCGGCGGGCCGTCCTCGCCCCACTCCAGCGCGTCCCACTCGTCCTTCTCCGCCTCGGAGAGCTCGGCGTACCGGATGCCCTCACGCTGGAACTTCAGCGGCACCGAGATGGGCGTGGGCGGCACGAGGTACTGGTCGGCTACGGCCTGCTCCAAGGAGTAGGCGTCAGTGGGCACGCCGTTCTCGAGGTGGAACAGCTCGTAGGTGTTGCGGTCGATCTCGTCCTTGGGCGTGGCGGTAAGCCCCACGAGCAGCGCGTCGAACCAGTGGAAGAGCGCGCGGTACTTCTGGTACACCGACCGGTGCGCCTCGTCGACGATGACGAGGTCGAAGAACCCAGGTCCGAACTTGCGGGTGCCCTCCGAGCGGGTGTCGATGAGGTTCATCATCGTCGGGTAGGTCGAGACGAAGACTCGGCCCTCGCCGCCCCGGTCGGTCACCAGGTTGACGGGTGACGACTCTGGGAGATGTTCCTTGAAAGCATCAGCGGCTTGCTTCACCAGGGCCTTCCTGTCGGCCAGGAACAGCACGCGCCGCACCCAGCCGGCCTTCATGAGCTGCTCCACGAGCGCGACGACGGTGCGAGTCTTGCCCGACCCCGTCGCCATGACCAGCAGCACCTCACGCTGGTTGTCCGTCTCGAAGGCCTTGTCGATCGCCCGGATCGCGCGCTGCTGGTAGTACCGCCCCGCGACGTTCTCGTCGATCGGCGCCGTCAGCAGGCTCGCGCGGTCGCCGCGCTGACCGATGAGGTACGCCAACTCGTCCTGCGTGCGGAAGCCCGCGACCTTCCTCGGCGGGTAGCCGGCCCCGGCGTGGTCGTCCCACATCCAGTGCTCGTGCCCGTTGGTGTAGTAGACGACCGGGCGACGCGCGTACTCGGCCTCGAGCGCGTCGGCGTAGAGCTTGGCCTGCTGCTGCCCCACCTGCGGGTCGCGGCGTGTGCGCTTGGCCTCCACGACGGCCAGTGGCCGCCCGTCGGCACCCCAGAGCACGTAGTCGACGAACCCGACGCCCTGCACGTTGGGCATGCCGGCGACCTCGTGCTCGATCGTGTAGTTGGGGCTGCCGTCGGCGGCGTCGCGCACCCACCCTGCCTCTTCGAGCAGGGTGTCGATGAAGAGGTCGCGGGTCGTGGCCTCGTCGTAGTCGTGGGTGTCTGGGACCGCCTCGTTCGCGGCCTTGGCGGCGGCGACCTGCGCCCGGAGCGAGGCGAGCTGCGTCTCCAGTGAGGCAGTCTTCTCGGCGGCTGCGGCGAGTTGCGCGTCCTTGTTCTCCAGGTCCGCGGCGAGGGACTGGAGCTGGGCCTGGGTCTTGGCCTTGGTCGCCCCCGGGTCGGGCACTGCGGCGACGTCGAACTGCAGGCTCGCCGGGATGCTCCCCGGGTGCTTGGTGTACGTGCGGGCGTACCAGTACAGGACGTGGAAGAGCTGCTGGAGCGTCACCACCGCGTCCTGCCCCGAGGCGGCGTGCGTCGAGTGGACGGCGGCGTTGCCCTTCTTGCGGACGATCTCCATCTTCGCCTGGACGTCGTTGCCTACGAGCTGCCGCAGGGTCGGTTCGTGGATCATTCCCGACAGGTCGGCCTTGTACGGCTGCTTGAGCGAGGTGTCGTACTGGAACACCCAGGTGAGAGCGACCTCCAGGGCACGGCGCGAGTAGAAGCACGACGTGCGCGGGTCCACCCTGGCGAACTGCTCCGCTCGCGCGGCCTCGGCGAACACCACCGGGAACTCGTCCCGCAAGAACCCGAAGTTGGTCACGTGCTCCCCTAGTGCGGCGCTGCCATCGATCGCCCGAAGCATTGCAGAACCTGGACGCGGACAGATGGAGGCGAGGGGGTGGAAGTGCCGACCTACTCGAAGAAGTCCTCGTCGACCTCGACGATCTCCACCCGTCGGCGGACCTGGGTCCCGACCCGGTACCGGATCATCAGCTTGGCCAGCTCCTGCCCGTCGACCAGCACGACGCTCTTGCTGCTCCGGTCCGCGGCGTCCTCTGCGTCCTTCGTGAAGCGGCTCGTGGTGAAGAAGACCCCGAAACTCGCCCGCTGCGTGTCGAGGGACCCGAGGAAGGTACGCACCGTGTCACTGTCGACGGACGCGTCACGGAACCGCTTGGCCTGGATGTAGATCCGGTCCAGCCCGAGCGCGTCGCGGTTGATGACGCCGTCGATACCGCCATCGCCGGAGCGGGTGGTGCGCAGCCTCGCGCCCTCCGTGCCGTACCCCATGGCGGTAAGGAGCCGGCGGACAGTGCGCTCGAAGAACTGCCAGTCCCCGTCACGGAGCCGCTGCAGCAGGTCGACGGCGACGCTCTGCTCGGTCGCGGACTCGGCGGCGTCGAGCAGCTCGTCGGGATCGCTGGTGACGTCAGCGACCGCGACGGGTGCGTCGTCATCGATGGCTGCCACCGCACGTCGCTTGACCTCGTACTCGTCCCACGCGGGGAGCGCCTGGAGATCGCTCTGCGTGAAGCCCTGCGGATGGCTCGCAAGGAACTCCCGACCGGCATCGGTAATGCGGAACACGCCGCGGCGCACCGTCTCCAGGAGCCGAGCGCGCGTAAGAGCGGACTTCGCCCAGCCAACCCGGTTCTCCGCAGCGAAGTTGCCCGACGCCTCGTACTGGACCGCACGCAAGTCATCAGACACGCCGGCGAGGTCGAGCACCGCTGAGTAGAGGTCCCGGCGAGCCCACTCCTTGCCGTTCGAAGCCACTTGAAGCACCGGGTGCATGAACTGCCACCACTGTGGGATGCCCAGCTCCGTCGCGTTCAGTTCGGACACGGCTACAACTCCCCTTGGAACGCGCGGGATTGGAGAGACCCGAACAGCTCGTCGTCCGCCGCGAGCGCGCGTCCGACGACTGCGCGCTGGGCGTCCACCGCGGCAACCCTAGCCACGTACTCCTTCTGCCGATCGAGCCCCGGTGTCGGTACTGGCATCGCCTTGATGATGCCCATGTTGAGGCCGTCCATGATCGAACCCTTGGTCTGGCGGCGAAGGTGTTCCCGCGAAGTCGGGTGCCACAAGAAGGACGCGCGGAGGAACGCTGGCTCGACGCGCGACCTGTCGGCCGTGATGGCGCAGATGTGCTTGGTGTTGATGGCCGTCGGAATGCCATCCGGGACCACGACGCATCGACCGGTCGTCCCCATGATGCTGATGAGCACGTCACCAGGTTGCACCGTGTACCGCTTGAGCCGCTCGTACTTTGCCGGGGTAATGAATCGACGTTCGCCCCAGCGAAAATCGTTTCCCACTACATTGTCAAGACCCAGGACAGCGACACCCTCGTCCACGAACTCGCTGTGGAGCAACTGACTGCCGAACGGTCCGGTACGGATACTGCTGCCGATGTCTGCCACCGTCGCGGTCGCTGGCTCCCCCTCAAACATCGCGTGGAACGTCGACTCCGCGAGCGCGTCGAGGTGGGCGAGGACCTGGCGGCGCTTGGTGCGGATCGCGCCTGCCTGGTCGAGGATCGCCGCGATCCGCCGCTGCTCCTCGATCGGCGGCAACGGGATCTCAAATGCCGCCAGTGCGCTCGGACTCAACCTTGGTAGGTTCGCGCCAGTCGCACGCGTTGCTGCGTACTGGACCACGGAGGGCTGCCGAAGATAGTGCGTGAGGTAATCGCGATCGAGACGCATCCCAGGCCTGATGGGCAGAATGTCGGTGCTCGACACTCCGTCGAACTCAGGGCGCGCAATCTTCCCCAAGTTTGGGCGGAGCTTTCCGAACAGTACGTGGTCTCGGGAGAACCGAAATTTCGTGCTAGCCAGCCCTGCCGCCCCTACCGTCTCGTAGCTGATGATTCGGCCACCGCGCTCAATGTGCTCGAGTCCGAGGTAGCGCGTATCCGGGGGTAGGTCTGATGGGTCAACGCCAGCCCGCTCAATGGTCGCAACATCGCCAAGATGCACCGTCGGAATCATCCGAGCATCGCCTCCAAGGCCTCGACGCCCTTAGCGATGTCGTCGTTGAGTACCTTGATGTCGGCGATGATCTCTGCCGGCACCCGGTGCTCCACATGCGCGTGAACGGTCTCCTTATACCTGTTCAGCGACAGGTCGAACCCCTGGGCGGCGATGTCCGCCTTGGACACCACGAACGACTGCTCGGTGCGAGCGCGGTCGCGCTCCGTCGTCGTGCGCTTCGACCACCTGGCCAGCACGTCCGGCAGATCGTTGGCCTCGACGGGGTTCCGCTTGTCGTCAAGCGAGTACCCGTCAGCCCGCACGTCGTAGAACCACACGTCGTCGGTGCCGCCGGAGTCGGTGCGCGTGAAGATGAGGATCGCCGTCGAAACGCCGGCGTACGGCCTGAACACACCCGACGGCAACTTGATGACGGCGTCGAGCTTCTGATCCTCGACCAGCGTCCTGCGCAGCGCCTTGTGCGCCGTTGACGAACCGAACAGCACCCCGTCGGGCACAATCACCGCCGCCTGGCCGCCCGGCTGCAGCAGCCGCAGGAACAGGGCCAGGAACAGCAGCTCGGTCTTCTTCGTCTTGACGACCTTGAGCAGGTCCTTGCTGACAGCCTCGTAGTCCAGCGAGCCCGCGAACGGCGGGTTCGCGAGGATCAAGGAGTACTTCCCCTCGTCACCGCCAGCCGCCTCCGAGAGGGAGTCGCGGTAGCGGATGTCCGGCTTCTCAACGCCGTGCATGAGCATGTTCATGCTCCCGATGCGCAGCATGGTGCGGTCGAAGTCGTACCCGTGGAACATCGACGAGTGGTACCGGGTCCGCTGCGCTCCGTCGGTCAGCACGGCCGGGTGGTGCTCGCGCACGTACTCGCTCGTGGCCATGAGGAAGCCCGCCGTGCCGCACGCGGGGTCGCAGATCTCGTCCTGCGGCGAGGGGGCCATGAGCTGCACCATCAGCTCGATGATGTGGCGCGGGGTGCGGAACTGACCGTTCTGGCCAGACTGCGCGAGCTTGCCGAGCATGTACTCGTACAGGTCGCCGTTGGTGTCGCGGCGGTTCATCGGTACGTCGCTGAGCAGGTCGACAACCTTCGCCAGCAGCCCCGGCGAGGGGATCGTGAGGCGCGCGCCCTCCATGTGCCCGGCGTACGTCGAACCGTCTGCGCCCAGAGTGCGCAGAAACGGGAAGACGTGCTTGTCCACCAGGTCGAACGCCGTCTGCGGCGCCTGGTTCTTGAAGTACGACCAGCGCAGGTGCGCGTACGGCACGCCGGTGGGGGCGTCACCGTCAGGGAAGAAGCGCTGCGCGACCGGGGTACCAAGGCGGTTGGCCTTGTTCTCCTCGGCCGTCTGCAGGTCGTCGAGACGCCGGATGAAGAGGAGGTAGGTGATCTGCTCGATCACCTCGAGCGGGTTCGAGATCCCCCCAGACCAGAAGGCGTCCCAGACGCGGTCGACCTTGCTCTTCAGTTCGCCGGTGATCACGGTGCAGAAGCCTACCCACGCGCATCCGGGACCCATGGTGGCCCCGGGCACCGGCGCGAGCCGTGCGACTCCGAGCGGCCCGCTCGGGCACCCCGTTCCGTCACACTCTCCACAGACGTGCCTGCGGGGCGAGGCGTGATGCCTCGCCCCGCAGGGAGTGTCAGCCGATGCTCGGCTGGAGTCGTCCGGTGCAGACGGCGCACCCTGGCTCGGTGCCGGCGTCCGGGTCGTGGAGCTTGCGGACGTCGGCCACGGCCCACTCCCCGACCCATCGGTCGGTGAGGTGCGGCCACCCGTCGGTGAGGGCAGCCTCGAGGTGGATCAGCTCGAGGGTGAGCTGAGGGACACCGTCCAGACCGTGGGAGAAGCGCTCGGCCCACTCCTTGGCGGTCTGGTCACGCTTGAGCAGAAGCTCGGCGAGGCGTGCCTGCCGCTGGGCGCGGTGGCGGCGCGGCTGGTTGATGCGTCCGGACATCGGTTCTCCTTGGTTGGACACCCCGGCGACCTTTCGCCTCCGGTGGTGCGGAGCGCCTGAGCGCTCGGACGTACCCCTGAGCGCTCTGTTCGGTGTCCCAAGGGGTGACGCGGGAGCTGCCGTGCGGACAGTGCGCTCGGGATCCCGGTCGGGACAGGTCCGCCCATGACCACCACCGCTGCCGCCATCGCCCACCGCATCGACGCCTTCGTCCCCAAGAGCCTGACCGCCGCCCAGTGGGAGGTCGCCGCCCCCGCCGCCCGGCGCCTTGTCCGGGCCGCCGGGCCGACCACTGCTGAGGACGCCAAGTGCCTCCTGTCGTCGCTGTGCACGTTCCTGGCGGCCCCGTCCGGTTGGGACCGGGAGTCCGAGCCCGACTTCACAGTGCTGCTGCGAGACGCGTCCATCGCGGCCTTCAAGGAGAAGTTCGCGGGCTACTCCCGGACCAGGGACAACCACGTCGGTCGCCTGCGCAGCCTGCAACGCGCGCTGGTCGGCATCGCGCGGGTCGCAGGAAGGCCTCATCCGCGTCGGCGACCGGCCTCGCGCGCCGTGCGTCTCGCCCAGGTCGTCTGCGCCGATCGCTCGGTCGCGACGCTCGCAGCCGTGATGGGCCAGACCACCGGCAAGGCCCTGACGGCCAGCCGTCTGGCCGGCGCCGCGATCGAGACAGACCGACCGGTCCAGGCCACTGTCACAGCCCGCAGCACGAGCACCGTGGGCATCGACCAGACGGTGCTGGGGGCATACCTCCACGCCGCGGACAGCGACATCCAGAAGGGAGTGGTCCGAGCCACCAAGCCCACCACCACGCGCCCAGCGAAGCCACTGTCGAACCGGCGGCAGCTCGCGAACGAGCGCGCCGAGCGAGCAGCCGCCCGCCGCATCCAGGCAGGTCCACGCCTGGCGCCTGACCCGGACCCGACCTCGCTCGACCCGGCAGTGCGTGACGCCGTCGAGCAGTACCGACCCGCCGACCTCTCCGACGCCGAGTGGGCGAGGCTGCGGCCCCTGACGCTGCGCCTGGTCGTCGGCTCCCGGCCCCCGTCGGTGGTCTCGGCGAGGAACGTCGCCAGCATCGTGGTCCCGTTCCTGGTCTGGGCGTCGGCACTGCCGGGCCGACCAGACCCCGCCTCGCCACCGGACGCGCTCGACCTGCTCTCCCAGCCGCTCGTCGAGCTGTACGCGGGCCCCGGCGGCAGCTGGATGCGTCGCCAGGACGTTCCGCAGGAGACGGTCAGCACCGCACGCACCGTGCTGCGGCGCGCGGTGCGCTCGCTGGACGCCGACCGGCAAGAGACCCGCTTCACCTACGTCCCCATCGACGCGCCCTACACGCCCGCCGAGTGCGACGAGCTCGCATGGCTGGCCACCAACCAGCCGACCGTCACCAAGGAGCGCAACGCCTGCTTCCTCATCGGCCTCGGCCTGGGCGCAGGGCTCTCGGCGACGGACCTACGGCTGCTGCGCCGTCAGCACATCCAGGAGCACCACGGCCCGGACGGCACCGTCTACCTGCTCGTCACGGTGCCCGGTGCGAGGGCCAGATCGGTCCCCGTGCGACGTCAGTACGAGGCCCTGGTCATCCGTGCGCTCGAGCTCAGCGAGGACGAGGGCCCGGACGCCCTCGTCCTCGGCAAGAAGGCGACCCGCCGCAACGTCACCTACGTCGCGAGCCACGGCATGGTCACGGCCGGTGAGGACGCCGCGGTGCAGATCCAGCCGCACCGGCTGCGCACCACGTGGCTGTTCGCGTGGATGAACGCCGCCATCCCATTGGGCAACCTGCTCCGGATGGCCGGACTGCGGTCGGCACGCTCGTTGGCAGACCTCCTCCCGCTCTGCCCGCCGGCCGATCCCGCGGTCGTCGACGTGCTCGTGGCACAGGTGCGCGATGCAGCCGTCGGCACTCCCAGTAAGGCGGCCCGGCCGTGATCCGCGAGGGAGAGTTCGTCCGCGCACGCGAGGTCGTGCGACGCAGCGGCCTCGCCGTGGAGCTCGAGCAACAGCTGCGCGCGGGCAAGGGCGGCGCCCCACGTCAGCTCGACGTCGAGACCCTGCTCGCGGCCTGCATCGTGGTGTTCGGCACCGGACAACGCAGCGCCACGCTCATCAAGGTCCACCAGGTCCTCACCGAGGACATCGTGGTCAGCCTGCAAGACCGCCTCGGTGTCCGCCGGAAGATCGGACGGCGCTGGCAGGTCCTCACGCTGCGGCAGGTCCGCTACCTGTTCAAGCGGATCTGCACCCTGCTCGACTACTCGCCCCACACCACGAGCCTGACCTCCGACGAGCGCGCCGCCCGTGAGGACGAGACCTTCCGGTGGCTCAACGAGCTGGTCCGGGCCTCCGTGCCGACCGACGTCCCGCACGCCGACACGCTCGGTGTCGACGCCACGAGCATCCGGACCGCCGCCCGGCCTCGCGGCCCGCTCCCCAGCGCCAAGGGCGAGGACGACTACCGCGGCGACAGTGCCTTCGCCCGACAGGCAGGCGGTTCGTGGGACCCCGACGCCCGACACGGCCACCAGACCAAGACGCACGAGAACGCCAACGACAGCTTCTTCGGCCACGTCCTGCTTGCCGGTGTCGGAATCCACCCCGCGAAGAGCGAGTTCGCGACCCTCAAGCTCGTCGAGGCGCTCGTCGTGACCCCCAACGGCTACAACACGCCGAAGCCGACACTCCGCATGCTCGACGAGTACCGCGCGGCCGGGCACGACCTGGCGAAGGTCCTGGTCGACCGGGGCTTCTCCTACTGGGAAGCGTCAGGATGGGCCGACGAGCTGCTCACGCGCGAGGTAGCCCAGACGATCGACATGCACCCGGCCGACCGCGGGGCCCGCCCCGATCCCGCCACGGGAGTGCTCATGATCGACGGGTGGCCGTACGTGCCGTGGACGCCCAAGCACCTCCACGCGATCCCGCCACCGCCGCACCTCGTCGTCAGGGAGCCCAAGCCCGGCGCCGCCACGGACAAGCACGACGCGTACCGGACCAACCTCGCGGCCCTGGAGAAGTTCCGCCGGGCACAGGCCGAGCTGGCCCAGTACGCGCTGACGCCGAACGGCCGTGCACGCAAGGACGGCAGCCGCCAGTTCAAGGTCCCGCAGCACCGCCGCGACCTCGCCACAGCCCGGGACCGGCGGATGAAGGTCTACAACCAGCCGACGCTCGTGCTGCCCGCCTCCGTGGCCACCAAGCTGCGCCAGGAGCACCGCTGGGGCTCCGACGCGTGGATCGCCGACTACAGCCGCCGCACCGCCATCGAGGCGGTGTTCGGGAACATGAAGGCCCGCGACGGCGAAGGGGTACAGCGCGGCTGGATCCGCGTCGTCGGGCTGGCCGCCACCGCGATCATGACCACCTTCGCGATCGTGCACTACAACCTGCGCATGGTCCGCACGTGGGCCAGGCGCACCGGCTTCCAGAACGACGACATGCTGCTCGCACGCGACCGCGCCATCGCCGGGTACGAGGAGATCGCCCTCGACGACGACGAGCCGCCCGCGGCGCTGAGCCCGCCCACCGCCGCAGCCTGACCCCCGCGACAACCCCAGCACCCTCGACAAGCCCACGGCCCCAGGCCGGTGGGCCTGTCGTCGTGCCCGGGCACGGTCATCTGAGCGAGTCTGCGCCGACTCGTGCCCGTCGTCCGTCCGCGAAGGGCAAGAACGAACGCCGCAGGAACGACTGAACCCCCCGCGGGACGCCCTTCCGGGCCCCCGCGAGGGGTTCTGTCACTTCAAGGCACTGAGTTTCGTCAGTACCCCGCGGCGGTAGCGGTGGGATTTGAACCCACGGTGGACTTTCACCCACACACGCTTTCGAGGCGTGCTCCTTAGGCCGCTCGGACACGCTACCTCGGGGGGTCACAGTACCCGCTCGGCGCCGTCGGACCCAATCCGTCGCGACCGCGGTCGTGCGCGGACCCGTCGTACCGTGGAGAGGTGAGCACGTCCCCGACCGTCCCCGTCACGCGGGGCTCCCTCGCGGACGTCGTCGCGTTACTGAGCGGGCTCCGGCTGACCGTCCTGACGGGCGCGGGCGTCTCGACGGACTCCGGCATCCCCGACTACCGCGGGCCGGACTCGCCGCCGCGCACGCCGATGACGTTCCAGCAGTTCGTCGGCGACGAGGCGTTCCGTCGGCACTACTGGGCGCGCAACCACGTGGGGTGGCGGCACGTGCACCGGACGGTCCCGAACGCGGGCCACCGCGCGCTGGCGGCGATGGAGCAGCGGGGGGTCGTGCTCGGGGTCATCACGCAGAACGTGGACCTGCTGCACGAGGCTGCGGGCTCGCGCCACGTCATCGACCTGCACGGGCGGTACGACCGCGTCGTGTGCCTGCGGTGCCACCGGGTCGTGCCGCGGGCCGCGTTGGCGGAGCGCCTCGAGGCGCTCAACCCGGGGTTCGTCGAGCGGGTGGGGCAGGTCGCCGACGTCGAGATCGCGCCCGACGCCGACGCGGTCGTCGAGCAGACCGCGGACTTCCGCGTGCAGTCGTGCTGGCAGCCCGACCCCGACGACCCGTCCCGCACGTGCGGCGGCATCCTCAAGCCCGACATCGTCTACTTCGGCGAGAACGTGCCGCGCGAGCGCGTCGAGCGTGCGTACGCGATGGTCGACGCCGCCGACGCGCTGCTCGTCGCGGGCTCGTCGCTGACCGTGCACTCGGGCCGGCGGTTCGTCCGCCACGCCGCGCGCTCCGGACGGCCCGTCGTCGTCGTCAACCGCGGCGCCACGCGCGGCGACGTCTATGCGACCCTCACCCTCGACGCAGGCACGAGCGAGACCCTCACCCAGCTAGCCGACCTCCTGCCCGCCCTCCCCCACTGACGCCCGCCCGACGCCGAGCGCGGTAGTCGACCGCCGAGCGCAGGTGAAACGAGTGCCGCGCTCGGTGGTGGAGTACCGCGCTCGGCGGGGTGGGCCTCAGCGGTGGGGGTGGAAGAAGTCGCGCAGGAGGGTGGCCGACTCCTCGGCGCGGACGCCCGCGACGACCTCCACGCGGTGCAGGGACCGGCGGTCGCGCACGACGTCCCACTGCGAGCCGCACGCGCCGGCCTTCTCGTCCCACGCGCCGAGCACCAGGCGCGGGACGCGCGCCTGCAGCACCGCACCGGCGCACATGAGGCACGGCTCGAGGGTCACGACCAGCGTGCAGCCGTCCAGGCGCCAGGAGCCCAGCGCGCTCGCCGCGGCCCGCAGCGCCACGACCTCGGCGTGACCCGTGGGGTCGGCGTCGGCCTCGCGCACGTTGCGCCCGCGGCCGACGACGGCGCCGTCGGGGCCGAGCACCACGGCGCCCACCGGCACGTCGCCGCTGGTCAGCGCGGCACGGGCCTCGGCCAGAGCCAGCTCCATCGCCGCCTCGTCCGCAGGCGTCGCGGACGGCGACGGCATCCCGACGACGACGTGCGGGGCCTCCGCCGCGCTCGGCCCGTCGACGTCACCGGGCACGGGGGTCGCCGCAGGCAGCTCGACGTCCGTCCGCTCGTCCACGCCCGCCTCCCCCACGCCGTCCCGCACCCGCCCCCGACCCGGACGTCGCGCGCCGCACCTCGTCGCGTGCGCTCCGCACCGTCCCGGGCGGCCGGGGGCATCCTCGCACTACCCTGACGTTCATGCGCCTGCACGTCGCCGACCACCCGCTCGTCGCCCACAAGCTGTCGGTCCTGCGTGACGCGGACACGGCCAGCCCCACGTTCCGCCAGCTCGTCGACGAGCTGGTGACCCTGCTCGCCTACGAGGCGACGCGGCACGTGCGCACGCGCGACGTCGAGGTGGTGACGCCCGTCGCGACGACGACCGGCGTGAAGCTCGCGAACCCCAGCCCCATCGTCGTGCCGATCCTGCGCGCGGGGCTCGGGATGCTCGAGGGCATGACGCGTCTGCTCCCGACGGCCGAGGTCGGCTTCCTCGGCCTGCAGCGCGACGAGGAGACGCTCGAGGCGATCACGTACGCCAACCGCCTGCCGGACGACCTCACGGGTCGCCAGTGCTTCCTGCTCGACCCGATGCTCGCGACGGGCAACACGCTCGTCGCGTCGATCGACTACCTGCTGCAGCGCGGCGCGCGGGACGTCACCGCGGTCTGCCTCATCGCGGCCCCCGAGGGCATCCGCGTGGTCGAGCAGTTCGTCGGGGACCGTGCGGACGTGCAGGTCGTCGTCGCGGCGGTCGACGAGCGGCTCAACGAGAAGGCGTACATCGTGCCGGGCCTGGGAGACGCGGGCGACCGCCTGTACGGCATCGTCTGACGCGGCTGCGGCCGCCGGCCGGCGCTCGTGGGAGCGCGTACCGACTCGTGGGAGCGCGGTACCAAGGCCTGAGACGTCACGGGTAACTCCTTGGGGTGACAGCGCCCACCGTGCCACGATCGTCCGGTGAGTCCCGAGACGTCCCCTCTGCGCGCCGGTCACGGCCGTGTGCGCGCCTACGGGTGGCATCCGTGCTGCTGTTGGGCCTGACCCGACCCCAGCCCGTCCGTCCGCCGACCGCTGCAGGCACCGCCGCCGGTCACCCCAGTCCGGAGACTCCCATGACCTCACCCGCTCGGCTGCGCGGCCGCCGCGCCGTCCCACGCCCCGTCCCGGTCGCCCCGGTGCCGCCGCACGGCCCCCGCGCAGGCTTCGTGCTCTACGTCAGCCTGCCCGACGACGTCGACGACGAGCCCGACGGCACGGACGACCGCCCGCGCCCGACCGCGCAGCAGATCGCCGAGACCGCCGACCTCCTGCGCGAGCTCGCGCAGGAGGCGCTGCCGGGCTCGGAGACGTTCGCGGCGCTCTCGCTCGTGCCGGGGACGACCGGTGAGGTGCGTCGCTTCGGCGACCGCCTCCCCCACCTCCGGCTGCTCGACCCGGTGGACGACTCCCCGGCGGGCACCCCAGACGTCCTCAGCGGCTCGGGGGACGCCCGCTGAGGACACGCGCTGCCGAGCCGGCGCACGGGATCGGGGGACCCCGTCCGGCTCGGCAGCGCACCTTCCGGACCCGACCGCACGGCGGAAGCGCCACGGGCGGCGGCGTGGGAGGACGGGTTCAGCTCACCGCGAGGGTTCAGCTCACCGCGATGGAGAGCGGTGCCTGCGCCGTGCGCACGGTCACGACACCGATGAGGTACTGGTCGCCGGCCGTGCTGGGCGTCAGCGTCCCGACCCCCGACGGCAGCGTGACCTCCGCGAAGCCCTTGGCGTCGACGCCGAGCGCGTTGGGGTAGGTCCAGCCGGTCGCGGTGGAGTCGAACGCGTTGTCCGCCGACCCGCCGCCCACGACGGCCGTCCCGTCCCAGCGCAGCGGCGTCAGCGGGCCGACGCCCGAGAGGGTCAGCTGGTCGCCCCGGTTGGCGCGGTCCCCGTCCCACGCGACGACGCCGATGCGCGTGCGGGCACCGGCCTCGCCCACGAACGCGAACGCGGGGGCCGCCGCGGACGTGCCGATCCACGCGCCGCCCTGGTGCACGGTCACCGACGACGCGCCGGACGTGCCGTCGGGAGCCGGCGTCCCGTGCACGACCACGAGCGACCATCCCGCGTAGTAGCTCGGGTCCCGGTCGGTGCGGCCCTCGCTGACGGCCGCGTCGGCCAGCGCCCAGCTGCCACCGCCGCCGCGCGCCACGAGGTCCGTGACGTCCACGGCCGCCTGGTAGTACCGCCGCCCGTTGGTGTCCGAGACCTGCGTGACGGCGCCGGCGGTGACGTCGCTCCACGTCCCGTCGGGCGCCCGCAGGCGTGCGGTGTCGAGCGGCCCGCTCCAGGGGTCGTAGGTCCCCCGCACACCGGACCAGTACAGCCCCGCCCACACGACCGGCCGGCCGTCCGGCAGGTCGAGGAGCGTCTGCGAGGACACCGGCACACGAGCCCGGTCCCCGGGCGGCGGCACCTGGTCGAGGGGGCGCATGTCGAGGCCGTTGTTGTCGGTCTCGCGCTGCACGGAGGGGCACACACCGCCCCGGGCATCGGCGCACAGCAGGAGCGGCGCACCGACCTCGACCACGTCGAGGTCACCGACACCGGTCCACACGGGCGTGAGGTTCGCGGAGGGCACGACGACCTTCGTCGAGGTCGTCACCGGCTGCGCACCGGTGGCCGTCACGCGGACGTCGACGGTCCCCAGCACGGCACCCGCGGCGCGGATCCGCAGCTCGACGGGGACGACACCGCCCGCGGGCAGCTCACCGAGGGCGCAGGTCACGAACCTGCCGCTGTCGGTGCACCCGGCCGTCCTGGACCCCGCGCCGGTCCGCTCGACCGTGACGCCGGGGGGCAGCGTCACGGTGGCGAGGACGTCGGTGGCGGCCGCGGCGGGCCGGCCGTCGTCCCGCTCCCCCGCGACCCCCACGGCGAACGCGAGCGTGCCGCCGTGGTACGTGTCGACGACCGCGATGGCGTCCGTGACGGTGAGCACCGGCTCGACGGAGGTCAGCGCGACCGTGCGGGAGGCGACCGGCACGTCGGCGCCCGGGCCCGCGACGGTGACCGTGACGGCGCCGGCGGGGCCGACGGTCCCGACCGGCACCTCCACCGTCGCCGTCAGCGCGCTGCGGGCGCCCGCGACGAGGTCGGCCGTGCAGGTCCGGGTGGCGAGGTCGCCCGTGCACGTCCAGCCGTCCCCGCCGGCCGCGGCGATCGCGGCGCCGACGGGCGCCGCCAGGGTCAGCGTCGTGCCGGTCGCGGTCAGGTCACCCTCGTTGCCGACCTCGACGGCGAGCGCGGCCGGGGTGCCGGGTGCCACGTCCAGCGTCGCGGGGACCGCCGTCGTCAGGATCGCGGGGCGCACCAGGCGGTAGGCCACGTCGTAGGTCTCGACGGGCCGGTGCGCGGACGGCGTGAGCCGCACCTGCACCGAGCCGGAACCCGTGGCCGCGGCGGGCGCGGTGGTCAGCGTGAGCCCGAGCGTCGCGTGCTCGAAGGCGGCCAGCGCACCGTGCCGGCACGCGATCGACCCGTCGGCGCTGGTGCACGCCCACGGCGCGGCGCCCGTCGCGGACACGCCGGGCGGCAGCTCGACCTCGACGACCGCGGGGGCACCGGCGGTCACGGCGGTGCCACCCGCGTTGCGCACCGGCACCTCGAGCAGGTGGCTGCGCCCCGTGACGAGCTGCACGTCGGTCGGCGGCTGCTCCCCGGAGGCCAGGCGCGCGGGTGACGGCGCGACGGCGATCCGGATCGGCGCCGGCTCCCAGCTCGCCCCGTCGCCGGAGATGCGCACCCGCACCGTCTCGTCGCCGGACGCGAGGTACGACTCGTCGACCGCGACGGTCAGCGCGAGGACCGCCTCGTGCCCGGGCGCCAGCTCCTGCAGCGTGCACGTGGCGCCGCCACCGGCCCCGTCGGTGACGCACGACCAGACCGCGTCGTCGGCGGGCGAGAACCCGAAGCCCGCGGCCGCCACCTCGCCGGTGACGAGCGTGACGCCGGCCGGCAGCGCGACGTCGGCGACCAGCGAGGCGGCCGGCAGCCCGCCGGCGTTGCCGACCGTCAGCGCGATCGCCTGCCCGGCCACCCCGGCGGTGAGGGCGATGCCGCCTCCCGGCGCGGTGACGACGACATCGGCCGGTGCCGGCGGGGGCGGGGTGGTCGGTGCCGGCGTCGGCGCGGTGGTCGGGTCGACGGTGGGGTCGGTGCCCGGCGCGCCCGGCGTACCCGGCGTGCCCGGCGCCCCCGGCACCGCAGGTCCCGCGCTCGGACCGGCGCCCGGTGCGCCGGGGGTCGCCGGCGCGCGCGTGGCGGCGGGCGTCGGGCGCGTCCGCCCCGGCCGGGCCTCGTCGACGGTCCCGGGCGCGTCGGCGGCGGCGGCTGCTGCGTCGGCGGCCGCGTCGTCCTCCTCGGGCACGGTCGTCGGGCTCGCCGACGGCGTGCGCGCCGGGGTCGCGGACGGGCCCGGGGACGCCGCGGCGGTCTCCGAGGCGCCGGACACGTCGGGTAGCGGCTCGGCGACCACGCCGTCCGGCCCGGACAGCAGCTGCACAGCCCCGACCATGGCCGCGGCGACGACCACGACCACCGCGACCGCGACCGCGACGGCGCCCGCGGAGAGACCGGCGAGCACGCCGCCGACACCCGTCGCGGCGCCCGCCGCCGCACCGCTGGCGGCCGCACCGCTCGCCACGGTCCCGCCCGCCACCGTCCCGCCCGCGGCGGTACCCGTACCGGCGCCCGTGCCGCCCGCGGCGCCGGCGCCACCGGACGCACCGCCGGCCCCGCCCGACGCGGCGACGCCGCCCTGGTGCGTGAGCGCGGCCGCACCGGCGGCGAGCCCGCCGCCGACCGGCAGCTCGTGGGCCAGGGCACCGAGGCCCAGCAGCCCCAGCACGAGCGGCGCGACGACGGCCCGCATGCCGTGGTTGACGTCGCCGAGCTCCAGGACGAGCGCCCGGCACTCGCCGCAGTCGTCGAGGTGCTGCTCGACCTGCCGCGTGTCCCGCGTGCCGAGCCCGCCGCGCACGTGGGAGCCGAGCTTGCCCGCGACGGCACGGCAGCCGTCGTCCAGCGGGTCCTGCAGGTGCTGCTGGAGGTAGGCCTGCCGCAGCCCCTCGCGGGCACGGTAGGCGAGCGCGGCCGTGCTGTTCGCCGTGAGCCCGACGATCGGCGCGATCTGGGCAGGCGTCAGCCCCTCGACCTCGCTGTGCCACAGGACCTCGCGCCAGCGCTCCGGCAGCGAGCGGAAGGCGCGGGCGACGACGCTGCGCTCGAACCCGGCGAGGGTCGGCGCCTCGGCCGTCTCGACCGGCGTCGAGGCGGTCTCGAGAACGGCGACGTCGTCGGTCGGCTGCGTGCGGCGCCCGGCGGTGCGGTGCACCGCGGCGACGCGGCGCACGACCGTGAAGAGGTAGGCGCGGAACGCGCTCTCGGGGCCGCCACCGCCCCGCAGCGCACGGTGGACGTTGGCGAAGGCGTCGGAGACGACGTCCTCGGCGTCGGCGGACGAGTGCGTGTACTGCCGGGCCACGACGAGCGCCGCACCGGCGTGGCGCTCGTAGAGGCGGCCGAAGGCCGCGGCGTCACCCTCCCGGGTGGCGCGCAGGAGCGCGGCGTCATCCTCGATGACCCCGCTCTCGCTCCCGCCTGTGGCCACGCCGCCGTCCCCGTCAGGTCGCCGTCGGGTCGCCGACCCACGGGCGACCTCGCTGCGACAGCCTGCCATACCCGACCGATGGGATGAACAGGACTCCGCGTACCGGTTACCCGGGCGGGTGAGGCGCTTGCGCAGGTCGTGGGGCCGGGATGACGGCCGCACGGACGGATTCACCCGGGGCCACGAGCGTGCGACGGGCGGGGCGCGCGAGTCCCGCCCGGGCACCCCGTGAGCACGGCGACCGGGTGATGTGTGGTCCGATCGGATGAAAACCCCCGTACCCGCGTCATGATCCGCGCGCCGCGCACTCCCTACCCGTGTGACGACCCACATCGAGAAGGACGGGCAGGCCCTCCCCGAGGGGCTGCGGGAGCGCTGGCGCGAGGAGAGCGTCGCGTCGGTCTGGCGGCGCCCGTCCGACTGGTACCACCCCGCGGTGGACGCCCTGGCCGTCGCCGTGCTCGAGGGCACCGACGCCACCGCGGCCGCGTTCGAGCTCGGTCGCGCGCGCGGCGAGCACGGCGTGGGCATCGGCGAGGCGCTCGACGACCTGGTGTGCCTGTACCGCTCGACGGGCCGCGCGATGCCCCCGCTGGACGCCGTCCGCGCGCTGAACGAGGGCTGGTCGGACGCGCAGGCGGTGCTCGTGACCACGGGCGCGTGCGTGGACGCCGAGACGGGGCTGCCGACGCAGCAGTACCTGTCGGTGCGGCTCGCGGAGGCGTACCTCGACGCCGAGCAGGAGGACGTCGACCCGGCGCTGCTGCACGGGCTGACGGTGGTCGACGTCGCCGCCGGCCACGTCACCGGCCTCCTGCGCGCCGCACGGTCCGCCGCGGTGGGTGCGGCGCTGCGCGAGGCGTTCGGCCTCGGGCACCCGATGGCGACGCTGGGCGGCGGCGTGTTCGTGGTCCTGACGCGCTCGGCGGACGACGTGGAGGGTCGCGTGGCCGACCTGCGCGCCGACATCATGCGCCGCTGCGAGGACGTCGACGTGCGCGCCTCGGTCCGCCAGCCCGTCCGCGTGTGGGTCGAGCCGCTGCCCGAGACGCACGCCGAGGCGGTGCAGCGCGTGGCCCACCTGGCGCGCCCCGAGCCGTGGGAGGGCATCCCCCGCCCCGCGGGGCCCGCGGACGCGACGCTGCCGCGACCGTCCGGCGACGACGACGCAGGGCCGCCGGGACCCCTCGGCCCGACCCTGCCGCCGGGCGTCCTCGGCGCCGGGCTGTGGCCCTACGGCACGACGACGCCCGAGCAGCGGGGGCCCGGCCGACACCTCGACGACGACCGGTTCCCCGACGACCTGCGCGACTGACGGGCGCCGACCTCCTGACGCCGCCGCGCGCCGCTCGGCGCCCTCCGCGACCCGGGCATCCCGCGACAGAACGGGCGAACGGGGTTACCGTCGTGGGCATGCACCCGGGTGACGTGGTTCCTCGCGGCTCGGCGCCGCCCGGGGACGCCCCTGGGCACCTGCTGACCTCGGGCTCCTCGGCGGACGTCTACGCGCTCGACGACGAGCGCGTCCTGCGCCGGTACCGCGAGGGCCGCGACGCCACGCCCGAGGTCGAGCTGCTGCGTCACGTGCGCACGTTCGACTACCCGACGCCCGACGTGCTGCGGGCCGAGGGGTCCGACATCGTCATGACGCGCGTGCACGGCCCCACGCTGCTGCAGGCGATGACGGCCGGCGAGATCACGCTGGCCGACGCCGCGCAGGTGCTGGCCGACCTGCACGGCATGCTGCACGCGGTGCCCGCACCCGCGTCGTGGCGCCTGCCGCAGGACCGGGACTGGCCGCACCTCGACGGCGGGCCGTCCGTCGTGCACCTGGACCTGCACCCGGGCAACGTCGTCCTCACCGAGAACGGGCCGATGCTCGTCGACTGGGCGAACGCCCGCACCGGGACGCCCGAGCTCGACGTCGCCGTGACGGCGGTCCTCATCGCCGAGGTCGCGGTCGACGCGGGCGGCGACTACTCGCAGGCGGCGCGCGCGCTCCTCGCGGCGTTCCTGCACGCGAGCGACGTCTCGCCGCTCGCCGCGCTCGACGACGCCGCGGCGCTGCGCTCGGTCGCCCCCGGGCTGCTGCCCGGCGAGCGCGAGCTGGTGCCGCACGGTGCCGAGCTGGTCCGCACGATGGTGGAGATCACCGAGCACCCCTGAACCACCGAGCACCCCTGACGCGGACCCCTGACGCGAGCGGAGGGGCCGTCGGGCCGGCGCGTCAGCGCGCCGTGTAGGTCAGGCAGTCGGCGATGTCGTGGCCCGCGCCGATGCGCACGGACGGCGCACCGCACTCGAGGTGCGAGTTGTGCGAGCAGTCCTGCCGCTGGCACGCGCCGACGTGCGAGACGACGCGGTCGAGCCCGCCCTTGACGCCCAGCGGGATGAACGTGGCGCACTGCGCGTCGCCCGTGCCGCCGCCGATGGTCACGGCCGCGGCGTGGCAGGACGAGTGGTCGTTGTACGAACAGCCGGCGACCGAGCACTCGGCCACGGCGGGGAGCTCTGCGAGGGTGCTCATGGGGACCTCCGGGGAGTGGGGCGTGGGGCGGGAACGTCTCGACGCTAGACCCGCCCCACCGATCCCGCCAGCAAGGAAGGGCTTGCTTACCCGCAGGTCAGAGGCCTTTTTTACGCAACGCCACTGTTGCGCAACCCTCATCGCCGCAGGTCACCCGGCGGGCGCGCGCTTCGTCGCCGCAAGCCCGCACGACGACCCGCGCGGGACCCTCCGCGAAGAAAGTTCGCCCCAGGTGCATCCGGATCGGGGCCTGCGGGGGAAGTAGGGGTGTCAGCACGTCCTCGCCCGCCGTCGCGCGGGCCCCACGGAAGGACCCTCCGATGCGCGCACGACTCCTCACCGGCACGGCTGCCGGTGCTCTGGCCCTCGGCCTCGTCGCCTCGTTCGCGGCGCTCCCCGCCTCCGCTGCCACGGGCGGCTCCGCGAAGCTCTCGGTGCTGCACGGCGTGCCGGACCTGACCGTCGACGTGTGGGTGAACGGCGAGCGCACGCTCGACGACTTCACGCCCGGCACGCTCGCCGGCCCGCTCGACCTGCCGGCCGGCACCTACACCGTGGCCATCACGGCGGCCGACGCGGCGGACGCGTCCTCGCCGGCCATCGGCCCGGTGGACCTCACGCTCGCGGGCGGCGGCAACTACACGGCCGTCGCGCACCTCGACGCGGAGGGCGAGCCGACGGCCACGCTCTTCACCAACGACACCAAGGCGACCGCCGCCGGCCAGGGCCGTCTCACGGTCCGCCACGTGGCCGCCGCGCCGGCCGTCGACGTCCTCGCCGGTGGCAACGCCGTCGTGAAGAACCTGACGAACCCGAACGAGCAGACGCTGGACCTGCCCGCGGGCACCGTCTCGGCGACCGTCGTCGCGGCGGGCACGACCGAGCCGGCGGTGCTCGGCCCGGCGGACGTCCCGGTCACCGAAGGCGCCCTGACGGTCGTCTACGCGTGGGGCTCCCTCGAGGCGGGCAACCTCGCGGTCGCGACGCAGTCCGTGACGGGCCTGCACTCCGACCCCGCGGGCGTCCAGGCCGGTCAGGTCGGCCTCGCGGCCGACAGCTCGCCGGTCCTGCCGGTCGCGCTGACCATGCTGGTCGCCGCCGGGCTCACCGGTCTGGCCGTGGCCGGACGCCAGGTGGCCCAGCGGGCCACGGCGCGTCGCTGATCCCCTGTCGGCGAGACGCACCGTGAGGCGTGACGTGCCCGGCGACCGACCTGCACCCGCGGGTCGGCAGCCGGGCGCGCCCGCCGCCCGCCGCCGCGCGCGCCCCCTGCGCGCGGCGGCGCTGGTGGCTCCGGCGACGGCGCTCATGGCGCTGCTCGCCCTGTCGGCGTGCGGGCCGGCCCCGGCCGACCCCCCGCCGCCCACGTCGTCGCCCACGGCGACGGCCGCACCCACGACGCCACCGCCGGGACCCACGGTCCCCGACGTGCCCGTCGTCGACGCGGGCCTCGGCTCGCTCCCCGTCCCGGCGCCCGCACCCGTGCGGATCGTCGTGCCGGACCTGGGCCTCGACATGCCGATCGACGCCGTGGGCGTCGCGGACGACGGCTCGATGGAGATCCCGCAGGACGCCGGCCGAGCCGGTTGGTACCGCTACGGGCCGGCACCGGCGACGCCGGAGGGGGCGACAGTCGTTGCCGCGCACGTGGACTCCTGGACCACCGGGATCGGGCCCTTCTCGCGGTTGCGGGACGTGTCCCCCGGAGCCCGGGTGGAGGTGACGACCTCGGACGGCGTGGTGCACGTGTACGCCGTCCGGGACGTCGCCCAGGTGCCCAAGAGCGACGCCCCGGTCGAGCAGTGGTTCGACCGGACGGGTGCACCCAGGATCGTGCTCGTCACGTGTGGAGGGGCGTTCGACCGCGAAGTCGGGCACTATGCCGACAACGTCGCTGTCACCGCCGATCCCGTCACGGACGCCGCAGGTGGATGAGCGGCGTGAGGCGCACAGGGGGTGCGCGGCTCGGTGACGGTGACGGAGGGAGCGCGGGTGAGCACGTCGGCCACCGTGCCCGACGACGTGGAGGAGCTCGGACGAGCCTTCGCGTCGGGGGACGAGGCAGCCGTCGGCGAGGCGTACCGCCGGTGGTCGAGCCTGGTCCACACGGTCGCCGTGCGCTCCCTCGGCAACGCGTCGGAGGCCGAGGACGTCACCCAGCAGGTGTTCGTCGAGGCCTGGCGTGGCCGGGCACGGTTCGACCCGGACCGTGCCCGGCTGCCCGCGTGGCTGCTGGGCATCACGAAGCACGCGGTGGCCGACGCGCACGAGCGCCGGACCCGGGACCGCCGGCTGCGCGAGGAGCCGCAGGTGGCCTCCGACCCGGACCGCGTGCCGGCGGCGACGCTCGACCAGCGGGTCGTCGACCGCGTGGTCGTCGCGGACGCCCTGGACGACCTGGGCGACCCGCAGCGCACGATCCTGCGGCTCGCGTTCTACGACGACCTCACGCACGACCAGATCGCCGCGAGAATGGGACTGCCGCTCGGGACGGTCAAGAGTCACGTGCGACGTAGCCTGGCGCGCCTGCGGACCCGATGGGAGGTGGATGGTGCTGTCCGATGACCTGCACGTGGACGACGAGACGCTCGCCCTCCTCGCCCTCGGCGAGCCCGTCGGCACCCCCGGCGAGCAGGACCACGTCGCCGCCTGCCCCCGCTGCACCGCCGAGGTCGCGTCGCTGCGCGGCGTCGCGGACCTGGCCCGTGAGTCCGGCCCGGAGCCGCAGCTCGTGGCGCCCGCGCCCGAGGTCTGGGACCGTGTGGCGGCCGAGCTCGGCCTGGGTGAGCGTGCGCACGCGGCGGCCCGCGGCGAGCTGACGGTCGGGGCGGCGCAGGACGCGCCCACGCAGGACGAGCCGGCGCAGGCCGAGCCGACGGGCGGCGCCGGCGCCGACCCCTCCCTGGCGACCGTCACACCGCTCGCACCGCGGCGCCGCATGCGCCGGGCCTGGCTCGCCGTCGCGGCGGCCGCCGGCCTGGTCGTCGGCGGCGCCGGCGCGTCCGCGTGGTGGCAGCTGCGGTCCGACCCCTCGACGCTCGTCGCGAGCGCCGTGCTCGAGCCCCTGCCCGGCTGGTCGGAGACCGGCACGGCGCAGGTCCGCACCGCGGCCGACGGGTCGCGCTCGCTCGTCGTCGACCTCGACGAGGCGCCCGCGGGCGAGGGCTTCCTCGAGGTCTGGCTGCTCAAGCCCGACGTGTCGGGGCTCGTCAGCCTGGGCACGCTCGACGGGACGAGCGGCGAGTTCGCGCTGCCGCCGGGCCTGGACCTCGCGGAGTTCCCGGTCGTGGACGTCAGCGACGAGCCGCTCGACGGCGAGCCGGCGCACTCCGGGGTGTCGGTGGTGCGGGGCGCGCTCGACGCGTGAGCCGGGCGCCCGCCGCGCGTCGTGCGCGTCGTGCGGGCGCGCGGTGGGCGGTCAGCCGCCCGCGCCCAGGTTCCCCGCGAGCCGGTCGTGCCGCTGCGCGCTCGCCGGGTCCATGCCGACGATCGTCACGGTCTTGCCCTTGCTCGCGTACTTGTGCCGGATCGCGTCGAGCGTGGCGACCGTGGACGCGTCCCACACGGTCGCCCTCGACATGTCGATGACGACGTCCTGCGGGTCGCCCGCGTAGTCGAACCGGTAGACGAGGTCGTTGGACGACGCGAAGAACAGCTCGCCCTCGACGGCGTAGACGCGCTGCCCGTCGTCGTCGTCGGTGTCGAGGCGCGTGACCGTCGTGAAGTGCGCCACGCGGCGTGCGAACAGGAGCGTCGCGACGAGGACGCCGGCGCCGACCCCGAAGGCGAGGTTGTGCGTCGTGACCGTGACGGCGACGGTCGTGAGCATGACGGCCGTCTCGGAGCGGGGCATGCGGCGCAGCGTGCGGGGGTGCACCGAGTGCCAGTCGAACGCGCCGACCGAGACCATGATCATCACCGCGACCAGCGCGGCCATCGGCACGACCGCGACGACGTCGCCGAGCCCCACGACGAGGACCAGCAGGAACACGCCCGCCAGGAACGTGGAGATGCGGGTGCGGGCCCCGGAGATCTTGACGTTCATCATCGTCTGGCCGATCACCGCGCAGCCGCCCATGCCGCCGAAGAAGCCGGTGATGATGTTGGCGCCGCCCTGCCCCCACGCCTCGCGCGTCTTGTTCGAGTGGGTGTCGGTGATGTCGTCGACGAGCTTGGCCGTCAGCAGCGACTCCAGCAGGCCGACGACCGCGACCGCGAGCGCGTACGGCGCGATGATCCGGAGCGTCTCCAGGGTCAGCGGGACGTGCGGGACCAGCAGGCTCGGCAGGGACTCGGGCAGCTCCCCCTCGTCCCCGACGGTCGGGACCTTGATGGCTCCGAGCACGGTGGCGGCCGTGAGCAGGACGACCGCGACCAGCGGCGCGGGGACCGCCGTGGTCCAGCGCGGCAGCAGCACGATGACGACCACGCCGACCGCGACCAGCGGGTAGACCAGGAACGGCACGCCCGTCAGGTGCGGCACCTGGGACATCAGCACCAGGATGGCCAGCGCGTTGACGAAGCCGACCATGACCGAGCGCGGGACGAAGCGCATGAGTCGCGCGACGCCCAGCAGCCCGAGCACCACCTGGAGGATGCCGGCGAGGACGATGGTCGCCATCAGGTAGTCGACGCCGTACCGCGGCGCGACGGGGGCGACGACGAGCGCGACCGCGCCCGTGGCGGCGGAGATCATCGCGGGCCGGCCGCCGAGGAACGCGATCGACACGGCCATCGTGAACGACGCGAACAGCCCGACGCGCGGGTCGACGCCCGCGATCACGGAGAACGCGATCGCCTCGGGGATGAGGGCGAGCGCGACGACGAGCCCGGCGAGCGTCTCGGTGCGCAGCCGGCGCGGCGAGCGCAGGGCCGCGAGGACGGAGTGGGACTCGTCGGCCTCGGGCGGGCCGGCGACCACGACGGGTGCGGGGGCGGGGTCGGGCAGGGGCGGACGCTGGTCGGGCACGGTGTGTTTCCGTTCGGGGCGAGGGCGCGGCGGACGGGCCGCGCGGGGCGCTCCGCTCGGCCGTCAGGGCGCCGGCGCGCGGCGCGGGAGGCGGGGGCGACGCGCAGCCGGACGACGACGGCGGTCGCGGTGCGCCGTCACGCTAACCGATGGCGGGGTTCCACCGGTCGACGGCGCGACCTAGCATCGCCCTGTGTCGATGACAGCCCCGGCCGCCGATCACGCCGCCGATCACGCCGCCACGGACGCGCTGGAGGCGGCGGCGTCCCTCTTCCGCGGCTTCGGCGAGCCGTCCCGCCTGACGATCCTGCAGCACCTCGCGCTCGGCGAGCACCGGGTCGTCGACCTCACCGAGCACCTCGGCCTCGCGCAGTCGACCGTGTCCAAGCACCTGGCCTGCCTGCGCGACTGCGGCCTGGTGACCTCGCGCCCCGACGGCCGGTCGTCCGTGTTCCGGCTCGCGCACCCCGACGCGCTCGCCGAGGTGCTCTCGGCCGCCGAGCACCTGCTCGCGCTCACCGGCCGGGCCGTCACCCTGTGCCCGACGTCCGGCCACGCGCGCGAGATCGAGGGATCCGGGACTCGGGTGCCCTGATCCCTCGATCTCGCGCGGCGTGCCCTACAGGAGCCGGATGCGCGCGTTCGTCAGGCCGGCCGCGAGCGGGCCCGCGGGGCGCGCGCCGTCGAGCGGCTCGCCGACCGCGTCGGTGTCGAACCGCACGGCGCTGCCGTCGACGTCGTCGAACTCCGCGCCGACCAGCCGCGTGGGCGGCAGGTCGGTGATCGCGTCGAGCACGGCCGCGTCGGCGCCGGGGACGTCGACCTCGAGCCACACCTCGTCGCCCTGCGTGACGACCTCGACGCGCGCCGGGCCCTCGAGCACCAGCGGGTCGGACTCCACGTCCGCCGGGCGGGCACCGCCGACGAACACGTTGCCGCGCGACCAGTACGGCTGCACGCGGCTGCCGAAGCGGTTGTGGTCGCCGTCCCAGCGGTCGCCCATCTCCGTCAGGTACTGCTCGAGGGACGTCGGGTAGCCGTCGTACGCGCTGGTGCCCGTCTGCGAGCCGATGCGGCCCCACGACGTGGGCGCGTACGCGACGTCGAGGTCGCCGCCGGCGAACACGTTGCCGATCCACCGGTCGTCGCCCGTCAGGATCAGCGCGTACCCGGCGACCTGCGTCGAGTGCGGCCGGTGGTACGGCGTCGCGCGGTCCAGCATCTGCTTGAGGCCGACGGTCCCGCACAGCAGGTTGCGCACGTACGCGCCGCCCTGGCTGTGGTTCTCCACCGACACGGGCGACGTCAGGACGTTGTGGTCCACGACGTACGGGCCGTGGCTGACCTCGATGAACAGGTCACGGCTGTTGTCCCACAGGACGTTGCGCGTGATGCGCGTGCCCTGCGTCTGCCAGTCCAGCCAGATGCCCAGCGAGCAGTCGTGGATGCGGTTGTTCGCGATGACGACGTCGATCGGCGCGTGCAGCTTGATGCCCGCGATCTCGTGGCCGTAGAAGTCGCGGTCGTTGGCGATGTCGTGGATGTGGTTGTCCTCGATGCGCGAGAACACGCAGCCCAGGTGCCCGACGACCGCGTTCTGGCCGCAGTGGTGGATGTGGTTGCGGCGCACGACGTGCGAGCCGATGTGCTCGCGGTCCCAGCCGATCTGCCGCGCCGAGAACACCGACTCGAGCTGGTACTGGTAGCCGGGCTTGTCGCCGCGGTCGGACGCGTAGTTGTCACCCGTCGACGCCTCCTTGCCCAGCGAGACCGCCGAGCACGTCGCGTCGTGGATGTCGTTGTCCTCGATGACCCAGCCGCGCGCCCAGTTGGGGCCGATGAGGCCCGGCTGGTTCGCCGTCGGCGGCGCCCACTGCGTCGCGGCCTGCGCGAGCTCGAAGCCGCGCACGGTGATGAAGTCGACGTGGTGGTCGGTCGGCCAGAAGACCGTGGGCCGCACGTTGATCTCGGTCAGCGCGGCGTTGGGGTCGGCGTCGCCGAAGCTCGCGTGGATGGTCGTGACGTCGGCGCCGACCTCGGCGTGCCACACGCGGGGCGTCCAGTCGGGGTCGGCGACGGGCACGGTCGTGCCGGTCCAGTCGTCGACGAGCTCGGTGCGGCGCGGGGCGTCCGCGACGGCGTCGACGCTCGCGACCTCGCCGAGGCGGCGGCCGTCGAGGTACACGGCACCGAGGTGCTTCTTCGGGTCGTCGCGGCCCGGACGGACGATCCAGTCGCCGTCGACCTCGACGGCGAACGGGTTGAGCTCGCCGAACAGCGTGTTCGGCACCTCGACGCGCCAGACGCCGCCCCCGACCTGCTCCCAGCCGGTGACCTGCTCGGAGCCCGTGATGCGCACGTGCTCGCCCTCGGCGGCCTGGTAGGTGATGCGGCGGTCCTCGCTGCGGCCGCCGCGACGCGGGCGGACCCACTCGCGGTACGTGCCGGCGTGCACGGTGACGGTGTCACCGGGGCGGGCGAGCTGCGCCGCGCGGTCGATGGTGCGCAGGGGTGCGTCCTGCGTGCCGACGGCGTCGTCGGACCCGTGGACGGAGACGTGGATAGCGATTGCCATGGAAGGACTTTACCGGGTGCCCGGTGCCGGTCGCGGGGGCACGCGCAGGCCTGCGAGCAGCAGGTGCACCATCACGCGCGCGTCGTACGACGCGTCGGACGCCCCCGACGCGCAGAGGTTCCCGATCCCCCGCAGCAGACCCTGCGCACCGACCTCGAGGCGCACCTCGCCCGACTCGGTCGCCGCCGCCAGCAGCGACGCGCACGCGGGGACGAGGCGGTCGAGGAAGTACGCGTGCAGCGCCTCGAACCCCGAGCGGTCGTCCTGCAGGGCGGCGGCCAGGCCGTGCTTGGTGACGAGGAAGTCGACGAACAGGTCGGCCCAGGCGACCAGGGCGTCGTACGGCGTCGGCCGGGTGCGCAGGAGGGCCGGTGCGGCGTCGGCGCACGCCTCCACCTGGTGCCGGTAGACGGCGACGACCAGGTCGGCCCGGGTCGGGAAGTGACGGTAGATCGTGCCCATGCCGACGCCTGCGCGGCCCGCGATCTCGCGGACCGGTGCGTCGACGCCGGACTCGACGAACACCGCGGCGGCAGCCTCGAGGAGCGCCCGCTCGTTGCGCTGCGCGTCGGCCCGGCGGGGCCGCACGGCGTCGGTCGTCGAGGGCTCGGTCGAGGGCACGCGCAGTTCTCCCTTGCTAAGCGGAACAGCGTTCCGTATCGTGTGGAGCGGCGCTCCGCTTCGTCATCCTCGCACCACGGTCGAGTCGGGGCCAGCCCCCCGGCGGCGGGACCGCCGCCACCTCACCCACCCCGGAGGACCTCATGCGCTACCGCACGCTCGGACGCACCGGCGTCCAGGTCAGCACCCTCGCCCTGGGCGCCATGAACCTCGGCGCCATCGGCCGCACCACCCAGGACGACGCCACGGCGATCGTCGACGCCGCCCTCGAGGCGGGCATCAACCTCGTCGACACCGCCGACTGGTACAGCGCGGGCCAGTCGGAGGAGCTCGTCGGCCGCGCGATCGCCGGCCGTCGCGACGACGTCGTCCTGGCGACCAAGGCCGTCATGCCCATGAGCGACGAGCCCAACCACCGCGGCAGCTCGCGCCGCTGGCTCACCCGCGCGCTCGACGACAGCCTGCGCCGCCTCGGCGTCGACCACGTCGACCTCTACCAGGTGCACCGGTGGGACCCCGAGACCTCCGACGAGGAGACGCTCGCTGCCCTGACCGACCTGCAGCGCGCCGGCAAGATCCGCTACCTCGGCTCCTCGACGTTCCCGGCCTACCGGATCGTGCAGGCGCAGTGGGCGGCCCGCGAGCGCGGCCTGTCCCGCTACGTCACCGAGCAGCCCAGCTACTCGGCCCTGCAGCGCGGGGTCGAGGCGCACGTGCTGCCCGTCGCGCAGGAGTACGGCCTGGGCGTCCTGGCGTGGAGCCCGCTCGCGTCCGGCTGGCTGTCGGGCGCCGTCCGCGCCGGGCGGCCGGTCACCACGCACCGGTCCGGCGTGCTGCCCGAGCGGTTCGACCTCGAGGTGCCCGCCAACCGCGCCCGTCTCGACGCGGTCGAGCAGCTCGCGAAGGTCGCGGCCGACGCCGGGCTCACGCTCATCCAGCTCGCCCTCGGGTTCGTCACCGCGCACCCCGGTGTGACCAGCGCGCTCATCGGCCCGCGGACCCCCGAGCACCTGCGCGCACAGCTCGACGCCGCCGACACCGTGCTGGACGACGACGTGCTCGACGCGATCGACGCGATCGTCCCGCCGGGCGTCGACCTGGCCCCCGGCGAGAAGTTCGACGAGCCGCCGGCCCTCCTGGACGCGGCGCTGCGGCGGCGCTGACGAGGATCCCGGCCCGGTCGGGCCCCGGCACGACGAAGGCCGTCCGTACCCGACGGACGGCCTTCGTCGGCGGCGAGCGTAGGCTCGTCTCCGTTCCCAACGTATAGCGCACCGGGGGTCTTGCGGCAAGACCCGGTCGACGGCGCATGATCACCGCTCACGCCCGCGCCGACGGCGCCGTACGACCCGGAGCTGATGCCGTGCCACCCGTCTCCACCCGCGCGTTCGCCCTCCCCGAGAGCCGCGCCGCCAAGGCCGACCCCGCGCTGGTCGCCCGTGACGAGCAGCAGTTCGCCGCGCTCGCGGCGACGCTCGACGAGCAGACGGCCGAGCTGCGCGAGCGGATCGTGCGGCTGCGGCGCGCGCCCGGCGGTCACGGGCAGGCGGCGCTGGACCGGGACCAGGACATCCACCGGCTCAGCGGGCGGCTGCGGCTGCTGGAGCGGTTCGGCATCGACCTGTGCCTCGGGCGCATGGTCCTCGAGGACAGCCCGGAGCCGGTCTACGTCGGACGGCTGGGTCTGACGACGAGCACGGGTGAGCGGCTGCTCGTCGACTGGCGCTCGCCGGCGGCCGAGCCGTACTTCGCGGCGACGCTCGCGCACCCGATGGGCCTGGTCAGCCGCCGTCGCTACCGCTGGACCGAGGGACGCGTCACGGACTACTGGGACGAGGTCTTCACGCCCGAGGGGTACGACCAGGCGGCGGCGCTCGACGACCAGTCGGCGTTCATCGCGAGCCTCGGCGCGAGCCGCTCGGCCCACATGCGGGACGTGCTGGGCACGCTGCAGGCCGACCAGGACGCGATCATCCGCGCCCCCGCGCGGACGCCGCTCGTCGTCGACGGCGGGCCCGGCACGGGCAAGACCGTGGTCGCGGTGCACCGGGCGGCGTACCTGCTGCACTCCGACCCGCGGCTGCGGGACCGGCACGGGCGCGTGCTGCTCGTCGGCCCGCACCGGCAGTACCTGTCCTACGTGGCCGACGCGCTGCCGGGGCTCGGCGAGGAGGGCGTGCTGACGTGCACGCTGCGCGACCTCGTGGCCGAGGGTGCGACCGC
Source organism: Cellulomonas avistercoris (assembly GCF_014836445.1). GTDB lineage: Bacteria > Actinomycetota > Actinomycetes > Actinomycetales > Cellulomonadaceae > Cellulomonas > Cellulomonas avistercoris. The sequence continues at coordinate 446,275 of NZ_JACSQV010000002.1, forward strand.
GCTGCCGGAGCAGGACCCGCGGGTCGCGCGCCTCAAGGCGTCGGCCGCGATGGTCCGTGCGGTCGAGCCGGCGGTGCGGTTCTCCGAGCGCCCGCCGGCCGACGGCATGCGCCTCATGACGCCGTGGGGCGAGGTGATGCTGAGCGCGGACGACTGGGCCGACGCGTTCGACGCGCCCGACCCCGGCATCCCGCACAACGAGGGCCGCGACCAGGCGTGGGAGGCCCTCGTCGAGATCATCGCCGACGGGCTCGCCGACGACGTCCCCACCGACCAGCTGCGCCGCGCCCTGACGCGCGACCGCGAGCTCACCGGCATCTTCAACCGGGCGTGGCCCGTGCTGGAGGCGGCCGACGTCGTCGCCGACCTGTGGTCGGTGCCGGCCTACCTGCGGCTGTGCGCGCCGTGGCTGACGCCCGAGGAGGTCCGTCTGCTGCAGCGCGACGACCCGCGCGCGTGGACGGAGTCCGACCTGCCGCTGCTCGACGCGGCCCGTCGCCGTGTCGGCGACCCCGAGGTGTCGCGGCGCCGGCGCCGGCGTGAGGCGCAGGTGGCCTCCGAGCGCGAGTACATGTCGCACGTCGTCGACAACCTCGCCGCGGGCGACGACTCGACGCTGGGCGTCATGCACATGCTCGGCGGTGACGACATGCGCAGCGCGCTCGTCGACGAGGCCGGGCTGCCCACCGCCGACCCGGACCTGCTCGCCGGGCCGTTCGCGCACATCGTCGTCGACGAGGCGCAGGAGCTCACCGACGCGCAGTGGCAGATGCTGCTGACCCGGTGCCCGTCGCGCAGCGTGACGATCGTCGGGGACCGGGCGCAGGCGCGGCACGGCTTCCCGGAGTCGTGGACGCAGCGGCTCGAGCGCGTCGGGCTGCGCGGCGTCGCGTTGACCTCGCTGAGCATCAACTACCGCACGCCGGTCGAGGTCATGACGCAGGCCGAGCCGGTGATCCGGGTGGCCGTGCCGGACGCCAACGTGCCGACCTCGGTGCGCTCGACCGGCCTGCCGGTGCAATACGGGTCGCGCGCCGACCTGGCGTCCGTCGTCGAGGACTGGCTCGCGACGCACGAGGGCGTCGCGGCCGTCATCGGCGACCCGACGTTCCCCAACGGACCGCGCGTGCGGGCGCTGACGCCGCAGACCGCCAAGGGGCTGGAGTTCGACCTCGTCGTGCTCGTGGACCCGGACGGGTTCGGCGACGGCATCGAGGGCGCGGTCGACCGGTACGTCGCCATGACGCGAACGACGCAGCAGCTGGTGGTGCTGACGTGACGGCACAGCGCGGGGGTGGGCCGGGCTGCTGCTAGCGGGGCGTCGGTGCGACGACCTCGACGAGATGGTCGAACGGTCGGAAGTCGGCGAGGTTCGCGGTCATGACCGCGGCGCCGTACCGGTGCGCCTGCGCGGCGATCAGCGCGTCCTTCCCCCGGACCCTCGCGCCGGTCGCGCGCGCCGCCGACGCGAGCAGCCCGTACGACCGCGTGCACTCCACGTCGAACGGGAGCCAGTCGAACACCAGGTCGAGGTCGTTGAGGCGTCGCGTCCGGGTGGCGGTGTCGACCGCGTTGCCGGCTGCTCGCACGCCGAACTCGAGCTCGGCCCGCGACAGGATGCTGGCCGCGTACTGCGCGTCGGGGTCGAGCGCGTAGAGATCCAGGTCGATCAGGACGTTCGTGTCGAGCACGATCACGCGCGCGTCTCCCAGGGATCCGTCGGCTCGTCGTCGCCCACGTGTGCGAGGTCGTCGTGCAGGCGCTCGGCCGCGTCGCGCCCCATCGGGCGGATCCGACCGAGATCGGCTCCCCGCACCCACGTCCGGCGGGCGGGGGCGTCCGGGACGAGCCGGACCCCGGTGGGATGACCGTGCGTCGTGATCTCCAGCGGCTCACCGGTGTCGAGCACGCGCCGCACGACCGCCTGGGGGTTCTGCTTGAGGTCACGCGTCCCGACGGTCTCCATGTCACGAGCCTAGGACGGGTGTAGACGCGCGTCTACACCCGTCCTGTCGACCCGGCACCGCCTCTGGCCGCGACACCCGTGCGCGGACCGCGGTGGCGTCAGGTCGTGTAGTCCGCGTTGATCCGGATGTACCCGTCGGTGAGGTCGCAGCCGTAGACGGTGAACGCGCCGTCGGCGACGCCGAGGTCGACCTCGATCACGACCTCGTCGCGGCGCAGGTACTCCTCGAGCTGGGCGCGGACCTGCGGCGTCGGCAGCGTCGGGTACGTCTCCAGGCCGCCGAACGCGATGCGCACGTCCTCCTGGCGGATGTCCGTCTCGGTCGCGCACTTGCCGATCGCCATGGCGACGCGTCCCCAGTTGGGGTCGGCGCCGTGCACGGCCGTCTTGACCAGCGGGGAGTTGACGATCGCCTTGCCGACGAGCTTGGCCTGCGCGTCGTCGCGGGCGCCCGTGACGCGGACCTCGATGAGCGTCGAGGCGCCCTCGCCGTCCGACGCGATCATGCGCACGAGCGCCGTGCAGACCTCGAGCAGTGCCGCCTCGAGCTCGACCAGGTCGACGGGCCCAGCGGTGCCCGACGCGATGATGGCGGCCGTGTCGGACGTCGAGGTGTCGGTGTCGACGCTGACCGCGTTGTAGGTGCGCGCGACGACCGAGCGGAAGACGCGGTCGAGGTCCGCGGCGGGCACCTCGGCGTCCGTGTAGACGAACGACAGCATGGTGGCCATGTCGGGCTCGATCATGCCGACGCCCTTCGCGATGCCGACCACGCGCGCGCCGCCGACGTCGCGCGTCGCGACCTTGGGCGTCGTGTCGGTCGTCATGATCGCCCGCGCGACCGCGTCGAGGTCGACGGGCTCGGCCGCCGGGAGGGCCGCGAGCCGCTCGGTCATCCGCTGGCGCGGGTACGGCACGCCGATGACGCCCGTGGACGCCACCAGCACCTGCTCGGGCGCGCACCCGGCGCGCTCGGCCGCCCAGTCCCGCAGCGCGCGGGCGTCGGCGAGGCCCTGCGCACCCGTCGCGACGTTCGCGTTGCCGGAGACGACCACGACGGCGCGCAGCGCGGCGAGGTCGCCGCTGCGGCTCAGCTCGACGCTCGGCCCGGCGAACAGCGACTGCGTGAACACGGCCGACGACGTGGTGGCGCCGGTGGCGTGGACGAGGCTGACGTCGGGGACGCCGTCCTTGACACCGGCGTTGCCGGTGACGCCGACGAAGCCTGCGACGGTGGTGCTCATGCGTTCTCCTTGACGAGGTGGTGAGGTCGGTGCGGGGTGGGTCGCAGCGCCAGGACACGATCGCAGACGCCCGCCAGCGCGGTCACGTCGTGACTCACCAGGAGCACCCCGGTGCCGGCTGCCGCGACGCGGTGCACGGTGTCGAGCACGTCGGCGGCCGTGCGGTCGTCGAGCATCGACGTGACCTCGTCGAGGACGAGGAACTCCGGGCCCACGGCCAGCGCCCGCGCGACGCACGCCCGCTGGAGCTCGCCGCCGGACACCTCGTGCGGGCGGCGGTCGAGCAGCGCCGGGTCGAGGCCGACGGCGGCGGCCGGCACGGCCGCGTCCACGTCGAGGCCCGCGAGCCGTGCGGGCAGCTCGATCGCGCGGCGCAGCGTCAGCCGGGCGTCGACCGCGGTGCGGGGGTGCTGCGAGACCCACGCCACGCGGCGGCGCTGCGCGGGCGGCAGCGCCAGGCCCGCTCCCTGCACGCGCTGCCCGGCCAGGGTGACGTGGCCGGCGGCCGGCACCTCGAGCTGGGCGAGCACGGCGCACAGGCTCGACTTGCCCGCGCCCGACGGCCCGGTCAGGCCGACGACCTCGCCCGCGCGCACCACGAGGTCGGTCGCCTCGACCACGGTGCGCCCGCCGCGAGTCACGACGACGCCGTGCGCGGCGAGCGCCGGGGCGTCCGCGGGCACGGCCGGCCGGGTGCGCACGGTCGGTGCGAGGTCGTGCAGCACCGCGTCGGGGCTGCCGTGGGCGACGACGCGTCCGGCCGCGAGCCGCGTGACGGTGTCCGCGACCTGCCGGGCGAGCGCGACGTCGTGCGTGATGACGAGCACGGCGTGCCCGGCCCGCGCGTAGGACGTGAGCAGCACGCCGACGGTCCGGGTCGCGTCCGCGTCGAGGCCCGCCGTCGGCTCGTCGGCCAGCAGCACCGGCGGGTGGTTGACCATCGCGGCGACGAGGTTGAGCCGCGCGAGCTGACCGCCGGACAGCTGGTGCGGGTACCGGTCGAGCCACGCCGGCTCGACCCCGGCCGCGGCGGCGAGCTCGGCGAGCTGCTCGGCGGCGCCCGACGCACGGTGCGGGTGCGCGGCACCCAGGCGCGGGCCGCGTCCGGCGGCGCGCTGCACCTCGCGCAGCTGCTGCGCGACGGTCGCCGTCGGGGTGAACGCGGCACCCGCGCCCTGGGGCGCGGTGCCCACGACGCGGCCGCGCAGCCGGTGCACGTGCCGCCCGGCCGGCACCAGGGCCGTCGTCCGACCGTCGACGGCGAGCGTCGCGCTGCCCGTGACGTGCGCGCCGCGCGGCAGGGTGCCGGTGAGCGCGGCGACGACGGTCGACTTGCCCGCGCCGGACGCCCCCAGCAGGACGTGCACGCGGCCGGGCACGACGTCGAGGTCCAGGCCGTCGACGACGACCGTCCCGGCGTGCGCGACGGTCAGGCCGCGCACGGTGACGGTGGCGGACGCGTGCTCGGGAGTCGGCTCAGGCATGGTGCTCCCCCTCGCGGCCGGACAGGCAGCCGGCCAGGCCGACGGTGACGGCGACGAGCAGGCCGGCCGGCGCGGCGAGCGTCCACCAGGCGTGGGACAGCAGCGCCTGCTGCCCCAGGTCGAGCAGCGCACCGAGCGACGGCTGGTGCGGCGGCAGACCGAGCCCGAGGAACGTGAGCGTCGACTCGTGCCACACGGCGTGCGGCACGAGCAGCCCGAAGGCGACGGCGAGCTGCGTGGCCAGGCGCGGTGCGGCGTGGTGACGCAGCAGCTGGCGACGCGTGAAGCCCAGCGCGACCGCCGCGCGGTAGAAGTCCTGGGCGCCGAGCGCGAGGAGCTCGGCCCGCACGAGCCGGGCCGTCTGGGTCCAGTGCGTGGCCGCCACGACCAGCACGATCGTCACGAGCGACCCGCGCAGCGCGGCCGCCACCACGATGCCCAGCAGCAGGTGCGGCACGGCGTTGACGCCGTCGACCACGCGCATGCCCCACCGGTCCGCCCGACCGCCGAGCAGCGCGCAGGCCGCCCCGACCACGGCACCGACGACCACGGCACCCAGCGCCCCCGCGAGCGCGGCGACGAGCGAGACCCGCAGCCCGTGCGCGCTGCGCACGAACAGGTCGCGACCCGCGAGGTCGGTGCCGAACGGGTGCGCCGGCGAGGGTCCGGTCGCACCCGTGCCGTAGTCGACGAGGTCGAGGTCCACGGGCAGCAGCACGGGGACGAGCACGGCGTAGGCGACCAGGAGGACGAGCCCGCCGACCGCGAACGCGCGACCGAGAGGTCGCCGCGGAGCCGTGCCGTGGCCGCCCGCCCGGGATGCGCGGCGCGGGGCGGGCGGGTGCCGGCGGCTGCCGGCGAGCAGGGTGTCAGAGGCCATCGGGGTCCGTCCTCGGGTCGATCCGCACGAGGCACAGGTCGGCGAGCAGCCCGCCGAGCACCGCGACCACGGTCAGCAGCACGGTGGCCGTCGCGAGCAGCGCGAAGTCCTGCGCGAGCGCCGCGGCGACGAGCGACTGGCCCAGACCGGGCCAGGAGAAGATCTCCTCGACCAGCACCGAGCCCGCCACGACCTCGGGCAGGCGCGCGCCGGCGATCGCGAGCGTCGGCACGGCCGCCGGCGGCAGGACGTGCCGGGTCAGGACGCGCCGCTCGGGGACGCCGCGCAGGCGCGCGGCCGCCGTGGCGGGGCTGTGCAGCTGCACGGTCATGGCGCGGAACAGGTGCAGCGTGATCCAGGGCACCTGCGCCAGCGCGACCGACAGCACGGGCAGGACGAGGTGGCGGCCGACCTGACCGGGGCCGACCGGCGCCCCCGGGTCGGTGAGCCCGCCGGTGGGCAGCCAGCCGAGGCCGAGCGCGAGCACCGCGACCAGGCCCATCGCCACGACGAACGCGGGCACGGCCGACAGCGCCCACAGGCCCGACGTCAGGACGCGGGCCACGACGCCACGCGGCGAGCGGGCGGCGAGCAGGGCCAGCGGCACGGCGGCCAGGGCGCCCACGCCCAGCCCGAGCACCATGAGCAGCAGCGTCCAGGGCAGCCGCCCCGCGACGACGTCGACCACGGGTGTGCGCGCCGTGGTCGACACCCCCAGGTCGCCCGTGGGCATGCCGGACACCCAGCCCCACCAGGCGTCGAACCAGCGGGTGCCGGCGACGAGCTGCTCGACGCGCTCGCGGGCCGCCCCGCCGGTGAACTCGTCGCGCGCGCCCAGGAACGCCGCCGCGGCGTCCGTCGGCGAGGCCGCGGCCAGCGCGAACACGGCCAGGCTGACGAGGGCGACGAGCGGCACGGTCCACAGCAGGCGGCGCCGCACGAGCCGCAGCACGGCCGCGCCCCGCCCGGGCACGGTGCCGGTGCGGCGTCCGACGGGCGCGTCGAGAACCGCCACGTCGGTGCCCACCGCCACGTCGGTGCCCACCGCCACGTCGGCGCTCACCGCCGCGTCCAGCGCTGCACGTCGAACCACGGGCCCCACGCCACGCCGTGCTCGTGCGGCTCCAGGACGTGGTCGATCCCGTCCCAGGCGTCCAGGCCGCGCGCGACGTAGGTGTGCTCGAGCGCGAACACCGTGACCAGCGGCGGGTTCGCCACGAGCCGGCCCTGCAGCTCGCGGTAGAGGGCGGACCTCGCGGCGGGGTCGCCCTCGCGGCGCGCCGCCTCGAGGAGCGCGTCGACCTCGGGGTCGGCGTAGCCCGACGGGTTGGAGTAGGCGTCGTCCTGCGCGAACACCGCGAAGTCGGAGTGCAGCTGGCGGTACGCCTGGGCGTCGGGGTCGTACGGCATGTCGCCACCGCCGAGCACGAACGCCTTCTCGTCCATCGCCGTCACGGCGTACGGCCGGTCGACGCCCTCGAGCGCGACGTCGACCCCGAGCGCCGCCATGTCGGACGCGAAGGCCTGCGCGACGTCGCGCCGCAGCGTGTCCTCCGCGAAGTACATGAGCGTGAACGCGAACGGCACGCCGCCCTTCGCGCGCGTCCCGTCGGGGCCGGGCACCCAGCCGGCCGCGTCGAGCAGCGCGGCGGCCGCCGCGGGGTCGTGCGCGAACGTCGCGGCGGGCTCGTACGCGTCGCCCTGCGCGGGCGTGAAGGGCGTGGCCAGCGCGACGCCGTGGCCGGCGAGGATCCCGTCGATCATGGCCTGGCGGTCGGTGCCGAGGTTGAGCGCGACGCGCACGGCCGGGTCGGCGAAGAAGGGCAGCGTCACGGGCAGCGAGATCGCGCGGAAGTCGCCCGACGGGTTGGTGACGAGCTCGATGCCGTCCTCCCCCGCGAGCTGGGTGGCCGTGCGCGGCGAGAGCTGGGCGCCGTCGACCTCCCCGGCGCGGACCCGCTGCGCGCGGGCGTTCTCGTCGGGCACGAACGCGAGGTGGATCGTCGTGACCTGCGGCGTGCCGCCCCACCAGTCGTCGCGGGCCGTCAGCGTCATGGACTCGCCGCGGCGCCACTCGGCCAGCGCGTACGGCCCGGTGCCGACCGGCTCGGTGGCCAGCGGCGAGCCGACGACGTCCCCGCCGAGGGCCTCGGACGCCGGGATGCCCAGGGTCAGGCGCGCCGGCAGACCGGCGTAGGGGTAGGCGAGGTCGATCCGCACGGTCGTGGCGTCCAGCGCCGTGACCTGCTCGATCATCGCGTAGTCCGCCGCCATCCAGGAGCCCACGGCCGGGTCGCGCACGGCGTCGAGCACCGCCACGACGTCCTGGGCGTCGAACGGCGAGCCGTCGCTGAACGTCACGCCCGTGCGCAGCCGGACCGTCCACGACGTGAGGGTCGCGTCGGGCTCGGGCATCGCCGCGGCCAGCCCCGGCTCGAGCACGCCGTCCGCACCCACCGCGACCAGGCCGTCGTACAGCTTGGACGTGATGCCCAGCGGGTACTCCAGCGGGTGCAGCGACGAGTACTCGCCGGTCTCCGCCAGGCGCAGCGTGGCCGGGTCGGGGGCGGCACCCGTCGCGGCGGCTGAGCAGCCGGACGCGACGAGCGCGACCAGAGCGACGGCGCCGAGCAGGCGGGCGGGGGCGGTGGGGCGGGTGGGACGCAGGTGCACGGGTGAGCCCCTCAGGAGACGGAGATACGCGGGTCGGCGACGGACTGCAGGACGTCCGCGACCGTGTTGACGACGACGTACAGCCCGCCGAGCACGAACGTCACACCCGCGATCGCGGGGAAGTCGGCGACCGGCAGGCTGGCGGACAGGTAGGACCCGAGCCCGCCCCACGTGAAGACGCCCTCGATGAGCAGGACGCCGCCGAACATGAAGCCGAGCTGCAGGGCGCTCATCGACAGCGCCGCGTCGAGCGAGTTGCGCAGCACGTGCCGGCGCAGCACCTGGAACTCGGTGAGCCCCTTGGCGGTCGCGGTGCGCACGTGGTCGGACCGCAGCGTCTCGGTCAGGCTCGAGCGCAGCACGCGCCCCATCGCCAGGGCGGGCCCCACCGCGAGCGCGAGCGCCGGGAGCGCGACGTGCGCGAGCGCGTCACCGGCCGCACCCACGTCGCCGGCGAGCAGGCTGTCGAGGATCGTCATGCCGGTCGGGCCGCCCGTCACACCTCCCCGCCCCGACGCCGGCAACCAGCCCAGCAGCTTGTAGAACACGATCAGCCCGACGATCCCGAGCATGAACGTCGGGGCCGTCGAGCCGAGGAACAGCAGGCCGCGGAACAGCCCGGACAGCCGCCAGCGCAGCATGCTCGACACCGCGAACAGCATCCCGAGCACCAGCGCCGCCGCGAACGCGACGAGCACGAGCTCGAGCGTCGCCGGCAGGTAGGCCGAGATGTCGTCCATCACCGGGCGGCGCGTGCGGAACGACGTCCCCAGGTCACCCGTGACGAGACCGCCGACGAACGACAGGTACCGCTCGGGTGCCGGGTCGTCGAGACCGAGGCGCTCGCGTGCCGCCGCGACGGCCTCGGGCGAGGCGTTGCCGCCGATGGTGGCGGCGACGGGGTCCGCGCCCGAGACCTCCTGCAGGAAGAACAGCACGAACGACAGGACCAGGAGCAGGCCGAGCAGCGAGGCCAGGCGGACGGCGAGGAAGCGCAGGTGGGGCACGGCGGTCACCTCCGGTGGGCGAGCCGGTTGCGCACTGCGTCACCGGCGAGGTTGGACAGGAGGCTGAGCAGCATCACGACCAGCCCGGGGACCAGCGGGATCCACCAGGCGTCGAGGATCTCGACCAGGCCGCGCGAGGTGTCCGACCCGAGCTCGGGGGCCGGTGCGGGCTGGCCCAGGCCCAGGAAGGACAGCGAGGCCAGCACCATGACGACGTTGCCGACGTCGAGGCTGGCCGTGATGACGGCCGTCGGCACGACGCCCGGCAGCACGTGACGCCGCATGACCCGCAGCCGCCCGACGCCCGCCATGCGCGCCGCCTCGACGTGCGGCCGCGCCATGATGCCGCGCACCTCGCCGCGGATGATCCGCGCGTAGTACGGCCACCACACGACCGTCACGGCCAGGAACGTGTTCGCCAGTCCCGGCCCCAGCGCGGCGGCCACGGCCACCGCGACGAGCATCGACGGCAGGGCGAGGAAGACCTCGGTCGTGCGCATGAGCACCGCGTCGACCCAGCCGCCGGCCATCCCGGCGACGAGCCCGACCACCGTGCCCACGAGCAGGCCCACCGTCGTCACGACGAGCGCGAGGAGCCACGACGTCCGCAGACCCACGAGCACCCGCGAGAGCGTGTCGCGGCCGATCTGGTCGGTGCCCAGCACGTGGCCGTCGGCGAACGGCGCGAGCTTCGGGACGCCCACGGGCTGCACCGGGTCGTACGGCGCGAGCACCGGTGCCAGCACCGCGACCACGGTCACCAGGAGCAGCAGCCCGATGAGCGTCCGGTCCAGCGCGCGGCGCGCCGTGGTGTCGGTGCCGGCGCTCCGGCGACGGGCGCCGCCGCGCCAGCGGGGCGCCGGGCCGGCCGGGGCGGGCAGCCCCGCGCCGGCGCCCACGCGGCCGTCGGCGGGGACGAGGACGTCGGTCATCAGGACTCCCCCCTGCGCACGCACGCCACCTCGTGGCGCAGCGTCACGTCGGACGTCGGACGGTCCCCGACCGCGGCGAGCTGGACGCCCACCACGGTGCTCGCGCACTCGGGCAGCGCGACCGGGCAGCGGGGGTGGAACGCGCACCCGGTGGGTGGGTCGAGCGCGCTCGCGGGTTCACCGGCCAGCGGCTCGGCCGTCCGGCCGGGCTGCGGCACGGCCGCGACGAGGTTGCGCGTGTACGGGTGCCGCGGGTGCGCGATGACGTCCTCGGCCCGGCCGACCTCGACGATGCGGCCGAGGTACATCACGGCGATGCGGTCGCCGACGATCCGCGCGACCGCGAGGTCGTGGGTGACGAACATGACCGCGATGCCCAGGTCCCGGCGCAGCTCGTTGACGAGGTTGAGCACGGTCGCCGCCACCGAGACGTCGAGCGCGCTGGTCGGCTCGTCGCACAGCAGCACCTGGGGCGGCACGATCGTCGCGCGCGCCAGCGCCACGCGCTGGCGCTGCCCGCCCGACAGCTCGCCCGGCAGCGCGTCGAGCACCGCGGCGGGCAGGCCGACCCGGTCGAGGATCGCGAGCGCCTTCTCCTCCCTGACATCGCGCGGCGTGCCGCCCGGCAGGCGCTCGTGCAGCACCTCGCGGACCGTGAGCCAGGGGGTGAGCGACGAGCCGGCGTCCTGGAACACCATCTGCACGTCGGTGCCGCGCGGCCCGCGCAGCGACCCGGTGAACCGCCGCTCGAGGCCGCCGGCGACGCGCAGCAGCGTGGACTTGCCCGAGCCGGACTCCCCGACGATCGCGACGGACTCCCCCGGCTGGAGGTCGAACGTCACGCCGCGCAGCGCCGCGAGCCGCGCCCGGCGCCCGCGCTCGTCGCGCACGGAGAACGTGCACTCCAGGTCGGCGGCCTGCACGACCGGGGCGCCGCGGTCGGGCGCGGCCAGGGGCGGCAGCGGCGGCAGCAGGACGGGCGCCGACGCCTCGCCGGCGAGCTCGGCGGCCCGCAGGCACGCGGCCGCGTGGGCGCTGCGCGGGTCGTCGCCGAGCACGGTGAGCGCGGGTGCGGTCGTCGTGCAGGCCTCGACGGCGAAGCGGCACCGCGAGGCGAACGCGCAGCCGCTCCCGGAGCCACCGGCGCCCGGCGCCTCCGCGGGCAGCGCCCACAGCGGGCGGGTCCGGTCGCAGTCGAGGGACAGCCGCGACCCCAGCAGGCCCATCGTGTAGGGGTGGCGCGGCGACTCGAGGACCTCACGCGTCGTCCCCGTCTCGACGATGCGGCCCTTGTACATGACGACGATCCGGTCGGCGACCTGCGCGGCGACACCCAGGTCGTGCGTGATGAAGACGAGCGAGCAGCCCAGCTGGTCGCGCATGCCGGCCAGCAGCGCGAGCACCTGCGCCTGGACCGTCACGTCCAGGGCCGTCGTCGGCTCGTCGGCCACGACCAGCTCGGGGTCGCCCGCCACGGCCATCGCGATCATGACGCGCTGCCGCAGCCCGCCGGACAGCTCGTGCGGGTAGCAGCCGTAGCGCCGCTCGGGCTGCGGGATGCCGACCGCCCGCATGAGGCGGATCGCCTCCTCGCGGGACCCGGCCTTCTCCGCGACCTGCGTGCCGACGTGCATGGTCGGGTTGAGCGACGTCATCGGGTCCTGGAACACGACCCCCAGGCGGGTGCGGCGCGCCTCGCGCACCTCCTGCGGCGACGCGGTGCTCAGGTCCAGGCCGGCCACCTCGAGCGTGCCGTCGATCCGGGGCCGCGAGGACTCGGGCAGCAGCCCCAGCAGCGCCATGCTCATGACGCTCTTGCCGGAGCCGGACTCACCGACGACCCCGACGATCTCCCCGCGCCCGATCTCGAGGTCGATGCCGTGCAGGATCTGCGAGCGAACCCCGTTGCGCTCGAGGCTCACGTCGAGCCCCTGCAGGCGGGCTACGGGCCCCACGGCGCGGGGCGCGTCGGTCCGGGACGCGTCACGGGGGGTCGGCGCCTCGGCGAGGAGGGATGCGGTGACGTCCATGGTGACCGGCTCCTTCGGTGCTGGTGGGGGCGAGGTCGGCGACCGTGGCACAGGCTCACCCAGGGGTGTCTCGGGCTGGTCTCCGGCAGATGTCCGGCGGATGTCCTCACGAGCGGGACAGCTCCGGGACGGGGGGTGCGACGGCCGCCCGTGCGGCGGCGTCGGCGGCGATCACCGCGGCGACCCGCCGCTGGCGCGAGCGCGACGTCACGGCCAGCAGCACCGACACCACGAGGGCGAGCCCCGCCGCGCCGAGCCACAGCGCGCGCGAGCCGTAGGAGTCGAGGACGAGGCCGCCGGCGACCGGCCCGACCGCCATCGCGAGCGAGTGCGTCACGCCGTACACGCCCTGGTAGCGGCCGCGGCGCGCGGTGTCCGCGAGGTCCGCGGTGAGCGACGTCGCCTGGGGGTGCGAGCCCATCTCCCCGAGCGTCCAGACCGCGACGGTGACCATGTACATCGCGAGCGACGACGCGGCCGCCTGCAGCCCGACGCCGACAGCGGTGACGGCGATCGCGACGACGATCACCAGGTCGCGCGACCACCGCTGGAAGTACCGGGCGGTCGGCAGCTGCAGCACGCACAGCAGCACGCCGTTGAGCGTCAGCAGCATCCCGAAGTGGCTCGACGGGTGACCCTGCTCCGTCATCACCAGCGGCAGGGTCGTCATGGACTGCACGTAGACGACCGAGTAGACGAACATCACGGCGGCGAAGGTCATGAAGACCCGGTCGCGCAGCACGGACACCAGCCCGTCACCCCGGCCCGTCGTGGCCGGCTCACCGACGACCGGCGCCGGTGCGGGCAGCTGCGTCTCGGGGACCTTCGCCGCGACCAGGCACGTCGAGACGAGCACGAGGGCGGCCTGGCACCAGAACAGCAGCGCGAACGAGTGCTCGGCCATGAACCCGGCGGCGAGCGGGCCGATGGCGTAGCCGAGGTTGACGGCCCAGTAGTTGTAGTTGAACGCGGCCCGCCGGTGCCGCGGCTCCACCAGGTCGCCCACCATCGTGTGGATGACCGGTCCCGCCGCCCCGTTGAACAGCCCGTACACGGTCAGCAGAGCGGCGATCAGCAGGGCCCCGTCGACGAGCGGGATGGCGACGAGGACGACGACGCTGAGCAGCTCGCTGCCGATCAGCACCCGGCGCCGGCCGAACCGGTCCGCCAGGACCCCGCCGGCGAGGGACGACACCACGACCCCGGCGCCGTAGGCGGCCACGACCAGGCCCGCACCCGCCGCCGACATGCCGATCGACGACGTGAGGAACAGCGTCATGTAGGGGACCACGAAGCGGCCGATCCACACGACGAGCTGGGCCGTCCACAGCCACCAGAAGGTGGCGGGCAGGTCCCGCAGTCGCGTGTGCACGGGCGTCTCGGCCGAGGTCATCGCCGGTTCCTTCGTTCGCAGGGGTCGCCCGGGGCCGCCCGGTGGTCCGGGCGGTCGTGGCGGGGTGGGTGGGTGGAGCCTACGACCGCCGCCCCCCCCCCCCGGGGCGGGGCGGCGGGCCCCCCCCCGGCCGCCGATGCCCCCTCGCCCGCCCCGGCGTCCTTCTCGGGTGCCGGCAGCCGCACGAGCTCCCGGACGGCGACGACGAGGAGGGCGACCACGGCGAGGTTGCGTCCCGCGAGGAGGAACGTCGGCCCGGCCACGCCGTCGACGATGTCGTCGTACATCCACGGGTAGGCGAGCTGCGTCGCACCGGCGACCGCGAGCACGCCCCACGCCGTCACGCGCCACCGGGGCAGGCCGAGCGCGAGGGCCACGGCCACCGCAGGGGCGAGCCACGCGGCGAACTGCGGGCTGCCGACCTTGTTCAGCACGAGCAGCACGAGCGTGAGGACGAACGCACCGCGCACGACGAAGTCGGCGCGCATCGCGGTGTCGGTCCAGAGGCGCTCGCCCGCGCGGCGCCGCACGCGCCACAGCAGCACGGTGACGGCGAGCACCGCGACGAGCAGCGCGGGTGTGGCTGCGTCGGCGACGGCCCGGGCGCCCGGTGCGGTGATCTCGAACGTGAAGATCTTGTCGTCGTAGCCCCGGGTCACCTGGGTGGACCAGAGGCCCGCGACCATGAAGGGCGTCGCGAGGATCGACTCGATCTGCAGGTCGCGCTGGCCCTGCGTGGTGACGAACGACAGCACGTTCGCCCCGCCGCCGAGCGCGACGACCGTCCCGACGACGACCACGCACACGGCGAGGGCGGGCACGACGACGTCGCGCACCGGACGGCGGGCCGCGAGCACCAGGGGGAGCACCGCGGCCCCGGGAGCCACCTTGACCCAGGCGCACGCGGTGAGCAGCGCCGCCGAGAGCCGCGGGCGGGAGAGCGCCACGAGCAGGGCGACGACGGTCAGCGGCGCGACGAACCCGTCGAGGCGTCCCAGGCCCGCCGGTCCCAGCAGGGCGATGAACGCGACGAACCACAGCGCCGCCACGCGTCCGTGGGGGCGGCGCAGCAGCAGCGCCACCGCCACGGCGTTGAGGACCGCGACGAGCGCCAGCCACGCGAGCGGGTACGGACCGCCCTCGGCCAGCCCGGCGAACCCCGCGACGAGCATGGGCACGATCGCGCCCGCGGGGTAGACCCACTCGTAGTCGAGCACCGGCCAGCTGCCGTCGACGAACGCCATGTAGGCCCACCAGCGGTACAGCCCGAGGTCGCCGAGCGTCCAGACCCACACCACGAGACCCACGTGGGCGACCCACGCGTGGGCGAGGAGGAACGCGACCCACACGAGCGGGGTGCGCCAGGCCTTCGGCGGCGCCGCCCTGGCGAACCGTCCGGGCGCGGTGCGAGGCGACGCCCCTGACGGTGCGGACATGGGTGCCCCCTGCCTCGGTGTGACGATGCCGCGCCAGGCTACGCGACGACGGCCGGGCGAGGGACGATCCGGGAGGAATGCCGCGAGCGCCCGGGGGCGGCGGCGGTGCCGCGTCCACCACGTGCGTCAGGCACCGGCGGTGACGGGCGGAATGCGTCGTTCGTGAGGCGGGCGTCGTGCACCGGACGTCCGTCCCTGACGCCACCGGTCCGCGCTCGCTACCCTCGCGAGCGGGCGAGGACCACGCGACGCGAGGAGCAGACATGAGCGGCTGGGGCTGGACCGTGCACGGCGACGGACGGACGGTGCCGCCCGGTGAGGTGGTCGCCCCCGACGAGCGGCTCGCCTGGGGGCGGACCGTCGGCATCGGCATGCAGCACGTCGTGGCGATGTTCGGCGCGACGTTCCTCGTGCCGCTCATCACCGGCTTCTCCCCGCAGACCACGCTGTTCTTCTCGGCCCTGGGCACCGCGCTGTTCCTGCTCGTGACGCGCAACCGGCTGCCCAGCTACCTGGGGTCGAGCTTCGCGTTCATCGCACCGGTCACGGCGGCCACCGCGACCGGAGGCGAGTCGGTCGCGGTCGGCGGCATCCTGGTGACCGGTCTCGCGCTGTTCGTCGTGGGCGTCGTCGCGCACCTGGCGGGCACGGGCTGGATCGACGCGCTCATGCCGCCCGTCGTGACGGGCACGATCGTCGCGCTCATCGGCTTCAACCTCGCACCCGCCGCGTGGGGGTCCTGCGAGCCCGACGGCACGTGCTCGGGCTTCCGGGCCGCACCCGTGACCGCGACCGTCACGCTGCTCGCGATCGTCCTGGTCACGGTCCTGTTCCGGGGCATCCTCGGGCGCCTGTCGATCCTCGTCGGCGTGCTCGTCGGGTACGGCGTCGCGCTGCTGCGCGGCGAGGTCGACCTGGCGGCCGTCCGCGAGGCCGCGTGGGTGGGCCTGCCGCCCTTCGTCGCCCCGACGTTCGACCTGAGCGTCCTCGGGCTGTTCCTTCCGGTCGTGCTCGTGCTCGTGGCGGAGAACGTGGGCCACGTGAAGTCCGTCGCCGCGATGACCGACCGCGACCTCGACCCGTACGTGGGCCGCGCGCTCATGGCCGACGGCCTCGCGACGACGCTCGCCGGTACGGGCGGCGGGTCGGGCACGACGACGTACGCCGAGAACATCGGCGTCATGGCCGCCTCGCGCGTCTACTCGACGGCCGCGTACTGGGTGGCGGCCGCGACGGCGCTCGTGCTGGCGCTGTCGCCCAAGTTCGGGGCGGTCGTGGCGACCATCCCCGCGGGCGTCCTCGGCGGCGCCGCGGCCGTCCTCTACGGCATGATCGGCCTGCTGGGCGCGCGGATCTGGGTGCAGAACAAGGTCGACTTCTCGGCACCGGTGAACCTCATGCCCGCCGCGGTGGCGCTCATCGTGGGCATCGCGAACTTCACGTGGCAGGCCGGTGAGCTGCGGTTCGAGGGCATCGCGATCGGCACCGCCGTCGCGATCGGGCTCTACCACCTCATGCGGGCCGTCGCGCGGTGGCGCGGCACGCACGAGGAGCCGGCGACACCGGCGTCCGTCCCCGGCGGCGAGGAGCTGCCGCGCTGAGGTCGTCGGGCGGTCAGCCCTCGGCGGGCTGCTCCTGCGCGGGCTGCTCGCCGGTGGGCTGCGGCGCGGCGGGGGCCGTCATCTCGGCGAACGGGGTGCAGCCCTCCGGGCCGACGAGCGGCGCGGCCGGGTCCAGGACCACCTGCTCCTGGGGGAGGAGACCCGTGAACTCCTTGCCGACGATGAGGTCGACCAGGGCGTCGCCGCGGGCGTCGTTCTGCAGGACCGCGTCGGGGACGTAGGCCTGCAGCGTGTAGGCGGCCGCGCTGCCCGACGCGCCGTAGATGATGCGCGCGGTGCCGGTGACCGCCGAGGGTGCGTTCTCGGTGACGCCGATGACGAAGCCACGGTCCGCGAGCTGCGTGGCGGTCGTGCCCGCGAGCCCGCCGATGCCGGCGCCGTTGTACACGTCGACCGTGATCTGGCTGGTCGGGACGGGCAGCGCGCCCTCGGGCGGGCAGTAGGTGGCGAGCGCCGCGGTGTCCACCGTGGGCTTCACCGAGAACCCGCGCTCGAGGAACGGCAGCGACAGGCTGTCCGTGTAGAGGGCGGCGGAGCCGAGCCCGGCGACCGCGAGGCACGCGAGCAGCACGCCGAAGACGACGGCCTGCCGTTCCTGCATGTGCCTGCGGCGCAGCGCGCGTCCACGGTCCTGGTCGCTCACGACGTCCTGCCCTTCACCGGCCTGCGGCGCACCGCACTCACGTCAGCACCAGGACGCGCGCGTGCAGCATCGCCCGCTGGTGCAGTGCCGCCCGCACGGCGCGGTGCAGCCCGTCCTCGAGGTACATGATCCCCTTGAACTCGACCACGTGGGCGAACAGGTCGCCGTAGAACGTCGAGTCGTCCGCGAGCAGCGCCTCGAGGTCTAGGGTCCGCTTGGTGGTCACGAGCTCGTCGAGCCGGACCTGGCGCGGAGGGACGTCCGCCCACTGCGCGGGCGTCGTCAGCCCGTGGTCCGGGTACGGGCGCCCCTCGCCGACGGCCTTGAAGATCACGGGGCGAGTCTAGGGGGTGCCCGGCGCGCGGCCCGGACGTGCCGCGGCACGTCGAGCGGTCGGTACAGTCGCGCCATGCCGTCGCTGTACGCGCTCAAGCCCTGGTACACCCGTCGGCTGCACCGGTTCGTCGCCGGTGCGGTGGCGCGCGGGACCTCACCCGACGCGTTCACCGCCGTGGGTGTGCTCGGGGCGGTGCTCGCGGGTGCCGCGATCGCGCTCGGCTGGTGGCTGCCGGCGCTCGTGCTGCTGGCCGTGCGCCTCGCGGGTGCCAACCTGGACGGCGCGGTCGCCCGTGCGCGCGGTGTGGCGCGGCCGTGGGGCTTCGTCCTCAACGAGCTCGGCGACCGCGTGTCCGACCTGCTGATGTTCGCGGGCCTGGCCGTGCTGGCCGTGCGGACCGGTGGCGACGCCGTCGCCGGTCTGACGCCCCTGTCGTGGGTGCTCGTGGCGGCCGTGGCCGCGACGCTGCCGACGTTCGTGTCGCTCGCCGGCGCCGGGGCCGGGACGCCGCGGTTCAACGGCGGCCCGTTCGGCAAGACCGAGCGCTGCGCGTTCGCGGTGTTCGCGGCCGCCGTCCCGACGCTGCTGCCCGCGGTGGCCGTCGTCGTCGTGGTGGGGTCGGTGCTGACCGGCGTCGTGCGGGCGCTGCGCGCCCACCACGTGCTCACGTCGCCCGTCACCAGGGCCGGGGCGTGAGCCTCGACCCGTCGCAGCGTCCCGGGGTGGTCGACCCCCTCGCCGCGTGGACGGGCCTGGACCGCACGGCGTACGCCCTCGACCTGCGGCTCGGCACGTGGCACCTCGACCTCGACGGCCGTGCGGTCTTCCTGCTCGTGCTGACCGCCGCGATCCTCGCGGTCGCGGCCGTCCCGGTGCTGCTGTCGCGCAAGCCGGAGCTGCGGCGCCGGTGGACGACGTGGGCACTGATCCTGCCCGTCATCGGGATCCCGATGTGGCTCGGCCCCGGCCCGACCGCGCTGCTCGCGGCCCTGCTCGCGCTGCAGGCGGTCCGCGAGTTCTCCCGCATGACCCGGCTGCCCCGCCCGGAGACCGCGATCCTGCTCGTCCTGGCCGTCGCGTACCCCCTCGCGGCGTGGCTCGACCCGGGCCTGCTCGCGCTGGTCCCGCTCGTGGCCCTGCTGTGCGCGGTGCCCGCGGTGCTGTCGGGGGACCTCGAGCGCGGCGTGGAGCGCGCGACGGGCGCCGCGTTCGGGTCGATCTGGCTGTGCTGGTCGCTCGCGCACCTCGTGCTCGTCGGCTCCGACGCGTTCCTGCTGTGCTTCGCCGCCGCCGCGACCGACGTCGCGGCGTGGTGCGGCGGTCAGGGGCTCAAGCGGTTCGCGTGGGCGCGACGTCCGCTGTCGCCGCTGAGCCCGAACAAGACGGTCGGCGGTCTGGTGGGTGCCGCCGTGGGTGGGACGATCGTGCTCGTCGTCCTCGGTGCGTTCTCGGCCGGTCTGGTGGTGGCGGTGGTGCTCGGCGGCGTGGGAGGTGACCTGGTGGAGTCGATGGTGAAGCGACGCGCGGGCGTCAAGGACGCGGGGACGTGGCTGCCCGGCTTCGGCGGGCTGCTCGACCGCGTCGACTCCCTGCTGCTGGTCCTGCCGCTCGCCTGGGTGCTGGCGTGAGCACGGACGACGCCCCGCGCGACGACCACGGCCACACGCCCGCCGAGACGTTCCGGCGGCTGCGACGTCGGGTCGGTCTGCCCCCGGGGTTCAACCTGGCCGGTGCGGTGCGGCACTCGGTGTGGCGCAACGTGTTCCACCTCGTCGGCGGGTTCCGGGTCGTCGGCTCGGCGCCCTACGAGGCGATGGTCGTCGTCGCGAACCACCAGTCGCACGCCGACACCCCGGCGCTCGTCGCGGCGTTCCCCGCGCCGTACAAGCCGGTCGTGGTCGCCGCGGGGGACTACTGGTTCGACGACCCCTGGAAGGCGCGTCTCCTCAAGCTCGTGATCGGGGCCGTGCCCGTGCGGCGCCACGGCGGCGGCGGGTACGAGTCGCTCATCGAGGGCGCCACGCAGGTGCTCGGCAGCGGGTCGAGCCTGCTGGTCTTCCCCGAGGGCACGCGCTCCACCGACGGGCGGCTGGGCCGGTTCCGCAGCGGGGCGCTGCGCATCGCGCAGGAGTTCGACGTGCCGATCCTGCCCGTGGCCGTCGTCGGCACGCGCGAGCTGCTCGCCAAGAAGGGCCGCCTGACGCCGGGGCCGGTCGAGGTGCGGGTGGGTCACCCGGTGAACCCGCACGAGCTGACGGACATGGCACCGCTCGTCGCGCAGATCGAGGGGATGCTGGCGGCCGGGCCGCCGGTGCCGTCGCGGTCGCGCACCTGGCGGGTGCTGCGCAACCACATGTCGGGGCCCGCCGGCATGGCGGGCGCGTTCGGCTGGGGGTTCGCGGAGGCCGTGAGCCTGCCGGTCACCTCGGAGATGTACCTCGTGCTGGTCGCCGCAGCCCACCCGCGCCGCGTCCTGCCGGCCGCCGCGTTCCTCGCGGCCGGGTCGGTCGCGGGCATCCTGGTCACGCGCGCGCTGACGGCCCGCGGCGAGCGTCCGCCCGCGCCGCTGACCACGCCGGCGATGCGCTCGCGGGCCGCCGCCGACCTCGCCGCGGCCGGCGCCCGGGGCATCTGGCGGCAGGCGCTCAACGGCGTGCCGGTCAAGGTCTACGCGGCCGAGGCCGGCGCCGCGGGCGTGCCGGCCGGGCCCCTGGCCGCGCACGCGCTGGGTGCGCGCGGCGCGCGGTCGCTCGCGGTCGGTGCGGTGGTCGGCGCGGCCGCGGGTGCCGCGGCGCCGGTGCTGCGGCGCTTCTACGGCCCGTACCTCGCGGTGGCCGGCGCGACGTTCGCGGCCGGTCTGGCGCTGGTCGTGCGGCGCTGGAGCCGCTGACCGCCGCGGTGCCCGGGCGCCGCGGCGGGGTCACCCCGCCAGTCGCGTGAGCAGGAGCGTCATGCCCACCGCCACGGCGAGGCAGCCGACCTGCATGCCGGTGACCAGCAGGGTCGTCCGGCGGGCGTCGCGCCGTGCCGCAGCCTCGGCGGCCGCTCGGTCGGCGCCGGGGGCCACCACCGGGTCCACGAGCGAGCGGTCGCGCAGGCCGAGCACGGCCGTGACGGCGAGCACCGCGAGCGCAGGGACCGCGACGGGTGCTGCCGGCAGGGTGACGACGTGCCACGACCGCGTCAGCAGCGCGAGACCGACCAGCGCGCCCAGCAGCACCGTGCTCAGCAGCCAGATCCGCCAGAACGAGCTCGCGACGAGGTAGCGCAGCAGGGGAGTGCCGTGCCGCTGCACCACGAACGGCATCGCGAGCACCGCCAGCACCAGGCACAGGGTGCCGCCGGTGACCTCGAGCGCCCCGTCGCCCGACCAGGCGACGACGCCGTCGACCGCGAGGACGAGCGCGGCGCCGCCGAGCGCGATCGGCACCATCGTGCGGGGGTCCTCGGGTGTGGGCCGGCCGGCCGTCTCGGCGATCTGCGCGGCGTACTGCACCGGGTCGCCGAAGGCGTCGGCGGCGTCGGCGCCGGAGTCCAGCACGTGCGACTCCACCTCGGACAGGACGTCGCCGATCACGTCTCCTGGCACGTCGCGCATCCGCAGCTCGACGACGAAGGCGTCGACCCACACCGCGTCGACGTGCGGGGCGATGTCGGTCGGTTCGGTGCTCATCGGGCGTCCTCCGGGCTCGTGACGAACGTCTGGGTCAGGTCGGCGAAGCGGGCCCACCGGGCGCTCTCGTCGCGCAGGTGGGCGCGGCCTGCGTCGGTCAGCGCGTAGTACTTGCGCCCGGGGCCGCCGTCGCCCGGGCGCCACTCCTCGGTGAGCAGCCCGGCGGCGTGGAGCCGGCCGAGCAGCGGGTAGAGGGTGCCGCCCTTGATCTCGCCGAGCCCCGCGGCGGCGAGGCGCTGGGCGATGTCGTAGCCGTACGTCGCGCCGTCGGCGAGCACGCGCAGGGCGCACAGCGACAGGACGCCGCGCAGCCACTCGCCGGGCCAGTCGACGCCGGCGGTGGCCGGCCTCGCGTCGGGCGGCGTGGTGGGGGAGGGCATGGCTAGACAGTACGGCTGACTAGGTAGAGGCGCAACTTACTCAGGGGTTGCGGGCGGCCGGATAGCCCGCAGAAACGACGAAGGGCGCCCCGACCAGTGGTCGGGACGCCCTTCGGTGAGCCCGTGGGCTCGGTGAGCTCGTCGCTCAGGCAGGTGCGACGTTCGAGGCCTGCGGGCCCTTGGGGCCGGCCTGCACGTCGAACTGCACGCGCTGGTTCTCCTCGAGCGAGCGGTAGCCCTGCGTCTGGATGGCCGAGTAGTGGACGAAGACGTCCGGGCCGCCGTCCTCGGGGGCGATGAAGCCGAAGCCCTTCTCAGCGTTGAACCACTTCACGATGCCAGTGGGCACGTCATTCTCCTCATGCGGTTACTACGGACCCGACGACCGGGACCGGTGAATCACGGTGGCCGTCGTCCGCTCCGGAGAACGGGACACACACAGCACTGCGACTACGTGGTACAGCGTAGCGGCAGGTATCGGGCGTGCGCGAGGGGTTCAGCCGCACGGACCTGCGCGATTCCCTCGACCGTGACCAGGGCCTGGACCGGATGTGCGCGCCGTCCACAGCTCGTTCCCCGTTCGCCCACGCGGAGCCCTCCCGCGCCGCTACGCTCCCCCGCGGACGGGCGGCCCGCGCCCCCAGGGGAGTCCAGGAGGCACCACATGAGCACCAGGTCGCGCGCCGTCGTCGCGGTCGTCACGCTCGCCGGCTTCTACGTCGTCGCGCTGCTCGTCATCGCCGCTCTCGGTGCGGCGACCGTGCTCGCGTTCCGGTCGGGGAGCGGCCCGCTCGCGGTCAAGCTCGGCGTCGTCACGGTCGTCGCGCTCGCCGGCGTCGTCGTCGCGCTGTGGAAGGTCGCACGGGCACGACCCGCGCCGCCGCAGGGCCCGGCCCTGCTGCGCGCGGACGCCCCGGAGCTGTGGGCCGTGGTCGACGAGCTCGCGGTGCTGACGGCCACGCGCGCCCCCGACGAGATCCGCCTCGCGCCCGACGTCAACGCGGGCGTCATGGAGGACGCGCGGTTCCTCGGCCTCGTCGGCGGCACGCGGCGCATGGTGCTGGGCGTGCCGCTGCTGCAGGGCCTGACCGTCGCGCAGCTGCGCTCGGTGCTCGCCCACGAGATGGGCCACTACTCGCACGACGACACGCGGCTGTCCGTGGTCGTGCACCGCGGCCGCGTCGCGATCGGCGCCACCCTCGCCGAGCTGGCGGGCTCACCGGCGGGCTGGCTGCTGCGCCAGTACGGCAAGCTCTACCTGCTCGTCTCCGCCGCCACGAGCCGCCGGCAGGAGCTGGCCGCCGACGCGATGTCGGTCGCGGCGGTGGGCCGCGCGACCGCGCAGTCCGCGCTGCGCGAGGTGCCCGTGCTCGACGCCGCGTGGGACTTCTACCTGGAGTGCTACGTGAACGCCGGGTGGGAGGTCGGCCTCGCGCCGACGTCGGACGCCTTCTTCGCAGGGTTCGGGCACCTGCTGGCCGGGCGGGCCGAGGAGCTGGCGGCCGTGCGCGACACCCCGCGGACCGAGCGGGCCGGACGCTGGGACAGCCACCCGCCCGTCGGGGAGCGCGTCGTCGCGATGGACCGGCTGCCTGACGTCCCCCACACCCCCGACCCGCGGCCCGCGACCGTGCTCGTCCCGCGGATCGAGGTCCTCGCGGCGCACCTGGCCGACGAGGTGCTGGCCGTCGAGGACCGCCGGCGGCTGCCCTGGCCCGAGCTGATCCCGCCGGCCGTCGCCGCCGTGCAGCAGCGCAGCGCGGACAGCGTCCACCGCGCGGCCGCCCGGCTCGCCGGCGTCCCGCGCGCGACGCTCGGCACCGTGCTGGACCTCGTGGCCCAGGGCCGCGGCGACCACCTGGCACGCGAGCTCGGCATCGAGCCCGGGGGCCCGACCGTCGGCCCCGCGGGCGAGCGACTGCCCCACCCGCTGGCCGGCGCCCTCGAGCCCGTGCTGTCCTCGGCCCTCGTCAACGGCGGTGCCGCGCGCTGGCACCTCGACTGGACGGGCCCCGCCACGCTGCGGGACCGCGAGGGTGACCAGCCGGACCTGGCGGCGTGGGCGGACCTCGCCGCCGACCCCGCGGGCGTCGAGCAGGTGCGCGCCTGGCTCGCGGGCCTCGGCGTGGACGCGCAGGCGGTCGGGCAGGTGCACGAGCGTGCGACCGCCCACGGCGCGTCGGTGCTCGGTGGGCTCGCGAACGTCTCGGTCGACGGCACGGACCACGACGTCGTCGTCCTCGACCGCGGCCTGGTCCTGGTGCCGTGCCCCAAGAAGACGGACGGCGGCAAGGCGCGTCTCGTCGGCGTCGTGCAGTCGGCGCCCGTGCACCAGCTCGCGCACGTGCACCGGTTCGTCTCCTACGAGGACGTCCGGACGGCGACCGTCCGGCGCGCGTCGCCGGTGCAGGCGACCGTCGAGCTGCACGACGGGTCGCGCATCGAGCTCAAGGAGCGGTGGTCGGGGGAGTACCTCGCGAAGGGCTCGCAGGAGATCCTCGTGGGGCACCTGCGCTCGCTCGCGGTCGTCGAGCCGGGGGCCTGACCGGCGCGAGCGTCGGCCCCCGGGTGAGCCCCCGGGGGCCCGGCCGTCTCAGCCGATGGTGGCCGTCAGGCGCAGCCGGTCGCCGAGCGTGAGGTCGTCGACGCGCACCGGCAGGGCGCGCGCCGCGGGCAGGGCCTCGCCGACCAGCGGACCCAGGCGGTCGAGATCGACCTCGACGACGGTCGCACCCTCGTGGGTGTGGACCGTGGCGACGCCCGGCGGCAGCTTGCCGAGCTGCCCCCGCACGGCCTCGGTGACGAACCCGCTGAGGTCCATGCGCATCACGGGGTGCGACGCGACGACCGCGACGCTCCACGTGCGGCCCGTGACGCCACGGTCCTCGACGCGCACGTCGACCGGGCCTGCGAGCCGCGTCGCCATGCGCACGGCACCGGGCACGCCGGGCAGCTCGTGCACCTTGACCTGCGCCTGCACCAGGCGGTCGCTCCCGCGGACGTCGGTCACCGCGGACGGGATGGCGTCGGCCGCGCGGGCCAGCGTGAGGGCCTCGTCGAGACCCAGGGTGAGCTCCATGGCGCCAGGCTACGGCGCGGTGGGGGCGGACGCGGTGCGTTCCGCCGCACGACGGGACGTCCTGCCCAGCGCCGCACGCCGGACAGGTGGACGATGGGGGCGGCGTCCCCGCGGCGCGTGCCCACCGACACGGAGGTCCGACATGCACCTGAAGCAGAAGAAGTGGCGCGAGATGCGACGCGGTCAGCGCGTGGTCGTCGCGGCGGTCGGTGCGGCGCAGGTGGCGCTCACCGCGTCGGCGTTCCGGGACCTGGTGAAGCGGCCGGCCGACCAGGTGAACGGGCCGAAGATCGCCTGGGGCCTCGCGCTGCTGGTCAACTGGGTGGGCCCGCTCGCGTACTTCGCGAAGGGGCGCGTCACCTCCTGAGGTCGCGTCACACGTCGACGAGCCGCAGCCGCAGGTGCACCACGTCGCCCGCGGTGACGTCGGCGGCCGTGCGCACGGCCTTCTTCACGGGCAGCACGTACGTCTCCCGGCCCTTGTCCGGGAACAGGGACGTGCGCCACGTCGTCGGGCCCAGCGTCACCTCGACGCGCACCGACCCGAAGCCGCCCTGACGGCCCCGGGTGAGGTCGTCGATCTCGTCGGCGACGGGGAACGGCAGCGCGGCGAACACCCACGACCCGTTCTCGACCTGCCACAGCGGGGCGTCGACCTCGAACTCCGTCACGTCCGGGACGCTACCGTCGGGCACCCACAGCGGCGGGGGATCAGGCGGGTGCCACGCCCGGCGGCAGCAGGCCCCGCAGGTAGGCGGCCTGGCCGGCGTGCTGCACGCAGTCGTCGAGGATGCTGACGAGCCGCACGCCCAGCGTCACCGGCGGGTCCCACGACGTGTCGACGACGGTCGCGAGGTCGTCGTCCTCGACGCGCTCGAGGTACGCCAGGGTCTGCGCGGTCGTCGCGTCGAGGTAGCCCAGCAGCAGGTCGGGCGGGGCGTCGACGAGCGCGACCTCGTCGGGCGACTGCCCGTAGCCCGTGGCGTCGTGGTCGAACGGGAGACCGAACCGCTCGGCCCACCCGTCCGCGGTCCAGAGCTGCTCGACACCGGCGAGCGGCGCGACCTGGGAGTCCTGCCCGCGGGCGACGTGCCACGCGAGCCACGCGAGCGTGGTGGCCTGCGGCGTGGGGCGCCACGTCCGCGCCGCCGCGTCCGTGCCCTCCAGGGCGGCCCGGACCACCGGACCGACCCTCCCGAACCCGTCGGTCAGCACCTGCCGTGCACCTGTCGTCACGCGTCCGACCGTACGGCCGTCCGTGGCGGGGCGCACGGCGGGGCGCGCCCCGGTGGCGGCCGTCAGGCCGGCGGTCCGGACGGCACCGGACGGCCGCCCTCGACGGCCTCGACCACCCCGGCGACGCCCGGCGACGCCGCGATCTGCTCGGCCAGGCGCCGGGCGGCCGCGCGGTACGCGGGGTCGTCCCGGACGGTGCGGACGGCCGCGCGCACCTGGTCGGGCGCCGGGCGGTTGCCGCGCAGCTGCATGCCGGCGCCGCTCCACCGGACGCGCGCGCCGACCTCCGCCTTGTCCTCGGTCGACCCCGCGACGACCAGCGGGACGCCGTGCGCGAGCGCCCAGTGCACCCCGCCGTACCCGCCGTTGGTGACCATGACGTCCGTGCGGGGCAGGAGCGCGGCGTACGGGACCATCGTCGCGGCGCGGACGTTGCCGGGCAGCGGCCCGAGGCGCTCCACGGGTGTGCCGCCGGTCGCCGCCACCACGAGCACGTCCTCGTCGGCGAGCGCGTCGATCGTCGGACGCAGCAGCTGGCCGAGGTCGTCGTTGGCGACCGTGCCCTGCGTGACGTGCACGACGGTCCGGCCGTCGAGGTCCCCCCACCAGGCCGGCAGGAGCGCGGGGTCGACGTCGACGCTGCCGGCCCGCGGCACACCGACCGGACCGACGAGCCGGAACGTGTCGCCCAGGCCCGGGCGCGGGTACTCGAACCCGGGGACCGTGCACTGGACCGTCACGTCGGCGGCGCGCGTCCACCCGAACATGAAGCCGGCGGGCGGGCGGGCGCCCACCCGGTGGGAGGTGTCAGTCGGCGGTCGCGGTGGCCTCGATGGGCGTCGCGGGGGCGCCGTGCTGAACCTCGACGCGGCGCGGCTTGGCCTCCTCGGCCACCGGCACCGTGAGCGTGAGGACGCCGTCGTTGTAGGTGGCGCTGATGCGGTCGAGCGCGAGCCCGCGGCCCACGGTGAGCTGGCGGGCGTAGGTGCCGACCGGGCGCTCCTTGGCGAGCCACTGCACGTCGTGCTCGGTGCGCGGGCTGCGCTGCGCGCGGATCGTCAGGGTGCGGTCGTCCACGCTGACGTCGATGGTGCCCGGGTCGGCGCCCGGCAGGTCGACGTGCAGCACGTAGTGGTCGCCGTCGCGGTACAGGTCCATCGGCATGGTGGCCGAGGCGCGGTCGGCCGCGAGGACCTGGCCGAGCACGCGGTCCATCTCGTGGAACGGGTCGAAACGAGTAGCCATGCCCCATCACCTCCTTGACATGGGTCCGGTCCCCCCGGATCCCGGCGCTACCCCGGCGGTCCCCGCCGCCGGGTGGCTACATGTCAAGAATTAGCACTCTCGTACCGAGAGTGCCAATCGCTCGAGGGTCCGATTTCGCTGCAGGCGAACACCCTGGCGGGACCGTCGGGCGGGCCCTCAGGCCGAGCGGTCGACCGACCGCCGGTCGTCCCGCGCGAAGCTGGCGACGAAGTCCAGGAGACCCTCGACGATGCGCACGTCGGCGTCGAGCCACGGCACGTCGAGCCACTGCCCGGCGGGCAACCACCGCAGCTCGTCGTGCTCGACGAGCGGTTCGGGACCGCCCTCGAGGACCTCGGCGAACCACAGCCGCATGACGTACTCCTCCGAGATGCGCCAGGCGCCGTCGTCCGGGCCCAGGAGCTCGACACCGAGCCCCACGCGCACACCGAGCTCCTCGCGCAGCTCACGGTGGAGCGCGTCCTCGGGGGTCTCGCCGGCCTCGACCTTGCCGCCGGGGAACTCCCACCGGCCGGCGAGGCTGGCGGGGGTCGCGCGACGGGCGGCGAGCAGCAGCCGGGGATCGTCGAGGTCGTCGACCACGGCGGCGGCCACGACCAGCACAGGACTCATGCCTCGAGTGTGCCAGCCGTCTGTCACGGCCGGGTCACGACACTGTGCCCGGCTGTTCACGTCGTTCGCACAGCCGGGGAGGACCGGCCGGGCGTGACGCGTGAACCTGGGTGGTACGGGTGCGGAGGGATCCCTCCCGCCCCTCCGCGGGGCGGTGACGTCAGCGGATGCCGTGGGCCTCGGCCCAGGCGACCGCCTCGGCGCGCGTCGACACGCCGATCTTGCGGTACACGCTGCGCACCTGGGACTTCACGGTGTTGCGGGTGACGAACAGCCGCGTCGCGATGTCCTCGAGCGTCACGTCCTCGGTCAGCTCCGCCAGGACGACGCGCTCGCGCCGCGTGAGCGAGTGTGCACCCAGGATGTGCGGGTTCACGGTCGTGTCCAGCATGCTCATGATGTCCTCCGGTGGGCGGCGGGCCCGGGCTCTCCGGCCCCGCGTGGGCTGCGTACCGGATGAGAGCGGCGCACGTCAGGGTTATGACGCGACTTTCGCCGATTTCTCTGAATCACCGTGAGACCCCCCCGCGGTGCCGATCGCTGCACCTGTCAGACGACGCCCAGGCCCCCCTGATACATCACGGTTGAGACGTCGTCACCAGCACTGTGCGCCACATCACCCGTTCGGGCAAGCACCCGGACGCATGGACGACCGTCCAGGTCTCACCCGAACGGACGCACCCCGCCACCTGTCACCCGGACGGCTCACGGGTTGAGCGCGCCGTACTCCTCGGCGGAGAGCAGCGGACCCGTCGACGTGACCTCGACGCGCAGGAGCCAGCCCTCGCCGTACGGGTCCGAGTTGACCAGCGACGGGTCGTCGACCGCGGCCTGGTTGACCTCGACCACGCGCCCCGTCACGGGCGAGAACAGCTCGGAGACCGACTTGGTCGACTCGATCTCGCCGATGACCGACCCCGCCGCGACGTCCGAGCCGACCGACGGCAGCTCGACGAACACGATGTCACCCAGCGCGTCGGCCGCGACCGCGGTGATGCCGACCGTCACGGGCACCGAGGCGTCCACCCACTCGTGCTCGGCGGTGTACTGCAGCGTCTCGGGCAGCTCGGCAGCCATGGGTGCTCCTGTCGGGTCGGGTCGTGCGGACGTGCGGGCGGACCGCGTGCTGCGGACCGTCACCGAGGACGACGGTAGAAGGGAAGGGGCACGACGCGCACGGGTTCGCGCCGACCGCGCACGTCGACCGCGAGCTCGGCACCCTCGGCGCTCATCTCGGGTGTCACGTAGGCCATCGCCACGGGGTACCCGAGCGTCGGCGACGGCGCGCCCGACGTCACGGTGCCGACGACCGGCGCGTCGGGTGCCGTGGACGCGAGCACGTCGTAGCCGTGACGCGCGGCGCGACGCCCCAGGCCCTGCAGGCCCACGAGCACGCGCGCGGGCGCGGAGACCGCGCGGGCGGCGAGCGCGTCACGCCCGACGAAGTGCATCGGCGCACCGTCCGCGTCGACCTTGTCGAGCCGGACCACGCGTCCCAGGCCGGCGTCGTGCGGCGTGGTCGTGCGGTCCAGCTCGTTGCCGTACAGCGGCATGCCGGCCTCGAGGCGCAGCGAGTCCCGCGCCGACAGGCCCGCGGGGACGAGGCCGTGCTCGGCGCCCGCCGCCAGCAGCGCCCGCCACAGGGCGGGCGCACGGTCGGCGGCGACGAAGAACTCGAACCCGTCCTCGCCCGTGTATCCGGTGCGCGCGACGAGCACCGGGGCGTCGTCGAACCGCATCGGCAGGCACGCGTAGTACCGCAGCGTCGCGGGCGTGACGTCGGCCGGCCCCGCGGGGTCCGCGGTCAGCCCGTCCAGCGCCTCGACGACCGCGAGCGCGCGCGGCCCCTGCACGGCGACGAGCGCGGTCGCGGCGGAACGGTCCTCGACCTGCACGTCGAGCCCCGTGCCACCGGCACGCTCGCGCAGCTCGGCGAGGACCACGTCGTGGTTCGACGCGTTCGCGACGACGAGGTACGCGGTGTCGCCCGTGCGGTAGACGACGAGGTCGTCGATCACCCCGCCGTCGGGCTGCACGATCATCGTGTACCGCGCGCCCAGCCGCCGCAGGCCGCTGAGGTCGCCGACGAGCGCACGGTCGAGGAACGCGCCCGCGTCGGGCCCTGCCACCTCGATCTCGCCCATGTGCGACAGGTCGAACAACCCGGCCGCGGTGCGGACCGCGGTGTGCTCCGCGAGGTCGGACGTGTAGCGCAGCGGCATCTGCCACCCGGCGAACGCCGTGAGCGCGGCACCGAGGGCGACGTGCTCGTCGTGCAGCGGGGAACGCAGGTCGGTCATCGGGACTCCTGGCGTGGCGGCGGGTCGGACGTCGGGCCTCGGCGTGCCGGGCGCGCTCATCGCACGTCGTCCGCGTACGCCTCGACGGGCGGGCACGAGCACACGAGCTGACGGTCGCCGCGGGCGCCGTCGATGCGGCGCACGGGCGGCCAGTACTTGTCGGCGCGCAGCGACGCGAGGGGGAACGCGGCCTGCTCGCGGCCGTACGGCTGGTCCCAGCGGTCCGCGCTGACGGACGCCGCGGTGTGCGGCGCCTGGCGCAGCGGCGAGCCCGCCAGCGGCCAGCGGCCGTCGGCGACGTCCGCGATCTCGGCGCGGATCGCGACCATCGCGTCGACGAACCGGTCGAGCTCGACGAGGTCCTCGCTCTCGGTCGGCTCGATCATGAGCGTGCCCGGGACGGGGAACGACAGCGTCGGCGCGTGGAAGCCGTAGTCCATGAGCCGCTTGGCGACGTCCTCGGCCGTGACGCCCGTGGCCTTCGTCAGCGGGCGCAGGTCGAGGATGCACTCGTGCGCGACCAGGCCGCCGGGGCCCGCGTACAGCACGGGGTAGTGCTCGCGCAGGCGCGTGGCCAGGTAGTTCGCTGCCAGGACGGCGGTCTCGGTCGCGCGGCGCAGGCCGTCCGGCCCCATGAGGGCGACGTAGGCCCACGAGATCGGCAGGATGCCGGCCGAGCCCCAGGGCGCGGCCGCGACGGGCGCGACGACGGGGCCGCTCGCACCCGGCACCGGCACGCCCGCGGCCCCCGGCGTCGGGTCGCCCGGCAGGTACGGCGCGAGGTGCGCCGCGACCGCGACGGGCCCGACGCCCGGGCCGCCGCCGCCGTGCGGGATGCAGAACGTCTTGTGCAGGTTGAGGTGCGAGACGTCGCCCCCGAGCTCGGCCGGCCGGGCCAGCCCGACGAGCGCGTTGAGGTTGGCGCCGTCGATGTAGACCTGCCCGCCCGCGGCGTGGACGAGGTCGCAGACCTCGCGCACGTGCGCCTCGTAGACGCCGTGCGTCGAGGGGTAGGTGATCATGATCGCCGCGACGCGGGGCCCGTGCTGGTCGAGCTTCGCGCGCAGGTCGGCGAGGTCGACCTCGCCGTCCTCGGCCGTCGCGACGACGACCACCTTGAGGCCCGCGAGCGCGGCCGACGCCGCGTTGGTGCCGTGCGCCGAGGCCGGGATGAGGCAGATGTCGCGGTGCTCGGCTCCCTCGGGCCGGGTGGCCTCGTGGTACGCGTGGATGGCCAGCAGCCCGGCGAGCTCGCCCTGCGAGCCGGCGTTGGGCTGGACGCTCACGGCCGCGTAGCCCGTGATCTCGGCGAGCCAGTCCTGCAGCTCGGTGACCAGCGCCGCGTAGCCCCGCGTCTGGTCGGCGGGCGCGTACGGGTGGACGTCCGCGAACTGCGGCCAGGAGATGGGCTCCATCTCGGCCGTCGCGTTGAGCTTCATGGTGCACGAGCCCAGCGGGATCATCGTCCGGTCGAGCGCGAGGTCCTTGTCGGACAGGCGGCGCAGGTAGCGCAGCATCGCCGTCTCGGAACGATTCACGTGGAACACGGGGTGCGTGAGGTACTCCGTGGTCCGCAGCAGCTCGGCGCGCGGCTCGGTGGGGCCACCCCCGAACGCGCCGAACGAGACGGTCCCGTCGGCCGCGACCGGGGCGGTGGTGACGCCCGCGACGACGAACGCACCCAGCACCGCCACCACGTCGTCCGCCGTCGTCGTCTCGTCGCACGCGACCTGCACGTGGTCGGCGTCGGCGACCCACACGTTGATGCCCGCGTCGACAGCCGCCCGTGCCACGTCCGCCGCACGGCCCGGCACGTGCGCGCGCACGGTGTCGAAGACGTCGTCGTGGACGACCGTCACGCCCAGGTCGCGCAGGCCGCGCTGCACGTCTCGCGCGTGGCCGTGCACCCGCCGCGCGATCGCCCGCAGCCCGTCGGGCCCGTGGTAGACCGCGTACATCGACGCGACGATCGCGAGCAGCGCCTGCGCCGTGCAGATGTTGCTCGTGGCCTTCTCGCGGCGGATGTGCTGCTCGCGGGTCTGGAGCGCGAGCCGGTAGGCCGGGGCGCCGTCGGCGTCGACCGACACGCCCACCAGGCGCCCGGGCAGCGTGCGCTCGAGCCCGGTCCGCACGGCCATGAACGCCGCGTGCGGTCCGCCGCCGAAGAGCGGGACGCCGAAGCGCTGCGCCGAGCCGACCGCGACGTCGGCACCGAGCTCGCCCGGCGACGTCACGAGCGTGAGCGCCAGCAGGTCCGCGGCGACCGTGACGAGGGCGCCGCGCTCCTTGGCAGCGGCGACGAGCGGCCGCAGGTCGCGCAGCGCACCCGACGCCCCGACCTGCTGCACGACGACCCCCACGAGCGGCCCGTCGACCTCCGGCAGCCCGTCGGTCAGGTCCGCGACGACGACCGGCAGCCCGACGGCCGCGGCACGCCCGAGCGTCACGGCGAGGGACTGGCCGAACAGGTCGGCGTCGAGCACGACCGTGCCCGTCGTCGCGCGCGAGGCCCGCCACATGAGCGCGACGGCCTCGGCGACGGCCGTCGCCTCGTCGAGCAGCGACGCGTTCGCGACGTCGAGGCCCGTGAGGTCGGACACGACGGTCTGGAAGTTCAGGAGCGCCTCGAGCCGGCCCTGCGCGATCTCCGGCTGGTACGGCGTGTAGGCCGTGTACCAGGCGGGCGACTCCAGGACGCCCCGGCGGATCACCGCGGGCGTCACCGTGCCGTAGTAGCCCTGGCCGATCATCGGGCGCAGCACCTGGTTGCGCGACGCGATGCCGCGCAGCGCCGCGAGCACCTCCTCCTCGGAGCGGGCCGCGGGCAGGTCGAGGGGACGCTCGGTGCGGATCGCGGCGGGCACCGCGGCGTCGACGAGCGCGTCCAGGTCCGCGTACCCGAGGGTCGCGAGCATGCGGGACGTCTCGTCGCCGCGCGGGCCGATGTGCCGGTCGGCGAAGCCGTCGGCTGCGGGCGAGCGGACGGGCGCGGTGGACGGGGGTGCGGACGCGGCGGCAGCCACGGACGGCACGGCCAGATCGGTCACGAGATCGGTCACGAGCTGCTCCACGGGGTCGTCCGGACGTGGCGGTGCACGGACCGGGACGGGCAGGGGCTCCCCGCTCTGTCATCCACCCCGTACGGGGTGACCTGAGAGTTTTGCCGGTCCGCCGTGGGCGTCGTCCGCGGACGGACGAGACCCCGGGGCGCGCCGGCTTGCACCGTCGGTGGGCACCGGACCTGGCCGGCGCCGCTTTCCAGAGTTGCCTGGCCACGGCGGTACGGGTGCCTGAGAGATTCGGAGGGGAACTTGCTCCTTCGGCGCCCCGCACGACCACCCGGGGGCGGCCGACGGGAGCTCTCCCGCCGCGGTTCGAGCAGCGTGTTCAGTTGTGCTGGATCTGCCGGTCAGCCTACGGCACGGGCCCCGGCGCGGGCGGCGGCGGCCGTCGCGACACCCGCACGGGCGCCGACCCGGGACGGGGCGACACTGGTGGGGTGGAGCCGGTCCACGGCCCGGCGACGGAGCACGGGCTGGAGCAGCACGCCACGCTGACCACGGTCGCGCGGCAGCTGCTCGACGTGCTCGCCGCGACGCAGGCCGACGTCGACGCGGACGTCGAGGCCCGCGTGGCCGACAACCCCGCGCTCGTGCGCGGGACCCCCCGGCGGTGCCGCTGGTGCGCCTCGCCGCTGCGCCGCGGCCGGTGCCCGACGTGCAGCGGCTCCGGGGCCGACCTGCGGTCACGCGACCCCGCGGCACCGGCCGACGAGCGCGACCGGGTGCGCCTCGACGCGCGCGCCCTGGTCCCGCCGGGTGCCGAGGGTGACGTCGACGCGGCCGTCGCGCTCCTCGACGACCGCGGCCTGCTGCCGCCCGACGCGCCCGACCCGCCGGCGCCGCGGCTCGCGGCCGCCCTGGCCGCCGTCCGCACCGTCGCACCCCCCGGCACCGCCGAGCGCGGGCTGCACGCGAGCCTCGTCGCGCAGGCGGGCTGGCACGTGCGGCACGGCGCGCCGGACCTCGTCCTCGTGCTCGTCCGCGACCACCTCGCCCGCATCGGCACCCCCGACCTCGCGCGGCACGTCGGTGCGTCGCCCGCGGCGCTCGAGGCGGCGATGCACGTCGTGCGGCGCCTGACGCCCGCGCCGCTGCCCCGCGGCGCGTCCGACGGCCCCGCGACGCCGCCGGACGTCGTCGTGCGTGAGGTCGACGGGCGGCTCGTCGTCGACGCGCTCGGGCCGGACGACCTCGGGATCGGGCTCGACGACGAGCTCACCGCCCTGCCGCTCGAGGACGCCGCCGCCGCGTGGCGCGACGCCCACGTCGCGGCCGCCCGGCAGCTCGTCTACCTGCTGGGACGGCGCGCCGACACGCTGCGTCGCGTCACCGCGGTGGCCGTCGACGTGCAGGAGGGGTTCGTGCGGCACGGGCCGTCGGCGCACCGGCCCCTGACCCGCGCGCAGGTGGCCGCGCGCCTGGGGCTGCACGCGTCGACCGTCTCGCGCGTCGTCGCCGGGGCCGTCGTCGCCCTGCCGGGCCCCCGCGTGCTGCCGCTCGCCGACCTGTTCGGCACGTCGCACGCGGCGCGCGACGCGGTCGCGGCCCTGTTCGCGTCCGACGACCCGCCGGCCACCGACGCCGAGGCGGCCGAGCGCCTCGCGGCCCGCGGAATCCGGGTGGCCCGCCGCACCGTGGCCAAGTACCGCGCGGCCGCGTCCACCGCGCCGTGAGCCGTGCGCCCGGGCCGTGAGCCGGGCACCCGGGGCGCGGTGCGCTCAGGTCGTCGGGTCGGCGAGCGCGGCGGCGAACCAGCCGCCCGGCGGGACGTCGGCCGGGGGCGGCTCGACCGCGGGCTGCGGCCGCTCGGGCTCGCGGGGCCACAGGACCTCGACCCGGCCGGCGGCGGACCCGAGCGCGGCCGCGCCCACGGTGACGCGTGACTCGTCGATGCCGAGGCCCGGGTACGCGACGACGACGACCAGGTCACCGGGCGGCGGCGCGGGGGTCAGCCACAGCCGGCTCGACCACTCGCGGCCACCGCCGCCCCCGCCGAGGTGCGCGAGGAAGGGCCCGTCCGGCGCAGGCCAGGTGGGCCGGCCCGCGACGACCGCCCGGCCGTCGGCGAGCTCGACGCCGACGAGCAGACCGCTGTGGGGCATCGCGTGCAGGTGGTCGGACGGCTCCGGGTCGAGGCGGAGGCGGACCGCCAGGTCGATCTGCACGCCCGCCGTGTAGCGGGAGAGGCCGACCAGCAGGACCGCGGCGTCGCGGGACCGCCCGACGACGCCGCTCACGCCGACGGCCGCGGGCGCCTCGTTGTCGGGAGGGGAGAACCGGAGCCTCGCCCGGTCGAGGTCGCCGTCGTCGCCGCCGGAGAGGGCGATGGCCGCTCGCATGGACCCGACCTTCGGGGACACCGGTCCCCCACGTCAACCGGATCACGCCCGGTGACCGGCACGGACGGCGGAAGCGGGCTTCGTGGGTGCGAACGGCCCTTCGCACCCGTGACCCCGCAGCCCCCGCACGCCCGTGGCACGGAACGTGCATGTAGGGGGTGACGGAGTCCGCAGCGGGGAAAGGGATGCGCCCATGCATGACATCGACCGAGCCCTCTTCGAGATGGGCCAGGAGAACGCCTGGGAGGGCGAGTCCGAGAACGAGCTCGGGGGGCAGGGCGAGATCGGCCTGGCGACCGAGCTGCTCGAGGTCACGTCGGAGGAGGAGCTGGACCGGTTCCTCGGCGACGTGCTGCGCAGCGCCGTGAGCGCGGGCAAGGCGTTCGCGTCGTCGAGCGCCGGCCGCGCCGTCGGCGGGCTGCTGAAGTCCGCCGCCAAGCAGGCGCTGCCGCACGTCGGCCGCATGGTCGGTGGCGCGGTGCCGTGGATCGGCGCCGACGCGGGCGGCAAGGTCGGCGGCTTCGTCGCCGGCAGGCTCGAGGCCGACCTCGAGGGCCTGTCCCAGGAGGACCGCGAGTACGAGGTCAGCCGGGCGTTCGTGCGCTTCGCCGACGAGACCGCACGGATCGCGGCCGCTGCGCCCCCCGGGATGCCGCCGCAGGTCGCCGCCCAGCGTGCCGCCACCGCCGCGGCCCGCCGCCACCTGCCGCCGCTCGCCCCCGTCGTCGCGGGCATGCGACCGCCCGCACCCGGCGGCCCGACCCGCCCCGGCGGGCACCGCACGACCGGCCGGTGGGTCCGCCGCGGTCGCAACATCGTCCTGCTCGACGCGTGAGGAGAGGTGCCATGACCTACCAGAGCAACGACCGGCGCGAGTCGTCCGGCGAGGTGTCCCTGCAGGAGTGGGAGCTGCCCGGCGCTTCGGGCGAGAGCGCGTGGTCCGGCGAGTCGGAGTCCGAGTCCGCGTGGTCCGGCGAGTCGGAGTGGTCCGGCGAGGGCGAGTGGTCCGGCGAGGGCGAGTGGTCCGGCGAGTCCGAGTGGTCGGGCGAGTCCGAGGGCGAGTGGTCCGGCGAGGGCGAGTCCGAGGACGAGCTCGCGTACGAGCTGCTCGAGATCACGTCCGAGGAGGAGCTCGACCAGTTCCTCGGCAAGCTCGTCAAGGGCGCCGGCAAGTTCCTGAAGTCGGGTGTCGGCAAGGCCGTCACGGGCGCGCTGAAGAGCGTCGCGAAGGTCGCGCTGCCGATGGTGGGCTCCGCGATCGGCAGCTTCGTCGCACCGGGCGTCGGCACCGCGATCGGCGGCAAGCTCGGCTCGATGGCCTCCAACCTCCTCGAGGCCGAGGAGGCCGAGGCGCTCGGCGAGGAGGAGGCCGAGCTCGAGGCGGCCCGCCGGTTCGTGCAGCTCGGCCGGGCCACCGCCCGGTACGCGGCCGCCGCGCCGCCCTCGGTGCCGCCGCGGACCGTGGCCCGCAGCGCGACGATCGCCGCCGCGCGCCGCTACGCACCGGCGCTGCTGCGCTCGTCGACCCCCTCGACGCCCGGGTGGCGCAGCCGGCGCGGCCAGCGCGTGGGACCCGCGTACGGCCCGCGCGCTGGGCGGTCGCAGGGCCGCGGGTACGGCGCGTCCGGCGGGTACGGCGGGTACGGCGCGTCCGGCGGGTACGGGTCCGCCGGCCGGCCGAGCCGCCGCCGTGGTCCGCGCCCGGGCTCCCGGTGGGGCGTGTGGGGCGGTGACGTCTGGCCCGTCGCCGAGCCGTGGCCCGGGTGGAGCACGCCGTGGGACGACGGCGCGGACGCCGGGGACGGTGCCGACGACGGCACCGGCGAGACCGGGTTCGAGTTCGCATGAGCACGCGTGCGGACCGCGACCAGGTCCCGGACGGTGCCGCCCTCGCGCCGGCGCTCGTCGCGCAGGAGGCCGAGGCGCTGCTCGTGCGCCTGGGACGCCTGCGCCCGTTCGTGATGACCGAGACGATGGTGCTGGCCGCGGCGCTGCCGTACGACGCCCACCGGGCGATCGAGCGGTTCCTGCACGTCGGGCGCACGGCCCTGCGCGACGACGTCGAGGGCTTCCTCGACTGGCTCACCGGGCCGGGGGCGTCCGCACCCGCGTGGGAGCAGCAGCGCCGGTTCGTCGCGATCCGCATGCGGTTCAACGACGTCCTGTCCCAGCTCGACGTGTTCGCCGAGGTGGTGACGCAGCGCAGCGAGCAGGGCACCGGCGTGTGGCTGTCGGGCCTCGACCGGCTGGCCGCCGACGCGGTCGGCATGCCGGACCCGCCGGTGGAGCCGCCGCCGCTGGTCTGCTACCTCGCGCGGGGTGCGGGCGCGGCGATCCGCCGGGCGCGCACGCGGCTGCCGGGCGGGCGCCTGTCGCCCGTCGCCG
Source organism: Cellulomonas avistercoris (assembly GCF_014836445.1). Lineage (GTDB taxonomy): Bacteria > Actinomycetota > Actinomycetes > Actinomycetales > Cellulomonadaceae > Cellulomonas > Cellulomonas avistercoris. Next base: position 484,254 of record NZ_JACSQV010000002.1, read on the forward strand.
TCATCCGCGTCCCGCGCGAGCGGATGGTGGGGCACGGCGTGGCGTCGTCGCTGATCCACGAGGTCGGCCACCAGGTCGCCGCCCAGCTCGAGCTGGTGCCGTCCCTGCAGGACGCGATCGCGCGGCGACGCGCGCGTGCCGGGCCGGCGGAGGCCGCCGCGTGGGACGGGTGGCACTCGACCGTCTCGGAGTGCGTCGCGGACCTGTGGTCCGTCGGCAAGCTCGGCATCTCCTCGACGCTCGGTCTGCTGGCCGTCGTGAGCCTGCCGCGCTCCCTGACGTTCCGGCCGCCGCGGGGCGACCCGCACCCCATGCCGTACGTGCGGGTGCTGCTGTCCGCGGCGATCGGCCGCGCGTTCTACCCGCACCCGCAGTGGGACGCGCTCGTCGCGGCGTGGAAGGCCTGCTACCCGGTGCAGGACGTGACGCGTGAGCTGCGCGCCGACATCGCGCGCCTCGAGGGCACGGCCGACGACCTCGCCGACCTCATGGCCGGGCACCGCCCGCGCCTGCTCGGCGGTCGCACGATCGCCGACGTCCTGCCGCTGGCCACCCGCACGCCCGAGCGGCTGCTGACGCTGCGGCGCACGTGGGGCGACGACCTGGGCGTGCTGGCCCGGCGCCCCCCGACGCTCGTGTTCGCCGTCATGGGCCAGGCGCGCGGCGCCGGGCTCGTCGCCCCGCAGCAGGAGTCCGCGGTCCTCGCGGACGTGCTGGCCGCCTGGGCGGTCCGCTCGTCCATCGACGTCATGGCGCGCCCCCATCACGCGCGTCCCCGTCCCGCACACCAGCGCCCCGCGGCACCCGTCGCGGCCAGCGCCCAGCCCTGAAGGGAAGAGCCATGGTCAAGATCCAGACGCCCCGGTTCGTCGACGGCGAGGTGCGGTTCACCGCCACCGAGCTCGTCCGCAACCACCGGTACGAGGCGCGGCTGGCCGGTCCGGCGGAGTTCGGGACGATCGACCGTCCGGTGCACCCGAACGCGAGCGGCACGGCGGCGAAGATCGGCGTGCCCCTCGTCGACGCGCCCTCCGGGCCGTACGTCGCGCAGGTCGTCGACGTCGGCGTGACGCCCGAGGTCGTGGTCGCGGAGAGCGAGTTCCACGTGGTCGGCACGGTGACGGCCGACGAGGAGCCGCCGCCCGCGCGCGTGCAGCTGGCGCGCACGGCGACGACCCCCACGAGCGACGTCGTGCTCACGCAGGAGATCCTGCGGGTCACGCGGGCACGCCGGTTCGCGGAGTACCAGCTGCACGTCGACCGCTCGCTGCAGCGCGAGACGAACGGGGCGTTCTCGCCCGCGGCGTACGACGTGATCCTGCGCGCCACCCGGGAGTTCCTCGAGCGCGACACCACCACGATCATCGACCCCGGCGGCAACTACCTCGAGGGCGGCAACCTCCCGTACCTCGAGAACGTCGCGAGCCGGTACCCCGACGCGCGCCTCGGCCGCACGGCCGCGGACGGCGTGGCGGACATCGACGAGGAGCTGCTGGCCCGGCCGGCGCCCGTCGAGCTCATCTGGACGTACTGGAACGAGGAGGGCGCGTCGTTCCAGGCGATGAACCTCATCCTCGCGCGCTTCCAGAACCGGCGGCTGCCGAACGGCCTCGCGCTCGAGCGGTTCTCCCTGAGCTACCTGCGGCCGCTGCGCAACCTGCTGTACACGTGGGGCGACCACGAGATCGACCGCCTGACCGTGCGGCGCCGCGCGGCCGAGTACGAGTACGAGTACGGGCTGAGCCTCATCGGCCGCGCCGTGCCCGGCTCGTTGCAGTACGTGGAGCGGCGCAGCCAGTTCCTCGAGTCCTTCCACACGCTGCTGCACGAGGCGCTGCGGTTCCATCGGCTCGACGACGACACCACGGTCGTGGCGGACGGGTTCCCCGTCCTCAACGCGCTGCGCGACCTGCACCGGACCCTCGCGCCGGGCGCGGAGAACCAGTTCGACGGCGTGGCGCTGCAGTCGCGCGTCGAGACGATGGCCATGCAGTACGTGCTGGCCCAGCCCGAGATGCGCGAGTTCCTGGGCGGGCGGCCGATGGTGCCGTACGAGGAGCCCTGGATGGACAAGGTCGACACGGTGCGCACGCTGTGCGGCTGGGGCGACACGTCCGTCATGAGCTTCCACGAGCTGGCGGTGCACGGCGAGCAGCTCGTCATGAGCGTCCGCTGGGGCGACTGGAGCGACATCTCGCTGACGGCCGACTCGGCCGCCAACTGGGCCCGCCTCATGCGCGACCCCGTGCACCGGTACGTGCACGCGTACCGCACGGTCACGGGGGTGGACCTGCAGCTCGGGGTCGACGCGACGATGCCGGCCGTGCTGCTGGCCCGCCGCAGCCGCGCACGCGTGCGGGCCTAGGGGCGTGCGACGTGCTGGACCTGACGTCCTCGCTGTTCCTCGGCCTGCACCACCCGGCGGGCGGCCCCGGGGGGTGGGCGTCCCTGACGACGGGCCGTGCCGCGGCGCTCGACGAGCCGGCAGCCGCCCGCCGGGTCGCCGCACGCGTCGCGGCCCGGCTCGGGGCTCCCGCCGGCGTCGTGCACCGCTCGGTGCTGCACGCGCTGGTCGACGTCGTGGACCTGCTCGCGCCGTCGGTCGTGCTGGTCGACGCGGCGGCGTACCCGCTGGTCAGGCTCGCGGCGGGGGCGACGGCGCCCGTGGTGCGCACGTTCGGGCACCACGACGTCGACGACGTCGTGCGGCTGCTCGCGGGCGAGCGCGCGGGACGCGGCTGGGGCGCGCGCAGCGGGCGGCCCGTCGTCGTGACGGACGGCTGGTGCGCCGCGTGCAACCGGCCGGCGCCGCTCGCGGCGCTCGAACGCGTCGTGCGCGCGGCGGGCGGCACGCTCGTCGTCGACGACACGCAGGCGTTCGGGGTCCTCGGCCCCGGCGGGTCGGGCACGTGGCGCTGGGCCGGGGGCCGGCCCGTCGGGGCCGTGCAGGTCGTGTCGCTGGCCAAGGGCCTCGGGGCGCCCCTGACGGTGACGACCGGGCCGCGGGACGTGGTCGCGCGCCTCGCCGTGCACGGCACGCGCTGGCACGCGAGCCCGCCCACCGCCGCCGACCTGCGGGCCGCGGACCGCGCGACGGACCCCGCGGGCGGTCCGGCGCTGGCACGGCGCCGACGCCGCCTGTGGTGGCTGGTCCGCGCGCTGCGCGCAGGCCTGCGGCGGTGGGGCCTCGCGGTCGTGGGGCGCCCGTTCCCCGTGGTCCACGCGTGCGTCCCCGACCCGGCACGGGCCGCGCGCGTGCTGCGCGGGCGCGGCGTCCGCACTCTCGTGCTGGCCCCGGCGTGCCTGCCGCAGCCGGTCCTGACGTTCGTCGTCACCGCGGAGCACGCACCGGCCGACGTCGAGCACGTCCTGGCCGCCCTGCGCGGCGCCGTGCCGCGCACCGGCCACGCCCCGACGGCGGTCGCGCGATGATCGTCGACGCCCACTGCCACGCCGGGCTGGGCGACGTCATGCCCGACCCGCTGGGCGACGAGCGCCCCGACGCCGCGCTGCACCGGTACGCCGCGCGCGCCCGGCGCGCCGGTATCGACCACACGCTGCTCATGGCCCCGCCGTCGGACGACTACCCCGCCGCCAACCGGCGGGTCGCGCGCATCGTCGCCGCCGACCCGCGCCGGTGGACGGGTGTCGTGTTCGTCGGCACGCGCCCCGACGCGGGCCGCATCGGGACCATGGTCACCACGGCCGTCGACGCGTGGGGGTTCCGCGCGGTCAAGGTGCACTGGCGGGACGGCCCGATGACCGACGAGGTCGCGCGCGTCGCCGACGCCCGCGGGCTGCCGGTGGTGCACGACCCCGGCGGCGACGTCGACCAGGTCGCGCACTTCGCCGCCCGCTGGCCCGACGTCGCGTGGGTCGTGCCGCACCTGTCGTCGTTCGCCGACGACTGGCGCGCGCAGACCCGGTTCGCCGACCTGCTCGTGCGGCTGCCCAACGTCCACACCGACACGTCGGGCGTCCGGTACGTCGACGTGCTGCTCGACGCCGTGCGGCGGGCGGGCGCCCACAAGGTGCTGCTCGGCACCGACGGGCCCTACCTGCACCCGGCCGCCGAGCTCGCGAAGGTGCGCGCGCTGCCGCTCGCGCGCGAGGACCTCGCGCTCGTCCTGGCGGGCAACGTCCGCCGGCTCGTCGCCGCCGTCCGCCGGACGCCGGCCACCACCCCCGTCCCGGTCGGACGCCGGGACCTGTCCACGTGAGGAGACCGACATGTCGAGCATCATGATCGAGCCCGGGACGATGCTGCCGGCGCCGCCGCTGTCGACGAGGCCGGCGCCCCGGTACGCGGGGCTCGGGTTCGCCGAGGTGAAGCCGCACAACGTCCGCGGCATCCTCGCCGGGCTGGCGAGCATCCAGAAGCACCGGCTCGCGGCGGCGCAGCCGTACACGCAGGCGTTCCTGCTCACGTACCGCCACCAGCCCGGCGACCCCGCACCGCGTGCCGTCGTGCCGTACCTGCTGGTGCCGGGCGCGCGCACCACGGCACCGGCCCGCCCGAAGGACAAGAACGTCGTGGGGTGGTTGGGCACGCTCGGCGACTGGTACGCGCTGAGCCCCGCGCCCCTGCCCCTGCCCGCGCACCCCGAACCGCGGTGGGGCACGGACGTCGGGCCGGTCGTGCGCGGGTCGATGGTCGAGCCGCTGGTCAGGTACGCGTTCTTCCGGTTCTCGGACTACCGACGGGCCAAGGAGGACATCACGCTGCGCAAGCAGCCGCACCAGCCCGGAGCCGACGTGGCCTGGAAGGAGATGGCGGAGTACCTCTACGAGCTCGCGTCCGAGCTGGGGTCGGTGGGCTGAGGACGGGCCTGCGCCGCCGCGCGGTAGTCGAGCGCGCGGCGGCTCACGCCGAGCAGCCGGGCGGCGGCGACGGTGCCGCCGCCCACGTCGAGGGCGACGCGCGTGGCCACGTCGGCCGTGCGGGCCTTGAGCTCCTGCAGGCCGACGCCCGCGCTCAGCGCGCCCCGCACCGCGCTCTCGAGCCCGGACTCCCACGGGGTGCGGGCGGTGAGGGCCGTCGGGGGCGGCGCGACGGGCGCGGTGACGGGCGGCGCGGTGACGGGCGGCGCGGTGACGTGCGGCGCGGTCACGGTCCGCACGGGACGGTCCTCGGGCGGCAGGTCGCCCGGGGTCACGGGACCGTCGCCGACGTGCCGCGCGGCCACGCGCGCCGCGAGCTGCCGCAGCTCGCGCACGTTGCCGGGCCAGTCGTGGCCGCGCAGCGCGTCCGCGACCTCGCGCGACACCTCCGGGGCGTCCGCGACGTCGTCGCCGGCCTCCACCGACGGCCGGCGGCGTGCCGCGGCTGCCGCGTCGCGGCCGGGCCGCTGCTCGGCGAGGAAGTGCCGGAACAGGGGCAGCACGTCGTCGGCGCGCTCGCGCAGCGGCGGGACCCGGAGCGTCGTGGCGGCGAGCCGGTGGTAGAGGTCCGCGCGGAACCCGTCGGCCCGCAGGTCGCGGTGGGTCGCGGCGACGAGCCGGAAGTCGGTCCGGCGCCGCCGCGTGCCGCCGACGGTCTGGTAGGTGCCCTCCTGCACGACGCGCAGCAGCGCGGCCTGCAGCGACGCAGGCAGCTCACCGACCTCGTCGAGCAGGAGCGTGCCGCCGTCGGCGCGCGCGAACGCCCCCTCGTGGGCCGTCGTCGCACCCGTGAACGCGCCCTTCTCGTGACCGAAGAACTCGCTGCCCGAGAGCGTCGGCACGACGGTCGTGCAGTCGAGCAGGACGAGCTCGTGCTCGCGTCGCCGCAGGTCCACGCGGTGCACGATGTGCGCCGCGACCTCCTTGCCGACGCCCGTCTCCCCCAGCAGCAGCACGGGCGCCGTCGACCAGCGCGCCACCTCCACGAGGTCGCGCAGGAAGAGCCGCCAGGCCGACGACGAGCCGATCGCCCCCGCGCGCCGGGCCTCCGCACGGACGAGCTCGTCGACGTCCTGCCACCGGCGCAGCCGGTCGAGCACGGGCCGCAGGTCGTCGCCGGCGAGGTGCACGACGTCCGCCGCCCCGCACGCGAGCAGCGACCAGGGGTCGACGTCGACCCCGGGCGCGAGGGCCACGAGCACCCGGCCGGGGCGTTCCGCGAGCCGCGCGGGATCGGGTGCGGCCTGCGGGTCGGTCAGCAGCACCACGCCCGGCTCGTCGGGTGCGACCGGCCGTCCGTCGGCGTCCGCCGCGTCGGCGTCGCACAGGCCCGCCGCGGTCAGCCGGGCGCGCGTCGCGGGGCCGCAGGGCGCTGCGACACGGAACCACGCCATGCCGGCCCCCGTCCGCCACGCGGCCGAGCGGGACCCGCGGGCCGCGGCGTCACCGGACCCGCGTCGACCCCCCACCGACCGACGACGCTCCCCCTGCGTCGGAGCAACCGCACGGCACCGCGAGCGGCGTCCGGGCGTCCGGCTCCGCAGCGGTGCGGCCCGGTCTGCTCCCGTCCCGGCAGTCTCTGCCCCGGTCGGACCCCGGTCAAGGGTGCGCCCGTGATACATGACCGGGCCACCGGATCGACGCTCCCAGCCTGGAGGCTCGACGCTCGAACCCCCCGACCGGACGGCATGCGGACCACCCGTGCCTGCGACGCTGCCGACGGCGACGGCAGCGCTCCCGCCACGGTGCGAGCAGCGTGCCGAGCCGCGCGGCCGGACCCCGGCACGGGTCCCCGCGGAGCATGGGACCCGCGATCCGGTCCGCGCCGGGAAGGTCGGCGCAGGTCGTCGCCGCGAACACCTACTGCGGGGGCGCGGGCGCAGGTAGCCTCCGGCGATGCGCACCGGCGGTCTGCTGACCCGACGCGCGAGGGCGCAGGGCGGGCTGCTCGCTCTGGCCGGCGTGCTCGCGGCGCTGGCCTGCGCCGTCGTCGTCGCGATCGTCGGGCACCTCGACGTCGCGGCACGCACCGGGCTCGTGACGGCGCTGCGCGACGCGCCCGCGACGTCGGCCGCCGCACGGTTCACGACGACGCTCTCCGACACGCCCGACGAGCAGGACGCGGCGGCGCAGCGGATCCTCGCCCGGCGCCTGGGCCACCAGCCGGTCGACGTCCACAGGTCGGCGCGGTCCGAGCCGCTCCCCCTCGTGCCCGGCGGTGCAGCGGCGGGCGGTGACGCGTCGGGAGGGCTCGGTGCGACCTCCGACGGCGCGCTCGAGGTCTCCATCGGCGCCCAGGAGCCCGGCCTCGTCGTCACGTCGGCGGGGACGTGGCCCACGGACGCCCCCGACGCCGTCGCGGTGCCGGCCGACCTCGCGACGTCCGCCGGCCTGGCGGTCGGGGACGCGCTCGCGCTCGGTGCGGGCGACGACGCGCGCGCCTTCGTGGTCGCCGCCCTGTACGAGCCGGACGACGCGCGCGACCCCGCGTGGTTCGACGAGGCCGACGACGGCGCCGACCCCGTGGCGCACCCGGTGCTGGTGTCCGCGTCTGCTCTGGCCGACGCCCCGCAGCGGGTCCGGGTGCACTGGACGGTGGTCCCCGACCTCGACCGGGTGCGCCCGGCGGACCTGACACCCCTGCGGGCCGCGCTCGAGGGCACGAGGGCAGCGCTCCACGAGGACGACGACGTCATGGTCCTCGGCGTCACGGCGACCGGTGGCCTGGGCGGGCTGCTCGCGAGCACGGACGCGGACCTGGTCGCAGCCCGGAGCGTGTCCGTGCCCGCGGCGGCGCTCACGGCGCTCGTCGTGATCCTCACGTTCGGCCAGGTGTCGCGCATGCTCGTCGACGCCCGCCGCCCCGAGACCGTGCTCGTGCGCTCGCGCGGCACGACGCGCGGGGCCGTCGTCGGCGCGTCGGCGATCGAGGGTGCACTGGTCACGGGCCTCGGCGCGGTCCTCGGTGCGGTCGTCGGCGGGACGCTCGTCACGGCCACCGCGGGCGGCAGCGCGCCGGGCACCGTCGTGGCGGGCGGGGTGCTCGCCGTCGTCGTCGTGGGCACGGCGACGCTCGCCGCGGCGGCGTGGCAGGGCACGGCCGACGGTCGCGCCGAGACGCGTCGTCGTGCGGTCCCCGGCTCGCTCGCGGCCGGAGCGCTCACGCTGCTGGCGGGCGTGACGGCCCTCGCCGTCTGGCGGCTGACCGACCGCGGGTCCCCCGTCCGCGTGGACGCCGCCGGGCGGGCCGTGCTGGACCCGCTCGCGGCCGCGGCACTGCCCCTCGCGCTCGTGCTCGTCGCGCTGGTCGCGGCCACGCTGCCGGGGCCCGTCGCCGGGCTGCTCGCGCGCGCGGCGTCCCGGCGGCGCACGCTCGACCCGGTCCTCGCTGCCCGGCAGGTGGCCCGGCGGCCGCTGCCGCACGCGACCGCCGCGACGTTCGTCGCGCTCACCGTCGCGACGACCGTGGTCGCCGCGGCGTTCACGGGGTCGTGGCACGCCCACGCCCGCGACCGTGCGGACGCCGCGGTCGGCGCGGACATCCGCCTCGACCTCGGGCGCGACCCCGGGCCGGGCGGCGCCGGGGCGCACGCGGCGCGGGTGGCCGCGGTCCCCGGGGTGACCGGGGCCGCGCCGGCCCGCGTCGACCGCACGGCCATCGGGTCCGTCGAGGGGCGCACGGTCGCCCTGCCCCCGGCCGGACGCGCGGCGCTGCCCGTGACGGGCGCCGCCACGCTCGCCGACGCGCTCGCGCCCGGTGCGGCGGACGGGCTGCCCCTGCCGGCGTCCGCGACCCGCCTCGACCTGGAGGTGACGCCCACGGCCGGCGACCCCGGCGGCGACGCGCCACCGGTCGTCGGGGCCGTCGCGTGGATCGCCTCGGCCCCGGGGACGCTCACGCCGCTCCCGCTGGCGCGGGACACGCGGCAGGACACCTGGACCGCTCCGCTGCCGGCCGGGGACGCCGCGTGGCGGGTCCTCGCGGTCGACGTCGCACCGCGCGGCACGGCCGGGTATGCCGTCGCGGTGACGCGCGTGACGACCGACGCCGGGGACGGCGCCGTCGGGCCCGGGGACGTGCCCTGGACCGCCTGGCAGCTCGCACCGACGCCGGTCGCGCTCGACGTGGCGCAGGGACGTGCCGACGTGCCCCGACGGGTGGCCGCCGGCGCCTCGACCGCACCCGTGCGGCTGACCGCCGGCGCCGTCGAGCCACTGCCGGTCGCGCTCGGCGCGTCCCTGGCGACCGCGCTCGACCTGGGCACGGGCGGGACGACGACCGTGCGCGTCGCCGGTGCGGACCTCCCGGTGACGGTCGCGGCCGTCGTCCCGGTGGTCCCCGGCAGCGGGCACCGGAACGCGCTGCTGGCCGACCTCGACGGGATCGAGGCCGCGCTGCTGCGCGGTGGCGTCGCCGACCCGCCCGCGGCGCACGAGGTCTGGGTGGACGTCGCCACCGCCCGCCCGGACACGCTCGTCGCGACGGTGGTCGATGCACTGGGCGCCCCACCGCGCGCGGTCGCGACCGCCGTGCCACGACCCGCACCGCTGCTCCAACCCGCGCTCACGCTGCTCGCGGCCGCGGCCGCCGCGACGGCGCTCCTGGCCGTCGGCGGGCTCACCGTGACCGTCCGGGCGGCGGACCGGCGTCGGTCCGCCGACGAGCGCGTCCTGCTGGCGCTCGGCGTCGCACCCGCGCGGCAGGCACGGGCCCGGTCCGCCGAGCTCGGCGCCACGGTGCTGCTCGCCGCGGTCGCCGGGGCCCTCGGCGGTGCCGCCGTCGCGCGGCTGACCGTCGCCACGCTCGTGGGGGCGACCAGCGGCACGGCTCCCGACGCCCCCACGCTCGCGGTGGCGTCCGGGGTCGAGGCCGGCGCCCTCGTGGCACTGCTCGCCGTCCCGGCGGCCGGCGTGGCCGCCGTCCTGATCGTGTCGGCCGTGGGTGTGCGGGCACGCGCGACGGGGGTGCGCGCATGACCCGCCCGCTGACGCTCACCCGCCTGGCGCGCCGCCAGCTCACGACCGACCTCGGTGCGGTGCTCGCCCTCGCCACCACGACGGTCCTGGCCACCGCGCTCCTCACGGCGTGGCCGCGCGTCGTGGACCACGTCGTCGCGCAGGACCGGGTCGAGGCCGTCGCCGCACTGAACGCCGTCACGCGAGACCTCACACCGCCGATCCCCCCACCGGTGTGGTTGCCGGGCGTGCCGTCGCACGACGAGCTGGCCGCCGCGCTCACCACCGTCGCCGCCGAGGGCGAGGAGCTCGTCGACGGCCTGGGTCCCGAGCTGCGGTCGGTCGTCGGACCGCCCGAGCACGTCGTCGTCGCCCCCGGGTTCAGCATCGAGCTCGGCGTCCGTGACACGCCGTTCTCGACCATGTCCCTCTCCGCCGTCGTCGACCCCCGTGCCGACGAGCGGGTCCGTGTCGTCGAGGGCCGTGCCCCGCAGGCTCCGGCGGCGCCCCCCGAGGTCGAGTTCATGCTGTCGACGGCCGCCGCCGAGGAGCTCGGGTGGCGGGTCGGCGAGACCCGGGCGTCGCTCCAGGCGTCCGTGCCCGTCGTCGCTCGTCTCAGCGGGACGTTCGAGCCGGTCGACCCGGCGTCGTCCGCGTGGAGCCACACCAGTCCCCTGCTCACCCCGGTGCACGCCGGCAGCGAGAACGCGGGCTGGAGCGCGCAGGCCGCGGGCCTCGTGCACCCCGACGCCCTGGCCCGGCTGACCTCACCCGTGGTGCTGTACGTGCAGCGCTGGGTCCCGGTCCGCGCGGAGGCGGTCGCCGGCGCCGATCCCGCCCGGCTCGTCGCCGACCTCGAGCGTGCCCGTGCGGACCTCGCCCTGCGGTCGGAGACCCACGCGGCCGTCGAGGCCGCGCAGCAGCGGGCGACGGCCGTCACGGCCGTGCTCGGCGTCGTCGCCACCGGCGCGCTGGGCACCGCCGGGGTGGCGCTGTGGCTCGGTTCGGTGCTCGTCGCGCAGCGCCGTGGCGCCGCGCTCGTGCTGCTGCGCTCCCGCGGCATGTCCGCGCGTGCCCTCCCGATGCTGGTCGCGGCGCAGACGCTCGTCGCCACCGTGCCGGGCGGGGTCCTCGGCACCGTCGTCGGGCTCCGCCTCGCGCCGGGGCCGGTGCGCCTGGCGGACCTGGTCGCGCCCGCGCTGGCGACGGTCCTGACGGCCGGCCTGGCTGCGTTCGCGGCGTGGCGCCGCAGCCGGCAGGTCGCGCCCGTGCGGCGCGCGCACCACCCGTGGCGGTGGGTCGCGGAGCTGCTCGTCGTGCTGGCGGCGGGCACGGCCGCCGGGCTCGTCGCCTCGTCACGCGACGCCGGCGACCCCGTCCTCGCCGCGCTGCCGGTACTGCTCGGCGTCGCCGCCGCGGCCGTGGGTCTGCGGCTGCACCCGCTGCTGCTGGCGCCTGCGGACCGGCCGGCCCGCCGGGGACGCCGGCTCGGCCCCTTCCTCGCCGTCGCGCAGCTCGCGCGCGCCGGCACGGGCGCGGCGGTACCGGTCGTGGGCCTCGTCGTCGCCGGCGGCACGGTCGCCCTCATGGCCACGGTGCTGTCGGTGGTCGACGCGAGCACCGAGGAGAGCGCGGCGCGCGGTGCGGGCGGCGACGTGCGGCTCGAGATCCTGCAGACCGCCGCGGGGCGGACACCGCTGACCTCCGACGACGTGGCCGCGGTCGCCGACGTGCCGGGCGTCCGGGCGGTCGCCGCCGTCCGCGACGGGGGCCGTGCGACGCTCAGTACCGGCGACGGGACGGACGCGGTGTCCGTGCTCGTGGTCGACGCCGCCGCGCTGTCAGCGGTGCAGCGGTCCCTGCCGTCCGCCGTCCGGTCCCCGCTGACCACCCTGGCCGCGGACGGGGACTCGCTGCCGGGCGTGCTCCTGCCACGGTCGGCCGGCGTCGCGACCGGTGCCGAGGTCGCGATCGGACGGGGCCCGGACGAGGCACCGGTGGCGGCCGTGGCCGTCGTCGGTGAGGCGCCCGGAGTGGCGAGCGGCACCGCGTGGGTCGTCGTCGACGACACGACGTGGGCACCTCCCTCCGGCGCCCCCGACGCCGTCGGGTCCGTGCTCGTCGGGCTGCAGCCCGGGTCCGACCCCGACGTGGTCGCCACCGCCGTCGACCGCGTGCTCGACGGACGCGTGAGCGTGAGCGCGCTGGCGGACCGGGTCCAGGACGCGCGTGCGGGCGCGCTCACGGCGGGGCTGCGGTCCGCGCTCGGCGCCGTCGGCGTCGTCACGGTGACCATCGCCGCGCTCGTGCTCGGCCTGGCGCTGCTCGGCGGAGCCCCGCCACGGGAGCGCGCCGCGAGCGTGCTGGCCGGTCTCGGGGCGCCCCGGGCGCTGCGCCGGCGCCTCGTGGTCGGCGAGTCGTTGGGGCTGCTCGCCGCGGCGCTGCCCGCGGCCGTCGCCGTGGCCGCCGCGCTGCCGCTGCTCGTGCTGCGGGTCGTCGACCTGCGTGTCTTCACCGGTACCCCCACGTCCACGACGGCCACCACCGACCCCGTCCTCGTCGTCGGCCTCGGTGGGCTCGGTGTCGTCCTCGGTGGCGCGGCCGTGCTGGTCGCCACCGTGTCCGCCCGCCGGGCGGCCGCGTCCGGTCCGCTGCGAGAAGGAGGAGCACCATGACCACCCCGCCGGACGCCGACGCGGAGATCCTCTGCGAGGACCTCATCCGGGTCTACGTCACCGAAGGTGTCGAGGTGCAGGCCCTGCAGGGGCTCGACCTGAGGGTCGAGCGCGGCGACCTCGTCGCGCTCGTCGGGGCCTCCGGCTCGGGCAAGTCGACGCTCCTGACCATCCTGTCCGGCCTCGACCGGCCGACCGCGGGCACCGCGTTCGTCGCCGGCTGGGACGTGCTGCGCATGACGGGCGCGCAGCGCCGTGCGTACCGGCGCGACGTCGTCGGCTTCGCCTGGCAGCAGACGGCCCGCAACCTGCTGCCGTACCTCACCGCGGCGGAGAACGTCGCCCTGCCGATGGTCGCGACCCGCACGGCGCGCCTGCGCGAGCGGACGGCGCGCGTCGACGAGCTGCTCGAGGTCATGGGGGTGACGCACTGCCGCGACCGCCGTCCGGCCGAGCTGTCGGGCGGCGAGCAGCAGCGCGTCGCGATCGCGACAGCGGTCGCGAACCGGCCGCGCGGGCGGCGCGCCGACGAGCCCACGGGTGAGCTGGACGAGGAGACGTCGGCGGACGTGCTCGAGGCGATCCGGCACGTCAACGAGACGTTCGGGACGACGACGCTCATCGTGACGCACGACCCGCTGGTCGCCGACCACGTGCGGCGCACCGTGCAGATCCGCGACGGGCGCACGTCGCGCGAGACGCTGCGCCGCACCGCCGTCGGCGAGGACGGGCACGCGCGGCTGCACGCGGAGGAGTTCACCGTGATCGACCGTGCCGGCCGGTTGCAGCTGCCGACGGAGTACGTCGAGCAGCTCGGGCTGCGGGACCGGGTGCGCCTCGGGCTCGAGCCCGACCACGTGCGCGTGCACGCGGGCACGACGCCGTCCACCGGTGCCGCCGAGGCACCGCAGGAGCCGCCGGCAACGCAGGCACCGCAGGCATCGCAGGAGGAGTCGTGAGCACGATCCGCACCCGGGGCCTGACCTGCACGTACGGCTCGGGCGCCGCTGCCGTCCACGCGCTGCGCGGCGTGGACCTGCAGGCCGCGCCGGGTGAGCTGCTGGTCGTGCGCGGCCGGTCGGGGTCCGGCAAGTCGACCCTGCTGCACGCGCTCGGCGGGCTCGTCCGGCCGACGTCGGGCACGGTCCACCTCGACGGCACCGACCTCACCGCCCTCGGCGAGGCCGAGCTGCTGCGGGTGCGGCGCGAGCAGGTCGCCTACGTCTTCCAGACGTTCGGGCTGCTGCCCGTGCTGTCGGCGTCCGAGAACGTCGAGGTGCCGCTGCGGCTGCTCGAGCTCGACCCCGCGCAGCGGGAGGCGCGCGTCGCGGCCGCGATCGACGCCGTCGGGCTGACGCGGCACGCCGCGCAGCGGCCGGACGAGCTGTCCGGCGGGCAGCAGCAGCGCGTCGCGATCGCACGCGCCCTGGCGACGCGCCCGCAGGTGCTGCTGGCCGACGAGCCCACCGGTCAGCTCGACAGCCAGAACGCCCTGTCCGTGGTCGGGCTGCTGCTCGAGCTCGCCCACGAGCACGGCGTCACGACCGTCGTGACGACGCACGACCCGGCCGTCGCGGACCGCGCCGACCGCGTCGTCGAGCTGCGGTCCGGCGTCCTCGCCGCGGCCGCACGCGCCTGACCCGCCCGCGCCGGGGCGGACGCAGGCCCGACCGCCGAACCGGTCGAAGCGCAGGTATTGACGTTAAACCTCCGACACGACAGCATTCGGACAACCCGTTCCTGCAGCGTTGCAGGCAGCGGGCACGTCGGGGGCGTCGTGGGCGCCCGCGGCAACCGCAGGGGGAAGCAGCACCGTGATCCCGGCCCTCGACGTGGAGGGTGGGTCGTCCGCATCCTCCTGCCGGTCGGCGACCGAGGAGGAGTATCGATGGGGATGACTCGCAGAGGGCCACGCGCGCAGCACAGGACGACAGCCGTGGTCACAGGGGCCGCGCTCGCACTGGGAACGGCGGCAGTGATGGCACCACCAGCAGCAGCCGAGGGCGTCGCGCCCGACCCGTGGGTGTCGGTGACACCCGAGGGGTACTACCGGTTCACGGCACCGCAGGCCACGGTCCAGGAGATCGTCGGCGGCACGCCGCAGGTCGTGGAGCTCCAGGGCAACATCGGCCCCGCGGGCACGTGGTCCGACCTGGCCATGGACCCCAGCGGCACGGACTACCCGACGCAGGTCGGGATCCTGGACCCGGGCCTGTACTACTACCAGTACACGGCGACGTTCCCGGACCGCACCAAGAAGTCGTTCCGCAACCCGGACGCACCCGCGGCGATCAGCTCGAAGCCGGCCTGGAGCACGTTCTTCGTGCCCGGTCCGTCCGTGCAGTGGATGTCGGACGTCGCCAACGGCGGCGACGTCGCCGAGCTGACGTACGACAGCCCGGCGGCGGACGACGAGCGCACGACGCTCGTGTGGACGCCCCCCGGCTACGACGCCGAGCGCGCCGAGGCGTACCCCGTGCTGTACCTGCTGGCGGACGACAGCCAGTCGGCCGACGAGTGGACCGAGCTGGGCCGCGCGCGCCAGGTGCTCGACAACCTCGCGGCCGAAGGCGCTCTCGCGCCCATGGTCGTCGTCATGGCCGAGGTCAGCGGCGGCGACCCGCGCGCCGAGCTGCTCGACGGCGTCGTCGCGGCGACGCGGGACGCGTACAACGTCGCGGACGACGCGTCCGGGCAGGCGGTGGCCGGCATCGGCACCGGCGCCGAGCAGGCGCTGACGCTGCTGCGCACCGACCCGGGCGTCTTCAGCGAGGTCGGCGCGTTCTCGGTCGAGTTCTCCGGGCGCCCCGCCGACCCGAACCGGTCGGAGGTCGCGGCGATCAACGAGGGCACCGACCGGCTGCGCATCTACGTCGGCAACGTGCTCGACCCGTCGTACAACACGACCCACGACCTGCTGCGCACGTTCGAGCGCACGGGCGTCGAGCACGAGTTCGACGGCGTCGACCCCGACACGGGCGGCACGTGGGACACCTGGCGCGAGGGCCTGCGCGACTTCGCGTCCCGCGTGTTCCAGGACGACGCGGGCCACGGTCCGCGCGAGGGTCACCGCCCGCTCGACAGGAAGTACACGGCGCCGGCCGCGGGGTCGATCACGACGCCGCACGTCGACGAGAACGGCATCGTCACCTTCGAGACCGGCACGCAGTGGAAGGACGCCAAGGACGTCACCGTGTGGGCCAACTGGGCCCCGAACGGTGCCTGGTTCCGCGTCCCCATGACGAAGGTCGGGGACCGCTGGCGCGTGCAGGCGGGACCGCTCGACGGCTTCTACTACTACCGGTACGTCGTCGACGGCGTGGACCAGAAGGACCCCGAGGACAAGGTCAACACGCTCACGGGCGTCAGCCCGCTGTTCGTCCCCGGCGAGACCGACCGCATGCTCGGTGACCTGCCCGAGGACGAGCGCGGCGCGGTGAACCTGCTGACGTACGACAGCGCCGTGGCGGGCGAGGAGCGCCAGGCGTACGTCTGGACGCCCAAGGGCTACGACCCGAACCGCGCCGAGCCGTACCCCGTGCTGTACCTCAACCACGGTGGTGGCCAGAACTACGGCGACTGGGTCGAGGTGGGCCGCGCGCCGCAGATCCTCGACCACTACATCAAGGACGGCGCGATCGTCCCGATGGTCGTCGTGATGGGCAACGGCAACTCGCCGGACTTCCCGGCGGAGCTCGTCGAGAACCTCGCGCCCGCGGCACGGGCCGAGTACAACATCGCCGACGACGCCGCACGGCAGGCCATCGCCGGCCTGTCGATGGGCGCGATGAACACGCTCAACACGTGGCTCACCCGCCCCGGTCAGTTCGGGTGGATGGCCGCGTTCTCGGGCGGGCTGTTCTTCAACACCCCGCAGTTCGACCCCGCGCTCGTCAACGCCGAGACCCGGATGGCGCGCGTGTACACCGGTGACGTCACCGACTTCACCTACCAGGCGACGATGAACCTGCTGGAGCTGCTGGAGACCAACGGCATCCACCACGAGTTCGCCGGCGTCACGCAGGGCCCGCACGGGTTCGACACGTGGTCGAAGAACCTCGTCGACCTGCTGCCGCGCCTGTTCCGCGACCCGCAGAACACGCAGGGCGTCGAGCTGCGGGCCGTCGTGCCCGAGGGCGAGGACGGCGTCCTGGCGCTGTCGGTCGCGGACGACGGCTCGGGCGTCACGCTCGACGGGCCGCAGAACACGGGCACCGCGCTGCGGTTCACCGGTCAGCTGCCCACCGTGACGGTCACCGACTCGCGCTCGGTGTCGCAGGCCGGGGTCACCGGCTGGGCCGTCACGGGTCAGGCGTACACGTTCGAGTCGGCCACGCGCCTGCTCGACGGGAAGCACCTGGGGTGGACCCCGCGCCTCGAGAGCCCGCGCGCGGGCCTCGCCGCCGGTGACGCCCGGGCGACGGCGCTCGGCGGCGGCGAGGGCCTGGTCGTCCCGGGTCGCCTCGCGTCGGCGACGCCCGAGGGCCGGGTCGGCACGGCGACGATCGGCGCGGACCTCGTGCTCGACGTGCCGGTCGACACGACGCCCGGTGAGTACACGGGCACGCTCAGCCTGTCGCTGTTCCCCGTCGACTGACCCGACGGACCGATGCACCGGCGGGGGGGGGGGGGGGGGGGGGGGGG
>NZ_JACSQV010000030.1 GCF_014836445.1 Cellulomonas avistercoris
GGATGCGCGTCTGTTCCTTGAGAACTCAACAGTGTGCCAAGTAGTCGATGCCATATTTTTGGCGTCGAGCCTGGATCGGATCCACCCCGTGGGTCTGGTTTGGGATGATGCCAGTTGATGCCCCTCTTCGGGGGGGTTCTTTGTGTGTCTGTTGCTCGCCGGTCTTCGGGTTGGTGGGTGGCTGTTTGACATTCACGGAGAGTTTGATTCTGGCTCAGGACGAACGCTGGCGGCGTGCTTAACACATGCAAGTCGAACGGTGATCTCGGTGCTTGCACCGGGTGATCAGTGGCGAACGGGTGAGTAACACGTGAGCAACCTACCCTTCACTCTGGGATAAGCCTTGGAAACGGGGTCTAATACCGGATACGAGACGCACGGGCATCTGTAGCGTCTGGAAAGATTTATCGGTGGAGGATGGGCTCGCGGCCTATCAGCTTGTTGGTGGGGTAATGGCCTACCAAGGCGACGACGGGTAGCCGGCCTGAGAGGGCGACCGGCCACACTGGGACTGAGACACGGCCCAGACTCCTACGGGAGGCAGCAGTGGGGAATATTGCACAATGGGCGAAAGCCTGATGCAGCGACGCCGCGTGCGGGATGACGGCCTTCGGGTTGTAAACCGCTTTCAGCAGGGAAGAAGCGAAAGTGACGGTACCTGCAGAAGAAGCGCCGGCTAACTACGTGCCAGCAGCCGCGGTAATACGTAGGGCGCAAGCGTTGTCCGGAATTATTGGGCGTAAAGAGCTCGTAGGCGGTTTGTCGCGTCTGCTGTGAAAACCTCAGGCTCAACCTGGGGCTTGCAGTGGGTACGGGCAGACTAGAGTGCGGTAGGGGTGACTGGAATTCCTGGTGTAGCGGTGGAATGCGCAGATATCAGGAGGAACACCGATGGCGAAGGCAGGTCACTGGGCCGCAACTGACGCTGAGGAGCGAAAGCATGGGGAGCGAACAGGATTAGATACCCTGGTAGTCCATGCCGTAAACGTTGGGCACTAGGTGTGGGGTCCATTCCACGGATTCCGTGCCGCAGCAAACGCATTAAGTGCCCCGCCTGGGGAGTACGGCCGCAAGGCTAAAACTCAAAGAAATTGACGGGGGCCCGCACAAGCGGCGGAGCATGCGGATTAATTCGATGCAACGCGAAGAACCTTACCAAGGCTTGACATACACCGGAAACGTGCAGAGATGTGCGCCCCGCAAGGTCGGTGTACAGGTGGTGCATGGTTGTCGTCAGCTCGTGTCGTGAGATGTTGGGTTAAGTCCCGCAACGAGCGCAACCCTCGTCCCATGTTGCCAGCGGGTTATGCCGGGGACTCATGGGAGACTGCCGGGGTCAACTCGGAGGAAGGTGGGGATGACGTCAAATCATCATGCCCCTTATGTCTTGGGCTTCACGCATGCTACAATGGCCGGTACAAAGGGCTGCGATACCGCGAGGTGGAGCGAATCCCAAAAAGCCGGTCTCAGTTCGGATTGGGGTCTGCAACTCGACCCCATGAAGTCGGAGTCGCTAGTAATCGCAGATCAGCAACGCTGCGGTGAATACGTTCCCGGGCCTTGTACACACCGCCCGTCAAGTCATGAAAGTCGGTAACACCCGAAGCCGATGGCCCAACCTTTTGGGGGGAGTCGTCGAAGGTGGGACTGGCGATTAGGACTAAGTCGTAACAAGGTAGCCGTACCGGAAGGTGCGGCTGGATCACCTCCTTTCTAAGGAGCATCTGGCAGCAGGTCGCCTCGTCATGGGGTGGTGCTGGTGTCCAGGCCCATGCCCCGGCCGTACGCGTCGGGGGTGGTGCTCACGGGTGGAACATCGACTACTGGCCGGCTCGTTGGGTCGGTGGCTTCCAAGTACGCCTGCAGCTTGCTGCGGGGAGGGAACGGAGAGTCGTCGGTTCGTCGCGGGTCGGCTTGGCACGCTGTTGGGTCCTGAGGGAACAGCCCGTTGTGGGTGTTGCCTTGGTCGGGATCGTTCGGTCCGGTCGAACCGCTGGTCGCTGGTGTCCTCTTCGGGGGGTGGTGGTGGTCGGTAGGCGTCGGGATGCCGGGCGGTGACCGGTGGTTGCTTGAGAACTGCACAGTGGACGCGAGCATCTTTGAATGATCTTTTGTGGTCAAGTTTTTAAGTGCACAGGGTGGATGCCTTGGCACCAGGAGCCGAAGAAGGACGTAGTAGCCTGCGATAAGCCTCGGGGAGTTGGCAAACGAACCGTGATCCGAGGATTTCCGAATGGGGAAACCCCGCACGAGTCATGTCGTGTGACCCGCACCTGAATATATAGGGTGTGTGGAGGGAACGCCGGGAAGTGAAACATCTCAGTACCGGCAGGAAGAGATATTCCGTGAGTAGTGGCGAGCGAAAGCGGATCAGGCCAAACCTAGCGCGTGTGATAGCCGGCAGGCGTTGCGCGTTGGGGGTTGTGGGACCTTTCAGTGAGGGCTGCCGCCTTCGCAGGGAGTCAGAAAGCCGCGTTATAGTCGAAGGGTCTTGAAAGGCCCGGCACAGAGGGTGTTACCCCCGTAGACGAAATGACGCGGCCTCCCGAAGGGGATCCCAAGTAGCTCCGGGCCCGAGAAACCCGGAGTGAATCCGCACAGACCACTGTGTAAGCCTAAATACTACCTGGTGACCGATAGCGGACAAGTACCGTGAGGGAAAGGTGAAAAGTACCCCGGGAGGGGAGTGAAATAGTACCTGAAACCGTGTGCATACAATCCGTCGGAGCCTCCCTAGCAGGGGTGACGGCGTGCCTTTTGAAGAATGAGCCTGCGAGTTAGTGGTACGTGGCGAGGTTAACCCGTGTGGGGAAGCCGTAGCGAAAGCGAGTCCGAATAGGGCGACCGTAGTCGCGTGCTCTAGACCCGAAGCGAAGTGATCTAGCCATGGGCAGGGTGAAGCGCGGGTAAGACCGCGTGGAGGCCCGAACCCACCAGGGTTGAAAACCTGGGGGATGACCTGTGGTTAGGGGTGAAAGGCCAATCAAACTTCGTGATAGCTGGTTCTCCCCGAAATGCATTTAGGTGCAGCGTCACGCGTTTCTTGCCGGAGGTAGAGCTACTGGATAGCCGATGGGCCCCACCAGGTTACTGACGTTAGCCAAACTCCGAATGCCGGTAAGCCAGAGCGTGGCAGTGAGACTGCGGGGGATAAGCTCCGTAGTCGAGAGGGAAACAGCCCAGACCACCAGCTAAGGCCCCAAAGCGTGTGCTAAGTGGGAAAGGATGTGGAGTTGCACAGACAACCAGGAGGTTGGCTTAGAAGCAGCCACCCTTGAAAGAGTGCGTAATAGCTCACTGGTCAAGTGATTCCGCGCCGACAATGTAGCGGGGCTCAAGCACACCGCCGAAGCTGTGGCATTCACACAAGTGACAAGCCTTCGTGGTTCAGTCGTGTGGATGGGTAGGGGAGCGTCGTGCCGGCAGTGAAGCCGCGGGGTGACCCAGCGGTGGAGCCGGCACGAGTGAGAATGCAGGCATGAGTAGCGAATGACGGGTGAGAAACCCGTCCGCCGAATGACCAAGGGTTCCAGGGCCAGGCTAATCCGCCCTGGGTAAGTCGGGACCTAAGGCGAGGCCGACAGGCGTAGTCGATGGACAACGGGTTGATATTCCCGTACCGGCGAAGAACCGCCCATACCGAGCCTGGTGATGCTAACCGTCCGAGCCTGTCTCATCGTCCTTCGGGACACCGGGGCAGGGGAGCACGGGACCCGAACTAGTAGTAGGTAAGCGTATTAACAGGGGTGACGCAGGAAGGTAGCCCAGCGTGGCGATGGTAGTCCACGTCCAAGGTCGTAGGGTGAGGTGTAGGCAAATCCGCACCTCGTGAAGCCTGAGAGCCGACGGGTACCGCGTATGCGGGAAATGGGTGATCCTATGCTGCCAAGAAAAGCCTCGACGCGAGGTTCTAGCCGCCCGTACCCCAAACCGACTCAGGTGGTCAGGTAGAGAATACCAAGGCGATCGAGAGAATCGTGGTTAAGGAACTCGGCAAAATGCCCCCGTAACTTCGGGAGAAGGGGGGCCTCAAGCGTGAACCGGCATGCCCGGGGAAGCGTGGAGGGCCGCAGAGACCAGGGAGAAGCGACTGTTTACTAAAAACACAGGTCCGTGCGAAGTCGCAAGACGATGTATACGGACTGACGCCTGCCCGGTGCTGGAAGGTTAAGAGGACGGGTCAGCACGCAAGTGCGAAGCTCAGAATTTAAGCCCCAGTAAACGGCGGTGGTAACTATAACCATCCTAAGGTAGCGAAATTCCTTGTCGGGTAAGTTCCGACCTGCACGAATGGCGTAACGACTTCTCCGCTGTCTCAACCGCGAACTCGGCGAAATTGCACTACGAGTAAAGATGCTCGTTACGCGCAGCAGGACGGAAAGACCCCGGGACCTTTACTATAGCTTGGTATTGGTGTTCGGTGCGGCTTGTGTAGGATAGGTGGGAGACTGTGAAGCCCGCACGCCAGTGTCGGTGGAGTCAACGTTGAAATACCACTCTGGTCGCTCTGGATATCTAACCTCGGTCCGTAATCCGGATCAGGGACAGTGCCTGGTGGGTAGTTTAACTGGGGCGGTTGCCTCCTAAAATGTAACGGAGGCGCTCAAAGGTTCCCTCAGCCTGGTTGGCAATCAGGTGGCGAGTGCAAGTGCACAAGGGAGCTTGACTGTGAGACTGACAGGTCGAGCAGGGACGAAAGTCGGAACTAGTGATCCGGCGGTGGCTTGTGGAAGCGCCGTCGCTCAACGGATAAAAGGTACCCCGGGGATAACAGGCTGATCTTGCCCAAGAGTCCATATCGACGGCATGGTTTGGCACCTCGATGTCGGCTCGTCGCATCCTGGGGCTGGAGTAGGTCCCAAGGGTTGGGCTGTTCGCCCATTAAAGCGGTACGCGAGCTGGGTTTAGAACGTCGTGAGACAGTTCGGTCCCTATCCGCTGCGCGCGCAGGAAACTTGAGAAGGGCTGTCCCTAGTACGAGAGGACCGGGACGGACGAACCTCTGGTGTGCCAGTTGTTCCGCCAGGAGCACGGCTGGTTGGCTACGTTCGGAAGGGATAACCGCTGAAAGCATCTAAGCGGGAAGCCTGCTTCAAGATGAGGTTTCCACGCCCTTCGGGGTGAGAGGCTCCCAGCTAGACCACTGGGTAGATAGGCCGGACGTGGAAGGCAGGACTAACGACTGCCGCAGCTGACCGGTACTAATAAGCCGACAACTTGACTAACTTCATTCATTGCTACGCGTCCACTGTGCGGTTCCCGAGAAACCAACGGTTCATTCCCGTTGACATCTCGACAGTGTTACGGCGGTCATAGCGAAGGGGAAACGCCCGGTCCCATTCCGAACCCGGAAGCTAAGCCCTTCAGCGCCGATGGTACTGCACCCGCCAGGGTGTGGGAGAGTAGGACGCCGCCGGACAATCATTCAACGAAAGGCCCACCCCTCA
>NZ_JACSQV010000003.1:0-108628 GCF_014836445.1 Cellulomonas avistercoris
CGATGGTACTGCACCCGCCAGGGTGTGGGAGAGTAGGACGCCGCCGGACAATCATTCAACGAAAGGCCCACCCCTCACGGGGTGGGCCTTTCGTCGTTCCGCGGTGCGTGACCGTCGCGCCGGCCCTGCACCGCGCACCGGGGGAATGCCAGGAGCTGCCACGCGCCCTTGCAGGCTGGGAATGCAGAAGGCCGGAGCAGCAGTGCTGCCCCGGCCTCCTGGTCCGCTCGTTGCGACGCGGGCCGCGTCAGATCACGGGGTCGACCGCCTCTTCCGTGGACGGCTCGTCACCGTCTGCGACGAAGATCACGGCGCCCAGCGGGGGGACGCGGATCGTGGCGGACCAGTCGCGGCCGTAGTGCTCCACCGGCTGGGCGACGATCGCACCGAGGTTGCCCACGCCCGAGCCGCCGTACGCCTCGGAGTCCGAGTTGTAGGCCTCGCGCCACCTGCCGCCGCGCGGCAGGGGAAGCCGCCACGACTCGTGCGGCACCCCGGCGAAGTTCACGACGACCACGGCCGGCGGCGCGCCCGGCGCGAACCGGGCGTACGCCAGCAGGTTGAGCCCGGCCTCGTCCGACGCCAGCCATTCGAAGCCCTCGGGGGCGTGGTCCAGCTCCCACAGGGCCGGCGTCTGCCGGTAGAGGGCGTTCAGGTCGCGGAGCGAGCTCATCACGCCGCGGTGGGACGGGTCGTCGAGCGCCTGCCAGTCGAGCGAGCGAGCCTCCGCCCACTCACCCTGCTGGGCGAACTCCTGGCCCATGAAGAGCAGCTGCTTGCCGGGGTGCGTCCACTGGTAGGCCAGCAGGGCACGGACGCCGGCGAGCTTCTGCCAGTGGTCGCCGGGCATGCGCCCGTACAAGGAGCCCTTGCCGTGGACGACCTCGTCGTGGCTGATCGGCAGCACGAAGTGCTCGGAGTACGCGTAGACCATCGAGAAGGTGATCTCGTGGTGGTGATACCGGCGGTTGATCGGCTCCTCGCGCAGGTAGCGCAGGGTGTCGTTCATCCAGCCCATGTTCCACTTCAGCCCGAAGCCCAGGCCCTGCGCCGACGTCGGGGCGGTGACGCCCGGCCACGCGGTCGACTCCTCGGCGATCATCATGATGCCGGGCGTCCGGCGGTAGGCCGTCGCGTTCGCCTCCTGGAGGAACGAGATCGCGTCGAGGTTCTCCCGGCCGCCGTGCTCGTTGGGTCGCCACTGACCCGGCTGGCGCGAGTAGTCGAGGTAGAGCATCGATGCCACCGCGTCGACGCGCAGGCCGTCGACGTGGAACTCCTCGAGCCAGTACGTGGCGTTCGCGACGAGGAAGTTGCGCACCTCGGGGCGGCCGAAGTTGAAGACGTAGGTGCCCCAGTCGGGGTGCTCACCCAGCAGCGGGTCCGGGTGCTCGTAGAGCGCCGTGCCGTCGAAATGGGCCAGCGCCCACTCGTCCTTCGGGAAGTGTGCGGGCACCCAGTCGACGATCACGCCGATCCCGGCGCGGTGCAGGCAGTCGACCAGGTACCGGAAGTCGTCGGGATGCCCGAACCGCGAGGTCGGCGCGTAGTACGACGACACCTGGTAGCCCCACGACCCGCCGAAGGGGTGCTCGGCCACAGGCAGCAGCTCGACGTGCGTGAACCCCAGCTCGAGCACGTACTCCGTCAGCTGGTGGGCCAGGTCCCGGTACGACAGGCCCTGGCGCCACGAGCCGAGGTGCACCTCGTACACGCTCATCGGCCCGGAGTGGGGGTCGCGCTGCGCACGGGACGTCATCCACGCCTCGTCGGACCACGAGTAGCGGGTCTCGACGACGACCGAGGCGGTCGCCGGGGGCACCTCCGTGCCCTTGGCGAGCGGGTCAGCCTTCTGGCGCCACGAGCCGTCCACGGCGAGGATCTCGAACTTGTAGCGCGCACCGGCTTCCACGCCGGGCGCGTACAGCTCCCAGATCCCGCTGGCACCCAGCGAGCGCATCGCGTGCGTCGCGCCCTGCCAGTGGTTGAAGTCGCCGATGACGCGCACGGCGCGCGCGTTCGGGGCCCACACGGCGAACGACGTGCCGCGGACCTCGCCGAGCTGGCCGGAGTAGGTGCGGACGTTGGCGCCGAGCACCTGCCACAGCTGCTCGTGCCGACCCTCACGCACCAGGTGGCGGTCCAGCTCCTGCACGGTGGGCAGGAACCGGTAGGGGTCGTCGACGACGGTCGTGACGCCGGCGTACGTGACCTCGAGACGGTAGTCGGGGACGGTGGCGCCCGGGATCAGCGCGTACCAGATGCCGTCCATCTCGTGCTGGGCCTCGAAGCTGCCCTCGGCGGTCACGACGGCGACCCGGTCCGCGAGCGGACGCAGGGTCCGCACGGTGACCGCGCCGTCGCCGACGTGGGGACCGAGGACGGTGTGGGGGTCGTAGTGGGCGCCCGCGGCGACGGTGCGCAGCGTGTCGGGGTCGACGGGCACGGGGGACGGTGCAACCGCTGTCATGCCCCTACCCAACCACCCTTGGGGTGTCGCCGCAGGTGGTCACGCGTGGCGCGCGACGTCGGCCCCTGCGGGGGGACGGCGGGCGGTGCTGCCACGCGCGACGAGGCGGGGCAGGGGTGCGGTCGACGTCGTCGGGCGGCCCGACGCGAGCAGGTTCAGCACGGCGTCGGCCACCTGCACGCCCATGGCGTGGACATCGAGGCTCATGGCCGACAGCGGCGGGTGCGCGAGCCGGCACATCGCCGAGTCGTCCCACGCGAGGAGCGACACGTCCCCGGGGACCGCCAGTCCCATCTCGTGGGCCACCCCGAGACCAGCGAGGGCCATGACGTCGTTGTCGAACACGAGGGCCGACGGCGGGTCGTTGCGCCCGAGCAGCGCGCGCGCCGCGCGGGTGCCGGACGCCTCGCCGTAGTCGCCTTCGACGACGACGCCGTGCGCACCGCGAGCGGCGCACTCCGCGAGGAACGCGCGGGTGCGTGAGCGGGTGTGCGCGAGCGTCGCGGGCCCGGACACGCGCCCGATCCTGTCGTGACCGAGGTCGACCAGGTAGCCGACGGCGTCGTGCATGGCCTGGGCGTTGTCGATCCACACGTGCGCCACGTCGGGCAGGGTCCGCTCCGGCCCGCCGACGACGACGGTGGGGATCGCGAGCTCGCGCAGCACGGCCGGCCGCGGGTCGGCGTCGACGAGGTTGACGAGCACCACCGCGTCCACGAGGCGGCCCCGGCCCCAACGCCGGTAGGCGGCGATCTCGGCGTCGTGGTCGGGCACCACGTGCAGCAGCAGCGACCGGTCGTCGGTCGACAGCGTCTCGTCGATGCCCCCGATGAGCTCCATGAAGAAGGGCTCGAGACCCAGCAGCCGCGCGGGGCGTGCCAGCACCAGTCCGATCGCGTCTGCGCCCACGGCGGTCAGCGTAGCGGGGGGTGCGTAGGCCGGACCGTGCCGGGCTGCCGCTCCGACGGCGCCCTCACGGGCCCGCCGCGCCCGCCGCGCCCGCCGCGCGCGCCGGGACGACGAGGTCGTTGGCGCTGCGCAGCACGGGCGGTGCGACGAGCGTGGTCGGGTCGAGCACCTCGGTGCTGCGGACGCGGAACGTCGTCGTGGCACCCGCCGGCAGCGTCACCAGGGCAGCGTCCACGCTCGCCGCGGGGTCGACGCGGTCGACGAGCAGCGTGAGGTCGCGCGCGAGCGAGCGCGCCGTCACCTCGACGTGGTAGCCGTCCTGCACCGGGTGGACGCGGGCGTCGTACGGCGCGGGGTCGAGCGCGAGGTCGACGTCCTCGACCCAGGTGTGCGCCGCGCGGCGTCCGTCCAGCGTGACGACGAGGACCTCGCGCGTCGCGTCGCCCGGGGTGCGCAGGGTGGCCGCGATCGGGAACGTGCCGACCGACCACGCGCCGACGGTCAGCGGCAGCTCGGTGCGTGCGAGCAGGTGGCCCTCGAGCGTCTGGCGCTCGAGGACGGCGACCGCCTTCCACAGCACCGGGGTGTCGTTGACGGCGACGAGCGTCTCGCGCCCGTCCCGGGGCTGGACGGTCACGAGACGCTCGGCGAAGGCCGCCCGCATCGCCCACCACAGCGGCTTGGGCCGGCCGTCGCCGTCGATCGCGGACGACGACGTCACCGGCCGGCAGTCGTTGAGCTGCCGCACGATCACCCCCGCGGTCGTGGGCCACCAGGAGCGGTGGTGCTCGATCCCGCCACGCACGGCGCGGGCCTGGGTGAGCTGCGCGGCCCACAGTCGGTCGTCGAGGCCCGCCGGGGCGCCGACGACGGCGCGGTCCGACGCGCGGACGGCACGCTGCAGCGTCGCCCACGTCGGCGGGCCGGGGAAGCCGAGGTCGGCGCAGAACCGGGGGACCTCGTCGCGGTACGCGGTGTCGCCGAGGCAGCTGCCGACCTCACCGTGGTGGTGCGTGCCGTGGTCGAGGTCGTTGGGGTGCACGTCGTCGACGTCGAAGCCCGGCGAGGAGGGGCTGTTGACCACGTACGGCCGTGTCGGGTCGAGCTCGGCGACCACGGCGGGCAGGACCTCGGTCGCGTACCGTCGCCCCCACGTGCGGCCGTCGAGCTCGCGGTGCCACCCACGGTCGCGGTAGGCCCACAGGTACTCGTCGCCGCCGTTCCACACGACCAGGGAGGGGTGCGGCGTCAGACGTGCGACGTGCTCGCGCGCCTCCGCCTCGATCTCCTCGCGCAGCGGGGACTCCTCCGGGTAGGCGGCGCACGCGAGCAGGAAGTCCTGCCAGACGAGCAGGCCGCGCTCGTCGCACAGCTCGTAGAAGTCCTGCGACTCGTAGATCCCGCTGCCCCGGACCCGCAGGAGGTTCAGCCGCGCTCCGAGCGCCTGGTCGAGGCGGCGTGCGAGGCGGGTGCGCGTGACCCGCGTCAGCAGGTGGTCGTCGGGGACCCAGCCGGCGCCGCGGACGGACACGGACCTGCCGTTGACGCGCAGCGTGAACGCGCTGCCCTGGTCGTCGGGTGCGGTGTCGAGCTCGACGGTGCGGAACCCGATCCGGCGGGACCAGCAGCCCAGCGGGGGGCCGGTGCCGCGGGGGCCGGCCGGCGCGCCGGGATCGGCGGCCCGCAGCTCGACGTGCAGGTCGTGCAGCGGCTGCGCGCCGTGGCCCGCGGGCCACCACAGGGGCGCGTGCGGGACCTCGAGCCGTGCGGTGGTCCGCAGGGCGCCCGCGTGGACCTCGGCGACCGTCTCGGCACCTGCGACGCGCGCCGCAACGACGAGGGGGACGTGGCCGCCCGTGAGCCCGGAGCGCTCGACGTCGACGTGCACCTGGACCCGCGCCGTGCCGTCGGGCTCGACGGTGACGAGCGGCCGTACCGTCGCGAGGCGTGCGACGCGCCACCGCTCGACCCGCACCGGCCGCCACAGACCCGCGGTCTGCAGGCCGGGTTCGCGGTCCCGGCCGAACGAGCGCGCCATCTTGCGGACCAGGGGGAACGGCTGCGGGTGCACGCGCGGTCGGGGGCCCAGCCGGGCCTCCTCGGCCTCGGCGTGCGTCAGGGCCGACGCGAGCTCGACGCGCAGCAGCTGCGGGTCCCCGTGCAGGTGCTCGCGCAGGTCGATCCGGTAGGTGCGGTGCTGGTTGGCCGTGGACGCCAGCAGGGTGCTGCCCAGGTAGATCGTCGCGACGGTGTCCACACCCTCCAGGACGAGGTCGACGCGCTCGTCGGGGGCCGCCGGGCCGGTCGTCAGCAGGCGCGCGTAGACCCAGTCCACCCGGTTCATCCACGCGAGGTCCCCCTCGCGGCCGTCGGGGTCCGGGACGAGCCCGGCCGCGAGCAGGTCGGTGTGGGTGGTGCCGGGCACGCGTGCGGGCACCCCGGCCCGCAGCCGCTGGGCCAGGCCGGCGGGGAGGCCCGGGGGAAGCGTCGCGGCGACGGCGGTGAGGGTCCAGCCCTCGTCGAGCACGTCCTGGTCCATGTGCGAGGTGCTCCCGGGTCGACGGCTCCGGTGCGCGGCGTCGCGCGGCGGGTCGTCGTCGACCTCGAGCCGAGCGACATTGTTAGGCTCCCGAACTAAGTAAGTCAACGTCGTAGGGTGGTCCCGATCCCCACGGAGGTGAGCGGTGCCCCAGCGTCCCGACGACGAGACGACCACCATGACGAGCGCCCGACCGGACCACGCCCCGCCCGCGGTCCCCGCGGACCTGCTGCACCTGCGTGCGGCCGGTGTGAGCCTCGTCCTCGACCTCACGGGGCTGCCCCGCGTCCTGCACTGGGGAGCCGACCTCGGCGACCTCGACGACGCCGGGCTGGATGACCTGCGGCGCGCTGCGCGTCCTGCCGGCATGGGCTCGCCCGTGGACGGCGACGTCGGGCCGACCGTGCTGCCCGCCCAGTCCGACGGCTGGCTCGGGACGCCGGGGCTCACCGGCTCGCGCGCCGGACGTGCCTGGTCCGCCGCGTTCACCGCCGGTGCGGCGGCGCTCACGCGCACCGCCGACGGCGGCGCCGTCCTGGTCGTGCCCGCGGCCGACCCCGCCGCCGGCCTCGGGCTCGAGCTCGTCCTCGAGCTGACCCCGCAGGGACTCGTGCGCCAGCGGGCCACCCTCACCAACACGGGCGAGGACGTCTACGAGGTCGCGAGCCTCACGCTGACGCTCCCGGTGCCCGCGCGCGCCGCCACGCTCCTCGACCTCGGCGGGCACTGGGCGCGCGAGCGCGCGCCGATGCGCACGGCCTTCACGCACGGCACGCGGCTGCGCGAGAACCGGCGCGGGCGCACCGGCTTCGACACCCCGTACGTGCTGGTCGCCGGTACCGAGGACCTCGCGCACCGGCGCGGGGAGGCCTGGGGGTGGCACGTCGCCTGGTCCGGCAACCACCGCAGCCTCGCCGAGCGCCACCACTACCACCCCGGCCTGCTCGGCGGGGGTGAGCTGCTCGGGCCCGGCGAGGTGCGGCTCGCACCCGGCGAGGCGTACACCAGCCCCTGGGTCTACGGGTCGTACGGCGAGCAGGGCCTCGACGCGCTCGCGGCGCGCTTCCACGCCTGGATGCGGGCGCGGCCCCAGCACCCGAGCAGCCCGCGACCGGTCACGCTCAACACCTGGGAGGCCGTGTACTTCGACCACGACCTGGCCCGGCTCGTCGAGCTCGCGGACGCGGCAGCAGCCGTCGGCGCCGAGCGCTTCGTCCTCGACGACGGCTGGTTCGGCTCGCGCCGGGACGACACGAGCGGGCTGGGGGACTGGTTCGTGTCCGACGAGGTCTGGCCCGACGGGCTGCACCCGCTGATCGACCACGTGACCGGCCTCGGGATGCAGTTCGGCCTGTGGGTCGAGCCCGAGATGGTCAACCCGGACTCCGACCTGGCGCGGGCGCACCCGGACTGGATGCTGCAGCTGCCCGACCGCCTGCCGCGGCCGACGCGGCACCAGCAGGTGCTCGACCTCGCGCGGCCGGAGGCGTACGCGTACGTGCTCGGGCGTCTCGACGCCCTGCTCACGGAGAACGACATCGCGTACCTCAAGTGGGACCACAACAGGGACCTCGTCGACGCGGGGCACGGAGCCGACGGCGTGCCCGGGGTCCACGGGCAGACGCTCGCGGTGTACCGGCTGCTCGACGACCTGCGCGCACGCCACCCGCGGATCGAGATCGAGTCCTGCTCGTCGGGGGGTGCGCGGATCGACCTCGAGATCCTGCAGCGGACCGACCGCGTGTGGGCGTCGGACTGCATCGACGCGCTCGAGCGCCGGTCCATCCAGCCGTGGACCAACCTGCTGATCCCGCTCGAGCTCATCGGTGCGCACATCGGCTCCGGGACCGCGCACAGCACGGGCCGCAGCGCGTCCCTCGGGTTCCGGGCCGGCACCGCGCTGTTCGGGCACCTCGGCATCGAGTGGGACCTGCGGGAGGCCGACGACGCGCAGCGTGCCGAGCTCGCCGCGTGGGTCGCGCTCTACAAGGAGGTGCGCGGCCTGCTGCACACCGGCGTGAGCGTGCACGCCGACACCGCGGACCCCGCGGTCCAGGTGCACGGCGTCGTCGCGCAGGACGGCTCGGACGCGCTGTTCGCGGTCGCGACGCTCGGGTCGTCGGCGCAGATGCCGGCGGACGCCGTCCTGCTGCCCGGGCTGGACCCGGACGCCACGTACCACCTGCGACCGCAGGCGCCGGGCGACGTCGTGACGCACGGGCAGGGCGTGTCGTGGTGGGGACCCGAGGGGGTCCGTGCCACCGGGCGCGCGCTCGAGCGGCTCGGCGTGCGGCCGCCGCAGCTCTCGCCCGAGCGCCTCGTGCTGCTGCGCGCGACGCGCGTGGGGTGAGCCCACGGGAGGGTGGCGCTCGGCAGGTCCTCACCCGGTGGTCGGCACGTCGACGGGAGCAGGAGTGAACGCAGGCACACGTGGCCCCGGCGCCGCGCGCACGAGCAGCCGCAGCGCGGTCCTCGACGTCATCCGCGCCGCGGGCACCATCAGCCGGGTCGAGCTGACCCGGGCCACCGGGCTGACCGCGGCCACCGTCTCGACGGCGGTGCGCCACCTCATCGACGACGGCCTCGTCGTGGAGGCCGGGCGGGCCGAGTCCACGGGCGGCAAGCCCCGCATGCTCCTGCAGCTCGACCCGGCGGCGCGCCATGCCGTCGGGGTGCACCTCGACCACGCCGGCATCACCTACGTCATCGCCGACCTCGCGGGGCAGGTCGTCGCGCGCTGGCGGCGCCCCGGCACCGGAACCGACGACCCCCGGGACGTCGTGGCGCGGATCGCGGCCGAGATCGCGGCGACGGTCGCGCGCGTGGGCATCGACCCGGATCGGCTGCTCGGGCTCGGTGTCGTCTCGCCGGGGCCGCTCTCGACCGCCACCGGCATGACGCTCGCGCCGCCCGTGATGCAGCACTGGGCGGAGTTCCCGCTCGCCGACGCCCTGGAGGACGCCGTCGGGCTGCCCGTGCTCCTCGACAACGACGCGACCGCCTCCGCCCTCGGCGAGTACTGGTCGGGCGGGGTGCCGACCGGTGCCGTGTGCGCCGCGCTGTACATGGGCACCGGCATCGGCGCCGGCATCATCGTCGACGGCACGGTCTACCGCGGCCGCTCCTCCAACGCGGGCGAGATCGGGCACGTCTGCGTCGACGTCGACGGGCCCGCGTGCTGGTGCGGCAGCCGCGGCTGCATCGAGGCGTTCGCCGGGCCCGCCGCCGTCGTCGCGCGCGCGACCGAGGCGGGCGTCCGGCTGCCCGGGCGCAGCGTCCCCGAGGACTTCGCCGCGCTGTCCCGCGCGGCCGCGCGCGGCGAGGAGGTGCCGGTGCGGCTGCTCGCCGACTCGGCGCGGTACGTCGCGACGGCCGCCCAGGTCCTGGCCAACGTCCTGGACCTCGACCTGCTGGTCCTCACGGGCGCGTCGTTCGCGCACGCGGGGTCGCTCTACCTGCCGGTGGTGCAGGAGCGGCTCACGGGCGGGTTCTTCGCCCGCGGGACACACGACGTGCGCGTCACGATCTCCTCGCAGGCGTCCGCGGCCCCGGCGGTCGGCGCCGCCGCGCTCGTGCTGCAGGCCGAGCTCGCGCCCCGGCAGGCGGGCCTGCGGATGGTCGTCGACACGCTCACCGAGGTCGCCGCGGGCACGGGCGTCGCCTGACGGGGCCGGTGCGGGAGTGCGGCACCGCGGCTCAGGCCAGCAGACGCTCCAGCCCGGCCTGGGGGATCGGCGCCCACGCGGGTCGGTTGCGCGCCTCGTACACGGCCTCGTACAGCGTCTTGTCGAGCTCGAGCGCGCGCAGCAGCAGGGTGCTCGTCGGGTCGTCCAGCACGCCGTAGCCCGCGAGCAGTCCCGCACGCGCGTCGGCCGTCCAGGCCACCGCGGCCTCACCCGTGAGGCCGCCGACCGCCGCGGCGTAGTCGAACGATCGCAGCAGCCCCGCGACGTCGCGCAGCGCGAGGTCCGGGAGCACGCGCGCCGCCAGCGGTGCCAGGGGCTCGCCCTCGAAGTCGATGACGAACCAGCGGCCCGTCGAGCGCAGCACCTGGCCCAGGTGCAGGTCGCCGTGCACGCGCTGGCGCGGCGGCGTGGTCGCCAGACCGGCGACCTCGTCGGCCACGGCCCGCACGCGGTCGGCGTACGCGGCGAGCGCCGGCACGCCGGCGGTGGCCCACGCGAGCCGGTCGAGCAGGGAGCGGGCGGGCACGGCGCCCCCGTCGGTCACGGGGTCCGCACCGAACGCCCGGACCAGCGCGTCGTGCATGCCGGCCACCGTCGCACCGAGCTCGGCGGCCGGCTCGCCGAACGCGCGGCCCTCGCCGGCCCACGCGCACGCCAGCTCGAAGCCGTCCTGGGCGCCGGGCACGAAGGCGCTGAGCACCCCGAGGTAGCCGACCTCTGCGGCACCCGTCGACGACGTCCACCGTGCCTGGGCCCACGCGAGCGGCGCCGGGACGCCGTCCCAGCCGGCCGCGACGAGACGACGCGGTACGTCGATGTCGGGGTTCTCGCCGCCGGCGAGCGTCCGCAGGACCTTGAGGATCCCCGTCGGCACGCCGTCCGCGCCGGGCAGGACGACGGAGGTGTTCGACTGCTCACCGGTGACCACGCGCGCCGACGACACGTCGACGTCGGCCCCCGGTCCGTCCGCGGCCGCGAGCCACGCCGCGAGGAAGCGCGGGTCACCCGCGGCGTCGAGGACGCTGCGGCCCCCGACGTCCCCGACGACGGCCGCGGGGTCCGTGCCGGCGGGTGCCGTGCCCGCGAGCAGCAGCACGGGCACCTGCAGCACGACGTCCACGGCGTCCGTGCGCGCCCGGACCAGCAGCACGCGCACGTCGTCGGCGAGGTGCAGCGTCCCGACCGGCGTGAGCTCGGCGTCCGCGCCCTTGGCCGGGTACCAGCGCCGCTGCGGCAGCCACGTGCCGAGCAGCCCGACCACGTCGCGGTCGACGTCGTCGGGTGCGAGCGCGTCGAGGATCACGGTGCCGTCAGCTCCAGCCAGTAGAACTCGCGCGAACCGAGCGTGAACGTGAGGGTCTCGTCGTCGCGGACGTCCGGGAAGTGCGCGCCGCCGAACACGTCGCGCGTCGACCAGCCCGCCCGTCCCGGCAGCGTGACCGTCGCTGCACGTGCGGTCGCCGCGAGGTTCGCCACGACGAGGATCGTCTCGTCGTCGGTGCGGCGCAGGAACGTCAGCACGGACTCGTTGTCGCACGGGACGACCTCGAAGACGCCCAGCCCGAGCGCGGGGTGCTGGCGGCGCACCGCGAGCATGCCGTGCACCCAGTGCAGCAGGGACGTCGGCTGCGCCAGCTGGGACTCCACGTTGACGTTGCCGTAGTGGTACACGAGCGACTGCACGAGCGGCAGGTAGAGCTTGCCCGGGTCCGCCGTCGAGAAGCCCGCGTTGCGGTCCGGCGTCCACTGCATCGGTGTGCGCACGGCGTCACGGTCGGCGAGCCAGATGTTGTCGCCCATGCCGATCTCGTCGCCGTAGTACAGGCAGGGGCTGCCCGGCAGCGACAGCAGCAGCGCGTGCGAGAGCTCGATCTCCTTGCGCGAGTTGTCGAGCAGCGGCGCGAGGCGCCGCCGGATGCCGACGTTGGCGCGCATCCGGGAGTCGGGTGCGTACCACCCGTACATCGACGCGCGCTCCTCCGTCGAGACCATCTCGAGCGTGAGCTCGTCGTGGTTGCGCAGGAACGTGCTCCACTGCCCGCTCGCCGGGATGGGCGGCGTGTCCGCGAGGATGTCGATGATCTGCGTCGCCCGCTGGTCCCGCAGCGCGTAGTAGATCCGCGGCATCACCGGGAAGTGGAAGCACATGTGGCACTCGGGCTCGTCGTCCGTCCCGAAGTAGTGGACGACGTCCTCGGGCCACTGGTTGGCCTCGGCCAGCATGATGCGACCGGGGAACTCCTCGTCGATGACCCGTCGGACCTTGCGCAGGAACTCGTGGGTCTCCGGGAGGTTCTCGCAGTTCGTGCCCTCGGCCTCGAACAGGTACGGCACGGCGTCCAGCCGGAAGCCGTCCACGCCCAGGTGCAGCCAGAACCGCGCCACGTCGAGCATCGCGTCGACGACGCGCGGGTTCTCGAAGTTCAGGTCCGGCTGGTGGCTGAAGAACCGGTGCCAGAAGTACTGGCGCCGGACGGGGTCGAACGTCCAGTTCGACGTCTCGGTGTCGACGAAGATGATGCGCGCGTCCTGGTAGCGCGTGTTGTCGTCGCTCCACACGTAGAAGTCGCCGTACGGGCCGTCGGGGTCGGACCGCGAGGCCTGGAACCACGGGTGCTGGTCGCTCGTGTGGTTCATCACGAGGTCGACGACGATGCGCATGCCGCGGCGGTGGCACTCCGTGACGAGCGTGCGGAAGTCGTCGAGCGTGCCGTACTGCGGGGCGACCGCCGTGTAGTCGGACACGTCGTACCCGCCGTCACGCAGCGGGGAGGGGTAGAACGGCGGCAGCCACAGGCAGTCGACGCCCAGCCACTGCAGGTAGTCGAGCCGCTGGATGAGGCCCGGCAGGTCACCGCTGCCGTTGCCGGCGGAGTCCGCGAACGTGCGGAGCATGACCTCGTAGAAGACGGCCGTGCGGTACCACTCCGTGTCGGCGTCACGTCCGCCCGAGCTCGCGGGGACCGGGACGTCGGGCTGACGACGCTCCGGCAGACCGCGCAGCGCGATCGCGGCGGTCGTCGGCGGCGGCTCGCGGTGCGACGCGCCCGATGCCGACGCCATGCCGGCCGCGGGCGGGGTCGGCACGGGAGCGGGCGCCCCGGGGACCGCGTCGGGGGACGGGGAGGAGCCCGGCGGCGGCGTCCCCGGAGGGGAGCCGGCGGCCGGGGTGCCCAGCACGGGCGTGGTCGGCACGCGGACGTCACCTGCTGCGGAGGAGTCGTCCCCCGCAGGCGGGAAGGGCCGCCTCATCGTGCGCCCGGGGCGTGCTCGAGGTGCACGACGTGCGCGACACGGACCTGCGGGTCGAGGCGGACGTACACCTGGTCCGACCACCCGTACGACTCGCCCGAGAGCACGTCGTGCGCCACGACGCCGCGGTCCGGGGGCAGCCCGAACGCCGCGAGGTCGAGGTGCACGGCGCCCTCGCGCGCTGCGAAGGGGTCGATGTTGACGATGACGACCACGGTGTCCGCCCGGCCCGTGGGGGAGTGCTCCGCGTCCAGGTGCCGCGAGAAGGCCACGAGCGCGTCGTCCGTCGTCGGGTGGACCCGGACGTTGCTCAGCTGCTGCAGCGCCGGGTGCGCCCGCCGGATCTCGTTGAGCCGGCCGATGAGCAGGGCGATCCCCAGCTCGTCCGCACGGGCCCAGTCCCTCGGCCGGAACTCGTACTTCTCGTTGTCGATCTGCTCCTCGACGCCCGGGCGGGGCACGCTCTCCGCGAGCTCGTACCCCGAGTAGACGCCCCACGTCGGGGACCCCGTCGCCGCGAGGACCGCGCGGACCGCGAACGCGCTCGGACCGCCCTGCTGCAGGTACGGCGGCAGGATGTCGTGCGTCGTCGGCCAGAAGCTCGGACGCAGCCACGGCGCCTCGTCGCCCCCGACGCGGGCCAGGTACTCCTCGAGCTCCGCCTTGGTGTTGCGCCACGTGAAGTACGTGTACGACTGGTGGAAGCCGATCTTGGCGAGCGTGAGCATCATCGCCGGGCGCGTGAACGCCTCCGACAGGAAGAGCACCTCCGGGTGCGCGGCGCGCACCTCCGCCAGCAGGCGCTGCCAGAACGACAGCGGCTTGGTGTGCGGGTTGTCGACCCGGAACGCGGTGATTCCGTGGTCGATCCACACCTGCACGACGCGGCGGATCTCCGCGTAGATGCCCTCGGGGTCGTTGTCGAAGTTCAGGGGGTAGATGTCCTGGTACTTCTTCGGCGGGTTCTCGGCGTACGCGATGGTCCCGTCGGCGCGCGTCGTGAACCACTCGGGGTGCTCCGTGACCCACGGGTGGTCGGGCGACGCCTGCAGCGCCAGGTCCAGCGCGACCTCCATGCCCAGGGAGCGGGCCCGCGCGACGAACGCGTCGAAGTCGTCGAACGTGCCGAGCGACGGCTCGATGGCGTCGTGCCCGCCGTCGGGCGAGCCGATCGCGTACGGCGAGCCGGGGTCCCCGGGCAGGGCCGTGAGCGCGTTGTTGCGACCCTTGCGGTACGTCGTGCCGATCGGGTGGATCGGCGTGAGGTAGACGACGTCGAAGCCCATCGCGGCGATGCGCGGCAGCTGCGTCGCGGCGGTCTGCAGCGTCCCCGACGTCCAGCGCTGTGTGGCCTCGTCGAACGTCGCGCCGTGCGAGCGCGGGAACATCTCGTACCACGAGCCCGCCAGCGCCAGGCGCCGGTGCACCACCAGCGGGTAGGTGCGCGAGGTCGTCACGAGGTCGCGCAGGGGGGAACGCTCCAGGACCTCGCGGACCTGCTCCGACAGGGCCGCCGCGAGCCGTGCCAGGGGCGGCCGGGACGTGTCGCGCAGCGCGGCGACCGCGTCGAGCAGGACGCGTGCGTCGCGCGGCGGCATCGCGTCGTCGCCCGTGCGCGCCGCGGCACGCTCGAGCACGAGCGTGCCCTCCGTGAGCATGAGCTCGACGTCCAGGCCGGCCTCGACCTTGATCGCGGCGTCGTGGGCCCACGTGCCGTACGGGTCCGACCAGCCCTCGACGCGGAACGACCAGTCGCCCTCGGCGTCCGGGACGAGACGCGCCTCGTACCTGTCGAGCCCCGGGGCGACGTCCACCATGCGCGCCGACGAGTGCACCGAGCCGTCGGGGCGCAGCAGCACCGCGGTCGCGCCCAGCGCGTCGTGGCCCTCGCGGATGACGGTCGCGCGGATCCGCACGGCCTCGCCGACGCTCGCCTTGGCGGGGAACCGGCCCTCCTCGGCGACGGGGAAGACGTCGACCACGGGGATGCGGCCGACCGGCAGTGCCGGGACGGCGGCGGCGGCGGCGGGGGCCGCGGGCGGTGCCGGGGCGACGGCGGCCGCGGGCCGCGCCGGGGCGACGGCGGCCGCGGGCCGCGCCGGGGCGACAGGGGAAGCAGGGGTGGCCGCGGGAGCTCCGGGGGTGGCGGTCGGCTGCTCCGGCGCGGGCACGGGGACATCGGCACGTGGGCGGCCCGGAGTGCTGGCCGGTGACGTGCGACGAGGGCGGCGGGGAGTCGTCACGGTCCCGAACCTATCCGCCCGGCGGGGGTGGTGGCATCCGCTGGCGTCGCGCCGCGCGCCGTCGTCACCTGGTCCGGGAGGGTTCAGGACGATCGTCCGGATCCCGATCGTCGACAGGGCTGTGGCGAGCGTCCGTTCTGCGTAGTCTGCGCCCGTGAGAGCGATCCGCCGGTTCACCGTCCGCACCGTCCTGCCGCCGTCCCTGGCCGGTCTCGAGGAGCTCGCGCACAACCTGCGCTGGTCGTGGCACCCGGGCACCCGGGCCGTCTTCGAGGACCTCGACGCGGCCGTGTGGGAGCAGGTGGGCGGCGACCCCGTGGCGTTCCTCGGCGCGCTCGGCCGGGAGCGCCTGGACGAGCTCGCGGCCGACGAGTCGCACGTCGCACGGGTCCGCGCCGCCATCGCTGACCTGCGCGCGTACGTCGAGCAGCCGCGCTGGTACCAGCGGCAGGCCGCGCCGACGATGCCCGCGTCGATCGCGTACTTCTCTCCCGAGTTCGGCGTCGCCGCCGCGCTGCCGCAGTACTCGGGCGGGCTCGGGGTGCTCGCCGGCGACCACCTCAAGGCCGCCTCCGACCTCGGCGTCCCGGTCGTCGGCGTCGGCCTGCTGTACCGCGCCGGCTACTTCCGCCAGGCGCTGGACCGCTCCGGGTGCCAGGTCGAGACGTACCCCGTGCTCGACCCCGACGGTCTGCCCCTGTCCCTGCTGCGGGAGCCCGACGGGTCGCCCGCGCTGGTCGACCTCACCCTCCCGGGGGGTCGCGCCCTGCACGCCCAGGTCTGGGTCGCGCAGGTCGGGCGTGTCCCGCTGCTGCTGCTCGACTCCGACGTGCCCGCCAACGACGACGCGGCGCGGGCCGTCACGGACCGTCTCTACGGCGGCGCAGGCACGCACCGGCTCGAGCAGGAGCTCCTCCTGGGCGTCGGCGGCGTGCGCGCGCTGCGCACCCACGCACGCCTCACGGGAGGCGCCGCACCCGACGTCTTCCACACCAACGAGGGGCACGCGGGCTTCCTCGGGGTCGAGCGGATCCGCGAGCTCGTCGCCGACGGCGCGTCCTTCGCGACCGCGCTCGAGCTGGTCCGTGCGACCACCGTCTTCACGACGCACACGCCCGTGCCCGCGGGCATCGACCGGTTCCAGCGGCGGGACGTCGAGCAGTACCTCGGCGCACTCGACGTCGCCGCCACGCTCCCCGTCGCCGACGTCCTCGCGCTGGGCACCGAGGACCACCCGGGCGGCGACCCGCGCCTGTTCAACATGGCCGTCATGGGGCTGCGGCTCGCGGGCCGGGCCAACGGGGTCTCGCGTCTGCACGGGCGCGTCTCGCGCGAGATGTTCGCGGGGCTCTGGCCCGGGTTCGATGCGCAGGAGGTGCCGATCGGGTCGATCACCAACGGCGTGCACGCCCCGACGTGGGTCGCGCCCGAGGTGACGGCGCTCGCGGCCCGCCGGATGACCGCGCACGACCTGGCGACCGGCGCCGGGTGGGAGGCGGGCGGCACGATCGGCGACCGCGAGCTGTGGGAGCTGCGCCGCAGGCTGCGGTCCCGGCTCGTCGAGGACGCGCGCCGACGCGTGCGCGCGTCGTGGCTGCGGCGCGGTGCCCAGCCCGGGGACCTGCGCTGGGTCGACGACGCGCTGTCGCCGGACGTGCTGACGATCGGCTTCGCGCGGCGCGTGCCGACCTACAAGCGGCTGACGCTCATGCTCACGGACCCGGACCGGTTCGCGGCCCTGCTGCTGGACCCGCAGCGGCCGGTGCAGGTCGTCGTCGCCGGCAAGGCGCACCCCGACGACGAGCCCGGCAAGCGTCTCGTCGCCGAGCTCGTCGCGTTCGCCGACCGGCACGACGTCCGCCACCGCATCGTCTTCCTGCCCGACTACGACATGGGCATGGCCGGGACGCTGTACCCCGGGTGCGACGTGTGGCTCAACAACCCGCTGCGCCCGCTCGAGGCCTGCGGGACGTCCGGAATGAAGGTCGCGCTCAACGGGGGGCTCAACCTGTCGGTCCTCGACGGCTGGTGGGACGAGTGGCACGACGACGACAACGGCTGGGTCATCCCCAGCGCGGACGGCGTCGACGACCCCGACGTGCGCGACGAGGTCGAGGCCGCGTCGCTGTACGACGTGCTCGAGCAGCAGGTCGTCCCGACCTACTACGACCGCGACGCCGACGACGTCCCGCGCCGCTGGCTCGCCATGGTGCGGCACACGCTCGTGACGCTCGGCCCGAAGGTGCAGGCGACGCGCATGGTGGCCGACTACGTCGCGCACCTCTACGTGCCCGCGGCCGCGGCCGGTGCGACCCTCGCGGCTGACGACCTGGCCGGTGCGATCGCGCTCGCGGACTGGCGGGCCCGCGTGCACAAGGCGTGGCCGCACGTGGGCGTCGACCACGTCGACTCGGCGGGGGTGGGCACGTCGCCGCAGGTCGGCGACCGGCTGCACGTGCTGGCGTGGGTCGCCCTCGGTGACCTGACGCCCGACGACGTCCAGGTGCAGGCCCTGCACGGGCCCGTCGGCCCCGACGAAGAGCTCGCGGAGATCCACGTCACCGAGCTGACCCTGGACGACACCTACGAGGCGGACCGCTACGGGTACGCGGGCGACGTCGAGCTCACCGCGACGGGTCCGTTCGGCTACACGGTCCGCGTGGTGCCGCGGCACGAGGCGCTGACGTCGGTGGCGTCGACGGGCCTGGTGGCGACGGCCTCCTGACCCGGGGGTGGCGAACGCGGCCTTCTGCCGCCACAGGGATCTTCGAAGCGGAAGAAGGCCGCGTTCGACGGAGGGTCACCTCCTTCCGCGAGCCGACCACAGCTCGGGTGAGTGCGGCCGTGTCCACAGGCGGCTGGGCGGCGCGGTCCGTGGGCTCTCCGGGGCGCTGGGATGGTGCGGTGCGCCGCCCCGGACCGGTCCCCGACGCGCTGCTGCAGCTCGCCCGCGTG
This sequence comes from Cellulomonas avistercoris, assembly GCF_014836445.1. GTDB lineage: Bacteria > Actinomycetota > Actinomycetes > Actinomycetales > Cellulomonadaceae > Cellulomonas > Cellulomonas avistercoris. Next base: position 18,055 of record NZ_JACSQV010000003.1, read on the forward strand.
CAGGAGGGGCTCGTGTCGACGCAGCAGTGCGACGCCGCAGGCCTGGGGCGGCACCGGCGGGCGACCCTGCGGGCGGGCGGTGTCCTCCTGCCCGTCGTCCGTGGTGTGCACGACCTCGCGGCCGAGGTGGAGCGACGGTGGGGCCCTGACGTCTTCGGCGCACCGCCGCCGACGTCGGTGACGCCGCGGGCCGCGGTCCGTCGTGACCCCGACCATCTCCGACGGCGGTCCGCCTGGACGGCGCTGCTCATGCTCGGGCCGGGCGAGGCCGTCGCGGTCGGTGCATGTGCTCTCGCGCTCCACGGTGTGCACGGCCTGCCTCGCGACATCCGGCCGGAGGCCGCCCTGGAGCCGGCCGGTGGGCGGGACCCGCGCGCTGCCGCGCGGGTCCGTCGGTTCCGGGTGGGCGACGTCCGGACCGTTCGCGGCGCGCGTGTCGTCGCTCCCGATGTGGCCCTGGCGCAGGCCGTGTGCGAGCTCTCGCGTGAGCACGCGGTCGCCGTGCTCGACTCCGCCGTCCAGCAACGACTGGTGGCGCCGGACCTCGGTTCGGTGCGCGCGCTCGCACGTGGTCGGCGGGGCGCCGCACGGGCCGCCGACTGGTGGCCGCTGGTCGACGGTCGTGCGCAGTCACCGCTCGAGACGCGCGCCCGTCTGCAGTGCGTCGACCTCGGCATCCCGCCGGACGGGATCCAGGTCGCGGTGCACGACCCCCGGGGGCGTGTCGTCGCGCGTGGTGATCTCGGGTGGCGTCTTCCCGACCGGCGGCTGCTCGTCGTCGAGATCGACGGTGCCGGCCCGCACTCGACCCCCGCGGCGCTGTTCCGTGACCGCGCACGGCAGAACGCCGTCGTCGCGTCGGGTGCGCTGCTCCTGCGCTTCACGGCCGCCGACGTACACGACCACCGGGTCGCCCCGGAGATACGCCACCACCTGGCCGCCGCCCACCGTCGAGCGCGGGGTTCTGCCGCTTCCGGTGGCTGATGGGCGGCAGAAGTCCGCGTTCGGCGGAGGGTCAGAGGGTGTCGGCGAGGGCGCGGCCCGTGACGCGGCCCGTGTGGAGGCAGCCCGCGAGGAACGTGCCCTCCAGCGCGCGGTGGCCGTGGACGCCACCACCGCCGAAGCCGGAGGCCTCGCCGACGGCCCACAGCCCGGGCAGCACCTCGCCGTCGGGGCGCAGGACGCGTCCCTCGAGGTCGGTCGCCAGCCCGCCGAGGGTCTTGCGCGTGAGCACCGACAGGCGGATCGCGTACAGCGGCCCGTGCGCGGGGTCGAGGAGCCGGTGCGGCGGTGCGACGCGGATCGCCCGGTCGACGACGTAGCGCCGGGCCATCGCCGTCGCCGTGACCTGCAGGTCCTTGCCCAGTCCCGTCGAGACCTGGGCGTCGCGCGCGGCGATCGTGCGGGCGAGCGCGTCGGCGTCGATCCGCGACGTCCCCGTCAGCGCGTTCATGCCGGCGGCCAGCTCGGCCGGCGTCGTCGCGGCGACGAACTCGGGGGACCGTTGCGCGAACGTCTCGACGGGCCCGACGGCGTCGCGGCGCACCCGCTGCAGCAGGAGCCGCACGTCGCGGCCCGTCAGGTCCGGGTTCTGCTCCGAGCCGGACAGCGCGAGCTCCTTGCCGAGGATGGTGCGGTCGAGGACGAACCACGAGTGGTCGTCGCCGCGCGACGTGACGTGCTGCAGCGCACCGAGCGAGTCGAAGCCGGGAAACAGGGGGACGGGCAGGCGCCGCCCGTCGGCGTCGAGCCACAGCGGGCTGGGACCGGGCAGGATCCGGATGCCGTGGTCGGTCCACACCGGCGAGTGGTTCGCGATGCCCTCGGGGTAGTGCCACATCCTGCCCGCGTGCGCGACGTGCGCACCGGCGCCCCGCGCGGCCTCGATCCCGGAGCCGTCGACGTGGTCCGGGACGCCCGAGAGCATCCGGTCCGGCAGCCGCCCGGCGGTCGGCGGCCAGGCCGCGCGGACCAGCGCGTGGTTGGCGCCGATGCCGCCCGTCGCGACGACGACCGCCGGCGCGTCGACCTCGAACGTGCGCACGGCTTCGCGCGACGACGGCGCGCCCCGCTCGGCGGCGTCGGGTGCGAGGACGTCACCCCGCACGCCGCTCACGCGTCCGTCGGTGGTCGTCAGCGCCGTGACGCGGTGCCGGAACCGCACCTCGACGCGTCCGTCGCGGTGCGCCGCCAGCAGGGACCGCACGAACGGCTCGAGCAGCCCGGGGCCCGTGCCCCACGTGACGTGGAAGCGCGGCACGGAGTTGCCGTGCCCGTCGGCGAGGTACCCGCCGCGCTCGGCCCACTGCACGAGCGGGAACCAGCGCACGCCCTGGCGGTGCAGCCACGGTCGCAGCCCTCCGGCGGCGAACTCGACGAAGCCCTCGGCCCACGCGCGGCCCCACCGGTCGGAGCCGTCGTCCGCGAACGCGGCGGACCCGAGCCAGTCGGCCAGCGCGAGCTCCGCGCTGTCCCGCACGCCCAGGCGGCGCTGCTCGGGGGAGCCGACGAGGAACAGGCCGCCGAACGACCACCACGCCTGACCGCCCAGGCTCGCGGCCGGCTCGGCGTCCAGGAGCAGCACGCGGCGGCCGGCCGCGACCAGCTCGGCGGTGGTGACCAGGCCCGCGAGCCCGGCGCCGACGACCACGACGTCGTGGGTGTGCGTCATGCGCGCACGCTACCCGCCGGGTACCACGTGGCGTCAGGGCCGGACGTACACCCGCATGCTCAGCGGCTCGATGGTCGCCATGGTGCCCACCGCCTGGTGCAGGCCGCCGGAGATCGCGGCCGTCGACACCTCCGACGGGCGCTCCCACACCGAGTCCCACGCGAGCGTCCAGGGCTCGCCGGCACCGCCCGCGAGCTCCACGGGCACGGCGTCCAGCGCACCGTTCACGACCAGCAGCACCTGGTCGTCGTCCGGCGGGGCCGCGGACCGCAGCATCTGGAAGGTGCGGATCCCCGCGTCGTGCCAGCGCGCGTGGTCGAACGGCGTGCCGTCCGGGCAGTACCAGCCGAGGTCGGGCGGCGCCCCGTCGGTGCGCGGACGCCCGGTGTAGAAGGTGCTCGTGCGCAGCGCCGGGTGGTCCCGCCGCAGCGCGAGCAGGTGCCGGGCGGTCGCGAGCAGGTCGGTGCGCCACGGCGAGAGGTCCCACGAGACCCAGGAGATCTCGTTGTCCTGGCAGTACGCGTTGTTGTTGCCGCGCTGGGTCCGCCCCGTCTCGTCGCCCGCCGTGATCATGGGCGTGCCCGTCGCGAGCACGAGGGTCGCGAACAGGTTGCGGATCGAGCGGCGCCGCAGGGGCACGATGTCGGCGGCCGGGGAGTCGCGCTGCACCGGTCCCTCGACGCCGTGGTTCCACGACCGGTTGTCGTCCGAGCCGTCGCGGTTCTGCTCGCCGTTGGCGGCGTTGTGCTTGTGCTCGTACGCGACGAGGTCGGCCAGCGTGAACCCGTCGTGGGCGGTGACGTAGTTGACCGACGCGTACGGGCCGCGACCGAGCGGCGGCGTGCCGTGCCCGAACAGGTCGACCGATCCCGCCAGCCGCGTCGCGAGGTCCCGGACGCGGTGGCCGGGCAGGCCGTGGGCGGCGCGGCCCGGGTCGGCGAGCCAGAACGAGCGGACCGCGTTGCGGAACCGGTCGTTCCACTCCGCGAACGGCGCCGGGAACTGCCCGGTGCGCCACCCGCCCGGTCCCACGTCCCACGGCTCGGCGACGAGCTTGAGGCCGGCGAGCGACGGGTCGGTCGCGGCGGCGACGAGCGTCGCGTGGTCCTGCCGGAACCCGTCGGTGCTCCGGCCCAGCGTGACGGCGAGGTCGAAGCGGAAGCCGTCGACCCCGACGACGTCCGCCCAGTACCGCAGCGAGTCCAGCGTCATGGCCACGACGCCCGTGCGGCGGAAGTCGAGCGTGTTGCCCGTCCCCGTCACGTCGGCGAGCGTCGCGGGCACGCCGCCGTCGTGCGCGTAGTAGTAGGCGTCGTCCAGGCCGCGCCACGACACGTGCTGACCCGGCAGCCCGCCCTCGCACGTGTGGTTGTAGACGACGTCGAGCAGGACCTCGAGGCCGGCCTCGTGCAGCGCGTGCACGGTCGCGCGCAGCTCGTCCAGCACCGCGGCCGGGCCTGCCGCGCGCGCGGCGGCCGTCGCGTACGCGGCATGCGGCGCGAAGAAGCCGAGCGTCGAGTAGCCCCAGTAGTTCGTCAGCCCCTTGTCGACCAGGTGCGTCTCGGACGTGAAGGCGTGCACGGGAAGCAGCTCGACCGCGGTGACGCCCAGGCTCAGCAGGTGGGCGACCACGGCCGGGTGCGCGAGCCCCGCGTACGTGCCGCGCAGCTCGGGCGGGAGGTCGGGATGCAGGCGGGTCAGGCCCTTGGCGTGCGCCTCGTAGACGACCGTGCGCGACCACGGGGTCCACGGCCGGTTGGCGGCGGGGTCCGGGCCGGGCAGGTCGCGCGTGTCCACCACCACGCCGTGGGGGACGTGGCCTGCGGAGTCGCGGTCGTCGCGCGGCCCGTACGGGTCGCCGACCAGGTCGTCGCCGACGACGTGGCCGTAGGTCTCGGGGCCGTAGCCCAGCTCCCCGACCAGGCCGCGGGCGTACGGGTCGACCAGCAGCTTCGCCGGGTTGTACCGCAGCCCGTACGCGGGCTCCCACGGGCCGTCCGCGCGCAGGCCGTAGCGCTGTCCGGGTCGGACGCCGGGGACGGACGCCGACCACACCCCCAGGTGCGGCCCGGACAGCGGCACGCGACGCTCGGTGGGGGCGTCGAGCGGGCCGTCGAGCAGGCACAGCTCGACCGCCGCGGCGTGGGGAGCGAGCACCGCGACGTCGATCCCCGCGTCCGTGACGTGGACGCCGAGGCGGTGGGGGCCCCGGTGCGGTGGGGTCGTGACGGAGTCGCTCACACCTCCATGGTGCCAGGACGCACGTCCGAGTCGTGTCACGGGTGTTTCCACCAGGCGAACACCCCGCGCGGGTTGGCGCGGTACGGACGGTAACGTTCGCAGGGTGAGGATCGTCGTCTGCGTGAAGTTCGTCCCCGACATCCAGTCCGACCGGCAGCTCGGTCCCGACGGGCGCGTCGTGCGCGACGGCGGTGACGGCACCCTCAACGAGCTCGATGAGAACGCCGTCGAGGCCGCGCTGGCGCTCGCCGAGGAGCACGACGGGCAGGTGGTCGTGCTGACGGTGGGCCCCGACGACGCGGTCGACGCGGTCCGCAAGGGCCTGCAGATGGGCGCCGACGAGGCCGTGCACGTCCTCGACGACGCCGTCGCCGGCTCGGACGCCGTCGGGACCGCGACGGTGCTCGCGGCCGCGATCCGACACCTGTCGTCGGACGCGCCGGTCGACCTCGTGATCACGGGCATGGCGGGCCTCGACGGGCTCACGTCGCTGCTGCCGACCGCGATCGCCGAGGTGCTCGACCTGCCGGCCCTGCCGCTCGCGTCGACCCTCACGGTCGACCCGGTGGCGCGCACCGCGACCGTCACGCGCCGGCTCGACCACGCGACGGAGACCCTGACCGCCGAGCTGCCCGCCCTGGTGTCGGTCACCGACGGGCTCAACGATCCGCGCTACCCGAACTTCAAGGGCATCATGGCCGCCCGCAAGAAGCCGGTGACGACGCTGACGCTCGCGGACCTCGGTGTCGACCCCGCGACCGTCGGCACGGCGGGTGCCCGGACCCAGGTGCTCGAGGCCGCGCCCCGACCGCCGCGCGAGGACCGTGTCCTCGTCACCGACACGGGTGACGCCGGTGCCCGGCTCGCCGCCTGGCTCGTCGAGCGCAAGCTCGTCTGACGCCGGCCCGACCCACCCCGACTGCTCGCACCCTCCCGGAGGACCGTCGTGACCGCCACCCCCGTGCTCGTCCTGCTCGACCACGCGCCCGACGGGTCCCTGCGCCCGCCGGTCCGTGAGCTGCTGACCCTGGCGCGCGACCTCGCGGGCGACGCGGGGGTGCACGGCGTGTGGGCCGGCGACGAGGACCTCGCGCCCGCGCTGCCCGTGCTCGCCGCCCAGGGCGTGACGACCGTCCACCGGCTCGTCACCGACGCCGACGTCCACCTCTCGGCCGTGCTGGCCGACGGCCTGGAGGCGGCGAGCGCCGCCTCGGGCGCCTCGCTGCTCCTGCTCGTGTCGTCGTTCGACAACAAGGAGGCGGCCGCCCGCCTCGCGGTGCGCACCGGTGCGGGCGTCGTGACGGACGTCGACGGGCTGACGCTCGAGGACGGGCGTGTCGTCGCGCACAAGACGGTCCTCGCCGGCACGTGGACCACGCGGTGCGCCGTGACGGCGCCGCACGCGGTCGTGACGGTCAAGGCCAACGCGGTGGCCGCGCAGGACGCCGCCGCGCCGTCGTCGCCGCAGGTGGTCGACCTCCCCGTCGAGCCCCGCGCCGGCTCGACGCGCGTGCGGCTCGTCGAGCGGACCGAGCACGCCGCGTCCGGGCGTCCCGACCTCGGGTCGGCGAACGTCGTGGTCGTCGGCGGGCGCGGCACCGAGGGCGACTTCGCCGCCGTCGAGGAGCTCGCGGACGTGCTCGGGGGTGCGGTCGGCGCCACGCGCGTCGCCACCGACGAGGGCTGGATCGGCCACGACGCGCAGATCGGCCAGACGGGCGTCACGGTGTCGCCGCGGCTCTACGTGGGCGCCGGTGTCTCCGGGGCCGTGCACCACCGCGGCGGCATGCAGGCGTCGGGGACGATCGTGGCCGTCAACTCCGACCCCGACGCGCCCATCTTCGAGATCGCCGACTTCGGCGTCGTGGGTGACCTGTTCACCGTGCTGCCGCAGGCCGCGGCCGAGCTGCGCAGGCTGCGCGGCTAGCGGGGCCGGGGGTGTCCCCGGCCGGTCGCGTCAGGTCAGGTCGCGCAGCCAGCGCAGCGTCGCACCGGCCTGGGCCGCCTGGAACGCGCGCAGGTTGGGGATGCCGGTGGGTGCCGGCTGACCCGACGACCACGCGAAGTAGCCGGCGAGCCCCGCGAGAGCGGCGCGCAGGTCGTCCGTGCTGACGCCCTCGGACGCCTCGCTGTTGGAGAAGAGCCAGGCCGGGTCGCCCGCACCGCCCTGCAGCGCGACGCTCGGCAGCATGAAGGCCAGGTCGATCCACGGCGCGCCGACGCTCGCGTGCGGCCAGTCGATCAGCCAGACCCGGTCGTGGCCGTCCTCGATCATGACGTTGTCGGCGCGCAGGTCGCCGTGCACGAGGGTGTCGCCGGCGAGGACGCGCGGCGACTCCTGCTCCCACCGGGCGAGGTCGTCGAGGTGCTCGACCGCCCACCGGCCCGGCTCGTCGACCAGCTCGGCGACGCGCTCGCGCTGCTCGGGCGTGGCCTGCAGCATCGAGCGCCAGCCCGTGAAGTCGTCACGCAGGAGGTCCTCGGTGCGCGGCAGCGCGTGCCCCGGCGTGGGTGTGCAGCGCGCGAGGTCGTCGAGCGCCGCCAGCACGAGGGCGAGGTCGTCGGCACGCCAGGGCAGCTCGGGGGAGCGGCCGTGCACGGCGTCGAACCCGAGCAGGACCCAGTCGCCGTCGTCGTCCCACCACCGCAGCGCGGGTGCGGGGACGCCCGGGGGCAGCGCGTGCGACGCGCGGATCTCGGCGCGGGCGAGCTCGGGCGAGTGCGGGTTCTGGTCGGTCGACACGGCCTTGACGAAGACGGCGCGCCCGTCGGTGAGCTCCAGGACGGCGCAGAAACCGGGCGAGAAGCCGCTGGTCGCCGACATCTCGGCCGTCACGCGGGCGCCAGCCAGCGTCTCGATGCGCTCGCGCACCGTCCGGGGCAGGTCACGCCAGTCGAGCCGCTGACCGCCGAAGGCGAGCGGCAGCGCCATGACGTCGTCGGCACTCACGCCCTCATCCTGCCAGCATCCCGCCGCTGCCCGCGGCAATCGGGGCCTTCCCGGTGTGCGGGGGAGACGTGGAGGTACCCGTCGGAGCGCGTGCGCACGTCCCTGCGCGGACGCGTTCGTAGACTGTCGGTGTGAGCGCTCCCCCTCCCCGCGCGGTCTACCTCGACCACGCGGCCACGACGCCGATGCGCCCCGCGGCGCTCTCCGCGCTGACGGCGGCGCTCGCGCACACCGGCAACCCCTCCTCCCTGCACACCGCCGGCCGTGCCGCGCGGCGCACGGTCGAGGAGGCCCGGGAGCGGCTCGCCGCCGCGGTCGGTGCACGGCCCAGCGAGGTCGTGTGGACCGCGGGCGGCACCGAGGCCGACAACCTCGCGGTCAAGGGGCTCTTCTGGGCGCGGCGCACGGGCGACACCGCGCGCCGCCGTGTGGTCGTGTCGGCGGTCGAGCACCACGCCGTGCTGGACCCGGCGTTCTGGCTCGCGGAGCACGCCGGCGCGGAGCTCGTGCTGCTGCCCGTCGACCGCGACGGCGTCGTCGAGGTCGAGGCGCTGCGCGCCGAGCTCGAGGCGCACGCCGACACGGTGGCGCTCGTGTCGGTGATGTGGGCGAACAACGAGGTGGGTGCCCTCCAGCCGCTGGACGAGGTCGTGGCCCTCGCGCACCGCCACGGCGTGCCCGTGCACGCGGACGCGGTGCAGGCGGTCGGGCAGGTCCCCGTCGACCTCGCGGCCTGTGGTGTGGACGCCCTGACCCTCAGCGGGCACAAGGTCGGCGGGCCCGGCTCGACGGGCGCGCTGCTGGTGCGCCGCGGCCTCGAGCTCACGCCCGTGCTGCACGGTGGAGGGCAGGAGCGCGGCGTGCGGTCCGGCACGCTCGACCCGGCGCTGCTCGCGGCGTTCGCGGCCGCCGTCGACGAGGCGGTCGTCGAGCGCGAGACGCACGCCGCGCGTGTCGGTGCCCTGCGGGACGACCTCGTGCGGCGCGTGCTGGCGCAGGTCCCGGGTGCGACCCTGCGCGGTCCGGCCGACGCGGCGCGCCGGCTGCCCGGCAACGCGCACCTGACCTTCGCGGGCTGCGAGGGCGACTCGCTGCTGTACCTGCTCGACGCCGCGGGCGTCGAGGCGTCCACGGGTTCGGCGTGCCAGGCCGGGGTGCCGCGTCCGTCGCACGTCCTGCTGGCGATGGGGGTGGGGGAGGACGAGGCGCGCGGCGCGCTCCGGTTCTCCTTCGGCGCCACGTCGAGCGCCGACGACGTCGACGCGGCGGTCGCGGCCCTGCCCGGTGCGGTCGAGCGCGCCCGCGCGGCCGGCCTGTCGACGCTGGTGGGTGCCTGATGCGGGTGCTCGCGGCGATGTCCGGGGGCGTGGACTCGGCGGTCGCGGCCGCGCGCGCCGTGGACGCGGGGCACGACGTCGTCGGTGTGCACATGGCGCTGTCCCGCACGCCCGCGCAGGAGCGCAGCGGCTCGCGCGGGTGCTGCTCGATCGAGGACGCGTCCGACGCCCGCCGCGCGGCCGACGTGCTCGGCATCCCGTACTACGTGTGGGACATGTCGGAGCGGTTCGAGCGCACGGTCGTCGCGGACTTCCTCGCGGAGTACGCCGCGGGCCGCACACCCAACCCCTGCGTGCGGTGCAACGAGCACGTGAAGTTCGCCGCGCTGCTCGACAAGGCGCTGGCCCTGGGATTCGACGCGGTCTGCACGGGCCACTACGCGCGCGTCGTCGAGCGCGACGGCCGCCGCGAGCTGCACCGCGCCGCCGACACCGCCAAGGACCAGTCGTACGTGCTCGCCGTCATGGGTCCGCAGCGTCTCGCCCGCGCGGTCTTCCCGCTGGGCGACGTCGCGTCGAAGGCGGAGGTCCGGGCCGAGGCCGTGGCGCGCGGGCTGTCCGTGGCCGCCAAGCCTGACTCGTACGACATCTGCTTCGTCGCCGACGGCGACACCCAGGGCTTCCTGCGGCGGGCGCTCGGCGAGCAGCCCGGGGACATCGTCGACGAGACGGGCGAGGTCGTGGGGACGCACGACGGGGCGTACGCCTACACGGTCGGGCAGCGCCGCGGGCTCGCGCTGGGCCGGCCGGCACCCGACGGGCGTCCCCGGTACGTGCTGGCCGTCGAGCCGGTGCAGCGCCGCGTGGTCGTCGGACCGGCGCAGGCGCTGGACGTCGCGCACGTGCGCGGTGACGCCGCCGTGTGGTTCGGCGACGTCCCTGCGGTCGGCACGACGTGCACGGCGCAGGTCCGGGCGCACGGCGCGGACGTGCCGGCGCGCGTCCTGGCCGCCGACGCGGGCTCCGTGACGGTGGACGTCGCCGGGGCCGGGCTGCGCGGCGTCGCCGCCGGGCAGTCGCTCGTGCTGTACGACGGCACGCGGGTGCTCGGCCAGGCGACCGTGGCGGCCACGCGCGCCGCCTCCGAGGCGGTCGCCGACCCGGTGGCCGCCGGCCCGGTCCGCGCAGGGGAGGGTCACGCGTGACCGCCGTCAGCGGCGTCGGCCCCTGGCCCGGGACCGACGCGCTCGAGGCCGCGACCACCGTCGTCGGCGACCTCGTGGACACGCCCGACGAGGTCGACGGCCTGCCGTTCACGGTCCTGCTGCCCGCGCGCGGGCCGTGGGGCGACGCGACGGGCGCCGCGGTCGCGCTGGCCACGGACCTCCCGGCCGAGCTCGGCCCCCACGGCTGGAAGCTCGCCGACCGGCCGGGGCGGGACCTCGAGCGCGCGCGGGCGTTCGCCCGCGAGGACCTCGACGCGCTCGCCGTCGCCGCCCACGGCTACGAGGGCGGGCTGGTGGTCCCGGTGCTCGGGCCCTTCACGTTCGCCGCCCAGGTGTACCTGGCGCGCGGCGACAAGATCCTGTCGGACGCCGGTGCGCTGCGTGACGTCGTCGCGTCCGCAGCGGAGGGCGTCGCCGCGCGGGTCGCCGACGTGCGCCGCGTCGTACCCGGTGCCGACGTGCGCGTGCTGCTGCGCGAGCCGCTGCTCGCCCCGGTGCTGGCGGGTGCCGTGCCCGGGTTCTCCGGTCGGTCCCCGCTGCGGCGCGTCCCCGGCCCGGTCGTCGCCGAGGGGCTCGACGTGCTGGCCGACACCGTCCGTGCCGCCGGCGCCTCCGCCGTCGTGATGCACGGCGGCAGCGCCTGGTCCGCGCTCGCGGCCGTGCGCGCGTCGTCGCTCGACGGTGCCGCGCTCGCGGTCGGCGGGATCGGCGAGCGCGGCTGGGAGGAGGTCGCGGGTCTCGTCGAGGCGGGCAGGGCCCTGTGGGCCGAGCTGCCGCCGCAGGCGTCGTCGCAGTGCGCGGGGCCCGACGTCGCCGGGCAGGCCGACGTCCTGCTGCGGCCCTGGCGGACCCTGGGCCTGCCCGCCGCCGGCCTGCGCGACGTCGTGCTGCTCGCCGCCGCCCCGCCCGAGGGCGCCACCCCCGACCACGCGCGCGGTGCGCTCGCGGGCCTGGTGCGCGCCGCGGGCATCGTCGCGGAGAGGGCCGAGGGATGAGCGTCGTCGGACCGCCGACCCGCCGCCGCGGCCGCTCGCGCCGGCGCACGCTCGCGCTGCTCGTCGCCTCCGGGCTGGCTCTCGTCGGGGTCGTCGTGCTCGGGGTCGGGTGGGCCGGCATCGGCATCACGACCCTGCGGGCGTCCGCCGCGGGCGACGAGCCGTGCCTCGCGGCGTACGAGGTCGGGTCGGGCGTGGACATCCGGTACGAGCTGCTGCCGGCGCGGGCCGTGTGCGTGCGGGACGTCGACGGGACGCGGGAGGAGGTCGTCGTCGCGTCCGTGCCGACCGCCGTCACGGTCGGCGGGCTCGTCCTCGCGCTCGGCGGCGTCGCCGGGACGGTCGCGGCGCTGCTGCCCGCGCGCAGGACGCGCGACGCGGCTCCACCCGGCGCGGGCGGCCCGGTGGCCCCCGCACCGCCCGCCGGCACGCCATGATGTCGGCCGTGAGCGACGCACCCGTCACCGCCCCCGCACCGGCTCCCGGTCTGCGCGCCTGGTGGCGCGACGTGGGGTCGGTCGTCGCGGTCGGCGTCCGGCTGTGGGTGCGTGCGTGGCCGGTGCTGCTGTGCCTCGCGCTGCTCGCGGTCGCGGGGCGCCATGCCGCCGGCTGGGCGGCCGTCAACGTGGCGTCCGTCAACAGCACCCTGGGCTGGGCCGTGCTCGTCCTGGCGCCGCTGAGCATGGTGGCGGGCATCGTGGCGATGCTGCACGTGCTGCGGCGCGACCTGCCCGCGCTGGCGCGGATCGGGAGCGCGCGGGGGCCCGACGACGCGACGTCCGGGCGCGAGCGGGGGCTGCTCGACGTCCTCGCGTCGGTGTTCGTGCCGTTCCTCGCCCTGTACGCCTCCTACGGGCTGGTGGCCGAGGACAGGGCGCGGTTCCTCAACACCGCGGCGTACCGCGAGCTCGCCGAGGGCACCTGGTTGCTGGGGGAGTCGGCGGACTTCTCGTTCACGCAGCTGGCCACGGGCTGGACCCTGGTGGCCGTCGTCGTCGTCGCCGTCGTGCTCCGCTGGCTGCTCGGCCGGTGGGAGGGGCGCAGCCACCGTCGTGCGCTCGCCTTCGCGGGCGCGTACGTCGAGGCGTTCTGGCTCCTGGCCGTCGCGGCCTTCGCGACCGAGCTGCTCGACGGCCTGTGGCAGTGGGTCGAGAGCCGGCGCGCGGTGGCGATCGTCCTCGACGGGTGGCTGCGGCTGCTCGAGGCGCTGGGGCCGGTCGCCGGCCCGGTCGACACGGTCGTCGACGCGGCCGCGGGCGTGCTCGGCAACCTCGACGACCTCGTCGTCATCCCGCTCGCGTGGCTCACGGTGGGCGCGGTGGTCTACGGGCACAAGCTCGCCGACCTGCCGAAGCCCCGGCGACGCGTCCCGGCCGCGTGGCAGCGGGTGCCCGCCCCGGTCCGGCGCTGGACCACCGAGGCGGCCGCACCGGTGATCGGGGACGTGCGCGGACGGTTCACGGCGCTCGTCGGCGGGCTGCGCCGCCTCGCGGTCGCCGGGCTCGGGCCGATGCTCGTGTTCGCGCTGGCGTTCCTCGTCGCGACGCGGCTCGAGGAGGGCGTCCTGCTGCTCGGCCGTGCGGTCAGCGGGCCGCAGGACGTCGACACGTGGCTCGCGTTCGCGCCGGCGGTCGAGGCGGTGGCGACGGCCCTGGGCCTGACGGTGACGATGGCGCTGCTGGCGGCCGGTGTCGACCGCGTCCTCGCGGGTCAGGCGGACGCGGCGGAGCGCGCCGCCACGGTCGAGGCGGCGGACGCGACCTAGCCGCCGACGTCGAGGCGCACGTGCTGCGGCAGCTGCCACCACAGCACGACGTCGGTGACCTCGACGTCCTGCGGCACCACGACGACGGGCGACACCGACCACGTGGTGGGCCGCGGTGCCTGACCGGTCCCGTCCGGCGAGATCTCGTCGTCGAGGTCGCCGAGCGACGGCCACGGGCCGGTGGCGTCCTGCGGGACGCACGGCGACACCGGCTGCCAGGCGCCCCACGCCGAGGCCACGTAGTCGTAGCGGGTGCCGTCGGCGTCCCGCACGGCGAGGGAGCAGCCGACGAGCACGACGTCGGGGTCGGCGCTGAGCGTGAGGTCGACCCGGACGGCACGCGTGCCGGTGGGCAGCTCCATGCCGTCGGGCAGGGGCGCCGCGTCCGCGACACGGTCGAGGCCGACCTCGACGTCGAGCGGCACCGTGCCGCCGAGCCCGTCGCGGACGTCCTGGTGGAACTCGACCGTCGCGCCCGGCCCGGCCGCGGTCGGACGGCGCAGGTCCTGCTCCCACCACAGCGTGCGCACGCGGTCGCCGGACGCCACGAGCGTCAGCGCGAGGGCGACGGGCAGGGCGGCGAGCGCCCAGCCGTTGCGCCGCCACCAGCCGGGTGCGTGGACCGGTGCGGGTGCGGTCGGCGTCGCTGCGGGCGGGGTGCTCACGAGTCCTCCGGCGGCGCGTCGGACGGCGCGTGCGCGACGACCGGCGTGGTCTCCGCCGCCCACGCCTCGGCGTCGGCCTGCGTGAGGCCCAGCTCGACGTCGGCGACGTCGTCGCGTCGCTGGTCGTCGAGGTCCAGGCCCACGCGCAGGCGTGCTCCGGGGACGGCCTGCGGCGGGACCTCGACGCGCAGCGTCGCGTACCGCGGGACGCCGGGCTGCGTCGTGCCCGGGAGGAAGGAGGAGCGGCCGCTCGTGAACACCGTGTACGTGCGCCCGTCGCCGCCGTGCAGCTCGGCGAAACCGAGCGCGCGCGGCTGCCCCAGGGCCTCGATCGTCAGCGGCACCGTGAGCCACACGCCCGGCGTGGCCAGCAGGGTGCCGTCGTCGCCGTCGAGGACGGTCGAGCCCGTGGGCCGCCCGACGGTGAGGCGCGCGTACCTCAGGTCGACCGGCTCGCCGACCGTGGTGGTGCGCAGGAACGGTGCCTGCACGCGATCGTCGACGGGGAACGCCGTGACGACGACGTGGCCGACGGCGAGGGCCGCCAGCACCGCGGCACCGGCCGCCAGTGCCCGCGGGCGGGGTCGCCGCACGCGGGCAGGCGGCTGCTCGGGGACCGCCGGGCCTCCCGCGGCGCGGTCGTCGGATGACGCGGCGAGCGGCCCGGGCGTGCTCACGCGTCCTCCTCGGGAGCGTCGGAGACGGCCTCGCGCACGTCGAGCGCACCGCGCAGGACGGTCGTGGGGAAGCGCCACGCGGGGGTGGCGTCCATGGTGCCGCCGCGCCACACGTGCTGCTGCAGCTGCACGGCGGCCGTGGTCGGCGGCGCGGCCGACCCGTCCTGCTCGAAGAGGAACGCCGCCTCGTACGTCAGTCCCGGCTGCACGGGGCTCAGCGACGAGCCGTCGTCCAGGACCACGACCGACGTGGCCCTGACGCCGAGGTCGGAGGGCTCGGCCACGAGGCCGTCCACGCCGTCCAGGGTCAGCGCGTCGCGCAGCGTGACGCCCAGCAGGCCGGCGTCGCTCGTGTTGCGGACGGTCGCGACGACGCCGACCCAGCGGTTGGCGTCGTCGGACAGGTGCTGACCCGGCAGGTCGGTCGTCCACACGACGCGGTGCACGGTCAGCTCGAACGGCGCGAGGGCGACGGGCGTGCCGACGACGAGGGCCTCGGGACCGTCCTGCGTCTGCTCCTCGAGCCCGCCGAACGCCGCGGTGGCGGCGAGCAGCACGAGCGCGCCGAGGACCCCGATCCGCTGCAGCGGCTGGTCGAGCACCCGTCGGGCGACCTTGCTGCCGCCGGCGCGTGCGCGGGCACGCAGCTCGGGCGGGGCGGCGGGTCCGGGCACGCGCCGAGTGTAGGGGCGGGGCGACCGGGTGCGGCGACGTGCGTCACCCGCACGTGGCGCACGCGGTCCGTGTGGGTGCCGCACGCCATGATGAGGCTGTGAACGACGCGACCCCCGTGACCGACGAGCAGGACGTGCCGGCCGAGGCCCGGCACCGCTGGACGCAGCTGGCCGAGCAGATCCGCGCCGACCAGTTCGCCTACTACGTGCGCGACGCCCCCAGCTCGTCCGACGCCGAGTACGACGAGCGGATGCGTGAGCTCGAGCGGCTGGAGGACGCCCACCCGGGCCTGCGGACGCCCGACTCGCCCACGCAGCGCGTCGGCGGCACGTTCTCCACCGAGTTCACGGCGGTCGACCACGTCCAGCGCATGCTGTCGCTCGACAACGCGTTCTCGCGCGACGACCTGGCCGCGTGGGCGGACCGCGTGCACCGCGACCTGGAGAGCACCGCGCCGGTCGAGTACCTGTGCGAGCTGAAGATCGACGGGCTCGCGATCGCGCTGCTGTACGAGAACGGGCGGCTCGTCCGCGCCGCCACGCGGGGCGACGGGCGCACGGGCGAGGACGTGACGCTCAACGTCCGCACGATCTCGACGATCCCCGACGTGCTCGGCGGCGACCCCGCGACCCATCCCGACCTCATCGAGATCCGCGGCGAGGTGTTCCTGCCGGTCGAGGCCTTCCGCGAGCTCAACGAGGCCCAGGTGGCCGCGGGCAAGGCGCCGTTCGCGAACCCGCGCAACGCGGCCGCGGGCTCGCTGCGGCAGAAGGACCCGCGCGTCACGGCCTCGCGGCCGCTGCGCATGTACGCGCACGGCATCGGCGCGCTGACGTGGGGCGAGGGCCGCGGCATGGGCATCGAGCGGCAGTCGCAGGTGTACGACCTGCTGGCGGGCTGGGGCGTGCCGACGTCCACGCACACGCGCGTGGTCGCCGGGCTCGACGAGGTCTGGGAGCGCGTGACGTACTTCGGCGAGCACCGGCACGCCGTCGAGCACGAGATCGACGGCATCGTCGTCAAGGTCGACGACATCGCGCTGCAGCGCCGCCTGGGCGCGACGAGCCGCGCACCACGCTGGGCGATCGCGTACAAGTACCCGCCGGAGGAGGTCAACACGCGCCTGCTGTCGATCGAGCTGGGCATCGGCCGGACCGGTCGCGCGACGCCGTTCGCCGTCATGGCCCCCGTGCTCGTCGCCGGCAGCACCGTGCGGCAGGCGACGCTGCACAACCAGGACGTCGTGCGGGTCAAGGGCGTGCGCATCGGTGACATGGTGGTGCTGCGCAAGGCGGGCGACGTGATCCCGGAGATCGTAGGGCCCGCGCCGCAGGCGCCCGACGACGACGTGCCGCGCGTCGAGTGGCACATGCCCGCCGACTGCCCGGAGTGCGGCACGCCGCTGCGGCCCATGCGTGAGGGCGACGTGGACCTGCGGTGCCCGAACGCCCAGGGGTGCCCGGCGCAGGTGCGCGGGCGGCTCGAGCACATCGGGTCGCGCGGGGCGTTCGACATCGAGGTGCTCGGTGAGGTCACCGCGGCCGCGCTCACGCAGCCCGAGGTCCCCGCCACGCCGCCGGTCCCGAACGAGGCGTACCTCTTCGACCTCGTGGGCTACCCCGCGGACGCGTCGCCCGACGAGGTGGCGCGCGTGCGGACCGCGAGCCTCGCGCGGCTCGCCGAGGTCGAGGTCGTGGTCCGTGACGCCGAGACCGGGCTGCCCAAGGAAGACGCGGACGGCACCGTGCGCCGCCGCACGCCGTTCCGCCGCACGCTCAAGCACACCCGCGCGCAGCGCGCCGCGGCCGAGGCGGACGGCCGGACGCTGCCCGACTGGGAGCCGTCGGAGGCGGCGCGCACGCTGCTCGACCAGCTGGACCTGGCGAAGACCAAGGACCTGTGGCGCGCGATCGTGTCCCTGAGCATCCGCAACGTGGGGCCCACGGCCGCCCGGGCGCTCGCGCAGGAGTTCGGGTCGATGGCGGCGCTGCGTGCGGTCGTCGACCCGACGGTCCACGACGACGGCGGGTTCGACACCGCGGTCGCGGTGGCCCGTCTCGCCGGCGTCGAGGGCGTGGGACCGACGATCGCCCAGTCGCTCCTCGACTGGTTCGCCGAGCCGTGGCACCGCGAGATCGTCGACCGGTGGGCCGCCGCGGGCGTCGTGATGGCGGACGCCGCCGACGAGTCGACGCCCCGCACGCTCGAGGGCGTGACGGTGGTGGTCACGGGGAGCCTCGAGCGCTTCAGCCGCGACGGCGCGAAGGAGGCGATCCTCGCGCGGGGCGGCAAGGCGTCCGGCTCGGTGTCGAAGAAGACCGACTTCGTGGTCGTCGGCGAGAACGCCGGGTCCAAGGAGGCCAAGGCGCGCGAGCTCGGGCTCCGCATCCTCGACGAGGCGGGGTTCGAGACGCTGCTGGCTCAGGGTCCCGCCGGCGTCCCGGCGCCCGCCGAGCCGCCCGCCGGTGACGACGCGACCGGCGACGCGGGGGGCGAGGAGGCGAGCGGCCCGGGGGAGGACCGGTGAGCGGCGCTGCCGTGGGTGCGCCGACCGTGCGGCGTGCGACCGCGGCCGACCTCGCGCAGGTCGGCGCCGTGACCGCGCACGCCTACGTCGCCGACGGGCTCGTGGACGCGGACCACTGGTACGTCGACGAGCTGCGGGACGCGACCGCCCGGGCCGCGGCGGCCACGGTCCTGGTCGCCGTCGCGCCCGACGCGGGTGCGCCCGCCGGGCGCGTCGTCGGCAGCATCACCCTGGCCGAGGCCGGCTCGCCCTACGCCGAGGTCGCGCGCGACGGCGAGCTCGAGCTGCGGATGCTCGCGGTCGACCCCGCGGCCCGCCGGTCGGGCGTGGCCGAGGAGCTCGTCGGGGCGGCGCTGCGCGAGGCGGTCGGCCGCGGGGCGCGGGACGTCGTGCTCTCGACGCTCGGGACGATGCACGCGGCGCACCGCCTGTACGCGCGCCTCGGGTTCGTCGCCCGGCCGGAGCGCGACTGGACCGACGAGCTGACGATGCGTGTGCACACGTGGCGGGCGCCCGAGCCGCCGGCCGCCCTGACGGAGGCCGCGTCGTGGCCGCCACCGCGCGTGGTCGACGTCGACGGCTGGCGGGTCGGGCTGTCGGGGGGCGTCACGCGGCGCGCCGGCTCGACGCTCGCGCTGCGCGACGTCGACGACCTGCCGGGCGCGGTCGACCGCGTCGAGCGCCTCTACCGCGACGACGGGGCACCCGCCGTGTTCCGCGTCGGCGACCCCGGCAACCCCGCAGGGCTGGCGGCCGAGCTCGCGGCGCGCGGGTACACGGTCGCCGCCGTCACGGACGTCCTGGTGCGGGACCTGCCGGTCCCTGGCGCGGACGCGTCCGCGCGTGACCTGCGGGTCCGTGTCGCCGACGCCCCGGACGAGGCGTGGCTCGACCTGTGGCTCGACGGCAAGGGCGGTGCGCGCGAGCCGTCCCGCGCGATCGTCACGGGTGTGCCGGCCCTGTACCTCACCGCCACCGACGACGACGGCACGGACGTGGCCGTCATCCGGGCCGCGGTCGTCGAGGACTGGCTCGCGCTGTCCTGCCTGCAGGTCGTGCCGGCGGCGCGTCGGCGCGGGCTGGGACGCGCGCTCACGCTGCGGGCGCTCGCCGCGGCGGCGCAGCGCGGTGCCCACCGTGCGTTCCTCCAGGTCGAGGCCGACAACGTCGCGGCCCTCCGGCTGTACGGCGCGCTGGGGTTCCGTCCGGCGCACCGCTACGCCTACCGCGTGCAGCCCGGTGACCGCAGCGGCACCGGCTGCTGACCGACGTGGCGCGCAGCACGCCCGGGCGGCCGATCCGCTGCGCACGACCGATACTGGTCGCATGCTCTCGACGGACAACGCGGTGGCCCTGGAGGCCGCCGGGCTGCAGTGGCACCCACGCGCGGGCGACCGCTTCGTGATCCGCAGCGCCGACATGGCGGGTGAGGTCTTCACGATCTCCGAGATGGTCGTCGAGGCGCACGAGTACGAGACCGGCACGGTCCTGGGGTTCAACGGGACCACCGAGTGGGCCCTGGACTCGTTGCGCCAGGAGGACGCGCTGTGGCTGCCGCGCGAGGACCAGATGCGCGAGCTCCTCGGCGGCACGTTCCGCTCCCTCGCCCGGTCCACCGACGGGCGGTACCAGGTGCTCGTGGAGGTCGCCGGCCGGCCCGAGCGCGTCTTCACCGCCGACGACGCGGCCGACGCCTACGCCGAGGCGCTGCTCGCGCTCGTCAGCGCGGCGACGTCGCAGGTCGGCTGACCGCGGGCAGGTCCAGCGTCGCGATCTTCTGCCAGATCTTGGTCGACATGCCGCCCGTGACGTTCTCGACCGTGCTGACCGTGTCGAGCACGACCGCGTCGGTCGACTCCTCGGCGCACAGCGCGGCGGCCTTGGCCACGAGGCTCAGCAGCTCGGTGCAGTAGTCGAGGTAGGCGGCGAGGTCGTCGGCGTCCAGGCCGATGTCGACGGACTGCGACGTGGTGCGGAAGCCCGGGCGCAGGCGCTCGGGGTCCTTGGTGAGCTGGTGCATGTCGATGACGTGGGCGAGCGAGCGCAGGCGGTGCAGCCGGCGCAGGGTCGCCGCGCGCTGCAGCCGGGCCGGCACCGCGAGCAGGAACCACACCGCGATCCCGGCGAACACGGTGTCGTTGATGGCGCTCTCGAGGACGGGCAGCCACTCGAAGGCCCGCAGCGACGTCGCGGCCGCCACGGCGTCGCGCACGGCCATCACCAGGGCGAAGACCGTCGCGCCGACGACGAGCACGACGGCGACCAGCGACGCGACCCGGGCCGCGTGCTCGTGGCGCCGCGTGCGCGCCTCCTGCTCGCCGACCTCGCCCACGAGACCGGCGAGCTCCGCCGCGACGTGGCGCAGGTTGCGGTCGGGGAACCGGGCGGCGATGCGCGCGTGCAGCCGCTCGACGGTGGAGTGCACCGCCGCGGGGTCGAGGCGCTCGTAACGTCGGGTCACGGGCGTCACGGTAGCGGCCGGGCGGACAGGGGCCACCCGCCCGCGACTAGACTCACGGACCATGTCCACCCTCTCCCGCGACGAGGTCGCGCGCGTCGCCGTGCTCGCCCGGATCGACCTGACGCCGGCCGAGCTCGACCGGTTGGCGGGCGAGCTCGACGTCATCGTCGAGTCCGTCGCCCGCGTGTCCGAGGTCGCCACCCCGGACGTCCCCGCGACGAGCCACCCGCTGCCGCTGTCCAACGTGTTCCGTGCCGACGAGCCGGTCCCGCCCCTCGACCGCGACGAGGTGCTCGCCCAGGCCCCCGCGGCCCGGGACGGCAAGTTCCTCGTCCCGCAGATCCTCGGGGAGGAGTGACATGACCGACCTGACCCGGCTGACCGCCGCCGAGCTCGCCGACCGGCTGGCCGCGCGCGAGATGACCAGCGTCGAGGCGACGCAGGCGCACCTCGACCGCATCGCGGCGGTCGAGCCCGCCGTCCACGCCTTCCTGCACGTCGCGGGCGAGGAGGCGCTGGCCACCGCGGCGGACGTCGACGCTCGCCGCGCCGCGGGCGAGGACCTGCACGCGCTCGCGGGCGTCCCGATCGCGGTCAAGGACGTCGTCGTGACGCGCGGCCTGCCCACGACCGCCGGCTCGCGCATCCTCGAGGGCTGGGTGCCGCCCTACGACGCGACCCTGGTCCAGCGCCTCAAGGCCGCGGGCCTGCCGATCCTCGGCAAGACGAACATGGACGAGTTCGCGATGGGCTCGTCCACCGAGCACTCGGGCTACGGCAACACGCACAACCCGTGGGACCTCGAGCGGATCCCGGGCGGCTCCGGCGGCGGGTCGGCCGCGGCCGTCGCGGCGTACGAGGCGCCCCTGGCGATCGGCACGGACACCGGCGGCTCGATCCGCCAGCCCGCGGCCGTCACGGGCACCGTCGGCGTCAAGCCGACGTACGGCAGCGTGTCCCGCTACGGTCTCATCGCTCTCGCGAGCAGCCTCGACCAGGCGGGACCGTGCACGCGCACGGTCCTCGACTCGGCGCTGCTGCACGAGCTGATCGGCGGGCACGACCCGCTCGACTCGACGTCGCTGACCGACCCGGCGACGGGTTACGTCGCGGCGGCGCGTGCCGGCGCCGGCGGCGACCTGCGCGGCGTGAAGGTCGGTGTCATCCGCGAGCTGCAGGGCGAGGGCTACCAGCCGGGCGTGCTCGCGCGCTTCGAGGAGTCGCTGGACGCGCTGCGCGGCGCGGGTGCCGAGGTCGTCGAGGTGTCCTGCCCCTCGTTCGCGTACGCGCTGGCCGCGTACTACCTGATCCTCCCCGCGGAGGCGTCGAGCAACCTCGCGAAGTTCGACGGCATGCGCTTCGGTCTGCGCGTCGAGCCGTCCGAGGGCCCGGTCACCGCGGAGCGCGTCATGGCCGCCACGCGCGGCCAGGGCTTCGGTGACGAGGTCAAGCGGCGCATCATCCTCGGCACCTACGCGCTGAGCGCGGGCTACTACGACGCCTACTACGGCTCGGCGCAGAAGGTCCGCACGCTCATCCAGCGCGACTTCGCGGCGGCGTTCGAGGCGGCCGACGTGCTGGTGTCCCCGACGGCGCCGACCACGGCGTTCAAGCTGGGCGAGAAGCTGGACGACCCGCTGGCGATGTACCTCAACGACGTCGCGACGATCCCGGCCAACCTCGCCGGGGTGCCGGGCATGTCGCTGCCGAACGGGCTGTCCGACGACGGTCTTCCGGTGGGCTTCCAGATCCTCGCGCCGGCGCGCGAGGACGCCCGCCTGTACCGGGTGGGAGCGGCGCTCGAGGCGCTGCTCGAGACGAGCTGGGAGGGCCCGCTGCTGGGCCGCGCCCCCGAGCTGGCCGGAGGGGCAGCCTGATGAGCACGACGACCGACGTCGACCTGGTCGACTACGACGACGCGGTGGCCCGGTTCGACCCGGTCATCGGCATCGAGGTGCACGTCGAGCTGGGCACCCGGACCAAGATGTTCGACGGTGCCGAGCAGTTCTTCGGCGAGGAGCCGAACACGCAGATCACGCCGACGAGCCTGGGGCTGCCCGGCGCGCTGCCGGCGGTCAACGGCACGGCCGTCGAGTACGCCATCCGCATCGGGCTGGCGCTGAACTGCTCGATCGCGGAGTCCTGCCGGTTCGCCCGCAAGAACTACTTCTACCCGGACGTGCCGAAGAACTTCCAGACGTCGCAGTACGACGAGCCCATCGCGTACGACGGCTTCGTCGACGTCGAGCTCGAGGACGGCACGGTGTTCCGTGTCGAGGTCGAGCGCGCGCACATGGAGGAGGACGCCGGCAAGAACACGCACGTCGGCGGCGCCACCGGGCGCATCCACGGCGCGGAGTACTCGCTGGTCGACTACAACCGTGCCGGCGTGCCGCTCGTGGAGATCGTCACCAGGCCCATCACGGGCGCCGGCGAGCGGGCGCCCGAGGTGGCGCGCGCGTACGTCCAGACGCTGCGCGACATCTTCCGTGCGCTGGGCGTCTCCGAGGCGCGCATGGAGCGCGGCAACGTGCGCGCCGACGTCAACGTCTCGCTGCGCCCGACGCCGCAGTCCGCGCTGGGCACCCGCACCGAGACCAAGAACGTCAACTCGTTCCGGTCGGTCGAGCGGTCCGTGCGCTACGAGATCAGCCGCCAGGCGGCCATCCTCGACGCGGGCGGCACGATCGTGCAGGAGACGCGGCACTGGCACGAGGACACCGGCATCACGACCGCCGGGCGCGTGAAGTCCGACGCCGAGGACTACCGGTACTTCCCCGAGCCGGACCTCGTGCCGATCGTCCCGGACCGCGCGTGGATCGAGGAGATCCGCGCCGCCCTGCCCGAGCTGCCGGCCGCGCGACGCCGCCGCCTGCAGGGCGAGTGGGGCTACGCCGACGCCGAGATGCGCGACGTCGTCAACGCCGGTGCGATCGAGCTCATCGAGGCCACGGTCGAGGCGGGCGCGAGCCCGGCCGCCGCCCGCAAGTGGTGGATGGGCGAGCTGGCCCGGACCGCCAAGCAGCAGGAGGTCGAGCTCGCGGACCTGCCGATCACGCCCGCGCAGATCGGCGCGCTGCAGCAGCTCGTCGACGCCGGGCGGATCAACGACAAGCTCGCGCGGCAGGTGCTCGAGGGCGTCCTGGCCGGCGAGGGCGACCCGGAGCAGGTCGTCGTGGCGCGCGGGCTCGAAGTCGTGTCGGACGACGGCCCCCTGCTCGAGGCCATCGACGCCGCGCTCGCGGCCCAGCCCGACATCGCGGAGAAGATCCGCGGCGGCAACCTGGGACCCGTGGGCGCGATCATCGGCTCGGTCATGAAGGCGACCCGCGGGCAGGCGGACGCCGGGCGTGTCCGCGAGCTCGTGCTGGAGCGTCTGCAGGGCTGAGCGGGAGCGCCGACGTGCACCTGCGGCGTGCGTCGTGTCGCAACGTCCCGGTCACACGGGATTTGTACGATGCGACGCACGCCGGAGGGCAGTCGGTGGTGGTGTCCCACGCGGAGGCACCGATGGCGAGCCGACGGAGGTCACGATGCAGAAGCCGAGCCTGCAGGGCGAGATGATCGTCCTGCGACCGATCCGGCCCGACGACGCCGAGGCGATGTGGGACATGCTCACGGACTCCGAGGGCAACCGTCTGACGGGGACGACGCGCGTGTTCACCCAGGACGAGGTCCACGCGTGGTGCGCGAGCCGCGAGGAGGCGCAGGGGCGCTACGACTTCGCGGTCACCACCAGCGCGGACGACGAGTACCACGGTGAGATCGTCCTCAACGACATCGACGAGGACGTCCGGTGCGCCGGGCTGCGCCTCGCCATGCGCCCCGCCTACCGCGGCCGCGGCTACGGCACCGAGGCGATCGAGCTGGTGCTCGGGTTCGCGTTCGACGGGCTCGGGCTGCACCGCGTCGAGCTCGAGGCGCTGAGCATCAACACGCGCGCGATCTCCCTGTACGAGAACATCGGGTTCCGCCGCGAGGGCCGCCGCCGGGACGCGTACCGCGACGGTGCGGGCTGGTGCGACGCCGTCGTGATGTCGATGCTCGAGGACGAGTACCGCGCCGGCCGCACGGGCGGCTGACGGCGACCGTGCTGACCGCCACCGTCCCGGACGACGACCTGCTGCACCGCCTGGACGACCTCGCCGCCGCGCACGCCGACGACCTGCGGCTGGTCCGCTGGGACCTGAGCGGGCCGCTCGACGCCGCCACGGCGCGCGAGGTCGAGCTCGTCGTGGTGCCGCACTACTTCGTGCGGCCGGGCGGGTTCGACGTGCTGCACGGCCTGCCCCGGCTGCGCTGGGTGCAGCTGCCGAGCGCGGGCTACGAGCACGCGCGCCCGCACCTGCCGCCCGGTGTGGTGCTGTGCAACGGCCGGGGCGTGCACGACGCGGGGACGGCCGAGCTGGCCGTCGGGCTGACGCTCGCGGTGCAGCGCGGCCTGCCCCGTGCGGTGCGCGCCATGGGGGAGGGGCGCTGGGACAACCCGTTCGGTCCGTCGCTGGCGGACCGGCGGGTGCTGGTCGTCGGGCAGGGGTCCGTCGGGCAGGCGATCGTGGCGCGGTTCCGGCCGTTCGAGGTCGACCTCGTGCGCGTCGCCCGCACGGCCCGCGACGACGTCGACGGCCACGTGCACGGTGTCGACGAGCTGCCGGACCTGCTCCCCGACGCCGACGTCGTGGTGCTGGCGATCCCGCTCGACCGCACGTCGTACCACCTGATCGACGCCCGCGCCCTCGCGCGGATGAAGGACGGCGCGCTGCTCGTCAACGTCGCACGCGGCAAGGTCGTGGACGGTGACGCGCTGCTGGCGGAGCTGACGGCGGGGCGGCTGCGCGCCGCGCTGGACGTCACCGACCCCGAGCCCCTGCCGTCCGACCACCCGCTGTGGCGCGCGCCCAACGTGCTGGTCACCGCCCACCAGGGCGGCAACACGGACGCGACGTTCCCGCGGGTGGCCGCGCTCGTGCGGCGCCAGCTGACGGCGCTGCTCGCGGGGGAGCCGCCCACCAACCAGGTCGCGCGGACCTGACGCAGGTGGCTCAGGTGGGACGGCGCGCGTGGTCGGCCAGCGCCACCTCGCGCTCACGGGCGTGGTCCACGACGCGCTCGGGGTAGCCCGCCGGCACGCCGTCGGGCAGCTTCCACGGCTCGTGGACGGCGCCGCCGGGCACGTCGCGCAGCTCGGGCACCCAGCGCCGCACGTACATGCCGTCGGGGTCGAACGTGCGACCCTGCGTGACCGGGTTGAAGACGCGGAAGTAGGGCGCGGCATCGCGTCCCGTCCCCGCGACCCACTGCCAGTTGAGCTGGTTCTGCGGCACGTCGCCATCGACGAGCCGGTCCATGAAGTGCGCGGCGCCGCGCTGCCAGGCGATGTGCAGGTCCTTGACCAGGAACGACGCGACCACCATGCGCACCCGGTTGTGCATCCACGCCTGCGCGCGCAGCTGGCGCATCCCCGCGTCCACCAGGGGGTACCCGGTGCGCCCCTCGGCCCACGCCTCGAACAGCCGGTCGGCGTCGGGGCCGGTCGCCCACGCGTCCTACGGGACGACCGGGCGCAGGGACCGCTGCGCCGCGTCGGGCCGGTGCCACAGGACGTCCGCGTGGAACTCGCGCCACGCGAGCTCCGAGCGGTACGTCGCCACCGACGCCGCGAGTGCTCCGTCCCCGTCGCGCGCCGCCGCCGCGCCCGCCGCCGCGAGGTCGGCGAGCATGGTCCGCGGGTGGATCTCGCCGTGCTTGAGGTGCGCGGACATCCAGGACGTGACGTCGAGGTCGGGCCGGTTGCGGTCGACGTCGTACCCGGCCAGGTCCGCGCGCAGGAACGTGTGCCACCGCTCGCGCGCGGCCTGCTCGCCCGCGCGGGGCAGCGCGGCAGCGGTCGGGGGCGCATCCGGGACGCCGTCGGACGCGAGCGTCGCCCACGGCACCGCGCGGGGCCGCGGTGCCGGCGCGTGCCAGCCGTGGTCGAGCCAGGCCGTGCGGAACGGCGTGAACACCTGGTACGGGGTCCCCTGCCCGGTGCGCAGCCGCCCGGGCGCGACCGCGTAGGGGCAGCCGGTCCGGACCAGCGGGACGGCGCCCAGGGCGGCCTCGACCGCGTCGTCCCGGCGCCGGCCGTACGGCTCGGTCGCGGCGCTGACGTGCACCGACGACGCCCCCACCGCGCGTGCGACGTCGGGCACGGCCTGCTCGGCGCGCGCGTGGCGCACGACCAGCCGCCCGCCCGTCGCGTCGTCGAGCGCGCGCAGCGACGCGGCCAGGTACGCGAGCCGCGGTGCGCCCGACGACCGCCACAGTGCGGGGTCGACGACGTAGAGCGCGACCACCTCGTCGCCGTGCGCGCGGGCCTGTGCGGTCGCGGCGACCAGCGCGGGGTGGTCGGCCAGGCGCAGGTCGCGCCGGAACCAGCAGATCGTCGCCACGCGGCACGTTATCCCGTGGCCGCAGCCGGGGCGCGTCGGGACCGCGTGCTCAGGTCGCCGGCAGCGCGGCGGGTGCGGCCGCGCGGCGCGCATGCGTGCGCGCGAGCCGTGCGACGTCCCGGCGGGCCAGCCGCGCGGCGTCGGCCAGCCACCGCTCGCGACGCGCCGGAGTCGAGGTCCGGACGGACGGGAAGGTCGTGCGACCCACGAGCCGGTACCCGCAGAACGCGAGCGTCGCCTGCCCGAGCGACGCGCCGGCGGCGTCCCGGTAGGCCAGCACGTTCCAGGCGCGCGGCGCGTCCATCGTCATGAAGGTGCGGGCCGTGCGGCCGCGCAGCAGGCGGCGGGGGAGCAGCCCGGTGCCGTAGCGGAAGGCGATCCCGGGCAGCAGCACGCGGTCGAGGAAGGCCTTGAGCACCGCCGGGTAGGAACCCCACCACTGCGGGTGCAGGACCACGAGGTGGTCGGCCTCGCGGACCTGCGCGACGAGCCCGGCCACGACCGGGTCGAGGTGGTCCGTGGTGCCGTCGTGCGCGGCGAGGTCGGCGCGGCGCACGGGGTCGTGCGGGAAGGGCGTCGTCGCGAGGTCGAGGACGCGCACGTGCGCGCCCGCGGCCCGGGCGGCGTCGGCGTACGCCTGGGCCAGCGCGTGCGTGAGGGAGCCGCGCAGCGGGTGGCCGACGAGGACGAGGACGTGCACGGGACCTCCGGGTGGTGTCAGACGTGCGGGGAGTCCGGGACCCGCGCCGCCAGTGCGCGGCGCATCGCCTCCAGGACGGTCGTCAGGTCGCTGTGCAGGGCGGTCAGGTCGACCTGCGGGACGTGCGCGAACGCCGCGGTGACCTCGTGCTCGAGCCGTTGCCCGGCGACGTCGACGAGCGCGCGTCCGGCGGGGGTCAGGTCGAGCACGACACGCCGCGCGTGGGCGGGGTCGCCCAGGGTGCGGACCCAGCCGGCGTCGACGAACGACCCCACGCGCTTGCTGACGGCGGCCTTGGTGACGCGCAGGCACCGGGCGAGGGTCGTGATGTCGGGGTGGTCGAGGTTCGACAGCGTGGCGAGGAAGACGTACTGGCTGAGGGTGAGGCCGTGCTCGGCGCGCAGCAGGTCGTCCGCGTACTCGTCGACGACGCCGACGAGCTGGTGCAGCGTGACGGTGAGGCGGTCGCCGAGCGGGTGGTCGTCGGAGGTGCTCACGACAGGGGAGTCAACCGGTTGACTCCCGCTGTGTCAACCTGTTGACACCGGTGACGTCGCCCCGGGGTGCGGGACGGACGGGGCGAGGACACGATGGTCCGATGAGCGAAGCCGCGGACATCCAGGCAGGCGACGACGCCCCCGGCCTCGCAGCCCGCCCGGCCCGGGAGTTCTTCGGGCACCCGTTCGGGCTGTTCACGCTCTTCACGACCGAGCTGTGGGAGCGGTTCAGCTACTACGGCATGCGGGCGATCCTCTTCTACTTCCTCACCGACACGCTCGCGAACGAGGGGCTCGCCCTCGACGACGCGACGGGCGCCGCGCTCGTGGCCGTGTACGGCTCGGCCGTCTACCTGGTGACGGTCGTCGGCGGCTGGGCGGCCGACCGCGTGATGGGTGCCCGGCGCGCCGTGCTCGCCGGCGGTGTCGTCATCGCGGCCGGGCACGTGAGCCTCGCGGTCCCCGCGCACTGGACCGCCTACCTGGGCATCGTCCTCGTCGCGCTGGGCACCGGCCTGCTCAAGCCGAACGTGTCGAGCATGGTCGGCGAGCTGTACCGCCGCGACGACCCGCGCCGCGACTCGGCCTTCTCGATCTTCTACATGGGCATCAACATCGGCTCGTTCTCCGCGCCGTTCGTCGTGCAGATCGCCCGCGAGATCGGCGGGTACCACGCAGGGTTCTCGGTCGCGGCCGTCGGCATGGGGCTCGCGCTGGTGGCGTTCGTCCTCGGGCGGGGCGCGCTGCACGGCGCGGGCGACACCGTGCCGAACCCGCTGACGCCCGCCGACCGGCCGCGGGTCGTGCGCATGGGGCTGCTGATCGCCCTGGCCGTCGCGGCCGCGACGGGGCTCGCGTGGGTCGTCGCCCGGCCCGGTTCGCAGGAGGCCGGCGTCCTCGGCGTCGTCATCGACGCGCTGTCCTACCTCGCGTTCGCGGCGCCGGTCGTGATGTTCCTCGTGATGTTCCGCTCGCCGCGGGTCAACGCGGCCGAGCGCTCGCGCCTCACGGCGTACATCCCGCTGTTCGTCGCCGCCATGCTCTTCTGGATGATCTTCGAGCAGGCCTCGAACACGCTCTCGCAGTACGCCCGCGACCACACCGACACGAACGTCCTCGGGTTCACGATCTCGCCCGTGCTGTACCAGTCGGTCAACCCGGCGAGCATCATCGTGCTCGCGCCCGTGTTCGCGTGGCTGTGGGTCCGGCTGGGGGACCGGCCGTCGACCGCCGTGAAGTTCGCCATCGGCCTGACCCTCGCGGCGCTGAGCTTCGTGTTCCTCGCGGTGGCGTCCGCCGTGGCCGGCGACGGTCGCTCGCCGTGGTGGGTGCTCGTCGTGGTCTACGTCGTGCAGACGCTCGGCGAGCTGTGCCTGTCACCCGTCGGGCTCGCGGCCACGACGCTGCTCGCGCCCCTGGCGTTCCGCGGCCAGGCGATGGCGCTGTGGTTCCTGGCGCCCGCGGCGGGCCAGGCGATCACGGCGCAGCTCATCACCGCGACCGACGGGATGAGCCGGACCACGTTCTTCGGCGGCATCGGGCTCGTCACGCTCGTGGTGGCGGGGGTCATGTTCGCGCTCGCGCCGTGGGTGACCCGGCGCATCCGCGAGGGCGCGGAGACGGACGAGGAGATCGCGGCGCGTCACTGAGGCGGGGCGTCACCGAGCCGGGGCGTCGCCGGCCGCGCGAGAAGTTCACCCGGTCGCGCGTCCGAGCCGGGCGTGTCGGTCAGCCCTGGCGGGGCCGTGCCGTGGAGGCGCGGGGCACGAGCTCGGTCGGCAGCCGACGGTGCGTCTGGACGTCGGTGCCCGCGATGAGGTCGACCAGCAGGTGCAGCGCGGCCGCGCCCATGGCCTGCAGCGGCTGGGCGACGGTCGTCAGTGGCGGCGAGCTGAGCGCCGACTCGGGCACGTTGTCGAAGCCGATCACGGACAGGTCCTCGGGCACCTCGAGCCCGAGCGCCTGGGCTACGTCCAGGACCGCCAGGGCCGACAGGTCGTTGGCCGCGAACACCGCGGTGGGGCGGTCCGGACGGTCCAGCAGGGCCCGCGCGGGCTCCTGCGACGCGCCCCGTCGGTAGTCGCCCATGCCGACGAGGGTCTCGTCGACGGGGACGCCGGCATCGGCCATGGCGCTGCGGAACCCCTGGTCACGCAGCCGTGCGGACGCGAGGTCCGGGCGCCCGCCGAGGAACGCGATCCGGCGGTGGCCCAGCTCGAGCAGGTGCCGGGTCGCGAGCACCGCACCTGCGAGGTTGTCCGAGTCGACGGTGGGCAGGCCGGTCGGGCCGGCGTGCGGGTCGACCGCGACGACGGGCACGCCGGGGCGCGCCTCGACGACGGTCGGCGTCACGATGATCGCGCCGTCGATGAGCGTCCCGGACAGCCGCGACAGGTAGCGCCGCTCCCAGCCGACCTCGGCCGAGCCGCCACCACCGGAGTAGGCGAGCAGCTCGTACCCGGTGGCCGTGACCGCGGTGCCGGCGCCCTTGAGGAGCTCGGCGGAGAAGGGCTCGAACTCCGCGACGAGGATGCCCAGGACGTTGGTCCGGTACGACCGCAGCGACCGCGCGCCGAGGCTCGCCTCGTAGCCCAGGTCCGCGATCACCTCCTGAACTCGCTCAAGTGTGCGCTGCGATACGCCGTAGCGACCATTGACGACCTTGGAGACAGTGGCGACGGAGACCCCGGCAGTTCGGGCGACATCGGCCATCTTGACGCGGGGGAGCGAGTCCACGCGGTGATCATAGGACATCGTGTCGATAACGTTATCGACATCGATTGACACCGCTCCTGGACCACTGTCAACCTAGGCGCCGTCCGACCTCTCAGCGACGACGAGGAGATTCAAAGATGAAGAGGACTGCGGCACTGCGCGCGGTCGCGCTCGGCGCAGCGGTAGCGATGATCGCCACCGCCTGCAGCTCCGGGAGCGGCAGCGACGACGCCACTGAAGGTTCCGGCGAGAACGTCACCCTGTCGTGGTGGCACAACTCCAACACCGGTGCCGGCAAGGACTACTACGACCAGCTGGCCGACGAGTTCGAGTCGGACCACCCTGGCGTGACGATCGAGGTCACCGCCCTCCAGCACGAGGACATGCTGACCAAGCTCGACGCGGCGTTCCAGACGGGTGACGCACCCGACGTGTACATGGAGCGCGGTGGCGGCGAGCTGAAGGCGCACGTCGCCGCCGGCCTCACCAAGGACATCACCGACTCCGCCGCGGACACCATCTCGGCGATCGAGGGCTCGGTCGCCGGCTGGACCGTCGAGGACCGCGTGTACTCGCTGCCGTTCTCGATGGGCGTCGTCGGCTTCTGGTACAACAAGTCGATGTTCGCTCAGGCGGGCATCACCGAGCCGCCCAAGACGATGGCGGACTTCTACGCCGCCGTCGACGCGCTGAAGGCCGCGGGCATCGAGCCCGTGTCGGTCGGTGCGGGTTCGGCGTGGCCGGCAGCGCACTACTGGTACTACTTCGCGCTGCGTCAGTGCTCGCAGGACACGATCGCCGAGGCGTCGCAGACGCTCGACTTCTCGGACGACTGCTGGGTCCGTGCGGGCGACAGCCTGGCCGAGCTCGTGTCGAAGGAGCCGTTCAACACGGGCTTCCTCGGCACCGAGGCCCAGGGCACGCCCGAGTCGGCGTCCGGTCTCCTCGCGAACCGCAAGGTCGCCATGGAGCTCGCCGGTCACTGGGAGCCCGGCGTCATGCAGGGCCTGACGGAGGACGAGCAGGGCCTCGGCGAGGACACCGCCTGGTTCCCCTTCCCCTCGGTCGAGGGTGGCGAGGGTGACCCCGCCGCGCAGCTCGGTGGCGGCGACGCGTGGGCGTGCTCGCAGGACGCGCCCGACGTCTGCGTGGACTTCATCGAGTTCATGCTCTCGAACGACGTGCAGAAGGGCTTCGCGGAGCTCGACATGGGTCTCCCGACGCTCCCGGCGGCCACGGCCTTCGTCGCAGCGCCCGAGCTGGCCCAGCTCCTGTCGTTCCGTAACGACGCGCCGTACGTCCAGCTGTACTTCGACACCCAGTTCGGCGAGAACATCGGTGGCGCCATGAACGAGGCCATCGTGTCCGTGTTCGCGGGGAGCGGGACGCCTCAGGGCGTCGTCGACGCGACCCAGGCCGCGGCTGACCTCGAGAAGTGACCGACGTGGCAGGAGACCTGACCCCCCGCGGGGGGCACGCAACCAGGACTGCTGCCGCCACCGCAGTGAACCCGGGTGCCACCGGCCAGGCCACGGCCTGGTCGGTGGCCCCTGGGCCGCGGGGGCGCGGAGCGTCGTCCAACGAGTGGCGCAAGCGCCTCGAGATCTTCTTCTTCGTGGCCCCGGCACTGCTGCTCTTCGCCCTCTTCGTGGTGGTGCCGGTCGTCCAGGCCGCCCGCTACTCCGTGTTCCGTTGGAACGGCCTCGGGCCGATGGAGAACTTCGTCGGTCTCCAGAACTACGTCATGGCGCTCGGCGACACGATCTTCCAGCGCGCCGTGACCAACAACCTGACGATCGCGGCCCTCTCGATCGCGATCCAGCTCCCGATCGGCCTGCTGATCGCGCTGCTGCTGAACCGCAAGTTCCCGGGGCAGACCGCGATGCGCGTCATCGTGTTCGTGCCCTACGTGCTGGCCGAGGTCGTCGCGGGTGTCATCTGGAAGCTGCTGCTGCAGCCGCAGGGTGGCGTCAACGCGTTCCTCGAGGGCATCGGGCTCGGCGGGTTCGCCAAGGCGTGGGTCGGTGACCCGAACGTCGCGCTGTGGACCGTCATGGGTGTGCTCACCTGGAAGTACTGCGGTCTGGCGATCGTCCTGCTCCTCGCCGGCCTCCAGGGCGTCCCCGAGGAGCTCCACGAGGCCGCGTCGATCGACGGCGCGAGCTGGTGGCAGACGCAGCGCAAGATCACGATCCCGCTGCTCGGCCCGACCATCCGCACCTGGATGTTCCTGTCGATGATCGGATCGCTGCAGCTCTTCGACATGGTGTGGATCCTCACCAAGGGCGGTCCGGACAACGCGACCGTCACCATGGCGACCTACCTCATCCGTCAGGGCACCGAGCGCAGCCAGTACGGCTACTCGTCCGCGGTCGCGATCATCCTCTTCGTCATCTCGTTCATCTTGGCGGGCCTGTTCCAGGCGTTCGTCCTGAACCGCGACTCTGGTGACGACAAGCCGAAGCAGCGCCGGAAGAAGGTGTCCCGATGACCTCCGTCGTCGCCCCGCCCTCGCGCGGCACGCGAGGAGCCGCCCGTTCGGGTTCCCAGCGCCGCCGTTCGATCAGCCCGTGGGTCTACGTCGCGTCCGTCCTGGTCGCGGGGATCACGCTCGCACCCGTCGTGTACGCGGTGCTCAGCGGCTTCCGCTCGAACGGCCAGCTGGGTGCGAACCCGGTCGGCCTGCCGAACCCGTGGATCTTCGACAACTACGTCGGCGTCCTGACGTCGGGGAGCTTCTGGCAGTACGCGCTGAACTCGCTCATCATCGCCGGCGTCACCACGGCGCTCGTGGTGATCGCGGGCGTCATGGCGGCCTACCCGCTCGCGCGGTACCGCTTCAAGGGCCGCCAGGCGCTCTTCAACGTGTTCGTCGCGGGTCTGATGTTCCCGCTCACGGTCGCGATCATCCCGCTGTTCCTCATGGTCCGCGAGCTCGGGCTGACCAACACCTACTGGGGTGTGGCGCTGCCGCAGGCGGCGTTCGCGCTGCCGATGACGATCGTCATCCTGCGGCCGTTCCTCATGGCGCTGCCCAACGAGCTCGAGGAGGCGGCGATGCTCGACGGTGCGTCGCGCATCGGCTTCTTCTGGCGGATCCTGGTCCCGCTGTCGGGACCGGGCATGGTGACCACCGGTGTGCTCGCGTTCGTGGGCTCCTGGAACGGCTACCTGCTCCCGCTGCTCTTCCTCAACAACCCCGCGCTCAAGACGCTCCCGCTCGGCGTCGCGGACTTCTCCACCGAGCACTCGGCCGACACGGCCGGTGTGCTCGCGTTCACCTCGCTCGCGGTCATCCCGGCGCTGGTGTTCTTCCTGACGATGCAGAAGCGGATCGTCAGCGGCCTGCAGGGGGCCGTGAAGGGCTGAGCCCTTCCCCCTGACATCCCCACCCTGGCGTGTCCGGGGGCCCCGCGCCGGGCGGGGGGGGCCCCGGTCCGCCTGTGCCCGCATCGTGGCGGACGCGCACCTGAAGGAGACAGTCCAGTGACTCAGCTCGAGTTGCCCGTCGGCATCCAGGTCTCGGAGCGGGTGCGCGACCTCCTGGCCCGCATGACGCTCGACGAGAAGCTGGCCCAGATCGTCGGCTTCTGGGAGAAGAGCGAGGGCGAGGCCGTGGCCCCCCTCCAGGGCGAGTTCGAGGCGCCGCGCGGGCTCGACGAGGCGATCCAGGACGGGCTCGGCCACCTCACGCGCGTCTACGGCACCCGACCGGTCGACGCGGCCGAGC
Source organism: Cellulomonas avistercoris (assembly GCF_014836445.1). Classification (GTDB taxonomy): domain Bacteria; phylum Actinomycetota; class Actinomycetes; order Actinomycetales; family Cellulomonadaceae; genus Cellulomonas; species Cellulomonas avistercoris. The sequence goes on from NZ_JACSQV010000003.1 coordinate 52,258, forward strand.
GCGCCGCCTGGCTCTGGGCCAAGCAGCGCTGGTTCGTCAACGAGACCCGGCTCGGGATCCCGGCCCTCGTGCACGAGGAGTGCCTCACCGGGCTGTCCGCATGGGGTGCGGCGACGTTCCCGACCCCGCTGGCCTGGGGTGCGTCCTTCGACGCCGACCTGGTCACGCGCATGGGCGAGCTCATCGGCGGGTCCATGCGCGAGCTCGGGATCCACCAGGGGCTGGCCCCCGTGCTGGACGTCATCCGCGACCCCCGCTGGGGTCGCGTCGACGAGTGCATCTCCGAGGACCCGTACCTGGTCGGCACGCTGGGCACGTCGTACGTCCGCGGCCTGCAGTCGACGGGTGTCCACGCCACGCTCAAGCACTTCGTCGGGTACTCGGCCTCCCAGTCCGGCCGCAACTTCGCCCCGGTCCACATCGGCCGTCGCGAGCTGGCCGACGTCCTGCTCGTGCCGTTCGAGATGGGTGTCCTCGACGGCGGGGTGCGCTCGGTCATGCACTCCTACGCCGGCATCGACGGCGTGCCCGTCGCGGCCGACCCCGACCTGCTGACCGGTCTGCTGCGCGAGCGCTGGGGCTTCGACGGCACGGTGGTCGCCGACTACTTCGGCGTCGCGTTCCTCCAGCTGCTGCACCACGTCGCGTCCGACCTCGGCGACGCGGCCGGGCAGGCGCTCGCCGCGGGCGTCGACATCGAGCTGCCGACGGGTGACGCGTACCTCGCGCCGCTGGCCGCCGCCGTCCGCGCCGGGACGGTCGACGAGGCGCTCGTCGACCGTGCCGTGCTGCGGGCACTGGCCCAGAAGGAGGCGCTGGGCCTGCTCGACGCGACCTTCGAGGACGAGCCGCCCACCGAGGTCGACCTGGACTCCCCGGCGCACCGCGAGGTCGCCGCGCTGCTCGCCGAGCGCTCGCTCGTGCTGCTCACGAACGACGGCGCGCTGCCCCTCGCGGCAGATGCCCGTGTGGCCGTGATCGGCCCGAACGCCGACCGTGCCGCCGCGCTGTTCGGCTGCTACTCCTTCCTCAACCACGTGCTCGCGCACCACCCGGACGCGGTCGTCGGGATCGAGACGCCCACCGTCCTCGAGGCCCTGCGCCGCGAGCACGGCGGCGACGTCTCGTACACGCCCGGCTGCGCGGTGGACGACGACGACCGCTCGGGCTTCGAGGCGGCCGTCGCCGCGGCGAGCGCCGCGGAGGTCGCGGTGCTCGTGGTCGGCGACCATGCCGCGCTGTTCGGCCGTGGCACGGTCGGCGAGGGCTGCGACCGGGACGACCTCGAGCTGCCCGGCGTCCAGCGCGAGCTCGTCGAGGCCGTCCTGGCGACCGGCACGCCCGTCGTGCTCGTCATGCTGACGGGACGCCCGTACGCGGTGGACTGGGCGCTCGGGCGCTGCGCCGCAGCGGTGCAGGCCTTCTTCCCGGGGGAGGAGGGCGGCAACGCGGTCGCCGGCGTCCTGACGGGCCGCGTCAACCCGTCGGGTCGCCTGCCGGTCTCGCTGCCCCGCTCCGCGGGTGCGCAGCCCTACACCTATCTGCACCCGACGCTGGGCGGTGACGGCGACGTCACCAACCTCAGCACGGTGCCGACCCTGCCGTTCGGCCACGGGCTGTCCTACACGTCCTTCACGCGCACGGACCTGCGGGTGGCGCCCGGCGCCACCACCGACGCGGGCCTGCGAGTGACCGTGACCGTCACCAACACCGGGGACCGGGCGGGTGCTGACGTCGTGCAGCTGTACGGCAAGGACGTCGTCGCGAGCGTCACGCGCCCCGTGGCGCAGCTGCTCGGCTACCGCCGGGTCGAGCTCGAGCCCGGCCGGAGCGTCGAGGTCGAGCTCGCCGTCCCCGCCGCTCGCCTCGCGTTCACCGACCGCACGGGTCGCCGGGTCGTCGAGCCGGGTGCGCTCGAGGTCTGGGTCGGGCCGTCGTGCGCGCAGCGCGAGACGCAGGCCGTCGTCGACCTCGCCGGGGAGACCTACCCCGTGACGATCGACGACCCGCGCTGGACCGGCGTCACGGTCCGCTGAGACGTCCGCCGGCGGTCGGAGCAGCGGTCGCCGGCGGATCACTGGACGGACGTCCGACGTCGTCGCCGCGGCACGGGCGTAACGTGTCGAGGTCGTCACCCGAGAGGTGACCTCGTGCCCCCGTGCGAAGGAGACCCCACGTTGAGCCGTCCGCTGCGCTCTCGTACCTCGACCCACGGTCGCAACATGGCCGGTGCTCGCGCGCTGTGGCGTGCGACCGGCATGACGACCGAGGACTTCGGCAAGCCGATCATCGCGATCGCGAACTCCTACACGCAGTTCGTCCCGGGGCACGTGCACCTCAAGGACATGGGTGACCTGGTGGCCGGCGCGATCCGCGAGGCCGGCGGCGTCGCCAAGGAGTTCAACACCATCGCGGTCGACGACGGCATCGCGATGGGCCACGGCGGCATGCTGTACTCGCTGCCGAGCCGCGACCTCATCGCCGACTCGGTCGAGTACATGGTGAACGCGCACTGCGCCGACGCGATCGTCTGCATCTCCAACTGCGACAAGATCACGCCCGGCATGCTCAACGCCGCGCTGCGGCTCAACATCCCGGTGATCTTCGTGTCCGGCGGGCCGATGGAGGCCGGCAAGGCCGTGGTGGCCGACGGCGTCGCGAAGACGCACCTCAACCTCGTCAACGCGATCAACTACTCGGCCGACGACAACGTGTCCGACGAGGCGCTGGGCCGCGTCGAGGAGAACGCGTGCCCCACGTGCGGCTCGTGCTCGGGCATGTTCACGGCCAACTCGATGAACTGCCTGACCGAGGCCCTCGGGCTCTCGCTGCCGGGCAACGGCTCGACGCTCGCGACGCACACGGCCCGGCGCGAGCTCTTCCTCGAGGCGGGACGCACGATCGTCGACCTCGCGCGCCGCTACTACCAGGACGAGGACGACAGCGTCGCGCCCCGGTCGATCGCCAACCGTGCGGCGTTCAGCAACGCGATGACGCTCGACGTCGCGATGGGCGGCTCGACCAACACGGTGCTGCACATCCTGGCGGCCGCGCAGGAGGCCGAGCTCGAGTTCACGCTCGAGGACATCGACACCATCAGCCGCCGGGTGCCGTGCCTCTCGAAGGTCGCGCCCAACCACCCGGACTTCCACATGGAGGACGTGCACCGCGCCGGCGGCATCCCGGCGCTGCTGGGCGAGCTGGACCGCGCCGGGCTGCTCGACCACGACGTCACCAGCGTCCACACCCCGACGCTGCGGGCGTGGCTGGACGACTGGGACATCCGCAGCGGCACGGCGACGCAGCGCGCGCGCGACCTGTTCCTCGCGGCGCCGGGCGGCGTGCGCACGACGCAGGCGTTCTCCACGTCGAACGTGTGGGAGTCGCTCGACACGGACGCGGCCGCGGGCTGCATCCGCGACGCCGCGCACGCCTACACCGTGGAGGGCGGGCTCGCGGTGCTGCGGGGCAACCTGGCGCCGGACGGCGCGATCATCAAGACCGCGGGCATCGACCCCGACGTCTTCCACTTCGTGGGTCGCGCGCTGGTGTGCGAGTCGCAGGACGAGGCCGTCGACAAGATCCTGCGCAAGGAGGTCCAGCCCGGTCACGTCGTCGTGGTGCGCTACGAGGGCCCCGCGGGCGGCCCCGGCATGCAGGAGATGCTCTACCCGACGTCGTTCATCAAGGGTCGCGGCCTGGGCAAGGTGTGCGCGCTGATCACCGACGGCCGGTTCTCGGGCGGGTCCAGCGGCATCTCCGTGGGGCACGTCAGCCCCGAGGCGGCCGCGGGCGGCACCATCGGGCTGGTCGAGGACGGCGACGAGATCGAGATCGACGTCGAGGCACGCGTCATCCGGGTCAACGTCCCGGACGCCGTGCTCGCGGAGCGTCGCGCCAAGATGGAGGCGAGCGAGAACCCGTGGCAGCCGGTCGACCGCGACCGCTACGTGTCGCCCGCGCTGCAGGCGTACGCGGCGATGGCGACGAGCGCGGACCGCGGCGCGGTGCGCGACGTCAGCCGGCTGCGCCGACGGGCCTGATGCCGCCGTCCGCCCGCCGGGGCGCGAGCCTGCCCGTCACCGTGACGGCGGTCAGCGCCGCGGTCTGGCCTCGGCGCGCTCGTCGATCAGGCGCGCCAGCCGGTGGTGGTCCTGGCTCAGGTCGGCGTAGGCCGCGTGGGCCACGCGGAACAGCTCCTGGGCGTACCGGATGATGCCCACGCGGTAGCGGCTGTCACCCGAGCGCAGGTGCTCGGCGACCTCGGGGTGGGCGTCCAGTGCCGCGTCGAGCAGCAGGTCCAGGCGCTCAGGGTCCGGGACGTCGCGCAGCCGCCGCACGGCGTCCTGCGCCTCCGGGCCGAACGCCCAGTACTGGCTCCACGGGGAGCTCGCCGTGACGACGCGCGCGGGTGCGGGCGCCGCGGGCCACAGCTGGACGACGTAGCTCTCGGCGGGCGCCTCGTCCCACCGCCCGGCCCTGAACTGCTCGCTGCCGTCCTGCCCGCCGCGGACCGCGTAGCGCGCCCGCATGTCGACGGCAGGCAGCAACGGCCCGTCGACGGAACCCGCACCCGCCCAGCCCGTGACGCGGACCGCGCCGCCGCCGCGCAACGACAGCTCGGCGACGGCGTCCCACGCCGGGTCCACCGTCGGCGTCCGGTCGTGGACCTCGATCCGGAACGCCACGCGCCCGTGCTGCCGGGGCACGGTGAGGACGACCCAGCCGTCCTCCCACGTGCTCGCGAGCCCGGTGTCCGCGCGGGGGTCGAGGGTGCCGGGCGCGTCGAGGTGGAGCTCGACCTGGGAGTAGTCGGCGTCGACGACGCCCTGCGCGACCTGCACGGCCGCCCCGTCACCCACGGTGCGTCCGCGCGGCGGGCGGCGGTGTGGTCCCGGTGCGCGCCGCCGGCATCAGCACTCCTCCTGCGAGCGCTCGTCCAGCAGCCAGTGCCCCGGCCCGGGGCGCAGGACGACCAGGCCGCAGCTGCCCGCCGCGTAGGTGACGTGCAGGACGGCGCGGTCGGCCGACTCCTCGCGCACCTCGACCACCGCCTCGGGCGGCTGGCCGGCCGCCGCGAACAAGGCCGCGGTCATCGTGATGAGGCTCGCGCAGTCGGTGACGCCGGGCACCCCCTGCGCCGTGAGCTGGTCGAGCATGCGCTGCGTGAGCTCGGGCGTCATGTGGTCGCACGCGGTCGCGGCGTCCGGCGCCCGGCTGGCGGCCAGCCAGGTCCGGAAGCTCCCCTCGGGGCCGGCCGGGTCGGCGGATGCCGCGGGCGCCGCCTCGGGGCCGGAGACAGGTGCCGACGGGGTGGGGCTCGGCGCGTCGGCCGTGGCGCCCGGGGTCGGGCTGCCCGACGCGTCGGGCGCGTCGGACGAGCACCCGGACAGGAGCGCCGCGCACAGCAGCGGCGCGATCAGCCACGACGGACGGCGGGCGGTGAAGGGCGTGGTCACCCGCTCATCCTGGCACCGCCGCGGCGGGCGGCGTCCGACGCGCTGCGTGACTAGTGTCGCGACATGACTTCATCGCACGACGCGCCGGCACCGGGCATCGACATCAAGCCCCGCTCCCGGCAGGTGACGGACGGGCTCGAGGCGACGGCCGCACGCGGCATGCTGCGGGCCGTCGGCCTCGGGGACGACGACTTCGCGAAGCCGCAGATCGGCGTCGCGAGCTCGTGGAACGAGATCACGCCGTGCAACCTGTCGCTCGACCGGCTGGCCAAGGCCGCCAAGAACGGTGTGCACGCGGCCGGCGGGTACCCGCTGGAGTTCGGCACGATCTCGGTGTCCGACGGCATCTCGATGGGCCACGAGGGCATGCACTACTCGCTGGTCAGCCGCGACATCATCGCCGACAGCGTCGAGACCGTGATGATGGCCGAGCGGCTCGACGGGTCGGTCCTGCTGGCGGGCTGCGACAAGTCGCTGCCCGGCATGCTCATGGCGGCGGCGCGGCTGGACCTGGCGTCGGTGTTCCTCTACGCCGGCTCGATCATGCCGGGCTGGGTCAAGCTGTCGGACGGCACCGAGAAGGACGTGACGATCATCGACGCGTTCGAGGCCGTCGGGGCGTGCGCGCGCGGGCTGATGTCGCGCGAGGACGTCGACCGCATCGAGCGCGCGATCTGCCCGGGCGAGGGCGCGTGCGGCGGCATGTACACCGCGAACACGATGGCGTCGGTCGCCGAGGCGATCGGCATGTCGATCCCGGGGTCGGCCGCGCCGCCCTCGGCGGACCGGCGCCGCGCCCAGTTCGCGCACCGGTCCGGCGAGGCCGTGGTCGAGATGCTGCGCCGCGGCATCACGGCCCGCCAGATCATGACGAAGGAGGCGTTCGAGAACGCGATCGCGGTCGTCATGGCGTTCGGCGGGTCGACCAACGCGGTGCTGCACCTGCTGGCCATCGCGCACGAGGCGGAGGTCGACCTCACGCTCGACGACTTCAGCCGGGTCGCGTCGCGCGTGCCGCACCTGGGTGACCTCAAGCCGTTCGGCCGGTACGTCATGAACGACGTCGACCGGGTCGGCGGCGTGCCCGTCATCATGAAGGCCCTGCTCGACGCCGGGCTGCTGCACGGCGACTGCCTGACCGTCACGGGCCGCACGGTCGCCGAGAACCTCGCCGAGATCGCCCCGCCGGACCCCGACGGCAAGATCCTGCGCGCGCTGGACAACCCGATCCACCGCACGGGCGGCATCACGATCCTGTCCGGGTCGCTCGCCCCGGAGGGGTCGGTCGTGAAGTCCGCGGGCTTCGACTCCGACGTCTTCGAGGGGACCGCGCGCGTCTTCGAGCGCGAGCGGGCCGCGCTCGACGCGCTCGAGGACGGCACGATCCAGGCCGGTGACGTCGTCGTCATCCGGTACGAGGGCCCCAAGGGCGGGCCGGGGATGCGCGAGATGCTCGCGATCACGGGCGCGATCAAGGGCGCCGGCCTCGGCAAGGACGTCCTGCTCGTGACCGACGGCCGCTTCTCGGGCGGCACGACGGGCCTGTGCGTCGGTCACATCGCGCCCGAGGCCGTCGACGCCGGCCCGATCGCGTTCGTCCGCGACGGTGACCGCATCCGCCTCGACGTCGCCCACGCGACGCTCGACCTGCTGGTCGACGAGGCCGAGCTCGCGCAGCGCCGTGCCGGGTGGTCGCCGCTGCCGCCGCGGTACACGCGCGGCGTCCTCGGCAAGTACCAGAAGCTCGTGCAGTCGGCGTCGAAGGGCGCCGTCCTGTACTGAGCGGCGCCCCCGAGCACGCTGCGCGGGCGCGCTCCGGACTTTCGGTGCACAGCCTGAACGTTTCGTGGTCCAGACGCCGACGGGCGTCAGCCGCTTCCCTGGTCACGTGTGCGGGCAGCACACGGGACGAGGGAGCAACGATGCGACGAGGAACCACGGCCGCAGCGGTCGCCGGGCTGATCGTGACGAGCCTGGTCGGGACCGCCCCCGCAGCGGGCGCGGCGGAGCCGGCGGTGGAGGACGCGCTCGCCGGCAACCTGCCGGTGCACGACACCGCGCACGTGCTGGACTGGGACGCGGACAGCGAGACGACGATCGAGCTGACGGGCTCGTCGGCGGTCGTGACCGGTGACGGTGCGACCGCCGACGGCGGCACGGTCACCATCACCGCGCCGGGCACGTACCGCGTCAGCGGCACGCTCGCGGACGGCGCGCTCGTGGTGGCGTCGGCGGGCGACGGCGTCGTCCGGGTGGTGCTCGACGGCGCCTCGATCACGTCCACCACGACGTCGCCGCTGCAGGTGCACGACGCGGGCGAGGTGGCCGTGGTCCTCGCCGACGGCTCGACGAACGCCCTGACCGACCCCGCGACGTACACCTACCCCGAGGGCGTGGACGAGCCGAACGCGGCGCTGTTCTCCTCGGCGGACCTCACGATCGCCGGGGGCGGTGCCCTGACCGTGGTCGGCAACGCCAACGACGGGATCGCGTCCAAGGACGGCCTGGTGGTCGCCGGCGGGAGGATCACGGTGCGCGCCGCCGACGACGGCGTGCGCGGCAAGGACTACCTCCAGGTGACGGGCGGCGTCCTCGACGTCACGGCGACCGGCGACGGCCTGAAGTCCGACGACGACGCACCCGAGGGCGGGTTCGTGCACGTCGCCGGCGGCACGACGACCGTGACGTCCGGGGACGACGGCGTCACGGCCGCGTCCGACGTGGTCGTCTCGGGCGGGGACCTCGGGGTGACCGCCGGCGGCGGTGCCGCGGGGACGGGACAGGGCGCGAAGGGCCTCGTGGGCGACGTGTCGGTCGTGCTGGGCGGCGGCGCGCTCGTGGTGGACGCGATCGACGACGCCGTCCACTCCGACGGGACGATCCGCGTCGCGTCCGGCAGCGCGACGCTCGCGACCGGGGAGGACGGCATCGACGCCGGCGAGCGGCTCGCGGTCTCGGGCGGTGCGCTGGTCGTCAGGACGTCCGTCGAGGGGCTGGAGTCGAAGGTCGTCGAGATCTCGGGCGGACTGGTCGAGGTCACGGCGACCGACGACGCGGTCAACGCGGCCGACCCCGCGGCGCCCGACTCGATGGACGTCCTGCCCGGGGTGCACGTCGCCGTCAGCGGCGGCCGGCTCGTGCTGCACTCGGCCGTCGGCGACGGCCTGGACTCCAACGGGACGGGCGCGATCTCGGGCGGCACCGTGTACGTCGACGGCTCGACCGAGTGGGTGAACTCCGCGCTGGACGTCACCGGGGACTTCCGGGTCACCGGCGGGACCGTCGTCGGGACGAGCCACGGCGGGCACGTGGCCACGCCGGCGACCACGTCGCCCCAGACGTGGGTCTCGCTCAGCTCGCAGCAGCCCGCCGGCACGCTGATGCACGTGCTCGCGCCCGACGGCACGGTCGTCGTCTCGTTCCGGACCATGAAGGTCCAGGGCAACGTCCTGGTGTCCAGCAGCGCCCTCGTCGCGGGGGCGCAGTACCGGCTCGCCGTCGGCGGTGCCGCCGCGGGGCCCGTGCTGGGCGGGTACTACGAGACGCCGGGCGACGCGTCCGCGGCGACCGTCGTCGCGACCGCCACTGCGGGCACCGCGCCGGCGCCGGGCGGCTGGGGCGGGTGGCCGCCGCGCTGAGCAGGACACCGCGCCGCCGGAGGGGTGCGGGAGAGGCGGGCGTGCGGCTGACCGGGTGAAACGTGTCCGCATGGTGCGCCCGCCCTCCCCGGTGCGTCCGCGATCGGCGAAGGTGTGCGCATGACCACCGACCGACGCGACCCCCTCGCCCGGCCGGGGCCGTCGCCGCGCACGAGCGCGCTGCGGCAGGCCGCGCTGCGGATCGCCACGTGGGGCGTGACCACGGTGTACCGCGCCTACCGTCTGCACCCGGCGCTGTGGCGGTTCACGGCCCGCAACTACCACCCGGCGATGGAGCGGTTCGCCCGGCTCAACGCCTGGATGATCTGCCAGCACGCGTACCTCGACGTCCCGGCCTACCGGCACTACGTGGACGAGGCGGGGTTCCGGTTCCGGTGGTGGGACCTGACGGCCTACCGGCCGACGTCGAAGCACGAGTACGTCGACCGGTACCCCGAGGACGTGCGCTGCTGGGACGGGTTCATCGAGACGGTCGGGACCGTGGTCGACGAGTCCAGCGGCTCGTCCGGCACGCCCTACAACTGGATGCGCTCGCGGCGCGAGCTCGCGACCGTGCACAAGAACGTCGCCGGGTACGTGACGTCGCTGTTCGGCACGCGGCGGCTGTTCGCGGTCAACGCGTTCTCGATGGGCGCGTGGGCCACCGGCACCAACACCGGCATCGCGATGTCGCGCATCGCGATGGTGAAGAACACCGGCCCGGACATCGACAAGATCGTCGACACGCTGCGGCACTTCGGCCCCCGGTACACCTACCTGGTCTGCGCCTACCCGCCCTTCCTCAAGCACCTGCGCGACCGGCTCGACGCCGACGGCTTCGACTGGGACGCCTACGACCTCAACGGGTTCGTCGGCGGCGAGGCGCTGACCGAGGGCCTGCGCGACTACCTGGAGGACAGGTTCGGCCGCGTCTACTCGGGCTACGGCGCGTCCGACCTGACCATCGGGATGGCGGGGGAGAGCGACCTCGCCGTGTGGGTGCGCCGCACGCTCGCCGCCGGCGGCCCGCTGCGCGACGCCCTGCTCGGGCCGGACGAGACGCGCACGCCGATGGTCTTCCAGTACAACCCGCTCGAGACGTACATGGAGACCACGGCGGACCGGCACCTGCTGGTGACGCTCAACTCGGCCGACATCATGAGCCCCAAGCTGCGGTACGACATCGGCGACGAGGCGCAGATCGTCACGTTCGACGCCATGAAGGCCGCGATCGCGGCGCTGCCCGAGCCGCAGCGCCACCGGCTCGCGTTCGGCTTCGAGCGCGCGTACGCGATCCAGCGGATGCGCCTGCCGTTCCTGCTGCTGTACGGCCGCAAGGACTCCACCGTCTCCTACATGGGCGCCAACCTCTACCCCCTCGACGTCGAGAACGGCCTGTACCTCGACAACCCGCACGCGGCCGTCATCGAGTCGTTCAAGCTGGCGCTCGTCGACGTGGGTGACCACGAGCAGCGCCCGGCGATCCACCTGCAGCTGCGGGCGGACGCGGACGTGACCGCCGACGACCGGACGGACCTCGCCGAGCGGGCCGCGGCGGGCGTGCTGGCGCACCTCGCGTCGGTGTCGCGCGACGTCGCGCAGTCGCTCGAGGAGGACCCGACGTCGGGCGACCTGCGGGTGCACGTCCACGACCACGGCACGGGTCCCTTCGCGGGCGGCAGCTCGAAGATCAAGAACGTGTACCTCGTCGACGCCGGCGACCGGGACCCGTCGACGACGCACCCGGGGCGCACGGCCTGATGCGCACGCGCGACTTCTCCCGGGCGCCCGCCCCGGCCCGGGCGGACGCGCTCGTGGTCGTGGAGCGACCGCGCGCGGGTGCGGCGTGGGTGCGAGCGACCCGGCGTGCGGCGCGCGCCGCCGACGGCCACGTCTGGAGCGTCGGGCTGCGGGCGCGCGACGGTGCGGGTGCGGTGCGCGGCCGGGTGGTGTGCTTCGCGACGCCGGCGGACGCGGAGCGCTTCGCGGCGGGTCTCGACCTCGCGCGGGACCGGGTCCGCACGTTCCGCGCCGACCCCGACGGCTACGCCAACGGGGTGTGGCGCGCCGAGGGCGACGTCATGGCGCACGTCGAGCGGTTCTCCCCGACGAGCACCGAGCGCGCTCAGGGGCGCGTGCCGCCCGACGTCGCGCCGGCCCCGCCGCGCCGCGGGCGTCGCGCCCGCACCCCGCGGCCCGCGTCGGCGGCCGCGCCGGCGGTGGGCCCGCGCGGCACCCCGGCCGGCGCCGGCGCGATGTTCCTCGGTGCCACGCGCTACCGCGGGCCGCACTCGTGGGCGGTCCTCGCGCGCGAGTGGTACCCCATGGTCGCCGCCATGCGGCGCATGACGGGCTACGTGTGGCACCGCGTGTACTGGGAGCCCCCGTTCACGCTCGGGACGCTCGCGTTCTTCACGGACCGGGACGCGCTGATGCTGTTCGCGCGCATCCCGGCCCACCGGCGCCTCATGACGTGGATCACGCGCGACCGCAGGCACGGGACCGGGGGGTACATCCGCGTGCACCTCGCCGACGCGGGCCGCCCGGGCGGGGCGCCGTGAGCGGCCTCGCCGTCGTGCCGGTCGCCTCGCGCGCGGACCTGCGCGACTTCCTCGACCTGCCCCTGCGGATGCACCCGCGGCACCTGGCGGTGCCCCTGCTCGCGTCGACCGTGGAGTCCTGGTGGCGCGGGACGTCGCCGCACCCCGAGCCGGTCGAGCTGCTGCTCGTGCGCGACGCGGCCGGGCGCGCGGTGGGCCGCACGACGGTCCACACCGACGCGCGGCTCGACGCGCGCCTCGGGGCCCGGTCCCTGCTGTTCGGTGCGACCGAGTTCGCCGACGACGCCGCCGCCGCCGCGCTCGTCGCGGCGCTCGAGGCGCGCGCCGACGGCCACGAGCAGCTGTTCGGCCCGGTGGCGCTGCTGCCGAACCAGTCCGGCGGGGTCGTCACGTCGGGCGCCGAGCACCGCGGCTTCGTCGACTCGCCGTGGAACCCGTCGTGGGTCCCCGCGACGTACGAGGGCCTGGGGTTCGCGCGCTGGGGCGAGTCCGACACGTGGGTGGTCGACGTCGCCGCGTCGTCCGCCGCCGGCCTCCCGTCGCCGGACGAGTGGCGCGCCGCTGGCCTGCGCCTGGAGCGCGGGCGGCGCTCGCAGCTCGCTCGACTCGTGCCCGAGGTGCTCGCGGTGCTCAACCGCTCGTTCGCCGCGCTGCCGTACTACACGCCCATCACCGACCAGGAGATGGCGGCGGCCACCGACGGGCTCGGCCACCTCGTCGACGAGGACCTGCTGCTGCTCGCGCGCGACGCCGCGACCGGCGCGCTCGTGGCGTTCGTGCTGGTGGTCCCCGACATCACGGCCTACGTGCAGCGCGTCGGCGGCCGCCTGGGGCTGCTGCAGCAGCTGCTGCTGCTCGCGACGCGGGGCCGCTACCGGCGCGAGGCCGTCCTCATCATCCAGGGCACCGACCCCGACCGGCAGGGGCGGGGCGTCCTCACGCTGCTGACGCGCACGCTGCACGCGCACCTCGCGACGGGCGGCTACGCCCGGCTGCGCTCGACGTTCGTCGGGCGGGACAACCCCGCCTCCGCGCGGCAGCTCGAACGCGTCGGCGGGCGGCCCCTGCACGGCGTGACGTTCTACCGTCGGCCGCTCCCGCGGCACGACGCCACGACCGCCCGCGCGGCGGCGGAGGAGACACCATGAGCTCGACGCACGACCACGACCTGCACGCCTGGGTCCGGACCGCGGGGCGGGCACCGTCCGCGCACAACACGCAGCCGTGGTCGGTGCGCGTGCTCGACGACCGCATCGAGGTCGCGGTCGTCCCCGACCGGGTGCTGGCCGCGGGGGACCCGTCCTTCCGCGACCTGCTGCTGTCGCTCGGGGCCTGGGTCGAGTGCGTCGCGGTCGCCGCGGCGGCCGACGGTCGGGGCGTGACGGTCGAGCCGACGCCCCACCTCGACCGCCTCGAGGACCTGCCCGTGCGCGGCCCGGCGGACCCGGCGGCACCGGTCCTCGTGCTGCGACCCCACGCGACGGCGTACGCGACGCCCTTCTCGCCCCGCGACGTGGACGAGCGCCGGACGGACCGCGGACGGCTCGACCCCGCACCGGACCTGCGGGCCGACCTCCCCGCGCTGCCGCCGTGGCTCGTGCTGCTCCAGGTGGACGACCCGGCCATGCGCCACCTCGTGCGGCTGGGCACCGCGTGGACCGCGTCGCGGCGCGCCGTGGCCGCCGAGCTCGTCCGGTGGCTGCGCCTGAGCCCGACCCACCCGCGGTACGCACGCGACGGCATGACGGACCGCATGCTGCGGCTGCCGCCCGTGGTGGCCCGCGTGGCCGCACCGCTCACGCGTCGCCCGGCGCTGCACGACGCGGCGCTGACGGTGGCGGGATGGGCGGGCCGGGCCGTCGAGGCCGTGCTCCGCTCGCGGCCGCTGCCGCCCGCGCCCGGACCCGGCGAGCCGCTCGAGGGCCCGCAGCACCTGGTGCTCGTCGCTCGCACGCCCGGGGTGCTCGGGGCCACGGAGGCGCTGGACGCGCGGCTCGGGCTGCCGCCGGCGGACGTCGTCGAGGCGGGGCGGGCGCTGCAGCGCACGTGGCTGCACGCGGGACGTGCGGGGCTCGCCGTCGCACCCCACTCCGAGGTGGTCGACTCGCCGCACGCGGTCGCCGGGCTGCGCCGCCGTCTGGGGCTGCGGCGTTCGCAGGTCGCGCTCGCGGTCTTCAGCGTGGGCCGGTCGACGGCACCGGTGCCGCGCTCGCCGCGGCTGGCGGACCGCACCGGCTGACCGCTCGTGCGCGGGGCACGTGCCCGGCCCGGGAACGGCGAAGCCCCCCGGCTCGGCCCGGACGGGGTCCGGGCGTCGCCGAGGGGGCGGGGTGACCGTGGGGTCAGCGTGCGCCGCTCAGAGCCGGGACCGGCTCCGGGAGGGACACGGGGGTCCGGTCGCGGTGCCCCGGGATCGTCTCGACCACGCGGCGGTACGTCGGCAGGTCGGTCCACAGCTCGTCACGCAGCGGGTTCAGCCGCCGGGTCACGATGCGGTGCGCCTGGTAGACGAGGACCGCGACGTTCGCGATCAGCGAGAGCGCCGACACGGTCATGAGCGCGGCCGGCGAGTGCGAGGACTGCACCGCGAACGGCGAGTCGGAGACGAAGGCCGGGACGGCCATCGTGAACATCATCCAGAACGCCAGCGTGTGGGCGCGGTGCTGCAGCCAGGCGCCGCGGCGCAGCCAGAACGCCGGGATGGTGCACGACAGCAGGAGCGCGAGGCCCGCGTAGAAGGCGTGGTCGCCGACGCAGTTGTAGACGTAGGCGAAGTTCCACAGGTCGTACGCGACGATCCAGAACCACAGCATGTCCGGCCAGATCATGTCCTGGGTCTTGTCACGGCTGACGTAGATGCCCGCCCAGCCGCAGATCGTGACGATGTTGAGGATGCCGGCGACGCCGTTCATGACGTTCCACGGGCCGGGCACCATCATGACGCCGTCCACGACGCCCTGCTCCATGCCGGCGACCTGGAAGTCGCGGATGACGGCCTCGAGGATGTTGATCGACAGGATCACGGGCGGGAACATCAGCGCCCAGCGGTTCGACGCCAGCCGGGGGACGTAGCGGATGGCCATGAAGCCGAGGCACCCGGCCAGCGCCGAGTAGACCTTGACCCAGTGGAACCAGGTGCCCGTGGACGACCCGGACCCGGCGGTGTGCGGCCAGACGAACAGGGTGAGCAGCAGGGGGATCGCGACGAAGAACGTCAGGCCCGCGGCCTTGCTGCGCCGCGAGAGCTCGTTGAGCCCGATGAGGGCCGCGAGCACCACGACGAACATCACCGCCGCTGCGGGTGTGATGCTCTCGAACAGGAACATCTCTCTCCTTGAGGTGAGCCCTGTCGTCAGGCGGCGGCAGGGGTGGTGGGGGCCAGCCGCAGGGTCTGGCGCACGATCGTGACGAGCACGTCGTCGTCGGTCTCCGGCCGGGTGCGGAGCAGGGCGATGAGCCCGTGCGTGAGCACGACGAACGTCGTGCGCACGTGTGCGATCTCGATCGTGTGCCGGGCGGCGTACGCCGGGATCGTGGTCGTCTCGAGGGTGTCGACGAGCGCCTCGACGGCGGCGTCGACGAACCGCACGGACAGTGCCGCGTCGTCGAGGACGGGTGCCGCGCCCGCGTGGCTCGTCGGCACGTGCCGGCGCAGCAGGGCGACGTAGTCGACGACGGCGCCGTCGATGTCGCCGGGCTGCCGCGCGGCGTCCCACCGGCGCAGGTCCGCGACGAAGTCCTCGACGTAGGAGTCGAGGACGCGGTCGACGAGCGTGCCCATGTCCCCGACGTAGTGGTACACCAGCCCGCGGGTGACGCCCACGCGGTCCGCGACGTGCTGGAAGGTCGTCGCGCGCACCCCCTGCTCGGCGAACAGGTCGCGTGCGGCGCGCACGATCTCCTCGAGGCGGACCGCCGGTGCCTTGACGCTCCGGCGCTGCGTGCTGGTCATGGCTCCACGCTATTGACAGAGTGTCAACGGGACAATGGGCCGAACGTCCCGATCTGCCCGACCTCGGGATGTGCGGACGGCGACCGCGTGCGAGGGTCGAGTTCCCGAGGCCGACGACCCCGAGGAGCACATGTGGACCTCACGCCCGACGACGCCCCCTGGTGGACCGGTGCGGTCGTGTACCAGATCTACCCGCGGTCCTTCCAGGACTCCGACGGCGACGGGATCGGCGACCTGCGCGGCGTCCTGCAGCGCATCGACCACCTGGTCGAGCTCGGCGTCGACGTCGTGTGGTTCTCACCGATCTACCGCAGCCCGCAGGACGACAACGGCTACGACATCAGCGACTACCAGGACGTGGACCCGCTGTTCGGGACGCTCGCCGACCTCGACGAGGTGATCGGCGCGCTGCACGACCGCGGCATCAAGGTCGTCATGGACCTGGTCGTCAACCACACGAGCGACGAGCACCCGTGGTTCGTCGAGTCGCGGTCGTCCGTCGACTCGCCCAAGCGCGACTGGTACTGGTGGCGCCCGGCCCGCCCCGGCATGGCGCCCGGCACGCCCGGCGCCGAGCCGACCAACTGGGGCTCGTTCTTCTCCGGGCCGACCTGGGAGTACGACGAGGCGACGGGCGAGTACTACCTGCACCTGTTCAGCCGCAAGCAGCCCGACCTCAACTGGGAGAACCCGCAGGTCCGCCAGGCCGTCTACGCGATGATGCGCTGGTGGCTCGACCGCGGGGTCGACGGGTTCCGCATGGACGTCATCAACCTCATCTCGAAGGTCGTCGCCGAGGACGGCTCGCTCGCCGACGGCCCGGCGACGACGGGCGCGCTCGGCGACGGCTCCGCGCAGTACATGCACGGCCCCCGGCTCCACGAGTACCTGCAGGAGATGCACCACGAGGTGTTCGACGGGCGTCGTGACGGCCTGCTGCTCGTGGGGGAGACGCCCGGTGCGACCGTCGAGGACGGCGTCCTGTTCACCGACCCCGCGCGCCGCGAGCTCGACATGGTGTTCACGTTCGAGCACGTCGGCCTCGACCACGGCCCCGGCGGCAAGTACGACCCGCGGCCCCTGGACCTGCGGGACCTCAAGGCCGTGCTCGGCCGCTGGCAGGCGGGCCTCGCCGACGTGGGCTGGAACTCGCTCTACTGGGACAACCACGACCAGCCGCGCATCGTGTCGCGCTTCGGCGACGACGGCGAGTACCGCCGCGAGTCAGCCAGCATGCTCGCGACCGTGCTGCACCTGCACCGGGGCACGCCGTACGTCTACCAGGGCGAGGAGCTCGGGATGACGAACGCGCACCTGACGTCGCTCGACGACTACCGGGACATCGAGGCGCTGCGCTACGCCGCGGAGGCGCGCACCCTGGGCCACGTCCCCGAGGAGCGCATCCTCGCGGGTCTCGCGGCGATGAGCCGCGACAACGCGCGCACCCCCGTGCAGTGGGACGCCTCGCCGCACGCGGGCTTCACGACGGGCCGGCCGTGGCTGCCGGTCAACCCCAACCACCGGCACGTCAACGCCGAGGCGGAGCGCGCCGACCCGTCCTCGGTGTTCCACCACTACCGCCGCCTGATCGCCCTGCGGCACGACGACCCGGTCGTGCGGCTCGGGGACTTCACGATGCTGCTGCCGGACCACGAGCACGTCTACGCGTTCACGCGCGCGCTCGGCGGCGTGCGGCTGCTCGTGCTGGGCAGCTTCACCGGTGACGAGCAGACGGTCGAGGTCGGTCCGGGGTGGGACGACGCCGAGGTCGTCCTGGGGAACCACGCCGAGCCGGCCCGGCCGGCGGCCGGCGCGGTCACGCTGCGTCCGTGGGAGGCCGTGGTGCTGCGGGCCGGCACGCCGACCGGGTGACGGACGTGCCGGGCGCGGGCGGGCGGCTGCTGGCACGATGCACCGATGGCGAAGGTCCACGAGCACATCGGTGAACGCATGCGCGCGTGGCTCCTCGCGCAGCACGTCTTCTTCGTCGCGACGGCGCCGAGCGGGCCGGACGGGCACGTCAACGTGTCGCCGAAGGGCGTCGGCGGCACGTTCGCGGTGCTCGACGAGCGCACGGTCGCCTACGTGGACCTCACCGCGTCGGGGTCGGAGACCATCGCGCACCTGCGCGAGAACGGCCGCATCACGCTGATGTTCTGCGCCTTCGAGGGCCCGCCGGACATCGTGCGCCTGCACGGCCGCGGCCGGTTCGTCACCCTGTACGACGACGGGTTCGACGACCTGCTCGCGCGCTTCGACGGCGGCGTCGACGAGGCCCGTGGTGCGCGCGCGGTCGTCGTCGTCGACGTCGAGCGCGTCTCCGACTCCTGCGGGTACGGCGTGCCCCTCATGGAGCACCGCGGCGAGCGCGACCTGCTGCCCGCGTACATGGCCCGCAAGGGGGTCGAGGGGCGAGCGGCCTACCGCCGGCTGAAGAACCGCACGAGCATCGACGGTCTGCCCGCGTTCGACATGGACCCCGCGGACGGGTGAAACCGCGCGCGTCCCCTCGTGCGCGGCGCCGGGCGTGCCGTAGCCCGGGGGGATGACTGCTGCACGGACGGCCGCCGGTGAGCCCGCCGTGAGGGTCCGGGGGCTGCGCAAGAGCTACCGGACGTTCACGCTGCGGGAGGTCGTCGCCGTCGACCGGCTCGACCTCACGGTGCCCTCGGGCGGCGTGCACGCCTTCCTCGGTCCCAACGGGTCGGGCAAGACCACGACGATCCGCATGCTCCTGGGGCTGGTCCGTCCGGACGCCGGCACCGTGCACCTGTTCGGCACGCCCGTGCCGTCCCGGCTGCCCGACGTCGTGGCACGCGTCGGTGCGATCGTCGAGAACCCCAAGTTCGTGCCGGGCTTCTCCGGCCGGCGCAACCTGCGGCTGCTCGCGACCGCGGTGGACGTGCCGCACACGCGGGTCGAGGAGGTCCTCGAACGCGTCGGGCTGCGCGACCGCGGGCAGGACCAGTTCCGCCGCTACTCGCTGGGCATGAAGCAGCGGCTGGCCGTCGCGGCGACGCTGCTCAAGGACCCGGACCTGCTGATCTTCGACGAGCCCACCAACGGGCTCGACCCCGCCGGGATCCGCGACGTGCGCGCCACGATGCGGGGCCTCGCCGACGAGGGCCGCACCGTCCTGGTCTCGAGCCACATGCTCGCGGAGGTCGAGCAGGTCGCGGACACGGTGTCGGTCGTGGCGCGCGGCCGGCTGGTCGCCGAGGGCACGGTGGCGGACCTGCTCGGCGGGGGTGCCGCTGCCGACGTGCGGGTCGGCGTCGCCGACGCGGCGCGGGCGCAGGCGCTGCTCGGCGCCGCGGGCTGGACCGTGCGCCGAGCCGGCGTCACGCTGCTCGTCGGGGGGTCGCCGGGCGCGGCGCAGGTCAACGAGGCGCTCGCCCGCGGGGGCGTGTACGCGCACGAGGTCGCCCTCGTGCGCCGCGACCTCGAGGCCGCGTTCCTCGAGCTGACGGCTCCGGATCCCGGCGCGGCTCCCGCGCCCACGGTCACCTCCGCGGCGGGTGCCGCGTGAGCGGGCTGCTGCGCGCCGAGCTCGCGCGGGCGCGTGCCCGGCCCTTCGTCTGGGGCGTCGTCGCGGCCGTCACGCTCGGCGCGGTGGGCCTCGTGCTGATCGGGTGGTGGGACACGCGCCCACCGACGTCCGCGCAGGTCGACGAGGCCCACGTCGCCCTCGCCGAGGCCGAGGAGCGGTGGGACGCGGACGGCGCGGCACTCGTCGCGCGGTGCCTCGAGCTGCAGGACGAGGTCCGGGCCGACGAGGGGGACGGGGTCGACCTCGGGTGCGACGTGATGGGCCCGGTCCTCGAGCAGTTCCTCCCGCACCGCCCCGCGCTGGCCGACCTGCTCGAGCAGCGGCTCACGTCCACGGGCCTGATGGTGGTCATCGGCATGCTCATGACCGGCGTGGGCCTCGTGTCCGCGGAGTTCGCCACGGGTGCGATGAGCACGTGGCTGACCTTCACGCCGCGCCGTGGGCGGGTCTTCGTCAGCAAGCTCGCCGCGGCCTGCGTGGCCGCCCTCGTGGTCGCGGTCGTGCCCACCGTGCTCGCGCTCGCGGGCCTGGCCGCGGTGTGCGCGCTGCACGGCACCGGGACCACGGTCGAGGCGGCCGTGGCCGCCGAGCTCGCGGGGCGGGCGGCGCGGTGGCTCGCGGTCGGCCTCGGTGCCACCGCGCTCGGCGTCGGGCTCGCGTTCGCCGTGCGGCACGCGGCCGCGGTGACCGGCATCGTCGTGTGGTGGGTCGCCGCGGTCGAGAGCACGCTCGCGCTCGTGCTGCCGCCCGCGCGCTGGCTGCCGCTGTCGACCAACGTCCGCGCGTGGACCACGGGTGAGGCGATGTACGAGGTGCCCGCGTGCGTCCCCGACCCCCGGGCGTCCGGCGGCGAGGTGTGCGAGCTGGTGGTCCACTACGTCGGGGCCGGCCAGGGTGCCCTGGTCATCGGCGTGCTCGTCGCGCTCGCGCTCCTGGCGGGCTGGCTGTCGTTCCGGCTGCGTGACGTGACCTGACGTCGTCCGGTCCTCGACGGGTCAGTCGTCCTGCAGGTCCACGACGACGCGCACGGGGTCGGACAGGACGAGGACCCGGAACGGCCGCGGTCCGTCGTCCACCCCGACGAACGACTGCGTCATGCCCTCGAAGGTCAGGGGCCGCACGACGTGCTCGACATCGCCGTCGGCCGGGCGCAGGTCCTCGGAGAACTCCTGCGGGCCGCCCTCCACCGGGTACGTCGTGCCGACCAGCCACACCTGCAGCACCGCGTCCCCGTCGACGTCGCGGACCTCGTCGCTGGGGTCCTCCACGGCGCGGTCCACGTAGCCGACGCGGTAGCCCGGCGTGCCCTGGCCGCCCGTGAGCTCGTAGACGACGCGGTCGTACCCGTCGTGCGAGCCGGTGCGCACCTGGGTCACCACGTAGCCGGCCGCGTCGCCGTCGGTGGCGGCCTCGGTCCCCGGCGCGGTGAACCCGCCCAGGTCGCCCGTCGGCTCGGCGGCCGCGGTCGTCGCGGCGGACGTCGGTGCGGGCGTGCTCGACGCGGTCGGGCGGGCGGACGTCACGGCGGGCGACGGGCTGGACGTCGGCGTCGCGGACCCCGCGGGCGTCCCGGACCCGCTGCCGCACGCCGCCAGCGCGAGCGCGAGCGCGAGCGCCCCGGTCGCCGTGCCGAGCCCGCCTGTCGTCGTGCGCACGGTCCACCGTCCCTCTGCCGTCGTCGCAGTGCCTGGCCCCACCGTACGGTCCGGCACCGTCACCGGGCGCGACGCCCGCCTCACGCGGCGAGTCGCTCCACGACGGCCGCGAAGAGACCGGGGGAGCGGCGCGCGAGCGGCACGATCGTCGGCCGCAGGGGCGAGGCCGCCCACGCCACGAGGGCGGACGTCAGGACGCGGTAGTCGCGCGTGGCGGCCCACCAGGCGCGCTCGTAGGCGGCCGGGTCGTCGAGGGTCGCCACGGCGGCCACGGCCTGCGCGAAGCCCACGCGCAGGCCCTCACCCGTGAGCGCGTCGACGTAGCCCGAGGCGTCGCCGACGAGCCGTACCGGTCCCGCGGTGCGCCGCGTGCTGCGCTGCCGCAGGGGGCCGGCCCCGCGCACGGGCCCCGCCGGCGCGCCCGCCAGGCGCTGCGCGAGCTCGGGCAGCGCCGCGAGGGCGTCGTCCAGCGACGCGCCGCGCGGTCCGAGCAGGGCGACCCCGACGAGGTCCGGCGCGACGGGCGTCACGTACACCTCGGCCACGGGCGACCAGTGCACCTCGACGAGGTCCGTCCACGGCGCGAGGCGGTGGTGCCGGCGCAGGCCGTAGCGACGGCCGTCCGCGCGGCCGGCGCCTCGTCGGGCCGGGGCCTCCAGCCCGACGAGGCGCCGGACGGGCGAGTGCAGGCCGTCGCACGCGAGCAGGTGACGCGCCGAGATCCCGGCCACCTCGACGCCGGCGGGCGTCACGCGCACGTCGTCCGCGCGTCCGGTGACGGTGACCGCGCCGAGCGTCGCGGCACGCTCGCGGAGCGCGTCGTGCAGGACCGTCCGGCGGACCCCGCGTCCGATGGCGTCACGGAAGCGGTGGTCGACGTGCCCGGCGGGCGAGCGGTAGCTGATTCCCGCGATCGGGTGGCCCGCGGGGTCGACGTCCCACGCGTGCAGCAGGCGCAGCGCACCCGGCATGAGGCCCTCGCCGCAGGCCTTGTCGACCGTCCCCGTGCGCGGTTCGAGCACGACCACCTCGTGGCCGCGGCGGCGTGCCTCGACGGCCGCCGCGAGACCCACGGGCCCGCCACCGACGACCAGGACGTCCGTGTCGGGCACGTCGTGCCCTACGCGGGGGCGGGCGCGGCCTGCAGCGCCCGCTCCTCCGCAGGGATGCGGAAGCGCAGCAGCAGGACCGCGTTGAGCACCGTGAAGACGAGCGCGGTGACCCACGCGGTGTGCACGAGCGGGAGCGCGATGCCCTCGACGACCACGGCGACGTAGTTGGGGTGCCGGAGCCACCGGTAGGGCCCGCCGCCCACGAGACGCAGCCCGGGCACCACGATCACCCGGGTGTTCCAGCGCGGGCCGAGCGTCGCGATGCACCACCACCGCAGTGCCTGGCTGGCCACGACGAGCGCCAGCGCGGGCCACCCCAGCCACGGCAGGAAGGGCCGGTGCGCGACGAGGACCTCGACGACGCACGCCACGAGCAGGGCGGTGTGCAGCAGCACCATGGGGGGGAAGTGCCCGCGCCCGCTCTCGACGCCGCCGCGTGCGAACGACCAGCGGGCGTTGCGCGTCGAGACCACGAGCTCGGCGAGGCGCTCGACGGCCGTGAGGCCGACGACGACCAGGTAGAGGGTCAGCATGGGCTCAGCCTGCCGTGGACCACCGCAGGAGCACCACCTCTGCGGTCACCCCGGGCCCGAACGCGAGCAGGACACCGGGCGTGCCGTCGGGCACGCCGGCGCGCTGCGTGCGGTCCAGCACGTCCAGGACGGAGGCCGACGAGAGGTTGCCGACCGCGGACAGCGACGCCCGGCTGACGTCGAGGGCACCGTCCGGCAGGGACAGCGCCTCCTCGACGGCGTCGAGGATCCGCGGCCCTCCGGCGTGCACGACCCAGCGACCCACGTCCCCCGTCTTGAGGCCGTGCGCCGCAAGGAGCCCCTCCACGTCCGGCGCGAGCCCGGCGCGCACGACGTCGGGCAGCCGGGCCGACAGGACGATGCGGAACCCGGAGGCGCCGATCCGCCAGCCGAGGTCGCCCTCGGTGCCGGGGTACAGCCTGCTGCGGCTCGCCACGACGCGCGGGCCCGTCGCGCCGGCCGCGGCGGGGTGGGCGTCACCGACGACGACGGCGACCGCGGCACCGTCGCCGAACAGGCCGTTGGCCACCAGCGCGGCGGGGTCCGCGTCGCCGTGCTGCAGCGTGAGCGAGCACAGCTCGAGGCACACGAGCAGCGCGGTGTCCTGCGGGTGGCCCGTCAGGTAGTCGTGCACGCGGGCGAGGCCGGCGGCGCCACCGCCGCACCCCAGGCCGAACGAGGGCAGCCGCGTGACGTCGTCGCGCAGCCCGAGCAGACCGACGAGCGCGGCGTCGACCGAGGGCGCCCCGATGCCGGTCACGGACGTGAACAGCACGAAGTCGACGTCCTGCGGGTCGACCCCGGCCCGGTCCAGGGCGTCGCGCGCCGCCCGTGCCGCGAGGTCGGTGCCGATGGCGAGGTACAGGTCGTTCGCGTGCCCGAAGTCCCGGACGCCCGCGTACTCGTCGGGCGCGAGCGCGAGGTGCCGGGTCGTCACGCCGCTGCTGCGGTGCACGCGTCGCAGCAGCGCTCCGCGGCGGTCGTCCGCGCCCGCGACGATCGGGGCGACGATGTCCGTGATGGCACGCTGGTCACGCGGGGGGCCGGGGAGGGCCGGTGCGACGGCGAGCACGCGTGACATCCCGAAAGCGTGGCACGCACGGCCCGTGTCGGCACGGGGGACTACGGTCGGACCGTGCCCGACGCCCCGACCGGTCCCGCGCGCCGCGCTCCCGCGGTCCGGGGCGCACGGACGCGTGCGGCGGCGCTGGTGCGCGCGTGCCACCCCGGGCCGACGGTCGTCGTGACGGTGCTGTGCACGGCGCTCGCGCTGGCGCTCGACGCGCCGGCCGGCACGGTGCTGCTCGTGCTGGGCGTCGTGCTGGCGGGCCAGCTCTCGATCGGGTGGTCGAACGACTGGCTGGACGCCGCGCGCGACCAGGCCGTGGGCCGGGCCGACAAGCCGGTCGTGGCCGGCGCGGTGACGCCGCCGGAGCTGCGGACCGCGGCCCTGCTCGCGCTGGGGGCGAGCGTGCTGCTGTCGGTACCGACGGGCGCGGCCGCGCTGCTCGCCCACGCCACGGCGGTGGTGATGGGGTGGGCCTACAACCTGGGGCTGAAGAGCACGGCCGCGTCGTGGCTGCCGTACGCGGTCGCCTTCGCGCTGTTCCCCGCGTTCGTCGTGCTCGCGAGGCCGGACGACGCGGTCCCGGCCGGCTGGCTGCTGGCCGTCGGCGCGTTGCTCGGCGTCGGTGCCCACCTCGCGAACGTCCTGCCCGACCTGAAGGACGACGCCGCGACGGGCGTCCGCGGCCTGCCCCACCGGTGGGGCAGGCGGGTGACGGGCGTGCTCGCACCGGCCGTGCTCGCCGCGGCCGTGGTCGTCGCCGTGGCGGGGCCGCCCGGGCCGCCCGGTGCCGCGTCGGTCGTCGTCGGGGTGGTGGCCGTCGGGGTGGCGCTCGCCGCCGGCACGGCGGGGCTGCTGCGGGAGCGCAGCAGGTGGCCCTTCGGGCTGGCGATGGTCGTGGCGGCGCTCTGCGTGGTGGCGCTGCTCGCGGGCGGCGCGCGCGGCGCGGCCGTGTGACCGCAGCCGCCGTCCGGGTCGTGGACTCGTGAACCACGATGCGAGACGACCCGATGGTCGCGTGACATCCCTCGGTCCCGGGCGTAGGGTGACGGCGTGCAGATGATCCTCGTAGTACTTCCTGAGCGCGCCGGCTGACGCCACCCGCCCAGGTCGCACGTCGCGCGCGCTCGCCCCTCGTCCAACCCGGTGCCCGGGTCGAGGGGCTTTTTCGTGCCCGACGTCCGTCCGGCGCGGCCCCCTCGCACCGGACGACCACACCCGCACTCGACCCGCAGGAGACGACCATGGTCCAGGGTCCCCATCCCGCACCCCCCCGCAGCCCCGTGCGCCCCGTGCGCCCGGCAGCGGACGGGCTGCCCCGCCCCGCCGAGTCGCCGGCCGACGCGCCGCGACGCATCGGGCCCGAGAAGGTCACGGGCGCGCAGTCGATCGTCCGCTCGCTCGAGGAGGCGGGCGTCGAGGTCGTCTTCGGCATCCCGGGTGGCGCGATCCTGCCCACCTACGACCCCCTCATGGACTCGACCCGGGTCCGGCACATCCTCGTGCGGCACGAGCAGGGTGGCGGGCACGCGGCGGCCGGCTACGCGTACTCCTCGGGCAAGGTCGGCGTCACGATGGCGACGTCCGGGCCGGGTGCGACCAACCTGGTGACCGCCATCGCCGACGCCAACATGGACTCGGTGCCCATGGTCGCGATCACCGGCCAGGTCGGCGCGTCGCTGATCGGCACGGACGCGTTCCAGGAGGCCGACATCGTCGGCATCACGCTGCCGGTCACCAAGCACAACTACCTGGTGACCGACGCGGACGACATCCCGCGCACGATCGCCGAGGCGTTCCACATCGCCTCGACAGGCCGCCCGGGTCCCGTCCTGGTCGACATCGCGAAGTCCGCGATGCAGGCGCAGACCACGTTCTCCTGGCCGCAGGACATCGCGCTGCCCGGCTACCACCCGGTCACCAAGCCGCACGCCAAGCAGATCCGTGAGGCCGCGCGCCTGCTCGCGACGGCCCGCCGGCCGGTGCTGTACGTGGGCGGCGGCGTGGTGCGTGCGGGGGCCTCCGAGCTCCTGCGTCGTCTCACCGACGCCTCGGGCGCGCCCGTCGTCACGACGCTCATGGCCCGCGGTGCGCTGCCGGACTCGCACCCGCAGAACCTCGGCATGCCCGGCATGCACGGGACCGTCGCGGCGGTCGCCGCGCTGCAGAAGGCCGACCTCGTCATCGCGCTCGGCGCGCGGTTCGACGACCGCGTGACGGGCCTGCTGTCGTCGTTCGCGCCGCTGGCGACCGTGGTGCACGCCGACATCGACCCGGCGGAGATCGGCAAGAACAAGCGCACCGACGTGCCGATCGTCGGGGACCTGCGCGAGGTCATCGCCGACCTGCTGCCCGAGCTCGAGCGCGAGCACGGCCAGCACGGCCTGCCCGACCTCGAGGCGTGGTGGCAGCAGCTCGACGCCTGGCGCGAGACGTTCCCCCTGGGCTTCGACGAGCCGTCGGACGGCCACCTGGCGCCCCAGCACGTGATCTCGCGCATCGGGGACATCTCCGGTCCGGAGTCGATCTTCGTGGCGGGCGTCGGGCAGCACCAGATGTGGGCCGCGCAGTTCATCAAGTACGAGCGGCCCGGCGCCTGGATCAACTCCGGCGGCCTGGGGACGATGGGCTTCTCGGTGCCCGCGGCGATGGGCGCGAAGGTCGGCGACCCGAGCCGCACGGTGTGGTCCATCGACGGTGACGGCTGCTTCCAGATGACCAACCAGGAGCTCGCCACCTGCACCATCAACGAGATCCCGATCAAGGTCGCGGTCATCAACAACAGCTCGCTCGGCATGGTCCGGCAGTGGCAGACGCTGTTCTACGAGTCGCGCTACTCCAACACCGACCTGCACACGGGTCACGGCACGGCGCGCGTCCCCGACTTCGTCAAGCTGGCCGACGCGTACGGCGCGGTGGGCCTGCGGTGCGAGACCAAGGCGGACGTCGACGCGACGATCAAGCGCGCGATGGAGATCGACGACCAGCCCGTCGTCGTCGACTTCACGGTGTCGCGCGACGCCATGGTGTGGCCGATGGTCGCCGCCGGCGTCAGCAACGACGCCATCCAGTACGCGCGCGGCATCAGCCCCGCGTGGGACCGCGAGGACTGAGGAAGGTAGCCGAGCCATGACCCGCCACACCCTGTCCGTCCTCGTCGAGAACAAGCCCGGCGTGCTCACGCGAGTCGCCGGCCTGTTCGCCCGGCGGTCCTTCAACATCCACTCCCTGGCGGTCGGCCCGACCGAGCACGACGAGATCAGCCGCATCACGGTCGTCGTCGACGTCGACGCGCTGCCGCTGGAGCAGGTGACCAAGCAGCTCAACAAGCTGGTCAACGTCATCAAGATCGTCGAGCTCGAGGACGCCGCGTCGGTCCAGCGCGAGCTGCTGCTCGTCAAGGTCAAGGCCGACGTCGCGCAGCGCACCCACGTCCTCGAGGTCGTCCAGCTGTTCCGCGCGCACGTCGTCGACGTCGTGCCGGACACCGTCGTCATCGAGGCGACGGGCGGCCCCGGCAAGCTCGACGCGCTGCTCGCGGCCCTGGAGCCGTTCGGCATCCGTGAGATCGTGCAGTCCGGCACCGTCGCCATCGGCCGCGGCTCGCGGTCGATCACCGACCGCGCGCTCGAGCGCGTGAGCCGCTCCGCGTGACCCTGCGTCCCACCCGTTCCCCCCGCACCACCTCCGTACGCACGACCGAAGACACAACCGAGGAGATCCACCGTGGCTGAGCTGTTCTACGACGACGACGCCGACCTGTCCGTCATCCAGTCCAAGAAGGTCGCCGTCATCGGCTACGGCAGCCAGGGGCACGCGCACGCGCTGAACCTGCGCGACTCCGGGGTCGACGTCACCGTCGGTCTGCGCGAGGGCTCGTCCTCGCAGGCCAAGGCCGAGAACGAGGGCCTGAAGGTCGCGACCGTCACCGAGGCCGTCGCCGGCGCGGACGTCGTCGTCATCCTGGCGCCCGACCAGGTCCAGCGGATCATCTACCGCGACGAGATCGAGCCGAACCTCAAGGACGGCGCGGCGCTCGTCTTCGGCCACGGCTTCAACATCCGCTACGGCTACATCAAGCCGGCCGCGGACCACGACGTCCTCATGGTCGCGCCCAAGGGCCCGGGGCACCTCGTGCGCCGCGAGTACGTCGACGGGCGCGGCGTGCCGGTCATCGTCGCGGTCGAGCAGGACGCGTCGGGCACGGCGTGGGAGCTCGCGCTCTCGTACGCCAAGGCCATCGGCGGCCTGCGCGCCGCGGGCATCAAGACGACGTTCACCGAGGAGACCGAGACCGACCTGTTCGGTGAGCAGGCCGTCCTGTGCGGTGGCGTCTCGCAGCTCATCCAGTACGGGTTCGAGACCCTGACCGAGGCCGGCTACCAGCCCGAGGTCGCGTACTTCGAGGTGCTGCACGAGCTCAAGCTCATCGTCGACCTCATCTGGGAGGGCGGCATCACCAAGCAGCGCTGGTCGGTCTCCGACACCGCTGAGTACGGCGACTACGTCTCGGGCCCGCGCATCATCACGCCCGAGGTCAAGGCCAACATGCAGGCCGTCCTCAAGGACATCCAGAACGGTGCGTTCGCGGAGCGCTTCATCGCCGACCAGGACGCCGGCGCGCCGGAGTTCGACGAGCTGCGCACCAAGGGCCAGAACCACCCGATCGAGCCGGTCGGCCGCGAGCTGCGCAAGCTGTTCGCGTGGGTCAAGCCGTCCGACACGGACTACCAGGAGGGCTCGGCCGCGCGCTGACCCACCTGCCCGAAGGAAGGTCGCGAGAGAGCGATCCGGTCGCACCGGATCGCTCTCTCGCGCCCCTGCCGGGGTGGGGCGGGGTGCGGTGACGCAGGGTGTGGGGGAGGATCGCCGCGCGGCCCCGTCCGACGGGGTGGACGATCGCGCACGACGACGAGGGGTGACCATGACCGAGCAGCCGACGGTGGACGCCGGGACCGGTACGCAGGACACGCGGATCGCGGACTTCTGGGACGCCGCTCGCGGTCACCTGGGCTGGGGCAAGCTCGACACCGTGCTGGGGGAGTCGGTCGACGGTGCCGTGCCGCCGCCCGCCTGGTCGTTCGGTGACGACGCGCGCCTCGCGGACGAGCTGCTGGCGCTGGTCCTCGACGGCCGCAAGACGGCGACGGCGACCGCGCTCGTGGAGTTCACGTCGGGCGACGAGCCGCTGCCGCGCGTGGGCGGCGTCTCGATCGTGCTGGACTCGTCCGGCGACCCCCGCGCGCTGCTGCGCACGACCGAGGTCGAGGTCGTGCCGTTCGACCGGGTGGACGCGGCGCACGCCGCCGCCGAGGGCGAGGACGACGGGACGCTGGAGTCCTGGCGGCGCGAGCACGAGGTGTACTGGCGGCGCGTGCTGGGGGACGAGGGGTTCTCGCCGACCATGGACGTGGTCGTCGAGCGCTTCGAGCTCGTGTACCCGACGCAGGGGCCGACGCCGCCCGTCGACTGATCGGATCGTGAGACGCTCGTTCCGAGGCGTGGACACGGGTCTAGGCTGTCCCCATGGCTGACGCGACCTCCCCCTCTTCTCTGAACCTGGCCGTCGTGGCCGGCGACGGCATCGGCACGGAGGTCGTCGAGCAGGGTCTCCTCGTGCTCGAGCAGGCGCTGCACGGCACGGGCACCACCGTGCGCACGACGGACTTCGACCTCGGCGCACGCCGCTGGCACGCCACGGGCGAGACGCTCACGGACGAGGACCTCGCCGCGATCCGCGTGCACGACGCGATCCTCCTCGGCGCCATCGGCGACCCGGGGGTGCCCTCCGGCGTGCTCGAGCGCGGGCTGCTGCTCAAGCTGCGCTTCGCGCTCGACCACTACGTGAACCTGCGCCCCGGCAAGCTCTTCCCCGGCGTGACGAGCCCGCTCGCGGCCCCCGGAGACGTCGACTTCGTGGTCGTGCGGGAGGGCACCGAGGGTCCGTACGTCGGCAACGGCGGCGCCATCCGCGTCGGCACCCCGCACGAGGTGGCCAACGAGGTCAGCGTCAACACCGCCTTCGGCGTGGAGCGCGTCGTGCGCGACGCCTTCGCCCGCGCCGCGGCGCGCCCCCGTCGCAAGCTCACGCTCGTGCACAAGCACAACGTGCTGGTCCACGCGGGCCACCTGTGGCGCCGCACGGTCGAGGCCGTCAACGCCGAGTTCCCGGACGTCACGGTGGACTACCTGCACGTCGACGCCGCGACCATCTTCCTCGTGACGAACCCGTCGCGCTTCGACGTGATCGTCACCGACAACCTCTTCGGTGACATCCTCACCGACCTGGCGGCGGCCATCACGGGCGGTATCGGCCTCGCGGCGTCGGCGAACATCAACCCGGACCGCACGGCGCCGAGCATGTTCGAGCCCGTGCACGGCTCCGCGCCCGACATCGCGGGCCAGGGCAAGGCCGACCCCACCGCGACGGTGCTGTCGGTCGCCATGCTGCTCGACCACGTCGGGCTGCCGGACGCGGCCCGCGCGGTGGAGGAGGCCGTCGCGGCCGACCTCGCCGAGCGCGGCTCCGCCGAGCGAGTACGGTCGACGGCCGAGGTGGGCAAGGACCTCGCCGCCCGCGTCGCCGGCTGAGCCCCTTCGCGGGGGCACGCCGACGACGACGCGCACGGCACGTCCGTCGGTCCGCAGGCGCGCGCCTGCACCTGTCCACCCGGCCGTCCGCACCGGTACCGTCGACGTCGACCCTGGTGAAAGGCCTCCTGATGAGCACCGTGACGACCCCCACGTCCCCGACCTTCGAGATCCACCTCAGCGACACCCCCGCCTCCACCGCCGAGCGCGAGGCGGCCCTGGCCGCACCGCGGTTCGGTGTCGCCTTCACCGACCACATGGCGCGCATCTCCTGGTCGCAGGACGCCGGTTGGACCCACCGCCGGGTCGAGAAGTACGGCCCCCTCCAGCTCGACCCCGCGACCGCCGTCCTGCACTACGGGCAGGAGGTCTTCGAGGGGCTCAAGGCGTACCGGTACCCGGACGGCTCGGTGTGGTCGTTCCGACCGGAGGCCAACGCGGCACGCTTCGCGCGCTCGGCGTACCGGCTCGCGCTGCCCGAGCTCCCCGAGGCGGACTTCCTCGGAGCGATCAAGGCCCTCGTGGAGGTCGACAGCGCCTGGATCCCGCCGGGGGACGAGACCAGCCTGTACCTGCGTCCGTTCATGTACGCCTCGGAGCCGTTCCTGGGGGTGCGGCCGTCGCTCGAGGCCGAGTTCCTCGTCATCGCCTCGCCCGTGGGCCCGTACTTCGCCGGCGGGGTCAAGCCGGTGTCGATCTGGGTGTCGCGCGAGTACGCGCGCGCCGGGAGCGGCGGCACGGGCGCCGCGAAGTGCGGCGGCAACTACGCCGCGAGCCTCCTGCCGCAGCAGCAGGCCCATGCCCAGGGCTTCGACCAGGTGTGCTTCCTCGACGCCCGGACGGGCACGCAGCTCGAGGAGCTGGGCGGCATGAACATCGTCGTCGTGCACGCCGACGGGTCCGTGGTGACCCCGCCGCTGTCCGGCACGATCCTCGAGGGCGTCACGCGCGCGTCGATCCTCACGCTGCTCGAGGAGGCGGGCCACGAGGTCTCGGAGCGCCCCGTGCTGCTCGAGGACCTGCGCGCCGGTCTCGCGGACGGCAGCGTCACGGAGGTGTTCGCGTGCGGCACCGCGGCCGTCATGACGCCCATCGGCCGGCTCGCGAGCGACGACTTCGACCTCGTCGTGGGCGACGGGACGGCCGGGCCCGTGACCACGCGCATCCGTGCGCAGCTCACCGACATCCAGTACGGGCGCGCGTCCGACCCGCACGGGTGGATGCACCGCCTGGTCTGAGCGGCGGACCGACGACGAGGGGCGGGCACCTGTACGGGTGCCCGCCCCTCGTCGTCCGGGAGCGTCGTCCAGGTGCGTGTCAGACGGCGACGCGCCGCACGGTCCAGCCGAGCACGCCGGTCAGCAGCGACCACACCGCGATGCCGATGAGCAGGTTGACGATGCCGGTCGCGATCGCCGACCCGGCCTCGTCGGTCCACGTCAGCGGGAGCAGGGTCGCCACGACCGTCGCGAGCCCCAGGATCCAGCCGAAGAAGGCGCGGGGGCGCGGTGTCGTCAGGACCAGCAGCTGCAGCAGCGCGGCGGCGGCCACGGCGACGAGGATGCCCCCGAGGATGTACGCGCCCATCGCCGAACCGGTGCCGAACGGGTCGCGCAGCACGAGCTCGATCCGCAGGATCCTCTCGAGGACGATGACGCCGACGACGCCCACGAGGGCCGCGACGAAGGCGGTGGCGGCGGCGCCGGCCCAGAACCGGCCCGTCTCGACGGTGAGACGGGTCTCGGTGCGCGGCGGCGCCGTGGACGCGGGGGCGACCGCGGGCGCCGACGCGGGCACGGTCGGGGGTGCGGCGGTCGGGGGGACCGCCTCGTACCTGCGGGTCGGCTCGTCCTGCGGCCGGCCGGAGGTGGGGATCGACATCGTCGGCTCCTGTCTCGCACGGGACGTCGGGTCGCGCGCACGCGTGACGTCAGCGCACACGGTAGCGACCGGGTGCCCGTTCGGCACCGGTTGGTCCCCGATGCCCGGTCCGCGTCGGGCAGGAACCACTCGTCCGCATGATGGACGGGGTGCCGTGCGCGGCCGCGTTGTGCCACCATCGCCGTGTGACCCGCTTCACGCTCATCATCGTGTAGCGCGTCGGCCGACCAGCCGACGCGCAGACCTCCCGTACCCCGGGGGGTCTTTTTGTTGGTCCAGACGTCCGTGGGCACCACCCCCGCCCGCACGACACGTCGACGAGGCACCGGCACCACCCCCGCCGGACGCGCACCCCCTGCCGCCCCGCCGACGCACGCCCGCACCGCCCCGAGGAGCCCCTCCGTGACACAGTCCACGGCACCCACGTCGACCGCGCCCACCGCGTCGTCGCCGTTCCACGTCTACGACACCACGCTGCGTGACGGCGCCCAGCAGGAGGGCATCAACCTGTCGGTCGCCGACAAGCTGACGATCGCGCCGATGCTCGACGAGCTGGGCGTGGGGTTCATCGAGGGCGGCTGGCCGGGCGCCGTGCCCAAGGACACGGAGTTCTTCAGGCGCGCGGCGAAGGAGCTGGACCTGCGCAACGCGGAGCTGGCCGCCTTCGGCGCCACGCGCAAGGTCGGCGTGCGTGCGGCCGACGACCCGCAGGTCCGGGCGCTCCTGGACTCCGAGGCGCCCGTCGTGACGCTCGTCGCCAAGTTCGACGTGCGGCACGTCGAACGTGCGCTGCGCACCACCCCGGACGAGGGCCTGGCGATGATCGCGGACACCGTGACGCTCCTGCGGCAGGAGGGCCGGCGCGTGTTCGTCGACGCCGAGCACTTCTTCGACGGGTACCGGTACGACGCCGCCTTCGCGCGCAGCGCCGTGCTCACCGCGTTCGGGGCCGGTGCCGAGGTCGTCGCGCTGTGCGACACCAACGGCGGCATGCTGCCGGACTGGGTGCGGGAGATCGTGCAGGAGGTCCGCGCGGCCGCCGGCCCCGACGCGCTGCTGGGCATGCACGCCCACAACGACTCCGGGTGCGCGGTCGCCAACACCCTCGCCGCCGTCGACGCGGGCTGCATGCACGTGCAGGGCACCGTCAACGGGTACGGCGAGCGCACGGGCAACGCCGACCTGCTCTCGGTCGTCGCGAACCTCGAGCTCAAGCTCGGCCGGCAGGTGCTCGCGCGGCACGCGGACGCGCCGGGCGGCCTGCCCGAGCTGACCCGCATCGCGCACGCGATCAGCGAGCTCACGAACATCTCGCCGTTCGCGCGCCAGCCGTACGTGGGTGCGAGCGCGTTCGCGCACAAGGCGGGCCTGCACGCGTCGGCGATCAAGGTCGACCCCGACCTCTACCAGCACGCGGACCCCGAGCTCGTCGGCAACGACATGCGCATGCTCGTCTCCGACATGGCGGGCCGCGCCTCGATCGAGCTCAAGGGCCGTCAGCTCGGCATCGACCTCGCGGAGCACCCGGACGTCCTGTCGCGCGTGATGCACCGCATCAAGGACGCCGAGGCCGGCGGCTACACCTACGAGGCGGCGGACGCGTCGTTCGAGCTCGTGCTGGTCGAGGAGCTCGAGGGTGCGCGCCCGGCGTACTTCAGGGTCGAGTCGTGGCGCGCGATCGTCGAGCGCAACGGCGGCCGCGGGACGCCCGCGACGGCCGAGGCGACGGTCAAGCTGCACGCGGGCGGCGAGCGCATCGTCACCACCGGCGAGGGCAACGGACCCGTCAACGCGCTGGACCACGCGCTGCGGACGGCGCTCGGACGCGTGTACCCCGAGCTCGCGGAGTTCGAGCTCATCGACTTCAAGGTGCGCATCCTCGACCAGATGCAGGGGACCGACGCGGTGACCCGCGTGCTCATCGAGAGCACCGACGGCCAGACGTCGTGGAGCACGGTCGGCGTGGGTCCCAACCTCATCGAGGCCTCGTGGGAGGCCCTGACCGACTCCGCCATCTGGGGCCTGCGCCACCACGGGGTCGCGCCACGCTGACGGGGGCACGTCCCGCGGGTCGTCGCGCAGGGGGCGCGCGCACGACCTAGCCTCGGGGATGCACCCGAGGCCCGACCGACGGAAGGGAGTCCCCGCGTGTCCGGCACCGCCCCCGAGCCGTTCGACGCGTCCAGGACGCCCGTCGGCCCGCCCACGCCCGACGACGACCGCGACGGCCTGCCTCCGGCGCGTCCGCGCAGCCGGTGGTGGCTCGTCGCCGTCGTGGTCGCCGTGCTCGCGGCGGTGCTCGTGTGGCGCCCGTGGGACGCCGGCGACCCCGTCCCCGTGCCCACGCCCACGCCGACGCCGACGCCCGAGGTCACGGCGACGCCCGAGCCCTCGCGGACGCCGACGGCGAGCGCGGTGCCGGCACCCGGGGCCGACGCCATCTTCGACCAGGCGACGGCGGGCAGCCTGTTCGCGACGAGCGCGGACCTCGAGCGGGACGTCCCCGGGGCGGCGGCCGGCGTGTCGCGCGGGCTGGAGCCCGGGAGCCGGCCGTGGGGGCTGCCGGAGGGGGCGAGCATCGACCCCGCGGCCTGCACCACGGCCGTGACGGTCGTGTCGGTGCCGCCCTCGGTCCACGACGCGACCTCCTGGGTCAACGACGAGCTGACGTTCGAGCAGGACGTCGTGGTGCTGCTCGACCCGGCGGCGGCGCGCGCAGCGTTCCGCGCGCTGGTCACGACGGTGGACGAGTGCCCGCGCTACACGCAGGACGTGCCCGGCGCCGAGAGCACGCGGTGGACGGCGGAGCCCGCGCTCGAGGGCCAGGGCGTCTTCCCCGCGATCGTGCACGACCTGACGGCGCAGGTCGACGACGACACCTACCAGCAGACGACCGGCCACGTCCTGGTCGGCAACGCCATCCTCACGTGGACCGCGACCGCGCTCGACGCGAGCGACCGCCAGGACGCCCGCGCCGTGCTGGGCGATCCTGCCCAGCTCAGCAAGATGGTGGAACGGCGGGCTCTCGCCGCTGTGCGCGGTCTGCCCTGACACCTCGGTGTCGACGCCTAGGCTGACGGCGTGCATGGTGAGTACAAGGTCCCCGGTGGCAAGCTCGTGGTGGTCGACCTGGAGGTCGGTGACGGACGCCTGCGGGACGTGAGCCTGTCGGGCGACTTCTTCCTCGAGCCCGACGACGCGCTGGAGGTGCTGTCGCGCGCGCTGGACGGCGTGCCGGCCGACGCGGGGGTCACGCAGCTCGTCGGCGTGCTGGAGGACGGTCTGCGGCTCGCGGTCGACCAGGGCCGCATCGCCGGGCCCGTCACGATGGTCGGGTTCGACGTCCGCGCGGTCGCGCTCGCCGTCCGCCGCGCCCTGGGGCTGTCCACCGCGTGGGCGGACCACGAGTTCGCGCTCCTGGACACCGGCCCCCTGCCCCCGGCGATGCACGTCGCGCTCGACCAGGTGCTCACCGAGGAGCTCGACGCGGGGCGCCGCGGCCCCACCGTGCGGTTCTGGGAGTGGGACGAGCCCGCCGTCGTCATCGGCTCGTTCCAGTCCCTGCGCAACGAGGTGGACCTCGAGGCGGCGGCGCGGTACGGCGTCACGGTCGTGCGGCGCATCTCCGGCGGCGGGGCGATGTTCATGGAGGCGGGCAACTGCATCACGTTCTCGCTGGTGGTGCCGGGGTCGCTGGTCGACGGCATGTCGTTCGAGGAGTCGTACGCGTTCCTCAACGCCTGGGTCCTCGGGGCGCTCGCCGACGTGGGCGTGACGGCCACGACGACGGGGCTCAACGACATCTCGTCCGCCGCCGGCAAGCTCGCGGGGTCCGCGCAGAAGCGCCTCGCGCACGGGGCGGTGCTGCACCACGTGACCATGGCGTACGACATCGACGCCGACAAGATGACGCAGGTGCTGCGCATCGGCCGCGAGAAGCTCTCCGACAAGGGCACCCGCTCCGCGAACAAGCGGGTCGACCCCGTGCGCTCGCAGACGCGGCTTCCCCGCGAGCAGGTGGTCGAGGCCTTCGTGGCGCACTTCCGGTCCCGCTACCGGACGGTCGACGACGTGCTGCGCCCGGCCGAGCTGGAGCGCGCGCGCGAGCTCATGGCGACCCGGTTCACCGACCCGGCGTGGACCGCGCGCGTGCCGTGACCAGGCGGCCCGGGCGGCGGGACGGTCCGGTCACCCGTGCCAGGTCAGCACGACGACGAGCGCGGCGCCACCCAGGAGCACGAGGGCCGCGGCGCACGCCGTGACCAGGCGACCGCCCGGGTCGCGGCCGACGGTCCGCTGCGCAGCCGTGTCCAGGTGCGACCGCTGCCGTCCGTGCACGCCCGTCCGGCGCCGGCGTGCGGCGCGCAGCAGCACCACGGCGATGACGGTGCCGGCGGCGGTGACGGCCCACGCCACGACCCCCCAGGTCTCGACGAGCAGGCGCCCGGCCGCCACCGAGCCGCCGACAAGGCCGAGCGCCGTGCGGCGCCACGCCAGGGCGGTGCGCTCGGCGGCGAGCGACGGGTGCGCCGGCGCGGTCACGCGCGCAGCAGACCGAGCAGGACCAGCACACCGGCCACGCCGACGCCGCCGACGAGCAGGCCGAAGCCGACGGGAGCGGGCAGGGGGTCACTGCGCCGCATCGCCCGCTCGGCCCGCGACCACCCCCACCACGCGACCGCGGGCGCGAGGGTCCCGAGCGCGATGAGCACGACCGCCGCGGCGAGCCGCAGCGCGGGCTCCACGGGCAGGTCGAGGGCCTCGAGGGCCACCCCGCCGGCGAGCAGCGCGAGACCCGTGCGCGCCCACGCGAGGAAGGTGCGCTCGTTCGCGAGCGAGAAGCGCGCGTCGGGCTCGGTACCGACGCCGTACACCCAGCGCGGGAAGCGCCGGTCGGGTGTGCGCTCATCGGGTGCGCGCCCCTCGGGCACGGGTCGCTCGTGGTCCATGCGCCCATCCTCCTCACCCGTCGGCCCGGTCACCGCCGCGGTCACCCGGCCGCAGGAGCGGCGGGGGCCGGGCGTGACCCGAAGACGGCGGTACCGACCCGGACGACCGTCGCACCCTCCGCGACCGCCATCTCGAGGTCGCCGCTCATCCCCATCGACAGCCCGTGCGCGTCGCCCGTGCCCGGTGCGCCGGACCGCACGACCTCGTCGCGCACGTCCCGCAGGCGCGCGAACCCGGCGCGCACCACGCGCTCGTCGGTGCTGCGCGCACCCACGGTCATGAACCCGGCGAGTCGGAGCCCGGGCAGTGCCGCGACGCGTGCCGCGAGGTCCGCGGCTGCGGCAGGTTCGGCGCCGTGCTTGGTGGCCTCGCCCGACACGTTCACCTGGACCCAGACGTCGAGCGGCACGTCGCGCTCCCGCACCCGGTCGGACAGGCGCCGCGCCAGCGCGTCGTCCGCGACCGACTCGACCGCCGACGCCCACCGCAGCGCCGCGTTGACCTTGTTGGACTGCAGCGGCCCGATGACGTGCCACGTCGGCGAGAGGTCGACCAGCGCGGGCGCCTTCGCGACGAGCTCCTGGACCCGGTTCTCGCCCAGCAGCACCGGCGGCGCGGTCGATCCGGCGTCGCGCGCGGCCGCGTCGGCCAGCAGCGCGGCGCGCACGGTGGCGACGTCCATCGTCTTGGAGGCGAGCAGGACCTGGACCTCGTCGGCACCACGCCCCGCCGCGGTGCACGCCGTGGCGACCCGGTCACGCACCTGCGCCAGACGGCGCGCCACGTCCTCGCTGCTCACGAAGCCTGACCGTACCCGCCCGCGCGGCGTGCCCCCGCGCCGGGCGGGCGAAACGCGTGCGCCGGAGGCCGTCCCTGTGGCGCACGTGTGTCGCCGGGTCGCATGCTGGCGGGATGGAGGGGTGCACGGGACGGCTGCTCGTCGCGACACCGGGGCTGCAGGACGGCAGCTTCCGGCGCTCGGTCGTGCTCGTCCTCGAGCACACCGAGGAGGGCGCGCTGGGGGTCGTCCTCGACCGGCCGCTCGACGTCGACGCGAGCGCCGTGCTGCCGCAGTG
Source organism: Cellulomonas avistercoris (assembly GCF_014836445.1). Taxonomy (GTDB): domain Bacteria; phylum Actinomycetota; class Actinomycetes; order Actinomycetales; family Cellulomonadaceae; genus Cellulomonas; species Cellulomonas avistercoris. The sequence goes on from NZ_JACSQV010000003.1 coordinate 90,282, forward strand.
GCAGGACCACCTGAGCGCACCCGGCCGGCTCTTCCAGGGCGGCCCCGTGGCGCGCGACACGGCCCTCGCGCTCGCCGACCTGCCCGACGCGGACGCGCCGCCCGGCGTCCGGCACCTGTCGCCGCGGCTCGGGGTCGTCGACCTCGAGGCGCCGCCCGCGCTCGTGGTCGACGCCGTCCGGGCGCTGCGCGTCTTCATCGGGTACGCCGGGTGGTCCGCGGGGCAGCTGGACCACGAGATCGAGGTGGGCGGCTGGTTCGTCGTCGACGCCGAGCCGGGGGACGTGTTCAGCGCCGACCCGCGCGGCCTGTGGCGGCGCGTGCTGCGCCGTCAGCCCGGCGACCTGGCGCTGCTGTCGACGGCGCCGGACGACGCGTCGCTCAACTGAGGGTCGGGTCCGGGGGATCCCCGATGTCGTCCCGCGCGCCGCCGTGGGACCGTGGACCCGTGAAGACCCTGCTGAACGTCATCTGGCTCGTGTTCGCCGGTGCGTGGCTCGCCCTGGGCTACGTGGCCGCCGGTGTCGTCTGCTGCGTGCTCATCGTGACGATCCCGTTCGGCATCGCGTCGTTCCGGATCGCGAGCTACGTGCTGTGGCCGTTCGGGCGCACGATCGTCGAGAAGCCGACCGCCGGCGCCCTGTCCACGATCGGCAACGTCATCTGGGTGCTGGTCGCCGGCATCTGGCTCGCGATCGGGCACGTCGCCACAGCGATCCCGCTGTTCGTCTCGATCATCGGCATCCCGATGGGCATCGCGAACCTCAAGCTCATCCCGGTGTCGCTCGTGCCGCTGGGCAAGCAGATCGTGCCGACCGACAGCCCGTTCGCGGCGTACGGGCACTGACCTGCGCGCGGGTGGTGCGGCTCAGTCCCGCGCGACGTCCGCCACCACCGCGTCGGTGAGGCGCACGAGGTCGTCGGGCGCGAGCTCGACGTCCAGCCCGCGCCGCCCGCCGGACACGAGCACGGTGTCGAAGAGCCACACGGTCTCGTCCACCACGGTGCGCAGCGTCGTGCGCTGGCCCAGCGGCGAGATGCCGCCCAGGACGTAGCCGGTGGCGCGCTCGGCGGCGTGCGGATCCGCCATCGCGGCCCGCTTGCCCCCGACCGCCGCGGCGAGCGCCTTGAGGTCGAGCCGGCCCGTCACGGGCACGACGGCCACGGTCAGGACGCCGTCGACCTCGGCGACGAGGGTCTTGAACACCTGCTCGGGCGGCACACCCAGCACGTGCGCGGCCTCCAGGCCGTAGCCGAGGTCGCTCGCGGGGTCGTGCTCGTAGGTGCGGGGCGTGTGCGGCACGCCGGCCTCCGCGAGCGCGACGAGGGCGGGGGTGCCGCTGCTGGTGCGTGCGTCCTTCCTGGCCACCCGCCCAGGGTAGGACGTCAGAGCGCGACGCCGACCAGCGCGCCGATGCCGTAGGTGACGGCCATCGCGAGCGAGCCGCCCAGGACGTTGCGCAGGACCGAGCGGCCGTGCGACGCACCCGTGAAGCGCGCCGACGCCGAGCCGGTCAGGACGAGCGCGACGAGCACCGCCGCGAACGTCGCGGGGACCCGCGCGGCCGTGGGCCACGGGGCCAGCACGACCAGCAGGGGGATCAGCGCGCCCGCCGTGAACGCCAGCATGGACGCCAGCGCGGCCTGCCACGGGTTGGTGAAGTCCTCGTCGGCGTCGGTGATCGGCCGGCCGGCCGCGGCGGCGACGCGCTCGGCGTCCCGCTGGCTGGAGACCGACACGTACTCGCCCGACGCCATGGACAGGGCACCGGCGAGCAGCGCGGCGCCGCCGGCCAGGGCGACCGTCGACGTGGACGCGGCCGCGCCTGCGACACCGACGACGGTCGCGCCGACGGACACGATGCCGTCGTTGGCGCCGAGGACCCCGGCGCGCAGCCGGTTGAGGCCCGCGTTCGACGCCGCGGACGCGCGTCCCGGCGTGCGGCGCAGCAGCGCCCCGAGCCCGACGATGCGGTCGCTGGTCGTGGTCATAGGCCACCGTAGGCACCCGCGCGCGGTCCTGTCACCGCAGGAAAGGCTGGCCTGACCTGCGACGACGCAGGTGTGCCTACCCTGAGCCGCGCCCCGGCGGGTGCCCCCACCGAGGGGACCGGATCGCTCTCTCGCGCCTGAGGGGGGTGACTGGATTGCTCTCTCGCGCCTGAGGGGGCTGCGCTCTTGTGCGTGAGAGAGCGATCCGGTCAGCCGGGGTCTCGGGTCACAGGGGGCCGACGTCGAGGATGCGCAGGCGGACCTCGCCGGCCTCGTCCGACGCCGCGAGGTCCACGAGGGCGTCGATGCGCCAGTCGTGGTCGCCCGCCGGGTCGTCGAGGACCTGCCGGACGTGCCAGGTGCCGGCCGCGGGCCCGTGCGCGTCGGCGGCCGTCCCGGGCGTCACCTGGAACAGGGCGGGCCCGCGCGCGGCGGCGCCGGTGCCCATGTCGTCGTGGTCGTCGAAGTACGGCTCGACCGCGTCGGCCCAGCGGTCGGCGGTCCACGGCTCACCCTCGGCGTCCACGTCGCCCAGCGCCGCCAGGGCTCCCCAGCGCTCGCGCGCGACGAGCTCGACGCGCCGGAACATCGCGCCGCGCACGAGCGCGCGGAAGACGCGCGGGTCGGCCGTGACGGGCGGCGGGGGAGCGTCCTCGCCGGGCACGTCGGCGTCGTCCTCGAGGGCGGCCGTCGGGTCGGACAGCCGCTCCCACTCGTCGAGCAGGCTCGAGTCGGTGCGCCGCACGAGGTCGCCCAGCCACGCGATGAGCTCCTCGAGCTCCTCGGTGCGGCGGTCCTCGGGGACCGTGCGGCGCAGGGCGCGGTACGCGTCGGCGAGGTAGCGCAGCAGGACGCCCTCGGTGCGGTCCAGGGAGTAGAGCTGCACGTACTCGGCGAACGTCGCGGCACGCTCGTGCATCTCGCGCACCACGGACTTGGGCGACAGCGTGAGGTCCGCGACCCACGGGTTGGTGCGGCGGTACGTCGCGAACGTGGCCTCGAGCAGCTCGCTCAGCGGACGCGGGTACGTGACGCCCTCGAGCAGCGCCATGCGCTCGTCGTACTCCAGCCCCTCGGACTTCATGCGGGCCACGGCCTCGCCGCGGGCCTTGTTCTCCTGGGCCGCGAGCACCTGGCGCGGGTCGTCGAGCGTGGCCTCGATGACCGAGACGACGTCGTGCGCGTAACCGGGGTCCTGGGGGTCCAGCAGGTCGAGCGCCGCGTACGCGAACGGCGAGAGGGCCTGGTCGAGCGCGAAGTTGAACGGCAGGTCGGCGACGAGCTGCACGGTCCGGCGTCGGCCGCCCAGCGCCGACGGGTCGTCGACCCACGGGCGCTCCACGACGCCGCCCGCGCGCAGGGACCGGTACACGTCGACGGCACGCCGCACGTGGCGCGCGCGCGCGCGCGCGGGCTCGTGGTTGTCGGTCAGCAGGTGCGTCATGACCGCCACGGGGTCCGCGCGGCCGTCGCGGCCGCGCTGCAGGACGTGCAGCACCATCGCGTGCGACACCTGGAAGCTCGACGTGAGCGGCTCCGGCGGGGCGTCCCGCAGGCGCTCGAACGTCTTGTCCGTCCAGTTGACGTGGCCCGACGGCGCCTGCTTGCGGACGATCTTCTTCTGCTTCTTCGGGTCGTCGCCGGCCTTGGCGAGCGCCTTGCGGTTCTCGATGACGTGGTCGGGCGCCTGCACGACGACCTCGCCGACGGTGTCGTAGCCGGCGCGTCCGGCGCGGCCCGCGATCTGGTGGAACTCGCGCGCGCTCAGGTGCCGCATGCGGACCCCGTCGTACTTGACGAGGCTCGTCAGGACCACCGTGCGGATCGGCACGTTGATGCCGACGCCCAGGGTGTCGGTGCCGCAGACGACCGGCAGCAGCCCGCGCTGCGTGAGGCGCTCCACGACGCGGCGGTACTTGGGCAGCATGCCCGCGTGGTGCACGCCGACGCCGTGCCGCAGCAGGCGCGAGAGCGTCTTGCCGAACCCGGGACCGAACCGGAACCCGCCCAGCTCCGCGGCGATCGCGTCGCGCTGCTCGCGGCTGGCCAGGGGCGTCGAGAGCAGCGACTGCGCGCGTTCGACGGCCTCCTTCTGCGTGAAGTGCACGACGTACACCGGTGCGCGGCGGGTGCTGACGAGCTCGTCGAGCAGCTCGTGCAGCGGCTCGACCGAGTACGTGAACGTCAGCGGCACGGGCCGCTCGGTGTTCGCGACGACGGCCACGTCACGGCCCGTGCGGCGCGCGAGGTCCTCGACGAAGAACGACACGTCGCCGAGCGTGGCCGACATCAGCAGGAACTGCGTGCGCGTCAGCTCGAGCAGCGGCACCTGCCACGCCCACCCGCGCTGGGGGTCGGCGTAGTAGTGGAACTCGTCCATGACGACGAGGCCGACGTCGGCGTCGGGGCCCTCGCGCAGCGCCTGGTTGGCCAAGATCTCGGACGTGCAGCAGACGATCGGGGCGTCGGAGTTGATCGCCGAGTCGCCCGTCACCATGCCGACGTTGGCCGAGCCGAAGACGTCGACGAGCGCGAAGAACTTCTCGCTGACCAGCGCCTTGATCGGCGCGGTGTAGTACGAGCGGCGGCCCTGCGCCATCGCCACGGCGTGCGCGGCGACGCCTGCGAGGGACTTGCCGGAGCCCGTGGGCGTGGACAGGATCACGTGGGCGCCGGTGAGGAGCTCGAGCAGCGCCTCCTCCTGGTGCGGATAGAGCGTCAGGCCCTGGTCCGCCGCCCACGAGGAGAAGACCTCGTACAGCGCGTCGGGGTCGTGCGCGGCGTCCCCTGTCGGCAGGCGGTCGGTCAGGTTCGCAGCGTCGGGCACCGGGCGATCCTCCCACGTGGTGCCGGGGCGGCCGCGGCCCGGCCGTCGGGCCGGAGGCCGTCAGGTCAGGTGGCGTCCCAGAGCAGCCGGTAGTACGTGACGCGCTCGTCGTCCGGTGTCACGCCGTACCCGGCGTACACGTGGTCCTCGTAGCCCGGGCCGTAGTTCCACACCGTGCTCCAGGTCGCGACCGCGAGGTCCGCCCAGCGGTCCGCGACGCCGAGGCGGCCCAGGTCGACGTGCGCGGACCAGCGCCCGTCGGTGCCGACGAGGGTGTTCGGTGCGCACGCGTCGCCGTGGCACACGACGAGCTGGTCCAGGGGCGGCGGGTCGAGCAGCCGGGCACGGGCGTCGGCCGCCGTGAGCTCACGGTGCTCGGGCGACCACGCGGCCGGGGTGTCACCGGCGTCGAGGTGCTCCAGCGCGGTCGCCAGCCGTGCGTCGAGCGACCAGTCGAAGGGGCACTCGCCGACCGGCAGGGCGTCGTGCAGGGCGCGCAGGCCCGCCCCGATCGCGGCGGCGGCCTCGGCGGGGCGGTCCACCCACGGCGGCACGACGGCGCTGCGTCCCGGCAGCGCGGCCGTCACGAGCCACGTCCCCTCCTCGTCGGCGCCGCCGTCGAGGACCTCCGGGACGGGCGTAAACGGGCGCGCCCACAGCAGCCGAGCGGCCTCGCCGGGCAGGTCGATCTCGGGGACGTCCGCGGGGGCCCACTTGACGTAGCGGGAGGTGCCGAGCCGGAAGGTGCGGCCACCCAGGCTGTTGACCCACACCGGCTCCAGCGGCACACCGGCGGCGAGGTCGGCCACCGCCGCCGGGACGGGGACCGGCCCCTCGGGCAGGCCTCGGATCTCACGGGGCGCGGGGGTCTCGGGCGGCACGGGCCGATCCTGCCACCCGCTCAGATCCCGAGCACCGCCTTGGCGATCGAGAAGTAGACGATCAGGCCGGTCGTGTCGACGAAGGTCGAGATGAACGGTGCGGACACGATGGCCGGGTCGATGCCGACCCGCTTGGCGAGCAGCGGGACGCTGGACCCGACCGTCGTGGCGAGCGTGCACACGGCCACGACGGTGAGCGCGAGAACCAGGCCGATCGCGGGCCCGGCCACGAGCATCGCCGGGCCCACGCCCACGGTCGCCAGCGTGAGGCCCAGCAGGAGACCCGTGACCATCTCGCGGCCGACGACGCGCGCGACGTCGCCCGTGCGCACGTCGCCCACGGCGCTCGCGCGAACCACCGTCGTCGCGGCCTGGGAGCCGGCGTTGCCGCCCGTGCCGATGAGCAGGGGCACGAACAGGGCCAGGGCGACGACCTGCGCGAGCTCGTCCTCGTAGTAGGACTGCACGCCGACGGTCAGCGAGGCCGCGACGATGAGCATGAGCAGCCACACGACGCGCGACCGCACCAGGCCGAGCACGGAGACCGACAGGTACGGCCGGCGCAGCGGCTCGGTGCCACCGGTGCGGGCGGAGTCCTCGTCGTCCTCGGCCTCGAGCACGCGCATGGCGTCGTCCACGGTGAGCACGCCCACGAGGCGGTCCTCGGCGTCCACGACGGGCACGCCGACGAAGCCGCCGTCGCGCAGGACGTTCGCGGCGTGCTCGGCGTCGTCGGTGGCGCGGACCGTCGTGGCGGGTGACATGACGGCGTCGACCGGTGCAGCCGGGTCGGTCAGCACGAGCCGGCGCAGCGACACGACGCCGCGCACGCGCCGCCCGTCGGCGACCACGGGGACGACGTAGACGGTCTCGGCGTCGTCGCCCGCGGCGCGCACCAGGTCGATGGTCGCGCCGACCGTGGTGCCGACGGGGACGGCGACGACCTCGGGCGACATGCGCCGCCCGGCGCTGTCCTCGGGGTAGCCGAGCAGGGCCGTCGTCGCGGCGTGCTCGTCCGGGGGCAGGGCCGCCAGCAGGCGCCGTGCGAGGCCGGCGGGGACCTCGTCGAGCAGCGCGGCACGGTCGTCGGGGTCGAGCGCGGCGAAGATCGACGCGACGTGGCCGTGCAGCGACGCGACGAGCTCGCCCTGCAGCGACGGGTCGAGGTCCTCGAAGACCTCGACGGCACGGTCCTTGGCGAGCAGGCGGAAGGCCACGGCGCGGTCGGTGGCCCCGAGCCGGCCCAGCTCGTGGACGACCTCCGGCACGTCGAGGGTGGCCATGCGTGCGCGCAGGTCCCGCAGCGCGGGCGAGCCCTCCGCGGTCGCCGTGGCGTCGGTGTGGTCCGGCATGCCGCCTCCTCACGTCGTGCGCGGGACGGTGCCGACCGGGTCGGCGCCACCGTCCCGGCGGTCGGCCCTGGCAGCGTACGCGGGGCGTGGGGAGGGGTCGCCCCTAGGACGTACGGACCAGTAACCTACGGTCACGTAGGTTACGCTGGCGTAGTGATGCTCCCCGTGCCTGCCGATCTTCCCGCCGCCTGGCCGCAGGGCGTGCCTCGCGACATCGAGATCCCGGACGAGCCGCTCACCGCCACCCTCGACCGGGCGGTGCGCGACCACCCGGACCGTGTCGCCGTCGACTTCCTGGGCCGGCCCACCACCTACCGCGAGCTCGGTGCGCGCGTCGAGCGCGGCACCCGCGTCCTGCGCGACCTGGGCGTGCGCGCGGGCGACCGCGTGGCGCTGGTCATGCCGAACTGCACGTCGCACGTCGTCGCGTTCTGGTCGGTCCTGCGCCTCGGCGCGGTCGTCGTCGAGCACAACCCGACGTACACCGCCGACGAGCTCGCGCACCAGCTGGCCGACTCCGGCGCGACCGTCGCGATCGTCTGGGAGCAGACCGTCCCGCGCGTGCTGGAGGCCCGCGACCGCACCGACCTGCGGCACGTGGTGGCCGTCGACCTGTCCGCCGACCTGCCGCGCACGTCGCGCTGGGCGCTGCGGCTGCCCGTGGCCAAGGCGCGTGCGACGCGCGCGGCGATGCGCGGACCGGTGCCCGCCGGCGTGCCGCACTGGCACCGCCTCCTCGACGCGGCCGAGCCCCTGCGGCCGTCGGACGCACCCGAGGCGTCGGACGTCGCGCTCCTGCAGTACACCGGCGGCACCACGGGCACCCCGAAGGCCGCCGTGCTGACCCACCGCAACCTCGTCGCCAACGCGCTCCAGGGCCAGACGTGGACGCAGCACCGGTCCGGCACCGAGGTCGTCTACGGCGTCCTGCCGTTCTTCCATGCGTTCGGCCTGACGCTGTGCCTCACCTACTCGGTGCGGATCGCCGCGACGCTCGTCGTGCTGCCGTCGTTCGACCCCGCGCGCGTGCTCGCCGCGCAGCGCCGCCGGCCCGGCACGTTCCTGCCTGCCGTGCCGCCCATGCTCGACCGTCTCGCCGTCGCCGCGGAGGAGGCCGGGGCGGACCTCACGTCGTTCCGCTACTCGATCAGCGGCGCGATGGCCCTGCCGCGGGCGACCGCCGAGCGCTGGGAGCGGGTCACCGGCGGGATCGTCTCCGAGGGCTACGGCATGACCGAGACCTCGCCCGTCGCGCTCGGCAACCCGCTGAGCCCCGACCGGCGGCCCGGTTCGCTCGGACTGCCCTTCCCCTCGACCCGCATCCGCGTGGTCGACCAGGAGGACCCCTCGCGCGACGTGCCGACGGGGGAGCAGGGCGAGCTGCTCATCTCCGGGCCGCAGGTGTTCCAGGGCTACTGGAAGCGGCCGGAGGAGACGGCGCACCAGCTGCTCGACGGCGGCTGGCTGCGCACCGGCGACGTGGTCCGCGTGGACGAGGACGGCATGGTCGTCCTGGTCGACCGGATGAAGGAGATGATCGTCACCGGCGGCTTCAAGGTGTACCCGTCGCAGGTCGAGGACCACCTGCGCGGCATGCCGGGCGTGTTCGACGTCGCCGTCGTGGGCGAGCCCGCCGGCGACATGGGCGAGCACGTCGTGGCCGCCGTCGTCCTGCAGGAGGACGGGTCCGGTGCCGGCATCGACCTGGCGGCAGTGCGCGAGTGGTGCGAGACGCGCCTCGCGCGGTACGCGCTGCCCCGCCGGGTCGTCGTGCTCAAGGACCTGCCGCGCTCGCAGGTCGGCAAGGTGCTGCGCCGGGTCGTGCGCGAGCAGGTGCTCGAGAAGTCCGCCAAGAAGTCCTGACCCGCCTGCGCCCCGCCGCGCGCGACGAGCCGGTGACGGACCGAAGTACCGTGTCCGCGTGAGCGAGACCGACGACATGCCCCCCGTGGAGATGTGGACCGACGGCGCCTGCAAGGGCAACCCCGGCGTCGGGGGGTGGGGTGCCTGGATGCGCTTCGGCGACCAGGAGAAGGAGCTGTGGGGCGGTGAGGCCGTCACCACCAACAACCGCATGGAGCTGTCGGCCGTCATCGAGGGGCTGCGCGCGCTGCGCCGGCCCTGCCGCGTGACGCTGCACGTGGACTCGACGTACGTCATGAACGGGCTCACCAAGTGGCTGCCGAACTGGAAGCGCAACGGCTGGCGCACGGGGGAGAAGAAGCCCGTGAAGAACAAGGAGCTCTGGCAGGCGCTCGAGGCCGAGGTCGAGCGGCACCACGTGACGTGGGTCTGGGTGAAGGGCCACGCCGGTGACCCGGGCAACGAGCGCGCCGACGCGCTGGCCAACCGCGGCGTCGACGACGTGCGCGCGGGGGCGGGCGCCGGTCGCTGACCGGTCGACGCCCGCCCCCGCGGCCGTCAGGGTCGCGTCACGTCGCGACGGGCGTCCACCGCGAGTCGTCGGCCGCCGAGCGCTCGACCGCGTCGAGCACCTGCTGGACCTGCAGCCCGTCGGCGAACGTCGGGGCCGGGTGCGTGCCGGCCGCGATGCCCTCGACCAGGTCGACGACCTGGTGCGTGAACGCGTGCTCGTAGCCCAGCCCGTGGCCGGTGGGCCACCAGCTGCCCGTGTACGGGTGCTCGGGCTCCGTGACGTAGACGCGGCGGAAGCCCTGCAGGTCCGCGGGGTCGTGCGCGTCGTAGACGTGCAGGACGTTCATGTCCTCGAAGTCGAACGCGAGCGACCCGTCGGTGCCGTTGATCTCGACGCGGATCGCGTTGCGGCGGCCGAGCGCGAACCGGGTGGCCTCGAACAGCGCGAGCCCGCCGCCCGAGAGGCGCGACGTGAACACCGCCGCGTCGTCGACGGTCACGGGCCCGGTCGCCCCGCCCGCGTCCCCGACGCCCGACAGGCCGCCGAACGACGACGCCACGGGGCGCTCCTCGACGAACGTCGCGAGCTGCGCCGACACGCCCGTCAGGTGCTCGCCGGTGATGTGCTGCACGAGGTCGATGACGTGCGCACCGATGTCGCCGAGCGACCCCGACCCGGCCACGGCCTTGTCGAGCCGCCACGACAGCGGCGTCGCCGGGTCCGACAGCCAGTCCTGCAGGTACAGGCCGCGCGCGTGCCGCACGGTCCCGATGCGCCCCTCGGCCACGAGCCGGCGCGCGAGCGCGATCGCGGGGACGCGGCGGTAGGAGTAGCCGACCATCGCGACCTGGTCGGGCGCGGCCTCGGCGGCCGCGACCATCGCGCGGGCCTCCGCCACGGAGTTGGCGAGCGGCTTCTCGCACAGCACGTGCTTGCCGGCCTGCAGCGCCGCGATCGCGATCTCGGCGTGCGTGTCGCCCGGCGTGCAGATGTCGACCAGATCGACGTCGTCGCGGTCGAGCAGCTCGCGCCAGTCGGTCGTCGACGACCGCCAGCCCAGCCGGTCCGCCGCCGCGGCCGTGCGCTGCGCGTCGCGCCCCGCGACGACCGCGAGGTCGGGACGCAGCGGCAGGTCGAAGAAGCGGGGCGCGGTCTGCCAGGCGTGCGAGTGGGCCAGGCCCATGAACGCGTGGCCGATCATGCCGACGCCCAGGCGGGGGGCGCTCACGACGCGATCCGCGTCGGCGGGGTGGTGCGGGCCATGTCGGGCCTCCCGGGGGCGTCGAGGTCGGTCAGCGGTACGGGCGGCGGGACGTCGCACGTGCTGGCGACCTCCAGCCTGGTGCCCGCGTCGGCGGCGCGCAGCACCGTCTCCATGGTGTCGAGCACGTGCAGCGCGACGTCCGCGGACGCGCGCGTGGTGCGCCGGTCCGCGCTGCGGGCGGCGTCGACGAGCCCGACCCCCCGCCCGGCGTCCCGGTAGCCCGCCGACGGCGGCAGCGTGCGCCACTCGTCGCCGCGCGCGTGCACGCGCACCTCGCCGTCGAACCGGTTGGGGTCGGGGACCAGCAGCGAGCCCTCCTCGCCGTGCACCTCGATGGGCCGCGCGAGCGACGCGGGGGCGTCGAAGCTCATGAGGAGCGTCGTGACGGCGCCCGACGCGTGCTCGACGAGGGCCGTCACGTGCGTCGCGACGCCGACGGGGACCTGCTCGCCGGCCCGCGGGCCCTGGCCGATCGTGCGGTGGGTGCGCGGCCGCGTCGCGAGGCCCTGCACGGCCGTGACCGGCCCGAGCAGGTGCACGAGGGTCGTCAGGTAGTACGGGCCCATGTCGAGCAGCGGCCCGCCGCCCGGCGCGTAGTAGAAGTCGGGCTGCGGGTGCCACGCCTCGTGGCCGCCGCACGCCATGGTCGCGGTCGCGGCCACCGGTCGTCCGATCGCGCCCGACGCGACGGCCGCGCGCGCGGTCTGCACACCCGTGCCGAGCACCGTGTCCGGTGCACCGCCGACCGCGACGCCGGCGGCCCGGGCGGCCTCGACCACCCGGTGGGCCTCCTCGACCGTGGCGCACAGCGGCTTCTCGTTGTAGACCGAGCGGCCGTGCGCGATCGCCGCCAGGGCGACCTCCTCGTGCGCGGCGGGCGTCGTCAGGTCGAGGACCCACTCGACGTCGTCGTGCGCGAGCAGCGCCGGCAGGTCGAGCGCGCGGACGCCGTGGCGCGCGGCCGTGGCGTCGGCGCGCGTGCGGTCCAGGTCCGCGACGGCGACGACCTCGAGCTCCGACGTGCTCGCGGCGGTCGTCAGGTAGGCCTCGGAGATGACGCCGCAGCCGACGATCCCGACCCTCAGCGGCTCGCCCACACCATGCTCCTCTCGATCATCGTGCGGACGCTGGGGTGCTCGAGGACGTCGAGGCTGTGGCCGGGCGTGACGACGCAGATGCGTCCCTCGCCCCACTGGCGCGTCCAGACGGCCGGGCAGGTGATCGTGCGGTGCCAGGGATGCCACGGCGGTGCGGGGTGCGTCGTGGTGGCCAGGACGTCGTTGAGGTCGTCCGTGAGCACCCAGTACTGCTCGGTCGTGAGCTCGAACGACGCGATGCCGGCGGTGACCGGGTGGTCGGCGGCCGCAGGCAGCATGTCGACCGTGTACGGCAGGTAGTTGTCGGACTGGTCGCCGTGGCACTCGTCGGGGTGCTTGGACGGGTGCGTGGCGAACTGTCCGCCGATGAGCTGCAGGTAGTCGGAGCTGTTGCGGAACGAGTCGGCGATGCCGCCGTGCCAGCCGACCAGGCCCGTGCCGGCCGCGACGGCCCTGCGCAGCCCGGCGACGGCCGCGCCGGACGCCTCGCCCATCGTGTAGCACTGCACGATCAGGTCGACGTCCGACATCGCGTCGTCGGCGTAGACCTCGGGGGTGTCGACGATGCGGACCGTGTGGCCCGTCGCCTCGAGGTGGGGGAGGAACATGTCCGTCGCGGCGACGGGTGCGTGCCCGTCCCAGCCGCCCCGGACCACCAGAGCCTGCTTCACGTGGAGCCTTCCGTGGGGATCTCGCACCGGTGAGAGATCGATCTCTCGGACGCTACCCGGGGAGCGCCGGGAAGGCCAGGGGCTCAGACGGACTCGCGTGCAGTGAGCGTCGTGGGCAGCACCACGTGCTGCGGCTCGACGCGCGGGTCGGCCAGGACCTCCAGCACGAGCTCGGCCGCGCGCGCCCCCAGCTCGCGCAGCGGCTGGCGCACCGACGTGAGCGGCGGGTCGCACGTCTCGGCGACCACGGTGTCGTCGAACCCGACGACCGACACGTCGTCCGGGACGCGGCGGCCGCCGGCCTCCAGCACCCGCAGCGCGCCGAGGGCCATGAGGTCCGACCCTGCGAACAGGCCGTCGACCGCGGGGTCCCGGCGCAGCACGGACGCCGCGGCCGACGCACCCGACGACATCGAGAACGACCCGTGCACCACGGGCCCCGGCGCCACGTCCCACGCCGCCAGCTCGTCGCGGAAGCCGCGCGTGCGCGCGTCGGCAGGTGCGTAGCCCGCGGGGCCCGCGACCGAGGCGATCCGGCGGCGGCCCGCCTCGAGCAGCGCGCGGGCCGCGAGGCGTCCACCGCCGTAGTGGTCGCTGTCCACCGAGGTCAGCGCCTCGTCCATGGTGGCGCGGGGCCGTCCGACGAACACGACCGGCAGGGGCAGGTCGCCGAGCTCGGCGAACAGCGGCTCCGACTCGCGCTGCAGCACGACGACCGCGGCGTCCACGTGGCCCGACGTCAGGTAGCGCAGCAGCGGCGCGCGGTCGCGCCCGTCGTCGAGCAGGAGCACCGGCTGCACGGACCGGGCGAACAGCACCGCGGTGGCGCCGCGCAGGGGCGCGCCGACGAACGGCCCGCCCTGGCCCTCGAGCTCGCTGCTCGGCGCGACGAGCGCGACCGACCCCGTCGCGCCGCTGCGCAGGGCGCGCGCCGCGGTGTTGGTGCGGTAGTCGAGGTCGGCGGCCGCGGCGCGCACGCGCCGGACGAGGTCGCCGTCCACGCTCGGGAGCCCGGCCAGCGCGCGCGACGCGGTCGCACGCGACACGCCGGCGGCGCGCGCGACGTCGAGCAGCGTGGGACGTGCGGACCGGGCCATGGGGGCATGCTGCCACGCGCGAGCCCTCCGGGACGGATCGGAGATCGATCTCTGCGGGACGTGACGAACGCGCCGCCGGATGCGAGGCTGACCGTGTGAGCACCGTCGCCACCCCCTCGTCGTCCGTCGCCGTCCCGTTCGGCCTGTCGGCCGTGCGGCTCACCGACGGTCCTTTCGCGGCGGCGCAGCGCACCGCCCTGGAGTACCTGCTCGGGCTGCGACGCGAGCGCCTCCTGGCGCCGTTCCGCCGCGAGGCCGGTCTGCCGCCCGTGGCCGAGCCCTACGGCAGCTGGGAGTCGATCGGGCTGGACGGGCACATCGGCGGCCACGCGCTGTCGGCTGCGGCGCTGCAGTGGGCCGCGACGGGCGACGAGCGTGCGGCCGTGCTGGCGCGCGCGCTCGTCGACGGGCTCGTGGAGTGCCAGGACGCGCTCGGTACGGGCTACGTCGGCGGCGTCCCGGGCGGCGTCGCGCTGTGGGAGTCGGTCGCGTCCGGCGGCGCCGAGGCGGGCTCGTTCGACCTCGGCGGTGCGTGGGTGCCCTGGTACAACGTCCACAAGACGTACGCGGGCCTCCTCGACGCGGCCCGCCACGCGCCGGCCGACGTCGCGTCGCGCGCGCGGGCCGCCGTCGTGCGCCTGGGGGACTGGGGCGTCGCGCTGTCCGACCGGCTCGACGACGAGGCCTTCGCCCGCATGCTGCGCACCGAGTTCGGCGGCATGTGCGAGGCGTACGGCGACCTCGCCGAGCTCACCGGCGACGCGCGGTACGCGAGGCTCGCGCGCCGGTTCGCCGACGCCTCGCTGCTCGCCCCGCTGCGTGCGGGGCGCGACGCGCTCGACGGTCTGCACGCCAACACGCAGATCGCCAAGGTCGTCGGCTGGCCGGGGATCGGCGAGACGCCGGCGGCGGCCGCGTTCGTCGCGACCGTGCTGGACCGTCGCACCCTGGTCTTCGGCGGCAACTCGGTCGCGGAGCACTTCACGCCCGACCCGCAGGCGCACGTCCTGCACCGTGAGGGCCCCGAGTCGTGCAACACCGCCAACATGCTCGAGGTCGAGCGGCGCCTCTACGCCGCCACGGGCGACGCGGGCCTGCTCGACGCCGCCGAGCGTCAGCTCGTCAACCACGTGCTGTCCGCGCAGCACCCCGACGGCGGCTTCGTCTACTTCACGCCCGCGCGGCCCGGCCACTACCGCGTCTACTCGACGCGCGACGAGGGCATGTGGTGCTGCGTGGGCACCGCGCTGGAGACCTACGCCCGGCTGGGCGAGCTCGCGTACGCGCACGACGACGCCGACCTGCTCGTCAACCTGCCCGTGCCGTCGCGGCTGCACTGGCCCGAGCGCGGCGTGCGGGTGCGGCTCGCGTCGACGTACCCCGTCCCGGCGCCCGTGACCGACGTGGCGCTGACGGTCGAGGTCGACGAACCGACGGCGTTCGGCCTGCACGTGCGGCGCCCCGCCTGGGCGCGCGGGCAGGTCGTGCTCACGGTCGACGGCGTCGAGGTGGCGCCCACGGACGAGCGCGAGGGCTACCTGACCGTGCGGCGCACGTGGCGGGGCGGCGAGACGGTCGCCTGGCGGCTCGTCGCCGGCCCGTCGGCGGAGCGCCTGCCCGGGGACGACGGCTGGGTCGCGCTCCTGTGGGGCCCGGTCGCGCTCGTGGCCCGCGGCGACGCCGACGACCTCGACGGGCTGCGGGCCGACGACGCGCGCATGGGGCACGTCGCGCACGGCCCGTTGCGGCCGCTGACCGACGCGCCCCTGCTCGTCGGGTCGGACGACGACCTCGCCGCTGCGCTGCGCCCGCGCGGTGACGGGACGTTCCGCCTCGACCGCCCCGCCGCCGACCCGCTGGTCCTCGAGCCGCTGCACGGTCTGCACGACGCCCGGTACACGCTCTACTTCCCGGTCGTCGCCGACGTGTCCGACGTCGCGCGCCGCCGCGCGGTGCTCGCCGCCGCCGACGACGCGCAGCTCGGTCTCGCGGCCCGCACCCTCGACGCCGTGGCGTGCGGGCAGCAGCAGCCCGAGACGGACCACGGCTACGCGGGCTCCGCGACGTGGACGGGCGCGGGGGACGGACGGCACTGGCGGGCCACGCGTGACCGCTTCTCCTACCGGCTCGCCGACCCGGAGGGTCGTGGCGCGGTCCTGCGGGTCACCTACCTCGCGGAGCCGGGGCGCGCGCGCGTGCTGCGCGACGGCGCCGAGGTGGGCGTCCTGGAGGTCGGTGACGCCGATGGCGGGCTGCGGTCGGTCGACCTGCCGGTGGCCGCCGGGTCCCACGAGGTCGCCCTCGTCGCCGTCGACGGGACCACGCCCCCGGTCGTGGCGGTCCACCTGCTCGCGCCACCGCTCGCCTGAGACCGTCCGCGGCCGGAGCGGACGAAAATCCCTGCATCTTCGGGCAAACAGGGCAGCGGAGCACCGCTGACGCTGGGCAGGCTTGCGCCGACGACGCCCGCCCGAGGCGTCCGGACGGCGCCCCGAGCGCCGGCAGGGGGAAGAGACATGCGCAGGTCCGCGGTCCTCAGCGTCATCGCACTCGTCGGCGGGAGCGTGCTGGTCGCCGCTCCGGCCCACGCCGCTCCGGCACCGGTGCCCGGCTGCGGCGCCGTCCTGACCGCCGACGCGCGGCTCACCGCGGACCTCACGTGCCCCGAGGGCGACGGGCTGGTCCTGGCCGAGGGCGTGACGCTCGACCTGCGTGGCCACACGCTGAGCGGGTCGTCGGGGGCCGTCGCGGTCGTCCTGCCCTCGCTGGGCGACGTCACGATCCGCAACGGCACCATCGCCGGCTGGGGCGAGGGCATGCGGACCTTCGACACCTGGGACGAGGTGGGCGGCACCGTGACCGTCAGCAGAGTGACGTTCAGCGGCAACGGCGAGGGCGTCAACACGTCGGGCAAGCTCGGCAGCACCGGCAAGGTGCACGAGATCAGCCGGTCGACCTTCACCGGCAACGGCACGGGCGTCGGCGGGATCTACGGCGGGGCGCACGTCGTGCGGTCGACGTTCACCGACAACGGCACGGCGCTCGGCTTCATCACGGGTGGCTTCCTGCTCGAGGATTCGCGGCTCGAGGGCAACGGCACGGGCGTCAGCTGCGACGAGTCGGGGTGCCGGATCCTGCGCTCGCGCATCGTCGACAACGGCGTCGGGGTCGACGCGCGCCAGTTCGGCGCCGACATCGCGGACAGCGTCCTGCAGGGCAACGACACGGCGTTCTCGTCGTTCCTCGTCTGGGGCCTGAGCAACCTCGAGCGCAACACGTTCAAGGACAACGGCACCGCCGTGACGCTGTCGATCAGCAACGCGACGCTGACGGGCAACGTCTTCCGCGGCAACACCCTGGCCTTCACCTCGGACGGCGGTGCGCCGGACTTCGCCTCGACGCTCGTCGGCAACCGGTTCGTGCGCAACGTCGACGCGGTCGTCGTCGAGCAGCCGGGCACGTCGCTGCAGGACAACGTCGCCGACCACAACCAGGGCTGGGGCATCTACGCGCCCGGGGCGACGGACCTCGGCGGCAACCAGGCCCGCGGCAACGGCAACGAGCCGCAGTGCGTCGGCGTCGTCTGCGGGTCGCGCCCGCAGTCCTGATTCGCCACCAAAGCGTGCTCGGCCCCAGACTCTGCAAAGGAGCGTGTTGCCATATGCAAAAGCGCGACGAAATCCCGGATGCCATGAAACGAGCAGTGCGGCAGCGGTGTTGGTTTGGATGTGTTCTCTGCGGGATGCCCATCTATCACTACGACCATATGGTCGAGTACTCTTCGAGGCTCGCACACGAGGAGAGCAATATCACACTTCTCTGCCCCGCGCACCACGACGCAAAGTCGAGAGACCGATTGCCGCTGGCGAAGGTGGCTCAAGCCAACGCGAAACCCCATAACCAGGGCGCCATGCTGACAGGCGTCTATCCACTAACCACCTTCTACGGAGAAGAGTTCGCATTCTACCTAGGGTCGAACCATGTAAAAACACGTGTGCATCAAGGGTACTCAGAGGGTGCTGCGCTTTCTGTCGACGGGGGACCAGTCTTGGCCGCCCGCCTGCGAGACAACGAGATCGTCGTGCGTGCCGCGATACGAGATCGGGATAATCGGCCGGTCTTGCTCATTCGTGATAACGAATTGCGTCACGCGGCGGACGGGTGGGACGTTACATTTGAAGCCAACCGTTTGAAAATGTGGTCGGGCTCGAGGGGCATCGGGATGGAGATTGTGTTCGAGGAAGGTGCTCTGCGGGTAACCCGGGGAGAGATCTTCGCGAACGGACTGCTCTTTTCGATCCGAAAAGGCGAACTAATTGGCCCGGGCGCTTCGTTTAGCGACTGTAGCTTTAACTCGTGCGGGGTGAGCGCAGGGGTGTCGGAGCGCCCGGCATCGGCCCTGCTTCGGCTAGGCGACGGCCCACGTTTTGCATACGAACCCGTACCATCGTCCTTTTTGCGATAAGGCGATTGTGAACCGTGGAAAGGTGGCGAGCCTGGGAGTATTTATCGCGGCGGCTTGACGCAGGAGATTTGGGTGAATTTCGTCGAAAATGCAGACTTACGCTCGCTCCATGGAATGTGATCTGTGAACGGGTCATTCCTTATCGGTGTGCGGGCAGTGAGGTCGGGCTCACGACCGTCCTCGCCGCACCTCAAGTGCCCAGACCCATCGCACCGGAGGCAGCACTTTCAGCACAACCGCCAGGATCGGGGCACGTCGCTGCAGGACAACGTCGCCGACCACAACCAGGGCTGGGGCATCTACGCGCCCGGGGCGACGGACCTCG
>NZ_JACSQV010000003.1:108728-155138 GCF_014836445.1 Cellulomonas avistercoris
GCGGCAACCAGGCCCGCGGCAACGGCAACGAGCCGCAGTGCGTCGGCGTCGTCTGCGGGTCGCGCCCGCAGTCCTGACGACCGCCCGCAGTCCTGACGACGGGTCGCCGGGGGAGAGCCGGCGTCAGGGCAGGGTCGACAGCAGGCGCTCGCGCAGGGTGTTCGAGCGTGCGGCGTACGCCCGCTGGAGGCGCACGTACTGTGCCTTGCCGTCGACCGTCTCGATCGCGACGGGGTCCAGCCCGTACGGCGTCACGTCGTACGGGCTGGCCCGCATGTCGGTCGTGCGGATCTCGCGCGCCAGCTCGAAGCAGTCGAGCAGCAGGTCACCCGGCACGAGCGGACCGAGCTTGAGGGCCCACTTGTAGAGGTCCATGTTGGCGTGCAGGCAGCCGGGCTGCTCCATCGAGGTCTGCGTCTCCCGCGTCGGCGAGAGCGTGTTGCGGCCCACGGCGTCGGGCGTGAAGAAGCGGAACGCGTCGAAGTGCGTGCAGCGGATGCGGTGCGCCTCGACGACGGCGTCGGTCCCCGCGCCGCCCAGGCGCAGCGGCAGGGGGTGGCGGTGCTCGCCCTCGCGCTCGCGGTAGACCATCGCCCACTCGTGGAGCCCGAAGCACCCCGTGGCGGCCGGGCGGGACGCGGTCGCGGCGAGCAGCCCGGCGACGAACCGCACGGTGTCGCCGCGCGCGGCGAGGAACGCGTCGACGTCCAGCGTCGCCGCCCCCGCGTCGTCCGTCCGGTACCAGCGCCACGATGCGTGCCGAGCGGGACCGTCCTCGCCCGGCGCGAGCGCGACGCCCGCCCCGGGGTGCCACCGGCGCAGCTGTGCGGGCGTCGCCGGGTAGTACTCGAACAGGAAGTCCTCGACCGCGTGCTTCTCGTGCCGCGACCGACGTGCCCGGTGGCCGGCCGTGAGCACGTCGGCGCGCTCGGCGTGCGCCGCGGCGCGGGGGGCCCACGCGGCCGCGTCGAGCACGGTCGGGGCGGCGGGCGGGACGGTCGGCACCCACCCAGCGTAGGTCGCGCGTGGTTGCCTCCGCCCGGCCCGCGCGGCAGGGTGGCGACGTGCGCGAGCTGCTGCGGTCCCTGCCCGCCCTGTCCGGCGACGCCCCGCCGTTCGACCCGGACACCGCCCCCACCGACCCCCTCGAACTGTTCGCCGCGTGGTTCACCGCGGCTGTCGAGCGCGGCGTGCCCGAGCCGCACGCGGCGACGCTCGCGACCGCCGACGCCGACGGCCGCCCGTCGGCGCGCGTGCTCGTCCTCAAGGACGTCGGCCCCGAGGGCTTCGCGTTCGCGACCGACGCCCGCAGCGCGAAGGCGGCCGACCTGGCGGCGAACCCGCAGGCGGCGCTCGGCTTCTGGTGGCAGCCGCTGGTGCGCCAGGTGCGGGTCGCCGGGGCCGCCCGGTACCTCGGCGCGGAGGTCTCCGGGGCCGACTACCTCGCACGGTCGCCCGCGTCGCGCGCGGCGGCGGCGGGTGTCCGGCCGGGTGAGCCGCTGACGTCCGTCGACGACCTGCGGGCGACCATGCGTGACGCGCGTGCCCGCATCGACGCCGACCCGGGCTACGTCCTGCCGACGTGGCAGGCGTGGCTCGTCGTGCCGCAGGTGCTCGAGTTCTGGCAGGGCAGCGTCGACCGCGCCCACGTCCGGCTGGTCTACCGCCGCACGCGCGACGGCTGGGACCGCGCGCTCGTGTGGCCCTGACCGGCGCCGACGCGGTGCTAGGGTCTGCCGCATGACCACGACCTCCCGCGACGCTCTCGTCGTCGCGTGTCGTGGTTGTCGCTGCTGTCGCTGACGCAGCCCCCGTCGGACGTCTCCCGTCCGGCCGGCGACCCCCGTCGCCCCCGGTGGCACGAGCCACCCTCCCGTGGTGCTCTCTCCTCATGCCCCTGCGTGCACCGTCACGCTGTGCAGGCCCGTATCGAAAGGTCCTCCCATGTCCCGCACCCCCCGCCTCCTCGCCGCCGCTCTCGTCGTCGCCGTCGGGACGCTGGCCGCGTGCTCGTCCGGCGACCCGGAGCCGAGCGGCGAGGGCACGTCGCAGGCCGGCGTGCTGCGCGTCGGTACCGAGGGCACGTACTCGCCGTTCAGCTTCCACGACGCCGACGGCGAGCTCACGGGCTACGACGTCGAGGTCATCACGGCCGTCGCGGACGAGCTGGGCCTGGAGGTCGAGTTCTCCGAGACCACGTGGGACTCGATCTTCGCGGGGCTCGAGGCGGAGCGGTACGACCTCATCGCCAACCAGGTCACGGTCAACGACGAGCGCGCCGAGAAGTACGACCTCAGCGAGCCGTACACCGTGTCGACGGGCGTCGCGCTGGTCGCCGCCGACGACGACGCCGTGACGTCCCTCGCCGACGTCTCGGGCCTGACTGCCGCGCAGTCCGCGACGTCGAACTGGTCGCAGGTCGCCACCGACGCGGGTGCGAAGGTGGAGTCCGTCGAAGGGCTCACGCAGGCGGTCGCGCTGCTGAAGCAGGGCCGCATCGACGTGACCTTCAACGACGACCTCGCCGTGCTCGACTACCTCAAGCAGTCCGGGGACACCTCGGTGAAGATCGCCTTCGAGACCGGCGACACCGTCGAGCAGGCGTTCGCGCTGCGCAAGGGGTCGGACCTCACGGCGCAGGTCGACGAGGCGCTCGCGGCGCTGCGCGCGGACGGCACGCTCGCCGAGATCTCCCAGAAGTGGTTCGGCCAGGACGTCTCGCAGTGACAGCGGCGGGGCGCGGGGAGGTGGCGTGAGCGCGGACACGTGGGACCTGGTCGCGTCCTCGATCGGACCGCTGCTGTCCGGCGCCGTGCGCGGCACCATCCCGTTGACGCTGATCTCGTTCGTCATCGGGCTGGTGCTCGCGCTCGTCGTCGCCCTCGCCCGGCTGTCGCGCCGGCGCGTCGTGTCGGGTGCGGCGCGCGTGTACATCTCACTGATCCGCGGCACGCCGCTGCTCGTGCAGCTCTTCATCATCTTCTACGCGCTGCCGTCGCTGGGGCTGGTCATCGACCCGTTCCCGTCGGCGGTCGTCGCGTTCTCGCTGAACGTCGGCGGGTACGCGGCCGAGACGATCCGTGCCGCGATCCTGTCGGTGCCCAAGGGGCAGTGGGAGGCGGCCGCGACCATCGGGCTGAACCACACGCTGACGCTGCGGCGGGTGGTGCTCCCGCAGGCCGTGCGCGTCGCCGTGCCGCCGCTGTCCAACACGTTCATCTCGCTGGTCAAGGACACGTCGCTGGCGTCGACGATCATGGTCACCGAGCTGCTGCGCAAGGCGCAGGAGATCGCGGCGCCGACGTACGAGTTCATGACGCTGTACTCGCTGGCCGCGGTCATCTACTGGCTCATCTGCCTGGTGCTGTCGACGCTCCAGTCGCGGCTCGAGCGCCGGCTCGACCGGTTCGTGGCGCACTGACGTGGGAGACGTGATGACGACGAGCGACGCGACCACCCCGACGGACACCCGTCCCCTGGTGGAGGTCCACGGCCTGCACAAGTCCTTCGGTGGCCTGCACGTGCTGCGCGGCATCGACCTGGGCGTCGACCGCGGCAGCGTCACGGTGCTGATCGGCCCGTCCGGGTCCGGCAAGACGACGCTGCTGCGCTGCCTCAACTCGCTCGAGGTCCCCGAGGCGGGCACCGTGCGCGTCGACGACGTCGCGATCGACTTCACGCGTCGGCCGGCGGCGGGCGACCTGCGGCGCCTGCGTGCGACGTCGGGCATGGTCTTCCAGTCCCACCAGCTGTTCCCGCACCGCACCGCGCTGCAGAACGTCACCGAGGGCCCGCTGTACGCGCAGCGTCGCCCCGCCGCCGAGGTGAGGGCCGAGGCGACCGCGCTGCTGGCCAAGGTGGGCCTGGCCGACAAGGCCGACGCGTACCCGCACGAGCTGTCGGGCGGCCAGCAGCAGCGCGTGGGCATCGCCCGCGCGCTCGCGCTGCGGCCCCGGCTGCTGCTGTTCGACGAGCCCACGTCGGCTCTCGACCCCGAGACGGTGGGGGAGGTGCTCGCGGTCATGCGGGACCTGGCCGCCGAGGGCTGGACGATGGTCGTCGTGACGCACGAGATCCGGTTCGCGCGGCAGGTGGCCGACCACGTCGTGTTCATGGACGGCGGCGTCGTCGTCGAGGAGGGGCGCCCCGACGACGTGCTGGGCGACCCGCGGCACGAGCGCACGCGCCGCTTCCTGCAGCGGATCCTCGACCCGCTGTGAGCGTGCTCAGGCCGGGCGCTCGACCTCGCTGACAGGCCTCCCGGGCGCGGCGGCAGCCTCGTCGCCCGCCCCGCGCGCCGCCCCGCGGCGGGCGGGGAGCACGTCCGGCGCGACGTCGGCGGCGCGCACCGACACCGTGTGCAGCAGCAGCTCGAGCGGCCCCCGGCCGAGCGTCGCGCGCCACACCCAGCACAGCGCGAGCGTCCCGAGCAGGAACGCGAGCCAGCTAGCCGGGGTCGGCGCCCAGACGACGTCGTCGCCCAGCACGGCGATCACCAGCAGCTGGCCGGTGTAGGCGGTGAGCGCGAGCGCGCCCGTCGCCGACAGCGGTGCGAGCGCCCGCGGCCACCGCGTCCCCACGGCGAGGCAGACGGCCAGCACCAGCAGGCACGTGCCGGTGTTCCCGGCGACCTCGAAGAACGTGGACGAGTGGGGCTCGGCCGTCGTGAGCTCGGTGACCCGCCCCAGCACGAGCCGCGCGGCCCACGCCCCGCCGTGGCCGAGCGCGACGAGCGAGACGCCCCAGGCCGCGAGGGCCGCGTGCGTGCGGGCGGCGCGCAGGTCGCTGCGACCGACCGCGAGCCCGACGAGCACGTACGCGATCCACACGACCGCGGGGTAGTAGTCGCCCACCAGCACGGCGAGCAGGTCGAGGGGACGAGCGTCGGCCACCTCGACGTGGGGCGCGACCAGCTGGCGCACCACGGGCCCGAGCAGCGCGACGACGACGGCCGCGACGACCAGTGCCCAGCGGGGCCACCGCAGGACGGCGACCCCCGCGGCGAAGAGGGCCGCGTAGACCACGAGGATCACCACGACGGGCGTCTCCAGGAGCACGAGCAGCGTGCCCATGACCACGAGCAGCACGGCCCGCACGAGGATCCGCAGCCGCGCCTGGACCAGGCGCGTGCCGTCCACGGGGTCGTCGCCGCCGGACAGCAGCGCGAGCCCCACGCCGGCCAGCAGCACGAAGAGCGCCGAGGGCCGACCGTCCGCGAGCTGCGACCAGCCGCCGGGCGGGAACGCGCGGTCGGGGTCGTCGAGCCCGACGTGCGCGGTCACCATGCCGAGCACGGCCAGACCACGGGCGGTGTCCACCCCGACGATGCGTCGCACCCTGGGCATGCTAGACGTCCCCCGGGCCTGCGGCGCGGTGCTGCTTCTCGACATGTGAACTCAGCCGTCCCGGGTGTTGGTCAGACGGGGAACCGCGTGCCTACAGTGCGTGGTGACCACGCGGACCCACGACGTCTACACGCACGGCCACCACGAGAGCGTGCTGCGCTCGCACCGGTGGCGCACGGCGGAGAACTCCGCCGGCTACCTGCTGCCCGCGCTCGAGCCCGGGCAGCGGCTGCTCGACGTCGGGTGCGGTCCCGGCACGGTGACGGTGGAC
The DNA here is from genome assembly GCF_014836445.1 of Cellulomonas avistercoris. GTDB lineage: Bacteria > Actinomycetota > Actinomycetes > Actinomycetales > Cellulomonadaceae > Cellulomonas > Cellulomonas avistercoris. The sequence goes on from NZ_JACSQV010000003.1 coordinate 114,345, forward strand.
CTCGCGTCCCGCGTCGCGCCGGGCGAGGTCGTCGGCGTGGACCGCTCCGCCGCCGTGCTCGCGGTGGCCACGGAGCACGCCGCGGAGAAGGGCGCGGACAACGTGCGCTTCGAGGTCGGTGACGCGTACGCGCTGGAGTTCGAGGACGACACGTTCGACGTGGTGCACGCCCACCAGGTGCTGCAGCACCTCACCGACCCCGTCGCGGCGCTCCGCGAGATGCGCCGGGTCACGCGACCGGGTGGCGTCGTGGCCGTGCGGGACGCCGACTACGCGGGCATGACGTGGTACCCGCCGCACCCCGGGCTCGACGAGTGGCAGGAGCTGTACCACGAGGTGACGCAGGCCAACGGGGCCGAGGCGGACGCCGGACGCCGTCTGCTGTCGTGGGTCCGCGAGGCCGGCTTCGACCCCGCCGGCGTCGCGCCGGGCGCGGGCGTGTGGTGCTACGCGACCCCCGAGGACCGCACGTGGTGGGCAGGCCTGTGGGCCGACCGGTGCGTGGCCTCGAACTTCGCCGTCCAGGCGATGGAGCACCACCTCGCCGACGAGGTGGCGCTCGAGCTGCTCGCCGACGCGTGGCGCGAGTGGGGCACGTCGCCCGACGGCTGGTTCCTCGTGCCGCACGGCGAGGTGCTCGCGCGCGCCTGACGCGGCCGCGGGGGACCTAGGCTGGACCCGTGCGCATCGCCAGGTTCACCAACGGTTCCGACCCCCGCTACGCGCTCGTCGAGGGCGAGCCCGGTCACGAGGAGCTCGTCGTCATCACGGGCGACCCCATCTACACGCCGGTGCAGCCGACCGGCGAGCGGGTCCGGCTCGACGACGACGGCGTGCGCCTGCTGGCGCCCGTCATCCCGCGCTCCAAGATCGTCGGCGTGGGCCGCAACTACGCCGCGCACGCGGCCGAGCACGGCAACGACGTCCCGACGTCGCCCCTGCTGTTCCTCAAGCCCAACACCTCGGTCATCGGCCCGGACGACCCGATCGTGCTGCCCGACTGGACCGAGCACGTCGAGCACGAGGCCGAGCTGGCCGTCGTCATCGGCAAGGTCACCAAGGACGTCAGCCCCGAGCGTGCGCTGCACCACGTCTTCGGCTATACCGTCGCCAACGACGTCACGGCGCGCGACATCCAGCGCTCCGACGCCCAGTGGACGCGCGCCAAGGGCTTCGACACGTCGTGCCCCATCGGCCCGTGGATCGTGCCGGGCCTCGACGTCGACGACCTGCCGGTCACGGCCCGGGTCAACGGTGAGCCGCGTCAGGACGGGCGCACGTCGCAGATGGTCTTCGACGTCGCGTACCTCGTGTCGTACGTGTCCGAGGTGTTCACGCTGCTGCCCGGCGACGTGATCCTCACCGGGACACCGGCGGGCGTGGGGCGCATCGAGCACCGCGACGTCGTCGAGGTCGAGGTCGGGGAGATCGGGGTCCTGCGCAACCCTGTGGTGCGCCGGACCCCGTAGCCGTCGCCGCAGGCGGCCCGCGCCCCTACGCTCGGCCTCACAGGACCGGCGGACCGGGGGGCACGGCATGGACCTGCAGGTGGGGATCGACTGGCTCACGAACGCGCTGTACTCGTACTGGCTGGTCTACGTGCTCGTCGGCGTGGGCCTGTGGTTCACGGTCCGCACGGGTGCCGCGCAGGTGCGGCTGTTCCCGACGATGGTCCGCCAGCTGTTCTCGTCCCGGGCGGACGCGGCCGGCGGCATCTCGTCGTTCCAGGCGTTCGCCGTGGGCCTCGCCTCGCGCGTGGGCACGGGCAACATCGCGGGCGTCGCGGTCGCGCTGACGCTCGGCGGGCCGGGCGCGGTCTTCTGGATGTGGGTCGTGGCCGCGGTCGGCATGTCCACCGCGCTCATCGAGGCGACGCTCGCCCAGGTGTTCAAGGTGCGCCAGGAGGACGGCTCGTACCGCGGGGGTCCGGCCTACTACATCCAGCGCGGGCTGGGCTCCTACCGGTGGGGCGCGGTGTTCGCCGTGCTGCTCGTGATCACCTTCGGGTTCGCCTTCAACATGGTGCAGGCGAACACCATCGCCGACACGCTGTCCTCCAGCCACGAGGTCCCCGTCGCGTGGACCGCGGTGGGCCTCGTGGTCGTGGCCGCACCCGTGCTGTTCGGCGGCGTGCGCCGCGTCGCGCGGGTCGCCGAGGTCGTCGTGCCGCTCATGGCCGGCGCGTACCTGCTGCTCGCGATCGTCATCGTGGCGCTCAACATCTCGGCGCTCCCGGACGTCGTCGGGCAGATCCTGCGGGGTGCGTTCGGGCTCGACAGCGCGCTGGCCGGCACGGCCGGCGGCGTCCTGGCGGCGGTGCTCAACGGCACCAAGCGTGGCCTGTTCTCCAACGAGGCCGGCATGGGCTCGGCGCCGAACACCGCAGCGACCGCCACGGTGTCGCACCCCGTGAAGCAGGGCCTGGTGCAGTCGTTCGGGGTGTTCGTCGACACCATGCTCGTGTGCTCGGCGACGGCGTTCATCGTCCTGTCCGCCGGGCCCGAGGTGTACGTGCCGGGGGAGACCGGCCCGAACGCCGGTGCGGCGCTGACGGCGGCGGCGATCGAGCACGAGCTGGGGTCGTGGACGTCCCTGCCGATGACGGTGCTGGTGTTCTCGTTCGCGTTCAGCTCGGTGCTCGGCAACTACTCCTACGCGGAGACCAACCTGACCTACCTCGGCATCCGGGGACGGGCCCTGACGGCGCTGCGCACCCTGGTCCTGGCTGCGGTCGGCAGCGGATCGCTGCTCGCGCTGACGACCGTGTGGGCCGTCGCCGACATCGCCATGGCGCTGATGGCCACCGTCAACCTCGTCGCGATCCTGCTGCTGTCCCGCTGGGCGCTGGGCGCGCTGGCCGACTACCGGGCGGCGAGCCGCGCGGGACGCGACGACCGGTTCGTCGGGCACGGCAACCCGCTGCTGCCGGGCGACGTGCCGGGTGACGTGTGGGAGGCGGGCGTGCACGACGGCGACGCCGTCACCGCCCGGTGACGGCGGCCGCGGCGACGGGTCAGGCCGGCGGCGTCGCGGCTTCACGAGGTGCGCCCGGGGTGCCGTCCCCGCCCAGGTCGCGCACCTCGTCGCGCAGCCGCCCCATGCGTGCGTCGAGCTCGGCCGCGGTGCGCGCGGCGTCCAGCAGCTCGGTCTGCAGGTGCGCGGGCACGTCACCGCGGTACTTGTAGAACAGCTTGTGCTCGACGCTCGCCCAGAAGTCCATCGCGATGGTGCGGATCTGCACCTCGACGAACACGTGCTCGGTCCGGTCGGACAGGAACACCGGGATGCGCACGATGAGGTGCAGCGAGCGGTACCCGTTGGCCTTGGGGGCGGCGATGTAGTCCTTGCGCTGCACGACCTCGACGTCCGGCTGCTGCGACAGCATCTCGGCGACCCAGTACGCGTCCGACTCGAAGCTGCACGTGATGCGGATGCCCGCGATGTCGCGGATGCGCTCGCGGATCGTCGGCAGGTCGGTGGCGCAGCCGTACCGCACGGCCTTGTCGATGATGGAGTCCATCGACTTCAGGCGGGACGTGACGTGCTCGATGGGGTTGTGGTCGTGCGTCTGGCGGAACTCCGAGCGCAGGATGCGGATCTTCGTCAGCATCTCCTCGATGCCGAACTCGTAGCCCATCCGGAAGCGGGCCATCTCCCGCTGCGCGTCGCGCACGTGCCCCGCGACCTCGGCAGGGTCCATGTCGGCCGTGACCAGCTCGGCGGCCCGTCGTCGCACGACGTCGGCCACGGCCCGGGCCGTGCCGGCCGACGTGTCGCCACCCGGGGCCACCTCCGCCGCGGGACGAGGGGACGGATCCGTCAGGGGCCCTGCGGCGGTGCCGTGCATGACCCCTCCAACGACCGTCGGCACCTCGGGGTTCCGGCCGCTCGGTAGGCTGGAGGGGATCCCGCTCCCACCACCTCCGAGGTGTTCCGTGTCCGCCAGCAGTCCCGTGCGCGTCCGTTTCTGCCCGTCCCCGACGGGCACGCCCCACGTCGGCCTCATCCGTACCGCGCTGTTCAACTGGGCGTACGCACGTCACGTGGGCGGCACGTTCGTGTTCCGCATCGAGGACACCGACCCGGCGCGCGACTCGCAGGAGTCGTACCTGCAGCTGCTCGACGCGCTGCGCTGGCTGGGCATGGACTGGGACGAGGGCGTCGAGGTCGGCGGCCCGCACGAGCCGTACCGGCAGTCGCAGCGCTACGACCTGTACCGCGACGTCGTCGCGCGCCTGGTCGAGGGCGGCTACGCCTACGAGTCGTTCTCGACGCCCGAGGAGGTCGAGGCGCGGCACCGCGCGGCCGGGCGCGACCCCAAGCTCGGGTACGACGGCTACGACCGGGACCTGACCGACGAGCAGAAGGCCGCCTACCGGGCGGAGGGGCGTGAGCCGGTCATCCGCGTGCGGATGCCCGACGAGGACGTCTCGTTCGTCGACGTGGTCCGGGGCGAGATCACCTTCAAGGGCGGGTCGGTGCCCGACTACGTCATCGTCCGCGGCAACGGGCACCCGCTCTACACGCTCGTCAACCCGGTCGACGACGCGCTCATGGGCATCACGCACGTGCTGCGCGGCGAGGACCTGCTGTCCTCGACGCCGCGTCAGGTCGTGCTCTACCGGGCGCTGCTCGACCTGGGCGTCGCCACCGTCATGCCGCAGTTCGGCCACCTGCCGTACGTCATGGGCGAGGGCAACAAGAAGCTCTCCAAGCGCGACCCCGAGTCCAACCTGTTCCTGCACCGGGACCGCGGGTTCACCCCCGAGGGGCTGCTCAACTACCTCGCGCTGCTGGGCTGGTCCATCGCGCCCGACCGCGACGTGTTCACGATGGCCGAGATGATCGAGGCGTTCGACGTCGCCGACGTCAACCCGAACCCCGCGCGCTTCGACCTCAAGAAGGCCGAGGCGATCAACGGCGCGCACGTGCGCATGCTCGCCCCCGAGGACTTCCGCGACCGCCTCGTGCCCTACCTGCACGCCGCGGGCCTGGTCCCCGCGGACGCGTACGCGGACCTGTCGCCGGAGCACCGCGCGCTGCTCGACGCGGGCGCCCCGCTGGTCCAGGAGCGCATGACGTTGCTGGGCGAGGCCGTCGGCATGCTCGGCTTCCTCTTCGTCGCGGACGACGCGCTCGAGGTCGCCGAGGACGCCCGCGGCGCGCTGCGCGCCGAGTCGGCCGACGTGCTCGACCGTGCCGCGCAGGTGCTGGGCGAGATCCCGGCCGACGGCTTCACGACCGACGCGACGCAGACCGCGCTCGGCGCCGCCCTCGTGTCGCCGGCGGAGGAGGGCGGCCTGGGCATCAAGCCCCGGTTCGCGTACACGCCGCTGCGCGTCGCGCTGACGGGCCGCCGCGTGTCGCCGCCCCTGTTCGAGTCCATGGAGATCCTCGGCAAGGACGCGACCCTGGCACGGATCGCCGCGCTGCGCGCGACCCTGTGACGGCGGTCGACGGCGTCCTGTTCGACATCGACGACACGCTCGTCGAGACGCGTGCGGCCTTCCGCGTCGCGCTCGCGGCGGTGCTCGACCGGTACGCGCCGGGCGCCGACGTCGACGGGGCGCTCGCGCTGTGGCGCGCCGACCCCGGCGGGCACTACCGCGCGTACACGCGCGGCGAGCTGACGTTCCGTGAGCAGCGCATGACGCGCGCGAACGAGCTGCACGCGACCGTCGGCGGCCCGGTGCTCGACGACGACGCGTACGACGCGTGGGACGCGCTGTTCGACGACGCGTTCGCCGCCGGGTGGACCGCGCACGACGACGCCGACCCCGTGCTCGTGCGGCTGCTCGACGCGGGGGTCCGCATCGGGGCGCTGACGAACGCACGCCACGCGTACCAGAGCACCAAGCTGGCACGCGCCGGGCTGGGGGAGCGCCTCGAGGTGCTCGTCGGCGTCGACACCCTCGGCTTCGGCAAGCCGGACCCGCGGGTGTTCCTCGAGGCCTGCCGGCGGCTGGGCACCGCGCCGGCCCGCACGGCCTACGTGGGTGACGAGCTCGACGTCGACGCCGTGGCCGCACGGGACGCGGGACTGGTCGGCGTGTGGCTGGACCGGCCGGGTCCGCGCCGCGTCCCGGTGACGGCGGCGGACGTCGCCGCCGCGGGGGTCACCGTGATCCGCTCGCTCGACGAGCTGCCCGCGGTGCTGGACCTGCCCTGAGCGTCAGCGGCGACGGGCCGTGTACACGCGCGTGACGTAGGGGACCGGGACCCGGTCGAGCCCGGCGAGGTCCGGGTGCGTCGTGACGAGCGTCCGCACCCGCTCGAGCAGCGCCGCGCGCTCGTCCGGCGGCAGCACGAGCGCGTAGGAGCGTGTGCCCGCCAGGCGCACGAGCTCGTCAGGCGTCAGGACGTGCTCCCACCGCACGTCGGTGCGCAGGACGTCGGTGAACGCGTCGCCTGGCGTCGGGTGCGCGCCGTGCGCGGGCGGTGGGCCGCCGGCGGCCTCGTCCAGCAGCGCGCCGTACGCGGCGACCCACGGCACGTCGTCGTCGCGGTCGTTCCACACCAGGCCGAGCAGCCCGCCGGGGCGCAGCACGCGCGCGACCTCGGCCGAGGCCGCGCGCTCGTCGAACCAGTGCCACGCCTGCGCGACCGTCACGACGTCGACCGACGCGTCGGGCAGCGGGATCGCCTCGGCCGTCCCGGCGTGCACCTCGGCGTCGGGTAGCGCGGCGACGAGCTGTGCGCGCATGCCGTCGGCGGGCTCGACGGCGACCACGCGCACGCCACGTGCCACGAGCGACTCCGTGAGCTTGCCCGTGCCCGCGGCGAGGTCGAGCACGTCGTGCGCGCCGCCGGGCAGCAGGAGGTCGATCGCGGCGTCGGGGTAGCCGGGCCGCACCGCCGCGTACTCGTCCGCGCCGTGCGTGAACGACGCGGCCTGCTCGGCGTGGTCGTAGCGGTCCATGGGCACCTCCGGGACGGACGGACGGGCGGATCGGTCAGACGGACAGCGCGGCCAGGACCTCGTCGTGCAGCAGGCCGTTGGTGACCACGGCGCTGCCGCCGTGCGGGCCGTCGACGCCCTTGAGCGACGTGAACCGGCCGCCGGCCTCCGTGACGACGGGGACGAGCGCTGCCATGTCGTACAGCTCGAGCTCGGGCTCGGCGGCCACGTCGACGGCGCCCTCCGCGACGAGCACGTACGACCAGAAGTCACCGTAGGCCCGTGTGCGCCACACGCGACGGCTCAGGTCGAGGAACGGGTCGAGACGCCCGTGCTCCTCCCACTCGGCCAGGTCGGAGTACGACAGCGACGCGTCCTCGAGCCGCTCGACACCCGACACGCGCAGCCGCGTCGCGGCCGCGAGGGACTTGCCGGTGAACGCGCCCGTGCCCTTGGCGGCCCACCAGCGCCGGCCGAGAGCCGGTGCGCTGACCACGCCGAGCACGACCTCGTCGCCGTCCATCAGCGCGAGCAGCGTCGCCCACACGGGGACGCCGCGGACGAAGTTCTTGGTGCCGTCGATGGGGTCGACGACCCAGCGGCGCGGGCCGTGCCCGGTGTCCGAGCGCTCCTCGCCGTGCACCGCGTCCCGCGGTCGCGCGCGGCCCAGCTGGGAGCGCACCAGGTCCTCGGCCGCACGGTCCGCGTCGGTCACGGGCGTGAGGTCGGGCTTGGTCTCGACCTGCAGGTCCTGCGCCTTGAAGCGCGACATCGTCAGCGAGTCGACCGTGTCGGCGACGACGTGCGCCAGCCGGAGGTCGTCGTCGTAGGCCATGGGGCTCCTCAGTGCTGGTGCGGTACCCGTCCGCCGTCGTCGACGGGCGGTCCGCGGCGTCAACCTACCGAAGCGGGGCGCGGATCACCGGCCGCGCGCGCCGTCCCCGTCGCTCTCGTCCTCGACGCCGAGGCGGCTGACCAGCAGACGGCGGAACGAGTCGAGGCGTGCGGCGCGTGCCGCGCGGACGACGTCGTCCGGTGCGTCGGCCACCCACTCGTCGAGCAGGCAGTCGGGGGAGTCGGCCAGGTGCGTGCACCCGCGGGGGCACTCGCGCGCCACGTCGTCGAGGTCGGGGAACGCCCCGAGCAGGTGGCTCGGGTCGACGTGCGCGAGCCCGAACGACCGCACACCGGGGGTGTCGATGACCCACGTCGGGGCGTCCGTGCCGTGCACCTCGAGCGCGATGGCCGAGGACGACGTGTGACGCCCGCGGCCCGTCACGTCGTTGACCACGCCCACGGCGCGCCGGGCGTCGGGCACCAGTGCGTTGACCAGCGTGGACTTGCCGACGCCCGAGTGGCCGACCAGCACGGACACGTCGCCCGTCAGCACGTCGCGCAGCCTGTCGAGCCCGACGATCGTGCGCTCACCCGTCACGGGGTCGACGCCGCGGCTCGTCACGACGACGTCGACGCCGATCGGTGCGTACATCGCGATCAGCTCGGCGGGGTCCGCCAGGTCGCCCTTGGTGAGGGCCAGCAGGACCTCCATGCCCGCGTCGTACGCCGCTGCCACGCACCGGTCGATCATCCGCGTGCGCGGCTCGGGGTCGGCCAGCGCGGTGACGACGACGAGCCGGTCGGCGTTGGCGACGATGATGCGCTCGACCGGGTCGGTGTCGTCGGCCGTGCGGCGCAGCACGGTGCGGCGCTCACCGATCCGCACGATGCGCGCGAGCGAGCCCTCCGCCCCGGTGGTGTCACCCACGACGTCGACGCGGTCGCCGGGGACCACGCGGTCCCGGCCGAGCTCGCGCGCCTTCATGGCGAGGATCCGGGTCTCGTCCGGCCCGCCGGGGTCGAGGAGCACCGTGTAGCGGCCCCGGTCGACCGCGACGACCATCGCCGTGCGCGCGTCGGCGTGCTCGGGGCGTCGCTTGGTGCGGGGGCGCGAACCCCGACCGGGACGGATCCGCACGTCCCGCTCGTCGTAGCGCCGCTCGGGCATCAGGCGGTCGGTCCCGCGGTCAGGCCGTCACGCACCACGTGGCCGGCGGACGCCGCGAGCATGCCGGCCCACAGGTCGACGAAGCCGGGCAGGGTCTTGGCGGTCGTGGCGACGTCCTCGACCTCGACGCCGGGCACGCGCAGACCCACGAGGGCGCCGGCGGTCGCCATGCGGTGGTCGGCGTACGTCCGCCACACGCCGCCGTGCAGCGGGCGCGGCGTGATGACCAGGCCGTCGGACGTCTGCTCGGCCTGCCCGCCGACGCGGGTGATCTCCGCCGCGAGCGCGGCCAGCCGGTCGGTCTCGTGGCCGCGCAGGTGCGCGATGCCGCGCAGCCGCGTGGGGGAGTCCGCGTGCGTCGCGAGCGCGGCGATCGTCGGCGCGAGCTCACCGGCGGCCCGCAGGTCGAGGTCGACACCGCGCACCTCGCCGGTGCCGGTGACCGTGAGCACCTCGCCGTCGAGCGCGACGGACGCCCCCATGCGGGTCAGGATGTCCGGCAGCAGCCCGCCGGGCTGCGTCGTGCGGGCCGGCCACCCGGGGACGCTCACGGAGCCGCCGGCGACCATCGCGGCGCACAGGAACGGCGCGGCGTTCGACAGGTCCGGCTCGACGTGCACGTCGCGACCCGCGACCGGGCCGGGCTCGACGCGCCAGATCTCGGGACGCGAGTCGTCGACCACCACGCCCGCAGCGCGCAGCACGGCGACGGTCATCTCGATGTGCGGCAGGCTGGGCAGCGTCGGGCCGGTGTGCCGGACGGTCAGCCCGCGCTCGAACCGGGCACCCGCGAGCAGCAGGCCGCTGACGAACTGGCTCGAGCCCGACGCGTCGATGTCGACGTGGCCGCCGCCCACCGTCCCGCGGCCGTGGACCGTGAACGGCAGGTGGCCGGGCTCGCCCTCGTCGTCCACCCGGACGTCGAGCGCGCGCAGCGCGTGCAGCAGGGGACCCATGGGCCGCACGAGCGCCTCGACGTCGCCCTTGAAGTGCACCGGACCGTCGGCGAGCGCCGCGATCGCGGGAAGGAACCGCATGACGGTCCCGGCAAGTCCGCAGTCGATCGTGACGTGCCCGCGCAGCGGTGCGGGCGTGACGCGCACGGCGTCGCCGCCGAGGTCCACCTGCACGCCCAGCGTCTCGAGCGCCGCCGCCATGAGCCGCGTGTCGCGCGAGACCAGCAGCGAGCGCAGCGTGCTGGGGCCCCCGGCGACGGCGGCCAGGGCGAGGTAGCGGTTGCTCAGCGACTTCGAGCCGGGCACCGCGACCGTGGCGTCCAGGGGCGCGTCGGCGACGGGTGCGGACCACAGGTCGGAGTGCGGGCTCGTCATGCGGCCAGGCTAGCGGCGTCGGTGCACGGCGGGCGTCAGCCGTCCACGTGCTTGGCGGCCTCGGTGGCGCGCGCGGCCTTGAGCGCCGCGCGGTCGGCCCGCGCGTGCTGCACACGCCAGGACACGCCCGGGCGGCCCTCGAGGTCGACCCCCGCGAGCACCGCGCCGCCCGTGAAGGACAGCGCCCGCACGAAGCGCTCGGAGCGTGCCTTCTTCTCGTCGGGCGTCAGCCCGCGCCCGAGCGGCAGGTTCACGACCACGAGCGGGACCGTGAGCGCGGCGAGCGCCAGGGCGGCCGAGCGTGGTGCGCGTCCCACGGCCAGCATCGCGCCCGCGACGAGCATCGCGGCACCGTGCACCTGGGTCGCGGTCGCGAGCTGCTTGTCGCTCAGGCCGCCCGTGAGGGCCTGGGCGACGGGTCCGGGCGCGGAGGACCGGGCGGACAGCGGCACGCGGGAGCGCACGCCGTCCAGCCCGTCGCGCACGACCTGCGCGTGGGCGCCGGGGTGTCGCAGCGCGTCGAGCCCCTGGCTGACGAACCACGACGCGAACAGGGGACGGGCGAGGCGACGCAGCAGCACGGGTTCCTCCTGAGGGATCCACCGCGGGTCGGCGGTGGTCCCACGCTAGTGTCGTCCGCCGCCCGGCGCGCACTTACGGGAATGCCCGCGCCGGGGGCGGGTGTTGGACGGGTCATGAGCTGTGCTGTCGCGATCCGTCCCCTGCCCGGGCCCGCACCCGCCGTGTCGCCGTGGGGCGTGCCCGGTGCCCGGTCGGGTGACGTGGCTCGCGGAGCACTAGGCTCGTGGGCGATGAGCGAGCTACCCGAGGGCGTCGAGGAGGACCAGGGCACGACGCGTGCCCCGGCCGGCGAGGACGACGCCGCCCGCAGCGACCGGTTCGAGGCGGAGGCGCTGGTCTACCTGGACCAGCTGTACGGCGCTGCGCTGCGGATGACGCGCAACCCCGCCGACGCGGAGGACCTGGTCCAGGAGGCCTTCACGAAGGCGTTCGCGGCGTTCCACCAGTACCGCCCGGGCACCAACCTCAAGGCGTGGCTGTACCGCATCCTCACCAACACGTACATCAACACGTACCGCAAGAAGCAGCGCGAGCCGCAGCAGTCCCGGTCGGAGGAGATCGAGGACTGGCAGCTGGCGCGTGCGGAGTCGCACACGTCACGTGGCCTGCGCTCGGCCGAGGCCGAGGCGCTGGACCACCTGCCGGACTCCGACGTGAAGGACGCCCTGCAGCAGATCCCCGAGGACTTCCGCATCGCGGTCTACCTCGCGGACGTCGAGGGCTTCGCGTACAAGGAGATCGCCGAGATCATGGGCACGCCGATCGGGACGGTGATGTCCCGCCTGCACCGAGGACGCGCCCAGCTGCGCGAGCTGCTCTCCGATTACGCACGCGGCCGCGGGCTGGCCGGTGCCGCCCCGACGGCCCCGGACGGTGCACGATGAGCGCCCCCGAGGACGCCGGGCCCGGGCGGGTGGACGGCACCGCCTGCGGGTGCGACGAGGCTGTCGAGCGACTCTGGGAGTACGTCGACTCCGAGCTGGGCGACCTGGACCAGAAGCGCGTCCAGGCGCACCTCGACGAGTGCGCGCCGTGCCTCGAGGAGGAGCACATCGAGGTGGTCCTCAAGCAGCTCGTGCGGCGCTGCTGCCAGGAGGAGGCGCCCGCGGCGCTGCGCCTGCGGATCCACGAGCAGCTCAGCGTCCTGCGCCTGCGCGCCGTCGCCGAGCCGGAGGCCTGACGCCGCGTCGAGCACCGGCTCGGACACCAGGTGGGACGGCGACGGGCCCGGAGCGATGCTCCGGGCCCGTCGGCACGTCAGGGCGTCGAACGCTCAGGCGTTGGGACGCTTGCCGTGGTTGGCGGCGTTCCCCTTGCGGGAGCGACGCTTGCGGCCACGCTTGCTCATCGCTGGTTCTCCTCGGTTCGCGGCGCGCGCTCACAACCGCACGCGCCGGGGATATCGCTCCATCGTCCCACACCGCGCGGGTCGCGCGCGCCTCCCGCGTCGCTCAAGTGCGGGCACCGGGATCCCGATACCCCTCACGTGAGCCAGCAGCCGCAGTCCGTGATCCCGTTCCTGCACGCCCTGGCCAGCACCGGGGGCTCCGACCTGCACTGCAAGGTCGGGTCCGCCCCGCGCGTGCGGGTCGACGGGCGCCTGCGCAAGCTGCAGGCACCGGAGCTGCGGCCGCTGGACACCGAGCGGATGCTCGAGGAGGTGCTCCCGGACGACCTGGTCGAGAAGTTCCGCGAGACCAAGGAGGCCGACTTCGCGTACTCACTGTCGGGCGTCGGGCGGTTCCGCGTCAACGCCTACCAGGCGCGCGGGACGTACGGCATGGTGTTCCGCCGGGTCGCGGTGGGAGCGCAGTCGCTCGGTGAGCTGGGGCTGCCGGAGGTCGTCGGCGAGCTCGCGCTCGAGCCGCGCGGCCTGGTGCTGGTGACGGGCCCGACGGGGTCGGGCAAGACGACGACGCTCGCGTCGATGGTCGACCTCATCAACTCCTACCGCGAGGTCAACATCGTCACGATCGAGGACCCGATCGAGATCCTGCACTCGGACAAGAAGGCCATCGTGTCCCAGCGCGAGGTGCGCCAGGACACCGCGGACTTCACGGTCGCGCTGCGTGCGGCCATGCGGCAGGACCCCGACGTCATCCTCGTCGGCGAGATGCGCGACGTCGAGACCGTGCGTGCGGCGCTGTCGGCCGCCGAGACCGGTCACCTCGTCCTCTCGACGCTCCACACGATCGACGCCGCCGAGACCATCAACCGCATCGTCGACTTCTTCCCGCCGCACGAGCAGAAGCAGGTCCGCATCGCGCTCGCGCAGTCGCTGCGCGGCATCGTCTCGCAGCGCCTGGTGCGCAAGGCCGACGGCAGCGGGCGCCAGGCGGCGATCGAGGTCATGGTCAACACGGGCCGGACGGCCGAGGCGATCATCGAGCCGCAGGAGAACCCGCCGCTGCTGGACCTGATCAAGGACGGCGACTTCTACAAGATGCAGACGTTCGACCAGCACCTGTACACGCTCGTGCGCGACGCGGTCGTGACCTACGAGGAGGCGCTGGCCGTGGCGTCGAACCCGCACGACCTGACGGTCGAGCTGCGTGGCGCGGGCATCGTGGTCTGACGCGCGCCGCGAGCCCTCGGCGGCCGGTGACCCTGCGGGGCGCCGGCCGTCGTGCTGCCGGGGGTGTTGTGCTCTGCGCACTCGCGATATAGCGTGTCTGGATCACACGACATATCGCGTTGGAGGTCCTCATGTCCACGGAATCCTGGGTCGTCGCCGGCCCGCAGGTCATCGAGGTCGAGGACGTCCGCGCGCTGCGCGTCGGGCTCGTCGGCGGACGTCTCGACGTCGTCGCGCACGACGACCCCGACGCGCGTGGTGCGCGCCTCGAGGTGCACCGCGTCGACGGCCGTCCGCTCGAGGTGACCCTCTCCGACGGCGAGCTGCGCGTCGGGTACAGCTTCACGCTGGGCGGCTGGGAGGGCTTCGTCGAGAAGTTCCGCAACTTCCAGGACAAGGACCGCGCCGACGTGCACCTCGCGGTGCCGCGCAGCGTCCTGGCCAAGGTCGCCACCGTGAGCGCCGACGGGCTGGTCGCGGGTCTGCGCGAGGACGCGTCGGTGTCGACCGTCTCGGGCTCCGTCGTCGTCGACGACGTGCGCGGCAAGCTCTCGGTCAACACCGTCTCGGGTGACATCGTCGTGCGCCGGCACGACGGCGACCTGCGCTTCAACACCGTCTCGGGCGAGATCGCCGCGTCCGGCGACCTGACCCTCGTGCAGGGCAACTCGGTGTCCGGGGCTGTCTCGCTCGACGTCGGCACCGGCACGTCCTCGCTGACGGTCACGACGGTCTCGGGCGACCTGACGGTCCGGCTGCCCGAGGCCGCCGGGCTGCAGGTGCGCGCGCAGTCCGTCTCCGGGCGGCTCGTGGTCGACGGGCGCGAGCACAAGGGCTCCGGCCCGGGTCACCGCACGGTCGACCTCGACGCGGGCGACGGTGGCACGTTCCTCTCGGCGACGACGGTCACGGGCCATGTCACGGTCCTGCGCGCGCCCGGCGTCGCGGACGACGTCGCGGACGCCGTGCCGGGTGACGTGACGGACGCCGTGCCGGGTGACGCGACGGGTGACGCGGCCGACGACGTGACGAGCGGCCACGCCTGATGGTCCAGGTCTTCGCGCACGGCCAGCTGCGGCTGTACCTCCTCGCGCTCCTCGAGGACGGGCCGCGGCACGGCTACGAGCTCATCACCGCGCTGTCGGACCGGTTCGGCGGCACCTACCGGCCCAGCGCCGGCACCGTGTACCCGCGGCTCGCGCGGCTGGAGGAGGAGGGCCTGGTCCGGCGCTCCGACGAGGGCCGCAAGGCGACGTACACGCTGACCGACGCCGGTCGGGCCGTGCTCGACGAGCGGCGTGGCGACCTCGCGCACCTCGAGGCCGAGATCTCGGAGACGGTGCGGGCCCAGGCGTCGCAGGTGCGCGACGACGTGCAGGCCGCCATGCGCGGCCTGCGCGCCGACCTCGCGTCCGCCGCGCAGCGGGCGCGTGACGCGGCGACCCCGGTGTCCGGAGCGCCGGACCCGCAGCGCACGGCGTCCCACCGGCGCCGCGTCGAGGCGGAGGCCGTCGTGCGGCGCTTCGGCGACGAGGTCCGCGCCGACCTGCGCCGCGCGGACGCCGCTGCGGGCGTCGACGAGCTCACGGTCGAGACGCTGCGCACGGTGCTGGACACCGCGCTGCGCACGATGCGCTCGACCCTGCGCTGACGCACGCCCGGGCGCGGTGGGGCCGCGACCGACGCGGGTGCGACGGCTACGCGCGGGAGGGGTGGACGGCGCGCCGGCGGCGGGCGTGACCGGTCCACGCGCGCGCCGCTCCCGCGGACGCGGCACCGACCACGGCCCACACCGCCGCGGCGCCGACGTGCCCCACGACGAGCAGGACCGCGGCACCCAGCACGGCACCCGTCACCGCGAACCCGGCGACGTGGCGGGCCTCGGACGTCTCGTGGCGCAGCAGGTGCGCCGTCGCGATGCCGCCCGGCCAGCCCAGCACGAGCAGCGCGACGAGGTGCAGCGCGTACATCAGGGCGAGGATCGCCGCGGCGGTGCCGGCGTCCACCGCATCGCCGGGCGCCGGGCGCTCGACGACGACGTACCCGACGTAGAGCACCGCGGCGGCCGCCAGCAGGATCAGCGCGGCGCGCCCGCACACCTCGAGGACGGCCCGCGGGCCCACGACGCGCGGGCCGGGGGAGCCGAGCCGGGTGCCCGTCGACGTGACGGGCAGGGGCTCAGGCGCCGTCATCCGGCAGGCCGAGCCACGCCTGCCACCCGGTGTGCAGGACGAGCCAGGCCATGAGGCCGTAGCCGGCCTGGCCGGGCAGCTGGTGCGGGGAGGTCGCCATGTCGGCGAGCCACTGGTCGTGCGTGGCGAGCGGCGAGTACATGTCGACGAACGGCACGCGTCGACGTGCCGCGACGTCGCCCAGCGCGGCCGACAGCTCGGCGAGCCGATCGCCCTCGTGGGGTGCGCCGGGGGGCGGTCCGACGACGAAGGCGGGGATGCGGCGCTGGTCGGCGACGTCCAGCACGTTGGCGAGGTTGAGCCGGCTGCGCGCGAGCGACAGCCCGGCGGTGATGTCGGCGCGGCCCAGGGCCACGACGAGGCGGTTGTCGGCGTGCGGCGACAGCCGGCGGGAGACCTCGGCGTCCCAGCGGGCGCCGAGCTCGGTGCTCGTCTCCCCGGGGACGGCCAGGGTGAGGACCGTCAGCGGGTCCGGGGCGGGCGTGCGGGCGGTCACGCGTCCGACCCACCCGAGGCCCTTGGGGTCGCCCGCGCCGGCCACCAGCTCGTCCCCGACGACCGCGAGGCGCAGCGGCAGCTCACCCACGCAGCATCACTCCTGCCCATGCCCGCAGCGCCGGTCCGTCCGGTGCCTGCTCGGGCGACAGTCTCTCAGGCGTGGGGCGCCTGGTCGTGCCGTTCGGTGCGCGGGTCGGCCCCGAGTCGCCCGGCGTCCGGGCGACCGGACCGGGTCAGCGGGAGAAGACCTGCGTCAGGGGTGTGCGGTGCGCGTCGTCGAGGTGGGAGGGCGGCGGTTCGCGGTCGCCCAGGCCGTCGTCGCGCACGGCACGGGCCAGGCCGCCGAGGAGGGCGGCGACGGACAGGGTCGCGAGGAGGAGCCAGAGGATGTCCATGGCAGAAACGGTGCTCTCATCGATATCGCGCCACGAGTGGCAGATGTGCCGATGAGCGTTGAGATCCTGCCATCCACATGCGACCGTGGAGGCATGCTCCGGACCGTCGCCGTCGTCGCCCTGCCCCACGCCGCGCCGTTCGAGCTCGGCACCGCGTGCGAGGTCTTCGGGATCGATCGTTCCGACACCGGCGGCCCGTCGTTCGACTTCCGCGTCTGCGGCCCCGTCGCGGGCGCCGTCATGCCCACCAAGGGCGGGTTCTCGATCGTCGTCGAGCACGGCCTCGAGGCGACGCTCGACGCCGACCTGGTCGTCGTGCCCGCGTACGGGATGCCCGCGGGGCAGGTGCCCGCCGAGGTGCTGACGGCGCTGCGCGACGCCCACGCGCGCGGGGCGTGGATCCTGTCGATCTGCAGCGGCGCCTTCGCGCTGGGGGAGGCCGGCCTGCTGGACGGACGGCGCTGCACGACGCACTGGATGCACGCCGCCGAGCTCGCCGCGCGGTTCCCGGCGGCGACCGTCGACCCCGACGTGCTCTTCGTCGAGGACGGCCGCGTGATCACCGGCGCCGGGACGGCCGCCGGCATCGACGCGTGTCTGCACCTCGTGCGCCGCGAGCTCGGGGCGGCGGCCGCGAGCAGCGTGGCCCGCCGCATGGTCGTGCCGCCGCAGCGCGACGGCGGCCAGGCGCAGTACGTGGACACGCCGCTGCCGTCCGTCGCCGACACCCTCGCACCGCTGCTGGCCTGGATGCTGGA
The DNA here is from genome assembly GCF_014836445.1 of Cellulomonas avistercoris. GTDB lineage: Bacteria > Actinomycetota > Actinomycetes > Actinomycetales > Cellulomonadaceae > Cellulomonas > Cellulomonas avistercoris. The sequence goes on from NZ_JACSQV010000003.1 coordinate 131,579, forward strand.
GCACCTCGACGAGGAGCTGGGTGTCCCGGTGCTCGCCACGCGCGCGCTCATGTCGGAGCGCACCTTCGCGCGCAGGTTCCGCGCGGAGACGGGCGCGACCCCGGCCGCGTGGGTCGCGCGGCAGCGCGTCGGGCGCGCCCAGGAGCTCCTCGAACGCACCGACGTGCCCGTCGACGAGGTGGCCCGGCGCTGCGGCTTCGGCACCGCCGCGCTCCTGCGCCACCACTTCGCGCGGACGCTCGGCACGACGCCGCTGGCCTACCGGCGCCGGTTCACGTGCGCGCCGGCCGACGGGTCCGCCGACGGCCGGGACGACGAGGAGCGCTCCGAGCGCGCCTCCTGACGCGGCTGCCGTCCCGGCGACGCCCGCACGCGGGCGCGCCGGCGGGCAGGACGACGACGGGGCCGGACCGGCTCCCCTGCGGGAGTGCGGTCCGGCCCCGTGGGCGTCGGCTCAGCGCTCGAAGGCCGCCTCGATCAGCGCCTTCTGCTCGACGGCGTGCTTCTTGGCCGACCCGGCCGCGGGCGAGGCGGACTCGGGGCGGGAGACCACCCGCACGTCGCGCCCGACGATCTGCGGCAGGTGCGTGGACATGAACGTCCACGGCCCCTGGTTGCGCGGCTCGTCCTGCACCCACACCAGCTCCGCGTCGCCGTACGGCGCGAGCGCCTCGGCGATCGCGTCTGGCTCCAGCGGGTAGAGCTGCTCGAACCGCACGATCGCGGTCTGCTGGTCACCCGAGGACACGCGCTGCGCCAGCAGGTCCCAGTAGACCTTGCCCGAGCAGAGCAGCACGCGAGAGACCTGGTCGGCCTTGGCCGCCGCGAGGTCGTCGCCGACCACGGTCCGGAACGTGCCCGTCGTGAAGTCCTGCACGTCCGACGTCGCCGCCTTGAGGCGCAGCATCGACTTGGGCGTGAACACCACGAGCGGGCGGCGCGGGCGCTGGTACGCCTGACGACGCAGCAGGTGGAAGTGCGACGCGGGCGACGACGGCTGCGCGATCGTCATGTTGTCCTCGGCCGCGAGCTGCAGGAACCGCTCGATCCGGGCCGACGAGTGGTCCGGTCCCTGGCCCTCGTAGCCGTGCGGCAGCAGCAGCACGACCGACGAGCGCTGCGCCCACTTCTGCTGGGCGGAGGAGATGAACTCGTCGATGACGGTCTGCGCGCCGTTGACGAAGTCGCCGAACTGCGCCTCCCACAGCACCAGCGCGTCCGGGCGCTCCACCGAGTAGCCGTACTCGAAGCCGAGCGCGGCGTACTCCGACAGCGAGGAGTCGTAGACCCAGAACTTGGCCTGGTCGCCCGACAGGTACAGCAGCGGGGTCCACTCGGCGCCCGTCTCGCGGTCGTGCAGCACCGCGTGGCGCTGCACGAACGTGCCGCGACGCGAGTCCTGACCGGCCAGGCGCACCGGCGTGCCCTCGATGAGCAGCGAGCCGAACGCGAGGATCTCGCCGTAGCCCCAGTCGATGCCGCCGTCCCGGCTCATGCGCTCGCGCTTCTCCAGGAGCTGCGCGAGCTTCGGGTGGACCGTGAAGCCCTCGGGCGGGCTCACGTGCGCCTGCCCGATGCGCTGCAGCACGGAGGCGGGCACCGCGGTCTGCCAGCCGACCATGACGCCGGCGTCCTCCTGCTGGGACTCCGGGCGCTCGAGACCGGCGACGGTCTCGACGTCCGCCGGCGGCGGCGTCCAGCCGTCCTCGCGCGTCTCGCTGAACACCCGCTCGAGCTGCGACTGGTAGTCGCGCAGGGCCTGCTCGGCCTCCTCGATCGTGATGTCACCGCGCGCCACGAGGGTCTCGGTGTAGATCTTGCGCACCGAGCGCTTGGCCTCGATGAGGTTGTACATGAGCGGCTGGGTCATCGACGGGTCGTCGCCCTCGTTGTGCCCGCGGCGGCGGTAGCAGACCAGGTCGATGATGACGTCGCGGTCGAACTGCTCGCGGTACTCGAACGCGAGCTCGGCGACGCGCACCACGGCCTCGGGGTCGTCCCCGTTGACGTGGAAGATCGGGACCTGCAGGCCCTTCGCCACGTCGGTGGCGTACTGCGACGAGCGCGACGACGACGGGCCCGTGGTGAACCCGACCTGGTTGTTGACGATCACGTGGATCGTGCCGCCCGTGCGGTAGCCGCGCAGCTGTGACAGGTTCAGCGTCTCGAACACCACGCCCTGACCGGCGAACGCCGCGTCGCCGTGGATGAGGATCGGCAGCACCGAGAAGCCGTCACCACCGAGGTCGATGAGGTCCTGCTTGGCGCGCACGATGCCCTCGAGGACCGGGTCGACGGCCTCGAGGTGCGACGGGTTGGCCGCGAGGTAGACGTCGGTCGTCGCACCGGACTCCGCCGTGAACACGCCCTCCGTGCCCAGGTGGTACTTCACGTCCCCGGAGCCCTGGACCGACTTGGGGTCCTGGTTGCCCTCGAACTCGCTGAAGATCTGCCCGTAGGACTTGCCGGCGATGTTCGCCAGCACGTTGAGCCGCCCGCGGTGGGCCATGCCGATGCCGACCTCGTCGAGGCCGCCGTTGGCCGCGCGCGACAGAATCGCGTCGAGCAGCGGGATGAGGGACTCGCCGCCCTCGAGCGAGAACCGCTTCTGGCCCACGAACTTGGTCTGCAGGAACGTCTCGAACGCCTCGGCGGCGTTGAGACGGCGCAGGATCCGCAGCTGGTCCTCACGCGGGGTGCGTGCGTAGCCGGCCTCCAGGCGCTCCTGCAGCCAACGACGCTGGCGGGGGTCCTGCAGGTGCATGTACTCGGCGCCCACGGTGCGGCAGTACGAGTCGCGCAGCAGGCCCAGGACGTCACGCAGCGTCGCACGCGACTTGCCGGTGAAGCCGCCGGTGGGGAACGTGCGGTCCAGGTCCCACAGCGTCAGGCCGTGGTTCTGCACGTCGAGGTCGGGGTGCTTGCGCTGGCGGTAGGCCAACGGGTCGGTCTCCGCCATGAGGTGCCCGCGCGAGCGGTACGCGTGGATGAGCTCGGCGATGCGCGCGGGCTTGATCGCCTCGGCGTCGGGGTCGTGGTTGGCGTCACGGACCCAGCGCACGGGCTCGTAGGGCACGCGCAGCGCCGCGAAGACGCGGTCGTAGAAGCCGTCCTCGCCCAGCAGCTTGCGCGAGAGGATCCGCAGGAAGTCGCCCGACTGCGCGCCCTGGATGATGCGGTGGTCGTAGGTCGACGTGATCGTCAGGACCTTCGAGACGCCCATCCGGTTGAGCTGCTCGTCCGACGTCCCGGCGAACTCCGCGGGGTAGTCCATCGCGCCGACGCCGACGATCGTGCCCTGGCCCTGCATGAGGCGCGGCACCGAGTGGACCGTGCCGATGGTGCCCGGGTTCGTCAGCGAGATCGAGGTGCCGGCGAAGTCCTCGACCGTGAGCTTGTTGTTGCGCGCGCGGCGCACGACGTCCTCGTAGGCCGTCCAGAACTGCGCGAAGTCGAGCGTCTCGGCCTTCTTGATCGAGGGCACGAGCAGCTGGCGCGTGCCGTCGGGCTTGGCCAGGTCGATCGCGAGGCCCAGGTTGACGTGGGCGGGCGTCAGGACGCCCGGCTTGCCGTCGACGAGCGTGTACGACGCGTTCATCGCGGGCATCTCGCGCACGGCCTCGACCAGCGCGAAGCCGATGAGGTGCGTGAACGACACCTTGCCGCCGCGACCGCGCGAGAGGTGGTTGTTGACGACGATGCGGTTGTCGACCATGAGCTTGGCCGGCACGGCGCGCACCGACGTGGCGGTCGGGACCTCGAGCGACGACTCCATGTTCGTCACGACGCGGGCCGCCGGTCCGCGCAGCCGCTGCACGTCGTCGACGGGCTGGACGTCAGGCGTGTCGCTCCGGCGCGTCGCGACCTCGGCGTACGGCGCGGTGGCGGGCTGCGCCGTCGCGACCGGCGAGGGCGTCACCTCGACGGTGCGGGCGCCAGCTCGCTCGGCCGGCGCGGGCGTGGCCGGCCGCGCGGCGCCGTCGCCCGAGGGCGCGGCCGCAGCAGGGGGTGCGGGTGCCGCCGGCGGGGGCGGGGAGGGCGCGGGGTCGCCCGGCGGGGACGCGTCGCCGTTGGTCGCGGCCCCCGTCGTCTCGGGCTTGTAGCCCTCGAAGAAGTCCCACCATGCGGGGTCCACCGCGTTGCGGTCCTTCTGGTACTGCTCGTACAGCTCGTCGACCAGCCACTCGTTCGCACCGAAGTCGGCACGGGTGGAGTCTGACTGCGCGTTCTGCGTCACGCTGGGATCGCCCACTTCCGGTGCGCGGTGCACGGACCGCGCCATCGCCAGTTCTGTTGACGACAACACTACGTGCTCGGCGGCGGCGACCGCCCCTCGCGGCGCTCCGGCGGACGTGATCTGTGCAGCCTCTTCACCCCGCCGGCGGGCGGGGGTCAACGGCCCCTAAAGGCCGCCTGGGAGAGCGCTCAAGGACGGGTCCGCGGGAGCCCTCCGCGCCGGACCGGTCCGTCCGCCGGCAGCAGCACGCGCATCGTGCAGCCGGACGGCGAGTCGGCGACCGCGACCGAGCCGCCGTGCAGCTCGACGGCCCAGCGGACGATCGCGAGCCCCAGGCCGGTGCCGCCCGTCGAGCCCTGACCGGTCAGCGCGGGGGTGTTGCCGCGCACGAAGCGCTCGAACACGTGCGCGCGCTGGTCCCGCGCGATGCCCGGACCGCGGTCGACCACGTCGATCCGCACGTCGTGGCCGTCGCGGCGCGCGACCACGCGCACCTCCTCGTCCGGTGGGGAGTGGCGCGCGGCGTTCTGCAGGAGGTTCGCGACCACCTGGTGCAGGCGCTCGGGGTCGGCCGGGACCGTGAGGTCGGCCGGCTCGACGTCGACCGGGAAGCTCAGGTGCTTGTCCGCGCCCACGAGCGACGCCTCGTCGGCGGCCTGACGCAGCAGCTCGCCGACGTCGACCTCCTCGAGGCGCAGGTCCATCGCACCGGCCTCGACCCGCGACAGGTCGAGCAGCGACGACACGAGGCGCGAGAGCCGCTCGGTCTGCGCGAGCGCGACCTGGAGCGTGGCCGGGTCCGGCTCGCTGACGCCGTCGACCATGTTCTCGAGCACCGCCTGCAGCGCGGTGACGGGCGTGCGCAGCTCGTGCGACACGTTCGCGACGAGCTCGCGACGGAACGTGTCCAGCTGCTGCAGGTCGTCGGCCATGGTGTTGAACGCCTCGGCGAGCTGCCCGACCTCGTCACGGCTCGTCGAGCGCACGCGGCGGCTGTAGTCGCCGCCCGCCATGGCGCGCGCCGCCTCCGTCATCTCCCGCAGGGGCGACGTCATGCCGCGCGCGAGGATCTGCGTGACCACGAGGGACAGCGCGATCGCCAGGGGCAGCGTGCGGCTCGGCCCCAGCGCCTGGCCGTAGCCCACCCAGATGACGAACGCGGCGAGCGTGACGGTCGCGGCGACCAGCACGCCCAGCTTGATCTTGATGCTGCGCAGCGGGTCGAGCGGGCGCACGTCCGGCAGGCGCCAGCGCTCGGAGTCGCCGCGGGCGTGCCGGGCGTGCGGCTCGGGCGCGGACGTCACGAGCTCCCGTCCGCGTCGTCGGCCGGGGCGTCGCCAGTCGGCTCGTAGGCGTAGCCGACCCCGTGCACCGTGCGGATCAGGTCGGGGCCGAGCTTGCGGCGCAGCGCCTTGATGTGCGAGTCGACCGTCCGGGTGCCGCTCGCGTCGACCCAGTCCCACACGTCGGCGAGCAGCCGCTCGCGCGTCAGGACGGTGCGGGGCGAGGACGCGAGGGTCAGCAGCAGGTCGAACTCGGTGGGCGTCAGGTGCACCTCGGTGCCCGCGCGCTGCACGCGTCGCTGCGCGCTGTCGATCGTCACGTCGCCCACCACGAGCGGCGGGTCGGGCTGCTGCACGGTCGCCAGCTCGGCCGCGCGCGCGGCGCGCTCCGTGCGGCGCAGCAGCACCTTCGTGCGGGCGACCAGCTCGCGCATCGAGAAGGGCTTGGTCATGTAGTCGTCCGCGCCCACGCCGAGCCCGACGAGCATGTCGGTCTCGTCGTCGCGCGCGGTGAGCATGAGGACCGGCACGGGCCGCTCGGCCTGGATCTGCCGGCAGACCTCGAGCCCGTCGATCCCCGGCAGCATGACGTCGAGCACGACGACGTCGGGCTGGAGCCGCGCCGCCGCGGCCACGCCGGCGTGGCCGTCGCCGACGGCCTCGACCGTCCAGCCCTCCGCGGTGAGACGGTGCACGATCGCCTGGGCGATCGCGGGCTCGTCCTCCACGACGAGAACGGTGGTGACACCCGGACGCGACACGGTGGTGACCATGGGGTCAGCGTGGCACACCGACCTGGCACGAGTCCCGGTGAGCACTCGGCAGGTCGGTGCGAGGTCCGTAGGATGTGCCCACCATGAGCAGCTCAAGTCGCTGCCGGCATCGCGTCCCGTCCCGCTCCCGCCGCGCCTCCGGCGCGGGCGCCGGAGCAGGCTCGGTCCCCCCGGGGCGCGAGACCGCCGGCCCACCCTCGTCATCCTCCGCAGCGGCGGAGGGCCACCGCGCGCCCCGGACCCGGGTGGTCGTGTGCTGACCGACTGGCTGCTCGTCGGGCTCGGCGTGCTCCTCACGGCGGGCACCGCGATCTTCGTCGCCGCCGAGTTCGCCCTCGTCACGCTCGACCCCGGCCTCGTGGAGCGCCGGACGGCCCCCGACGACGCCCGCGGCGCCTCGGTGCTGCAGGCACTGCGACGGCTGTCCACGCAGCTCTCGGGCGCGCAGGTCGGCATCACGGTCACCACCGTGCTGCTCGGCTACACGACGCAGCCGGCCGTCGTCCGGCTGCTGGGCGTGCCGCTCGAGGCGACCGGCGCCGGCCGTGCCGTGGCAGGCGCGATCGCGGCCGTGCTCGCGCTCGTGCTGGTCAACGGTTTCTCGATGCTGTTCGGCGAGCTCGTCCCCAAGAACTTCGCGATCGCCCGTCCGCTGGGGACCGCGCGCGTCGTCGCGCCGCTGCAGCTCGGGTTCACCACCGCGCTGCGACCCGTCATCGCCGTCACCAACGGCACGGCCAACTCGCTGCTGCGGCGGGTGGGCGTCGAACCTCGCGAGGAGCTGTCGGGCGCCCGCTCACCCGCCGAGCTCGCGTCCCTCGTGCGCCGCTCGGCGGCCCAGGGCACGCTCGACCAGGCCACGGCCACCCTGCTGACCAACTCGATCGACTTCTCGACCCTCACGGCCGTCGACGTGATGACGGACCGCACGCGTCTGGTCGTCGTGCGCCGCGACGACTCGGCCGCCGACGTCATGGCCCTGGCCCGCCAGACGGGCCACTCGCGCTTCCCGGTGATCGGCGACTCGGTCGACGACGTGGTCGGGCTCGTGCACCTGCGCAAGGTCATGGCCGTGCCCCACGACCGGCGCGCCGAGGTGCCCGCCGCCGCGCTCATGGTCGAGGCGCCCCGCGTGCCCGAGACCGTCGGGCTCGGCCCGCTCCTCGTCGACCTGCGCGCGCAGGGCCTGCAGATGGCGGTCGTCGTCGACGAGTACGGCGGCACGTCCGGTGCCGTGACGCTCGAGGACGTCGTGGAGGAGCTGGTGGGGGAGGTGGCCGACGAGCACGACCGCACGCGCGGCCAGCTGGCCCGCCAGGCGGACGGCTCGTGGGTGCTGCCCGGCGTCATCCGGCCCGACGAGCTGCACGAGGCGACCGCGCTGCGCGTCCCCGAGGACGGCCCCTGGGAGACCGTGGGCGGGCTCCTCATGGCCCGGCTCGGCCGGGTGCCCGTGGAGGGCGACGAGATCCTCGAGGGACGCGTCAGCCTGCGGGTCGAGCGCATGGACGGCCGTCGCGTCGAGCGTGTCCTCGTCCGCGAGCTGCAGGACGAGGGGGGTGAGGCGTGATGGACAGCACCGTCGCGCTCGTCCTGGCCGTCGTCCTGCTCGCGGCCAACGCCTTCTTCGTCGGCGCCGAGTTCGCGATCATGTCCGCGCGGCGCTCGTCGGTCGAGCCGCTCGCCGAGGCGGGCGACCGCCGGGCCGTCACCGTGCTGTGGGCCATGGAGCACGTCTCGCTCATGCTCGCGGCGGCGCAGCTCGGGATCACCGTGTGCTCGACGAGCCTGGGCCTGGTCGCCGAGCCGGCGATCGCGCACCTCATCGAGACCCCGCTGCACGCGCTGGGCGTCCCCGACGCGTTCACGCACCCCATCGCCTTCGTGCTCGCGCTGCTCGTCGTCGTGTACCTGCACGTCGTGCTGGGCGAGATGGTGCCCAAGAACCTGGCCGTGTCGGGGCCCGACCGTGCCGTGCTGCTGTTCGGCCCGCCCCTCGTGTGGGTCGCGCGCGTCCTGCGGCCCGTGATCGTCGTGCTCAACTGGCTCGCGAACCATGTGCTGCGGGCGTTCCGCGTCGAGCCGCAGGACGAGGTCGCCTCGGCGTTCACGGCGCAGGAGGTCCAGTCGATCGTCGAGCGCTCGCAGGCCGAGGGCCTGCTGGCCGACGAGCAGGGCCTGCTCGCGGGTGCCATCGAGTTCTCGGACCGGACGGCCGCCGAGGTCATGGTCCCGGTCGACGACCTCGTGACGGTCGACGCGGCCAGCACGCCCGACGACATCGAGCACCTCGTCGGCCGGACCGGCTTCAGCCGGTTCGTCGTCCTCGACGGCGACGGCCGGCCGACCGGCTACCTGCACATCAAGGACGTCCTGTACGCGGACGACACGACGCGCACCCTGCCCGTCCCGTCGTGGCGCGTGCGCACGCTCGCCGTGGTGGGGCCGCAGGACGAGGTGGAGACCGCGCTGGAGGCCATGCAGCGCTCGGGGTCGCACCTCGCGCGGGTCGACGACGCGCAGGGACGTGCGACGGGGGTCGTCTTCCTCGAGGACATCCTCGAGGAGCTCGTGGGCGAGGTCCGCGACGCGATGCAGCGGGGCCAGCTGCGGTGAGGTCAAGGGGGTGCAGGGCGCACCCCGAACGCTCCGCGGACGCCCCGGGTTGTGGGCCGTCCGGTGGAGGATCGGTGAACGCGCGGCGTGTCGGACGGCGTGTCGCCCCGGGTGCCCGATTCGGGACGGGTCTGTGACGTGGCCGGGTCTTGGAGAGGGCACCCACATCCCGTTATGGTTCCGTGACCGCATCGGGGGGGACCGATGTCACGCGGGACGAGTGAGGCGGAGGTGTCGTGGGATCCCACCGAGCGGAGCCGACGACACGCGCGCGCCGGGACCGGCAGCAGCGCACCGACGCGCCCCCGGTCCCCGTGGCCGCCGCCCCCGTCGTCGAGGGCCTGAGCGCCCCGGCCGCGGACGCACCGCGCCGCCGCTCCACCCGCGTGCTCGGACGCACCGGTGTGCTGGCCGCGCTCGTGGCCGTCACGGTCGTCGTCCCCATCTCGCAGGGCGTCGCGGACGGTGACATCGTCGTCGGCGAGCCCCAGGTCGACGCGAGCCTGCCCTCGACGGTCACGGCGCTGACCGCCATCCCGCTGTCCGACCTGCCGCCGACCCCGCTCGTCTCCGCCGACGGCGCCTCGCGCCTGCGCGCGCTCGCCGAGGTCTCGCGGGACGCCGAGCGGTCGGCCCTCCCGGGATGCGACGGCGGGGTGCGCGCCGCGGGCGCGAACGGCCTGCTCGCCACCAAGGACCTGTGCACGCTGTGGGACGGGCGCACGCAGATGCGCGCCGACGCGGCCGTCGCGCTCGCCGAGCTCAACGAGGCCCACGTCGCACGGTTCGGCACCGACATGTGCCTCACGTCGGGCTACCGGACGCTCGCGCAGCAGAAGGCCGTCAAGGCGGAGAAGGGCGGGATGGCCGCCACCCCGGGCAAGAGCAACCACGGCTGGGGCCTCGCGATGGACTTCTGCTCGATCCAGACCTCGGGTGCCCGCTGGACGTGGCTCAACGACAACGGCCCGACGTTCGGCTGGGAGCAGCCGAACTGGGCGGTCAAGGGCGGCTCCGGCCCCTTCGAGCCGTGGCACTGGGAGTACACCAAGGGCGTCAAGGCCGACGGCGAGTACTACGGCTGACGGACCGGCGGGCCCGCCGCAGCGGACCCACCGGTCACCAGGTTCGACCCACCGCGCTCAGCGCAGCGACAGGCCCCAGCGGACCTCGTGGGACGCGCCCGGTCCGAGCTCCACGAGCATCTCGCCCGTGCGGAACGCGTCCGCGACGCACGTCATCGGCTCGACGGCGACGCCGCGGCGCTCGATGCCCGGGATCCCGTCGCCCGTGCAGACCTGCCACGCGGGCAGGGTCGCGTCCGCCCACACGGCGACCGTGCGGCCGTCGCCGCCCGTGAGCGTCGCCCACGTCAGGCCGTCGGCGTCGGGCGTCGCGTCGACCCAGGCGTCGTCGAGGGCGACGCCCGCGAGCGCGCGACCCTCGCGCAGGTCGAAGCTGCCGGCGACCGCCTCGGTGCCGGTCGGCAGCAGCCGCTCGTCGACCGTCACGCGACGCGCGGCGTCGAGCCGGAGCGTGCACGCGTCGACGGGGCCGGGCCCGGGGGAGAGCCACGGGTGGAACCCGATGCCGTACGGCGCCACACCCGTGCCGAGGTTGGTCGCCTCGACCGTGACGGTCAGACCGTCCTGCGCCAGCGCGTACGTGACGTCGAGGCGCAGCGGCCAGGGGTACCCCGGGATCGGGACCAGGTCGTGCCGCAGCGTCACGGACTCCGGCGTCACGTCCACGGCCTCGAAGCGGGCGTAGGACACCAGGCCGTGCAGGGCCGTGAGGCGCTCGTGCTCGGTCAGCGGCACCTCGTAGGTGACGTCGCGGAAGCGGTAGGTCGCGTCGCGCAGCCGGTTGGGCCACGGGGCGAGCACACCACCGGAGAAGGCGGGCGCGATCGCGTCGACCGCGAAGGGCAGGACGACGTCGCGGTCGCCCACGCGGTACTCGCGCAGGCTCGCGGCGACGGACGTGACGACGGCGACCTGGTCACCGTGCCGCAGCACGTGCTGGTCACCTGTGGGGGAGGGCGTGTTCACGTGCACAACCTATCCGGGGTGCGCGTCCTCGCCGGGGGACCCGCCGCGACGGGCGCGCGCGGTGTGCCCGTCGGCCGAGGTCAGAGGCTGGGGACGTCCTCGTCGGGGACCGCGCGCGCCCCGGCCTTGACGTCGGAGTGGCCCAGGGGCCTGTCCGGTGCGACGCGGTCGCGGACGAGCTGCTTGAGCGTCGTCACCTCGGGGAAGCCGCGCCCGTCCGAGCGGTCCCAGATCGTCTCGCCGTCGACCTCGACCGTGAAGACGCCGCCGGTCGCGGGCCGCAGCGCGACCTCGCCGAGCTCGCGGTGGAAGGTCGTCAGCAGCTCCTGCGCGTACCAGGCGGCCCGCAGCAGCCAGCGGCACTGGGTGCAGTAGGTGATGGTGACGCGCGGCTGCGGGTCGTCGGCACTCATGGCGTCAGTCTCCCGCACGCGCGCGAGGACCGGCCGTCCGGGGGAAGTCCCGCGACGTGCCGCCGTGCCTGCCCCGCGACCGGCGCCGTCCGGCGATGATGCGGGCATGACGCACCCCTCCGAGGCCCGCGACCTGCCCCGACGCGCACCCGAGGAGGTCGGCGTGCCGTCGGCCGCGCTCCTCGCGCTCGTCGACGCCCTCGACGCGCACGACGAGACCCACTCCGTCATGGTCGTCCGGCGGGGCGCCGTCGTGGCCGAGGGCTGGTGGGCGCCGTACGGCCCGGACCTGCCGCACGACCTGTACTCCCTGTCGAAGACCGTCACCGCGATCGCGGTCGGGCTCGCCCGCCAGGAGGGGCTGCTCACCTTCGACGACCCGGTCCTGTCGTTCTTCGGCGACGAGGCGCCCGACGAGCCCTCGCCGCACCTCGCCGCGATGCGGGTGCGCCACCTCCTGACGATGCGCACCGGCCACCACGAGGACGCGAGCGCGCGCACCTTCGCGGGGGACGACTTCGTCCGGGCGTTCCTGTCGCTGCCCGTCGAGCACGAGCCGGGGAGCTGGTTCGTCTACAACACCGCGGCCACCTACATGCTGTCGGCGATCGTCACCCGGCTCACCGGGCAGCGGCTGCTCGACTACCTGCGGCCGCGCCTGCTTGAGCCGCTCGGGATCACGGGCGCGACGTGGGAGCAGTGCCCGCGGGGCATCGACATGGGCGGGTTCGGCCTGACGCTGCGCACGCGCGACATCGCGGCGCTGGGGGTGCTGCTCGCGCAGGACGGCGTGGTCGACGGCGTGCGGCTCCTGCCCGCGGGCTGGGTGGCCGAGGCCACGGCCGACGGTGGTCCGTCGTTGCCCGAGCAGGACGGCGACGGCCCGCCGGAGTGGCACCAGGGCTACGGCTACCAGCTGTGGCGCTGCCGCCACGGGGCCTTCCGCGGTGACGGCGCGTTCGGCCAGTTCTGCGTCGTGGTGCCCGAGCACGACCTCGTCGTGGCGATGACGTCGGGGGACGCCGACATGCAGGGCGTCCTGGACCGCGTGTGGGACCTGCTGCCGCACCTGTCGCCCGACGCGCTGCCGTCCGACCCGGTCGCGCACGCGGCGCTGGTGGGGCGGCTCGCGGGCCTCGCGCACCCGGCGCCCGCCGGGACCGTGGGCGAGGGGGTCGGCGCGCTGGCCGGGCGTGACCTCGTGCTCGAGCGCCCCGTCGGGCTCGTGCACGGCGTGCGGATCGAGGTCGGGCCCGACGAGGACACCCTCGTCGTGCGCACGCCCGACGGTGACGTCACGCTCCGGGCCGGCCACGGCGACTGGGCGGCCCAGACGGTGACGCTGCCGAGCGGGCACGGCGGCCCGCCGCGCGACCTGCTCACGCTGGTGTCCGCGGACCGTCCCGAGGCCGGCGCGTACCGGGTGACGGTGCGCGCCGTGACCACGCCGTTCCGGTGGACGGCGACGGTGCGGGTCGCGTCCGACGGCACCGCGACGCTCGCGGCCGAGCAGAACGTGGGCTACGGCGTCACGGCGTCGGGGGAGGTCCCGCTGCGCGCTCACGGGTGACGCGTGTCGCTCGTCCGTTCTGTCCTGTGGACGAAGCCCCACGCGGGCCCCGGTGATGCCCTACCGTCACACCCGAAACGGACGAACCCGACATCGGTCGGGTGCATCGGGCAGCGGGAGCGGGGGTGGACGTGGACGGCGTGGCGATCCTCGAGAGCGAGGTCCGCGAGCTGATCCGGCGCCGCGGCGTGGACCCCGTGCGCGACCGTGCGGGCGTCGTCGCGCTGGTGCACGCGGCCATGGCGGACTACGACGAGCGCTCGCTGCTGGGCTCGGTCCCGCAGCTGGCCGACACCGCCGCGGCGCACAAGGCGGTCGTGGACGCGGTGGCCGGGCTGGGCCCGCTGCAGCGCTACCTCGACGACGACGAGGTCGAGGAGATCTGGATCAACTCCCCGTCGCAGGTCTTCGTCGCCCGGCGTGGCGAGCCCGAGCTGACGACGACGATCCTGACCGACGCGCAGGTGCGCGACCTCGTCGAGCAGATGCTCAAGGTCTCCGGGCGCCGGCTGGACCTGTCCAGCCCGTTCGTCGACGCGTCCCTGCCGGGCGGTGAGCGCCTGCACGCCGTGATCCCCGACGTCACGCGGCGGCACTGGTCGGTCAACATCCGCAAGTACGTCGTGCGCGCGACGAGCATGCAGGACATGGTGGGCCTCGGGTCGCTGACCCCGCAGGCCGCCGCGTTCCTGCAGGCCGCGGTCCGCGTCGGTCTCAACGTGCTGGTCTCCGGGGCGACGCAGGCGGGCAAGACGACCATGCTCAACGCGCTGGTCGGCGCGGTGCCGCCGCGCGAGCGGGTCATCAGCTGCGAGGAGGTCTTCGAGCTGCGGCCCGCGGTCCGGGACTGGGTCGCGATGCAGACGCGGCAGGCGAACTTGGAGGGCACCGGCGAGATCACGCTGCGGCGCCTGGTCAAGGAGGCGCTGCGGATGCGTCCCGACCGGCTGCTCGTCGGCGAGGTCCGTGAGGCCGAGGCGCTCGACCTGCTCATCGCCCTCAACAGCGGCGTGCCGGCCATGTGCACGATCCACGCGAGCTCGGCGCGTGAGGCGCTGGTCAAGCTCTGCACGCTCCCGCTGCTCGCGGGCGAGAACATCTCCGACCGGTTCGTCGTGCCCACCGTCGCGTCGTCGGTCGACCTGGTCGTGCACCTCGAGCTCGACGCGCGCGGGCGCCGCCGTACCCGGGAGATCGTCGCCGTGCCCGGACGCGTCGAGGCCGGCATCGTCGAGACCGCCGACCTGTTCACGACGCGGGGCGGGGTGCTGGTCCGCGGCGACGGGTTCCCGCCGCACGCCGAGCGCTTCGCGCGTGCCGGTGTCGACGTCGTCGCCATGCTGCGGCAGGCCTGACCCATGGGCGTCGTCGTGGGGCTGCTGCTGGGGGCCGGGCTCGCGTGCGTGTGGTGGTCGTGGTGGCCGCTCGCCGTGCCCGTGGACGGTGCGCGCGACGGCTGGTCGGCGCGCATGCACGACACCCTGACGCAGGCCGAGGTCACGGGCGTGAGCCCCGGCGGCCTCGTCGCCGTCAGCGGTCTGCTCGGGCTCGTCGTCGCTGCGGTGTCGTTCCTCCTGGTGCCCGTGCCCGCGGTGAGCCTGTGCTTCGGCGCGTTCGCCGCGACCGCACCGTGGACCCTCGTGAAGGGCCGTGCCCGCCGCCGGCTCGCGAGCACGCGCGAGCTGTGGCCCGACGTGGTGGACCACCTCGCGTCCGGCGTGCGGGCCGGGCTGTCCCTGCCGGAGGCGGTCGCCCAGCTGGGTGACCGCGGCCCGGCGGAGCTGCGGGCACCCTTCCGCAGGTTCGGCGAGGACTACCGCGCCACCGGCCGGTTCACCGACAGCCTCGACGCCCTGAAGGACCGGCTCGCCGACCCGGTCGCCGACCGCATCATCGAGGCGCTGCGGCTCACGCGCGACGTCGGCGGCACCGACCTCGGGCGCCTGCTGCGCACGCTGTCGTCCTTCCTGCGCGACGACCTGCGCACGCGCGGCGAGATCGAGGCCCGCCAGGGCTGGACCGTGTACGCGGCCCGGATGGCGGTCGCGGCGCCCTGGATCGTGCTCGCCATGCTCGGCACCCGGGGTGAGGCGATCCGCGCGTACGACTCGCCGGCGGGGGCCGTGGTCCTGCTCGCGGGAGCAGCGAGCACCGTCATCGCCTACCGGCTGATGCTGCGCGTCGCGCGCCTGCCCGACGACCCGCGGGTGCTGCGGTGAGCCCGGGGCTCGCGGGAGCGCTCATCGGGCTGCTGGGCGGGTGCGGGATCGTGCTCGTCCTGCTCCGGCTGCGCGCGCGGCGGATCACCCTGGAGCAGCGTGTCGGCCCGTACCTGCGCACGCGGGGCACGTCCTCGCTGCTGCGCACCGAGGCGGTGCGAGGACCCTGGGGGACGGTCGAACGGCTCGCCGCACCCTTCCTCGCCGACGGCGTACGCCTCGTGGCGCGCATCGGGTCGCCCGCCGGTGAGCTGCGGCACCGGCTGTCGCGCGCCGGCCGCACCGAGACCGTGGAGCAGTTCCGTGCCCAGCAGGTGGTCTGCGGCGTCGTCGGGCTCGCGGTGGGGCTGCTCCTCGCCGTCACGCTCGCGGCGACCCGCGGCGGCGGGCTCGTCCCGCTGGTCGCGCTGGTCCTCGTCGTCGGCCTGGTCGGCGCACTCGCGCCGGACTGGCTGCTGGGCCGGCAGGTCGCACGCCGGGAGGCGCGGCTGCTCGCGCAGATGCCGACCGTCACCGAGCTGCTCGCGCTCGCCGTGAGCGCCGGGGAGGGGGCCACGGGTGCGCTCGAGCGCGTCGTGCGCCAGACGCGCGGCGAGCTCGCCGACGAGCTCGCGCGCACGCTGGCCGACGCCCGTGCCGGTGCGCCGCTGACGACCGCGCTGCAGTCGCTCGCCGACCGGACCGGCATCCCCGCGCTCGCGCGCTTCGCCGAGGGTGTCGCGGTCGCGGTCGAGCGCGGCTCGCCGCTCGCCGACGTGCTGCGCGCCCAGGCGCAGGACGTGCGCGAGGAGGGGCGCCGCGCGCTCATGCAGACCGGCGGGCGCAAGGAGGTGCTCATGATGGTCCCGGTGGTGTTCCTCATCCTCCCGGTGACCGTCCTGTTCGCCGTCTTCCCCAGCGCGGTGGTCCTGCGGGTGGGGCTGTGACCCCGGCCGTGACGCACGGGGAGGCGCCGACCGGCGTGCTCCCGACGACGACGGAGGTCGACGATGAGGTTCGTGGTTCGGACGTGGTGCGCGCTCGCGCAGTGGGCGGCAGCGCCGCAGGACGACAGGGACCGCGGGGACGTGCCCGGCTGGGTGCTCGTCACGCTGATGACCGCCGGCCTGGTCTCGGTGCTCTGGTTCGTGGCGGGCGACGCGCTGCAGAAGCTCTTCGTCGACGCGATCTCGGACGTCAGCCCGCGCTCCGGCACCTGACCCGACCGGCGGCGACGGACGCCCCGGAGCGCGGGTCCGCGATCGTCGACTTCACGCTGGTCGGCGGGCTCGTGGTCGTGCTGTTCGCCTCGGTGCTGCAGCTCGCGCTCGTCCAGCACGTGCGCAACACGTGCGTCGACGCGGCGGCGGAGGGCGCACGCTACGCCGCTCAGGTGGGACGCGCACCGGCGGACGGTGCGCAGCGCACCGCGGACCTCCTGCGGGCCTCGCTCGCCGAGCGCTACGCCGGGGACGTCACGGCACGCCGGGTCGACGCCGCGGGGCTCGCGCTCGTCGAGGTGACCGTGCGCGTGCCGCTGCCCGTGGTCGGGCTGCTCGGGCCCGGCGGTGTCATGGAGCTCGACGGGCACGCACCCGTGGAGCAGCCGTGACCGGGTCGGTGCGCCGCGTGCGGCGGTGGTGGCTAGGACTGGGTGAGCGGTCCGACCGGGACGGTGGCAGCGCGCTCGTCGAGTTCCTCGGCATCTCGCTGGTCCTGCTCGTCCCGACGGTCTACCTCGTGCTCGTGCTGGGACGGATCCAGGCCGCGACGTTCGCGGTGGAAGGGGCGGCGCGCGAGGCTGCTCGCGTCTACGTCGCCGCCGACGACGCCGCCCAGGGCGCGTCGCGCGCGGTGACCGCGGTCGGGATCGCGCTCGCGGACCAGGGCTTCGAGGACGACCCGGCCGGTGCGCTCGACGTGCGCTGCTCGGCGGACCCGTGCCTGACCCCCGGTGCCGAGGTCGCCGCCACCGTGCAGGTGCGGGTCCCGCTGCCGTTCGTGCCGACCTTCGTGCGTGACGTCGTCCCGCTCGAGGTGCCGGTGACCGCGGAGCGGGTCGCACCCGTCGACACCTACCGGGTCGCGCGGTGAGGCGCGCGTGGCCCGTGCGTCGCCGCGCGGTGCGGGACGACGGCCGGGCGCGGGACGACGGCCGGGCGCGGGACGACGGCCAGGTGATGATCCTGTCCCTCGGGTTCGGCGTGGTCGCGATCCTGCTGGTCCTGGTCATCGCGGCCGCCACCGGCGTGCACCTCGACCGCAAGCGGCTGCTGGCGGTGGCCGACCTCGCGGCGCTGTCCGCCGCGGACCAGGTGAGCACCACGTACTTCGGCGAGGCCCAGAGCCGCGCCTCCGGCGGCATCCCGCTGACCGACGCCTCGGTCCGCGCCGCGGTCGAGGAGTACGTGCGCGACCACCCCGAGCCCGCCGCACGCTGGGACGGGGTCCGTGTGCTCGAGGCCACGACGCCGGACGGGCGCTCCGCCGTCGTCCGGCTGGGTGCGGTGACGCGCCCGCCGCTCGTGACGTGGGTGCTGGCGCCGTGGAGCGACGGGATCGAGCTGGTCGTCGAGGCGAGCGCCCGCGCGTCCTGACCGTCGCGCGGCCGAGCGCGGCGGCGGGACCTGCGAGCTCAGTGCGCTGCTGGTCCGGTGCTGCCGCGCACCACGAGCTCCACCGGCAGCACCACCGTGCCCGGGACGGGGGAGGGCTCGTCCTCGCGCGTGCCCGCGAGGACGTCGGACAGCGCGCGTGCCGCGAGGCGGCCCTTGGCCTCGACGTCCTGGCGGACCGTGGTGAGCGCCGGGGTCACCGACCGCGCGAGCAGCGAGTCGTCGAAACCGACGACGGACAGGTCGCGCGGGACGTCGAGACCCGCCTCCTGCGCGGCACGCACGAGCGCCGCCGCCATCAGGTCGGAGAAGCAGACGACGCCCGTGGGGCGGTACGGGTCCGCCAGCAGCGCCCGCACGCCGGCGTCGACGTCGTCGGGGTGGTTGTTCGCGAGCTCGTACACGCGGGCCGGCAGGCCCGCCGCCTCGAGCGCGGTGACGGCACCCGAGGTGCGCTCGCGGGCGACGTGGCTGGCGTTCTCGGACACCGGGGTGGTCCGCCAGCCCGGGGTGCGACGGGCCGGGTCCGCGGTCAGCACGACGATGTCGCGGTGCCCCAGCGCCGTGAGGTGCGTGACGGCCAGCCGCCCGCCTGCCGCGTCGTCCACGAGGATCCCGGGACTGCCGGGCAGCGGGAGCTGGTCGACGAAGACGAGCGGCAGACGGCGCAGCGTGAGCCAGCGCAGGGCCTCGGGCTCCTCGGCGCAGCCGTAGACGACGGCGCCGTCGACCGGGAGGTCGCGTGCGTGCAGGTGACCGCCCACCGCGGCCGCCGGCACGAGCGACACGGCCAGCCCCGTCGGCGCGAGCTCCTCGGCCAGCGCGCCGAAGAACGCTGCCGCGGCGGGGTCGCGGAACGCCGCGCCGAGCGCGTCGGTGAGCACGACGCCGACGGCACCCGTGGACCGGCGGGCGAGCGCCCGCGCCGTGGGGTGCGGGCCCGCGTACCCCAGCTCGGTGGCGGTCGCGAGGATGCGCTCGCGCAGGGCTCCCGACAGCTGGTCCGGGCGCGAGAACGCGTTCGACACGGTCATGCGGCTGACGCCCACGGCGTCGGCGACGGTCTGCAGGGTCACGCGCTCCATGGCGTCCCGACCTCCTGGCTCCTGCCACGTCTGCCGGCCCGTGAGCCGCGGACCACGGGCAGCGGCGGGTCCGTCACCGGGCGGGGTGGCCGAAGCGGTGGGGGTCCGGCCGCAGCGCGTCGCCGGCGCGGTGCACTCCGCGGGTCACGGCGTGGCGCAGGTGCGGTGCGCGCTCCGGACGGGTGCGTCGCCGGCGCGCGCGTGCCTCGGCGCGCAGGTCACCCGCCGTCATCTCCACCACCGGTGCGTCGGGCCGGGCGCTGGTCGCCTGCAGCTGGGCTGCACGGATGCCGACGAAGGAGTTCCCGAAGCCGTACATCTGTCGTCGTCCCCTTCCTCTGTACCGCTCCAGTTCCGCACTCACCACGCTACGACGGGTGTCTGAACCGGTCAAGATCGCCTCGGCCACCCGCCTGCGCCGTCCGGTTGTCCTTCCTGCCGAGCGGCGGGACGATCAGGGCGTCACCGAGCGTCGAGGAGGACGCCATGGAGGGGCACGTGGTCGCGGGGTACGACGGGTCGCCGGAGGCGGTGACGGCGGTGCGGTGGGCGGCAGGGTCCGCGAAGCGGCTGGGTGTGCCGCTGCACGTCGTCCACGTGTGGGGCCTCGCCGGGCACCTGGACGCACCGCCGCTGAGCGCGGCGTCCGCGTACGTGCGGTCCGGTGCGCAGGAGGTCGCGGACGAGGGCGCCGAGGTCGCGCGCCTCGCGGAGCCCGGCGTCGAGGTGGTCGCCGTCCTCGACGACGGTCCGCCGGCGCGCGCGCTCGTGCGGCGGGCGGAGGGTGCCGTGCTCATCGTGCTGGGCCGGCACGGCTCGGCCCGGCTGTCCGGCGTGCTGCTGGGGTCCGTCGCGCTCGGCACGGTGCAGCACGCGCCGTGCCCGGTCGTCGTCGTCCCCAGGACGCAGGTGGACCCCGCGGCCACCGACCTGGTCGTCGTCGGTGTGGACGGCTCGGCCCACTCCCTGGGGGCCGTCGACGCTGCCGGTCGCTACGCGACGGGCGCCGGTGCGCGCCTGCGGGTCGTGGCCTGCTGGCAGGAGCCGACGCGCGGCCGCTCGCTCGCGGGCTGGTTGCGCGAGAACCCCGGCGTGCCGCTCGCGGACCTCGCGCGGACGCGTGCCGAGGAGGCCGTCGACGCGGCTGTGGCGCGGCTCCGCGAGCAGCGCCCCGAGGTGCAGGTGGAGCGGGTCGTGGAGGAGGGGCCGGCGCCGCACGTCCTGGCGCGGCACGCCGAGAAGGCCGACCTGCTGGTGGTCGGCACGCGCGGGCGCGGCGGGTTCGCGGGGCTCGTGCTGGGCTCCGTGAGCCAGTGGCTCGTGGCGCGGGCGTCGTGCCCGGTCCTGGTCTCGCGCGCCGCACCGGACTGACGGGGGCGGGGCCGCGGGGAGCGGGTAACCTGGTCGGTCGTGGCCACCACCGACTTCCCCGCCGAGCTCCGCCAGCTGCGCACCACGCTGGAGTCGATCGAGACGGTGAGCGACCCGACCGCTCTCGAGGCGAAGATCGCGCTGCTCTCCGACCAGGCCTCGGTGCCGAACCTGTGGGACGACCCCGACGAGGGTCAGAAGGTGACGAGCGCGCTGTCCGCCGCGCAGTCCGAGCTGGAGCGGGTCAACCGGCTCCGCTCGCGCATCGACGACCTCGAGACCCTGGTCGAGATGGCGTCCGAGGAGAACGACGAGGACACCCTCGCCGAGGCCGAGGCCGAGCTCGTCGGCATCCGCAAGGACCTGGGCGAGCTCGAGGTCCGGACCCTGCTGGCCGGCCCGTACGACCAGCGCGACGCCGTCGTGACGATCCGCGCGGGGGCCGGCGGCGTCGACGCGGCCGACTTCGCCGAGATGCTGCTGCGCATGTACCTGCGCTGGGCCGAGCGTCACGGGTACACCACGACGGTGCTCGACACCTCCTACGCCGAGGAGGCCGGCCTCAAGAGCGCGACCTTCGAGGTCAAGACGCCCTACGCGTTCGGCCACCTGTCGGTCGAGGCCGGGACGCACCGCCTCGTGCGCATCTCGCCGTTCGACAACCAGGGGCGTCGCCAGACCTCCTTCGCGGCCGTCGAGGTCATCCCGCTCATCGAGCAGACGGACTCGGTCGACATCCCCGAGTCCGAGATCAAGGTCGACGTCTTCCGCTCGTCCGGCCCCGGTGGGCAGTCCGTCAACACGACGGACTCCGCCGTCCGCATGACGCACATCCCCACGGGCATCGTCGTGTCCATGCAGAACGAGAAGTCGCAGATCCAGAACCGCGCCGCCGCGCTGCGCGTCCTGCAGTCCCGGCTGCTCCTGCAGCGCCAGGAGGAGGAGCGGGCCGCCAAGAAGGAGATGGCCGGCGACGTCAAGGCGAGCTGGGGCGACCAGATGCGCTCCTACGTCCTGCAGCCGTACCAGATGGTCAAGGACCTGCGCACCGAGCACGAGGTCGGCAACCCGTCGGCCGTCTTCGACGGTGAGATCGACGACTTCATCGAGGCCGGCGTCCGCTGGCGGCGCGCGCAGCAGGGCCTGGACGACTGACGCCGGGCCGCACCGCGCGGCAGCGTCGGGCGGGTGCGCGGGGACGGACCGGGACGACCCGGACACTGGTTCACGAGACCGCCGATTCACAGGGGTGCGGGCGGCGTGTCCTGCCCTCGTCCGGGTGGCGACCTTCCTACCCTCGATGAGGCCCGCGGCCTGCGGGCGGCCACGGGTACGCCCGGGGGCAGGACGAGGCGAGGTCGGCTGTGATCCGGTTCGAGAACGTGACGAAGGTCTACGCGCGCGGTGCTCGGCCCGCGCTGGACCGGGTGTCGCTCGACGTCGAACGCGGTGAGTTCGTGTTCCTGGTCGGGGCCTCCGGGTCCGGCAAGTCGACCTTCCTGCGGCTCGTCATGCGCGAGGAGCGGGCGTCGGCGGGCAAGGTGTTCGTCGCCGGCAAGGAGCTCGGCACGCTGTCGAGCTGGAAGGTCCCGCACCTGCGCCGGCAGATCGGCGCCGTGTTCCAGGACTTCCGCCTGCTGCCCACCAAGTCCGTGTTCGAGAACGTCGCGTTCGCCCTGCAGGTGATCGGCAAGCCGCGGCACCACATCCTGACGACCGTGCCGGACGTCCTCGACATGGTCGGTCTGGCCGGCAAGGAGAAGCGGCGCCCGCACGAGCTGTCGGGAGGCGAGCAGCAGCGCGTCGCCATCGCCCGCGCCTTCGTCAACCGGCCGTCGATCCTGCTGGCCGACGAGCCCACCGGCAACCTCGACCCGACGACGTCCCTGGGGATCATGCGCCTGCTCGACCGGATCAACCGCACCGGCACGACCGTGGTGATGGCCACCCACGACGACGAGATCGTCGACCAGATGCGCAAGCGCGTCATCGAGCTGAGCACGGGCGAGATGGTGCGCGACCAGTCGCGCGGCGTCTACGGCTCGGACCGCTGAGGGGACCGGCAGATGCGCGCCCAGTTCATCCTCTCCGAGATCGGCATCGGCCTGCGCCGGAACCTGTCGATGACGATCTCCGTCGTCCTCGTGACGTTCGTGTGCCTGACGTTCCTCGGCGCTGCGGCGCTGCTGCAGGCGCAGATCGACAAGATGAAGGACGACTGGTACGACAAGGTCGAGGTCTCGGTCTTCCTGTGCCCGGCGAACTCCGCCGCCCCGACGTGCGCGGCCGGTGAAGTCACGCAGGAGCAGCGCGACGACATCCTCGCTGCCCTCGAGGCGCCGCAGGTCGACGCCTTCGTCCAGGAGATCTACCCGGAGTCCAAGGAGCAGGCCTTCGAGGCCTTCCAGCGGCAGTTCGGCGACCAGTTCTGGGCGTCGGCCGCCACCGCGGACGACATGAACGCGTCCCTGCGCATCAAGCTGAGCGACCCCGAGCAGTACCAGGTGGTCGCCGACGTGGTCTCGGGTCGTCCGGGCGTGGAGTCCGTCGAGGACCAGCGCCGGCTGTTCGACAACCTGTTCCTCGTGCTCGACCGTGCGACGTGGGCGGCGGGTGGGCTGGCGGCAATCATGCTGCTCGCGGCCGTGCTGCTCATCACCACGACCATCCGGCTCTCCGCCCTGAGCCGTAAGCGCGAGACCGGCATCATGCGGCTCGTCGGCGCCTCGACGCTGTTCATCCAGCTGCCGTTCATGCTCGAGGGCGTCATCGCCGCGACGCTGGGCGCCGCGCTCGCGATCGGTGGGCTGTGGCTGGGCGTGGAGTACCTCGTGACCGACTGGCTGGGGAAGTCGGTCACCTGGATCCCGTACGTCGGCACGTCCGACGTCCTGGCGGTCGCGCCCCTGCTGGTCCTCGTGGCGTTCGTCCTCGCCGCGATCTCATCCCTGGTCACCCTGAGCCGATACACGAAGGTATGACCATGCGTCGAACCGACCGCACGTCGCCCACCGTCGCCCGCCGGCACCCGCTGCGGGCGCTCGTCGCGGTGCTGTCCGCACTGGCGGTCGCGCTGCCCGCGCTGCTCGTGGGTGCGGGCCCGGCGCTGGCCGACGACCTGTCGAACCGCCGCGCGGCCACCGAGAAGCGCGCCGCAGCGGCCGACCAGCGCGCGGCCGACCTCGCCGAGGCGATCGAGGAGCTCAGCGGGGAGCTGGCCGACGCCCTGTCGAAGCTCGCCGAGGTCGAGGCCCAGCTGCCCGTCGCGCAGGC
Organism: Cellulomonas avistercoris; assembly: GCF_014836445.1. Taxonomy (GTDB): domain Bacteria; phylum Actinomycetota; class Actinomycetes; order Actinomycetales; family Cellulomonadaceae; genus Cellulomonas; species Cellulomonas avistercoris. The sequence continues at coordinate 155,064 of NZ_JACSQV010000003.1, forward strand.
GCGGCTCGACGAGGCCGTCGCCGCGGCGCAGGCCGCGCAGCGCGAGGCCGAGATCCTGGCGGCGCGGCTCCAGGC
>NZ_JACSQV010000003.1:155148-199336 GCF_014836445.1 Cellulomonas avistercoris
CCCCCCCCCCCCCCCGCGACGAGGAAGCGGCGATCACCGAGCAGATCGCGGTCGACGACGCCCGCGAGCAGGAGATCCGCACGGCCATCGGGCAGATGGCGCGCGAGGCGTACAAGGGCGGGCGGGACGTCTCCGGCATGAGCGTCATGCTCGACGCCGAGAGCTCGCAGGACTTCGTCGAGAAGTACGGCCTGGTGTCGACCGCCCTGCGCACGCAGACGCAGGTGCTCGACGAGCTGACGGCGCTGGCCGCGAAGAACAAGAACGCCCAGGCCCGGCAGACCGCGGTGCGCGCCAAGGTCGACGAGCTCAAGGTCGCGGCCGACGCCAAGCTCGAGGAGGCCCGGCAGGCGCAGGCGGAGGCCGAGTCGGCCAAGGCCGAGGTGGAGCGGCTCGTCGCTGAGCAGCAGCAGCGCAAGGCCGACATCGAGTCGCGCAGGTCGGAGGCGCAGGCGCAGGTCGCCGCGAACGACGCCGAGCGCGCGCAGGTCGCCAACGAGCTGTCCGCGATCATCGAGCAGCAGCGCGTCCAGCGGGAGCAGGAGGAGGCCGCGCGCCGTGCCGCAGCCGCGAAGCCCGGCGGCGGCGGCGGGGGAGGCGGTGGTGGCGGCGGTGGCGGCAGCGCCCAGCCGGGCGGCGCCCGGCCCGGCGCGATGTTCGCCAACCCGACGGCGCACAACCCGATCGTCGTGACCTCCGAGTACGGCAACCGGCTGCACCCCGTGCTCGGCTACTACCGCCTGCACGCCGGGATCGACCTGCGCGACCGCTGCGGCGAGCCGGTCTACGCGGGCCGCGACGGCACGGTGCAGTGGGCGCGCCACCGCAGCGGCTACGGCGGCCAGGTGATGGTCGACCACGGGTGGGTCAACGGCTCGTCGCTGATGTCGAGCTACAACCACATGTCGTCGTTCGCCGTCGGCGGCGGCGCGCAGGTGCGCGCGGGTCAGCTGCTCGGCTACGCCGGCAACACCGGGACGTCCGCGGCCTGCCACCTCCACTTCGAGGTGTACGTCAACGGCGGCACCGTGAACCCGCGGTCCTACCTCGGCCTCTGAGCCCGGGTTCCGCGGTCCGCGAATGACCTGGGGCCGGCGCGCACGTCGCCGGTAGGCTCGTGCCCGGTGCGACGTCCGTCGTGCCCCGCCCGTCCCGGGCGATCCCCGTCCGGCAGCGCGTGCGCGCACCGGACCAGCACCAGGAACGGAGGGCCGTGTCGTGGCGAAGGCGAAGGTCGACGGCCGCACGATGGTCGCCGCCAACCGCAAGGCCCGGCACGACTACCTCATCCAGGACGTGCTGGAGGCCGGGCTCGTCCTGACCGGGACCGAGGTGAAGGCGCTGCGTGCCGGGCGCGCGTCGCTCGTCGACGGCTGGGGCGAGGTGGAGAACGGGGAGGCCTGGCTCCACGGCGTCCACATCCCCGAGTACTCGCAGGGCACCTGGACCAACCACGCCCCGCGCCGCAAGCGCAAGATGCTCCTGCACCGTGAGGAGATCGAGCGGCTGGAGGCGAAGACGCGCGAGAAGGGTCACACCATCGTGCCGCTCGCGCTCTACTTCCTCGACGGGCGCGCGAAGGTCGAGATCGCGCTGGCCGTCGGCAAGAAGGAGTGGGACAAGCGCCAGGCGCTGCGCGAGCGGCAGGACAACCTCGAGTCGCAGCGGGCGATCCGCGAGCGACGCGACCGGTGACCGCCGTGCGCTCGTCGCTCCCCGGTGCACCCGGCGGCGGCGAGCCCGCTGTCACCCGCGCGGTGCGTCGTCTCGCGGTCCTGGGGCTCGTGCTCCTGCTCGCGCTCGGGGCGATCCTCCTGGCGCCGCCGGTCGCGCTGGCCTCGTCCGGCCGTGCCGACCTGAGCACGGGACGCGAGATCACGCGCTACGACGTGACGGCCGACGCGGCCGCCGACGGCACCGTGGACGTGGTGATCGACCTCGACTTCGACTTCGGCGACGATCCCGGCCACGGCCCGTACCTGACGTTCCCGACCCGCGTCTCCTACGACGACGAGACCGACCGGTTCTTCGAGTTCAGCGACGTGCGCGTCACGAGCCCCACGGGTGCACCGGCACAGCTGTACCGCGAGGACGAGACGTCCGCCGTGATCCTGCGGATCGGCGACGAGGACGTCGACGACGTGTCGGGCGTGCAGACGTACCGCGTCGAGATGACGGTCGACGGGTGGATCAACCCGGCCAACGCGCAGCACTCGGGCGACGAGCTGTACTGGAACGTCATCGGTCCCGGTTGGGAGGTCCCGCTGTCGGACCTGTCCGTCACCGTCACCGGGCCGGCGCCGGTGGAGGGCGTCGCGTGCTTCACCGGGCCGCAGGGGTCGACCACGCCGTGCGACGACGCGACGGCCGCGGGGGACTCCGCCACCTTCACGCAGGCCGTCGTGCCGGTGGGGGACGAGCTCACGACGGTCACGGGCTGGCCGGGCGGGACGTTCCCCGGCGTGCAGCCGATCCTGCGTGACAAGCCCGACCCGGTGCTGCCGCTGCGTCCGGCGACCGCCGGCGGCGCGCTCGCCGCCGCGGTGCTGGTGCTCGGCGGGGTCCTCGCGATCGGCCGCGTGCGGCGGACGGGCCGGGACCAGGCGTACCTGGGCCTGACGCCGGGCCTGCGACCGGCGGACGGGCAGGTGACGGCCATCGGCCCGCGGGACCGCCGGGCACCCGTCGCCGTGCAGTTCCAGCCGCCCGAGGGCGCGCGCCCGGGGGAGATCGGCACGCTCGTCGACGAGAAGGCCGACGCGGTCGACGTGACGGCCACGATCATCGACCTCGCGGTCCGCGGCTGGCTCCGCATCGAGGAGGTGCCGCGTACCGACCCCCGCAAGAAGCCCAAGGACTGGACGCTCGTGCGGTTGCGGGCGGGCACCGAGGGGCTGCTGCCGTTCGAGGCAGGGTTGCTCGGCGACCTCTTCGAGAAGGCTGACGAGGTGAGGCTGTCCGAGCTGCGGCAGACCTTCGCGTCGTCGCTGGCCAAGGTCCAGGGCATGCTGTACGACCACGTCACGAGCGTCGGGTGGTTCCGCGCGAACCCCAAGAGCGTGCGCACCGCCTGGATCGTCGTGGGGGTGCTGCTCCTGCTCGTGGGCGGCATCGGTGCCGCCGTGGCCATGGCGGTGCAGGTCGTGCCCGGGCTGGCGCTCGTCGGGATCGCACTGCTGCTCGTCGGCGTCCTCGTGCTCGTGCTCAGCGGGTCGGCACCCGCGCGCACGCCCGCGGGCACCGCCGTCCTCGCGCAGGCGCTGGGCTTCCGTCGCTACCTCGCCACCGCGGAGGCGGACCAGATCCGGTTCGAGGAGGGTCAGGACGTCTTCAGCCGGTACCTGCCGTACGCCATCGTCTTCGGTCTGGCCGACCGGTGGTCCCGGGTGTTCGCCGAGCTCGCGGCGCAGGGGGTCCCGGTGGCGGCCCCGACCTGGTACGTCGGGGCGTACCCGCCCGGCACCGTCGGATTCTGGGGCGCCGGGTTCGTGGGGGCCCTCGACCGGTTCGAGTCGATCACGACGGCGGCCATCTCCGCCCCGACGCCCGGCACCTCGGGCGGGTCGGGCCTCAGCGGCGGAGGCTTCTCCGGCGGGGGCGTCGGTGGTGGCGGCGGGGGCGGCTGGTAGGACCGGCACGGCCGGCTCGCCCGGTCCGGGTCACGCGTCGTCGGGGCGGATGCCGTCGGCCCGCGAGCCGAGTCCCGCCTCACCGGTGCGGCGCAGCGTCGTCCGTGCCACGACCTGCTGCCAGGTCGACGCCCGCTCGGAGCGACCACGCCCGACGAAGGACACCGCCCAGTGCAGCAGCGTCGTCAGCCGGCTCTTGAAGCCCACCAGGTACACCAGGTGGACGCCGAGCCACAGGGCCCACGCCACGAGGCCGGAGGTCCGCACGGACCCGATCTGCGCGACGGCGAAGAACCGCGAGACCGTGGCCATGCTGCCCTTGTCGCGGTAGACGAACTCCTGCCCGGTCGACTCGCCCTGCACGCGCCGGCGGATCTGGTCCGCGGCGTGCTGCCCGCTCTGGATCGCGACCTGCGCGACGCCCGGCAGCTTGCCGTGACGCATGAGGTCACCGACGACGAAGACCTCGGGGTGGCCCGGCAGCGTGCAGTCCGGCTCGACGGGCACCTGCCCCGACCGCGTCGGTTCGACGCCCGCGCGCTCCGCCAGGACACGACCCACCGGCGCACCCGCGACGCCCGCCGCCCAGACCTTGCACACCGACGGCACCACGCGCCGGTTCCCGTCCTGGTCCTCGACCGTCACGGAGCGCTCGTCGACGTCCACGACCTTCCAGCCGGTCCAGATCTCGACACCGACGTGCTCGAGCTCGCGCGTCGCCGCGGCGGACAGCTGCTCCGGGTACCCGGGCAGCACCTGCGGCACCGGGTCGACGAGCAGGATCCGCGCCCGCGACGGGTCGACGTGCCGGAACTGGCCCGGCAGCACGCGGTGCGCGAGCTCGGCGACCTGCCCGGCCATCTCGACGCCCGTCGGGCCGGCTCCGACCACCACGAACGTCAGGAGCCGCTCGACGACCTCCTCGTCGTCCGTGAGCTCCGCGAGCTCGAACGCGCCGAAGATCCGCGCCCGCACCTCCATCGCGTCGTCGAGGCTCTTGAGCCCGGGCGCGAACTCGGAGAACTGGTCGTTCCCGAAGTACGACTGCCCGGCTCCCGCCGCGACCACGAGCGAGTCGTACCGCGTCCGCGCCACGCCGAGGGGCGACCGGTGCACGACCTCGTGCGCCTCGAGGTCGACGTCCTCGACGACGCCGAGGACCACGCGCGCGTTGCGCTGGCGGCGCAGCACGTCGCGCGTCGCGGGCGCGACCTCCCCGGAGGAGAGGATGCCCGTGGCCACCTGGTAGAGCAGCGGCTGGAACAGGTGGTGGTTGACCCCGCTGATCACGGTGACTCGCACACCGGGCACGCGCGCGAGCGCCCGCGTCGTGAACAGCCCACCGAAGCCCGAGCCCACGACGACCACGTCGTGCGGGCGCTGCGTCGATGCCATCGGTGCCTCCCGTACCACCGGTCGGGCACCGGCGGCGTCGTGCCTCCTGGTCGTCCCCCGACGCTACGGGCGTCGGCCGCCGGGCGCGCGTCGGCCGGTCGTCGTCACCGTTCGGCGCGCGCCCGGGCCGCGCAGGCGGTAGACCTCCACCCGGGGATCGACGGTGAGGACGGGTGGCGTGGCGACGACGACGGACAGCACGACCGGGACGAGGCTCGACGAGGCGGTGCACCGCGTGCTCGGCGAGGGCACGGCGCTGCGCCAGGCGCAGCGTGATGCGCTGGCCGGGCTGGACGCGCACGACACCGTGCTGGTGGCCCGCACGGGCGCCGGCAAGACCGCGGTGTACGCGATCGCGACGCTGGTCGCGGCGCGGCTGACCGTCGTCGTGTCGCCCCTGATCGCGCTGCAGCGCGACCAGGAGCGCGCGCTGGCGGAGTCGGGGCTGCGGGTCGCGTCCGTGAGCTCCGTCCGGACTGCGCGCGAGCAGCGCGAGGCGCTCGAGGCGGCGGCGTCGGGCGGGCTCGACGTGCTCCTGCTCGGTCCCGAGCAGCTCCAGCGCAGCGTCGTCCTGGAGGCGCTGACCGACGCGGACGTCGGGCTGGTCGTCGTCGACGAGGCGCACTGCGTCGCCGAGTGGGGTCACGACTTCCGTCCCGACTACCTGCTCGTCGGCTCGGCCGTCCGGCGGCTGGGCTCGCCCCGCGTGCTCGCGCTGACGGCGACCGCGTCGACGCACGTGCGCGACGAGATCGCCGCGCGGCTGGGGATGCGCGACCCGCGCGTCCTGGTGCACGACGCGGACCGGCCCAACATCTGGCTCGGCGCCCGCCCCGCCGCCACGCAGGACGAGCGGGACGCCGTGGTGCGCGAGCTCGTCGCCCACGAGCCGGGGCCCGTCATCGTCTACGCGCGGACCCGCGCACACTGCGAGGAGCTCGCCGCGCGGCTCGCGGAGGTGCGGCCCGCGTCGGTCTACCACGCGGGCCTGCCGGCGGCCGAGCGAGCGGCGACGCAGGACCGCTTCCTGTCCGGCCGCGACGACCTGGTGGTCGCCACCTCGGCGTTCGGCATGGGCATCGACCGGCCCGACGTGCGTCTCGTCGTGCACGCGGGCCCGCCCACCACGCTCGACCAGTACTACCAGGAGGTCGGGCGCGCGGGCCGCGACGAGGAGCCCGCACGCGCGGTCGTCGTCGTGCGGGCCGAGGACCACGCCCTGGCGCGCTACCAGCGGTCCGGCGGCGGCCCGCGGCCCGCGACGCTGCTGCGGCTCCTGCACGCGCTCGCGACGACGCCCGGCGACCAGGCAGCGCTCGCCACGGCCACCGGGCTCGGACGCCGGACGGTCGCCCGGGCGCTGGGCACGCTGCAGCACGTGGGCGCGGTCCGCGACGACGGGCGCACGCTGCGCCTGGCCGACGGTGCCGACGGCCGGCAGGTGCTCGCGGACGTGCACGAGGCGCGCGAGCGCAGGACGCGCCTGGAGGCCTCGCGCGTCGACCTCGTGCGCACGTACACCGACACCACGGACTGCCGCCGCCGCCTGCTGCTCGAGCTGCTCGGCGAGGAGCGGCGCGAGCCGTGCGGCCGGTGCGACAGCTGCGACGCGGGCACGTCCCTCGCCGTCGCGGCGCAGCGCCTGCGACCCGGTCAGCCGGTGCGCCACCAGGAGTTCGGCGCCGGGACGGTGAGCGTCGTCGAGGCGGAGCGGGTGACCGTGCTGTTCGAGGACCGCGGCTATGTGACGCTCGACACGCAGATCGCCCTCGACTCCCAGCTCCTGACGCTCCTGGCGCGCTGACGAGGACCGCGCCGCCGCGCCAGCGGTTGCCGGGGCGCGGCGGTGCGCGCACGGTGGGACGCACGAGGCGACAGGAGGCCCCCTGCATGAGCGAACCGACCAGTCCCGACCCGGACCCGCAGAACACGCCCGGTCTGGAGCCCGGGGGTGGCGTGGCGCCGGGTGACACACCCCCCGGTGAGTCGTCGACGTCGGAGGCCATGCACCACCAGCCGGACACCGGCTCACGCGGCGCGAACTGGATGGCGTACGTGATCATCGGGGTCGTGGTCGTGTTCGCGGCGCTGTTCTTCGTCGGTTACGCGATCGGTCTGGCGGACTGACCGGCCCGGACCTCCGGCCCACGCCGCGCCGGGAGCGGGCTCCTACGCTGCCCGGGTGAGCACCCTGTCGCGCATCGTCACGGCCCCCGTGCCGCGGGCGCGTCGGCGACGTCCCGGCCCCGGGTGGGTGCCACGGCAGCACGGCGCGTGGGCCATGCTCGTCGTGCCGCCCGTCGTCGGGGCAGCGGTCGCCGGGTGGTCCTGGCGGCACGTGCTGCTGCTGGTGGCGTGGCTCGTCGGGTACCTCGCCTACCACGCGGCGGGGCTGTGGCTGCGGTCCGGCCGCAAGCCGCGCTACCGGGCGCCGGTGCTCGCGTACGGCGCCGCCGGTCTCGTGCTGCTCGGGTTGCTGCTCGCGGTCGCACCGCACCTGCTGGTGTGGTCGCCCGTGTTCGCGCCGCTGCTGACGGTGAGCCTCGTGGCATCGCTGCGCCGAGCGGACCGGTCGTGGCTGAACGACACCGTGACGGTCGTGGCGGCGGCGCTGCTCACCCCGGTGGCCGCTGCCCTGGGGACGGGTGAGCCGCGGCCCGCGGCCGTCTGGACCGCCACCGCCGTGCTCGCGGCGTACTTCCTCGGCACCGTGCCGTACGTGAAGTCGCTGATCCGAGAGCGGGACGACCCGCGCGTGCGTCAGGTGTCCGTGGCGTACCACGTGCTGGTCGCGACGCTGCTCGCGGTCGTGCACCCGCTGCTCGGCGTCGTGGGCGTGCTGCTCGCCGCACGTGCCGCGGTCGTTCCCCGGCGGTGGCCGGGCGCGCGCCCTGCTGTCATCGGGGCCGGGGAAGTCGTCGCGACGCTCGTGGTCACCACGGCGCTCCTCGCCGTCCTCTGACCGCGGTCAGCCGCCCAGCACGTCGGCCAGGTCGTACCCCACGGGCTCCTCGAGCTGCTCGTACGTGCAGGACCGCGGGTCGCGGTCCGTGCGCCAGCGGCGGAACTGCGCGGTGTGCCGGAAGCGGTCGCCCTCCATGTGGTCGTAGGCGACCTCGACGACGAGCTCGGGGCGCAGCGGGACGAACGACAGGTCCTTGGTGGAGTTCCACCGGCTGACGGCGCCCGGCATGCGGCGGTCGGCGTGGGCCTGCTGGTCCGCCCAGGCGCCCCACGGGTGGTCGGCCAGGTCGACGTCGCGGTACGGCTCGAGCTCGTCGAGGAGCTCGCGCCGCCGCGTCATCGAGAACGACGCGCTGACCCCGACGTGCTGCAGGTGCCCCTCGTCGTCCCACAGCCCCAGCAGCAGCGAGCCGACCACGTCACCCGACTTGTGCCGGCGGAAGCCCGCGACGACGCAGTCGGCCGTGCGCTCGTGCTTGATCTTGAACATCGCGCGCTTGTCCGGCTGGTACGGCGCGTCCAGGGGCTTGGCGACGACGCCGTCGAGGCCGGCGCCCTCGAACTGCGTGAACCAGCGCTGCGCCTCGGCCATGTCGGACGTCGCGCGCGTGACGTGCACCGGGGGCCGGGCGTCGGCGAGCGCCTGGACGAGCAGGGCGCGGCGCTCGGAGAACGGGCGGGCCGTGAGGTCGTCGTCGCCCAGGGCGAGCAGGTCGAACGCCACGAACGACGCGGGCGTCTGCCCTGCGAGGAGCGTCACACGGCTGGCCGCGGGGTGGATGCGCTGCTGCAGCGCGTCGAAGTCCAGGCGGTCGTTCTGGACGACGACGATCTCGCCGTCGAGGACGCACCGCTCCGGCAGGTTCGCCTTCAACGACTCGACGAGCTCGGGGAAGTAGCGCGTCATGGGCTTCTCGTTGCGGCTGCCCAGCTCGACGTCGTCGCCGTCGCGGAACACGATGGTGCGGAACCCGTCCCACTTGGGCTCCACGTGGCCGGTGGCGGGGATCTCCTTGACGGACTTCGCGAGCATCGGCGCGACGGGCGGCATCACGGGCAGGTCCATGAGGTCATCGTGCGGCATCGCACAGCCACGTGCACCGCCTCCCGCGCACGGAGCCACGCATGGGGATCGCTGCGGTCGCAGGCGGGGAGCTGATAGCGTCCGCGCGGACGTCGCCCGGACGCCACCGGCGAGACGTTCGACGACCGCCTCGATCGTCCTCCATCGCAGAATGGTGTGAAGCATGAGCAGGCCCTCGGAGATCGACCTTTCCGCGTTCAGCGAGACGGCACGAGGTGGACAGGTGGCGACCGTGAGCGGGCGTCCTGGTGGAGCGGTGCTGCGTTCGGTCGTCGCGTGGGGCGTTGCGGCCCCGCTGTGCCTGGTCACCGCGGGATGCGTGGAGCAGGACGGGCCCGCGGTGCCGGTCGGCGAGCTCTGGGAGGGTGACAACGGCGAGGCGGTGCGTCTTGAGGCCGCTGGTGTCGGCGTCGTCGAGGCGATTCCCTACGGCGCTGACGAGGCGTGTGACCCCGAAGCCTTCCGCACGATGTCCGGCGATATCGAGTGGGAGACGGTCGACGACGGAGAGCTGGTCCTCCGCCAGGGCGACGCAGAGGTCACACTTCGGGCGGACCGGGGAGGGTTCGGCCCCGACATCATCTGGCGCGATGTCTTCATCGGTCCGTGCGGCGACGCATCGGGTGACCGAACGATCGAGCTGACCATGAACGAATCCGGATAGGTCTTCCGTGGCCGCTCTCGGGCGAGCGCCCGGCGACGCGGAAGGCACGCATCGGATGTCGGGGATCTCCTTCACCGACGTCGCGAGCATCGGCGCGACGGGCGGCATCACGGGCAGGTCCATGAGGTCGTCGTGGGGCACGCCACCGACACGCGCACGGGGCCGGCTCCAAGGACTCAGGTTGCGCCAAGCCTCGTCCCAGCACCCCTCAACCTGGCCGAGGTCTCATGGAGCCAGCAGGCGCCGAGGGGCGCCGGAGGGAAGGAGCAGCACGATGCAGGACGAGAGCACGACCCGTCCCACGGGCGACCAGCCTACGCAGCCGCCGGTCGAGCGCGGCGCGCAGCCGCAGGCCACGCCGCAGGCCACGCCGGCCGCCACGCCGCAGGCCACGCCGCCCGCGGAGCAGTCGGCCTTCACCGAGCCCGCGCCGACCACGGGCAAGCGCCGCAGCATGAGCGCGGCGGCGACGGCAGCGATCGCGGCCGGTGCCCTGGTGGGCGGGCTGCTGGTCGGCGGCGGTGCCGTGGCGCTGGCGCAGCGCGGTGACGACGGCCCGGGCGACGCCCGCGGCACGTACCAGCAGGGTCCGCAGGACGGCTTCGGGGACCGTCAGGACGAGGGCCGCGGCGGCGACCGGCCCGGTGGCGGTGACCACGGCCGCCCCGGCGAGCCGCGCGACCGGCAGGGCGGGCCACAGGACGGCTCGGACGACCGGTCGCAGGACGGCTCGGACGACCGGTCGCAGGACGGCTCGGACGACCGGTCGCAGGACCAGGACGGCGGCTCGCCCCGCGAGCGGTCCGAGGGCTCGGAGGAGACCCCGACCCCGGGACCCTCGACGCTGCCGGGCGTGTTCGACGACCTCTGAGCGCCGCGGACAGGGTGCACCGGGCCCGCACCACACCGTGCGGGCCCGGTGCGGGAATGACCGCGCCTCCTGCGGGCGTTGTGACGTACGCTGGTCCACGCCTGCCGCCCCGCCAGGGCGGACAGACGGCTTGACAAGTGCATACACCCATGGGGGTGATCGGTTTCGACGGTGATCGTCGAGCCAGGTGAAGCGGGTCGAGGATGCACGGTTATCTCGTAAACGCTCCGTGCAACTTATAGGTGCCGATTCCAATCGCACCGACTTCGCCCTCGCCGCCTGAGCGAGCCTCGAAGTCCGTCGGCCTAGACATGCTCTCGGTCTAGTTCCCGGCGTCATCTAGAGAGCCACTGCTGTCCGTCCTCGTCGGTGGGACGGGCGGGACTCTTAGCCGACTGGGCCCGTCCACGTCTTGTCCGCGTGATCGTGGGGGCCGAGAAAATCTACAGCGGTCTGCACCCGGAGAAGCCCTGGTTCAATGTCATCGGACGCGGGTTCGATTCCCGCCACCTCCACGTCGAGGTCTTCGTCGAACGCGAAGGCACTCTTCGTAGATTGCGCTGAGGCCCGTCCCGTCCTGGGGCGGGCCTCAGTGCTGTCCACGGCATGCGTGTCGGTGACGCAAGCTACCCTCCGGCAACCGGCACCGTGCCACAGGCTCAGAGGACCGAGCGACTCGCTCCTCGTCGATCCGTCGAGCCCCTGTGACCGGAGGGATGCCCGTCGCCGTGTGCACCGGGGTGATGGCTGTCGTCCGCCGGTCGGCTAGGTTCGCCCGGTGCCGACACACCACGCGCGCGGACGTTCCCGCCGATGAGCACTGCGACCGTCGTCGGCGGCGGGCCGGCGGGGCTCATCGCCGCCGAGGTGCTGGCACGTACCGGCGTGGACGTCACCGTGCACGACCGCATGCCGTCGGTGGGACGCAAGTTCCTGCTGGCCGGCCACGGCGGTCTGAACATCACGCACACCGAGGGGCGGGACGCGTTCGCCGAGCGGTACGGCGAGTCGGCGCCCCGGCTGCGGCCGATGCTCGACGTGTTCGGCCCGCAGGACCTGCGCACATGGTGCGCAGGGCTGGGGGAGCCGACGGTCGTCGGGACGAGCGGGCGGGTCTTCCCACGCTCGTTCCGGGCGACGCCCCTCATGCGCGCGTGGCTCGCACGCCTGACCGACCTCGGGGTGCGGATCGAGAAGCGGCAGCGGTGGGACGGATGGTCCGACGACGGTGCGTCGCTGTTCACCGGCGCTGACGGCACGACCGTCGAGGTCGGCGGTGATGTGACGGTGTTCGCCCTCGGTGGCGCGTCCTGGCCGCGGCTGGGCGCCGACGGCGGCTGGGCCGGGCCGTTCATGGACCGCGGGATCGCGGTCACGCCGCTGCGAGCGGCCAACGTCGGCGTCCGGGTGGGATGGACGGATGTGCTCGCGCAGCGGTTCGCCGGCACGCCGCTGAAGAACGTCGCGCTCACCGTTCGCGGGCGCCCGGCACGGGGCCGCGGGGACGCGATGCTCACGCGCACCGGCCTCGAGGGTGGCCCGGTCTACGCCATCGGCGCCGCGATCCGCGAGGCGCTCGACACGGACGGTCGCTGCGTCGTCGAGATCGACCTGCGGCCGGACCTGACCGTCGCCCAGCTCGACGAACGGCTCGGACGCCGCCGCCCCAAGGACTCGGGCTCGTCCTGGCTGCGGCGCACGGTCGGACTGGACCCTGCCGCGATCGGGCTGCTGCGCGAGGCCGACGCGGGCACCCTGCCGTCCTCCGGGATGGCGCAGCGGATCAAGGCCGTGCCGGTCGTGGTGACGGCCACCATGCCCATCGAGAAGGCGATCTCGACCGCTGGCGGCATCGCGTGGTCCGGGGTTGACGAGGCGCTGATGCTGCGCGCCCTGCCGGGCACGTTCGTCGCCGGGGAGATGCTCGACTGGGAGGCGCCGACCGGCGGCTACCTGCTGCAGGCGTCGTTCAGCACGGGTGTCGTCGCGGCCCGGGGTGCGCTGGCGCGGCTCGGGACGGCGCCGTCGGGACACGGGCTCGACGGCCCCGCGCACGTCTGACGGCGGGCGGCGCCGTCAGGCCGACAGCCCCGGGCGGCGTCGGTCTCCGAGGTGAGCCCGGGCGTCGCCCGTATCCGGCTCGAACGGCCGCCCCCCGGTGGTCTACGACATCGTGTACTCCCGGCGCACGTCGACCGCGTCGTGGACCTGCGGTACCGGCAGGTGCTCGGCCGCCCGGCGACCACCGCGGAGGTGACGGCGTCGCAGGCGTGCGGTGCGCCCGTGCCTCAGCGGCTCGCCGTGGCGTCCCAGGCGAACGACGCGAGCCAGTGGGTCGCGACGAAGTCCTCGTTCTCCAGCGCGGCGAGCCCCGCGGCGAGCAGGCGGTCCCCCGCGTCGCGCAGCGTCGGGTCGTCGAGCGCGTGCGCGAGCCGGAAGAGTGCCCCTGCGCGCGAGAGGTTGAGGCCGTCGAGGTGCACGGCGTGCCCGTCGGTCGGGTCGACGACGCGCGCGGGTGACACCAGGTCGTCCGGCCGGGGGAGGAACCCCGCGAACCAGGGCCGTAGCTCCTCGGCCGGCAGCGCGCGCGCCATCAGATCCGCCTCGGCGAGGCCGGGCGACAGGAAGTCGTGGCCGCTGCGCTCCCAGCGCGCCGGCCAGTCCCGGTCCCTTCCGAACAGCCGGCGCGCGTGCGAGCGCAGGGCATCGGCCGACGCGGTGCGGCGCAGGTCGTCGGCGGCCGTGAGCAGCAGCGCGAGCCCGAACGCGGTGTTGCTGTGGACGCCGTGCCGGACCGGGTGCTCCACGCGGGCGAGCCACCGCTCGGCGAGGTCGAGCACGGTGTCCGCGAGAGGCGCGGTCGCGTCCGCCCAGCGCGCCGTGTCCGGGTCCCCGGCGTCGGCCGCGGCCCGGCACGAGGCCGCGAGACGCGCCGCCCAGGCCCACCCGTAGGGCCGCTCGAAGGCGGGGTGTGCCCGCAGGTACGCGACCTCGCCCGCGATCCGGCCGGCCGTGAGGTTCGCGTCGATGCGGGCACGCAGCGTCGCGTCCTCGTGGCCCGCCCGCAGCACCTCGACGCCCAGCCAGTGCATGTGCACGCAGGAGTGCCAGTCGAAGGACGTGTGGAACGCCGGGTACAGGTCGGCGGGCGCGCGCACGTCGTCCGGGCCGGTCGCCAGGTGCACCAGGTGGTACGGCCACGGCGTCGCGAGGTTGGTCGCGACGATGCTCGCGTAGCGGGTGAGGGGCGGCCCCGGCGTGTCGGTCACCGTCCCAGCCTCCCGCACACGCGGACCATGGTCGTCCCCGCGCCCACGAGCCCCGTCCGGTACGCCCCGACCACGAGCACCCCACGTCACGACGCCCGACGTGAGAACCGGGCAGACCGCCCCAAGGTGTGCCACATCACATGCGGACGTAGCGTGGGACTCAACGTCCTGGCGAAGCCGGGACCACGCACAAGCCGGGGGGCACCATGGTCACGAACACGCGCCGAGCCGCACGCCGCGAGGGGGAGCCCGACGTCGTCGAGCTCAACCCGATCTTCGCCCGACCGGGCGAGGCGACGGCGTTGCCGAAGTTCCGTCTGCCGGAGGACGAGGCTCTGCCGTCGACTGCGTACCAGATCGTCCACGACGAGGCGATGCTCGACGGCAACGCGCGGCTCAACCTCGCGACGTTCGTCGGCACGTGGATGGACGAGTACGCGTCACGCCTCTACATCGAGGCCGCCGACAAGAACATGATCGACAAGGACGAGTACCCCCAGACCGCGGCCGTCGAGACGCGGTGCTGGACCATGCTCGCCGACCTGTGGCACGCGCCCGACCCTGAGCACACCATCGGCACGTCGACCATCGGCTCGTCGGAGGCGGCCATGCTCGGCGGACTCGCGCTCAAGCGCCGCTGGCAGCAGACGCGCCGGGCGGCGGGCAAGCCCACGGACCGGCCCAACCTCGTGCTGTCGAGCGCCGTGCAGGTGTGCTGGGAGAAGTTCTGCAACTACTTCGAGGTCGAGGCCCGCTACGTGCCGATCTCGCTGGAGCACAAGGTCCTCGACGGGTACGAGCTCGAGAAGTACGTCGACGAGAACACGATCGGCGTCGTCGCGATCATGGGCGTCACCTACACCGGCATGTACGAGCCGGTGCAGCAGATCGCCGAGGCGCTCGACAGGATCCAGGAGGCGACGGGCAACGACGTGCCGATCCACGTCGACGGCGCGTCGGGCGGCATGATCGCGCCGTTCATCCAGCCGGACCTCGCGTGGGACTTCCGCGTGGCGCGCGTCGCGTCGATCAACACGTCGGGTCACAAGTACGGGCTCGTCTACCCGGGCCTCGGCTGGGTGGTGTGGCGGGACCTGGAGTCCCTGCCGGAGGACCTCGTGTTCCGCGTGTCCTACCTCGGTGGCGACATGCCGACGTTCGCGCTGAACTTCTCGCGGCCCGGCGCGCAGGTGCTGCTGCAGTACTACCTGTTCATCCGGCTGGGTCGCGCGGGCTACACCGCCGTGCAGCAGACGTCGCGCGACGTGGCGCTGTACCTCTCGGGCGAGATCGCCAAGATGCCGGCGTTCGAGCTGTGGAACGACGGGTCGGACATCCCGGTCTTCGCGTGGAGCCTGCGCGAGGGGCACACGCAGAACTGGAACCTCTACCACCTGTCGGAGCGCCTGCGGACCAAGGGGTGGCTCGTCCCCGCGTACCCGATGCCCGACGACCTCACGGACCTGACGGTGCAGCGCATCGTCGTGCGCAACGGGTTCAGCCACGACCTTGCGTCGGCGTTCCTCGTCGACCTCCGCGAGGAGACCGCGTACCTCGACGCGCTCACCGGCCCGATGCCCGTCGAGGGTCGGCGTTCCGGATTCCACCACTGACCACTCGGTCCGCACAGTCCAGCAGGTCCGGCAGGGGGAGAGCCATGTCCACGCAGAGCAGCACGCCAGGGTCACGCAAGGCGGCGACCCACGTCCGGGCGGACGGCACGCACGCGCCGTCGGCCGACCACGTCAAGCCGCACCCGTACGGAACGCCGGAGGCACGCAACCCTCCGGGCCACTCCGGGCCCGCGATCGGGGCGCCGGCGGCGAGCGCGACCGTCGCCATGTCGGTCAGCCAGCTCGCGATGCTCACCGTCGTCGTGGTGGCGTCGTTGCGGTCGTTGCCCGCGATGTCGCTCTACGGGCTGGGTTCCGTGACCCTCTTCATCATCCCGGCGATCGTGTTCCTCCTGCCGACAGCGCTCGTCGCGGCCGAGCTCGCGACCGGGTGGAAGGGCGGGGTGTTCACCTGGGTGCGTGAGGCGTTCGGGGACCGGTTGGGGTTCGTGGCGATCTGGCTGCAGTGGATCCAGAACGTCGTCTGGTACCCCACGCAGATCGCGTTCATCGCGGCGAGCCTGTCGTTCGTCGTCGGTGACCAGGGGCTCTCGAACAACGGGTTCTACACCGCGGTCGTCATCCTGGTCCTGTACTGGGGGTCGACGGCCATCACGCTCGCCGGTGGCAACCTGTTCGCCAAGGTCGGGTCGTGGAGCGGGATCCTCGGGACGCTGCTCCCGGCCGCCCTGCTCGTCATCTTCGGCGTGATCTGGCTCGCCACCGGGGAGCGGTCGGACACGCCGCTCGAGGCGTCGGCCGTCATCCCGCCCTGGACGGGCCTCGCCTCGATCGTGCTGATCGTCTCGAACGTCCTGGCGTACGCGGGCATGGAGGTCAACGCGGTGCACGCCAACGACCTGAAGAACCCCGGCAAGGGGTTCCCGCGGGCCATCGCGATCTCGACGGTGCTGATCCTGCTGGTGCTGATCCTTCCCACCATCGCGATCAGCCTCGCGGTGCCGAAGAGCAAGCTCGGTCTGACCAACGGGATCAACCTGGCGTTCCAGGAGTTCTTCGACCACTGGGGCATGGACTGGGGGACCGCGGCGATCTCGTTGCTCATCGCGCTGGGCGCCTTCGCCTCGGTGGTCACGTGGATCGCCGGCCCGTCGCGCGGTCTGCTCGCGGCCGCGCGCACCGGTCTGCTGCCGCCCGCTCTGCAGCGCCGCAACAAGGCGGGGGTCCAGGTCGGCATCCTCGCCGTGCAGGGTGTGATCGTGACGCTGCTCGCGCTGCTCTTCGTCCTGGTGCCGAACGGGAACACGGCGTTCATCGCGCTCGTCGACATGGCGGCCGCGCTGTACCTCGTGATGTACATCCTGATGTTCGCCGCGGCGATCCGGCTGCGGCGCACCAAGCCGGACGTCGTGCGGACGTACCGGACGCCGGCGATGAACTTCGTCGCGGGCGTCGGGCTGGTGGCGTGCGTCGCCGCCTTCGTGCTGGCGTTCGTCCGGCCGTCCGGCTTCACGGGCCTGTCGGAGACGGGGTACCCGCTCGTCGTGGCGGTGGTCGTCATCGTGCTCGGCGGGCCCCCGCTGCTCTTCTACGCGTTCCGACGTCCGACGTGGGACCGCCGTTCCGAGGAGGAGAAGGCGAGCGCCGACGTCGTGCTCGTCAACCCGCCGCCCGCCTCACCCGCACCGACCACGAGGACCGCGGCGCCCGGGGAGACGGGATAGGTCACAGGTGCGCCGGCACGTGCGGCCCCCGGGTTCCGTTCGTGCCACCTCCCGTCGCAAGGCCGTCGCCCCTCACGGGGCGGCGGCCTTCGTCGTGTCCGCACCTGCGACGGTGCCGCGGCGGTAGACCGAGACGTGCGAGCCGGAGTCGGCGGTGAACGGCGCGCCCGTCCAGTCGGCGTGCCGGCTCTCGAGACCGAGGCCCGCGAGCCTGGCCATGAGGTCGAGCTCGGCGGGCCAGACGTACCGGTGCGGGCTGCGCCCGACGGTCGCGGTGCCGTCGTCCTGGTACCGCACGTGGTGCGACACGACGCGCTGGCGCAGCACGTCGTACGTGTCGAGCCCGAGGTAGCCGGGCTCGTCGCGCCACACGGTCGCGGTCGCGCCCGGGGGCAGCGAGCGCAACTCGGGCACCCACAGCTCGACGACGAAGCGTCCGCCCGGGGCCAGGTGACGGGCGGCGTTGCGGAAGCACGCGACCTGCTCGTCCTGCGTCAGCAGGTTCGAGATGGTGTTGAAGACGAGGTAGACGAGCGTGAACGCGCCCGGCGCCCGGACCTGCGCCATGTCGCCCATGACCACCGGGATCGTCGCCTCGTCCACCTTGGTGCGCAGCTGCGCCACCATGGCCGCCGACAGCTCGACGCCCGTCACGGGCACACCGCTGCGGGCCAGCGGCACGGCGACCCGTCCGGTGCCGATCGCGAGCTCGAGGGCCGATCCGCCGGCCGCCAGCTCGGCCAGCCGCTCGACCGTGGGGCCCAGGACCTCGGGGGCGAACATGCCCGTGCCGGGGGTGTCGTACGCGCGAGCGACGGACTCGCCCCACAGGTCGTCGGTCATGGGTCCACCGTCACGCGCCGGGCATCGACGGTCCACCTGATTGCGCGTCGACGAGGCGCACAGGGCGGTCCCGACCCGCCCACGGCGGCCGCGGAGGCGGGCTGTCGTGCATTTCACCCTGTGCCCGGAGGGCGCGCGCACGCGTTCGGGGCCCATTCGCCACGAAGGTCCCTTTCGCCGTCGACCGTGGCCCAGGTGCCTGGACCGGGAGGCGGTGGCGGGCACGTAGCGTGGGCCGCTGCACTGCTCACGGGGGTGGGGGAGGACAGCAGTGACGGACGCAAGGACCAGGGTGCTGGTCGTCGAGGACGACGCCGACACGGCGGGATTCGTCCGCACGGTGCTGGAACGACGCGGCGGCATGGACGTGGTCCTGGCCGGTGACGCGATGTCCGCGCTCGCGGAGGTCGCCCGCCAGGCACCGGACGTGATCCTCACGGACATCCAGATGCCCGGCATGTCGGGGCTCGAGCTGCTGGGCGAGCTGCGGTCGCGCGCGCCGGGGGTCCCGGTCGCGGTGATGACGGCGTTCGCGTCCGTCGACTACGCGGTCGAGGCGCTGCGGCGCAACGCCGACGAGTTCCTCGTCAAGCCGGTCGCGGCGGCCACCCTCCTCGACCGGGTGACCGCGCTCGCGGCCGAGGGTCAGGCGCGCCGCGCCGCGGCCGGCAGGCGCGACGTCGTGCTCGCGATCGGGGCGCACCCGGACGACGTCGAGATCGGCGTCGGTGCGACGCTCGCGTCGCACCGCGCCGCCGGCGACCAGGTCGTCATCCTGACGATGTCGGGCGGTGCGGTGGGCGGTGACACGCAGGCCCGTCGTCACGAGGCGCTGGCCGCGGCCGCCGTCATCGGCGCGCGCCTGTACCTGCACGACTTCGAGGACACGCGCATGGACCCCGCGTCGGGCCTCATCACGGTCATCGAGGAGACGGTGCGCGAGCTGTCGCCGACCGTCGTCTACACGCACTCCGCGCACGACCGGCACCAGGACCACCGCGCGGTGCACGAGGCCGCGATGGTCGCGACGCGCCGCGTGCCGTCCCTCGCGTGCTTCCAGAGCCCGTCGAGCACCGTCGACTTCCGGCCCACGCGCTTCGTGCCCGTGGACGGGTTCGTCGAGACCAAGCTTGAGATGCTGGCGGCGTTCACGTCGCAGTCGCACCGCGACTACATGGAGCCCGACGCGGTGCGGGCGAGCGCCCGGTACTGGTCCCGCTTCGGGTCCGGACGCTTCGCGGAGCCGCTCGAGACCGTGCGGGCGTCGGCGATGCTGTCCGGTCAGGTGGCCGTGCCCGCGGTGGCCGACGCGCCCCCCGCACTGCCCGCACAGCGCCCAGGAGAGGTGTCCGCATGACCCGCGTGCTCGTGACCGGAGCCGGTGGCCCGGCCGGCGTGGCAGTGATCCGCTCGCTGCTGCGGCGCGGCGACGTGGAGGTGTTCGCCGCCGACATGGACCGCTGGGCGAGCGCCCTGTACCTGGTGCCGGCGGGCAACCGTCGCCTCGTCCCCGCGGGCCGTGCGGACGAGTTCGTGGCCACCGTCCGGGGGCTGTGCGCGCGCGACCGCATCGACGTGCTGATCCCGACGGTCGACGTCGAGCTGCCGCGCCTCGCGGCGGTCCGGGACGACCTCGCGGCGGCGGGGACGCGGCTCGCGTCGCCGTCGCTGCGGACCCTCGACACGTGCCTCGACAAGCTCGCGCTCGCGCACGCCTGCACGGGTCTGGTGCGCGTGCCGCGCACCGAGCTGCTCGGCACGCCGCAGGCGCTGTCCGGCTGGGACTTCCCGGTCATCGTCAAGCCGCGACGCGGTGCGGGGTCGCGCGGCGTGCGCACCGTGGCGTCGGCGAGCGAGCTCGACGTGGTGTACGACGACGAGGACCTGCTCGTGCAGGAGATGCTGCCCGGCCAGGAGTACTCCGTCGACGTGCTCGCCGACTCCACCGGGCACGTCGTCGCGGCCGTGCCGCGCGCACGCCTGCGCGTCGACTCCGGGGTCGCCGTCGCGGGGGTGACCGTGCACGACGAGGAGCTCATCGCCACCGCCACGGCCGTCGCGCGGGCCGTCGGCCTGACGTCCGTGGCCAACGTGCAGCTCAAGCGCGACGCCGACGGGGTCCCGGCGCTGCTGGAGGTGAACCCGCGGTTCCCCGGCGCGCTGCCCCTGACGATCGCCGCAGGCGTCGACATGCCCTCGCTCGTGCTCGACGACGTGCTGGGCCGTGACGTGCCGCGCCACCTCGACTTCGTCGAGATCGCCAACGTGCGGTACCTGGAGGACGTGTTCCTGCCGGTCTCCGACGTGCTCGCCGAGACGTGACCGCCGCCACCGGCAGCATGCCGCGCGTGGACGGCGACCACCACGTCCACTCGACCTTCTCGGACGACGCGGTGAGCACGCTCGCGGAGAACCTCGACGCGGCCCGCCGCGTGGGCCTGCGCGAGATCCGCATGGTCGACCACGTGCGCGTCTCGACCACGTACGTGCCGGAGATGCTCGCGGCCGTGCGCGCGCTGCCGCCGGTCGACGGACTGGTCGTCCTCACCGGGGTGGAGGCGAAGATCCTCCACGTGTCAGGCGCGATCGACGCGCCGCCGCAGGTCCTGGCGTCCCTCGGGCGGCCCGACGGTCCCGACCGCGTGCTGCTGGCGGACCACCAGGTGCCCGGCACGGACGGCCCGTGGAGCCCGTCGACGACGACCCGCCTGCTGGCCGAGGGGCGCGTGACGCCTGCGGACGTGATCGAGCTGGTCGTCACCGGCACAGCCCGGGCCGTCGAGCGGGCGGGCCGCGCGCAGCTCGCGCACCCGTTCTCGATCCTGCCCAAGGTCGGGCTCACGCAGGACGACGTCCCCGACGCGCTGCTCGACGACCTGGCGCGCGTGCTCGTCGCCACGGGCACGCCGGTGGAGGTCAACGAGAAGTGGCAGTGCCCGGGCCCGCGGGTCCGCGAGCGGTGGCGCGCCGCGGGCGTCACCCTGGTCGCGTCCACCGACGCGCACCGTGCGGGCGACGTCGGCGTGTACCGGTGGGTCGGGGCGCAGCCGTGAACGACGCCACCTGGCACGCCGTGCTCGTGGCGGTGCTCGTCGCGCTCGTCGCGCTGGGCCTGCTGCCCGCGCTCGGCGGGATCTACCAGTACCTGCTGGTGCCCGTCCACGGGTTCCGCAACCACCTGCGCCGTGCCGGGCCGTACCTGCCGCGCGTGGCCGTCGTCGTGCCGGCCTGGAACGAGGGCGCGGTGCTCGAGGCCTCGCTCGAGCGGCTCATGCGCCTGCAGTACCCGGCCGACCGTCTGCGGGTGTTCGTCGTGGACGACGCCAGCACCGACGACACCCCGGACGTGGTGCGCGCCAAGGCGGCCGAGCACCCCGGCCGCATCGTGCTGCTGCGACGCGCGCAGGGCGGCCAGGGCAAGGCGCACACCCTCAACCACGGCATCGCGCACCTGCTGACCGACGACTGGATGCAGGCGCTGCTCATCATGGACGCCGACGTCATCTACCGCCCCGACGCGCTGCGACGCATGACGCGGCACCTCGCCGACGAGCGCGTCGGCGCCGTCACCGCGTACATCCGCGAGGGCAGCCGGCGGCCGGGCGCGATCGCGCGCTTCATCGGGTACGAGTACGTCACCGCCCAGGCGTGCGCGCGCCGGGCGCAGAACGTCATGGGAGCCGTCGCGTGCCTGGCCGGCGGCGCGCAGCTGCACTCGCGCGCGAACCTCGAGGCCATCGGAGGACGCATCGACACCTCCACGCTCGCGGAGGACACGTTCACGACCTTCCTCACGCAGCTCGACGGGCGCACGGTCGTGTTCGACGGGCACGCGGTCGTCCTCGCCGAGGAGCCGGACTCGGTGCGTGCGCTGTGGAAGCAGCGGGTGCGGTGGGCGCGCGGCAACGTGCAGATCACCCACCGGTTCCGGCGCGTGTGGTTCCGCCCGTCCCGCACGCACCGGCTGGGGGCGCCCGACTTCGGCCTCGTCTGGTTCTCCGTCTTCGCGCTGCCCTTCACGCTCGTTGCGGCCAGCGTCGGGCTCGTCGGCCTGTACTTCGCGGCACCCGGCACGGCCGCGGAGATCTTCGGGCAGCTGTGGTGGTTCGGCATCGGGACGTACGTGTTCATCACCGTCACGACGCTCCTGGTCGACCTGGACACCGCGCGGCGGTCGTGGTTCGAGGGCCTGCTCTTCCCCGGGGTGGGGGCCCTCGTGCTGGTCGTCGCGTCGGCGGACCCGGGCTTCTGGCAGGTGACCGTGCCGCAGGCGCTCGGGCTGCGCATGACCACGACCGGCATCGAGGTGTGGACGCTGCTGCTGTACTGCTGGCCGGTCCTGTCGATGGTGCTGTCGCGCGTCGTCCACGACCTCGAGGGCGTCCCGGTGCTGGGACGGCTCTCGAAGCCGCTGCTCTACCTCGTCGGGTACGGGCCGCTGCTGTGCGCCATCACGCTCCACGCGTACGTCCGGCAGTGGCGCGGTGCCGCGCAGGTGTGGGACAAGACCGAGAAGACGGGCAAGGTGGTGGGATGAGCGCCCCGGAGCGTCGAGCACGCAGCGGTCCGGCGTGGTGGGCGACGCTGTCGGACGCGGCCGCCGCCGACGAGATCGAGAGCAACCGCCGCAGCGAGCGCTTCGTCGCGTTCGCGGGCGTCGCCGGGGCGGTCGTGACGGGTCTCGTGCTGCTGCTCGTCGCGGTGGCGCGGTGAGCGCGACGGGGGCGACCGACCGAGGCGCGCCCACGGTGGTGCGGGCGACGCAGCCCGACGACCGCCGCCACCTGCGGTACCTCGGGCCCGTCGCCCGGTACCTCGGCACGAGCGCGTCCGTCGTCGAGCGCCAGCTGCCGTTCGTCTCGCTGTTCGTCCTGGCCATGGCCGGCGTCCTGGTGACCGGGCTGGCGCCCACCTCGGGCGTCGCGATCGCGCTCGCCGTCGGGCTCGTGGTGGTGGTCCTGCTGCTCGCGGCGCTGGTGCCGTGGCACCGGCTGCCCGCCCTGGCGCCCGAGGTCCTGACGCTGGTGCAGTTCGTCGTGGTGGGTGCGCTGCGGTACGGGACGGGCGGGCCGGTCTCGCCGTTCGCCGGCATGGTGCTGCTGCCGGCGCTGACGCTGAGCAGCCGGGCCGGGTTCCCCGGGGTCGTCGTCGGCTCGGTCTCCGCGGCCGTCTCCGTGCTCGTCGGGCTGTGGCTCTCGCCGACCGGCGCGATCTCGGGCCCCGTGGTGGTGCGCAGCCTGTTCGTCGCCGCGATCGCGTGGATCATCGGCCTGTTCGTGCACGAGACCACGACGCGGCTGCGGTCCCGCAACGACGCGCTCGCGGGCCTGCAGAAGGAGCAGGCGACCCTGCTGCGCCACGCGCGGCGGGCGGCGTCCGAGCTCGAGCGGGCGGTCGCGCTGCGGCGCGCCGCGTACGACCAGCTCGTGTCCGTCATCGACTCGGCCACCGAGCAGGCGATCATCGCGACGGACGCGACGGGCCGCATCGAGGTGTTCAACGCCGGCGCGGAGCGCCTGCTCGGCCACCGGCAGGGGGAGGTCGTCGGTCGGCTGCACCTGGCCGACCTGCACCTGCGGGAGGAGGTCCTGGCACGCACCGGCGAGGACCCCGACGGGGACGTGCAGGGTGCGCTCATCGCCGCCCTCGTCGGACGCCGGCGCGGCGCGGCGGGCTCGCCGGACGCCGACTGGACCTACGTGCGCGCCGACGGGTCGCAGGTGACGGTGCACCCGGCGGTCACGCGTCGCACGGAGCCCGACGGGAGCGTCGCCGGGTACGTCGTGGTCGCGACCGACGTGACGGCGGAGCGGGAGGCGGCGCGGCTCAAGGACCAGTTCGTCGGCCTCGTGAGCCACGAGCTGCGCACCCCGCTGACCTCGGTGCTCGGGTACGTCGAGCTGCTGCTCGACGGCACCGAGGAGATCAGCGACGACCAGCGCGAGTACCTCGGCATCATCGACCGCAACGCCCGCCGCCAGCTCCGGCTCGTGACCGACCTGCTGCTGACCGCGCAGGTCGACGCGGGCACGTTCTCCATCGCACCCGTCGAGGTCGACGTCGCCGCGGTCGTCCGCGCGTCCATCGCCTCGGCCGGGCCGTCCGCGGCCGCGTCGGGGGTTGCGCTCGCGGGGGAGCTGCAGCCGGTGCACGTGCACGCCGACCCCGTCCGGCTGGGGCAGGCCGTCGACAACCTGGTGTCGAACGCCCTGAAGTTCACGCCGTCGGACGGCACGGTCCGCGTGTCGGTGGGCCCGGCCGACGGCGGCGGCGCCCGGATCGCCGTGAGCGACACGGGCATCGGGATCCCGCCGGACGAGCTCGTGCACCTCACCGAGCGCTTCTACCGGGCGAGCACCGCGACGCATCGGGCGATCCCGGGCGTCGGGCTGGGACTGTCCATCACGCAGGCCGTCGTGGAGGCGCACGGCGGGGCCGTCGACATCACCTCGACGGTGGGGGAGGGCACGACGTTCACGATCGCCCTCCCGGCGCGGCCGCCGGGCTGAGGCGGCCGGCAGGGTGAGGTCCGCGGGCAAGGTGAAACGCTTCGACGTCGTCGCGTCCCTTGTTCGCGGTGCGGCGGTGTCGGCACGATGACGTCGACCCCCCGCCGCCGACGACGTCGTCGCTCGCGAGGAGTTGTGAACGATCACAGCCCCCTCGTGGGGCCTCTCATCCCGGTGCGTTCGACCCCTCGCGGAGGATCGATGTCAACCACGTCCAGCCCCACGCGCCCTCCTGCCCGGCGGCTGCTCGCCGTGGCGGCGGCGCTCGCCACCGCCGCGTCCGCCGGCATGGTGGCCGTCGCCCACGCCCCCGCGGCCGCGGCCGCCACCGTCGACACCGGGACGTCGTACGTCCTGGTGAACCGCAACAGCGGCAAGGCCCTCGACGTCTACAACTTCGCCACGTCCGACGGCGCGCGGCTCACGCAGTGGACGCGCGGGACGAACGCCAACCAGCAGTGGCGGTTCGTCGACTCGGGCGGCGGGTACTACCGCGTCCGCTCGCAGCACTCGGGCAAGGTCCTCGACGTGGAGGGCCGCTCGACGGCCGACGGCGCGAAGGTGGTGCAGTGGGCCGACACCAACGGCACGAACCAGCAGTGGCGCCTGCAGGACGCGGCCGACGGCTACGTGTCGCTCATCAGCCGCCACGCCGGCAAGGCGCTGGAGGTGCAGAACGCGTCGCGGGACGACAACGCCGAGATCGTCCAGTACAACCCGTGGGGAGGAACCAACCAGCAGTGGCAGCTCGTGCCCGTAGGGAGCCCCGTGACGCCGACGCCCACCCCCACCACCACGACGCCGCCGGTCACCGGCTCGTTCACCAACCCGGTGGTCTGGCAGGACTTCGCCGACGGCGACATCATCCGCGTGGGTGACGCGTACTACTACTCCGCCTCGACGATGCACTACTCGCCGGGCGCGCCGGTGCTGCGCTCCTACGACCTCGTGAACTGGGAGTACGCCGGCCACTCGGTGCCGCGCCTCGACTTCGACGACACGAAGTACGACCTCGTCGGCGGCCACCGGTACGTCAAGGGCATCTGGGCGTCCACGCTCGGCTACCGGCCCAGCAACAGCACCTACTACTGGTACGGGTGCACCGAGTTCAACCGCACCTACGTCTACACGGCGTCGGCGGTCGACGGCACGTGGACCAAGAAGGCGCGCATCAACAGCTGCTACTACGACGCCGGCCTGCTGGTCGACGACGACGACACGATGTACATCGCCTACGGCAACGGCACGATCAGCGTCGCGCAGCTCAACGCCGACGGCACGCAGCAGGTCCGGGCGCAGCAGGTGTACCAGACGCCGTCGAGCATCGGGACGCTCGAGGGCGCCCGCTTCTACAAGAAGGACGGGTACTACTACATCTGGCTCACGCGCCCCGCCAACGGGCAGTACGTGCTGCGCTCCCGCTCGCCGTTCGGCCCGTACGAGCAGCGTCAGGTGCTGCTCGACCTGCCGGGCCCGATCAGCGGCGGCGGCGTCCCGCACCAGGGCGGCATCGTGCAGACGCAGGCCGGGGACTGGTGGTACATGGCGTTCACCGACGCGTACCCCGGCGGTCGGATGCCGACGCTCGCGCCGCTCACCTGGAACGACGGCTGGCCCAGCGTGCAGACCGTCAACGGCCGGTGGGGCACCACCTACCCGCGGCCCGCGATCAGCACGACCCGCACGGTGCAGCCCATGACCGGCCGGGACACGTTCACCGGGACCCGGCTGGGCCCGCGCTGGGAGTGGAACCACAACCCCGACACCAGCCGCTTCTCGGTCGGCAACGGGCTGCGGCTGCAGACCGCGACGGTGACGAACGACCTGTACGCGGCCCGCAACACGCTCACGCACCGCATCCAGGGGCCGTCGTCCACCGCGACGATCGAGCTCGACTACTCCGCCATGGCCAACGGGGACCGGGCGGGCCTGGCGATGCTGCGGCAGTCGTCGGCCTGGATCGGTGTGGTCAAGGGTGGCAACGGCGCCACGCGGGTCGTGATGACCGACGGCCTGACGATGAGCTCGTCCTGGTCCACGACGAGCACGGGCAGCGAACGCGCGAGCGCCGACGTCAGCGGTGGACGCATCTGGCTGCGGACGTCGGCGGACATCCGCCCCGGGTCCGGCCGGCAGGCCACGTTCTCCTACAGCACCGACGGGACGACGTTCCGGACCCTCGGGCCGGCGTTCACCCTCAACAACGAGTGGCAGTTCTTCATGGGCTACCGGTTCGGCGTCTTCAACCACGCGACGACGTCCCTGGGCGGTGCCGTGACGGTCCGCAGCTTCGACCTCACGACGCCCTGACCACCTGACGCACCACCGACGCGTCGCCGTCGGGTCCCCGACCGGGTCCCGACGGCGGCGGGCCCGGCCGTGCCCTCACGCGGCGCCGGTGCCCGGCCTCACCACCCGACCCGACGGGACGCTCCCGCGCGCCGTCACGCACCTCGAAGGAGAGCACACGTGACCACACACACCACGGCCCGCAGGGGCTGGGCGAGGAGAGCGGCGGCCCTGCTGGCCACCGCGGGCCTCGCTGCCACGACGGCGCTCGCCCTGGCGGCACCGGCGCAGGCCGGCACGACGCTGGGCCAGTCCGCCGCCGAGCGGGGCCGCTACTTCGGCGCCGCGATCGCGGCGGGCCGCATGAGCGACTCGACGTACCTGGGGATCTTCAACCGTGAGTTCAACTCGGTGACCGCCGAGAACGAGATGAAGTGGGACGCGACCGAGCCCAACCAGGGCCAGTTCAGCTACGCCAACGGCGACCGGATCGTGAACCACGCGATCTCGCGCGGCATGAAGGTGCGCGGCCACGCGCTGCTGTGGCACGCGCAGCAGCCGGGCTGGGCGCAGAACATGTCCGGCCAGTCGCTGCGCAACGCGGCGATCAACCACGTCACCCGCGTCGCGTCGTACTACCGCGGCAAGATCCACAGCTGGGACGTCGTCAACGAGGCGTTCGCCGACGACGGCCGCGGCAGCCGGCGCGACTCCAACCTGCAGCGCACCGGCAACGACTGGATCGAGGCGGCGTTCCGTGCCGCGCGCTCGGCCGACCCGGGCGCCAAGCTCTGCTACAACGACTACAACACCGACTCGATCAACGCGAAGTCGACCGGCGTGTACAACATGGTCCGCGACTTCAAGGCGCGCGGCGTGCCGATCGACTGCGTCGGGTTCCAGTCGCACTTCGGCACCACGATCCCGAGCGACTACCGGGCCAACCTGCAGCGCTTCGCCGACCTGGGCGTCGACGTGCAGATCACGGAGCTCGACATCGAGCAGGGCTCGAACCAGGCCAACGCCTACCGCCAGGTCGTCGAGGCGTGCCTCGCGGTGTCCCGGTGCACCGGGATCACGGTGTGGGGCATCCGCGACACCGACTCGTGGCGCGGGGGTGCCAACCCGCTGCTGTTCGACGGCTCGGGCAACAAGAAGGCCGCCTACACCGCGACCCTCAACGCGCTGAACGCCGGCAACAACAACGGCGGGGGCGACAACGGCGGCTCGACGTCGATCGACACCAACGCCTGGTACGTGCTCGTCAACCGCAGCAGCGGCAAGGCGCTCGACGTGTACAACCTGTCGACCGCCGACGGCGCGGACATCGTCCAGTGGTCGCGCAACGACGGCAACCAGCAGCAGTGGCAGTTCGTCGCCTCCGGCAACGGCAGCTACCGCGTGAAGTCGCGCCTGTCGGGCAAGGTGCTCGACGTCTACGCGAGGTCGACCGCCAACGGTGGCGAGGTCGTGCAGTGGCCCGACCTCAACGGGACGAACCAGCAGTGGTCCGTCGCGATCAGCAACGGCTACGCGACCCTGCGCAACGCCAACTCGGGCAAGGTCCTCGAGGTGCAGGGGGCGTCGGCGGCCGACGGTGCCAACGTCGTCCAGTACGACGGCTGGAACGGCAGCAACCAGCAGTGGCAGCTGGTGCGCGTCGGCTGACCGCCGCCGCCACCCGGGTGCCCCCCCCCCCCCCCCCCCCCGGGGGGGGGGGGGGGGGCCGCCACCGGTGTCACTAGGGTCTGGCCCGCTGAGAGCGCGACGACCGCCACGCGCGCCAGGCGCCCGTGGACCACAGCGCCCAGAGCACGAGCAGCACCTGGAAGGGCAGCCGCGCGAGGCGCTTGGCGTCCGTGTCGAGCCCGAAGCCGTCGTTGCCCTCGACGTACTGCGCGACGTTGCCGGGGAAGACCGCGACGAAGAAGGCCGCGGCCGCGGCGCCCACCCACGGCCGGTAGCGCGCCGGCGCGACGACGAGCGCGGCACCGAGAGCGATCTCGACGACGCCCGAGCCCACGACGACCAGGTCGGTGTCGACCGGCACCCACGAGGGCACCTGCGCCTGGAACTCCTCGCGCGCGAACGTCAGGTGGCTCGTGCCGGCGAAGGCGAGGAACCCGCCGAGCGCCACACGTCCGATCGTGCGCGCGAGCCCGTCCCGGGGTCGGTCGGTCCGGCTGCGGTCAGTACCCACGGCGTTCCTCCTGGACTGGTGCGTCCCCCGAGGTTAGGTCCAGGGCGCACCGCGCGCGCGGTGCGGACCGGTCCCGGCACGACGACGGCCGGGCGCGTGCCCGGCCGTCGTGCGTGCGCGCGCGTCACTCCACGGGCAGCCACACCCGCATCGTCGACGGGCCACGCTCGGCCCACGCGTGGTACGGCACCAGGGGCACCAGGTCCGTGACCGCGGGGCTCGCCGCGCGCTGCGGTCCGAACGGCCACGAGACGTCCGGCAGCGGGCGCCGCGCGACGGGCACGAGCACCTGCCCGTCCCGCTCGACGGGGGGCGCCTGCGTCGTGACCACGGCGTGCGCGACGTCCGTGCCCAGGTCGACCGACTCGAGAGCCATCACCAGCGGCCCCCGCTCGACGGCGACCTGCCCGCGCACGGCGTCGACCCGCGGGTCGGCCCACGTCCAGCGCGCCGCCACGGGCAGGTCGAGCACGACGTGCGTGCCCTGCGCGGGGCCCGCGACCGCGACGTAGCCGGGGGCGGCGTCCGTGGTGGTGCCGTCGCCCGTCGTGACCTGCGCGCCGTGCGCCCAGGAGGGCACCCGCAACGTCAGGGTCCAGCCGTCGGCGGGTGCCTGCACCGCCCGCACCACCACGCGTCCGTCGTGGGGGTACGCGGTGCTCACCTCGAGCTCGACGGCGCGGCCGCCGCCCAGCTCCGTACGGATGGTCGCCGGCGCGTACTGGTGCAGCTGCACCCCCGAGTCGTCGACGCTCGCGACGTACGCGGCGAGCGACGCGACCGTGCGCGTGACGTTGGTGGGGCAGCACGACACCGCGAAGAACGGTGCGCGCAGGCTGGACGCGGCGCGCGGGCTGACCTCGTCGGCCGCGACCTCGCGCCCCGGCGTCCGCTGGTGCAGCGGGTTCGTGTAGTAGAACGCCTTGCCGTCCTGCGCAGGGGACGTGGCCACCACGTTGTAGAGCGCGCGCTCGACCGCGTCGGCGTGCAGCGCGGCACCGGTCTGCAGCAGCAGCCGGTGGTTGACCATCACCGAGGCGATGCCCGCGCACGTCTCGGAGTACGACCGGTCGGGCGGCAGCTCGAAGTCCGCGCCGAACGACTCGCCCTCGTGGTGGGCTCCCATGCCGCCCGTCAGGTAGGTGCGCCGCGCGAGGGTGGTGCGGACCTGGCCCGCCACGGCACCGAGCAGCTCGTCGTCGCCGTCCTCGACCGCGAGGTCGACGGCCGCCGCGGCCAGGTACAGCGCCCGCACGGCGTGGCCGGCCAGCACGGTCGCCTCGCGCACCGGCACGTCGTCCTGGAAGTACGCCGGGCCGAAGTCGATCTCGCCGAGCAGCCCGTGGCCGCGCCGCTCGACGAACAGCCGGGCCTGGTCGAGGTACCGCCGCTCACCCGTGACCCGGGAGAGCTCGACCAGCGCGACCTCGATCTCGGGGTGCCCGCAGACGCCCTGCTGCGGGCCGTCGGCGCCGAACACGTCGCACACGTGGTCGGCGGCGCGCACCGCGACGCGCACGATCTCGTCGTCGCCGAACGTCCGGGCCCGTGCGACACCGGCCTGGATCAGGTGGCCGATGCAGTAGAGCTCGTGGCCCCACTCGAGGTCGGACCAGCGCGGACGCTGCCCGGGGCGTCCGAACATCGTGCCGATGTACCCGTCAGGCTCCTGCGCCGCCGCGACGCGGGCGGCCAGGGCGCGCAGCCGGCGGTCCAGGTCGGCGTCACCGGTGCGCCCGACCTCCCAGGCCATCGCCTCGAGCAGCTTGTAGATCTCGGAGTCGGAGAACTCACGCCCCTGACGGCTCAGGGGGAGCCGGCCCTCGACCGCGGCGTCGAAGTTGCCGGTCCAGCCCAGGCGCTCGAGCCAGCCCTCGACGTGCGTGATCATCGTCGAGGCGTTGAGCTGCTGCAGGTCTCCCCAGAAGCCGCCGGTGAGCGTCACCTCGTCGAGCCCGAGAGGGCGCCAGGGGGAGCGGGACGGGGCCACGGGGCGGCCGTGGGAGCGGGCGTCGACCCGCAGGGTGTCGGACGAAGGCATGACGAGCTCCGGTGGTACTCGGTCCGGCTGTGCCGGACGGGGTGGGACGTGGGAGGCGAGGCGGGACGCGCGGCTACTTGACCGCGCCGACCGTCAGGCCGTCCTTGAGCTGGCGGTACGTGAGGCTGAAGACGACGAGGATCGGGACCGACGTCAGGACGGCGAGGGCCATGAGGCCGGGCCAGTCGATGCCGAACGCGGAGACCTGCTGGGCGAGCAGCGCGCTGAGCGGGTACTGCCCGGGCGTGAGGTAGAAGTTCACGGCGTAGAGGAACTCGCCCCAGGCCAGGAGGAAGATCAGCGTGCCGACCGTGAACAGGCCGTTGCGCGCGACGGGCAGCACGACGGTCCAGAACGTGCGCCAGATGCCGGCACCGTCGATCGACGCCGCCTCCTCCAGCTGCGGCGGGACCGCGCGGAAGAACGGGCGCAGCAGCAGGGTGGCGAACGGGGTGAGCAGGGCGGCGTCCGCGAGGATCACCGACGCGGTGGTGTCCAGCAGCCGCCAGTCGCTGAAGATCTGGAAGAGCGGGATGACGTTGGCCGTCTGCGGCATCATCTGCAGGACGATCAGCAGCCCCAGGCCGACGGTCGGCAGCCACCCGGTGGTGCGCGCCAGCCCGTACGCGGCGGGGATCGCGATGACGAGCACGAGCGCCGTGGCGCCCACCGCGATGGTGGCCGACTGACCCATGGCCTGCCAGAGCGTGGGCGTCAGCGCGTGGGCGTACGCCTCGAGCGTCGGGGTGAAGACGAACGTCGACGCCCGGTCGAACACGTCGGCGGAGCTCTTGAACGACGTGATGAGGATCCACAGGATCGGCACGCCGTACATCAGCGTGAGCAGCGTCTTGGTCGCGATCGCGACGGGACCGGCCTTGACCTCGTTCATCCGTGCTTCTCCTCGTTGCGGATGCTGCGGGCGTACAGCACGGCGAGCACGAGCACACCCGCGACCGCCACGACGGACGTGGCAGCACCGAGCCCGTAGTCGTACCTGACGAACGCCTGCAGGTAGCCGAGGAACGGCAGGGTGTTGGTCGCCGTCCCGGGGCCGCCGTACGTCATGACGTAGATGAAGTCGAAGCTGCGCAGGCCGTAGACCAGCGTGAGGATCAGCAGCACCAGCGTGGTGCCGCGCACGGACGGCACCATGATGTGGCGGACCTGCTGCGCCTTGCCGGCACCGTCGAGCTCGGCGGCCTCGAAGACCTCCGGCTCGATGGTGAGCAGGGCGGCGCGGTACACGAGCGCGTTGAACGGGATGACGGCGAACGAGTTGACGAACGCCACCGCCATCAGCGCCCAGTGCTGGTCGTAGAGGAACGGCACGGGCGTGTCCCGCAGCCCCGTCCCGAGCAGGACCGTGTTGACGAGCCCGGTGTCGGCCAGCAGGAACTTCCACACCGACCCGTTGACGACCGGTGGCAGCGCCCAGACGAAAACCATCAGCGCGAGCAGCGCCCCGGACCACCGGCCCGACGTCCGCAGCGCGATCGCGCCCCCGAGGCCCAGGCCCATGCCCAGCACGGTGACGACCACGACGAAGACCAGGGTGCGGCTGACCGCCGCACCGGTGTCGCCGGACTCGAAGCCGGCGACGAAGTTGTCGAGACCGCTGAACTCCCACCCCGAGTTCAGGGTGGCGGCGGTGACCTTCGAGAAGGCCATCCGCAGCAGGGTGATCAGGGGGTAGATGCTCAGGGCGCCGAGGAAGACGGCGGCCGGGAGAAGGAAGACCAGGCGCGTCTGGCGCGGGGGGCGCCGCCGGGGCCCGGGGGCCGGGCGGGTGCCGGCCCGCCCGGCCGTCGGTGCGATCGAGGTGGTCAAGGGGACCTCCGGTGGGGAGTCGCGCCGACGACCGGGCGCGGCTGGGCGGGTGGTGGTCAGTCGAGCAGCGGGCCGAGCGCGGCGACCGCGTCCTGCGCCGCCTGCTCCGGCGACTTCTGGCCACCGATCGCGGCGCTCCACGCCTGGCCGACCGTCAGCTGGACGTCGGCGACGGACGCGGGCGGGATGACGGCAGCCGGGTAGTTCGCACCGAACCGGGTGATGCTCTGCGCGAAGGGCTCGAGCAGCGCGTTGCCCGTCACGGACGCGTCCTGACCGGCGTCGGCGCGCGACGGCAGGGAGCCGACGATCTCGGCCGGCAGGAGCTGGCCCTCGGCGTCGAGGTAGGTGGCGGTCAGGTATTCCCACGCGAGGTCGGGGTTCTTGCTGAACGCGCCGATGCCCTGGCCCTCACCACCCAGGTAGACGCCTCCCGTGCCGGACAGCGGCAGCGGCACGACGCCGTACTCGAAGTCGGCGTCGGAGGCCGCGGTGCCCATCTGCCAGTTGCCGTTCGCCGCGAAGGCGGTCTTGCCGGCAGCGAACTGCTGGAACGGCACCGTCTGGTCCCACGTGACGGCCTCCTGCGAGAGCCACCCGTTCTCGACCCACGACCGCACCCGGCCGAGTCCCGCGGCCAGCGCGTCGGCCTGCGGGTCCTCGTAGGTGAAGCCCTCGGAGGTGATCCACGGGTACGCCTGCCACTCACCCTGCGACTGCGGCAGGCCGGACAGCGTGATGCCCGCGTAGCCGGCGGCCTTCGCCGCGGCCATCGCGTCCTCGAGCTCGGTCATCGTGGTGGGCGGCTCGACGCCGATCTCCGCGAGGATGTCGGCGTTGTACCAGAGCCCCAGGAGGTTGACGTAGCCCTGCACGGCGTACGTGGTGCCGTCGATGGTGTGGACGACCGACTCCGAGACCTGGTCGGCGTCGGCGAAGTCGGCCCAGTAGTCGTCGAGGGGAGCCAGCGCGCCGCCGAGGGCGAGCGTCGCGGCCTCGGCGCCGTTGAAGACCACCACGTCCGGGCCCGTCTTGGCGCCCGCGGCGGCGACGAGCTTGGAGTTGAGCTGGTCGTAGGGGACGAAGACGTTGTCGACGGTCGCGCCGTCGTGCTGGGCCTCGAACTTGTCGGCGAACTCGTCCATGAGCTTCACCTGGTTGTCGTCCGAGAAGTAGTGCCACACCGTGAGGGTCGCGCTGTCGCCCGAGCCGGACCCCTGGGAGCCGGCGCCGTCGGCGCTGGTGCCGCCCGAGCACGCGGCGAGCAGCAGTCCGCTCGCGGCGGCCAGCGAGGTGAGTGCCAGCCGCGTGCGGCGGCGAGGAGTGGGCCGTGCGTCGTTGCCGTTGATGTCCATCAACCGGGCTCCTGTGTGTCGAGACGGGTCCGGCGGCCCGGGTGGGGTGCCCGGTCGGATCCTCGTCGATGCTCCTGACCTCGGGGCGCCCGTCGCCGCGTCGCTGCGGCGGGCGGTGTCTCCACCGTCGGCCCGAAAGTGGCCGAAACCCTTTTCGGGACGCTAGCACTGGGTTTTGGCGACGGTCAACCGTGGATCCTCAACGCCGCTTTCGGGCATGATGTGGCCGTACGTCGACGCAGACAGGGATGGGGGACGACCATGACGGCAACCGACGGCCGGGCCCGCCCGGTCACGCTGCGCGACGTCGCGCAGCTCGCCGGGGTGTCGGTCGCCACGGCGTCGAAGGCGCTCAACGGCAAGGCCGACGTGCACCCCGACACCCGTCGGCGCGTGCAGGAGGTCGCCGACCGCCTGGCGTTCACGCCCAACTCGCTCGCACGCGCCATCACCGCAGGTCAGACCGGTACCGTCGGCCTGCTGACGCACGACCTCGAGGGCCGGTTCAGCCTGCCCATCCTCATGGGGGCGGAGGACGCCTTCGGTGCCGGCCGCACCTCGGTGTTCCTGTGCGACGCGCGCGACGACGCGATCCGCGAGCAGCACCACCTGCGGGCGCTGCTCGGCCGCCGCATCGACGGGCTCATCGTCGTCGGCTCCAAGACGGACCCGCGTCCCTCGCTCGGGCGGGACGTGCCCGTTCCGGTGGTGTACGCCTACGCACCGTCCGACGACCCGCGGGACGCCTCCGTCGTGCCCGACAACGTCACGGCCGGCCGGATCGCCACCGAGCACCTGCTCACGCTCGGCCGACGCCGTATCGCGCACGTGTCGGGCGACCCGACGTACGCGGCCGCCCAGGACCGCGCCGCGGGCGTCACGCAGGCCCTCGCAGCGGCCGGGCTCGAGCAGGTCGGGCCGGTGCGCTTCGGCTCCTGGAGCGAGGCCTGGGGCCGGGCCGGGGTCGCCGCCGCGCTCGACGCGGACCCGGACGTCGACGCCGTGGTGTGCGGCAGCGACATGATCGCCCGCGGCGTGCTCGACGCGCTGCGGGAGAGGGGCATCGACGTGCCCGGCGACGTCGCCGTCATCGGCTTCGACAACTGGGAGCCGATGATCGCCGGCTCGCGGCCCGCGCTGACCAGCGTCGACATGAACTTCGAGACCATGGGCCGCCGGGCCGCGACCCGCCTGTTCGGGCGCATCGCCGGGACCGCGGAGGGCGGCGTCGAGACCGTCGCACCGCGCGTGGTCGTGCGGGCGTCGACCGCGAGCGGCTGAGAGCGCCACGTACCCTGGGCACGTGCGCTGCGGCTACTTCGACGCGGGCGTGTGCCGGTCGTGCACGCTCCTCGCGGTGCCGTACCCGGAGCAGGTCGACGCGCAGCAGCGCCACGTGCGCACCGTGCTCGGCGACCCCGCCGGCGTCACGTGGCTCCCGACCGTCACGAGCGCTGAGGCGGGGTTCCGCAACAAGGCGAAGATGGTCGTCGCGGGCACCGTCGACGCCCCGACGCTCGGCATCCTCGACGGTCACGGCCACGGCGTGGACCTGCAGGGCTGCCCGCTGTACCCGCCGGCCCTGACGGCAGCCTTCGCGCCGCTCGCCGCCTTCGTCTCCGAGGCGCGGCTGACCCCGTACGACGTGCCGACGCGCACCGGTGAGCTCAAGCACGTGCTCGTCACGGCCTCGCCCGACGGCGACCTCATGGTCCGGTTCGTGCTGCGCAGCACCGAGGCGCTCGCGCGCGTGCGCAAGCACCTGTCGTCCCTGCGTGCCGCCCTGCCGCACCTCGTCGTCGCGTCGGTCAACGTGCAGCCGGCGCACGCGGCGGTGCTCGAGGGCGAGCGCGAGATCCTGCTCACCGAGCGCGAGACGCTGCGCATGCGGGTCAACGGGCTCGACCTGCACCTGCGCCCGCGCAGCTTCTTCCAGACCAACACCGAGGTGGCCGCCGCGCTCTACCGGCAGGCCGCCGCGTGGGCCGACGAGGCGCAGGTGACCTCCGCGTGGGACCTGTACTGCGGCGTCGGCGGGTTCGCGCTGCACCTCGCACGGCCGGGGCGGCACGTCGTCGGCGTGGAGACGAGCGCCGAGGCGGTCGCGAGCGCCGAGGTGACCGCGCGCGACGCCGGGCTGCCCGGCACACGGTTCCTCGCCGGCGACGCCACGGCGTTCGCGCTCGCCGCGCGGGACGTGCCCGACCTCGTCGTGGTCAACCCGCCGCGGCGCGGGCTGGGCGAGCCGCTGAGCCGGTGGCTCGAGGCCAGCGGGGTCCCGCGCGTCCTGTACTCGTCGTGCCACGCGGGCTCGCTGGCGCGGGACCTCGCGCACATGCCGTCCCTGCGCCCCGTGCGTGCCCAGGTCCTCGACATGTTCCCGCACACGCTCCACCACGAGGTCCTCACGCTCCTCGAACGCACCTGACCCCGCCCGCCGAGCGCGGTACCCGACCGTCGAGCGCGGCACTCGTTGCTGCCGCGCTGGGCGGCCGAGTACCGCTCTCGGCGGTTCGGGGTGGTCGGGGTGGTCGGGTGGTCAGGCGAGGGCGTCGGCCAGGAGGCGGAGGGTCTGCTCGCGGGCCGGGGCGCGGTCCGCCGGGGTGCCGCGCGTCGCGCCCGCGACGGGCTGCACCATGATCTCGTCGGTGCCCAGGCGTCGGGCCAGCTCGCGCACCTGCTCGGCGGCCTGCGCCGGGTCGCCGACGATCCACGACGAGGTCAGCGCCGCGAGCGCGTCGTCGGCGGACGCGGGCAGGGGAGCCTCCTCGGCGTCCTCGACCAGCTCCTGCGGCTCGAGCGTCGTGCCCGAGCGCAGCCGCCACATCGTGCGCACCTGCGGCAGGGCCAGGCGGTGCGCCTCCCGCGCCGTCGGTGCCACGGCGACGTTGGCCACGGCGATCGTGCGCGGCTCGGCGAGCGTCTCCGACGGCACGAACGTCTCGCGGTAGAGCGCCACGGCCTCGTCGGTGCCGCGCCCCGCGAAGTGGTGGGCGAAGACGTACGGCAGGCCGAGGCGGCCGGCGAGCTGCGCGGAGTACGACGACGACCCGAGCAGCCACAGCTGGGGTGCGGACACCGCGCGCGGCGTCGCGCGCAGCGGGTACGTCGAGGACCCGACGCGCACCTGCACGCCCTCGGGCCGCACGAGCGCGGCCAGCGCGGCGACGTCGGCGTCGAACGTGTCCACGCCGTCACCCGTCGACCCGCGCCGCAGCAGGTGGCTCGTCACCGGGTCCGAGCCCGGAGCGCGGCCGATGCCGACGTCGACGCGGCCGGGGAACGCGGCCTCCAGCAGAGCGACCTGCTCCGCGACGACCAGGGGCGAGTGGTTCGGCAGCATGACGCCGCCGGACCCCACGCGCACGCGCGACGTCGCGGCGGCGACGAGCGACATCAGCAGCGGTGCGTTGGTGGCCGCGACGGCCGGCATGTTGTGGTGCTCGGCGACCCAGTAGCGGCGTGCGCCGACCTCGTCGGCGACGCGGGCCAGCGCGAGCGTCGCGGCGACGGCGTCGGCCGTGGTCTGGTCGGAGCGGACGGGGACGAGGTCGAGCACGGAGATGGCGGTCACCTCAGGGCCAACCCGGCCGGGGCGGACCCCATTCCGGGTGCGGCGGGTGGGCCTAGGGTCGGTCCCGTGAACCACGACACACGGCGGCTGCCGGCACCGGGCGGGCAGGTCGGTCCGCTGTGGGTCGTCACGCGAGGCTCTGGACCGCCTCTGGTGCTGCTGCACGGCAACGGCGAGGACCACCACGTCTTCGACCGGATGGTGCCCGCGCTCGGCGCCGGGCGCACGCTCGTCGGGATCGACTCGCGCGCCCACGGACGCAGCCCGCGCGGTGACGGCCCGCTCCGGATCGCGACGATGGCCGACGACGTCGCGCTCGTGCTCGACCTCCTCGGCCTGCCGAGCGTCGACGTGCTCGGCTTCTCCGACGGCGGCAACATCGGGCTCGAGCTCGCGGTCCGTCACCCCGGGCGGATCCGTCGTCTCGTGGTCGTCGGCGCCAACCTGTTCCCGGCGGGCATGAACAGGTCCATGCGCGCCGTGGGACGGGTCGGCCACGCCCTGCTGTCGGTGCTCGCGCCCGTCGTGCCGCGGCTGCGGGTGCCCGCCGAGCGGTTCGCGCTGATGGTCCACGACCCCTGCCTCGACCCCGCCGACCTCGCGCGCGTGGACGTCCCGACGCTGGTCGTCACGGGGGAGCGGGACGTCGTGCGGCCGGAGCACACGCGCCTGATCGTCGGGTCGATCCCCGGCGCGCGCTCCGCCGTCGTGGCCGGCGTGGGCCACATGGTCCCGGTGCAGGCGCCCGACCGGCTGAGCGCGCTCGTCACCGCCTTCCTGGCGGACGGGCCGCCCGATGAGCCGTCCGGAGGAACCGCCGGAGCAACTCGCGCGAATCCGTGAAAACGGGACACAGGGGGCTCCCAGGAACGCTACTGTGCGCGCCATGTCCACACTCTTCGCGGTCCCGATCACCGACGCCGAGGCCGCCGCGGCCGCCGGTGGCATGGCGATCCTCTTCCTCATCTTCGGCCTCGTCGGCTACGTCGTGTCGTCCCTCGGCCTCATGGGCGTCTTCACCAAGGCCGGCAAGCCGGCGTGGGCGGCCTTCGTGCCGATCTACAACCTCGTCGTGCTGCTCGAGGTCGTCGGTCGCCCCCTGTGGTGGCTCGTCCTGTTCCTCATCCCGGGCGTCAACATCGTCGCCATGATCATCGTCATGAACGACCTGTCGAAGTCGTTCGGGCACGAGGCGGGCTTCACCGTCGGGCTCGTCCTGCTGACGGTGGTGTTCCTGTGGATCCTGTGGCTCGGCTCGAGCACGTACCGCGGCCCGGCCGCGGCCGCGACCGCCGCACCCACGACCGCGTACGCCGCCTGACCTCCTCGTCCCCCCACGGCCCGGTCGCCCTCGTGGCGGCCGGGCCGTCGTGCGTCCGGGGCGTCAGCCTGCGACGAGGCCGCCACCCACCCAGGCACGGATCGCGGCCGCGTCACCGTTCGTCAGCTCCATGCGGGCGCCGCGGCACAGGCCGATGACGTTGTCCGCCCAGCTGCGCGCGACCTCCTCCGGCGTCGGCTTCGCATCGAGCGACAGGCCCGTGTACAGCACGCCGGAGATGACGAAGTTGATGGTCGAGCGGCCGACCTTCGCGCCCGACTGCTGGCACGCCTCGTGCACGCGGCGCGACGTCGTGACCCGGTCGAACGGGTGCGCGGCGACGTCCGCCGCGAGCGTCTGGAGCACCACGCGGTACTGCGCCTGGCTCAGGCCGGGCGTGTCCGTGACCGCGATGACCTGGCGCTGCAGCTCGTTGGGCGCCGTGTCGGCCACCGCACCCGGCAGGTCCGCCTCGCCGAAGCGCTGCGGGTCCCACACGTGACCCGGCGGGCGCGTCGAGACGTCGAGGTCCGGCAGGGCCCGCGACAGCCACGCCGTGAAGCCGCCCGTCCCGGCCCACTGCGACGCCGCGAGCGACGGGTCCGCGGTCTGCGCGACCTGCGCCGCGGCGCCGAGCGGCAGCGGGGCGTCGGCGGTGCGCACCGCGCGCCGCACCGCACGCCGGGCACGGGCCTCGGCCTCGTCGACGATCCGCTCGGTGACGCGCACCTTCGTCGTGCGGGGGGCGGCCGGCGGGGCCTCCTCCGCGGCGACCTCCGCGGGGACCTCGGGAGCGACCTCGGCGGCGGCCGGGGCCGCTGCGGTCACGCCACGCGTCGCCCGGCGTGAGCGGCCCGTGCGCGTCGTCGCGGGTGCGGCCTCGGGCGGCGCCGCGGCGGCCACCGGCTCGACGACGACGGTCTCCGTCTCGACCGCCACCGGCTCGGGGACGGGGTCTGCCACGAACGTCGAGGCGGTCTGCGTCACGAGGTCCGCGAGCGCGTCCGCGCCGATGACCGTGTCGGCGACCGACCGGTAGGCGGAGGCGGCCGGTGAGGCCGTGATGATGGTCACACGACGGTCGTCCGCGCGGCACCGCTGCGCCAGCGGCGTGAAGTCGGCGTCGGCGGACACGATGACGAACTCGTCGTAGTGCGTGGTCGCGGCGAGCGCGTCGACCGCGTCGAGGACGAGGTTGATGTCGGCGCTGGACTTGCCCTGCTGCGTGAGCGAGGGGCAGTCGACGACCTTGAAGCCGGCGCGGGTGAAGTTGGGGCGGAAGCGCGAGTACACCGAGGGGTTGAGGTAGCACGCGCGCACCAGGAACCGGCGCGTCAGGTCGCCGTCGACGTCGGACCCCTGGCCGAGCTCGGACAACCAGTGCGCTGGGTCGGTCGCGAAGGCCTCGGCCGCCTGCGGGTCGAGGCGTGCCAGGCCGATGTAGACGTTGTCGAAGTCGACGAACAGCGCAGAACGCAGCCGGCGGGTGTGTTCGGGGGTGATGGTCACACCCCCATCCTGCCGTGCCCGGCCGTCGCTGCGTCGGTAGCGTGCCTACGAGGGGCCGCGGGACGAGCCGCGCGGACGTGGTCGAGGGGAGAAGACCGGGTGCGCAACCAGGACGCGGTGCGACGGACCCGCCATCGCGGGAGCACGCGGTGACGACGCTCCCGTCCCTGCTGGTCGCGCCGCCGTTCCGTCTCGAGGTCGACCCGCAGGACGCCGAGGAGCTCCTGCAGGTCCCCGACGGCGCGACGACCCCGTCGGCAGCGCCGGAGACGACGACCGCTCCCGCACCGGTACCGGTACCGGTCGAGCCGACCGCCGACGCCACGACGAACGCGCCGGCACCGCCGCCGGTCGACGTCACGCCCGCACCACCCCCGCAGGGCACACCCGCACCGACGCTGGAGCCGGCGCCCGACGTCGCGACGACCGTCCCGACGCCGACCCCTGAGCCCACGTCCACGTCCGGTGCCCTGGTGCCGACCTGGACCTCGCGACCGGCGGTCACGGAGTCGTCGTTGCCCTGGGGCATGGTCGTGGCCGCCGCGCTCGTGCTCGTGCTGGCCGCCGTCGGGATCGCCTGGTGGTTGCGGCGGACGGGCCGTGCCGCGGCGCCCAGGGCGACGGGGACGGGGACGGGGACTGCGACGGGGACGGCGACCAGGGTCCCGACGGGGACGGTGGACGGTGACGACGCCCCGACGCTCGAGCTCCCGCCGCTGGGTGCCCCCGACGAGCCGCCGGGATCACCCGACGAGACGCTCGTGCTCCCACCGAGCGCCGCGCGCGAGGACGACCAGGTGGTCGACGAGGGGGTGGCCGGCGCGCAGCACGACGGCGAGCCGGACGACGGTGAGGACGTCGACGCCCTCAGCGCCCGCGCCGACGTCACGGTGCTGTTCCTGGTGCGTCTCGGCGAGGCGATGATCGACACGGGCTCGCCGATCGTCCAGGTCGACTCGACCCTCGAGCGCGTCGCGACGGTCAACGGGCTGCCCGACGCCGCCGTGGTGACGTTCCCGACGGCGCTGATGGT
Source organism: Cellulomonas avistercoris (assembly GCF_014836445.1). Classification (GTDB taxonomy): domain Bacteria; phylum Actinomycetota; class Actinomycetes; order Actinomycetales; family Cellulomonadaceae; genus Cellulomonas; species Cellulomonas avistercoris. Next base: position 196,827 of record NZ_JACSQV010000003.1, read on the forward strand.
CTCGGTCCCGCAGCACGACACCGTGCAGACGGCCGTGAGCGCGGCCGGGAGCCGGGCGCTGCGCCTCGACCAGGTCGCCGACGTCCTCGAGCTGGCCGACGCGGCCTCGCGAGGGGCCGTGCGGCCGCGCGAGGGTCTGGATGCGCTGTCGGCGATCGTGCTGTCGCAGCCCCGGTCGTCGCCCGCGCGGCGCGCCCTGGGCTACGTGGCCGTGGCGGCGGGGCTCTCGCTCGTCCTGGGCGGCGGGTGGCTCGACGTCGTCATCGCCGCCGTCCTCGGTGGCGTGGTGGCCGGGGTCACGACGATGACGCGGCGCGTCCCGGCGGTGTACGAGGGCCTGATCGTGGCGCTGTGCGCGTTCGTCGTCGCCGTACCGGTCCTGCTGCTGGTCCGCACGGGCTGGCCGGTGGGTCTGCTGGCCCCCCTGGCCGCGCCCCTCGTGACGTTCCTGCCGGGAGCGCTGCTGACCACGGGCGTCATCGACCTCGCGACGCGTCAGATGATCGCGGGGTCGTCACGGCTGGCCGCGGGCGTCATGCAGCTCGTGCTGCTGGCGCTGGGCATCACGACCGCCGCCGGGCTCGTCGGGGTGCCCGCCGCCGAGGTCGGGAGCGAGAGCACCGGTCAGCCGCTGGGATGGGTCGGGCCCTGGGTCGGCGTGCTGGTGTACGCGGGCGGCGTGGTGCTGAACAACGCCGCGCACCGGGGGTCGCTGCCGTGGATCACCCTCGTGCTGCTGGTCGCGTACGCGGGCCAGGTCGTCGGCGGCGTCCTGTTCGGTGCCGTGGTGTCGTCGTTCGTCGGCGCGCTGGCGATGACGCCCGTGGCGATGCTCGCGGCGGCACGGCGCGGTGCGCCACCGTTCCTCGTGACGTTCCTGCCCGGGTTCTGGGTGCTGGTCCCTGGGGCCCTCGGCCTGGTCGGCGTGACGTCCGCGCTGGGGCGCTCGACGGACCAGGCGATCACGACGATCATGACGACGGGCATCTCGATGGTCGCGATCAGCCTGGGGGTGCTGGCCGGTCTCGCGCTCGGTGGCGGCGTGCAGCGCCGCTTCGCGCCCGACGCGCCGCGGATCGTGTGAGCGGACCGCCGCGGCGGGCGGTCAGGACGACACGTCGGCCGTCGTGAACCGGGCCCACGCGAGCGCCCCGAACACCACGACCCAGCCGGCCTGCACCGCGAGCCCCTGCGCGAGGACGTCCGCCGACGGCACGACGCGCAGCATCTCCGCGAAGTCGAACCAGTGGTGCGTGAGCAGCACCGGGTGGATCACGGCGACCTGCGGCAGCTGGTCGAGCACGCTCGAGACGACGGCCACGACGACGGTCGCGGCCATGGCGCCGACGGGCACCTCGGTGAGCGTCGAGAAGAACAGCCCGACCGCGACCAGGCCCGTCATCGACAGGCCCACGTAGGCGACGACGCCGGCGACGCGCAGCACGCCGTCGGCGAGCGGCACCGTCGTCCCCGACAGCAGCGTGAGGTCACCGACGCCGAACAGCGCGGCGCCGACCGCGAGCCCGACGACCGCGATGCCCAGGACGGCCACGGCGGCGAAGACGAGCGCGCCCAGGGCCTTGACCGCCAGCAGCCGTCCCCGGCCCACCGGCACGACGAGCAGGTAGCGCAGCGTGCCCGGCGACGCCTCGCCCGCGATGGCGTCGCCCGACGCGATCCCGATGGTCAGCGGCAGCAGGAAGGGCGTGCACAGGAAGAGCGACGCGACCACGAGGAACAGGCCGTTGCCGGTTACGCGCGCGACGAACGGGGGACCCTGCCCGGCGAGGCCCGCGTCCTGCGCGAGGAACAGCACGAGCCCGAGCAGCACCGGGACCAGCGCCAGGCCCACGAGCAGGACGAGGTTGCGGCGCCGGCCCAGCACGAGGGCAAGCTCCGAGCGCACGAGCCGGCCGGTCGCGCCACGGTGGCGGACCGGGTCCGCGACGCGTGCGTCCGCGGGTGCGGTGTCAGCGAGCGACATCGAAGCCCTCCCCGGTCAGCTCGACGAAGACCTGCTCGAGCGACGGTCGGCGCACGTCGAACGTGAGGATCCCGGCACCGGCGCGCACGAGCGCGCCCGCGATGTCCTGCGGCGCCGGCAGGTCGCCGTCCGCTCCGGGGTCGTCGGCCAGCGCGGCCGAGACGGTCACGCTGCCGTCCGCGGCGGGGCGCTCGGCGGTCGTGTCCGCAAGACCCAGGCGGCGCAGCTCGCCGAGCGCCGTGGCGGCGTCGGCCTGGGGGGTGCGCACCACGACGCGCGACCCCCGCCGGGCGGTCAGGTGGTCGCGCGTGCCCTGCAGCAGCAGGCGACCGCCGCCCATGATGCCGATGTGCGTGCACACCTGCTCGATCTCCGCGAGCAGGTGCGAGGACACGAGCACGGTGGTGCCGGCGTCGGCGAGCTCGCGCACGAGGTGCCGGACCTCGCGCGTGCCCTGCGGGTCCAGGCCGTTGGTCGGCTCGTCGAGGACGAGCAGGTCGCGGGGGGGGGGGGGGGGGGGGGGGGG
>NZ_JACSQV010000003.1:199346-231582 GCF_014836445.1 Cellulomonas avistercoris
CAGCAGTGCGGCCGCGAGCCCGAGGCGCTGCTTCATGCCCAGCGAGTACTGCCGGTAGCGCTTGTCCGCCGCGGCACCGAGGCCGACGCGCTCGAGCGCGGCGTCGGCCCGCGTGCGGGTGGTGCGCGGGTCGGCCGACGCGTCGACCGCGTCGAGCCGCGCGAGGTTGGCCCGCCCGGACAGGTACGGCTGGAACGCAGGCCCCTCGACCAGCGCGCCCACGCGCGGCAGCACGCGGGCCGCGGCCTGCGGCATGGGCGCCCCCAGCAGGTGCACCTGTCCCGCGGTGGGTGCGACGAGCCCCAGCAGCATGCGGATCGTCGTCGTCTTGCCCGACCCGTTGGGGCCCAGGAAGCCGTAGACGGCGCCGCGGGGCACGACCAGGTCGATGCCGTCGACAGCGACCTGGCCCGTGCGGAAGCGCTTGGTCAGGCCCTGGGTGCGGATCGCGTCGTCGCTCACGGCACCAGCCTGCGCCTCGCCGGGCGCCGGTGCGGGGGCGGCCGCCGTGGCGGTCGCCCCCGGCGCGGTCGTCACGCCCCGGCCGCCGCGCGCAGCGCGTCCACCGGGACCGCGCCGACGAGCACCCGGCCGTCGTCCAGGACGAGCACCGACAGCAGCGTCGAGGACAGCGCGCGCCCGCCCTCGACGGGCGTGGTGAGCTGGTCGTAGAGCGCGGCGGTGTCCAGGTCGACGGGCGGCCCGTCGCCCTCGGGCGCGAACTCCTCGTACAGGTCCTGCGCACCCTGCGACCCGAACTGCTTGTCGATCCCCGACATGCCCGACACGGCGGCGGGGTCACCCGCGACGAGCGCGGCGACGTCCACGTCGGTCAGCTCGACGATCGTGTCCCAGCCGGTCCCCGTGACGCTCACACCCTCGGGCAGCGGTGCGTCGGCCGGGTCGGTGGGCAGGGACGTCGGCAGGTCGGTCGGCGCCGCCTGCGCGAGCGCCGCGTCGTCGGGCAGCGGCACGACGACCTCGCGCACGCTCGCACCCGGGGGTGCCGAGAACGTCAGGACGGCCGCGTCCGGCGCGGCGAACGTCACGTCGGTGAAGCCGAGCTCGAGCGCGGGCGTCGCGGCGTCGTCGCTGCTCCACACCTGGACGCGCAGCGGCGTCCACGTCGCGGCGTCGACGGCCACGACGATGCGTCCCACGAGTGTCGTGGTGCTGCGGGGGGTCACCACGACCTGGTAGGCGTCGCGCCCGGCGACCGTCGTGGCCGCGTCGACCCCGACCGTCGCGTCCTGCTGTGCGCGCTCCAGGGCGTCACGGCCCAGCTGCTCGGGCGTCGGCAGGTCCGCGGGCGGCGTCGCGGTCGCCGCGAGCCCCTGCGCGCGAGCCGCGTCCTCGGGCGACAGCGCGTAGTGCACGACCTCGTCGTCGGACGACGAGTACGTCCACGCCTGCGTGCCGTCGGCGACGACCGAGTACTCCGACGCGGTGCCCAGCAGCGAGACGCGCGAGCGCTCCTCGCCGTCGGTCCACACGCGCAGCGTCGTCGACCCGCCGAGCAGGCTGATCGGGTCGGCCCCGGCCACCTGCGTCATCGACAGGTCCGGCAGCCCGAGGCGCGCGGTGTGCACGACGGTGCCCGACAGCGCCTGCGGCTCGGCCTCCAGCACGCGGGTCACCAGCTCCTCGGCCGTGACCGGCGGCAGCCCGGCGGTGTCGGCCGACGCGAGCAGCGGCGGGGCGGCGAAGGCGGCGGCGACCGCCACGACGGCCACGGCGGGCACGGCCCACGCGGTGCGGGTCCGCGACCTGGCGGGGGAGACGGGGGTGGTGTCCATGGCTCCACCGTGCACCCCGGGGGCTGAGCGGACCCTGAGAGGGCGCGGCGGGCGCCGCACGGTCCGGGCGGGCGGCGGGTGGGATGCTGCCGGTGTGCGCGTGCTCGTGGTCGACGACGAGGTGGGGCTGGTCCGCGCCCTGCGTCGCGGGCTGACGGCCGAGGGCTTCGCCGTCGACGCCGCGCACGACGGCGACACGGGCCTGGCGATGGCCGTCGACGGCGAGTACGACGTGCTCGTCGTCGACGTGATGCTGCCGCGCCGCAACGGGTACGACGTCGTCACCGCGCTGCGCGCGCAGGACGTGTGGACCCCGGTCCTCATGCTGTCCGCCAAGGACGGCGAGCACGACGTCGCCGACGGGCTCGACGTGGGCGCCGACGACTACCTCACCAAGCCGTTCTCGTTCGTCGTCCTGGTCGCGCGCCTGCGTGCCCTCGTGCGGCGGCCGGTCGCGCCGCGGCCCGCCACGCTGCGTGCCGACGGCATCACGCTGGACCCCTCGTGGGGGCGGGGGGGGCCCGCGCCACGGCCAGGTCGTGACCCTGACGGTCCGCGAGACCGCGCTGCTCGAGTACCTGCTGCGGCACGCGGGCCGCGTCGTCGGCAAGATCGAGCTGCTCGACCACGTCTTCGACACCGGCGGCGAGGACGCCAACGTCGTCGAGGTGTACGTGGGGTACCTGCGCCGCAAGCTCGGGCGCGACGCCGTCGTCACCGTGCGGGGGGCGGGCTACCGCGTGGGGACCGCGTGAGCGCCGTCGCGCCGGCGCCCGGCCGCCGCCCGTGGCGACGGCTGTCGCTGCGGTCGCGCCTCACGCTCGTCGCGACGCTCGCGGTCGCCGTCGTCCTCGTCGCGGGCGCCCTGGCGCTGACGGCGACGCTCGGCACGGCCCGCACCGCCGCGCTCGACGACGTCGTGCGCGAGCGCTCGGCGACGCTCGCCGCGCTCGTCGCCGACGACCGCGTGCCCGACGCCCTGCCGGTCTCCCAGCCGGGGGAGGTGGCGCAGCTGCTCGACCGCGACGGTGGCGTCGTCGCCACCTCGACCACCGCGTCGCGCACGCTGCCGGTCGTCGACGCCGCCACCCTCGCGGACTGGCGCGAGAGCGCGGGCGACGACGTGCTCGTCGTGGGCACCGACGCGAGCGCGTACGACGAGGTGGCGCGGGCCGCCGTGCGTGCCGTCACCTGGCGCGGCGTGCCCGCGACCCTCGTGACGACCGTGCCGGCGACCGACGTCGAGGGCGTGCTGGGCGCGCTGCGGGTCGCGCTGCTGCTGGTCGTCCCCGTCCTCGTCGCCGGCTTCGCCGTGGTGCTGTGGACCGTGCTGGGGCGTGCGCTGGCGCCGGTCGAGCACCTGCGGGCGGCGGCCGACCGTGTCGCGCTCACCGGCGGGCCGGGGTCGCTGCCGGTGCCCGCCGCCGACGACGAGCTCGGCGCGCTGGCCCGCACGCTCAACGCGATGCTGGACCGCCTCGAGGTCGCGGCCGCACGGCAGCGGACGTTCGTCGCCGACGCGGCGCACGAGCTGCGCTCACCGCTCGCCGCCGCGCGTGCCGCGGTCGAGGTCGCGGCCGCGCACCCCGCGGCGTACCCCGTGGCGGACCTCGTGGCGGACCTCGCACCCCAGGTGGCCCGCATGCAGACGCTCGTCGACGACCTCCTGGTCCTCGCGCGCGTCGGGTCGTCGGGAGCGGCGCCCGGCCCCGTGGACCTCGCGGCGGTCGCGGACGACGCGGTCGCCTCGGCGGCGCCCGACGCCGCCGCGCGCGGCGTGCGCGTGCTCGTCTCCGGGGCTGCGACCGCCGCGGGCACGCCCGAGGCGGCGGGCCGGGTCGTGCGCAACCTCGTCGCGAACGCCGTGCGGCACGCGGTCGGTCGCGTCGACGTGCACGTGGAGCCCGTGCCGGGCGGCGGGCGCGTGCGCGTCGTCGTCGACGACGACGGGCACGGGATCGCCCCGGAGGACCGCGAACGGGTCTTCGCGCGGTTCGTGCGGCTCGACGAGGCCCGTGAGCGCGACGCCGGCGGCACGGGCCTGGGCCTGGCGATCGCGCGCGAGATGGCGCGCGAGCTCGGCGGGGACGTGCTGCTCGACGAGGCACCCGGCGGCGGGGTGCGGGCCGTCCTGGAGCTGCCGGCGGCCTGACGGGCCCGCGCCGTCGTGCGACCTGCGCCGCCGCCGCCGTCCCCGGGCGCCCCGCGGTGACCCGTGCGACGATCCGGGGGCACGTCCCGACCGAGGACGTCGGTGACGGGAGGGTCATGCCGCTGACGGTCCGAGGTGCGGGCGCACCGGACGCCGCCGACGTCCACGAGCACCGGATCGACGGTCTGGTCCTGCGGGCCCGGACCCTGCGGGACACCACCGACGCACCGTCCGACGACGTCCGCGCCGACACCGTGCTCGTGCACGGGCTCGGGGCGTCGTCCGCCTCGTTCGAGCCGCTGGCGCGTCACCTCGCGCGCGCCGGCACGGTGCACCTGCTCGACCTGCCCGGCTTCGGGCGTCTGCCGCGCCCGCGGCACCGCCTGGAGGTCGAGGAGCTCGCGGCCGTCGTGGCCGGATGGCTCCAGCGGACCGGGGTCGAGCGGCCGGTGCTGGTGGGGCACTCGATGGGCGCCCAGGTGGTCGCCGAGGTCGCAGCGGCCGCTCCGGCGAGCGTGTCGGGCGTCGTGCTCGTCGGCCCGACGACCGACCTCGAGGGACGCTCGGCCGTGCGCCAGATGCTGCGGCTCGCCCGCAGCTCCGTGCACGAGTCGACCGCGGCGCGCGCCGTGCTGCTGCGGTCCTACGTGGAGTGCGGGCCGCGCTGGTACGTCTCCGAGCTGCGGGCGATGCTGGGCCACCGGGTCGAGGAGCGCCTGGGCGAGGTGCGCGCGCCCCTGCTGGTCGTGCGCGGCGAGCACGACCGCGTCACCCCGGCGCCGTGGGCGGCGCTGCTGGCCGACGCCGCACCGTACGGCCGTGCGGCGACGGTGCCGGGCGCCGGGCACGCGGTGATGTACGACCGCGCCCGTGAGGTGGCCGACCTCGTCCTGGGGCACGCGGTGCCATGAACGCGGCCGGGACGGGACGACCCTCCGGACGGCTACGGGCCGCAGGCCGGGTCGTGGGCGCCGCGCGCCGCCGGCTGCAGCAGGGTGCGGCCTGGGCGCGCGACTACGCGTGGATCGTCGCCGCGCAGGCCCGGGCCACGCTGGGCCCCCCGCCGCCCGCCGCCCGGGCGGCGGGCGCGCGGGCGCCCGGGGGGCTGCTGCCCGGCATCTACGAGACGTGGCCCGTCATGGGCGCGCTGGCACGTGCGCTGCACGCGGCCGGCCACCCGGTGCACGTCGTCCCGGCACTGGGGCTCAACCATCTGGGGCTCGAGGAGTCGGCGCGCCTCGTCGCCGCGCGCCTCGGGGAGCTCGCGCCGGAGCAGGTCGTCCTGGTGGCGCACTCGAAGGGCGGGCTCATCGGCAAGCTCGTGCTGACCGACCCGGTCGTGGGCCCGCACGTCGCGGGCCTCGTCGCCGTCAGCACGCCCTTCGCCGGGTCCGTGTACGCGCGGTGGTTCCCGGCCCGGCCGGTGCGGGCCCTGTCGCCGCACGACCCGCACGTGCTCGCGCTCGCGAACGACGTCGCCGCGCACGCGCGCATCTGGTCGGTCTACGCGCGCTTCGACCCGCACGTCCCCGGGGGCAGCGAGCTGCCCGGCGCCGTGAACGTCCGGCTGCCGCTCGACGGCCACTTCCGGCCGCTCGACGACCCACGGCTGCACGCGGTCGTCGTCGACGCGGTCGGGCGGCTCACCGCACCGGGTCAGGGGCGCGCGGGCTCCTGACCCGGTGCGGCGGCGTCCGTCAGTGGTGCGCCGGGGCCGGCGACCCCGCCGGGGCGGCGCCGACGGCGAACGCGGCGGCGATCGCCGGGAGCGTCAGGACGGCACCGACCAGGAAGGCCGCGTGCACGCCCCCGGCCGTCGCGGCGACCTCGGACGCGCCGTCCGCGGCCAGGCCCGCCGCGGTGGCGGACAGCACGGTGACGAACACCGCGGTCCCCGCGGCGCCCGCGACCTGCTGCACGGTGCCGATGACGGCGGACCCGTGCGAGTACCGCTCCGGGTCCACGGACCCGAGGGCGGAGGTGAACAGCGGCGTGAACACCAGCGCCAGCCCGGCGGACATGGTCAGGTGCGCGCCGACCAGCAGCCACGGCGAGCTGCCGACGCCGAGCAGCAGCGTCATGCCCCAGGCCGCCGTGCTCACGAGCACGGTGCCGGGCACGAGCAGCGGCCGCGGCCCGACGCGGTCGTACGCGCGTCCGACCGCGGGGGCCAGGAGCCCCATGAGCAGGCCGCCGGGCAGCAGCATCAGGCCCGTGCTCAGGGTGTCGACGCCCAGGACGTCCTGCGCGTAGATCGGCAGCATGATGATGACGCCGAACAGCGCCATCATCATCACGGCCATGAGCGCGACGCCGACCGCGAACGTGCGCGACCGGAACGTGCGCAGGTCCAGCAGCGCGTCGTCGGTGCGCTGCAGCCGGATCTGCCGGGCGACGAACAGCGTCAGGCCCGCGGCCCCGGCGACCAGGGCGCCGAGCGTGACCGGCTGGACACCGCCGTTGACGGCCTCGCCGATGCGCGACATCCCGAACACGAGCCCGCCGAAGGCGACCGCGGACAGCAGGACCGACACGACGTCGACCCGTGCGCGACGTGCGTCGGTGACGTCGGGCAGGCGCAGCGCGCCCAGCACGAGCGCGCCCAGCGCCACGGGCAGGACGAGGCCGAACATCCACCGCCAGTCGAGGACCGACAGGATCAGCCCGGAGATCGTCGGCCCCAGTGCCGGGGCGACGGAGATGACGATCGAGATGTTGCCCATCGTGCGTCCGCGCGAGGCGGGCGGTGTGACGGTCATGACGGTCGTCATGAGCAGCGGCAGCATCACGGCCGTGCCGGTGGCCTGGACGACGCGGCCGGCGAGCAGCATCTCGAAGCCGGGCGACAGCGCGCAGACGAGCGTGCCGAGCGAGAACAGGCCCATCGCGGTGAGGAACGCACCACGCGTGGTCGTGCGCTGCAGGAAGAAGCCCGTGACGGGGATGACGACGGCCATGGTCAGCAGGAACGCCGTGGTCAGCCACTGCGCGGTGCTCGCCGTGATCGACAGGTCGTCCATGAGGCGCGGCAGCGCGACGCCCATGATCGTCTCGTTGAGGATGACGACGAACGTCGAGACGAGCAGCAGCGTCACCGCGAGGCGGTCCCGCGGGCTCATCGTCGCCGGCGTCGTGCGGGCGTCGTCGACGCCCGGACCCATGACGGTGGTGGTCGGTGCGGTGTGGTCGTCCACGTGGTGGCCTGTCGCGTTCGGGCCCCGAGGGGAGGGGCGGTGAGGGCGTGGCCCGCAGGCCGGTGGGTGGCGGGCGTCGGGGCGCGTGCTCCGGACAAGTCTGTGGTGGCAACCACGGAGGCGTCGACGTCATTCCGTCCGTACCGACCACGCCGGGCACGCGAACTCATCGCCCGCCCGCGGTGCGCACGTGCGGTGCGCCGCGGGACGGGCGGTGCGTGCCCTCAGACCGGTGCGAGGACCGTGTCGAGCAGGCCGAGGACCACCGTCGCGGAGCGCTCGGCGGCGTCGTCCACGTGGGCGTCGAAGTCCACGCCCGCGATGGGGCCGCAGAGGTCGGAGATGCCGCGGACCGACAGGAACGGCACCCCGGCCAGGTGCGCCGTGTGCGCCAGCGCCGCCGACTCCATGTCGCACGCGAGCGCCTCGGGGAACGCCGCGCGCAGCGCGAGGACCCGCTCCGCGTCGACGAAGACGTCGCTCGACAGGATCATGCCCGTGCGCACGGTCAGGCCGCCGGTGTCGACGCCCGCCGCCGCGGCCAGCAGGCCGGGGTCCGCGTCGAACCGCTCGGGCATGCCCGGCACCTGGCCGAGCGCGTAGCCGAAGACCCGTGCGTCGGCCGCGCCGTGGACGGTGGTGGCGCCGACGACCACGTCGCCGACCCGCACGTCGAGCCCCATGCCGCCGGCCGACCCGGCGCTCAGCACGACCCGCGGGTTCGAGCCGTGCAGCGCGAGCGTCGCGGCCGAGGCCGCGTTCACGAGGCCGATGCCGCAGGTCACGAGCATGACGCGGGACCCGCCCAGCTCGAGGATGCGGCGTCGCGCACTGGCGACCTCGATCTCGTTCCCGACCGCCGACGAGCGGTCGAGGAAGGGCGACGCCTCGACGCCCATCGCCGTGACGACGACGGCGTCGACCCGGGCACCGGGTGCGGCGGACAGCTCGCGGGCGGTCGTCACGCGGTCACCGAGCTCCACTCGTCGCGGGCGGCGAGGAACGTGCGAGCGACGTCCTGCGCGCCGGCGAGGGTGTGGTGGGCGCCCCAGCCGCACTGCACCTCGTTGGCGGCGGGCACCTCGCTCGCCCCGAGGACGTCGGTGAGGGTCGCGGCCACGAGGTCCGCGACGTCCTCGGGCGTCCAGCGCCCCTCGAGCATGAGGTAGAAGCCCGTCTGGCAGCCCATGGGGGAGAAGTCGAGCACACGGTCCGAGTGGTTGCGCGAGTGCTCGGCGAACAGGTGCTCGAGGGAGTGCACGGCGTCCATCTCGAGGTGCGCGACGTTCGGCTGGGTGAACCGGACGTCGAACTTCGACAGGACGTCCCCGTGCGGGAGCTCCTTGAGGTCCGCGAGCCGGATGTACGGCGCCACGACGGTCCGGTGGTCCAGGTTGAACGACTCGACGTTCATGCGAGGTGTGTCCACGGCACCAGTGTGCGGCATCCGGCGCACGGTCCGTGGGGGCGTCCGCCCGGTGGAGACGGGGGCGTCCGCCCGGTGGCGACGCGACCCGTCAGCGCACGCGCAGCTCGACGAGCACGCGCGGGAGCTCCGCGAGCAGCTCGCGCGCCAGGTACCCGTGCGGGCCCACCGCGGCCGCGAGCCGGTCACCGGCCACCCCGTGCGCCTCGACGCCGAAGCACGCGGCCTGCGCGGGGTCGGCGCCCCGCGCGAGCAGCCCGCCGACGGCGCCGGCCAGGACGTCGCCGCTGCCCGAGGTCCCGAGGCCGGAGTACCCGGTCGACGAGCGCCAGCGCCGCCCGTGCGGCTCGGCGACGACCCCGGCGCACGCCACGACCATGCCGTACGCGTCGGCGATGCGGGCGGCCACGGGGACCTCGGCGTCGTCGCGGCCCTCGTCCGTGGTGTCCGCGTCCTCGCCGAGCAGCCGGCCCGCCTCGGCCGTGTTGGGCGTGAGCACGGCGCGTCCCGCCAGCGCCTCACGGACGTCGTCGGCGTCGCGCAGCACGCCGAGCGCGAACGCGTCGAGGACGAACGGGGTCGAGGCCGGTGCGGCCGCGACCGCGGCCCGCAGCAGCGCGAGCGTCCCGTCCGGCTCGTCCAGGCCCGGCCCGACCACGACGACGTCCGCGCGCTCGAGCTCACCCGCGAGCGCGTCGCCGGGTCCGGTGACCGCACCCGTCGGTCCCTCGTCGAGCGCGACGACCCCGGCCTCGGGCACGGCCACCGCGAGCGGCACCGCGACGGACGCGGCGACCCCGAGCGAGAGCCGCCCGGCACCGACGCGCAGCGCCGCGAGGCCCGCGAGCATGACGGCGCCCGGTGTCCCGCGGGCACCCCCGAGCACGAGCACGCCGCCGCGCGCGTCCTTGCCGCCCGTCGGCTCCGGCAGCGGGTGCTCGCGCAGCAGCGCGGGGCTCAGGACGGGGTCAGCCACCGGTGTCACCCGTCCCCTCGTGCTCGGTGACGGGTGCGTCGAGCTCCGCGAGGTGCTCCACGTCGTCGAAGTGCACGAGCCGCCACGCGCCGTCGGCGCGGTCCAGGCGCGTCAGCGACGCGTTGCGGACGCTGCGCTCGCGCACGACGGTCATGAGCTCGTCCTCGGTGAGCTCCTCGAGGGCGTAGCGCAGCAGCATGACGACGGCGTCGTGCACGACGACGAGCACGCGGCGCCCCTCGTCGCGGGGGGCGAGGTCACCGAGCGCGGCACGCAGGCGCAGGGCGACGTCGGCCCAGGACTCGCCGCCGGGCGGGCGGTGGTACATCTTGCCGAGGTGCCGGCGGCGCTCGGCCTCCTCGGGGTACCGGTCCTGCACGCCGCGCCACGTCAGCCGGTCGAGGATGCCGAGCTCGCGGTCGCGCAGGCGTTCGTCGACGCGCACCGGCAGGTCGAGCCCCGCGGTCTCCAGCGCGATCCTGGCGGTCTCGAGCGTCCGCAGGTAGGGCGAGCACCAGATGACCTCGGGCTGCTCGTCCGGCGGCAGGGCCGCGAGCCGGAGCCCCAGCGCGCGCGCCTGCGCGCGGCCGCGGTCCGACAGGGGCGTGTCGGCGTCCCGCGTCTCGACGTCCACGACCAGCGCGCCCGCACGCTCGGCACGGGTCGCCGCGACGTTGCCCACGCTCTCGCCGTGGCGCACGAGCACGAGGCTCGTCGGGGTGGCAGCGGGGGCCGTCACCGGCGGTCGCGGTCCTCGAGCGCCGGCAGGATCGTCGTGGGGATCGCGAAGGCCAGCCCGAACGCGAGGATGCCGGACGTCACGAGCGCGGCGCCGGCGAACCCGTCGGAGTCGAACCCCACGGTCAGCAGCGCGAACGAGCCGACGAAGAGCAGCAGGCACAGGAGCCCGGTGGCAGCGCGCGACGGTGCCTCGGGTGCGGCGTCGGTCGTGGGCGCGGTGTCGTCGTGGGCCATGGCTCCTCCTGGATCGGGACGGTGGTCGGGCCCAGTATCGCCGGGAGGCGCGGGAGCGGCACGTCCGTCCACGACCGCGTGCCGGGCGGCGCAGCGGCGTGCGTCAGCGCATCGGCAGCGCGCGGCGGCCCCGCGGGCCGTACGCGGGCATGCGGCCGAGGTGCGCGGTCGCGAGCAGGACCAGCACGCGCTGGCGCTGCCCCCGCCACGGCTCGAGCAGCCGCAGCATGCCCTCGTCGTCGGCCCGGCGACCCGTCAGGGCCCAGCCCACGAGGTGCGGCAGGTGCGCGTCGCCGACCTGCACGGCGTCCGGGTCGCCCAGCGCGCGCGACGTCACCTCGGCGGCCGTCCAGGGACCGATGCCGGGCACCGTGCACAGGCGCCGCGCGAGCTCAGTGGGCGGCAGGTCCGCGCGGAACGCGTGCGCGACGGCCGCGGCGCGGCGCACGGTGTCGGACCGCTGCGCGTCGACGCCCGCGGTGCGCCACTCCCACACCGGCAGCGTTCCCCAGACGCGCGGTGGCGGCGCGGCGCGCAGCCCCGCCGGTGCGGGCCCGGGCGCGGGGGTGCCGTGGCGCGCGACCAGCCGCCGCCACGAGGCGTGCGCGTCGACCCCGACGACGCGCTGCTCCAGGACCGCCGTGACGACGGCCGACCACACGTCGCCGCCACGGGCCAGGCGCAGCCCCGCGTGGGTGCGGTGCGCGCGGGCCACGACCGGGTGCAGGTGGGCCGCGAACCCGGTCGCGTCGTCCAGCAGGCCGAGCAGGCCCGGGGCGTCGGCCAGCACCGCCTCGGCGCCCGGGCCCCAGGCGTCGGCGCGCACGCCGCCCGGCACCGCGCGCAGGCGCAGCGTCGCGACGTCGTCGCCGCGCCGGGTCGCGTGCCACGCGCCGTCGGGCACCCACCGCCACGTGGGGTCGCCCGCGCCGCGCCGCAGCCGTCCGGTCGTGCCGCGCACGTCCAGGGCGTCGGGGCACGCGACGACGACGTGCGCGTCACCGGTCGCGGTGCTCTCGGTGGTCACGCCCACCAGGATGCACCCGCGCGGGCGGCGTCCCGGAGCCGCCGGGTTCGACGCGTCACGTACTGCGCCGTCGTGGGTGCGCGCCCGTCGCGACCGTCGTCAGGACCTGTCCCGCACGGTCGCGAGCGCGGCGAGGATGATCTCGTTGCCGTCCGGGTCGCGGACGTGCGCGTACCGTCCGTCGCCGTCCTCGGCGGTGTGGTGCGGCGGGGCGCCGAGGGCGGTGCAGCGCTCGACCGTCCCATCGAGCTCGGCGGGGTCGAGGTACAGCACGAGGAACGGGCCGGCGCCGGCCTGCCGGCCGACCGGGTCGTCCGGGGCAGCGGGCCGCAGCCACAGGCCCGCGTCGGTCAGGCCGCCGGGTCCGACGTGCAGGAGGGGGTAGTCACCGAAGGAGCCCTCGAAGAGCGTCCGGAACCCGAACGCGTCGCGGTAGAAGTCCGCCGCGCGTCGCAGGTCGGGCGTCACGAGGGCGGCACGTCCGAGCGTGATCATGCGGTGAACGTAGCGCCCGCCGCCGACATCCGGCGCCGGCCGCCCGAGGGACGCCTCGGCGTGCCGGACGTGGGGGAGGTACGGCACACTCGGCCGATGGACGCGCGACCGACGGTGGGTGGACGCCTCGACGTGCGCGCCGAGGGCGCCGTGCTGCGGGTCGTGCTCGTCGGCGCGATCGACCTGGTGGTCCGGGAGCGGGACACCCCCGCGCTGTGGACGGCCCTCGACGGGCCGGCCGTGCGCGCGGTGGAGGTGGAGGCCTCCGAGGTGACCTTCCTCGACTCGACGGGTCTGTCCGTCCTGGTGCGGCTCGCGCGGGACGCCGCCGAGCGCGGGCTGCCCCTGCGGATGGTCGCGGTCAGCCCGCGCCTGGCCGACCTCCTGGAGCAGACCGGCGTCGCGGACTGGATGGCCGCGCTCGCCGACGCACGCTGACGCACGGGACTGCCGCAGTCGTGCCCTCAGTGCCCGCGCAGCCGCTCGATGGCGCGCCGGTCCCGCTTGGTCGGGCGGCCCGCGCCGCGGTCACGGTGCGCGGCCAGCGCGACCTGGTCGCGCGGCGGCGGTACGGGCGAGCGGTCGAGGTACGACGCCTGGGCGACCTCGGCGGACACGCGCTTGACCAGCAGACGCTGCACGACGACGAGCCGCTCGCGGGCGCCCCCGCGCACCTGCACCTCGTCGCCCGGCACGACCTGCGTGGCCGGCTTGGCGCGGTCGCCGTTGACGCGCACGTGGCCGGCGCGGCACGCGGCGCCCGCGGCCGACCGCGTGGGGAACAGGCGGACGGCCCACGTCCACGCGTCGACGCGGACGCGTCCCTGCGGCTCGGCCACCTCGCCACCTCCTCGTCGATGCCCCCGGGGTCACCGGGGTCACCGGGGTCAGCCTGCCACGCCGCCGGACGGGCCCGGACGCCCGGCCCGCCGGCGACGCGGCCGGTATGTCAGTCGCGCAGCTCCAGGTAGCGCTCGATGAGGCCGCGGGTCGACGGGTCCTGCGTGGCGAGCGCCGCGGCGTCGCCCTGCACGGCCGGCGCGATCTCGGTCGCGAGCTTCTTGCCCAGCTCGACGCCCCACTGGTCGAACGAGTCGATGCCCCACACGACGCCCTGCGCGAACGTGATGTGCTCGTACAGCGCGATGAGCTGGCCGACGACGGCCGGCGTGAGCGCGGGCGCCAGGATCGACGTGGTCGGGCGGTTCCCCGGGAACACGCGGGCCGGCACGACCGCCTCCGCGGTGCCCTCGGCGCGCACCTCGTCGGCCGTCTTGCCGAACGCGAGCGCCTTGGTCTGCGCGAAGAAGTTGGCGAGGAACAGCGCGTGCACGTCGGTGCCGCCGTCGCGCAGCGGGTACGCGGGGTTCGCCACGGCGATGAAGTCGGCCGGGATCAGGCGCGTGCCCTGGTGGATGAGCTGGTAGAACGCGTGCTGCCCGTTCGTCCCGGGCTCGCCCCAGTAGACCTCACCCGTCTGCGTGGTCACGGGCGTGCCGTCCCAGCGCACGGACTTGCCGTTCGACTCCATGGTCAGCTGCTGCAGGTACGCGGGGAAGCGGTGCAGCTGCTGCGCGTACGGCAGGACCGCGTGCGTGTGCGCGTCCAGGAAGTTGACGTACCAGACGTTGAGCAGGCCCATGAGGAAGGGCACGTTCTGCGCGACCGGCGTGGTGCGCGTGTGCTCGTCGACCGCGTGGAAGCCCGCGAGCAGGTCGCCGAACGCGTCGGGCCCGATGGCGATGGCCAGCGACGTGCCGATGGCCGAGTCGACGGAGTAGCGCCCGCCGACCCAGTCCCAGAACCCGAAGGCGTTGTCGGGGTCGATGCCGAAGTCGGCGACCTTGTCCAGGGCCGTCGAGACGGCGACGAAGTGCTTTGCGACGGCCTCGCGGCGCGCGTCGTCGGAGTCCTCCAGGTGCCCGCCGGCGGCGAGGGAGTCCCAGAGCCACTGCCGTGCGAGGCGCGCGTTGGTGAGCGTCTCGAGGGTCGTGAACGTCTTCGAGGCGACGATGAACAGCGTCGTCGTCGGGTCGAGGTCGGCCGTCTTCTGCGCGAGGTCGGTGGGGTCGATGTTGGAGACGAACCGCACCTCCAGGTCGTCGGCCACGTACGGCTCGAGCGCCTCGTACACCATGACGGGGCCGAGGTCGGAGCCGCCGATCCCGATGTTGACGACCGTGCGGACGGGCTCGCCCGTGACACCCGTCCACTCGCCGGAGCGCACCTGCTCGGCGAACGCGAAGACCTCGCCCAGCACGGCCTGCACGTCGTCGTCCACGTGCTGGCCGTCGACGACCAGCGCCGGCTCGGCCTCCGCGGGCCGGCGCAGCGCGGTGTGGAGCACGGCGCGGTCCTCGGTGACGTTGATGTGCTCGCCGGCCAGCATCGCGTCGAACCGGTCGGTGAGGTGGACCTCGTCGGCCAGGCGTGCCAGCAGCGCGACGGTCTCGTCGGTGACGAGGTTCTTCGACAGGTCGACCGTGAGGTCGGCGAGCTGCAGGGTCAGCCGCTGCGCGCGGTCGGGGTCGTCGGCGAACCAGCCGCGCAGGTCGGGGCGCAGCGCGCTCGCGTGCTCGGAGAGGGCCTGCCAGGCGCTCGTGGTCGTCGGGTCGATGGGCGGCGTCGGCACGTGGGTCTCCCTGGGGTCTCCGGCGGGTCTCCCGCCCACCGTAGGGCCGCCGGGGGCATACCCGCACGGGACGTCCGTCGGGCGGGGGCGGGCTAGCGTGTGGGCCATGCCCCGCCCTGCTGCCGTGCCCGTCGCTCCCGTGGCCGCCGTCGGCCTGGTCCTGGCATTCGCGCTCGCGCAGGGGACAGGCGTGCGGTGGCTGGGCGGCGTGGTCCTGCTCGTCACCGCCGCGGGGTGCCTGGCGCTCGCGGTGCCGCGCGTCGGCTGGTGGCGTCCGGTCGTCGTGGTGGTCGTGGGGCTCGTCGCGTTCGTGGCGTCCCACGTCCTGGCGGACGAGATCGGCGCGTGGCCGGCCGTGCTCGCGGCCGCGGCCGTGCTCGGTGCGACGGGCTGGTGGCTCGTCGACCGGGCACGGCCGCGGGTCGCTGCGGACCGCTGACGCGTCAGCGGTAGGTGATGCTCGACGTGCTGTAGCCGCAGGCGCTGCTCGGACCCGACCCGACCTTGGTCGGCTCGCCGGACGTGACGCCCCGGTACTCCTCGCAGACGACGATCTTGCGCGACGCGTCGTTGCGGATCGTCACGCCCGAGATCGTCGCGCGGTCCCCGAGGTTGGGGTTGATGCCGACGAGCGACTTGCCCGGTGCCGTGACCTGCACGTTCGAGATCTGCACCGTGCGGGCGTGCTGCGTCGAGCAGTTGCCGCACGAGCGGTAGAGCTTGCCGAAGTCGGAGACCTGGAAGTTCCGGATGACGAACGTGCCCGGGCCGTTGTGCTGGAACACCTTGTCGCTCGCGTAGCGCGCGCCGCCGCCGTCGACCGTCATGGTCTGCGAGGCGGACGTGCCCTTGAAGGTCGCGGCGTCCTCGCCGACGTCCTCCCACCACACGTTCTGGACCGTGCACGTGCCGCGGCAGTGGATGCCGTCGGCGGCGCCCGTGCCGAGGATGACGTTCTTGATCGTCGCGCCGTCGGCGAGCTCGAACACGGGCGGCTGGCCCTCGTCCTGGCCGCCCGACGACAGGCCGTAGTACCGCACGAGCCCGCCGTCGAACGTCCCGCTGACCTTGATGGTCGCGGACACCTTCTGCTGGCCGGTGGCCGACGGCCACGACACGTTGCCGGACGGCGGGGGGGTCGTGGGCGACGTGGTGGGCGTGGTGCCACCGCCGGACCCGACCTTCACGAGCTGCCACTGCTGGTTGTACTGGTTGTTGTCGGTGAGCTGGGTGACCGTCGCACCGTCGGCGGTGGAGCGGTCCGTGACGGTCACGGCCTTGCCCGAGTGGCGGTTGATCAGCCGCAGGTAGGCGCCGCTCGCCGAGTCGCCCAGCCTGAACTGCTGGTTGGTGCCGTTGAGGTCGGTGAACTGGCGGAACTCGCCGCGGTCGGCGGTGGACCAGTTCCACAGGTCGAGCACCTTGCCGGAGTGCCGGGACTTCAGCCGGTAGTAGCCGGACCCGGAGTCGACGAACTGCCACTGCTGCCAGGCGCCGTCGTTGCGGGGCCACTGCTGGATGACGGCGCCGTCCGCGGTGGAGGTGCCGGTGACGTCCATGACCTTGCCGCTCTGGCGGTTGACCAGGACGTACCAGGCGTTCGTGTCGACGCTCGCGGCGGCGGCGCCGGCGGCCGTGGCCAGGCCGAGCGCACCGCCGAGCACGAGCGCGAGGGCGGCGGCGAGCGCGACGCGGGCGGGGCGTCGGGCTGCCGGTGGTCTGGGGTGCATGTCTGCCTCTCGTCGGTGAGCGGGTGCGCGTCACCCAACCACGACCGGACATTCCCGGTGAAGCCTCCGTGCCGGGGTGAAACGGTTTGTTGTGAACGATCACAGCGCGCGGCTGCCGGAGTGTCGCGCGGTGCCCTGCGAGGATGCCCGCATGCCAGCACCGCTCGTCTGCTGCGGCCTGACGACCCTCGACGTCACGCAGACCCTCGACCGCCTGCCGGCCGCCGACGAGAAGGTCGTCGCGGACGGCCTGGACGTCACGTTCGGCGGTCCCGCCGCCAACGCGGCCGCCGTGGCCGTCGGGCTCGGGGTGCCCACCACGCTCGTCACGGTCCTCGGCGCCGGCCCGCTGGCCGACGTGGCGCGCGCCGGCCTGGCCGCCGCGGGCGTCCGGGTCGTCGACCTGGCACCGCACGCCGCCGACGTCCTGCCCGTCTCGACCGTGCTCGTGACGCGGGCCACGGGGGAGCGCGCCGTGGTCTCCGTCAACGGTGCACGCACCTCGGGGCTGCCGGCGCCCGCGCCCGAGGTCGTGCACGGCGCTGGTGCGCTGCTCGTCGACGGGCACCACCCCGACGCGGCCCTCGTGCTCGCGCGCGCCGCGCGTGCGGCCGGGGTCCCCGTCCTGCTCGACGGCGGCAGCTGGAAGCCGTCCACCCCCGAGCTCCTGGCGACGGTCGACCTGGCCGTCCTGTCCGCCGACTTCCGGCTGCCGAGCGCGCTCGCGGGCGCCGGGGTCGCGCAGCACGCGGTCGACGCGCTGCTCGACGCGGTCGCGGCGCTCGGCCCGTCGTTCGTGGCGCGCAGCGCCGGCGGGGGTGCCGTGCGCGTGCGCCGCGTCGCCGCGGACGGCCGGCCGGTGCGCTCGGCGCTGCGTCCCGCCGCGGTCCCCGCGGGCCGCGTCGTCGACACCCTGGGTGCGGGGGACGTGCTGCACGGTGCGATGGCGGCGGCGCTGGCGCGGGGCGACGACGCGCTCGACGCGCTCGCCGACGGCGTGCGGTGGGCGACCGTCTCGGTGCAGCACGCCGGCGCCCGGGGGTGGCTCGGTGCGACGGGTCCCGACGCCCCGCTGCCGGAGTCCGAGCCGCGCGCCTGAGCCGTCCCCCGGGGCCCGGGCGGCGTCCTGCCGCTGCGGCCGGGGAGGGGTGCGTCACGCCCGGATGACGCGCCGCGCACGGTCGTGTGAACCCGCGGTCACGATGTGATCACGGTCACTCCGGACCGTTGACGCGGATTAGTAAGGAAGGTCTACTAACAAATGTGTCCCCGTCGCCCCGCCCGCTCGCCACCCGCACGCCGGGCCCCGTCCGGCGCGCGCTGCGGCCGACCACCAAGGTGCTGCCCGAGCACGCCCGCGCGCACAACCGCTCGCTCGTCCTGGGCCACCTGTTCCACGAGGGGCCGTCGTCCCGCGCCGACATCGCGCGCAGCACGGGGCTCACGCGCGTGACCGTCTCGGACCTCGTGGCCGCCCTGCTCGCCGAGGACCTCGTCGCCGAGCTCGGGGTCCGCACCGAGAGCAGGGTGGGCAAGCCCGCGACGCTCGTGGGCCTGCGCTCGTCCGACCACCACGTCGTCGTGGTCGACCTCGCCGACGACGCGACCGTCCACGGCGCCGTCATGACGCTCGACGGCGAGGTCGTCACGCGGGAGCAGGCCGCCGGTGCCGGTGCCACGGGCAGGGCGGCGGTCGCGCTCGTGGAGGACCTCTGCCGCCGGCTGCTCGCGAGCGCGACCCGGCCGGTCGTCGGCATCGGCATCTCGTCGCCCGGCGTCATCGACGCCGCGGGCCGGGTGGTCGAGGCGCCGAACCGCGGCTGGTACGACGTGCCGCTCGCGGCGCGGCTGTCGGCCGCGCTCGGCACCCCCGTGCACGTCGCGAACGACGCCAACACGCGCGCCCTGGGGGAGTACACCTACGGCGGCGCCGCGTCCGACGCGATGATCGTCACCGTCGGCCAGGGCGTCGGTGCCGGGATGCTCGTCGACGGCGCGCTCGTGCGCGGCCGCGGCCACGCCGCGGGGGAGATCGGGCATGTCACCGTCGTCGACGCGCAGACCGTCGGCGAGACCCCCCTGCCGTGCGCGTGCGGACGCACCGGCTGCCTCGAGACCGTGCTCAGCGCGCCCGCGCTGCGACGCCGCACGGAGCTCGCCCCCGAGGACCCCGACGCGGCGCTCGCGTCGGTCGGACGGATGCTGGGCTGCGCCCTGGCACCCGTCGTCAGCGCGCTGAACCTCGCCGAGGTCCTGCTCTCCGGCCCGCCGGAGCTGCTCGACGGACCCCTGCGGGAGGCCGCGACCACCACCCTCCGCGAGCGGACGATGCCCGTGATCGGGCAGGACCTGCGGGTGCGGATGGCGGCTCTCGACGAGGACGCGGCGCTCGCGGGCGCCGCCGTGCTCGTCCTGTCCGGACAGCTCGGGATCACGTGACGGTCCCGAGCGACCGGGGCCGGCTCGCCGTCACGTGACGACCGCGAGCCGACCTTCCAGCAGGTCGGCAGCACCACCCACCGGCGACGTCGTGGCGACGATCGCCTCGCACACGGGAGGACCACCCACGTGAAGATCCTACGTTTCGGCGCCGTCGCACTGACGTCAGCGCTCGCGCTCGCCGCGTGCTCCAGCGGCGGCGCCACCAGCTCCGACGGGGCGTCCGGCGACGCGGAGGGCGCCGAGATCCGCGTCTGGCTCGTCGGCACCGACACCCCCGACGTCGCGCGCGAGTACCTGACGTCGACGTTCGAGGAGGAGAACCCCGGCTCGACGCTCACGATCGAGGAGCAGTCGTGGACGGGGCTCGTCGACAAGCTCACCACCGCGCTGTCGTCCTCCGACTCGCCCGACGTCGTCGAGGTCGGCAACACGCAGGCCGCGACGTTCACGTCGGCCGGGTACTTCGCACCACTCGACGACATCGCCGAGGACCTCGGCGGCGACGACCTGCTGCCGGGCTTCGTCAAGGCCGGCACGTGGGAGGACACGCTCTACGCCGCGCCCTACTACGCCGGCTCGCGCATCGTGTTCTACAGCGGGCAGGTCCTCGGGAGCACGCCCGTGCCGACGACGCTCGCGGAGTACGTGCAGACCGCCAAGTCCCTGCGGACGGCCGACCGGTCCGGCCTGTGGTTCCCCGGGCAGGACTGGTACAACGCCCTGCCCTTCGTGTGGGAGAACGGCGGCTTCATCGCCGAGCCTGACGACGACGGCACGTGGGAGGCCGGGTTCTCCTCCCCGGGCGGCGTCAAGGGGCTCCAGCAGGTGCAGGACCTCATGGTCAACGCGTCCAACGCGCCCAAGGACGGCGACGAGGCCGAGCTGCAGGTGCCGTTCTGCGCCGGGCAGACGACGTTCCTGTCCGCACCGAACTGGATCCGCTGGTCCATCCAGGCACCCGCCGACGCCGAGGCGCCCGGCTGCCCCGACACCTTCGGCGCCGACCTGCACGCCTTCCCCCTCCCCGGCGCGACCGCGGGCCAGACCGCCAAGGTCTTCGCCGGCGGGTCGAACGTCGCCGTCGCGACGAAGTCCGCGAACGTCGACCTCGCCAAGAAGGCCCTGACCATCCTGCTCTCGGAGGAGTACCAGACGATCCTCGCCGAGAACTCGATGATCCCGGCCCGCAAGTCGCTCGCCTCGGCGCTGCCGCAGGACGAGTTCACCCAGGCGTCCGCCGCCGCCGCGGCCAACGCCGAGCTCACGCCGGCGACCCCGAGGTGGGGCGACGTCGAGGCGCAGAAGGTCATCCAGGACGCGCTCGTCCAGATCGCGCAGGGCGGTGACGTCCCGACGATCGCCGCGGAGCTCGACGCCCAGATCGAGTCCATCCTCAACGGCTGACCCGGCAGCTCCGGTCGGGCCCGCGCGACGCGGGCCCGACCGGCCGTCGACGGAGGGACACCCATGAGCTCCACCACGCTCCCGGCGGCCCCGCCGGACGCCGCCCCGGTGCCGCGCGCGACGCGCGTGATCACCCCGGCCCGCCTCCTGCCCTGGCTGATGCTGGCCCCCAGCCTCGCCGTGCTCGTCGTCATCACGGGCTACCCGCTCGTGCGCATGCTGTGGCTGTCGGTCCACGAGTACGAGCGCGCCCAGCTGCTCGGGGTGCCCGCACCGTTCGTCGGCCTGGACAACTACGTCGCGACGCTCACCGACGAGCGCTTCTGGGCGGTGACGGCCCGCAGCTTCGTCTTCATGCTCGTGTGCGTCGCCGCCACCATCACCGTGGGCACGCTCGTCGCGCTCCTGCTCATGCGGCTCGGCAGGGTCATGCGCCTCGTCCTGTCGACCGGCATGCTGCTGGCCTGGGCCATGCCCCCGCTCGCGGCGATGCTGGTGTGGGGCTGGATCTTCGACACCCAGTACGGCGTCGTCAACCACGTCCTGACGTCGCTGACGGGGGACGACTGGATGGGCCACTCGTGGCTCATCTCGCCGCTGTCGTTCTTCGCCGTCGCGGCGCTCGTCATCGTGTGGGGCGCCATCCCGTTCGTGGCGTTCACGCTCTACGCCGGCTTCACGCAGATCCCCGGCGAGGTGCTGGAGGCCGCGCAGCTCGACGGTGCGAGCGCGCGGCAGCGCTTCGTGGGCGTGCAGGTCCCGTACGTGCGGACCATCTACGTCGTCGTCATCGTGCTCTCGATGATCTGGGACCTGAAGGTCTTCACGCAGATCTTCGTGCTGCAGGGCATCGGCGGCGTCAAGGCGCAGACCAGCACGCTGGGTGTCTACATCTACGAGATGGGCATGGCGCAGGGCCACTACGGCGCCGCCAGCGCCATCGCCGTCATCTTCACGATCATCATGCTCGCGATCTCGGCGTACTACGTGCGCGCGACGATCAGGGAGGAGCAGCTGTGAGCCTCGCACCCGTCGGTGCCGTGCCCGCGGCCGTCGCGCCGGCCGTCGTGCCGCGTCCGGCCGTCGGCACCCGCCGTCGCCCCGCGCGCCGCACGGCGGCGTCCGTCGGCTGGGGCGTCGTCGCGGCGCTGCTCGCCGCCGCGTTCGCGTTCCCCGTCTACTGGATGCTCAACACGTCGCTGCTGCCCACGAACCTCATCTCGGGCCCCGAGCTGCACCTGTGGCCGGACCGGCTCACGCTGCGCAACTACGACACCGCGATCTTCCACCAGGAGCGCTCGCCGTTCCTCCCCGCGCTCGGCACCTCGCTGCAGGTCACGTTCCTCGTGCTCGTCGCCTCGATGGTCCTGGCGTTCGCCGCGTCCCTGGCCGTCACGCGCTTCCGGTTCCGTGGCCGCAAGGCGTTCGTGCTGTCGATCCTGGTCGTCCAGATGGTGCCGGGCGAGGCGATGATGATCTCGGTCTTCCAGCTCGTCGACGCCTGGCAGCTGCTCAACACCGTGCTGGCCCTGGGGCTCGTGTACCTGGCGGGCGTGCTGCCGTTCACCGTCTGGACCCTGCGCGGGTTCGTCGACGGCGTCCCCGTCGAGCTCGAGGAGGCCGCGATGATCGACGGCTGCTCGCGGCCCCGCGCGTTCTGGAAGGTGACGTTCCCGCTGCTGGCACCCGGGCTCGTGGCGACCGGCGTGTTCGCCTTCCTGCAGGCGTGGAACGAGTTCATGATGGCGCTGATCATCATGACCAGGCCCGAGTCCATGACGTTGCCCGTGTGGCTGCGCACGTTCCAGCAGGCCACCAAGGCGACGGACTGGGGGGCGCTCATGGCGGGCTCCGTGCTGGTCGCGGTCCCGGTCGTCGTCTTCTTCCTCCTGGTGCAGGGACGGATGACCGGCGGCCTGGTGTCCGGGGCGGTCAAGGGCTGAGCCATGGACGACACGATCCCGGGGGGGAGTCCCGTCGTGCCCGCAGCACACCTCGACCCGCGCGCGCCCGGCTGGGGCGTCGGCGTCGACATCGGCGGCACCAAGGTGCTCGCGGTCCTGCTCGACCCCGCGGGCCGGGTCGTCGGGACGCACCGCGTCGCGACGCGACCGGGCCAGGTCGGCCTCGTCGACGCGGTGACGACGTCGGTGCGCGCGCTCACCGCCGCGCACGACGTGCCGCCCGCGGCGCTCGCGGGCGTCGGGATCGGCGTGCCCGGCGTCGTCGACCCCGTGACGGGGACCGTCGAGCACGCCGTCAACGTCGGCGTGGACCGCCCGTTCGCGCTGGCCGACGCCGTCGCGGGGGCGCTCGCCACGCGCGTGCGGGTGCGCGTCGAGAACGACCTCAACGTCGCCGTGCTCGGTGCCGCGCACACGCTCGCGCCGGCGGGGGAGCGCCGCGACCTCGCGTTCCTCGCGCTCGGGACGGGCGTCGCGGCCGGTCTGCTGCTCGACGGGACGCTGCGCCGCGGCTCGCACCGGGCGGCCGGGGAGGTCGGCCACCTGACGCTCGTGCCCGACGGCCTGCCCTGCGGGTGCGGGCAGCGCGGCTGCGTCGAGCAGTACGCGTCGGGCAGCGCGCTCGACGCCGCGTGGCCGTCGCCGGACGGGCGGCCGGCACCCCTGGTCCTGTTCGATGCCGCCGCCGCGGGGGACCCGCGCGCCGTCGCCGTGCGCGACCGGTTCGTGTGGGCCGTCGCGGGTGCCGTGCGGATCCTGGTCCTCACGTGCGACGTCGACGCCGTCGTCGTGGGAGGGGGTGTGAGCGGCGTGGGTGAGCCGCTGCTGCACGCGGTGCGCGCCGAGCTGGCGCGCGAGACCGCGGCATCGGCCTTCCTCGGGTCGCTGCGGCTCGCCGAGCGTGTTCACCTGGCACCACAGCACGTCCCGGTGGGTGCCGTGGGCGCCGCGCTGGTCGGACGAGGGGAGATCGGCTGATGGAGGTCGTCATCGCAGCACCGGACGAGCTGGCGCGGCTGGCCGCGGACGCGGTCGAGCGGCTGCTCGTCGCACGGCCGGACGCCGTGCTCGGCCTCGCCACGGGCTCCAGCCCGCAGCTCGTGTACGACGAGCTCGCTCGCCGGCACGCCGAGCGCGGGCTGTCCTTCGCCCGCGTGCGGGCGTTCCTGCTCGACGAGTACGTGGGCCTGCCGGCGGACCACCCGCAGCGCTACCGCCACGTCATCGACGCCGATCTCGTCTCGCGCATCGACCTGCCGCCCGGCGCGGTGCACGGGCCGGACGGTCTCGCGGTCGACCTGGAGGCGGCGTGCGCGGCCTACGAGGCGGCCATCGCGCGGGCGGGCGGCGTCGACCTGCAGCTGCTGGGCATCGGCACCGACGGCCACGTCGCGTTCAACGAGCCGGGCTCGTCGCTCGCGTCGCGCACCCGCATCAAGACCCTGACGCTGCGGACGCGGCAGGACAACGCACGGTTCTTCGGCGGTGACGCCGACGCGGTGCCCCGCCACTGCCTCACGCAGGGCCTCGCGACGATCTCCGCCGCGCGGCACCTCGTCCTCCTGGCGACCGGGGTGGGCAAGGCGCAGGCCGTCCGGCAGCTCGTCGAGGGGCCCGTGAGCGCCCGCTGGCCCGCCACCGTGCTGCAGCTGCACCCGCACGTCACCGTGCTCGTGGACGAGCAGGCGGCGAGCCTGCTCGAGCTCGCCGACCACTACCGCGAGACGTACGCGGACAAGCCCCCGTGGCAGGGCCTCTGACGCGCCGGGCCTGCCGGTGCGTCGGGCCGTCCTCGTGTCAGCCGAGCAGGGCGCCGCGGACGAGGTCGAGGGCCTCGTCCGGGGTCAGTCCGGCCGCGCGGGCGGCGGTCACGTACGCCGCGGCCGCGTGGCGCGCCGTGACGTGCGCCGGTGCGGCGTCGTCGGCGACGACCGTCCCGCTGCGGCGCCGCGTGACGACGACCCCCGCGAGCTCGAGCTCGCGGAACGCGCGGGCGACCGTGCCGGGCGCGACGCCGAGGTCCGTCGCCAGCGCGCGGATCGTCGGGAGTCGGTCGCCGGGGCGCAGCCGGCCGGCCGCGACGTGCGCGACCACCTGCGTGCGGACCTGCTCGTAGACCGGCACGCGGGAGGTCAGGTCGACCTCGACGTGCACGCTCACGCCGGCACCGCGGCGGGAGCGGCCGGTGCCGTCTCGCGGGACGCCCGCGCGAGGGCGACGCCCGTGACGGCGAGCGTCGCGACGAGGACCGCCGGTCCGACGACGAGGCCGGCGACGCCGAACGCCTGTGCGAGGGGGTCGGTCGACGTGGTCCACCCCTCGCCGACGTCGTAGCCGGAGGTGGCCGCGTTGCGCAGCGCGCTGCCGGTGACCAGGAGCACGCCCGCGAGCGTGCCGCCGACCACGAGCTGGACCGCGGCGAGGACGCGTCGGGCGCCGGCACGTCGCAGCCGGGTGTCGTCGGCCGTCGACACCTGCGCGACGGCGGGTCGGGAGGCGACGAGGTGCAGCGTGACGACGGTCGCCACGAGCAGCACGAGGACGGCCGCGGCGATCGGGAGGCCGTACGCCGCGCCGGGGTACGGACCGGCGCCGGAGGTCGAGTGCGCGTCGGGACGCACCGTCACCGAACGACCGTCGGGGGCGGCCGTGAGCCCGGTCGCGAGCAGCACGACCAGCAGGGCGCCGGACCAGCCCAGGACCGTCGCGGCCAGCGCGCGCGGGGCGACGTCGCGGACGTCGCGGCGCGCGAGCGAGGCGCGGCGGACCGCACCGGCGGGGCGGGGCCACGTCCGCTCGCCGACGGCCGCGACGAGCAGCGCGACGACGCCCGCGAGGGCCGGTGCACCACCGAGCAGGATCCCCTGGTCGGGCCCGAAGGGGATCGTGCGCGGCAGCGCCACGGCGACGAGCACGAGGGCCGCCCAGGACAGGCCGGCGACGAGAGCGGCATGGCGCCGGGCGCGTGCGAACGCCTCGGGCGACGTCGCGACCTCCGGGGCGCTGCCCGGCCCCGCGGGGGTGCGGGCCGTGACGACGGTCGCGACGATCGCCGCCAGCGCCACGAGGGGCAGCAGCACGAGGGGCAGGACGAGCAGTCGCACGGTGGGTCTCCGATCCGATGGTCAATGTGTCGATACTTTGACACATGGATGGTCGGGGAGGAAGCCGTCGACCGTGGGGCTCCACACGATCACCCACCACCGGGACGTCGGACCCGCGACGTACGATGTCCGGCATGAGTGAGCCGACCACGCCGACAGGACCCGACGACCCGTTCGGCCCGCAGGGCGGCACCTCGCTCCTCGAGCGCACCGAGACCGACGAGCAGGTCGAGCCGGGGGACCACGAGCGCTTCGCGCACTACGTGCGCAAGGAGAAGATCATGGAGTCCGCGATGACCGGCAAGCCGGTCATCGCCCTGTGCGGCAAGGTCTGGGTGCCGGGTCGCGACCCGAACAAGTTCCCCGTGTGCCCGGTGTGCAAGGAGGTCTACGACGGCCTGCGGGAGCCGCAGGACGGCGACGGCGGCTCCGGCGGTGGCGGGGGCGGTCGCGGGTTCTTCGGCTTCGGCCGTGGCAAGGGCTCCGGCTCCGGCGCGGGCGGCGCGTGAGCGCGGCCCGTCGGTCCGTCGCCCCCCTCAACACCCCCCAGCACCCCTCGACGTCGGCAGCGCAGCAGCTGCCGCCGGCGTTCCCCGCGCGTGCGCCGTGGGGGGCCGCGGGGAGCCTGCGGGCGTGGCAGGCGCAGGCCATCGACCTCTACCGCGAGCGCTCGCCGCGCGACTTCCTGGCGGTCGCGACGCCCGGCGCCGGCAAGACGACCTTCGCGCTGCGCATCGCGACCGAGCTCCTCGAGTCGCGCACGGTGCGACGGGTCACCGTCGTCGCGCCCACGGAGCACCTGAAGAAGCAGTGGGCGGACGCCGCGGCGCGCGTGGGCATCCGGCTCGACCCGCGCTTCTCCAACGCGCAGGGGCGCCACGGCGCGGGCTACGACGGCGTCGCCGTCACCTACGCGCAGGTCGCGAGCAAGCCCGCGCTGCACGCCGCCCGCACGACCGCCGAGCGCACCCTCGTCATCCTCGACGAGGTGCACCACGGCGGTGACGCGCTGTCCTGGGGCGACGCCGTCCGCGAGGCGTTCGAGGGCGCGACGCGCCGCCTCGCGCTGACGGGCACGCCGTTCCGGTCCGACACGGCCCCGATCCCGTTCGTGACCTACGCGCCGGACGCGCACGGGATCCGTCGCTCGCTCGCCGACTTCACCTACGCGTACGGCGACGCGCTGCGCGACCACGTCGTG
The DNA here is from genome assembly GCF_014836445.1 of Cellulomonas avistercoris. Lineage (GTDB taxonomy): Bacteria > Actinomycetota > Actinomycetes > Actinomycetales > Cellulomonadaceae > Cellulomonas > Cellulomonas avistercoris. The sequence goes on from NZ_JACSQV010000003.1 coordinate 225,865, forward strand.
CGGCCCGTCATCTTCCTGTCGTACTCCGGGTCCATGCGGTGGCGCACCAAGGCGGGCGACGAGATCTCCGCGCGCCTGGGCGAGCCGCTGACCAAGGACATGACGTCACAGGCGTGGCGCACCGCGCTCGACCCCAACGGCGAGTGGATCCCCTCGGTGCTCGCGGCGGCGGACCGGCGGCTGACGGAGGTCCGGCGCACGGTCCCCGACGCGGGCGCCATGATCATCGCCACGGACCAGACCGACGCCCGCGCGTACGCGGGGCACCTGGCGCGTCTGACGGGGCAGTCGCCCGTGGTCGTGCTGTCCGACGACGACGGCGCGAGCGACCGGATCGAGGAGTTCGCCGAGGGCGACGCGCGGTGGCTCGTCGCGGTGCGCATGGTCTCCGAGGGCGTCGACGTGCCGCGGCTGGCCGTGGGCGTCTACGCCACGAGCACCGCGACGCCGCTGTTCTTCGCGCAGGCCGTCGGGCGCTTCGTGCGCGCGCGTCGGCGGGGCGAGACGGCGTCCGTGTTCCTGCCCAGCGTCCCGCAGCTGCTCGAGCTCGCAGCCACGCTGGAGGTCGAGCGGGACCACGCCCTCGACCGGCCGACGAACGGCTCCGAGGACCCGGAGGCCGACCTCCTGGCGCTCGCCGAGCGCGCGGAGAAGAGCGCGGACGCCGTCGGCTCCGACGGGGTCGCGGGGAGCTTCGAGGCGCTCGAGGCGCAGGCGTCGTTCGACCGTGTCCTGTTCGACGGCGGCGAGTTCGGCACGGGCGCGGAGGTCGGCTCGGAGGAGGAGCTCGACTTCCTCGGTCTGCCCGGGCTGCTCGACGCGGACCAGGTCACGACGCTCCTGCGGCAGCGGCAGGCGGACCAGCAGGGTGCCCGGCGCGCGCGGGCCCAGGTCGAGCCCGAGGTGATGGACCACCGCAAGCAGGCCGAGCTCCGCAAGGAGCTGGCCCAGCTGGTCGGTGCGTGGGCGCGCCGCAGCGGCCAGCCGCACGCGACCGTCCACGCCGAGCTGCGCCGGCGGTGCGGCGGGCCCGAGGTCGCGGTCGCCGCGCCGGACCAGCTCGCGGCCCGGATCGCGATGCTGCGTGGCTGGTTCGTCGGCAAGCGCTGAGGCGCTGCCGCTTGCCCGCGGCCGGGCGCCATCTCAGCATGTGGACCATGAGAATCGCATGAAATCGCAGGTCACCGCGCTGGACGCGTGACCACATACCAGTGCCGGACGCTCGCGCAAGTCGACCGTTCAGCGTGCCGAACCGGGCGGGGACTGCCAGGCTCATCCCGACACAAACCCGGCCCGGGTACCCCCGGGCCGAACCCGGAGCCTGGCGGCGTACATGCCGCCGGCGTTCGCACGAAAGAGGTGTTCACATGCCGTCCTGGCTCATCCTCATCCTTGTCGGTGTCGTCCTCGTCATCCTTGGCGTCGCGACCAACATCGGCCAGTTCCTCATCTGGATCGGCGTCATCGTGCTGGTCGTCAGCCTCATCCTCGGCCTGGTGGGCCGCGGTCGTTCGAGGATCTAGCGCAGCCGCGACGGCCGACACCCCCTCCGCCGACCGTCGCGCCGCACGCAGCACCAGGCCGGGACGCCATGCGCGTCCCGGCCTGTGCCGTACCCGGGCGGCTGCACCCGGGGTCGGACGCCTCAGGGTCGGACGCCTCAGGCCAGGCGCATCTCGACGGTCTCGACCGCGGCCTCGTCGGCCGACAGGCGACGCGCCCCGCGGGGCAGCTCGTCGCGCGACGCGGCGTGCCGTGCGCGCGCGGCCTGCACGCCCGCGGCGGCCGTGAGCCCCGGCAGGACCTCGCCGTCGGTCACGAGCGGCACGTGCAGGGGCCGCAGCAGCGGGTCCGGCTCGCGGCGCCGCGCGTCGGTCCACGCGGCCACCTGCTCGTCCGGTCCCACGACCAGCACCTCCTCGACGGCGCGGCCGTCCCGCCCGAGGCGCCGCGCGGCGGCCTTGCGGCCGCCCAGGCTCGTCTTGGACCGCGACGCCTTCGCGACCGGCTCCATCACCCCGGACGCGCCCTCGCGCGCGACCAGCTTGTAGACCATGCCGCACGTCGGGGCACCGGAGCCCGTGACGAGCGAGGTGCCCACGCCGTAGGAGTCGACCGGCGCCACCGCGAGCGACGCGATGGCGTGCTCGTCCAGGTCGCTGGTGACGACGATCTTCGTGTCGCGCGCACCGGCGGCGTCCAGCTGCGCGCGGACCTCGTGCGCCAGCACCCCCAGGTCGCCCGAGTCGAGGCGCACGGCCCCGAGCCCGGTGCCCGCCGCGGCGAGCGCCCGCTCGACCCCGCGACGCACGTCGTACGTGTCGACCAGCAGGGTCGTGCCCGGCCCGTGCGAGCGCACCTGCGAGGCGAACGCCGCCTCCTCGTCGTCGTGCAGCAGCGTGAACGCGTGGGCCGCGGTGCCGATCGTCGGCAGCCCGTAGCGCCGGCCGGCCTCGAGGTTCGACGTGGCGGCGAACCCGGCGACGACCGCGGCCCGCGCGGCCGCGACGGCGGCGTCCTCGTGCGCGCGGCGCGCCCCCATCTCGAGGCACGGGCGGTCCACGGCCGCGCTCGTCATGCGGGACGCCGCCGACGCGACCGCCGAGTCGTAGTTGAGGACGGACAGCACGAGGGTCTCGATGAGCACGGCCTGCGCGAAGGTGCCCTCGACGACCAGCACCGGCGACTGCGGGAAGAAGACCTCGCCCTCGGCGTACCCGACGACGTCCCCGGCGAAGCGGTAGTCCGCGAGGAACGCGAGCGTCGCGTCGTCGACGACGCGCTCGTCGGCCAGCCAGTCGAGCTCCGGCGTCCCGAACCGGAAGGCCGCGAGCTGCTCCAGCACCCGACCCGTGCCCGCCAGCACCCCGTACCGGCGTCCCGCGGGCAGCCGCCGGGTGAACACCTCGAAGACGCAGCGCCGGTGCGCCGTGCCGTCGGCGAGCGCCGCCTGCAGCATGGTCAGCTCGTAGCGGTCGGTGAGCAGCGCGGTGCTGCCGGAGCCGACCGCGGCCACGGCAGCGGTGGTCGGGGTGGGCGCGGGGGCGCTCGTGTCCGTCATGGCGTCAACGTAGTCCGGACCCACGTCCGGCACCCGGCGGCCCGTCCGGCGCGGCCTACAGTTGTCGTCGTGCCTGCGACGACCGCCCCCGACACGCGTCCCGACGTGGACGAGGCGACGTCCACCGCCGACGCGTGGGTGACGATCGTCTGGAACGACCCCGTCAACCTCATGTCCTACGTGACGTACGTCTTCCAGACCCACTTCGGCTACCCGCGCGAGAAGGCCGACCGCCTCATGCACCAGGTGCACGAGGAGGGGCGTGCGGTCGTCTCGACCGGCAACCGCGAGGCGATGGAGGTCGACGTGCAGGCCATGCACTCCTACGGGCTGTGGGCCACCATGCAGCGCGGCGGGCAGTGATGCGGGCGTTCCGTCGGCAGAAGGGCCACTTCGTCGCAGGGCTGGACGCCGGGGAGCGGGCCGTCGTCGCGTCCGTCGTGGCGGACGTCGCCGAGCTGCTCGGCGCCGGCAGGTTCGAGGACGGCCCCCGTCCGGGTGCGTCGTCACCGGCCCACCCGGGCGCGCCCGAGGGCTGGTCGCTGCGCACCGCGCCCGTGCCGCCCCCGCAGGACCCGGCCGTGCGCCGCCTGCTGCCCGACGCGTCGCGCGACGACCCGGAGGTCGCCGGCGAGTTCCGCCGGCTCACCGAGGACGACCTGCGGGCCCGCAAGATCGCGCGCCTGCGCACGCTGTGGACCTCGCTCGTGCACGGGGAGCCGGGGTGGCCGGAGCACGCCCTCGTCGTCTCGCCGCAGGCCGCGGACGACGTGGCCGCGACCCTGACCGACCTGCGGCTCGTGCTGGGCGAGCGCCTCGAGCTGCGCACCGACGCGGACTCGGAGGCGCTCTACGACGGTCTGGCCGCCGAGGACGAGGACGACGTGCGCGCGTACCTGGCGTCGGTCTACGGCGCGCTGTCGTGGCTCCAGGAGTCGCTGCTGGCTGTGATGCTCGCCGCACCTGAGGCCGGCGGCGGGGGGCGAGGGCGGTCCGGCGGCTAGTCTCGGTCGGGTGAGCGACGCCCCCATCGGCATCTTCGACTCCGGTGTCGGGGGCCTGACCGTGGCGCGGTCGATCCTCGACCAGCTGCCGCACGAGTCCACGCTGTACATCGGCGACACCCTCAACGGGCCGTACGGACCCAAGCCGTTGGCGGTGGTGCGCGCGCACGCGCTCGAGATCATGGACGACCTCGTCGACGCGGGCGTCAAGATGCTGGTCATCGCGTGCAACAGCGCGTCGGCGGCGGTGCTGCGCGACGCGCGCGAGCGGTACACGCTGCGGCGCGGGCTGCCTGTCGTCGAGGTCGTGCTGCCGGCGGCCCGCCGGGCCGTCGCCGCGACGCGCAACGGGCGCATCGGCGTCATCGGCACGCGGGCGACGATCGACTCGCGCGCCTACGACGACGCGTTCGCGGTCGCCGGCGTGGAGCTCACGTCGCGGGCGTGCCCGCGCTTCGTCGAGCTGGTCGAGGCCGGCGTGACGTCGGGGCCCGACGCGCTCGCGACGGCGCACGAGTACCTCGACCCGATCCGTGAGGCCGGCGTGGACACGCTCGTCCTGGGCTGCACGCACTACCCGCTGCTCACGGGCGTCATCTCCTACGTCATGGGGGACCAGGTCACGCTCGTCTCGAGCGCGGAGGAGACCGCCAAGGACGTCTACCGGACCCTCGTGGCGCACGACCTCGAGCGCGACCCCGCCCTGGGCGCGCCCACCCACCGGTTCCTCGCGACGGGCGACCCCGGGTCGTTCGCCACGCTGGCGCGCCGCTTCCTGGGCCCCGAGGTCGAGTCGGTCGAGCCGCGGGGGGCGCTGCGATGAGGCTGCTCGTCCTGGGGTGCGCGGGGTCGTTCCCCGGGCCGGGGTCGGCGGCGTCGTCGTACCTGGTGCAGGCGGAGGACGCCGACGGGCGCACCTGGTCCGCCCTGCTGGACCTGGGCAACGGGGCGCTCGGCGCGCTGCAGCGCTGGGGCGACCCGGCCGCGCTCGACGTCGTCGCGCTGTCGCACCTGCACGCCGACCACGTCGCCGACATGGCCGTCCTGGGCGTGTACCGCCGCTACCACCCCGGCGGGGCGTTGCCGCGCGTGGCGGTCCACGGGCCCGAGGGCACGCGGGAGCGGCTCGGGCACATGTCGGGCGACGACCTGGCCGCCCACACCGGCGAGCAGTTCGACGTCCGGGTCTGGCGCGCGGGCGAGCAGGTCGTCGTCGGCCCGCTCACGCTCGAGGCGGTGCCCGTCGACCACCCGGTGCCGGCGTTCGGCATCCGGGTCACCGGACCGTCGGAGGGCGACCCGACCCGGCGCGTCACGCTCGCCTACAGCGGCGACACCGACGCGTCGCCCGGGCTGGAGGACCTGGCCACGGCCGCGGACCTGCTGCTCGCCGAGGCCGCGTTCGTCGAGGGGCGCGACGACCACGTGCGCGGGATCCACCTGACGGGACGCCGTGCGGGGGAGGCGGCCGCCCGCGGCGGCGCACGCTCGCTCGTCCTCACGCACGTCCCGGCGTGGAACGACCCCGCGGTCGCCCTCGCGGAGGCCCGCGCGGTGTACGACGGCCCCGTGACCCTCGCCTCCCCGGGCACCACCTACCCCCTCTGACCCACCCCCCCCCCCCCCCCCCCCCCCCCCCCCCCCCCCCCCCCC
>NZ_JACSQV010000003.1:231592-279510 GCF_014836445.1 Cellulomonas avistercoris
GTCGAGCGCGGCACGAACGAGTACCGCGTCGGGCGGCTGAGTACCGCGCTCGGCGACGGGCTGTGGATCGCGCGAGCGGGTGGCGTGGCGTTGCTGCGAACGTGCGGGCATGACGGGTCGGGGCGCGGGTGGGCAGGTCGTCGGCGGGCGGGACGTCGCCGGGAGGACGACGGGCCGCGTAGTGCAGGGTGTCGTGGGCGGCCGTGCGGGGGTCGAACCCGCGCACGGCCAGGCCACGGACGTCACGGTGGTCCACGTCGCTCCCACGGCCCGGGGCGCCGCGGCGGACGCCGAGCAGCTGCAGCGCGCGCTGCGAGAAGGGCGCCTCGTCCGCGTGCGACGCGGCTCCTACGTGGCCGCCGGCGTGTGGCGCGACCTCGACGACGGCGCCCGGCACGTCGCCCTGGTGCGCGCGGTCCTGGCGGCCGCGTCCGCACCGCCGGTCTTCTCCCACGGGTCCGCGGCCGCCGTGCTGGGCCTCCCGACCGTCGGGCACCGCGACGACGCCGTCCACGTCGTGCGCGGACCGGCGGACGGCGGGAGGTCGCACGGGGACGTCGTGCGGCACGCCGTCGCCGGGCACGTGCCGGTCGCGGAGGTCGACGGCATCGTGGTCACGAACGCGGCGCGCACCGTGGTGGACCTGGCCAGGACGGCCGGCCTGGTCCCGGGGGTCGTGGCGGGCGACGCCGCGGTCCGGTGCGGGCTCACGAGCCTCGCCGAGCTGCGCGTCGAGGTCGCGCGCGCCGGGGGCGGCCGTGGGGTCCGCGCCGCGCGTCGCGTGGTCGAGCTCGTCGACCCCGCGTCCGAGTCGCCGGGCGAGTCGGTCAGCCGGGTGCGGATGGCCGAGCTCGGGCTGCCGGTCCCCGTGCTCCAGCACGAGGTCCGGGACCGGCAGGGGCTCGTGGGGCGGGTGGACTTCTGGTGGGCGGAGCAGGGCGTGGTGGGCGAGTTCGACGGCCGCGTGAAGTACGGCACGGGTGATCCGGAGGTGCTGTGGGCGGAGAAGCTGCGGGAGGACCGGCTCCGCGCCACGGGCCTGCGGGTGGCGCGCTGGACGTGGTCCGACGCGTGGGCGGGCGACCCGATGGCCGCTCGCCTGCGTGCCGCAGGTCTCCGCTGACACATCCGCGCCGGTGTCGAGCGCGGCACACCACCGTCCAGTGCGACACATCCAGGTGCCGCGCTCGGTGGTCGTGTACCGCGCTCGGCGGGAGGGGGGGTGAGGGCGGGGCGTGGTTCGGGGGCGGGGTCCTGTCCACGTAGGGTCGTGGGCATGGTGAGTGCGGGTGGTGCGGGTGCAGGTGTCGGGACGGTGGCGGGAGCCGGGGTGAGCGCGGGCGCGGTCGTACGGGCCGACGGGCGGCGGGCGGACGAGCTGCGGCCCGTCACGATCACGCGGCGGTTCCTCGAGGCGGGCGAGGGCTCGGTGCTCGTGGAGTTCGGCGGCACGAAGGTGCTGTGCGTCGCGTCGTTCACCGAGGGTGTCCCGCGGTGGCGCAAGGGGTCCGGCGAGGGCTGGGTGACCGCGGAGTACGCCATGCTGCCGCGCGCGACGAACAACCGGTCCGACCGCGAGTCCGTGCGCGGCAAGGTCGGCGGACGCACGCACGAGATCTCGCGTCTCGTGGGCCGCTCGCTGCGCGCCGTGATCGACGTCGCGGCGCTCGGCGAGAACACGATCGTCCTCGACTGCGACGTGCTGCAGGCCGACGGCGGCACGCGGACGGCCGCGATCACCGGCGCGTACGTCGCGCTGGCCGACGCCGTCGCGTGGGCCACCGAGAAGCGCCTCGTCAAGCCGGGTCGCCAGGTGCTGCGCGACTCCGTGGCCGCCGTCAGCGTCGGCATCGTCGACGGCGTCCCGGTGCTCGACCTGCCGTACGTCGAGGACGTCCGCGCCGAGACCGACATGAACGTCGTCACGACGGGTGCGGGCACGTTCGTCGAGGTGCAGGGCACCGCCGAGCACGCGCCGTTCGACCGCGCCGAGCTCGACGCGCTGCTCGACCTCGCTGTCGCGGGCACCGCGCAGCTCGCGGCGCTGCAGGCGGCCGTGCTGGCGGCACCCGCGGGCGACGGCACCGCCACGCGGGCGGCGGTGCCGGGCCTCGAGCCGTGACCGCCCCCGACGCGCCCGGACGCCTCGCCGTGCCCCCGGGCGCGCGACTCGTCCTGGCGACGCACAACGCGCACAAGGTCGCCGAGCTGCGCGCGATCCTCGCGCCGGTGCTGCCTGACCTCGACCCCGCGGCCGTGCTCGGTGCCGCTGACGTCCACGCGCCCGAGCCGGTCGAGGACGGCGTCACGTTCGCGGAGAACGCGCTGCTCAAGGCGCGTGCGCTCGCGGCGGCCACGGGCCTGCCCGCGGTCGCGGACGACTCGGGCCTGAGCGTGGACGTCCTGGGCGGCGCGCCCGGCATCTTCTCGGCACGCTGGGCCGGCCGTCACGGGGACGACGCCGCCAACCTCAGCCTGCTGCTCGCGCAGCTCTCGGACGTGCCGCCGGCCCACCGCGGCGCGCGGTTCGTGTGCGCGGCCGCCCTGGTGACGCCGGACGGCACCGAGCACGTCGAGATCGGGACGCTCGAGGGCACCCTCGCCGCGGCGCCGCGTGGCGAGCACGGCTTCGGCTACGACCCGGTGCTCGTGCCGCTCGGCGAGACCCGCTCGTGCGCCGAGCTCACGCCCGCGGAGAAGAACGCGATCAGCCACCGCGGGCAGGCGTTCCGGGCCCTCGTGCCGCACCTGGTGGCGGCGCTGCGGGCATGAGCGCGGCGGTGGCACCCCGGCCCGGTGACGTGCAGCTCGTCGCGCAGGCCGTGACCTTCGGGTACCCCGGCCGGCGCATCCTGGACCGGCTCGACCTCACCGTCGCACCGGGTGACCGCATCGGGCTGGTGGGGGAGAACGGGGCCGGCAAGACGACGCTGCTCGGCGTGCTCGCCGGGCGGCTGCACCCGCAGGAGGGCACGGTGCGTCGCCGCGGGACCCTCGCCGTCGTCGAGCAGGACCTCGCGGTCTCCCGCGAGGACACGGTCGGGACGATCGTCGACGCGACCGCGGACGCGGCCCGGGCCGCTGCGGCCGACCTGCAGGCCGTCATCGACGGGTTCGACCACGACGGCGGCGACGTCGCGGCGCTGTCGGCCGCCATCGCGCGCTACGAGCACCTCGCGGCGTGGGACGTGGACCGTCGCGTCGACGAGGGTCTGTCGCGCCTGCAGGCGCCCCGGGACCGGGACCGGCGGCTCGCCGAGCTCAGCGTGGGCGAGCGGTACCGGGTGCGGCTGGCGTGCCGGCTCGCCGAGCGGGCCGACCTGCTGCTGCTCGACGAGCCCACGAACCACCTCGACGAGGGCGGTGTCGCGCACCTGACGGCACAGCTGCGGGCGTGGAGCGGCGGTCTGGTCATCGTCACCCACGACCGCCGGCTGCTCGACGACGTGATGACGGCCGTCCTCGACATGGACCCGTCGATGGACGGGCGGCCGGTGCTCTACGGCGCGGCGCGCTACGCGGACTACCGCTTCGCGCGCGACCAGATGCTGCGCCGCTGGCGCGCCCGCTACCGGGCCGAGCGCAAGCGGGCGCGCGTGCTGGCGGAGCGGCTCGACGCGTCCTACGAGGGCCTGTCGGACGAGTGGCGCCCGCCCAAGGGCTCGCAGAAGCACCGTCGCGGCACGCGCGCCCGGCAGCACGTCAAGGCGGCCGACCGGCTGATCGAGCGGCTCGAGGCGCAGGCGGTGGACGTGCCGGTGCCGCCGCCGGCCCTGCACTTCCCCGACCTGCCCTCCGTGCCGCCCGGCTACCCCGGGGGCCCCCTGCTCGAGGTGCGGGGACCGCGCGTCGCCGCGCGCCTGGACCTGCCGGGCCGCCGCGTCGAGGTCATGCCCGCGGGCCGGCTCCTCGTCACGGGCGCGAACGGCGCCGGCAAGTCGACGCTGCTCGCGGCGCTCGTGGGCGGCGTGACCCTGGACCGGGGGACCCGGGCGGTCGCGCCGGGCGTGCGGTGCGGCGTGCTGGCGCAGGAGGGCCCGGGCGAGCGGTCCGTCGCGCCGGGCGGTCCGTCACCGACGGCCTTCGACGCCTACGCGCGCCACGCCCTCGACCTGCTCGACGCCGGTGCGCTGGACCCGGACGCGCTCGTCCCGGTCGCCGCGCTCGGCCTGCTGTCCGAGGCCGACCTCGAGCGTCCGCTGAGCGAGCTCTCGATCGGCCAGCGGCGCCGCTTCGACCTGGCCTGCGCGCTGCTCGCAGCGCCGCACGTGCTGGTGCTCGACGAGCCGACCAACCACCTGTCGGTGGGGCTCGTCGACGAGCTGACGACGGCGCTGCGCGCCACGTCGGCCGCCGTGGTCGTCGCCACGCACGACCGCCAGCTGCGCGCCGACCTCGCCGACTGGCCGCACCTCGACCTCGGCGGGTGACCCGGGGGGTGGCCGGGCGCCGTCAGCGCGGCGCGCGGGGCAGGACGCGGTCGACGCCGCGCAGCACGACGCCGAGCAGCGCCCCGAGCACGACGACCAGTCCCGCGCCCGCGAGGGCCCGCGGCGTCCCGAGGCGCTCCGCGTCGAGGAACGGGTAGGGGTACCAGCCCAGGGCCCGCCCCCGCACGAACGTCCAGACGAGCCACACCGCGGGCAGCAGCAGGGCGTCGGCGCACGTGCGCCACGCGATGCGCGGACGTGGGCCCACGGCGGCCCACACTACGACCGTCGCGACCGGGACGACCGTGTGGGTGAGCGCGTCGGCGACGCGTCCTGCGAGGTCCGGGGCGGTGTACGGGGCGAGCACGAGGTGCGCCGTGACGGCGGTGACGACGACGAACAGGAGGCTGTCGAGGCGCAGCGCGCGGAACACGGGCCCGTCATGGCGAGGGCGCAGGGCCAGCAGCAGGGACACACCCGCCACCAGCACGTTCGTCCAGATCGTGAAGTAGCCGACGAGCCGCACGAGCCGTTGCGCCGCCGCTGTGTCGCCCGCGCCGAGCGCACGCGCGACCTCGATGCCGACGCCCACCGCCGCGCACGCGGCGACGGCACCGTGCAGCACCCGGGCGGCGGTGTCGCGGCGGGCCGTCGCCGCGTCGCCCACCGCGCCCGGGGCGCTCGTCACGGCAGGCGGCCGGCCCACGCCATCGCCTGGCGCAGCAGGAGACCCTGCCCGCCGTTCATCTCGACCTGCACGGCCTCGGTGCACGCCTCCTCGGGCGTGAGCCAGGCCAGGTCGAGCGCGTCCTGCTGAGGGCGGCAGTCGCCGGTCACGGGCACGACGTACGCGAGCGAGACGGCGTGCTGCCGCGGGTCGTGGTACGGCGTGACACCCGGTGTCGGGAAGTACTCGGCGACCGTGAACGGCTGCGGCGACGCGGGGACCTGCGGCAGCGCGACCGGCCCGAGGTCCTTCTCGATGTGGCGCAGCAGCGCGTCGCGGACACGCTCGTGGTACATCACGCGACCGGAGACGAGCGCGCGGGACATGACGCCCTCGCGCGTCACGCGCAGCAGCAGGCCCACGGCGACGACGTCGCCCGACTCGTCGACGCGCACCGGCACCGCGTCGACGTACAGGATCGGCAGCTGGGTGCGTGCGGTCGCGATCTGCTCGGCGGACAGCCAGCCGGCAGGACGTTCGGGGCCAGGGGGGTACTCGGCGGACGCGGTCACCGTGCAGTTCTACCCCGTCGCGGCCCGCGGGGCCGCATCGCCTCGCGGCGGGCGCGGGGAATAGCCCGGGGCGCACCGGCGCTGTATGCGTGGACCCCTGCAGGATGGAGAAAGACACATGGCCACCACCACGCTGACCGCCGACACGATCGCCGACACGATCAAGGACAACGAGATCGTCCTGGTCGACTTCTGGGCGTCGTGGTGCGGACCGTGCCGCATGTTCGGCCCCGTGTTCGAGGCGTCGAGCGAGCAGCACCCCGACATCGTGCACGCCAAGGTCGACACCGAGGCCGAGCAGCAGCTCGCCGCGGAGCTGCAGATCAGCTCGATCCCGACGCTCATGGCGTTCCGGGACGGCGTCCTCGTCTTCAACCAGGCCGGTGCGCTGCCCGCGCCGTCGCTCGAGCAGGTCGTCACGGCCGTCAAGGAGCTCGACATGGACGACGTGCGCGCCAAGATCGCGGAGCGCCAGGCGCAGGTCTGAGACCCCGCTCGCCGAACGGCGGAGGACCCCCCGGGGGTCCTCCGCCGTTCGAGTTGACGCGTGTCAACGCGATGTTAACGTGGTGTCCAGAACGCACCCATCGCAGCGCGACCAACGGGGGCCGCGCGGGGCGCGTCACGGCGCACGGCAATGGAGCACGTGCACCGTTGAGACAGGGTGACGCCCGGCGTGCGCCTCGCGCCTGGTGGTCGCCTGGGGGCCATCCGCCATGCCAACACGTTTCCGGACCCCACGGGGGTCCCTGTTCCACCATGCCCTGGACGCGGTGCCGGCACCGTGGTCACGACGCCGGGTGGCGGCAGGTGCCGCCCTCGCTGTGGCCCTCGCCGGGGCCCTGGTCGTCGTCCCCGGAGACCGTTCGACGGCCGCCGAGGGCGTCGTCGACGTCGGCGCCGGTGGCTACGCGGCCGCGCCGGTCGGCCCGACGCCCGAGGGCTGCGACTCCGTGGAGGCCGACCCCCGCGCGGCCCTGACGGACGACGCGCCGCAGGGACCGCTGCCCACCAACGACTGGTGGTCCTCGCTGCTCTACAAGCGGCTCGACTGCCGCATGAGCGAACCGCTGCACGCGCACCCGGCGTCGTACCAGCCGACGCCCGCCGGCCTCGGCCTGTCGACACCGCGCGAGGCGACGCTGTCCGGCACGCCGGGCGGGATCGGGGAGTTCCACTTCACGTTCGTGCAGGACGTCGTCGTCGGCGTCGCCGGGCTCGACGCGCCGACCGTGCAGGTCGCGGACTGGACCGACTGGACCGTGACACCGTCGTGGTCCGACGGGACGCGCAGCATGCGCGCGACCATCGGCCACGGCCTGCCCACGTCGTGGTACCACCTCGAGGGCGGGGACGCGCTGCTCACGTCGCAGCACGACGTCCGCGTGTGGGAACGTGACGGCGCGACGCTCGGCTTCACCGCCAACGGTCACGACTACGCCGCGTTCGCGCCGTCCGGCTCGTCGTGGCAGGTCGCGGGGTCGACCCTGCGCTCGTCGCTCGCCGGGCAGGGCTACCTCGCCGTCACGGCTCTCGCCACGGACGCGGACGCGACCGACGCCGAGCGCGCCGCCGCGCTGGACGCCGTCGCCGGCTCCGCGTTCGCCGAGGTCACCAGCACCGTCGCGACCTACAGCTACGACGCGGCTGCCGCCGTCGTCCGCACGACCTACGAGGTCGGGACCACGCCGCTGGAGGGCTACGCGGACGGCCCCGTCGTCGCGCTCTACCCGCACCAGCAGCGGTACCTGACCGAGGTCGACGGCGACGAGATCGACGCCACGTACCCCAGCCCGCGCGGCACGATGACCGCCTACGCGGGGACGACGTCGTTCACCACCGCGACCCCGTTCACCGGCATCCTGCCGGAGGTCCCGGCGGTCGCCACGTCGAGCGGGTCCGGGCGCGCGACGCTCGACCGGCTGCTCGCCGAGGCCGCCGCGGACCCGCTGCCGATCCTGCGCGCCGACACCTACTGGACCGGCAAGGCACTGGGACGTGCCACGCGGATCGTCGAGATCGCCGACCAGCTCGGCGAGACGGAGGTGCGTGACAGGACGCTCGGGCTGGTCCGGGACACCCTCACCGACTGGTTCACCGCGAGCCCGGGCAAGAACGAGCAGGTCTTCGCCTACGACGGGCGCTGGGGCACGCTCATCGGGTACCCGGCCTCGTACGGCTCCGACACCGAGCTCAACGACCACCACTTCCACTACGGCTACTTCATCGCGGCCGCGGCGACGCTCGCACGGTTCGACCCGCAGTGGGCGTCGGACGGGCAGTACGGCGGCATGGTGGACCTGCTGATCCGCGACGCCAACGGCTACGACCGGGACGAGACCCGGTTCCCGTACCTGCGCGACTTCGACATCTACGCCGGGCACGACTGGGCCTCGGGCCACGGCGCGTTCGCCGCCGGCAACAACCAGGAGTCCAGCTCCGAGGGCCAGAACTTCGCCGGGGCCCTCGTGCAGTGGGGCGAGGCGACCGGTGACACGACCGTGCGGGACGCCGGTGCGTACCTCTACGCGACGCAGGCCGCGGCGATCCAGGAGTACTGGTTCGACCAGGCCGAGGCGATCCCGGAGGGCTTCGGGCACACGACCCTCGGCATGGTCTGGGGCGACGGCGGCACGTACTCGACGTGGTTCTCCGCCGACCCGGAGATGATCCAGGGCATCAACACGCTGCCCATCACCGGCTCGCACCTGTACCTGGGTCAGCGTCCCGACGACGTCGTGGCCAACTACGCCGAGCTCGTGAAGGTCAACGGCGGGAAGCCGTCGGTGTGGCAGGACATCCTGTGGAGCTACCTCGCCCTCGGTGACGGCGACGAGGCGCTCCGCCAGCTGCAGGCCGACCCGGGCTACGCGGTCGAGGAGGGCGAGTCGCGGGCGCACACGTACCACTGGGTCGCCAACCTGGCGGCGCTGGGGACCCTCGACACGAAGGTGCGCGGGTCGAGCCCGCTGTCGGCCGTGTTCGTCAAGGACGGCCGGCGCACCTACGTGGCCGCGAACGTGACCTCGCAGACGCGCACGGTGCGGTTCAGCGACGGGACGCGCCTCGAGGTGCCCGCCGGTCGCACGGTCACGTCCGGCGCGTACACCTGGTCCGGCGGCGGGGCGGTCGGCGGCCCCGGGACGCCGACGTCGAGCCCGAAGCCGACGTCGAGCCCGAAGCCGACGACGACGCCGAAGCCGACGTCGAGCCCGAAGCCGACGTCGACCCCGAAGCCGACGACGACGCCGAAGCCGACGACGAGCCCCAAGCCGACGACGACGCCGACGGCGACCCCGAAGCCGACGTCGAGCCCGACGCCCGACCCGTCGCGCGGGCTGCTGCTCGGGTTCGGCGGCAACGGCACGCTCGTGCCGGCGCCCGGGCAGGCCGGGACGATCCAGCTGGCCCCGGCCCGCGGGATCGACACCGTGACGGAGCCGAGCGGCGCGGTGGTCCTGCAGGCGAAGGGCCTGACGGCGACGGCCACCGGTGGCACGACGGCCTTCGACGTCGGGCTCGACGCCGGGACCGCCGTCGGCAACGGCACGCGCGTGTCGGTGCAGTACGACCTGACCGGTGACGGCACGTGGGACCGGGTCGAGGTGTACCGGTACTTCGCGACGGACCCGGTGCCGGGTGCCGAGAGGTACACGCAGGCCGTGGGCCTGGACCGGGCCACGGGCGCGCTGGGTGACCTGCGCGGCGGCACCGTGCGCGTCGCGCTGTGGAACGCCATCGGCAGCGCGCCGACGGTCGTGAGCGCCGGAGACGCGGTGCTGGAGCTGCCGTTCCGCTGAGCGGTGGACGACGGCGGGGCCGGGGCGCGTACGCCCCGGCCCCCGCCGTCGTCGTGCGGGAGACGGGAGTCGAACCCGCACGCCCTTGCGGGCACCAGGACCTAAACCTGGCGTGGCTGCCGTTTCACCACTCCCGCGTGCGCCCCGAGTCTGGCACGTGCGCCGTCACCCGGGGCGGGTGGTCAGTCGATGCCGAGGTCGCGCCGCAGCTTGGCCACGTGACCGGTGGCGCGCACGTTGTACTGCGCGAGCGCGACCTTGCCCTCGGGGTCGACGACCACGGTGGAGCGGATCACGCCCGTGGACGTGCGCCCGTAGCTCGTCTTCTCGCCCCACGCGCCCCAGGCCTCGATGACGTCGTGGTCCGGGTCCGACAGGAGGGGGAAGGTGAGCGCCTGGTCGTGCGCGAACGCCGCGAGCTTGTCGACGGGGTCGGGCGAGACGCCGAGCACGGTGTAGCCGGCGGCCGTCAGCGAGGCCAGCGAGTCGCGGAAGTCGCACGCCTGCGTGGTGCACCCGGGGGTGGCCGCGGCGGGGTAGAAGTAGACGACCACCGAGCGGCCGCGGAGGTCCCGGAGGGACACCTGGTCACCGGTGGCGGTCGGGAGCGTGAGGTCGGGAGCGGGCTCTCCGACGGCGAGGCGGGGCACGGTGCACTCCTGCGGGGTCGGGGGTGGGGACGACGAGCGCCAGCCTAGATCGCCGCGGGGTAGCGTCGAGGACGTGAGTGCACCGAGCGAGACCCCCGGCACCGGACGCGACCTGCCCCTGCGGATGCTCAACGACCGGCTCCTCGTCGAGCTGGACGCCGACGCGCCCGAGCGCCGCACCGGCGGCGGGATCCTCATCCCGGCGACGGCCGCGATGGGCAAGCGGCTGGCCTGGGCCAGCGTCGTCGCCGCGGGTGAGCACGTGCGTCAGGTCGAGGTCGGGGACCGGGTGCTGTTCGACCCCGAGGACCGTGCCGAGGTCGAGCTGTCGGGGCGGACCTACCTGCTGCTGCGGGAGAAGGACGTGCACGGCGTCGCCGACCCCCGGGCCGGGGCCGAGGGCACCGGCCTGTACCTCTGACCGGTACGGCCGCGCCGACGGCGACGGCGGCGGCTCGCCCGTTCCCAGCCGGGCGGCGTATCTTCCGGAGGACGGGTCGGGACGAGGGTCCGACCACCGCGTGGGACGGGGTCGACGATGCACGAGCGCCATCTGCCGGACGACGCAGGCGCGAGCCCGGAGCCCGCGTCCATCGGACCGGACGAGTCCGTCGTCGTCCTCGGCGTCGACACCGCGCAGCACGCGCAGGAGCTGCTGGCCGAGCACGTCCCGCTGACGCTGCTGGTCGACCTGCTGCACCCGACGGGCGAGACGTCCGCCGAGCTCCTCGAGCAGGAGGGGCTCCCGGAGGACTCGTGGTGGGCGCCGTCGACGGACGAGGACGCCCGCGACGCGTGAGCGTCGTCACACAGGGGCCGCTGAGGCGCGATCGGGTTCGCACCCGGCCCCGTGGTCCTGCTAATCTCTTCGAGCCGCGCGCCTCTAGCTCAACTGGCAGAGCAGCTGACTCTTAATCAGCGGGTTCCGGGTTCGAGTCCCGGGGGGCGTACCACCCACGAAGCCCCGTCAGGTCCTCCTGGCGGGGCTTCGTCGTTCCCGTGACCAGCCTCGTCGCCCCTTGCGCCACGTACGTCGACGTCGTCCGAGCGCTCCTGCCGCCCGCTCGACGGGCGCCTCCTGCGGTCCCGCGTCACCATGAACCGCACGCCGGGCGGACGGAGGAGCGATGGCCGAGGTGACGGACGAGTACGACGTGGTGGTCCTGGGAGCCGGCGCCGTGGGGGAGAACGTGGCCGACCGGGCGTCGCGCACCGGCCTGAGCGTCGTCGTGGTGGAACCCGCACTGGTGGGGGGCGAGTGCTCCTACTGGGCCTGCATGCCGTCCAAGGCGCTGCTGCGGCCCGGTGACGTGCTGGCCGCCGCGCGCGCCGTGCCGGGGGCGGCAGCAGCGGTCACGGGCGGCATCGACCCGGCGGCCGTGCTCGTGCGCCGCGACGAGGTCGCCGCGCACTGGGACGACGCCGGTCAGGTGGCCTGGCTCGAGGGGGCCGGCCTGACGCTGCTGCGTGGGCGCGCGCGGTTCACCGGTCCGCGGGTCCTGGTCGTCGAGGAGGCCGACGGCTCGCTGCGCACCGTCACGGCGCGTCGCGCCGTCGTCGTCGCGACCGGCTCCGTCCCCGTGGTGCCCGGGACGTTCGCGGACGTGCGGCCGTGGACGAGCCGCGAGGCGACCTCGACGCACCGGGTCCCGCCGCGGCTGGCCGTGGTCGGCGGCGGCGTGGTCGCCACCGAGCTGGCGACGGCCTTCGCGGACCTGGGCAGCGAGGTGACCGTGCTGGTGCGCGGCGAGCGCCTGCTGGCCGCGGCCGAGCCGTTCGCGGGCGAGGCGGTCGCGCGTGCGCTGACCGACCGCGGTGTGCGGGTCCTGCTCGGGACGTCCGTGACGTCGGCCGTCCGCGACGGGGACGAGGTGCGGCTCGTCGTCGAGCGGCGCGCGACGGCAGCGGGGGACGGCCAGGACGCGACCGACCGGCTGTCCGTCGACGAGGTGCTCGTCGCGACGGGCCGCCGGCCGGCGACGGACGACCTCGGCCTGGAGACCCTGGGGCTGCGTCCGGGTGACGCGCTCGAGGTGGACGACCGGCTCCAGGTCGCGGGCGTCGACGGCGGGTGGTTGTTCGCCGCCGGGGACGTCACCGGCCGGACCGCCACGACGCACCAGGGCAAGTACGACGCCCGCGTCGTGGGCGACGTGATCGCCGCCCGGTTCGACCCGCGGCCCGCCGCCGAGGGGCACGCCGGTGGTACGCGTCAGGGGCTGTCCCGGCAGGCCGAGGCGGAGGCGGCGCCGTGGTCCCGCTACCGCGCGACCGCGGACGTCGGGGCCGTGCCGCAGGTGGTGTTCACCCGCCCGCAGGTGGCCTGGGTGGGCCGGACGCACGAGCAGGCGCAGCGCGACGGTGTGGAGGTCGAGGTGCTCGCGTACGAGCTGGGCGACCTCGGCGGTGCGAGCGTGACGGCCGAGGACTACGAGGGCCGGGTGCAGCTCGTCGTGGACGTGGCGCGCGACGTCGTCCTGGGCGCCACGTTCGTCGGTCCCGACGTGGCGGACATGCTGCACGCGGCGACCGTCGCGGTCGTGGGGGAGGTCCCCCTCTCGCGCCTGTGGCACGCCGTGCCGTCGTACCCGACGCTCAGCGAGGTGTGGCTGCGGCTGCTGGAGGCGGCGGGCCGCTGAGCCCACCGCCTCCAGCCTCCCTGCTCAGTCGCGCGTGGCCAGCGAACCGTCGGACGACGTGACGAGCCCGACCGCCGCGTCACCCTGCCGCACGGCCTGACCGATGAGGGCGAAGTCGTAGGACTTGAACTCGCCGACCGTCAGGCCGTACGTCTCCTCGAGGCCGATCTGGCAGAACGGCCGCTCGGGGCACTCCGGGGGGCCCGCGAGCACGACGTCACCGCAGGCCGCCGACAGGTCCGACAGCGTGGTCAGCTCGTGCTCCGCGGCGAACTCCGCGGTCACGGCGAACGCGTTCTGGTCCTGCGCGTCCGACGCCGCACCGACCACGAGGCCGCTCTTCTCGGCGAGCGGCTCCAGCGCGGTGACGGTCTCCGCCACGTCGCTCGACGCGACCGACGGCGCGTCCGCGCCGTTGACCTGGGCGTTGAGGTAGGTCACGAGCGTCGCCGCGTACTCGGGGACGACGGCGATCTCACCGGACTGCAGCGCGGGCAGGTACGTCTCGCGCGCCCCGATCGTCTGGGCCTGCGCGTCGAAGCCGGCGCTGCGCAGCACCTGCGCGTAGATCTCCGCGAGCGTGATGCTCTCGGAGAAGTTGGCGGCACCGACGGTCAGGCTCGTGCCGCTGCCGACCGACGCGTCGCTCGACTCCAGGGACTCGTCGGTCACGAACTGGGCGGCGACCTCGGTCGGGGTGCGGCGGTCGACGTCGACGGCGCGGTTGAGCTCGATGAGCCGGTCGGTGTCGAGCGCGGCCGAGACTGCGTCGAGCAGCTCGACGACCTGCGGGTGGTCGGCCGCGACCTGGGCGTTGATCGCCGGGATGACGTTGTCGGCGTTCTGCAGGCCCAGGTCGTCCTCGAGCACGACGAGCGTCTCGCCCGCGACGGGCTCGCAGGCCGGTGCGCCGCCGGCCGCGCTGGTGGGGTCCGACTCGGCCTGCCCCCCTCCGGAGCCGGGCGTGCCGCACGCGCCGAGCGCGAGGACGGCGGCGGTCAGGACGCCGAGCGTGCGGGTGCGCGGGTTGGTGCGCATCGGAGGTCTCCTGTCGTGGGTACGGCGTGGGTACGGCGTGCGTGGCGTGGGTGCGGCGTGGCGACCTGCTGGCCGGGGGACCGCCGGGGGCGGGTGGTCAGGGAGACGGCGCGGGATCATTCGAACCGCCGGGGGCTCCGACGGCAACCGGAAGCGCCCGGCCCCGTCGCGGGCCGGGCCGGGTGTCGGAGGAGGCGCCGCGCGTGCGGCTCCGCAGCCCGCGCGGCGTCACGACGCGCTCGAGGACCGCGAGGAGCCCCTCGACGAGCAGGCACAGGCCGGCCACCAGGATCCCCCCGGCGAGCGCCTTGCCGTAGCGCTGCGTGGCGAAGCCGCTCACGACGACGGTGCCCAGGCTCGTGCCGCCGACCAGGGCCGCGAGCGGGACGGTCGCGAGCACCTGCACCGCGCCCGTGCGGATCCCCGCGGCGATCAGCGGGACCGCGAGCGGCACCTCGACGGACCACATGACGCGGGCGCCCGACATGCCGAGCCCGCGCGCCGCGTCGCGCGCGTCCGGGTCGACGCCCCCGATGCCCGTCACGGCGTTGGCCAGGATCGGTGGCACCGCGAAGACGGCGCACGCGAGCGCCGTGGCCGTGTTGCCGAACCACCCGGTCGCGGCCAGCAGGGTGAGCAGGGCCAGGGTCGGCAGCGCGCGCGTCGTGTTGGCGACGACCACGCCCACCGTCGCCCCGCGGCCGCGGTGGCCGAGCCAGAGCCCGACGGGCAGCGCGACGACGAGCGCGATCGCGACGGCGACCGCGGACACCTCGAGGTGCGTGCGGGTCAGGGCGAGCACACCCTGCCGCCCCGTCCAGTTGAGGGGGTCGTTGAGCCACTGGAACGCCTCCGTCAGGACGTCCACGCGGCCTCCTGCGGTGCGGTGGCGGGCGGGGTCGCCGCCGCAGAGGCGCGTCGCCACGGGGTCAGGGCGCGCCCCAGGAGGGCCAGCGCGAGGTCGGCGACGAGCGCGAGCACGAGGCACAGCACCGTGGCCGTCATCACCTCGGCGTGGTAGTTGCTGCGGAAGCCGCGGAACATCAGCTGGCCGAGGCCGCCGTACCCGACGACGACACCGACCGTGACGAGCGCGACCGTGCTGACCGTCGCCAGCCGGAGCCCCGCCACGACGGCAGGGACCGCCTGCGGCAGCTCGACGCCCAGCAGCAGGCGCAGCCGGCCGTAGCCCATGCCCCGGGCGGCGTCGCGCACCGCCGGGTCGACGCCCTGCAGCCCGGCCAGCGTGTTGCGCACCAGCACGAGCAGCGCGTACAGGACGAGCCCGATGAGCACGGTGGTGCGCCCGATCCCGGTCACGGGCGCGAGCACCGCGAACAGCGCGAGCGACGGGACCGTGTACAGCACACCGGTGGCGGCCAGCACCGGGCCGGCGAGCCGCGGGCGGGCGTGCGCGAGCGCGGCGAGGGGCAGCGCCACCACGAACGCGATGAGCACGGCCTGCACCGTCAACGACGCGTGCTGCTGGGTGTAGCGCAGCACGTCGGACCCGTTGCGCTCGAGGTAGTCCCACGAGAACCACGGGTTGGCGACGGTCGCGACGACCTGACCGGACGGCATGCGCTCGAACCTACTGACGGGGACCGACACGCGCGCGGGGGACGCCCGGCGCGCGGCTGTCGGAGCCTGCCGCTAGCGTCGCTGGTCGTGACGACGTCCGTACCGGGAGCCGACCCGACCGCGAGCGCGCCCACGAGCGGACCCACGAGCGTCGCCGCGGCCGACGAGGCGCACGCGGTCGCCATCCGGTTCGACTCGGTGCGCAAGGAGTACGCGGGATCGGTCGCGGTCGACGACCTGTCGCTCGCGGTGCGCGAGGGAGAGCTGCTCGTGCTCGTCGGGGCGTCCGGCTGCGGCAAGTCGACGACGCTGCGGATGGCCAACCGCCTCGTCGAGCCGACCGCCGGGCGCATCGTCCTCGGTGACGAGGACGTCACCGACGTCGACCCCGTCGCCCTGCGGCGCCGCATCGGCTACGTCATCCAGAACGTCGGCCTCTTCCCGCACCGCACGGTCGCCCAGAACGTCGCGACGGTGCCCTCGCTCCTGGGGTGGGACCGCCGGCGCACGCGCGACCGGGTCGCCGAGCTGCTCACGCTCGTCGGGCTCGAGCCCGCCCGATACGCGCGACGCTGGCCGCACGAGCTGTCCGGGGGCGAGCGCCAGCGTGTCGGCGTCGCACGGGCGCTCGCGACCGACCCGCCCGTGCTGCTCATGGACGAGCCGTTCGGGGCCGTCGACCCGGTGGGGCGCGCGCGCCTCCAGCAGGAGTTCAGCCGCCTGCAGCGGGACCTCGGGACGACCGTGATGATGGTCACGCACGACATCGACGAGGCCGTCCGCATGGCCGACCGCGTCGTCGTGCTGAGCCGCGGGGCACGGGTGGAGCAGCTCGCCTCCCCGCTGGAGGTCGTCGCGCGGCCGGCGACCGGGACGGTCGCGGACCTCGTCGGACGGGGTCGCACGGCACGCCTGCTGGCGCTCGGCCGGCTCGAGCCGACCGACCTCGACGACGCACCGCGCGGTGACGACGGCCCCGGTCCCGGTGGTGCCGGGCCGACCGTGCGGCTCGGAGCCGAGCTGGGCGACGTCGTCACCGCGCTGACCGCGGCCGTCGACGCCCCCGGCGGGACGAGCGTGGGCGTCCTGGACGAGTCGGGGCGGCGGGTCGGGACGGCGTCGGCCGCGAGTGTGGTGCGCGCGCTGCACCGCCTCACGGCGGCCGGCGGCGGACCCGCCTGACCGTCCCGGTGCGCGGCAGGGTGCCGCCCGCGCGTCGTCCGTGCGTCACGCGCCCGCAGCGTGCGCGACACACCGCGTGGGTACAGTGCGAGGCGTGAGCGAACCCACCGCACGTCTTGCCCTGGCCACGTGCGCCCAGCTGCCGCAGCTCGACCCCGACGACCTCCCGCTGCGCGCGGCGCTGACCGAGCGCGGCGTCCCCACGGACGTCGTCGTGTGGGACGACCCGACGGTGGACTGGTCGGCGTACCCGCACGTGCTCATCCGCTCGACGTGGGACTACACGGACCGGCCCACGCAGTTCGCCGACTGGACCCGCCGCGTCGAGCGCACGTCGACGCTGCTCAACCCGGCCGACGTGGTCGCCTGGAACATCGACAAGACCTACCTGCGCGACCTCGAGCAGCGCGGCATCCCGATCGTCCCGACGATCTGGCTCGACCCCGAGCGCAACCTCAACGCCCGCGCGATCCACACGCGCTTCCCGGCGTTCGGCGACTTCGTCATCAAGCCCACGGTCAGCGCCGGCTCCCGCGACACGGGCCGCTACGACGCGGGGCAGACCCCGTCGCGGTCGCTCGCCATCACGCACGCCAAGAACCTGCTGGCCGTGGGCCGGCGCGTCATGCTGCAGCGCTACCTGACCCAGGTCGACACGCAGGGCGAGAGCGCGCTGGTGTACGTCGACGGCGCGTTCAGCCACGCGGTCCGCAAGGAGCCGCTGCTCGAGGGGCCGTACCGCGCGGGGCAGACGGAGGGCGTGCTCTTCCGCGAGCGCGTCCTGGCCGCACGTGACGTGACCGACCAGGAGCGCGCGGTCGGCGACCTGGTCGTCGAGGAGCTGGGCAAGGTGTTCCCCGACCATGCCCCGCTGCTGTACACGCGCGTCGACCTGATCCCCGACGACGAGGGCCGTCCCGTGGTCCTCGAGGTCGAGCTCGCGGAGCCGTCGCTGTTCTTCGAGCACGCCCCCGGCGCGGCCGAGCGGTTCGCGGACGCGGTCGCCGCGCGGCTGTGACGCGTCTCGCACACCCCCGGGCCCACCCCGGGGCGAATGCGTGACGAAGGTCGGCGCCGCACCGGCTACACTCATCGTCGGCCCGGCGCACGCGTCGGACCAGGTGCAGGACGGCCGGTCTCCCTCGGGAACCCGGTCCACGGCACCGCGGTGGCTATAGCTCAGCTAGGTAGAGCACCTGGTTGTGGTCCAGGGGGTCGCGGGTTCAAGTCCCGTTAGCCACCCAGCAGTCGCAGGGCGTCGACCTCGGTCGGCGCCCTGCGGTGCTCCTGGGTCACGCCCCGGGGAGCAGGCCCCGCTTGACGCTCGTGGCGACCACGTCGGCCGCGATCCTGCGCGCCTGGGCCGAGTCCGGTCCGGGTGCGGCGGGCAGCAGCGCCGCCCGGTAGTAGCGCAGCTCGTCGATGCTCTCGAGGATGTCGGCGAGCGCGCGGTGGCCGCCGTTCTTCTCGGGAGCGGCGAAGTACACGCGGGGGTACCAGCGGCGGGCGAGCTCCTTGATCGAGGAGACGTCGACGATCCGGTAGTGCAGGTGCCCGACGAGCTCGGGCATGTCGCGGTCGAGGAACGCCTTGTCGGTGCCCACGGAGTTGCCCGCGAGGGGGGCCTTGCCGGCGTCGGGCACCCAGGTGCGGACGTACTCCAGGACCTGCGCCTGCGCGTCGGCCAGGCTCACGCCGTGCTCGAGCTCGGGGAGCAGCCCCGAGGTCGTGTGCATGGTCCGGACGAAGTCGCCCATCTGGGCCAGCGCCTCCGGCGGCGGTGCGACGACGACGTCGACGCCCTCACCCAGGACGTTGAGCTCGGAGTCCGTCACCACGGCGGCGACCTCCACGAGGGCGTCGTGGACCAGGTCGAGCCCGGTCATCTCGCAGTCCACCCACACGATGCGGTCGGTGCTGGAGTGCGTGGCCCCCGGGGGAGCGGCGGTGGTGGCAGTGGTGGGTGCGTCGTCGGCGGTGCTCGTCACGTCGACAGACTAGGACCAGCGCACGTCACCGGTCGTCGGTCGTCGGGCCGCGGCGCGTCCCGGCCCCGTCGCCGGGGCTGGTGGCGGGCGGCTCCGGGACCGGCGGCAGGGTCGCGGCCAGGGCCGTCGCGACGACGACGAGGACCGCCGCCGCCGCACCGAGCGCGCGCGCCGACTCCCCGGAGGTGCCCGCCCACAGCGTCGCACCCAGGACCATGCCGCCGGCGAGCGCGCCGAGCGCGAGCCGGCCCAGCCAGCGCAGCGCGGCGCGTCCCGTCCGGACGTACCAGGGCGCGCGGGGCGCCGCGGCGGCGCCGTCGTGGCGGCCCATCACGCGCGACGCCCGCCCGCGGCGGGGACGCGGCGGGCGGGCGTGAGCACGAGGTCATGGTGCCACGGGTCGGGCCGTCGGTGCCGTCGGCCGTCCGGGGGGCGTCCGGCGGGCGCCGGACCTCGGATCCGGGGGGCGGCCGTGGGCGTCGTCCCGGGACCGGGGGACCGGCTCGCGCGTGCCCTGCCGGGTCGAGCGACGGAGCAGGGCGACCTGGTCCTGCCGGTGGACCTCGAAGGTGCTCAGGGGATGCATGGTGTCCTCCTGCGGACATGACGGGTCGCACCCGCAAGGGGTGTGGCTCGTGGTGGATGGGTGCGTCCAGGGCACCAGAGCGCAGGGGGTCGTGTCATCACATTTCCGGCGTCACGGCGGGCGTGGCAGGATGCCAGGCGTCCATCGGCGGATCGCCCGCCGCCGCATCCCGCTGGAGGTGACGTGACGTCACGAGAGCCCGTGCTCCCGGCGGAACGGACGGAGCACGACGTCGCGGCCGGGGACGGCGCGTCCGAGGAGGCCGCCGCGCCCTCGGACGTGACGGAGGAGCAGGACGTCACCGCGGCGGACGACGCCGCCCGGCCGCAGGACGAGACCGCGGCGGACGAGCACCCGCGCCCGACGTGGCGTGAGCGTGGCCGTCACGTCGCGCGGGTGTGGGCGCTGCCCGCGGCCGTCGGCCTGCTGGTCGCGACCCTCTACACCGTGTACTCCGTGGCCCAGTGGCGGGCGTTCGTCGTCCGCTCGTGGGACCTGGGGATCTTCACGCAGCTCGCGTCCCGGTACGCGGGGCTCGAGGCGCCGATCGTCCACATCAAGGGCCCGGACTACCACCTGCTGGGCGACCACTTCCACCCGCTGCTGGTGCTGCTCGGGCCGGTGTACGCGGTCTTCCCGCACGCCCTGACGCT
Source organism: Cellulomonas avistercoris (assembly GCF_014836445.1). Classification (GTDB taxonomy): domain Bacteria; phylum Actinomycetota; class Actinomycetes; order Actinomycetales; family Cellulomonadaceae; genus Cellulomonas; species Cellulomonas avistercoris. Next base: position 251,379 of record NZ_JACSQV010000003.1, read on the forward strand.
GCTGGTCCTGCAGAACGTGCTCTTCGGCCTCGCGGCCGCCGTCGTGACGCGGGCCGCGGTGCCGCTGCTGGGACGCGTGGTCGGCGGGCTCGTCGGCGTCGCCTTCGGGCTGAGCTGGGGGCTGCAGTACGCGGTGGAGGCCCAGTTCCACGAGATCGCGTTCGCGGTGCCGCTGCTCGCGATCGCGCTGGTGGCGGTGCTGCGCGAGCAGTGGCGCACGGCCGTCGTCGCCGGTGCCCTGCTCGCGCTCGTCAAGGAGGACCTCGGCCTGACGACGGCGGTGCTGGGCGTCGTCATCGCGTGGCGCGCGCGCCGGCCCGCCCTGCTGTGGCTCTCGGCGTGGGGCGTGGCGGGGTTCGTCCTGGCGACGCGCGTCGTGCTGCCCCGGCTCAACCCGGAGGGCGAGTGGGCGTACGGGTCGCGGCTCGACCTGGCCGCCGCGCTGTCCGACCCGCTGGCCCTGTACGCGCCGGCCAAGGGCTACACGCTGTGGCTGCTGGTCGTCGTCACCGGGGCGATCGCGCTGCGCTCCCCGTTCGTGCTCCTGGCGCTGCCGACCCTGGCCTGGCGCTTCCTGTCGGCCGAGCCCGGCTACTGGGAGCCGACGTGGCACTACAGCGCCGTGCTCCTGCCCATCGCGTTCGTGGCGATGCTCGACGGCATCGACCGCGCCCGGCGGGGGCGCGTGCGCTGGTTGCGCCGCTACAGCCGGTACGCGCCGGTCGTGGGGCTGACGGCCTCGCTCATGCTGCTCCCGCAGCTGCCCCTGTGGCAGCTGACGAACCCCGGCCTGCACTTCGGTGCGCCGCGCGCCCAGGCCGCCCGCGACACGCTCGCGGTCATCCCCGACGACGTCGTCGTGGAGACGGACGTGGGCCTGATGTCGTACCTCGTGGACCGCACGGACGTGTACTACCTGGGCAACCGCAACCCCGTCCCGGACTACCTGCTGATCGACCGCCAGGGGGGCGGGACGCCGCAGGAGTGGGGCGACGTGCTGCAGGTCGCCGCGCTGCTGCACCCGGGCGTGCCGTTCGAGGTCGTGCACGTGCAGGACGGGTACGAGGTGGCGCGGCACGTGGCGGACGGCTGACGCACGCGCACGTGCGCACCCGCGTCACGCCGCGTCGGTGCGCAGCGCGCGGGCGTGCGGGGGGCGCAGCAGCGGCGGGTGCAGGGTGCGGACGCCGTCGGTGCGCGCCTCGAAGAGCGCGGCCGGGCGGCCGCGCCCCGCGGGCGGGCGGAGCTCGTCGGTGGCGGCCGGGCGGACCAGACCCGTCGTCTGCTGGACCCACCGGCGGAAGTTGGAGCGGTCGAGCCGCACGCCCCACACGGCCTCGTAGACGTGCTGCAGCTCCCCGAGCGTGAAGGTCGGTGGGCAGAACGCCGTGGCCAGGGACGTGTACTCGATCTTCGCGGCGACGCGGTCGAACGCGGCGGCGAGGATCCGGGCGTGGTCGAACGCGAGGGCCGGCGCGCCGTCGACGTCGCTGTCGTCGTCGCCGCCCCGCAGCCCCGGCAGGTCGAGGTCGTCCACGGCCCACCAGCGCGCGCAGCGGGCGTCCGAGCCCGCCCGCGGGTCCGGCAGGTCGGGGGCGAAGGCGACGTGCGCGACCGAGACGACGCGCATGCGGGGGTCGCGCCCCGGCGTGCCGTAGGTGCGCAGCTGCTCGAGGTGCCAGTCGGTGCGGGTCAGGCCCGTCTCCTCCGCGAGCTCGCGCCACGCGGCGTCGTCGATGTCCTCGTCGACGCCCACGAACCCGCCGGGCAGCGCCCAGGCGCCCTCGTACGGGTCCGCGGACCGCTCGACGAGCAGCACCTTGAGCGCGCCGTCGCGCACCGTGAAGATCGCCAGGTCGACCGTGACGGCGAAGGGCGGGTAGTCACCGGCGTCGTAGCCCTCGGGTGCCGTGGCCGGAGTGCCGGCCCGCGTGCTCACCGCGACTCCTCGAGCCGGATCCTCTGGGCGGTCAGGTCCGTCAGTGCCCGGATCGCGGTCGGGGCCGAGACCGCCGCGGTCAGGTCGGTCAGGACGGTGACGATGGTCGCGCCGCCGCGTCGGGCGTCCACGGCGGTGGCGGCGACGCAGAAGTCGGTCGCCAGTCCGACGACGTCGACGCACGCGATGTTGCGGTCCAGCAGCAGGCCCGCGAGCTGGCGCCCGTCCGTGGCGTCGACGATGCGGCCCTGGAAACCCGAGTAGTCCTGTCGCGACTCGCCCTTGACGACGTGCACCGTGCGCTCGGGCAGCTCGAGGTGCGGGTGGTACTCCGCGCCGGGGGTGCCGGCGACGCAGTGCACGGGCCACGTGGTGACGTAGTCCGGGTCGCCGTCCGCGGCGAAGTGCCCGTCGTTGGTGTCCGGCAGCGGCGCGTGCCAGTCGCGGGTGGCCACGACGGTGTCGTACCGGTCCGCGCGCCGGCGCAGGTAGTCGCTGATGCGGGCCGCGACGTCCGCGCCGCCGGCGACGGCCAGGGCGCCGCCCTCGCAGAAGTCGTTCTGCACGTCCACGACGATCAGTGCGCTCTTCATGCTGCGGCTCCGCTCGGGTTGCCGGGTTTTGGTGGTCAGGGTGACCACTATTGCATCTCGCGGGAGCGGTGGCGAGGTCGGGCGGTCGAGGTGGGCGTCACAACCGCTCCGGTGACCACCGCGTTCGTCGCGACCGCAGAGGAACCGGCTGAGCAGGGACGCGGCGCCCCCGGCAGGACTCGAACCTGCAACCTACGGATTAGAAGGCCGTTGCTCTATCCATTGAGCTACGAGGGCTGGTGCCGAACAGCGTAGTGGGGCCGCGCGGACGGCCCTCGCGGGTGTCCGGGGCGCGTCCGTGGGCAGACCCGTGACGTGTCACCCGCGCGCCGCGTTTGGCCTGGTCAGGTGTGGGACCGACAATGGGCACGTGAGTGCGCAGCCCGGAACCGTGCCTGCGCAGAGCTCAGTGCCTGCGCCGGGAGACTTCGGCGAGCCGTCGGTCGCCCACCACGTCCTCGCGCGTCCGCTCGCGCAGACGTCGCTGCTGGACGCCGTGCGCGACCTGCGCCGCGACGTCGAGGCCACGACGTTCCCGCTGGAGATCGCGGGGGTCGAGGAGGCGCGGGCGTCGCGTGCGCGGCTCGTCGACCAGCTCGACGAGCACCTCGTGCCGCGCCTGACGGAGCTCTCCGCGCCGGCCGTCGTGGTCGTCGCCGGGTCGACGGGCGCCGGCAAGTCCACCCTCGTGAACTCGCTGGTGGGACGCGAGGTGAGCGCCGCGGGCGTGCTGCGCCCGACCACGCGCGAGCCCGTGCTCGTCCACCACCCGCTCGACGCCGACCTGCTGTCGCACCACCCCGTGCTCGACGAGGTCGAGGCCGTCGCCGCGGACACGGTGCCGCGCGGCATCGCGATCCTCGACGCGCCGGACCTCGACTCCGTCCTGGACTCCAACCGGGACACCGCCCACCGGCTGCTCGAGGCGGCCGACCTGTGGCTCTTCGTCACGACCGCGTCCCGCTACGGCGACGCCCTGCCGTGGCAGGTGCTGCGCTCGGCCGTCGAGCGCAGCACGTCCGTCGCGATGGTGCTCAACCGGGTGCCCGCCGCGTCCCTGCCGACCGTGCGCGGCGACCTGCTCGAGCGCCTGCGCGCGCACGGCCTGGCGGGGTCGCCCCTGTTCGTCATCCCGGACGTCGGCCCCCACTCCGGCCCGCTGACGACCGCGGTCGTCGCTCCCGTCCTGCGCTGGCTCACCATGCTCGCCGGCCCGGACCGCGCCCGCACGGTCGTCGCCCGCACGCTGCGCGGCTCGCTCGCCGCCCTGCGGCCGTGGGTCGACGAGCTCGCGGAGGCCGTGCAGGACCAGGCCGCCGCGGCGGCCCGCATCGCGCGGACGCTCGACGACGCGACGACGGCCCCGGGTGACGCGGCGGCCGAGACGGTGCGTGCCGGTGCCGTGGCCGACGGGGCGGTGCGGGCGCGCTGGGCCGAGCTGGTCGCCAAGGGTGCGCCCTTCGCGCGGCTCGTGCGTCGCTCGGGCCGGGTGCGCGGCTCGGGGCGGACCGCACGTGCGCGCACGGCGGCCGTCGCACCGCTGCTCAGGGACCTCACCGAGTCGACGACCTCCGCGCTCACGGCCGTCGGGCTGCGGGGGAGCGCGGCGCTCCGCGCGGCGCTCACGGGGCCGACCGCGCCTCCCGGTGGTGCGTCGGTGCTCGCGCGCTGGCCCGACGGCGACGCCTCGCGGGCCGCCGCCGCCGAGCGCGCCGCGCGCGCCTGGACGGGCGAGGGTGCGCGCCTCGTGCGCGTCGTCCTGGCCGGCAGCGGGGCCGACGCCCGGCGTCGCGCGCAGGTCGGGAAAGCCGTCGGCGAGGACGCCCTGGCAGCGATGGTGCTCGCGGCCGCCGCCGGCGTCGACGAGGCGTCGCAGGCCGTCCGCACCCTGCTGGGCGATGCCGGCGACGACGTCGTGTCGACGCTGCGCGAGGACCTGGTGCGCCGCGCGCGTGCGCAGGTGGACCTCGAGCGGACCATCGCCGACCGCACCCTCGACGACCCGGACCTCGCAGCCGACGCCTCGTCGCGCCTGCGCCTGCGCCTCGCCGTCCTCAAGGGGCTCACGTGAGCGACGACCCGACCAGCACCACGACCATCCCCGTCGTCGACGGCGGCGACGGACCCACGCGCGACGTCCGCGTCGAGCCGCGGGCCGCGTCGCAGGGTGCGGTGCGCGGCGCGACGACCGCCGCGCTCGACGAGCGGGTGGACGCGCTCGACGGCGCGCTGGCCGTCGGCGGCGCCCGGTTCGACCCCGCCGTGGTGGCGCGGGTCGGCGCGACGATCGAGCGCGTGCGGGAGCGTCTCGCGCTCGGCGTCGACCACACCGTCGTCGCGCTCGCGGGCGGGACGGGGTCCGGCAAGTCGAGCCTCTTCAACGCCGTGAGCCGCCTGCAGTTCGCCGACGTGGGTGTGCGCCGCCCGACCACGTCCCGCGTGACCGCGTGCGTGTGGGGCGCCGACGGCGGTCCGCTGCTCGACTGGATCGGCGTCGAGCCCGAGCACCGCATCGAGCGCGAGAGCCTGCTCGACGGTGACAGCGAGGCCTCGCTGCGCGGGCTCGTCCTGCTCGACCTGCCCGACCACGACTCCATCGCGCCCGAGCACCGCGAGGTCGTCGACCGCGTGCTGCCGCAGGTCGACCTGCTGGTGTGGGTCGTCGACCCGCAGAAGTACGCCGACGACGCCCTGCACTCGGGGTACCTGCGGCGCATGACGGGCCGGGACGCGTCGATGCTGCTCGTCCTCAACCAGGTCGACACCGTGCCGCCCGCCGTGCGCGGCGACCTCGTGGCCGACGTACGGCGGCTGCTGGTGGAGGACGGGCTGCCCGACGTCGCGGTCCACGAGGTGTCGACGGTGACGGGGGAGGGTGTCGGTGGGCTGCGCGACGCGCTCGCCGACGCGGTCGCCCGCAGGTCCGTCGCCGCCGTGCACGCCGACGCCGAGATCGCGGACGCGGCGCGCCTGGTGCAGGCGCAGGTCGCGTCGCGCGAGCCCGCGCCGAGCGCACTGGCCGTCGGGGCCGTCGTCGACCGGCTGTCGTGGGGCGCGGGGGGGGCCGCCGGCGCCCGGGGGGCGGCGGCCGGGGGGCGGCCCGCCGGGGGGGGGGCGGGCGCCGCGGCCGTCCGCGGTGGTGCGGGCACGCCGCCGCGGCTCGGCGAGGTCCACGCCGACGGTGTCGGGCTGGCCCGCGCGACGTGGCTCTCGAGCGTCACGCAGGGCCTGCCCCGTCCGTGGGCGGAGGACCTGCGCTCGCGGGTCGCCACCACGGCCGAGCTGCGGCTCGCGGTGACGGACGCGCTCGCGCACGTCCCTGTCGCGGCACGGCGCTCGCGCGCCGCGACGGTGCTGCTGGTGCTCGCGGCGGTCGCCGGCGTCGCCGGACTGGCCGGTGCCGGGCTGCTGCTCGCCGACCGCCTCGGGGCGTCCGCGACGTGGCTCGCGCCCGTGGTGCTCGTGTCGGCCGCGCTCGCCCTGGCTGTGCTGCTGCTCGTGGCGTCGACGGTCGTCCGGCGCCGGGCGGCCCGTACGCGCGGCGCGCGCGTCGTCCAGGACGGGCGGGCCGCCATCGAGTCGGCCGCGCGGGGGCGCCTGCTGGTGCCGACGCAGGACGTCCTGGCCGAGCACCGGCACGCACGCGAGCTCGCGGCGCGGGCTGTCGGCGAGGGCTGACGCCCGCGCGGTCGTCCTCGCGCGCCGTGAGCCGCCCACAGGCTCCGCCGTCGACGCGCTCGTCCACCGATGTGCGTCCGGCCGCCCCGCGCCCTGCCCCCGCCCGTCGACGATGGCGGCTCGACGCCCCGCGCTCGCGGGGCCACGGCAGACAGGGGACCACGATGGGAACGCACACCCAGGACGTGACGGTCGTCGGATGGGTCGGCTCCGACCTGCGCACCTACCACCTCGACGGCGTCGGCGGCGTGCCCTACGCGCAGTTCCGGCTCGCCTCCACGCGGCGCGTGCTCGACCGGCAGTCGGGTGCCTTCCGCGACGGGCCGACGCTGTGGTTCACGGTCAAGGCGTGGCGCGCCGCGGCCGTCAACCTCGACGCGTCCCTCGCGAAGGGCGACCCCGTGCTCGTCGTCGGGCGGCTCGGTCAGTCGGAGTGGGTCGCGCAGGACGGCGCGCCGCGCTCCGAGCTGGTGCTCGAGGCGCTCGCCGTCGGGCACGACCTGAGCTTCGGGACCACGAAGTTCCGCAGGAGCCTCGCGGGCCCGCGGCGCGCGCGCGAGGACCAGCAGGAATCGACCCCGCAGGACGACGACCGCGCGCCGGCGGCCGGCGCCGCGGACGTGGCAGCCGGCTTCACCGACGACCCGTGGGCGTCGCTGGCCGACGCACCGCCGGTCGAGGAGCCGGCCACCGACGAGGCCGACGTGGTCGACGTGGTGGACGTCCAGGGCGGCGAGGACGGTCCGCAGGGCGCGGGCACGGCGCCCGGCGGGACCGGTGCCCGGCCGGGCGCTGGTCGGACGCGGGTGATCGCCTAGGCTGGTGGATCGGCACCCGGCGCCCGCGGCCGGGCGGTGACGGCGCGACACCCTGCACGCACCTCGTGTGCGTCCAGGGGCCGCGCGCCCCCGCCTCCGCGGCACCACAGAACCTACGAGGAGCGGACGAGCACTCAGTGGCTGAGTTCATCTACACCATGTACAAGGCGCGCAAGGCGCACGGCGACAAGGTCATCCTCGACGACGTCTCCCTCAACTTCCTGCCCGGCGCCAAGATCGGCGTCGTCGGCCCCAACGGCGCGGGCAAGTCCACGATCCTCAAGATCATGGCCGGGCTCGACCAGCCGTCGAACGGCGAGGCGCGTCTCGCGCCCGGGTACACGGTCGGCATCCTGCAGCAGGAGCCGCCGCTGAACGAGGAGAAGACGGTCCTCGGCAACGTCGAGGAGGGCGTCGCCGAGATCAAGGGCAAGCTCGACCGCTACAACGAGATCTCCGCGCTGATGGCGGACCCCGACGCCGACTTCGACACGCTGCTGGCCGAGATGGGTCAGCTGCAGGAGGCCATCGACGCGGCCGACGCGTGGGACCTCGACGCCCAGCTCGAGCAGGCGATGGACGCGCTGCGGTGCCCGCCGCCGGACGCGGACGTCACCGTGCTGTCCGGTGGTGAGCGTCGCCGGGTCGCCCTGTGCAAGCTCCTCCTGGAGAAGCCCGACCTGCTGCTCCTCGACGAGCCCACGAACCACCTGGACGCCGAGAGCGTGCTGTGGCTCGAGGCGCACCTCAAGGACTACCCGGGCGCCATCCTGGCCGTCACCCACGACCGGTACTTCCTCGACCACGTGGCCGAGTGGATCTGCGAGGTCGACCGGGGACGTCTGTACCCGTACGAGGGCAACTACTCGACGTACCTGGAGAAGAAGGGCGAGCGCCTCGCCATCCAGGGCAAGAAGGACGCCAAGCTCGCCAAGCGTCTCAAGGACGAGCTCGAGTGGGTGCGGTCCAACGCCAAGGGCCGCCAGACCAAGTCCAAGTCGCGCCTGGCGCGCTACGAGGAGATGGCCGCCGAGGCGGACCGCACGCGCAAGCTCGACTTCGAGGAGATCCAGATCCCGCCGGGCCCGCGCCTGGGCTCGATCGTGCTCGAGGCGTCGAACCTCGAGAAGGGCTTCGACGGCCGCGTCCTCATCGACGGGCTCAGCTTCACGCTGCCGCGCAACGGCATCGTCGGCGTGATCGGCCCCAACGGTGTCGGCAAGACGACGCTGTTCAAGACGATCGTCGGCCTCGAGCCGCTCGACGGCGGTGACCTCAAGGTCGGCGAGACCGTCTCGATCTCCTACGTCGACCAGTCCCGCGGTGGCATCGACCCGAAGAAGACGCTGTTCGAGGTCGTCTCCGACGGGCTCGACTTCCTCAAGGTCGGCAACGTCGAGATGCCGTCGCGCGCCTACGTCGCCGCGTTCGGCTTCAAGGGGCCGGACCAGCAGAAGCCCGCGGGCGTGCTGTCCGGTGGTGAGCGCAACCGCCTGAACCTCGCGCTCACGCTCAAGCAGGGCGGCAACCTGCTGCTGCTCGACGAGCCGACCAACGACCTCGACGTCGAGACGCTCGGCTCGCTCGAGAACGCGCTGCTCGAGTTCCCCGGCTGCGCCGTGGTGGTCTCCCACGACCGGTGGTTCCTCGACCGCGTCGCGACGCACATCCTGGCGTACGAGGGCACCGCGGAGAACCCGGGCAACTGGTACTGGTTCGAGGGCAACTTCGCGTCGTACGAGGAGAACAAGGTCCAGCGCCTCGGCCCCGACGCCGCACGTCCCCACCGCGTGACGTACCGCAAGCTGCGCCGCGACTGACACGGCCCTGCGACGGCCCGGACGAGCACCTCGTCCGGGCCGTCGCCGTGTGCGGCGGGGTCGACAGGTGGTCGGACCGCGTGTCGGGCAGACTGACGGGCATGACGGAGCCCGAGGTCGACGACACGACAGAGCCCGAGGTCAGCGGCTCGTCCGTGACGTTCGACGGGGCGGTGAGCGGCCTGCTCGACGCGCTCGAGCGTCTGCAGCAGCGGCTCGCGACGCTCGCGCTCCCGCTCGAGGCGCCCGGCGTCGCCGAGGCGCGGGCCGACCGGGCGGCCGCGCTCGCGCAGCTCGACGACTACCTCCTCCCACGCCTGCGCGCACGGTCGGCGCCGCTGCTCGTCGTCGTCGGCGGGTCCACCGGTGCCGGCAAGTCGACCCTCGTCAACTCGCTCCTGGGCGTCCAGGTGTCGGCCCCCGGTGTGCTGCGCCCCACCACCCGGGCTCCCGTCCTCGTGCACCACCCGCTCGACGAGCGCTGGTACTCGACCGACCGCGTCCTGCCGGGTCTCGCACGTCTCACCGCCGCGCCCGCGACGGGCGACGCACCCGCGGGCAGCGGTGCCGCCGATCCCGCGCGGGCCCTGCGGCTCGTCCCGTCGCCCGCGCTGCCGCGCGGGCTGGCGCTGCTCGACGCGCCCGACGTCGACTCGGTCGACGTCGCCAACCGGCGCCTCGCCGCGCAGCTGCTCGACGCGGCGGACCTGTGGCTCTTCGTCACGACCGCGGCGCGGTACGCCGACGCCGTCCCCTGGGACCTGCTGCTCCGCGCGGCGCAGCGGCACGCGCAGGTCGCGCTCGTCGTCGACCGCGTCGACCCGGGGACCGAGGAGGTCGCCGCCGACCTGCGGCGGATGATGGACGAGAACGGCCTGCCGGACGCCCGGCTGTTCCTCGTCCCCGAGTCCCCGCTGGTCGACGGGCTGCTGCCCGAGTCGGCCGTGGCCGACGTCGCGGCGTGGCTCACGGCGCTGGGCGCCGACGCTCCGGCGCGTGAGGCGGTCGCGCTCGCCACCCGGGACGGCGTGGTCGGTGACCTGGCCCGGCGTGCCCAGGTGCTCGCGGACGCGGCCGACGTGCAGGTCGCGACCGACCGCCGGCTGCGCGAGGTCGTGGCGGCCGCCTACGCCGACGCGGCGACGCACGTGCAGCTCGCGACGTCCGACGGCGCGATGCTGCGCGGCGAGGTCCTCGCCCGCTGGCAGGAGTTCGTCGGGACGGGTGAGCTGCTGCGCTCGGTCGAGCAGGGTGTCGGCCGGCTGCGCGACGCGGTCACGGCGTTCTTCCGCGGCACGCCGACGCAGGCGCCGCGCGTCGAGCAGGCGATCGCGCACGGCCTGACGGCTGTGGTGCTCGACGCCGCCGACGCGGCCGCCGAGCGCACGCACGCCGCGTGGCGCGGCGACCCCGCGGGTGCTGCGCTGCTCCCGGGTCTGGACCTGGCGCGTGCGTCCACGACCCTGCGGGCCGAGGTCGACGCGCAGGTGCGCGGGTGGCAGGCGGACGTGCTGGACCTGGTGCGCGAGCAGGGCGAGTCCCGGCGGGGGACCGCCCGCTACCTGTCGTTCGGCGTCAACGCGGCCGGCGTGAGCCTCATGGTGCTCGCCTTCGCGTCGACGGGCGGCCTGACGGGCATCGAGGTGGGCATCGCGGGCGGCACCGCGGTCGTCGCGCAGAAGCTCCTCGAGGCGGTCTTCGGGGACGACGCGGTCCGGCGGCTGACGACCTACGCGCGGGAACGCCTCGACGCACGTGTCGAGGGCGTGCTCGCGCGTGAGGCGGAGCGGTACACCGCGCAGCTCGACGCGCTCGGTTCCGCCGACGTCGACGGGGCCGCGCTGCGCGCCGCGGGCCGGGACGTCGAGCGGGCGGCGAGCGCCGAGCGGTCCGTGCGTCCCGAGCTGGCCACCGGGGAGGCTCCCGCGGTGAGCAACGCGCTGCGCGGCGCCGGGGCGTCCACCGGTGCCGGCCGCGCGGGACGTGACGCGCCGCACGCAGCGGACCCGCAGGGCCCCGACGCACGGCGGCCCGGGTTCTGGCGCCGGCTGCTCGGCGGGACGCAGGACGGCGCATGAGCCTGACCCTCGACGAGCGCGTCGCCGCGCTCGACGCCGCGCTCGACGCCGGCGACGGCCGGCTGCCTGCACCGCTGGTCACGCAGACGCGCGACGTCCTGGCACGCGTGCGGGAGCGCGCGGGCCTGTCGGCCGAGCACACCGTGGTCGCGCTCGCGGGAGCGACCGGCTCGGGCAAGTCGTCGCTCTTCAACGCCCTCGTCGGTGCCGACCTCGCGGGCACGGGCGTCCAGCGTCCGACGACGTCCCACCCGCTCGCGGTCGTGGTGGGGGACGCCCCGGACGGTGACGGGCCCTCCCGGCTGCTCGACTGGCTCGAGGTGGGCCGACGTCACGCACTGGCGGCCGGGCGCCCGGGGGCCGGGGACGGTGGCGCGCGCGCCGGGGCGGACGCCCGCGGTGCGCGGCTCACCGACGGGCTGGTGCTGCTGGACCTGCCCGACCACGACTCGGTCGTCGTCGAGCACCGCGTGCGGGCCGAACGGCTCGTGTCCCGCGCCGACCTCCTGGTCTGGGTCGTGGACCCGCAGAAGTACGCCGACGCGGCGCTGCACGAGCGGTACCTGCGGCCGCTCGCGGGGCACGACGACGTCGTCGTGCTCGTCCTGAACCAGGCGGACCGGCTCAGCGCCGGCGACGTCGACTCCGTCCTGGCCGACCTGCGCCGGCTCGCCGCGGCCGACGGCCTCGAGCGTGCGCGGGTCCTCGCCGCGTCCGCACGGACGGGCGACGGTGTCGACGACCTGCGGGCACTGGTCGCGCAGGCCGTCGAGCGCCGCGAGGCGACGAACCAGCGCTTCGGCGCCGATCTGCGCACCGCGGCCCGCGGCGTCGCCGAGGCCTGCGGTCCGGAGCCGCGCGGACGCCGCCGTGACGTGGCGACCGACCGGCTGCTCGACGCGCTGGAGGACGCGGCGGGCGTGCCGACCGTGGTCACGGCCGTGCGCCGGTCGGCCGTGCGGCGCGCCGGTGCGCACACCGGCTGGCCCCCGGTGCGCTGGTTGGCGCGGCTGCGGCCCGACCCGCTGCGTCGCCTGCACCTGGCACCCCGGTCCGCCGCCGAGGCCGACCTCACCCGCACGTCGCTGCCGCCCGCCGGTGCCGCCCAGCGCGCCACGGCGGCCACCGCCGTGCGTGACCACGCGGACGCGGTGCTCGCCGGCGCACCCGACACCTGGGTGCTCGCGGCCCGTGCGCGCCTCGACACCGCGGCGCTGCCCGATGCGCTCGACCACGCGGTCGCGCGCACGCCGCTGCTGCCCGAGCGTCCCGTCTGGTGGTGGCGCGTCGCGGGCGCCCTGCAGTGGCTGCTGCTCGCCGCCGCGGTGACGGGCGCGCTGTGGCTCGGGGGCATCGCGCTGCTGGCGTACCTGCAGCTCCCCGACCCGGTCACCCCGGTGTGGGGCCCGGCCCCCGCACCCACCGTCCTGCTGGTCGGCGGCGTCCTCGCCGGTCTGCTCGTCGCCGCGCTCGGGGCGCTCGCCGGACGCTGGGGCGCGCGCGCCCGCGCCCGGGCGGCGCGCCGGCGGCTGCGGGCGTCCGTCACGGAGGTCGCGCAGCGGCTCGTCCTGACGCCGCTGGCCGCGGAGACCGACGCGCTGGCCACGTGCCGCCGTCAGGCCGCGCGCGCCGCCGGCCGCTGAGGACGACCGGGCGAGCGTGCGCCGCACGCCCGCGCGTGCCCACGGGGCCCCGGATTTCGGCCGAGGACCCACGCCGCGCGACGATACGACCTGGCGCCGCGACCGGGCGCCGGGCGGCACGAGGAGGACGCATGGCCAGGATCACGGTGCCGGTGCAGCTGCGCTGGTCCGACATGGACGCCTACGCCCACGTCAACAACGTGGAGATGCTGCGCCTGCTGGAGGAGGCCCGCATCGAGGTGTTCTGGCGCCACCCCGAGGGCCCGGACGGCACGGTGCCCGACGGTGCCCGCCCGACGGCGGTCCTCGACGCGGGGCCGGGCGCCCTGACGTCGACGCTCGTGGCCCGCCAGGAGATCCAGTACGTGCGTCCCCTGCCGTACCGGCGGGCACCCGTCGTGATCGAGCTGTGGCTGGGGCACCTCGGCGGTGCGAGCCTCGACGTCTGCTACGAGGTCCGCGACGCACCGACGACCGTCGAGGGGTCGGTCGTGTTCGCGGTCGCGACGACGACGATCGTGCTGGTCGACACCGCGTCCGGGGCCCCGCGCCGCCTGACCGCGGAGGAGCGCGCGGTGTGGAGCCCGTACCTGGAGGAGCCCGTCGTCATCCGCCGTCGCGCGTGAGGTCCGCCCGCGCGCGCTCGGCCCGCTCGGCCGCGCGTGCGACGTTGCGCTGCATGCCGCCGAACACGACGCCGTGGAACGGGTAGACCGCCCACCAGTAGAGCTGCCCGCCGAGCCCGTGCGGGTGGAACAGCGCGCGCTGCGCGAAGACCACCGGCGGGGTGCGCCACGCCGTGGGGTCCCACGAGCCCTCGGCGTCGTGCGCGCCGGGGTCGGGCTCCGGCCCTGCTCCCGGACCGGCGTCCTCGGCCGCCTCGACCCGCAGCTCGAGCCACGCCAGGCCCGGCAGCCGCATCTCGGCCCGCAGCCGCAGCATGCGTCCGGGCACCAGCTGCTCCACGCGCCAGAAGTCCACGGCGTCGTCGACGAGCAGGCGCGCGGGGTCGCGACGTCCGCGCCGCAGCCCCGGCCCGCCGACCACGCGGTCGAGCAGCCCGCGCACGCGCCACGCCAGCGCCCACGAGTACCAGCCGCGCTCACCGCCGACCGCCTCGACGACGCGCCACAGCGCGGCGGGTGACGCGTCGACCACGACGCGACGCTCGTCGACGTACAGCGAGCCGCCGGCCCAGTCCGGGTCGGACGGGAGCGGGTCGCTGGGCGCACCGGGGGGAGCGGCGGACGACCAGCGCGTGCTCACGCTCGCGCCCTGGACGCGGGCCAGCGCGAGCCGGACCGCGCGGTCGAACCCCACGAGGCCGCCGGGCGGGTCGGGGACGTGCTCGGCGATGTCGTGCTCCTCGCAGACGACCTCGTGGATCAGCGACTCGACGAGCGGCCGCGCCAGCCCCCCGGGCACCGGTGTGACCAGCGAGACCCACAGGCTCGAGAGGCGCGGCGTCAGCACGGGGACGGGCACGATGACGCGTCGGGGGAGGCCCGCGATCCGGGCGTAGCGCTGCATCATGTCGCGGTACGTCAGGACGTCGGGCCCGCCGATGTCGAAGACGCGGGACACGTCGCGCGGCATGGCGGCCGCACCCACGAGGTAGCGCAGGACGTCGCGGATCGCGATCGGCTGGATGCGGTTGGACACCCACCGGGGCACCGTCATCGCGGGCAGCCGCTCGGTGAGGTAGCGCATCATCTCGAACGACGCGGACCCCGAGCCGAGGATGACCGCGGCCCGCAGCACCGTGGTCGGCACACCCGAGGCCAGCAGGATCTCGCCCACCTCGGTCCGCGAGGCCAGGTGCGGGGACAGCTTCTCGCCCCGCGGGGACAGCCCGCCCAGGTAGACGATGCGCCCGACGCCCGCCGCGTGGGCGGCCTGCGCGAACGTCCGCGCGGTGCGACGGTCCCGCTCCTCGAACGTCTTCCCGGTCCCGAGGGAGTGGATGAGGTAGTACGCGACGTCGACGCCCTCGAGCGCGGCGCGGATCTGGGCGGGCTCCGCGGCGTCCGCCTCGACGACCTCGACGGTGTCGTACCAGGGGCGCCCGCGCAGCCGGTCGGGGTGGCGTGCCAGCGCCCGCACGCGGTAGCCCGCCGCCAGCAGCTCGGGCACCAGCCGCCCGCCGACGTAGCCGGTGACGCCGGTGACGGCGACGAGCGGTGCGTCCGGCCGGGGCCGGCCGTCCGGCCCCGGTCCGGGCACCAGCCCGCTGAGCGTGCGTGCGACGGGCTCGGGGGCGAGGTCCGGCTCGGGCGCGGTGCCGGGCAGGTCGTCGTGGCGGTCGCTCATCCGGGCAGTCTGCGGCCACCGGCGGGCGCCCGCACGCGGTCGTGCCGTCAGGACGTCAGGAGCGCCAGCGTGCGGCGCTCGGCCACCTGCTGCGAGCGTGTCGGGGCGATCGTCTCGCCCCGCTCCCACAGCTCGACGACGCGCGGGTCGATGTACGACGAGCGCGCGACGGTCGGCGTGTTCCCGAGCTCCTCGGCGACGTCCTTGACGACCGACGCCACGACGCGTCGCCGGGCCCGCTCGCTGCGGGGCGGCGGACCGGCGTCGGCCAGCCCCCGGGCCGCGAGCACGGTGGCGTGCCACGTGCGGAAGTCCTTGGGCGTCGCCTCCCCGAGCCGGTCGCGCACGTAGCGGCCGACGTCGGCGCTCGTGACGTCGTGCCAGCCGGCGTCGTCGCGCCAGGCCAGCAGCTCGGGGCTCTCGTCGCGGCGGCGCAGCAGCGTGCGGACGAGCTCGGCGACGACCTCGTCGTCGACCACGGTGTCCCGCACCTGACCCGACTTGGCAGGGAAGACGAGGTGCACCGCGCCGGGCCGGCCGTCCTCGTCGGGCAGGACCCGCACGTGCTCGCGCCGCAGCGTCGCGAGACCGAAGGAGCCGTGCCGGCGCGTGTAGCCCTCGGTGCCGACGCGCAGGTAGGCGCGGTCGAGCAGACGGAAGGCCAGGGCCAGCGCCTTGTCCCTCGGCATGCCGTCCAGCGCGAGGTCGGCCCGCACGCGCCGGCGCGCCGCCGGCAGCCGGCGCGCGACGTCCAGCACGTGCTCGTGCTTGAGCCGCGCCCGGCGCGCCTGCCACTGCTGGTGGTAGATGTACTGGCGCCGGGCCGCGTCGTCGAGTCCGGCCGCCTGGATGTGCCCGTTGGGCCACGGGCAGATCCAGACCTCGCGCCACGCCGGCGGGATCGCGAGGGTCCTCACGCGCTCGAGGTGCCCCGGTTCCACGATGCGCTGCCGGTCCACGTCGAGGTACACGAAGCCACGACCGGCCCGGCGCCGGGTCCAGCCGGGCTGGTCGAGGCGCACACGTCGCAGGCGAACCATGCCCGAGAGTGTCACCCGGCGGCGGGCGTCGCGCGCGGCGAGGTCGTCGACGCGCGGTCGGTGCCGGCGCGCACGGGTGGTCGACGCCCCGTCAGTCGGGGACGCGCACCATGCCCTCCTGCGCGATCGACGCGACGAGCGCGCCCTCGCGGTCGAACACGCGCGCGGCGCCCAGGCCGCGGCCGCCCTGTGCGCTCGGCGTGGACTGCGTGAACAGCAGCCAGTCGTCGACCCGCACGTCACGGTGCCACCACATGGCGTGGTCCAGGCTGGCCATGGAGAGCCCCGGCGTCGCCCAGGGCCGGCCCGCCCGGCGCAGCACGGGCTCGAGCATGATCTGGTCGCACGCGTACGCGAGCAGCGCGCGGTGCAGCAGCTGGTCGTCGGGCACCGGGCCGCGCGCGCGTGCCCACACGCTCTGGCGGCCCAGGGGCGAGTCCGCGTCGGGCCGCAGGTAGATGGGCCCCGTGATGTGACGCAGGTCGAACGCCGACTCCTGCGCCCAGAACTTGGCCATCGGGTGGTCGACGTCGCCCAGGACGTCGAGGGCCGAGGCGACCTCGTCCGGCCCCGGCACGTCGGGCATGGCCTCGGCGTACTCGATGCCCGGCTGACGCTCCTGGAACGAGGAGATCATCGACAGGATCGGCACGTCGCCCTGCAGGGCGTGCGTGCGGCGCGCCGAGAAGGAGCGGCCGTCCCGGAGCCGCTCGACCGCGAAGCGGATGGGGGCGGCGTCGTCGCCCGGTCGCAGGAAGTACCCGTGCAGCGAGTGCGGCAGCCGCCCGTCGGGGACGGTGCGTCCCGCGGCGAGCAGGGCCTGCGCGAGGACCTGCCCACCGAAGACGCGCCCCTGCGGCTGCGGCAGGCTCTGCCCCTCGAACACGTCGGGCTGCTGGGGGTCGGCGGTCAGGTCGAGCGCCCGCAGGACGGCGCCCACGGGGTCGTGCGCCGCACCGGTGGTCGGCTCAGTCATCGAACGTGTTGAGCATCGAGTGCGCGGCACGCTCGAGGTAGTCCCAGAGCTCGGCGTGGTGCAGCGGGGCGAGCGCGAGGGAGTCGAGCGCCGTGCGCATGTGCAGCATCCAGCGGTCCCGGGCGTCCGGGTTGACCTTGTAGGGCGCGTGCCGCATGCGCAGCCGCGGGTGCCCGCGCCGCTCGGAGTACGTCGTGGGGCCGCCCCAGTACTGCTCGAGGAAGAGCGTGAGGCGCTCGGCCGCGGGGCCGAGGTCCTCCTCCGGGTACATCGGGCGGAGCACGGGGTCCGTGGCGACGCCGCGGTAGAACTCGTCGACGAGCCTGACGAACGTCTCGTGCCCGCCCACGGCGGCGTAGAACGAGTCGTCTCTCACGCGGACCATCCTCACACGCGGGGCGCCGTGGCCCGGCAGCGCGGGGGTGTGGGGCGCACCACGCCGACCGTCACAGCCCGAGCTCGTCGAGCACGGGCAGCCCGGCACGGACGACGGCGCGCGCGTCCGCGGCGCTCGACGCGTCGGCGGCACGACGGGCCAGCAGGCGGCACGTCGCCAGGTCGGTGGCGCCGAGGACCGCCGCCACGTCGGGCAGCGCGCGCGGCGTCATCGACAGCGACGTCACGCCCAGGCCGACGAGCACGACGGCGAGGGCCGGGTCGGCGGCCGCCTCACCGCACACGCCGACGGGCCGCGCCTGCGCCGCACCGCCGAGAGCGGTGGCCTCGACCAGCCGCAGCACGGCCGGCTGCCAGGCGTCGGACAGCGCGGCGACGGCGCCCAGGAGGCGGTCCGCCGCCATCGTGTACTGCGTCAGGTCGTTGGTGCCGATGCTCGCGAAGCGGGCGTGCGCGAGCATCGGGCCGGCCAGCAGCGCGGCGCTCGGCACCTCGACCATGATCCCGGCGGTGGTCAGCCCGTGCCGCGCGCACGCGGCGACGAACTGCTCGGTCTCGTCGACGGTCGCCACCATCGGCGCCATCACCCACGTGGTCGTCCCGGGGTGCGCCGCGGCGGCGCGCGCGATCGCCGTGAGCTGGTCCTCGAGCACGTCGGGCCGCTCCTGCGCGACGCGCAGGCCGCGCACGCCGAGCGCCGGGTTGGCCTCGGGTGCCGCGTGGAGGAACGGCAGCGGCTTGTCGGCGCCCGCGTCGAGCGTGCGCACGACGACCTTGCGGCCCGTGAACGCCGACAGCACGCGCCCGTAGGCGGTGGTCTGCTCGTCGACGTCCGGCGCCTGCGTGCGGTCGAGGAACGCGAACTCGGTGCGGAACAGCCCGACGCCCTGCGCGCCGGAGTCGGCGGCGGCCTGCGCCTCGGCCGGGTCCCCGACGTTCGCCAGCAGCTCGACGCGGTGCCCGTCCGCGGTGCGCCCGTCACCGTCGAAGGTGCGGGCGGCACCGGCGAGCGCGCGCACGCGCCGCACGGCGTCGTCGGACGGGTCGCGCGTCACCGTGCCGGCGGCGCCGTCGACGAGCAGCAGCGTGCCCTCGGGGACGTCGAGCACGCCCGGGGCCGCCACCACCGCGGGGATGCCGCGCGAGCGCGCCAGGATCGCCGTGTGCGACGTCGGACCGCCGGCGGCGGTGACCACCGCGACGACGCGCTGCGGGTCCAGCGTCGCCATGAGCGCCGGGGCGAGGTCGTGCGCGACGAGCACGTAGGGTTCCGCGCGCACGGGCACCCCGGGCGCCTGCTGGCCCGTCAGGTGCGCGACGAGCCGGTCGCGCACGTCGACGACGTCGCGCACGCGCTCGGCCATCCGGCCGCCGAGCGCCTCGAGGTCGGCGGACACGGTGTCCGCCGCCTCCCACACGGCACGCTCGGGGACGAGGTGCTCGTCGAGGACCCGCTGCTGGGCGTCGGCCACCAGCGAGGGGTCCGCCGCCATCGCGGCGGCGGCGTGCAGCAGCGCCGCGGCGTCGCCCTCGGCCGCCAGCGCCGCGGCGTCGAGCTCGTCACGCACGGCCGCCGCGGAACGCGCGACCTGCTCGACGGCCGCCTGCCGGTCCGCGCCGGGGGGCAGACGCCGACCGGCGGGCGGTTCGGCGACCGCGTCGGGCAGGTGGACGGCCGGCCCGACCGCGCGGCCCGGGCTCACCCCGATGCCGACCACGTTGGTGGTGCCCACCTGCGACCTCCTCGGTGCTCCCGCGCGACGCGGCCCCGTCGCCGTCCGTCGTCGTCGTGCCTCGCAGTCTGTCGCGCCCGCGCGCGCCGGGCCAGCGACGACACACGTGTGCGGCGTCACCCTGCCCCGTGGACGCGGGGTCCGCAGGGCCCGCGACGGCGGTAACCTGGGGACGAGAAGCCGACACCCGGGGAGAGCCATTGAGCAAGGCAGAGCAGATCCTGGCCGCACTGGGTGGGGAGACGAACGTCGTCGACCTCGAGCCCTGCATCACGCGCCTGCGGGTCGAGGTCGGTGACGTGCAGCTCGTCGACGAGGCGGCGCTGCGGGAGAGCGGTGCGTTCGGTGTCGTGCGTTCGGGCCGCATCGTGCAGGTCATCGTCGGGCCCGAGGCGGACAGCCTCGCGGCCGAGCTCGACCACCTGCGCTGATCGTGGCTCTCGCGTGACCGGGCTGCGTCTCGCGAGCCCGGTCCCCGGGACGGTGCGGCCGCTGTCGGCCGTCCCCGACCCCGTGTTCGCCGAGCAGATGGTCGGGCCCGGCGTGGCGGTCGAGCCCGACCGCACCGGACGCCAGGACGTCCTGGCCCCGTGCGACGGCGTCGTCGGCGCACTGCACCCCCACGCGTTCGCGCTCGAGCTGGACGACGGCCGCGGCGTGCTCGTGCACGTCGGCATCGACACGGTCACCCTCGCGGGGCTCGGCTTCGACGTGCACGTCGAGCGGGGGCAGCGCGTGCGCGCGGGGGAGCGCGTGCTGAGCTGGTCCCCGGTGGACGTCGCGGCCGCGGGCCTGTCGACGGTGTGCCCCGTGATCGCGCTGCAGGCGGATCCTGCCGCGGTCACGGCCGTGGTCGCAGACGGCGAGCACGTGGCCGCGGGTCAACCCCTCCTGGCGTGGTCGCCCGCGCCCTGACGCCGCGTCACCCGGGCGAGCGCCGCTGCGGCTGCTCGGGCTCGACGGCCTCGTGCACCGGGGTGTCGTGGGGGTCGCGCGTGCCGTCCGCGGGGTCGGCGCTCGCAGGGTCGGTGCTCTCGTCGGCCCCTGTGTCGGCGTCCCCGGCGGCCTCTGCCTCACCCTCGGAGTCCGGTGCGGAGGCCTCCGGGACGGGCCGGTCGCGGCGCTCCTGGTGCGCGACCAGCGCGTCGCGCTGCCCGGCGAGCGGCACGCCGGCCGCCTCGAGCGCGTCGCGCACGGCGACCCGCAGGTGCCGGGCGACCTCCCAGTGCATCGCCGGCGCGGTCCGCACCGAGAGCCGCAGGCCCACGGCGTCGGCGGCCAGCTTCTCGGCCCCCGTGACGGTCGGCTCGCCCTGCAGGTACGCCCCGACGACGGGGTCCGTGGCCACCCTGCGCGCCGCCTCCTCGAGCAGGCCGCGCGCCTCGTCGAGGTCGACGAAGTAGTCCACGTCCACCTCGACCACGGCGGTGCTGAAGCCCTGCGTCTTGTTGCCGACGCGGACCATGGACCCGTTGGGGACGTACCAGAGCGTCCCGTCGACGTCGCGCAGCTTGGTCACACGCAGCCCGACGGCCTCGACGGTGCCGGTGGCGGCGCCGACGTCGACGACGTCACCGACCCCGTACTGGTCCTCCAGCAGCATGAACAGCCCGGACAGGAAGTCCTTGACCAGGCTCTGCGCGCCGAAGCCGACCGCGACGCCGACGATGCCGGCCGACGCGATGAACGGCGCCAGGTTGACGCCCAGGGCGTCGAGCACGAGGACCGCGGCGATGGACCCCACGACGATCGAGGCGGTCGAGCGCAGCACCGACCCGATGGTGCGCGCCCGCTGCGCGCGGCGCGCGGTCGCGAGCGGGTTCGCCTTGAGCAGCACCGACCCGACCTCGGAGCGCCCGAGCGGGCGCAGCAGGCCGCGCTCCGTGAGCGTCTCGCCCTCGGCGACGTGCTTGGTGATGCCCGCGATGGCGCGCCGCAGCAGGAGCAGCACGATCGCGCTGATGACGACGATGAGGACGATGCGCAGGGGGACGCCGACGAACCACTCGCCCCACTCGCCCGCCCAGGCACCCCAGTCGCCGTCCTCGGGCGTGATGGTCCCGGGGGACGGGTTGCTCGTGGACGTGATCAGGTCGGCGGCGAGCATGGTCGAGAACGCGGTCACCGGCCCACCTCCGCGAGCAGGCCGGTGCGGTCCGCGACGAACTGCAGCTGCTCGACCGACAGCCCGATCGTGCGCGACAGCGCGCGCGCCCCGTGCCCGACACCGATCTCGCGCCGCACCAGCACCGGCCGCTGCGCGGGGTCGGACGTCGTCGCGGCCTGCAGGGCCGCCGCGAGCTTGCGCGCGTGCAGCGGGTCGACGCGCGAGTCGCCCTCGAAGACCGTGAACAGCACCGCGGGGTAGGCGGTGCCGTCGACGACGCGGTGGTACGGGGAGTAGCCGAGCAGCCACCCCAGCTCCTGCGGGTCGTCGGCGTCGCCGTACTCCTCGGTCCACGTCACACCCAGGCCGAACCGCTGGTAGCGCACCATGTCGAGCAGCGGTGCGGAGCACACGGCGGCGGCCCACAGGTCGGGGCGCTGCGTGACCGCCGCGCCGACGAGCAGCCCGCCGTTGGAGCCGCCCCAGCACGCGAGCGTGGACGTGGTCGTCCACCCCTGCGCCACCAGGTGCTCGGCGACGGCGTGGAAGTCGTCGAAGACGTTCTGCTTGTGGGCGCGCATGCCGGCGCGGTGCCACTCCTCGCCCTCCTCGCCGCCCCCGCGCAGGTTCGCGACCACGTAGACGCCGCCGGCCTCGACCCACGCGAGCGTGGACGCGGAGAACGCCGGGTCCAGGCTGACCTGGAAGCCGCCGTACCCGTACAGCACGGTCGGGGCGGGCGACAGCGGCCGCCCGTCGTCGCCGACGCGGTCGGCGCGCGCGAGCACGAACGCGCGCACGGTCGTGCCGTCGGGGCTCGTGACCTCGATCTGCTGCGTGCGCACCTGCGGCAGGTCGGGCAGCGCCCCGGGGGGCGCCGCCCACAGCGTGACGGCCCCGGTCGTGGCGTCGTACCGGTGCACGTGCGGCAGCGTCACGTGGTCGGTGTAGGCGAACCAGACGTCCGGGCCGCCCTCGGGGCGGGTCACGAGGCCGGAGACCGAACCCAGCCCCGGCAGCGGGACCGTCCCCGTGCGGGCGCCCGTGCGGGGGTCGTGGACGGTGACCTCGCTCACGGCGTGCCGGCGCCACGCCGCCAGCAGCCCGGTGGGCGCGGTCGGGTCCCCGTCGTCGACGAACGCGACGTCCTCGAGCACCGCGACGTCGTCCTGCGGCAGCAGGGTGACCCAGTGCGCGACCCCGGGGGCCGTCGGTTCGGTGACGACGAGCCGGCCGCGGGGGGCGTCCAGGTCGGTGTGGACGTAGAGCCGCCCGTCGCGACCGACCCACGCGCCGACCTCGGCGTCCAGCCCCACGGCCACCTCGACGAACGTCGGTGCCTCGTGCGCGCCGGGTGCCGTGAGGTCCGCGATCCAGACGTCGGTGCGCGGCGCGGTGCCCGCCGCGGCGGACACGAGCAGCCAGCGGCCGTCGCGGCTGACCTGCACGCCGTAGTAGCTGGTCATCGGCAGGCCCGCGCCGAACACCTCGACGTCCTGCTCCGCGGGCGTCCCCACGCGGTGCAGCCACACGCGACGGTGGTACTGCTGCTCGTCGGCCGGCACGAGGTCGGGGGCGAGCCGCCGCACGTAGTAGAACGCGTCGCCGCCCGGCAGCCACGCGACGGGGGAGTAGCGCGCGCGGTCGATCGGCCCGTCGACGCTCTCGCCCGTCGCCACGTCGAGCACGTGCAGGACGCTCTCCTCGGTGCCGCCGTGCGACACCTGGTAGGCGAGCAGGTCGCCCTCCTTGGAGGGCTGCCAGGCGTCCAGGGTCGTCGTGCCCGTCGGGTCGAGCGCGAGCGGGTCGATGAGGACGCGCTCGACGACGCCGTCCGGGGTGCCCGCGGAGTCGTCCGGCTCGGCGACCACGACGACCGCGTGCTCCTGGTCCCCGGTGCGGCGCGAGAAGAACCGCCGGTCGCCGCGCCAGGCCGGAGCCCCGACGAACCCCGCGCCGAGCAGGCCGCGCAGGCGCGCCGAGAGCGCGGCATCGGCCAGCGGCGTGCCGGCGGCCCGTGCCGACAGACCCTCGCGGTAGGCCGCGTACAGGTCGTCCTGCGCGCGCGACCAGCGCTGCGTGCGCTCGTCGTCGGGGTCCTCGAGCGTCCGGTAGGGGTCGGCGACCCGGTGGCCGGCGAGCTCCTCGACGAGGTCGGTGCGCGGTGCCGGGGGGTAGGCGGTGGCGGTGGGTGCGGGCTCGGTCGTCACGACGCCCCAGGTTACGTGCCCCGGGCGCGGTCGCGCGGGCCGTGCCCCCGCCGGGCGGCGACGGGTGCCTCAGCGGGAGATCGGCACCGGCAGGTCGGTGACGACGTCCTGCACGCTGTCCTCCAGCTCACCGTCGCCGGTCAGCCGCACGGTGTGACGCGCGACCGTGGCGCCGTCCTGGACCCACGCGACGACATCGAAGCCGTCGGCGGTCGGCGTGGCCGTCGTCGGCGCGACCTGCCCGTCGAGGGCGGCACGGGCGGCGTCCGCGGCGGCCTGCGCGTCGGCGTCGAGCCGCGGGCGCAGCCGGACGTCGTCGAACGAGGCGATGCGCTGCGACCACTGCGTGAACGAGCGCGTCGCGTCCAGGTAGGTGTCGACGACGGCTGCGGCGGTGGCGGCGTCCTCGACGCGGACGTCCGCCTGCGCGAGCAGGTCGACGAACGCGTCGGGTGAGCCCGCGAGGACCACGGCGCGGTCGTCGTCCGACAGGGCGACGTACGCGCGCGACCCGTGCGACCCGCCGCGCGCGAGCACGTCGAGGACCTGCCAGCCGGTCAGCCAGGGCGTGTCGAGCGGTGTCACGGTGGTGCCGTCGGACGTCACGAGGTCGGCCAGCGCGGGGTCCTCCGCGCGCAGCGCCTCGGCCAGCCTGGTGGTCACGTCGTCCTCCTGCGGGCCGTCGGTCGTCGGGGTGCCGCCTGGCGGTGCGGTCGTCGCGGCGGTCGCCGTGGGGGTCGGGGTCGCGCTGCCGCCGTCGCACGCGCCGAGCGCGAGCAGGGCGCAGAGCGCAGCCGCGCCGACCGCGGCCCCGTGGTGGATGGTGCGTCGCACGCCTGCTCCTCGTCCCGTCGTCCGTCGCGTCACGCTAGCCGCTCGCGTCAGTGCCTGTCGTCCCACGCGTCCCCGTAGTACTCGTCGTAGGCGTCACCGGTGTTCGACGTCACGAAGGTCCCGTCGAGGAAGAGGTTGCGGACCGCGGCGAAGCCCGCGTCCCGCGCCTGCGCCGGGGTGCGTCCGGCGCCGACGGCGGCGTCGTACGCGTCCCAGTACGTGTCGTCCGAGACGTCGGTCGGCATCGTCACACCCGCGTCCTCGAGCTCGCGGGCCGCGATGATCTCCTCCACGACGCCACGCGTCTCCTCGTCGAGCATCCCGTTGACGTAGTCGTCGCGGGTGTCGCCGTCGATGTCCGGGCTCTGGTCCGCGGCGTCGCTCTGCGCGTGGTTGACCTCGTGGACGAGGGTCCGGACGGT
Organism: Cellulomonas avistercoris; assembly: GCF_014836445.1. Classification (GTDB taxonomy): domain Bacteria; phylum Actinomycetota; class Actinomycetes; order Actinomycetales; family Cellulomonadaceae; genus Cellulomonas; species Cellulomonas avistercoris. Next base: position 275,976 of record NZ_JACSQV010000003.1, read on the forward strand.
CTCGAGCGGCGTGTTGCCCGTGTCGATGTAGACGTCCGAGCCGTCCCAGTACGACCCGCGGCTGCTGTCCCTGATGGAGATGCCGTTGTCGGCGAGCCACTGGAGCATCGCGCGCCCGCGCTCCGTCATCAGGAGCGTCCGGACCTCCTCGCTGTCGGGGTCCAGGCCCTCGGGGATCGTGACGCCGTCCACGACGGGCAGCCCGGTGGCCGGGTCCGTGGGGTGGCCGGTGGGCGTGGGGCTCGACGTGGGCTCGTCGGTGGGCTCGTCGGTCGGCTCCTCGGGGCAGAACCACCCGAGGGTCTCGCACCACCAGCTGGGCTCGTCGTCCTTCTCCTCCTCCTCGTCCTCGGGGTCGGAGCAGAACCAGCCGACGTTGTCGCACCACCAGCTCGGCTCGTCGTCGTCGTCCGGCGTCTCGGTGCCGGGGTCGCTCGGCCCGGCGGCGCTGCAGTCGGCCCGCCCGAGGGACGAGACCTCGCACACGAGCCGGGCGACGAGCGCCTGGGCGACGGGGCTGACGGCCAGGATCACCGACCCGACGATCGCGACGACGACGACCACGATGCCGACGTACTCGATCGTGCTCTGACCGCGGTCGCGCAGCGGGTCACCGACGGGACGGCCGGTGGTGAGGCGTTCCCTCCACGCCCCACCACGCGGCCGTCCCGTCGGCCGTCCTGGTACCCGCTCCCTGCTCCCTGCGGTCATGCCACCAGGCTCGGGGAGCGGGGTGGCCCGCGACCAGGGCCCCGAGCCCCTGTGCACGTGACCAGCACTGGGTCCCTGGGCCCCGCGTCCAGCCGAGCGACCCTCCCTCTGGCAGGATCGAGACGTGCCGGACACCACCTCTCTCGCGGACCTGCGGCGACTCGCCGCCGCCTACGACGTCGTCCCGGGCTACCGGGGTCACGACGGGCACGACCACGAGGCCTCCGACGAGACGCTGGTCCGCGTCCTCGCGGCGCTCGGCGTCGACGCGTCCTCGCCGGAGCGCATCGCGCTGGCCCTCGCGCACGTCGAGCTCATGCCGTGGCGGCGGGTGCTGCCGCCCGTGGTCGTCGTCCGGCAGGGCACGTCCGCCCAGGTCCCGGTGCACGTGACGCACGGCGACCCCGTCGACGTCTGGGTCGAGCTCGACCCCGAGGCGGGCGGGGGGCGTCGCGAGCTGAGCCAGGTCGACGTCGTCGTCGAGCCGCGCACGGTCGACGGGCGTCTCGTGGGGCGCGCGACGTTCGAGGTGCCCGACGACCTGCCGCTCGGGTGGCACGAGATCCGCACCGACGGGCCCAGCGCGCACGCGCACAGCCCGCTCGTCGTCACGCCGCAGCGGCTCGAGCTGCCCGACCGGCTGCGCGAGGGCGGCGTGTGGGGCCTCATGGCCCAGCTCTACTCGGTGCGCTCGCGCACGTCGTGGGGCGTGGGCGACCTCGGGGACCTCGCCGAGCTCGGGTGGCTCGCGGCCCACCGGTGGGGAGCGGACTTCCTGCTCATCAACCCGCTGCACGCGGCGGAGCCCGTCGAGCCGCTGACCCCGAGCCCGTACCTGCCGACCACGCGACGCTTCGTCAACCCGCTGTACATCCGCGTCGAGGACGTGCGCGAGACGGCGTACCTGTCGGCGGCGGACCGTGCGCTGCTGGAGTGGGCGGCCGAGCCCGTGATCGCGCTCGACGACGACCCCGGCCCGATCGACCGCGACGCGGCCTGGGCCGCCAAGCGGGCGGCCCTCGAGGTCGTGCACGCCCACCCGCGGTCGGCGGCCCGGCAGGCGGCGTTCGACGCCTTCGTCGAGGAGGAGGGCGAGGGGCTGCGCGAGTTCGCGCTGTGGTGCGCGCTCGTCGAGCGTCACGGCCCCGTCGCCGACTGGCCCGAGGACCTGCGCGACCCGCTCTCCGACGCGGTCGCCGCGGCGGCCGTCGAGCTCGCGGACCGGGTCGTCTTCTGGTCGTGGCTGCAGTGGGTCGCCGACGAGCAGCTCGAGCGCGCCCAGCGCGTCGTGCGCGAGGGCGGCATGGCGCTGGGGATCATGCACGACCTGGCGGTCGGGGTGCACCCCGAGGGTGCCGACGCGTGGGCGCTGCGCGACGTGCTCGCGACGGGTGCGTCGGTGGGGGCGCCGCCCGACATGTACAACCAGCAGGGGCAGGACTGGTCGCAGCCGCCGTGGCACCCCGAGGCGCTCGCGCGCGCCGCGTACCGCCCGTACCGCGACATGCTGCGCACGGTGCTGCGGCACGCCGGCGCCATCCGGATCGACCACGTCATCGGCCTGTTCCGGCTGTGGTGGGTCCCGGTCGGCAACAGCGCCAAGGACGGCGCGTACGTCCGGTACGACCACGACGCGCTCGTCGGGATCCTCGCGCTCGAGGCGCACCGTGCCGGTGCGGTCGTCATCGGCGAGGACCTGGGCACGGTCGAGCCGTGGGTGAGCGACTACCTGTCGGAGCGCGGCGTGCTCGGCACGTCGGTGCTGTGGTTCGAGCAGGAGCACGACGGCCGCCCGCGTCCGCCCGAGAGCTACCGCGAGCTCGCGCTCGCCACCGTCACGACGCACGACCTGCCGCCCACCGCCGGGTACCTCGCGGGTGAGCACGTGACGCTGCGCGACCGCCTGGGCCTGCTGTCCGAGCCCGTCGCGCAGGTGCGCGCGCACGCCGCGGCCGAGCGGGACGCCATGCTCGACGCCCTGCGCGAGCGCGGGCTGCTCGGGCACGACCCGTCCGAGCGCGAGATCGTCGAGGCGCTGCACCGGTGGATCCGGGCGACGCCCGCGGCGCTGCTGGGCGTGTCCCTGGCCGACGCCGTGGGGGAGCGACGGGCGCAGAACCAGCCGGGCACCGACCGGGAGTACCCCAACTGGAAGGTGCCCCTCGCCGACGGCACCGGACGGCTCGTGCTCCTCGACGACCTGTTCACCAACGCGCGCGCGCAGTCGCTCGCCGACGCGATGAACGAGTGAGCCGTCCCCCGCGGCGCGTACGGGTGGTCGGGACGTCCGGTGCCGGCAAGACCACGTTCGCACGACGGCTCGCGCGCACCCTGGACGCGCCGTACGTCGAGCTCGACGAGGTGTTCTGGGGTCCCGGCTGGGTCAAGCGCGACCCCGACGATGCCCGCTCCGACCTGCGCGCCCGCACGGCGGGCGGGCGCTGGGTCACCGACGGCAACTGGGAGTCCCGGCTCGACGGCGTGCTGGACGACGCCGACACCGTGGTCTGGCTGGACTACCCGCGCCGCACCGTGATGTCCCGGGTCGTGCGCCGCGCGCTCCGGCGCGGCCTGACGCGCGAGGAGCTCTGGCACGGCAACCGCGAGTCGCTGCGGAACCTGGTGCGCCGCGACCCCCACGAGAACATCGTGCTGTGGGCGTGGACGAACCACCCGGTCCTGACGCAGCGGTACGCCGCGCAGGCGGACGCGTCGCACGTCTTGCGGCTGCGCAGCCCGCGCGAGGCCGAGCGGTGGCTGCGCACGCTCGGCGGCTGACACGACGACGGCCCGGCCCCGGGCGGGGCCCCGCCCGCGGGGGGGG
>NZ_JACSQV010000003.1:279520-283666 GCF_014836445.1 Cellulomonas avistercoris
GCCGGGCACCGTGCGGTGCCCGGCCGTCGTCGTGCGTCACGCGCGGCGGCGGTCGGCCTCCTGCGCGGCGAGCGCGCGTCGGACGCCGTCGCGCGACTCCACGACGAGGCGCCGCAGCGCCGCCGGTGCGTCGCCGTGCGCGGCCAGCCAGGCGTCGGTGGCACCGAGCACGTCCACCCCGGGGTGGTCCGCGAGGGCGGTCGGGTAGAGCCCGAGCACCACGTTCTGCGCCATCTCGTTCGTCTTCTCGGCCCAGACACGCTCGAGGTCCGCGAAGTACGGCTCCACCCACGGCACGAGCAGCGCGTTGTCGTGCACGCGGCCGAACCCGCCGATCGTCGCGGCCTGCAGGGCGTTCGGCAGGTCGTCGCCCTGCACGACCGCCGACCACGCCCGCTCCTTGGCCTCCGGCGTCGGCACCGCGGCCCGGGCGGCGGCCGCCGCGCGCTGGCCGGTGGCCGTCGCGTCGGCCGCCTGCTGCGCGGCGATGTCGGCGTCACCCGCACGGCCGCCCGCGACGAGCGCGGTCAGCAGCTCCCAGCGCAGGTCCGTGTCCACGGACAGCCCGTCGAGGGTGCGCCGTCCGTCGAGGATCTCGGTCACGACGTCGAGCTGCGCGGCGGTGCGCGAGCGGCCCGCGAACGCCTTGAGCAGCTGGAGCTGCTGGTCCGAGCCGGCCGGTGCGGCCAGCGCGAGCTCCAGCAGCCGGTCGGCCGCCGCCGTGGCGGTGGCCTCGCGGTGCTCGGACGCGACGTACAGGTCGAGCGTCGTGGTGAGCTGGCGCAGCAGCACGAGGATGACGGAGGAGTCCGTCTCGTGCGCGATGTTGCCGAGCACGAGGTCGACGAAGTCCCGCGCGGGCGTCTCGCCGTCGCGCGTGGCGTCCCAGGCCGCGTTCCACACCAGGGTGCGCGGGAGGGAGTCGGTGAACTTGTCCAGGTGCGCGACCGACGTCGCGAGCGACTCGGGGTCGAGCCGGACCTTGGCGTAGGCCAGGTCCTCGTCGTTGACGAGCAGCAGTGCCGGGCGGCGCACGTCCACGAGCTCGGGCACCTCCGTGCGCGGGCCGTCGACGTCCAGCTCGACGTGCACCGTGCGGACCAGGCGCGCGTCGTCGCCGTCGCCCACGAGGTCGTAGCCCCCGACCGCGAGCCGGTGCGGGCGCTGCACGGGGTGCTCGTCCGGGACCTCCTGCAGGACCGCGAAGGACGTGATGACGCCGTCGGCGTCGACCTCGACCGCGGGACGCAGCAGCGTGACGCCCGCCTGCTCGAGCCACAGCGCCGACCACGCCGACAGGTCGCGCCCGCTCGTTCGCTCGAGCTCGGTCAGCAGGTCGTGCAGCTGGGTGTTGCCCCACGCGTGCCGCTGGAAGTAGGCGCGCACGCCCGCGAAGAACTGCTCCTGACCGACCCAGGCCACGAGCTGCTTGAGCACCGACGCGCCCTTGGCGTACGTGATGCCGTCGAAGTTGACCTCGACGTCCTCGAGGTCACGCATGTCCGCGACGATGGGGTGCGTCGACGGCAGCTGGTCCTGCCGGTAGGCCCACGACTTCTCGAGCGACGAGAACGTCGTCCAGGCGCTCGTCCACTGCGTGGCCTCGGCCGTCGCGAGCGTCGAGACGTACTCCGCGAACGACTCGTTGAGCCACAGGTCGTCCCACCACCGCATGGTGACGAGGTCGCCGAACCACATGTGGGCGAGCTCGTGCAGGATCGTCACGGCGCGCCGCTCGACCGTCGCGTCGGGCACCTTGGAGCGGAAGACGTAGGACTCGAGGAACGTCACCGCGCCCGCGTTCTCCATCGCGCCCGCGTTGAACTCGGGGACGAAGAGCTGGTCGTACTTGGCGAACGGGTACGGGTGGCCGAACCGCTCCTCGTAGAACGCGAAGCCGGCACGCGTCACGTCGAGGATGTTGTCGGTGTCGAGGTGCTCGGCCAGCGACGAGCGGCAGTACACGCCGAGCGGGATCGTGCGACCGTCGCTGCTCGTCAGCTCGCCGTGCTCGCCGTGGTACGGGCCGGCGACGACCGCGGTGATGTAGGACGCGATGGGCGGCGTCGTCTCGAACCGCCACGTCGCGGTGCCCTCGTCACGGCCGCCGTTGAGGTTGCGACCGCCCTCCACCCGCTGCGGCAGCCCGAGCTGGGGGTAGTTCGACACGACCGTCCAGTGCGCCGGCGCCGTCACGGTGAACGTGAACGTCGCCTTGAGGTCGGGCTGCTCGAAGACGGCGAACACGCGGCGCGAGTCCGCGACCTCGAACTGGCTGTACAGGTACACCTCGTCGTCGACCGGGTCCACGAAGCGGTGCAGGCCCTCGCCGGTGTTCATGTACGCGCAGTCGGCGACGACCGTGAGCTCGTTCTCGTCGGCCAGGTCGTCGAGACGGATGCGCGAGTCCGCGACCACGTCGGCGACGTCCAGCGAGCGCCCGTTGAGCACGACCTCGTGGACCGTCGGGGCGATGAGGTCGATGAACGTGCCGGCACCGGCGGACGCCGAGAACCTCACCGTCGAGCGGGACGCGAAGGTCGTCGGACCTGTCGTCAGGTCGAGCTCGACGTCGTACGCGTGCGTGCGGACGAGGGCGGCGCGCTCGGCCGCCTCGGCGCGGGTGAGGTTCTCTCCTGGCACGGATGCTCTCCGATCGTTCTGCGGCGGTGGCCACGGTGGGCTGCAGCGGCGACCGGGCGGTCGGCGACGACCGGGGGTCGGGTCGGCCGGGGCGGGACGCCGCCGTGTCGCACGTGCGCGACCGCACGATCATGCCACGGTGCCCCCCGTCGGCAGCGGAGACCTGCAGGGATGTGCACCACCACGCCGGAAGGGGCACACTCTGGCTGACCCTGCGACTGAGAGGAGGCCGGCGTGCCCGTCGTCGACTTCTGGTTCGACCCCGCCTGCCCGTGGGCGTGGATGACGTCCCGCTGGATGGACGAGGCCGCGCGCGTGCGTGACGTCGACGTCCGGTGGCACGTCATGAGCCTGTCCGTCCTCAACGAGGGCCGCGACCTGCCCGAGCGCTACCGCGAGCTGATGGACGCGTCGTGGGGGCCCGTGCGCGTCCTGGTCGCCGCCGCGCGGGACCACGGCGACGAGGTCCTCAAGCCGTTGTACGACGCGATGGGGACGCGCCGGCACCCCGGCGGCCGGACCGACACCGACGCGATCGTCGCGGAGTCCCTCGCGGAGGTCGGGCTGCCCGCGTCGCTCGCGGACGTCGCGGCCACGCAGGAGGTCGACGACCTGCTGCGCGCGTCGCACGCCCGCGCCATGGAGCTCGTGGGCGACGAGGTCGGCACGCCGGTCGTCGCCATCGACGGCGTCGGGTTCTTCGGCCCGGTGATCACGCCGGCGCCGAAGGGCGAGGCCGCCGGGCGCCTGTTCGACGGTCTGGCGCTGGTCACCAGCGTGCCCGGGTTCTACGAGCTCAAGCGCACCCGCACGCAGGGCCCGGTGTTCGACACCCCGGCGTCCTCCCCGGCGTGAGCGTCCCGGGGCCCCTGCGCGGCCTGAGCCGCGGTCTGCAGGTGTTCGTGCTCGTCGACGTGCTGCTCGTGCTCGTGCTGGTCGTCGTGCTGGCCGTCGCCCTGCCCGGTCGCGGCGGTCCGGACGCACCGGCCGGGGCCGGCACCGCGACGCCCGCCGCGACGTCCGACGCGGGCGACGGCGAGGCCGCGCCGGTCGACCCCGTCGCGTTCACGCTGCCCAGCGGCAACATCGCGTGCGAGATGAGCGCCGAGGGCGTGCTCTGCACGATCGGGAGCTTCACGTACGCCGCACCCCAGGTCACCGGGTGCGAGGCCGAGACGGGTCACGTCGTGCGCCTCGACGCCGAGGGCTTCGGGTTCCTGTGCGAGGACGACGGCGTCCCGAGGATCGCCGGCGGCAGCGAGCTGAGCTACGGCGCGCGCGAGAGCGTCGGCGGCTACACCTGCGCGTCGGGCACCGACGGCGTGACGTGCACCGACGCCACGGGCGTCGGGTTCCGGCTGGCCCGCGGCCAGTGGACGGCCCTGCCCTGACGGACGCGGGGGGGGGGGGGCCGGGGGACCACCGCCCCACGGCCGGGCCGCGTACGGCGCAGCAGTGCGCGCGCGGCGGGCTGGCCGACCAGGACCCCCGCGAGGACCATGA